>NZ_JBIWMK010000004.1:401949-762418 GCF_044766605.1 Nocardiopsis sp. NPDC101807 | reverse complement strand
CGCCACCGACAAGGCCTTCTTCGCCTGGTCCTGACCGATCACATACGAGTCCAGGAACTCGTAGATCTCCCGCGGCTTCGGCAACGAGTCCCACGACAGCTCGGTGGCGTCGGCGAGTTCCTCTTCGATGATCTCGTTGCACAGGTCGATGCACTCATCGCAGATGTACACGCCGGGGCCGGCGATGAGCTTCTTCACCTGCTTCTGGCTCTTACCGCAGAATGAGCACTTCAGCAGGTCCCCGCCGTCGCCGATGCGTGCCACCCAGCCACTCCTCAAAACTAAGGCCGCCCCGCCGGTGCCGCTCTGACGCGAAACCGCACGGAAGTCGAATCTCCCGTACCCGTCCACGAAGGTCACGGACGGGGCGATCTGTGTGTCGCTCTCCGCCAGACTAAGCGAAAAACCGGACCGGCTTCACCACCGGGCTCCCCCAGGCGGGTCAAGGGCCGGTCCGGCCCACGCTTCACCACTGCCGAAAATCCCCGGCGGAACACTCCGTTCGCAGGGGGCCGCGGAAGGACTTTCGGCTCCGTCACACCCCTACTTGAGGGAGGCCTTGCGGTACGGCAGCACGAAGTCGATGATGCCGTACTCCTTGGCCTCCTCCGCCGTGAGGATCTTGTCCCGCTCGATGTCCTTGGAGACCTGCTCCGGCGTACGACCGGTGTGGCGGGCCAGGGTGGTCTCCAGCTGCGTACGGATACGGGTGATCTCGTTCGCCTGGATCTCGATGTCGCTGGCCTGGCCGTGCATGCCCTCGGTCGCGGGCTGGTGGATCAGGATCCGGGCGTTGGGGAGCGCGCCGCGCTTCCCGGCCGTGCCTCCCGCGAGCAGGATCGCGGCTGCCGACGCGGCCTGGCCGATGCACACCGTCTGGATGTCGGGGCGCACGAACTGCATCGTGTCGTAGATCGCCATGAGGGACGTGAACGACCCACCGGGCGAGTTGATGTACATCTGGATGTCCCGCTCGGAGTCGAGCTGCTCAAGGGTGATGAGCTGGGCCATCAGGTCGTTGGCCGACGTGTCGTCGATCTGCACGCCGACGAAGATGATCCGCTCCTCGAAGAGCTTGTTGTACGGATTCATCTCCTTGACGCCGTACGACGTCCGCTCCACGTAGGACGGCAGGACGTAGCGGCTCTGGGGAGCCATCGAGGCCGCGCCGCCGATGAGACTGGGGTTGTACTCGGTCATTTCACGCCTTCCACGCACTGCGCCGTTCCTGGGACCAGGTCCGACGGGTCAACTCTGGGTACGGTCACCTGGTCACGTCGAGGGTGCCCTCGAGCACCTCGTCGATGAAGCCGTACTCCTTGGCCGCCTGAGCGGTGAACCAGCGGTCGCGGTCGGCGTCCTTCTCGATCTGCTCGACCGTCTGCCCCGTGTGCTCGGAGATCTTCTCGATGAACATCTTCTTCACGTAGAGCAGCTGGTCTGCCAGGATCCGGATGTCGGAGGCGGTGCCCCCGATGCCCCCGGACGGCTGGTGCATCATGACCCGGGTGTGCGGCAGCGCGTAGCGCTTGCCGGGGGCGCCGGCGCACAGGAGCATCTGGCCCATGGACGCGGCCATGCCGATGCCGACGGTACGGACATCGTTGGGGATGTACTGCATGACGTCGTAGATCGCCATGCCCGCGGTCACGGACCCACCCGGCGAGTTGATGTACAGGGTGATGTCCCGCTGGCGGTCCTCGGCGGACAGCAGCAGGAGCTCACCAACCAGGCGGTTGGCGATCTCGTCGTCGACCTGCTGGCCGAGGAAAACGATTCGCTGGCGCAACAGGCGCTGAGGCGTCTGCTCAATAAAAGGGGAAATCTGCGACTCGGACGTACGAGCGTCGAATCGCGGGGACTCATCAAAGGTCGGCGGCACTCTCGTCACCTGCTCCGGAATCGAAACGGTTGCGATACAGCGACACTAACGCCGACGGAAGCCGGGCTCGTCCGGATACCGTCCCTGTTCGCTTTGAGCGCAGGGTGGCGCAGGGCCCGTACAGCACTTTCCTCCACCAGCGAACACATCGGGCCCCGACCGACCCGCGGGGTCGGTCGGGGCCCGTGCACGCCGGGCGAAGCCTACTTGGCTTCCTCGGGCTTGTCGTCGCCGGCCGCGTCGGCCGCGGCTGCGGGGGCCTCGGCCTCCTCGGCGTCGTCCTCGATGACCTCGAGGGACTCCTCGGCGGCGACCGCGGCGGCCTTGGCCGCGGTCTCCTCGGCGTTCTCCTGCTCGATGACGTTGCCGTCCTCGTCGGTGACCCGGGCGCCGGCCAGGACCAGGTCCATGGCCTTGCCGCGGACGACCTCGGTGAAGGCGACGCGGATCTGGTTGGACTCGACCAGGTGCTGGGCCAGCTGGTCCGGGCTCACGCCCATGCGCTGGGCCTGCTCGAACACGTACTGGCTGAGCTCGCCCTGGTCGGCGCTCAGGTCCTCCTGGATCGCCAGCTGGTCGAGGATGAACCCGGCCTTGACGGCCGAGCGCGCGCCCGTGGTGAGTTCTTCGTCGAACTCCTCCTCGGTCTTCTCCTGCGACTCCAGGTAGGCCTCCTTGGTGAGACCGCCCTGGGCGAGCTGCTGCTCCAGGCTCTGGCGACGGCGGGTGATCTCCTCGTCGACGACCGCGTCGGGCAGCGGCACGTCGACGGACTCGATCAGCTGCTCCAGGGCCTTGTCACGGGCCGCGGAGAGCTGCTGGAGGCGGCGGACCTCCGACATGCGCTTGCGCACGTCGTCGCGCAGCTCCTCGATCGTGTCGAACTCGGAGGCCAGCTGGGCGAACTCGTCGTCCAGCTCGGGGAGCTCCTTGACCTTCACACTGTGCACGGTGACGGTGACGTCCGCCTCCTTGCCCTCGTGCTCACCACCGACGAGGGTGGTCTTGAAGGTGGCCTCGCCGCCGGCCTCCATGCCCACGAGGGTCTCGTCGAGGCCCTCCAGCATGGCGTTGGTGCCGACCTCGTAGGAGTAGCCGCTGACCGCCACGTCCTCGAGCTTCTCGCCGTCGATCGCGGCGGAGAGGTCGATGGACAGGTGGTCACCGGTCTCGACGGGGCGGTCGGCCCCGACCAGGGTGGAGAAGCGCTCGCGCAGCGTGCCGACCTGCTCGTCGACCTGCTCGTCGGTGACCTCGGCGCTGTCGACGGTCACCTCGATGCCCTTGTAGTTCTCGACCTCGAACTTGGGGCGGACGTCGACCTCGGCGGTGAACGCGAGCTCTTCGTTGTCCTCCAGCTTGGTGACCTCCACGTCGGGCTGGCCGAGCGCGAAGAGCTCCTCCTTCTGGATGGCTTCGTTGTAGAGCTCCGGGACGGCGTGGTTGACCGCTTCGCTGATCACCGCGCCGCGGCCGACGTAGCGGTCGATCAGCCGCGCCGGCGCCTTGCCCGGGCGGAAGCCCTTGATCCGGACCTGCTTGGCGAGCGACTTGTACGTCACGTCGAAAGCGTGATCGAGCTCCTCGAAGGGCACCTCGATGGTCAGCTTGACCCGGGTGGGGCTCAGCTCCTCGACATCGGTCTTCACGGGGCGGTACTCCTAGGTTTGCCGGCTGGTGTCCGCGTCGGCCCGCAGGCGCACCACACACAACGGCGAAATGCACGAGCGCACCCCGGGGCCGTGACGACCACGTTCACACGGGGTGCCCTGCGACGGGCTGGGACTTACAGTTTCCTGCTGATCGCACCAAGTCTAGGGCAGATACACAGGGGGCCACGGCGTACGGCCGGAGGCCGATGCCACGGATGGTTTCGTCGGGGTGGCGGGATTCGAACCCGCGGCCTCATGCTCCCAAAGCATGCGCGCTAACCAAGCTGCGCTACACCCCGTACACCGCACCAAGGATCGCACTCCCGGGATGAGGGTGCGACCACGGCTCGGGAGACTGTACTCTTGTCTCCGTCGGCTCCACGAGTCTAGAGGAAACTCGAAGGCTCCGGCGCCACGCGGGCGTAGTTCAATGGTAGAACCCCAGCCTTCCAAGCTGGTCATGCGAGTTCGATTCTCGTCGCCCGCTCCACCGCTCCCCCGGGGCGCGTCCCCGGCCCCTCCCGCGGGGTCGCCGCACCGGTGATCCCCCGTATCCACGGCACGCACCCGCGCGAACGCCCCGGCGGCTTCGCCCCCGGGCCGGCTGCCCGGCGGCAGCGGAGCCCGGTCACACTCCCCGGAGGCGGAATACCCGCCCCGAACGGGTACGTTGACCTTTCGGGCGAACCCGTCGGCGCGGATCGGACACGGGGGCCCTCGCTTGTTGGGACGGGTGGCTGAATGACGGACACGGACGCGACGCACGGTGCCGACACCCCCCTCGTCGCACACTGGTTCGAGCGGCCCGAACTCCTGGAGCGGCCCGCCGTCGTCACCGGGGCCTTCGACGTCCTGCACGTCGGACACGTCCGCTTCCTCCGGTCCATCGCCGAACGCGGCCTGCCCCTCGTCGTGGGCATCGAGTCCGACCGCCGGGTGGGCGCCTGGAAGGGGCCCGGACGTCCCGTGAACCCCGCCGAGGAGCGCGCCGAGACGGTGGCCGCGCTCGCCTGCGTCAGCGGCTCCTTCGTCATCGAGGGCCCGCCCGGGGTCGCCGACTGGTCCGCCTACGCCGAACTCCTGCGCCCGCTCGACCCCGCCGCCCTGGCGTACACCGCCGGGGACCGGTACACGCAGGCCAAGATCCGCGGGGCCGACGCCCTCGGCGCCCAGGCGTGGGAGCTGCCGTTCACCCCCGGCCGCTCCACCACGGCCGCGCTGGGCCGGCTCGCCCACTCCCTCTGACCCCCCGAGCCGCCGGAGGCCCCCTGACGCGGCGGCCCGGGGCGGTCCCGCGCCGGGCCGCCGCACCGGCCGCCCCGCAGGGCGGCGCGCCCTCCCCGGGAAGCGGTGCACGGGCGGAGGCGTTGACGCATGCGTGGCGAAGCAGCGAGAAGAACGGGGCCGCCCATGTCCATGATGTCGGGAAGACCTTCCTACAGGTCCCTCGTCAACGACGGGAGCGCGAAGGGCAAGCAACTGCCCCCCGGCCTCACCCGCCGGATCATCTCCTACGCCCGCCCCCACTGGCGGGCGATCCTGTGGTTCCTCCTGGTGACGTCGGTCGGCTCCGCCATCGTGGTCGCCAACCCCCTCCTGCTCAGGGCCATCATCGACGAGGGCATCATCCCGGGGGACGCCTCCCTCGTGGTGTGGCTGGCGGTCGCCGCGGCGGGGCTGGCCGTCCTGGAGGGCGCGCTGACGCTGGTCGGCCGGTGGCTGTCCGCGCGGATCGGCGAGGGCGTCATCTACCTGCTGCGCACCCAGGTGTTCACCCACGTGCAGCGGATGCCGCTGTCGTTCTTCACGCGCACGCAGACGGGTTCGCTGATCAGCAGGCTCAACACGGACGTGGTGGGCGCGCAGCGGGCGATCACCTCCGTGCTCCAGTCGGTGCTGTCGAACCTGATCAGCGTGGTGGCGGTGCTCGTCACGATGCTCGCCCTGTCGTGGCAGGTGACGCTGCTCGCCCTCGTCCTCGTCCCGCTGTTCGTGGTCCCCGCGAAGCTCATCGGGCGCAGGCTCGCCCACATCTCCCGCGACGCCATGGACAACAACGCGGACATGAGCTCCCTCATGACCGAGCGGTTCAACGTCGGCGGCGCGATGCTGGTCAAGCTGTACGGCCGCCCGGACGAGGAGTCGGCCGGGTTCGCCGACCGCGCCGGACGGGTCCGCGACCTGGGCGTCCGCCAGGCCGTCCTCGGCTCCCTGCTCTTCAGCATGCTGGGCCTGATCACGGCCCTGGCGATGGCGATGGTGTACGGGGTCGGCGGGGTGCTGGCGATCGGCGGGGCGTTCGAGGTGGGCACCCTGGTCGCGCTCACCACCCTGCTCACCCGGCTCTACGGGCCGGTGACGACGCTGTCCAACGTGCACGTGGAGATCATGACCGCGCTGGTCTCCTTCGACCGGGTCTTCGAGGTGCTGGACCTGGAACCGGGCATCAAGGAGAGCCCGGACGCGCGGGACCTCCCCCCGGGTCCCCTGGGCGTGGAGTTCGACCGGGTGTCCTTCCGCTACCCGGGGGCGCGCGAGTCCTCGGTCGCGTCGCTGGAGCTGACCCCGCAGGCCGAGGTCGACGACGACACCCAGGTGCTGAGCGGGGTGTCGTTCCGGGCCGCGCCGGGCACGATGGTGGCCCTGGTGGGGCCGTCGGGCGCCGGCAAGACGACGCTGACCCACCTGGTCTCCCGCCTGTACGACCCCACCGAGGGCGCGGTGCGCGTCGGCGGGCTCGACCTGCGCGAGGTGGCCGGGGACTCGCTGCGTGAGGCGGTGGGCGTGGTCACGCAGGACGCCCAGCTGTTCCACGACACGGTGGGCGCGAACCTCCGCTACGCGCGCCCCGGCGCGACCGACGCCGAACTGGAGGAGGCGCTGCGCATGGCCCGCCTCGGGACGCTCCTGGACCAGCTGCCGAACGGCCTGGACACGATGGTCGGCGACCGGGGGTACCGGCTCTCCGGCGGTGAGAAGCAGAGGCTGGCGATCGCCCGCCTGTTGTTGAAGGCTCCGTCGGTGGTGGTGCTGGACGAGGCCACCGCCCACCTGGACTCGGAGTCCGAGGCCGCCGTGCAGGAGGCCCTGGCGGTCGCGCTGGAGGGGCGGACGTCCCTGGTGATCGCGCACCGGCTGGCCACCGTCCGCGAGGCCGACCAGATCCTGGTGCTGGAGGACGGGCGCATCCTGGAGCGCGGCACGCACGACGAGCTGCTGGGGCGCGAGGGGCTCTACACGGCCCTCTACCGGACCCAGTTCGCGCCGCAGTCGAGGGCCTGAGCGGGGCGGGGCCGTGTTCCCGGACCCCTGCGGGGCGCGGGCCCGCGGGGGTCCGCGGGACGCGCCCCGGGGCGTGTTCCGCGGATGCCGTCCGTCGCGAGCGGCGCATCCGGTGCGTTCACCGCAAGGCCGGAGAAGGGGTCGGGGCGGGGTCCTGTCGACGGAGGAGAACGCCGCGAGGGGCGTGCCGGGGCGACGCGCGGCAGGGCGGGTGTCCGCGGGACGCGATCTAACCGCGCCCGGCCCTCTCCGCCTCCTTGCGGGCCTTCTTCGCCTTCTTCTCGGCCTTCTTCGCCTTCTCGGCCTTCTTCTCGGCCTTCTTGGCCTTCTTCTTCGCCTCGTCGGTCTTCCCGGGCGCCGCCCGGCCCCGGTCCGGCCCCTTCTCCGACCGGGGCGCCCCCTCGGCCCTCTTCCCCCCGGAGTTCTTCCCGGCCTTCCTGCGCTCCTTCTTCGCGGCCTTGGAGTGCTTGGGCTTCTTGGCCTTCTTCGGCTTCTTGGCGTCCTTGGACGTGACGTGGTCGGCCAGGACCGCGGGCAGCGGCGCGAGGCCGGGACCGCCGTCGAAGATCCAGTCGTCGATGGCCTCGACCAGCTCGTCCTCGGTGACCCGCCCCAGCCAGACGGGCGCGCCCCCGGCGGCGCGCCCCTCACGGGACGGCTGCACGACCACCACGTTGGCCTGGAAGCAGATGCCCAGGCACTTGCTGGTGCGGACGGGGACGGTGCGGCCGGAGTGGTCGTCGATGGCGCCGAGGCGGGCGAGCTGGGCCTCGTGGTCCACACCGGGGACCTTCTTCCGGGTCCCGCAGCAGCACCCCCGGCAGACCGTCAGCTGACAGGGCCGCCCCTCCGCAGCGCTCACACCCACCCCTCTCACCGGTTTCGTGAGGTTCGCCTTACCTCACCAGCGTAATCGTCTCCCCCGACCTCCTGACCAGCGGGTACCTCCTCGGAGCCGGGGCCCTCGACCACGACGGGCCGCCAGGTCTCCGGCAGCCCCGCCCCGCCGTCCCGGCCGTTCCAGCCCGGGGCCCACACGAGGGGCAGGCCCGCCGCGAACAGCGGCCGCCTGTGGTCCATGAGCTGCACCCGTACCTGCGGTTCGGTGCACGCCCCCGAGTTCCCGCACCTGGCCACCACCTGCCCCGCCCGCACCCTGTCCCCGCGCCCGACCGCCAGGGAGCCCCGAGCCAGGTGGCCGAGGAGCAGGTGGTCGCCGCCCCCGACGTCGATCACCAGGTGGTTGCCGAGCATCCCCGAGGGGCCGCGCAGCTCCCGCAGGGTGTTCTCCACCACCGCTCCGAAGAGCCACGGCCAGGAGTTGCGGCTGCGGTGGTCGCGCCGGCCGTCGTGCGCGGTGACCACCGTGCCGTCGGCGGGGGCGTACACGGCCCTGCCGAAGGCCGGGAAGTCCTCCGGCGGGCGGCTGAGCGGACGCCAGGCGATGTCGGGCCGGGCCCCTCCCCCGGGCTCGGCGACCAGGCCGAGCGCATAGGTCTGCCCGTAGGCGTGGCTCCCCTGGCTCGGGGTCCCGTCGACGGGGCTCGTGAGCGCCATCCACCTGCCGCGCACCGGCGGCAGCACCGTCCTGGGCTCGCGCCGCACCGTGCCCAGCCTCAGGTACACGGCCAGGGCCGCGACGAGCAGCCCGGCGCCCGCCCACCAGGGCACGCCGGCGTAGCCCGCGAGCAGGAGGAGGGTGGCGGCCCACATCAGCGGCATGCGGACCCTGGCGGCCAGGACCGGCAGGCGTCCGCCTCCCCGCCCGGCTCCGCCCGGGCGCCGGGGACCGCCGGGCCCGTCCGGGACTCGGGGGTCGCGGGAGCCGCTCGGACCCCTTCCGCGTACCGGTGTGTTCGAGGCGTCCGAAACCACGGCGGGAGCACGGCTGTCGGCCGGATCCGGCACGGCCTCCCGGTCCCTCGTGCCGGGTGGGGCGGGGAGGGCCGCCGGGGGCCGCGGCACGGACGGCGCCCCCTGCGGGGCGGCCGGCTCGTCCGGGTCGGGGGAAGGGAACGGGGCGGGTGAGGGCATCCTCCATTGTGGACGCACCCCGCCCGCCCCGCTCACGCACGGCGGCCGACGCTACTTCCTGTCCTCCCGTGCACGCTTGCGCAGGTACTCCGTCGCGGCTCCGGCCCCCTTGTCGATCCTGTCGTCGTGGGCACCTCCCGTGGCCCTCTTCGCCGCGTCGGCTGCCTTGCCGACCAGCCCCTGGGCCTTCTCTGCGTTGTCGTCGACGGCCTTCTTCAGCCTCTTGAACGCATCTCCGGTACCGGACATGGAATCCCCCCTAGATCCGTCCTGCTCCTGACGCGATACCCGGTTCACACCCTCTTCATGCGGATTGCGCAGGCCGGGCGGTCGGTCCCGGCGGATCAGATACCGAGGACGAGACGGGCGATGGAGAAGTAGATGATCAGGCCGGTGGCGTCCACGAGGGTCGCCACCATCGGGGAGGACACCACGGCGGGGTCCACGCCGACCTTGCGCGCGAGCAGCGGCATGGCCGATCCGATGACCGCCGCCCACGTGCACACGGCGATCACCGAGCACGCCACCACCGCGGCGACGGCGAACCCGACGAGCAGGGAGCCGATGACCAGGGCGAGGCCCGCGAGCATGATGCCCAGGAGCAGCCCGACCCGCGCCTCCTTCCAGATGACCCGGGGGAGGTCGCGCACCCGCACCTCGCCCACGGCCAGGGCGCGCACGATGGCGGTGGCCGACTGGGCGCCGACGTTCCCGCCGGTGCCGATGAGCATCGGCACGAACATCGCCAGGGCCGTGACCTCCTCCAGCGTGGCCTCGAACGCCTGCATGACGTTGACCGTCAGCGTGGCCGCGACGATGAGCAGCATCAGCCAGACCGACCTCGCGCCCACGAGCCGCAGCACGCTGACGGAGACGTAGTGGTCGCCGACGGGGCTGGCGCCGGACTGCCGGGCCATGTCCTCGGAGTCGGCGGCCTCGATGACCTCCAGGGCGTCGTCGAAGGTCAGCAGGCCCACGAACCGGTCCTCGGAGTCCACCACGGCCAGGGAGACCAGGTTGGCCTCCTGCATCAGGCGTGCGGCGTCCTCCGCCGGTTCCGAGGCGCCGACGCGGGGGGCGAACACGTCGACGATGTCCTTGAGCAGCCGGTCCTCGTCGCTGACGACCAGGTCCCCCAGGGTCACGGTGCCGACCAGGCGGCGGCCGTCGCTCACCACCGGCAGGGTGTAGATGGTCTCGGCGTCCGCCCCCCGGGCGCGCACGACCTCCAGGGCGCGGTGCACCGTCAGGTCGCGGTGCAGGATGACGGTCTCCGGGGTCATGAAGCGGCCGACGGCGTCCTCGGGGTACCCCAGGAGGGCGGCGGTCATCTTGCGCTCGGCGGGGCTGAGGCCGGCCAGGGCCCGGGTGGCGATCTTCGCCGGCGCCTCCCCGATGAGGCGGGCCCGGTCGTCCGGGTCCATCTCCTCCAGGATCTCGTGGAAGGCGCTGTCGCGGAGGCCGAGCAGGATGGCCTGCTGCTGGCTGGGGTCGAGTTCCTCGAAGACCTCCAGCTCGCGGTCCTTGTCCAGGAGCCGGAACGGGATGATCGCCTCGCCCCCGGCCATACGTGAGAGTTCGTCGGCGATCTCGTAGGGCCTGTGCTCGGCCAACCAGAGCCGGATCCCGGTCAGGTCGTTGTTCTCGACCAGATCGGTCAGTTCTTCAGCGCGCTCGCCTTCTGACATGCGAAGCACCCCCTCGCGTCTCCTACGCCCTGCGGGAGGACCCGCGGGCGGCACCAGTCTTCGGATAGCGGTGGGCCTGTGGAGGGCCCGCTCCGGTCCCGTCGTCACTGGTGTGGTGGGCCGTGGGAGTTGGCGCCCGGGGGCTGCGGGGGCGGGCACGGCGTTCCGGGGACGTGTACGGACCGACCGCCGTACGCGGGGACGGGGAGCAGTCCGACCCTACCCCCAGGCCGGCTCGGACGCCGCACCGCACACCCACGCGGCGCGGCCCGGGCGGCTCAGTCCCGCCAGAGGACGACGAGGGCGCAGTCGTCGTTCTTGTCCTTGGACAGGGTGTCGACGAGCTCCCCGGCCCCGGTGGCGAACCCGTGGGGGACGAGTCGCTCTGCCTCGCCGAGCAGCCGGTCGATCCCCGCGTCGAGGTCCTCACCAGGGGTTTCGATGAGACCGTCGGTGCAGAGCATGATGGCGTCGCCGGGGCGGAGCTTGCCCTGGACGGACGTGTAGGTCATCTCGGGGATGACCCCGAGGACCACGCCCTTGGCCTCGGTCGTGCTCCAGAGCCCGCCGCCGCTGTCGTAGTGCAGCGCGGGCGGGTGGCCAGCGGAGGCGATCTGGTACTCGCCCGTGTCGAGGTCCACACTGAGGTGCACGGCGGTCACGAAGCCCTCGCCGCCGCTGTTGCGCATCAGGTAGTCGTTGCAGTGGGAGAGGAAGTCGCCCGTGGGCACCGCCCCGATGAGTCCGCTGAAGGCCCCGGAGAGCATGAGCGCCCGGGTCCCGGCGTCCACGCCCTTGCCGGAGACGTCCACCACGGCCACGTCCAGCCGCTCCTCCCTGCGGATGGAGACGACGAAGTCCCCTCCGAAGGAGGAGCCGCCGGCCTGGCGGAGGACGGCGGTGCGCCCCCACCCCTCGGGGAGCCGGGGCATGCGGCCCTGGTGCCGGAGCCGGTCGCGCAGGTCCAACAGCATCATCTCTCCGCTGAGGCCCTGCACCCCCAGGCGTTCGCGCACGCCCGACAGCAGGTAGGAGAGGACGGCGGTGACGCCGATCGTGACCAGCAGGCCGGGGCCGACCTGCCCGAAGTCGAGCATGTAGGCGACGAAGACCAGGACGGCGGCGACCACGCCGAGCAGGAAGGCCAGGCTCTTGCGCTTGAGGAGGAGTCCGCCCGCGAGGACGGTGAGGATCGTGGAACTGGGCGGGAACCACCCGGAGGGGCCCCACACGGCGCCGACGCCGACGCCGACGGCCAGGGCGACGAGGGTGATGAGGACGAGCCTGTAGCGGAACAGCACCTTGCGCCGGAGCACCGCGACGAGCCTCTGCGCGAAGGAGCGCAGGAGCCGGGTGGTCTTGGCGGTCGGTGTGGGCTTCATGGATCCTCATCATCGGCGCACCCGCTCACCAGCGGGGTCGCCCTCTCGGGCGGCGCGGTCGGACGGCACGGTCGGACGGCCGCGGGGGCCGCGTCGCCACCGGGCACCTGTTCGGCGGGCCGGGGGCGGTGTGGGGCACTCCCCGGTCGTGGTGGCTGGAGACGCCGCTCGACGGGCACCACCGTGCCGCGGACAACGAGGGCCCGCCACTGTGCACGAACTGTAGCGCGCGGAATGTCGCCCTGGCACGTGCAACCAGCGGTGTTCTCCCCCAAACCGAGGGTTTGGGTTCAGCCGATAACCGAGCGTACGGAGTCGGGCACTTCCCCGGTCCCGGGGAACGGCCCTGTTTTCCGGGGATGTACACCCTTCTCGGACACTGTGCGGTGACCGGACTCGCCCGCGGCCGGGTGGCGGGGCCCGGCGCGCGTCCCGGGGGCGCGGCCGGACCCCAGGGTCTCACAGCGTCCCCCGCCCCACCAGGGCCGTGCGGCCGCGGGTGGGCTTTCGGGGTCGGCGCGGACGCGGCCCGGACAGCGGAACGCCCCCGCGCTGGGCCGGGGCGGCCGCGCGGGGGCGTGGAGCGGGGTTACGGGAGGGGCGGCAGTTCGCCTGTCTCCTCGTAGCCGGTCAGCATCGCGATGCGGCGGGTGTGCCGCTCCTCGTCGCTGTACGGGGTGGCGAGGAAGACCTCCACGAAGCGGGCCGCCTCCTCCAGGGAGTGCATCCGTCCGCCGATGCCGAGCACGTTGGCGTCGTTGTGCTCGCGCGCCAGGCGGGCGGTCTGCTCGCTCCAGGCCAGGGCGGCGCGGACGCCCCTGACCTTGTTGGCGGCGATCTGCTCGCCGTTCCCGGAGCCGCCGATGACGACGCCCAGCGAGCCGGGGTCCGCGGCGACGCCCTCGGCGGCGCGCAGGACGAAGGGCGGGTAGTCGTCGACCGCGTCGTAGACGCGGGGTCCCGCGTCGACCACGTCGTGGCCCCGCTCCTTCAGCCAGGAGACGAGGTGTTCTTTGAGCTCGAAGCCCGCATGATCTGATCCAAGGTAAACACGCACGTGTCCAGTCTGGCAGGTCACGGGGGTGACGGGCACGGCGCCCCGCCCCGCGTCCGGGGACGCGGCCGGGGCGCCGTCGTGCGCGGGTCCGCTCAGACCGCGCCGGAGGCGGCGGCGGCCACGCTCAGGCCCAGGACGGCGAAGAGCGCCATCGAGATGACGGCGACGGCGTTGTAGACGATCATCGACTTGATGTCCTTGCCGATGGGGCCTGCCTTGGAGACCGCGGGCTTGCTGCTCAACTCACACCTCATTGGGTTCGACCAGGGATGACCAGACGGAATTTTTCCACACCCCACAACGCGGCCGTCACCGGGGCCGATTCCTCGGACGGGCGGCCGGGGGCCGTGAGACCGCGCACACCGGACGCGGCCCCCGACCCCTGGGCGTCACATCTGGACGGCCTTGACCTCGCAGAACTCCTCCAGGCCGGGCAGTCCCCACTCACGGCCGTTCCCCGAGCGCTTGTAGCCGCCGAAGGGCGCCCGGGGGTTGAGCGCGCCGCCGTTGAGCTCGACCTGCCCCGCCCTCAGCCTGCGGGCGACGGCGAGCCCGCTCTCGCGGTCGGCGGACCACACGGCGGCGTTGAGCCCGTACACGGTGTCGTTGGCGAGGGCGACGGCCTCCTCCTCCGTGTCGTAGGGGATCATGACCAGCACCGGGCCGAAGATCTCCTCCTGGGCGATGCGCATGTCGTTGCGCACGTCGGCGAAGACGGTGGGCCTGGCGTAGTAGCCCCGGTCCCGGCCCTCGACGGGCTCGTGGCCCCCCGTGACCAGGCGGGCGCCCTCCTCCACACCGAGCCGGACGTAGCCGCGGACCTTCTCCAGCTGGGCTGCGGAGACGAGCGGTCCCAGGCGGGTGGACTCGTCCTCCGGGTCGCCGGGCACGTACTTGGCGGCGGACTCGGCCGCGAGGGAGACCGCCTCCTCGTAGCTGTCGCGGTGGACCAGCATGCGGGTGAGCGCGTTGCAGCTCTGGCCCGTGTTGCGCATGACGTCGGCGACGCCGCGCCTGACCGCCTTCGCGAGGTCGGCGCCGGGCAGGATGACGTTGGGCGACTTGCCGCCCAGTTCGAGCGCGACCCTCTTGACGGTCTCGGCGGCCACCTGGCTGACCCGGGTCCCGGCGCGGGTCGAGCCGGTGAAGGACACCATGTCCACGCGCGGGTGGGCGGCGATGGCCTCCCCCACGACCGGTCCGGTGCCGGACACGAGGTTGAACACCCCGGCGGGCAGCCCGGCGTCGTGGAACACCTTGGCGAGGGCGTAGGCGCTGAGCGGGGCGATCTCGCTGGGCTTGAGGACGACGGTGTTGCCCGCCAGGAGGGCGGGGACGACCTTGAGGACGATCTGGTGGAGCGGGTAGTTCCACGGTGTGATGGCGCCGACGACGCCGACCGGCTCGCGCACGACCAGGGAGTTCCCGACGGTCTCGCCGCCGAAGTAGCGCTCCCCGGCCTCCTCGACCAGGTCGATGTAGGTCCGGAACATGAGCTCGGGCAGGCCCGCCTGCACCCTGCGTGAGAACACCGCGGGCGCGCCCATGTCCCGGGTGAGTTCGGCGGCGATGTCGTCGATGCGGGCGCCGAACAGCTCGTGGGCCTTGGCCAGGTGGGTGACGCGCTGCCCCGGGGTCAGCGCGGACCAGGCCGGGAAGGCGGCGGCCGCGGCCTCGACCGCGGCCTCGACGTCCTCGGCGGCTCCGGCCGGAACGGTGTCGATGACCTGCTCTGTCGCCGGGTTCACCACGTCAAGGGCCTCGTCGGAGGCGGAGTCGCGCCAGGCGCCGTCGATGTAGAGGGATCGCATGGCCCCACTGTGGCAGAACGTGATTCGGGTTGGCCAGGGCGGGGCCCGGGCGGGGTCGTCCGCCCGTGGTTCCACGGATGGCTCCGGCCCCGGGTCAGCCCCAGTGCGGGGGGCGGTCGGCGATGAGCCTCGCGGTGGAGTCCTCCTCGGAGTCCTCGCCCCAGCCCACTCCGCGTTCGTCGCTGGTGGTGTCGGGCAGGATGTCGAGGTCGTCGAGGAACTCGACCCTGCGGTCGTCGTCGGGTCCGGGCATGTGCGGTCCTTCGCTCTGCGGTGGGTCGGGGCTCCGGCGTCCGGGGCCCGGAGCGGCGCGGACGGGTGTCCGGAACCGGGCCGGCCCCCCGCCGGGCCCGCTTCCAGTGTGCCGTGCCGTCCCGGCCCCCGGGACCGTGTCCCTCCGCTCCGGGCGGCGGCCCGGGCCCCGTGCGCCCGGCCCACCGGGGCGCACGGGGCCCGGGGCGCTCAGTCGAAGACGGGGTTGCGGGTGCGGGTCCGCTTGAGCTCGAAGAACCCGTCGGTCCCGGCGACCAGGCGGACGCCGTCCCACAGCTTCCCGGCCTCCTCGCCGCGTGGCACGGGCGTGACGACCGGGCCGAAGAAGGCCACGTCCTCCACCCGGACGACGGGGGTGCCGACGTCCTCGCCGACCAGCTTCATGGCCTCCGCGTGCGAGGCGCGCAGGGCCTCGTCGTACCCGGTGCCCTCCGCCGCCTCCGCCAGGTCCTCGGGCAGGCCCGCGTCCGCGAGCGCGGCGCGGATCGTGTCCGCGTTCCGCGGTTCGGCGCCGTTGTGGAACCGGGTGCCCAGGGCGGTGTACAGGCTTCCGAGGACCTCGGGGCCGAAGCGCTGCTCGGCCGCGACGCACACGCGCACGGCGGCCCACGACCCGTCCAGGGACTTCCTGTAGTCCTCCGGCAGGTCCCTGCCCTCGTTGAGGACGCCCAGGCTCATCACGTGCCAGCGGACCCTCACCGGGCGGACCCTCTCCACCTCGACGAGCCAGCGCGACGTGATCCACGCCCACGGGCACGCGGGGTCGAACCACATGTCGGCGTACACGGTCTCGGACCCGCTGCTGGGGTCGGCGGTCTGCGTCATCGCTGCTCCTCGGATCGGACGCGGGGGACGGAACTTCACGTCGTAGGTAGGCAACCCCGGCCATCGGTTGCGCATTCCGCCCGTGCGCGTGGCAGGATCGATGCCGAGTGAAGACGACCCCCGGCCCGACGACGCTCCACCCACGCGGCGGACTCGCCGTGGTCGGCAACGATCCGGCCGGCGGGGACGGCGGCCGTGGAGGGAGCGTGGCGTGGCAGGGAACCTGACACGGGACGAGGCTCAGGAGCGGGCGCGGATTCTCGGCGTGGACTCCTACGCCGTGGAGCTCGACCTGACCACCGGTGACGAGACCTTCCGGTCCACCACCGTGGTCCGCTTCTCCAGCTCGGAGCCGGGTGCTCGGACGTTCATCGAGCTGGCCGCCCCGAAGGTGCTCACGGCGACGCTGAACGGCGCCGAGCTCGACCCGGCCGAACTGTTCGACGGCGAGCGCCTCGTGCTTCCCGAGGTGGCGGCCGAGAACGAGCTGACGGTCGTCGCCGACGCGGCGTACATGCGCACCGGCGAGGGCCTGCACCGCTTCGTCGACCCCGTGGACGACTCCGTGTACCTGTATACGCAGTTCGAGACGGCGGACGCGCACCGCATGTTCACGTGCTTCGACCAGCCCGACCTGAAGGCCACCTTCGAGCTGACGGTGTTCGCCCCCCCGTCGTGGGAGGTCGTGTCGAACAGCGCCCCCGACGTGGTGCGCGAGGCGGCCGGCGGGGAGCGGGTGCGCTGGCACTTCCCCGCCACGCCGGTGGTGTCCACCTACATCACCGCGCTCATCGCGGGCCCGTACCACGTGGTGCGCGACGAGCACGACGGCATCCCGCTGGGGCTGTACTGCCGCGCCTCGCTCGCCGAGCACCTGGACTCCGAGGCCCTGTTCGAGGTCACCAAGCAGGGGTTCGACTTCTTCCACGGCCTGTTCGACCTGCGGTACCCGTTCGGCAAGTACGACCAGCTGTTCGTCCCGGAGTTCAACGCGGGCGCCATGGAGAACGCGGGCGCGGTCACCTTCCTGGAGGACTACGTCTTCCGGTCCCGGGTCACCGACGCGCGCTACGAGCGCCGCGCGGAGACGATCCTGCACGAGATGGCGCACATGTGGTTCGGTGACCTGGTCACCATGCGCTGGTGGGACGACCTGTGGCTGAACGAGTCGTTCGCGACCTACGCCAGCGTGTACTGCCAGGCCAACGCCACCAAGTGGACCGACGCCTGGACGACGTTCGCGAACGTGGAGAAGTCCTGGGCGCTGCGCCAGGACCAGCTGCCCTCCACGCACCCGATCGCCGCCGACATGGTCGACATCCAGGCGGTCGAGGTCAACTTCGACGGCATCACGTACGCCAAGGGCGCCTCGGTGCTCAAGCAGCTCGCCGCGTACGTGGGCGTGGACGCGTTCTTCGCCGGCGTGCGCGCCTACTTCAAGGAGAACGCGTTCGGCAACACCGAGCTGAAGGACCTCCTCAAGCACCTGGAGGCCGCCTCCGGGCGGGACCTGTCCGGCTGGTCGCGCGAGTGGCTGGAGACCACGGGCGTCAACACGATGCGCCCGGAGTTCGAGGTGGACGCCGACGGGGCCTTCACGTCGTTCGCCGTGCTCCAGGAGGCCGACCCCGGGCACCCGACGCTGCGCTCGCACCGCCTCGCGATCGGGCTGTACGACCGCACCCCTGAGGGCATCGCGCGGCGCGAGCGCGTGGAGCTGGACGTCAGCGGCGCGCGCACCGACGTCCCCGAGCTGGTCGGCAAGGTCCAGCCGGACCTGGTGCTGATCAACGACGACGACCTCACCTTCACCAAGCTCCGCCTCGACGAGCGCTCCCTGCGCACGGTGGTGGAGGGCGCCGGTGAGATCCGCGAGTCGCTGCCGCGGGCCCTGGCCTTCGGCGCGGCCTGGGACATGACCCGTGACGGCGAGATGGCCGCCCGCGACTACGTGGCCCTGGTGATCTCCGGGATCAGCGGCGTCGACGACGTGATGGTGGCGCAGACCCTGCTGCGCCAGGCGTCCTCCGCCCTGCACATGTACGCCGACCCCGCGTGGCGCCCGTTCGGCTTCGAGCAGCTCTCCGACCGGCTGCGCGAGCTGCTGACCTCGGCCGAGCCCGGAGGGGACCTCCAGCTCGCCTACGCCAACGCGCTGGCGGGCACGGCCGCGAGCGACGCCCACCTGTCCCTGGTCCGGGGCCTGCTGGACGGCGCGATCACCGTGGACGGGCTGACCGTGGACACCGACCTGCGGTGGACGCTGCTGCGCCGCCTGGTCGCCGCCGGGGAGGCCGGCGAGGCGGAGATCGCCGCCGAGCTGGAGTCCGACCCGACCGCGGCGGGCCAGCGGCACGCCGCCGGCGCCCGCGCCGCGATCCCCACCGCCGCGGCCAAGGCCGCCGCGTGGGAGCGGATCGTGGGCGAGGAGCTGGCCAACGCCGAGTTCCGCGCGGTCCTGATGGGCTTCACCGAGCCCGGCCAGGCCGAGCTGTACCGGCCCTACATGGAGAAGTACTTCGCGCAGCTGGCCCCGGCGTGGGAGAAGTGGACGGGCGAGTTCGCCCAGACCTTCGCCGAGGTGGTGTACCCGAGCGGGCTGGTGGAGGAGGCGACCCTGGAGCGCACGGACGCCTACATCGCGGAGGCCTCCCCCGCTCCGGCGCTCCGCCGCCTGCTGATCGAGGGCCGCGCGGGCGTGGAGCGCGCGCTGCGCGCCCGCGCCGTCGACATCGCCGCGGGCCAGGCCCGCGCCTAGAGGCGGACGCGGCGGCCCCGGGGGCGTCCCCCGGGGCCGCCGTTGTGTCAGGGCCTCCTACAGCGCGCGGCCGTGCCCTCCCCCGACCGGTCCGAGGGTGCGCCGGATGCGCGCCACCATGCGGGGGTCGGCCAGCAGCTCGTCCACGAGCACCGGCTCCCCCTCAGCGCTGGTGAGCGGGATGCGCCAGTTCGGGTACTCGGTGGTGGTGCCGGGCTGGCTCTGCATCCGCCGCTCCCCCACCACGTCGGTCAGCGCCACCCCGATCATGCGGGCCGGGGTCGCCACCAGATAGGCGTGCATGGCCGCCACCACAGCGGCCGGGTCGGCGACGGGGTCCACGTCCTCGTCGAGCAGGCCCAGGTCCACCAGCAGCCGCCGCCAGCGCTCGACCCGAGTCTCCGCCTCGGCCCGCTCCTCCTCCACCGGCCGCCCGAGGAGGCCCAGCCGGTCGCGCAGCTCCACGTGCTCGGCGGAGAGGAACGACGCCACCGGGGGCAGGTCGTGCGTGGCCACCGTGGCGAGGCAGTCGGCGCGCCAGGCCCCGGGCCTGCGCGGCTCCCCGTCGCCGTCCTGCTCGAACCACAGGACGGACGTGCCCAGCACGCCCCGGTCGGCGAGGTGGTCGCGCGCCCACGGTTCGACGGCGCCCAGGTCCTCCCCGACGACGACGGCGTCCGCCAGGTGCGCGGCCAGGACGAGCGTCCCCACCATGCCCTCGTGGTCGAATCTGAGGTAGGTGCCCTGGTCGGCGGAGGCGCCCTCGGGCACGCACCACAGCCGGAACATGCCCATGGCGTGGTCCATCCGGACCCCGCCCGCGTGGCGCAGGGCCTGGTCGAGGATCTGCCGGAACGGCGCGTAGCCGCGTTCGGCGAGCCGCACCGGGTTCCAGGGAGGCTGGCCCCAGTCCTGGCCCAGCCGGTTGGACTCGTCCGGTGGCGCGCCGACGCGCAGCCCCGGGACCAGGGCGTCGCCGTACATCCACGCGTCCGCCCCGCCGGCCTGCACGCCGACGGCGAGGTCGTGCACGATGCCGACGCCCATCCCGCCGGTCCTGGCCGTGGCCTGGGCCTGGGCGAGCTGCTCGTCGAGGACCCACTGGAGCCAGCGGTGGAACTCCACGGCGGGCCAGCGGCGCAGGGCCTCCGCGCCCACGGCGCGGGAGCCCGCGTCGCGCAGGTCCGCGGGCCAGGCCCGGTAGTCGTCCCCGTACTCCTCCGCCAGCGCCGACCAGGTCGCGAACTCGACGAGCGGACGTCCCTCGCGTTCGAGGTAGGCGCGCAGGGCCGCCTCCCGCCCGGGGGCGCGGGGGACCTCGAAGAGCACCTCCAGGGCGGTGCGCTTGGCCTTCCAGACCTCGTCCCGGTCGAGCAGGTCCGCGGTGCGGCCCCGCTCGCGCAGGGGGCGGGCCAGCCGCTGGACCCCCTCCCTGCGGGCGGGGTCGAGCCGGGCGTACTCGGGGACGTCCTCCACCCGGATGTACAGGGGGCTGGCGTAGCGGCGGCTGACCGGCAGGTAGGGCGAGGGCTCGACCGGCGGCAGCGGCTCGGTGGCGTGCACCGGGTTGACCAGGGTGAAGTCGGCGCCCAGGTCGCGGGCGCTCCAGTCGGCGAGCTCGGCCAGGTCGCGCAGGTCCCCGGTGCCCCAGGAGGCGCGGGACCTGACGCTGTAGACCTGGGCCATGACCCCCCACAGGCGCGGTCGGTCCCTCAGCGCGCCGGGGTCGAGCCGGTCGGGGACGACGAGCAGGGGCGCGTGGTGTTCGACGCCTCCGTCCGTGACCCGGAGCACGTGGGAGCCGAGCGGGAGGCCGGGGTCGAAGGGCAGCAGGGAGCCGTCGGCGGTCTCGACGACGCTGCGCGCGCCGCCCGGGAGCACCAGGTCGGGCGCCTTGCCCTCGCGGACGACGACCGCCGGGGGCAGCAGGCCGCGGGGCGCGGCGGCGCCGGGCGCCTCCGGGTCCACCCCCAGCGCCCGCAGTACATGGCGGATGGTGTCGGGGCCGACCGGGACCCGCCGTCCCCGCCAGTCCTCGTAGCTCGTCGCGACCCCGTACCGCTCGGCCACCCGGGCCAGCTGAACGTCCCTCACAGAACCCGATCATGCCCTACCCGGTGCCCCGTACACCGGAGGCCGTCCCGGCGTGGGGCCAGAACGTGTCCGCGGCCGGGGTCGGCGGACACGGTGCGAGAAGACTCCGCGGAACGTGACGGCGTCGGCCCTGAACAGGGCGCTTATCGAATGGCCCGGAGGACGATACGTCTGCATAATCATGGTGTGCTCGCTAACTACCGGCGGCTCTTCGCCGTGCCCCACGTCCTGTCCCTCCTCTCCTGGTCCCTGGCCGCCCGCTTCTACACCCCGGGCCTGATGATCGCGGTCACGTTCCTGGTCGAGGGCTGGACGGGCTCCTACACCCTCGCGGGGCTGGTGGCGGGCGCCTTCACCCTCGGCATGGCCCTCGTGGGACCGCTGCGCGGGCGCATGGCGGACCGGGGAGGGACCGACCGGCTGGTACTGGTGTGCGGCCTGGTGTTCAGCGTGGGGCTCGTGGCCCTGGCCCTGCTCCCGGCGCCGCTGTGGTGGCTGTCGCTCCCGCTGGCCCTGGTGACGGGGTTGTTCGGCACGCCCGCCAACCAGATCGTGCGGGCCCTGTGGCCGCGCCTCACACGCGGGCCCGAGAGGCAGGCCGTCTACGCGGCCGAGGCGACCACCCAGGAGCTGCTCTTCATCTTCTCCCCCGTGCTCATCGCCGGCGTGGTGGCGGCGGCCGGTCCGCGCTGGGCGCTGTTCCTCCTCGCCGCGCTGGGCCTCCTCGGCTCCGTGGGCTTCGCGTGGTCGCTGCGCAGGGCCGGGGTGACCGGCCCCGCCCCCGCCGAGGCGGGCGGGGGCGGGGCGGCGCAGGACCCGCGCTCCCGCAGGAGCCTGCTGTTCCACCCCGCCCTGTGCGCGGTCTTCGCGATGTGCCTGCTCATGGTCTCCGGCGTCATCGGCATGGACCTGGTCATCGTGGCCTGGGCCAACGAGCTCGACGCGCCCCAGTACGTGATGGTGATGGCCTCCGTCTGGGCGGCGGGGTCGCTCGTGGGCGGCGTGGTCGCGGGGGCCCTGCGCGGGCGCCCCCGCCTGGCGCTGCGCAGCTTCGCGGCGGCCTTCGGGCTGGCGATCCTGATCCCCTTCGTACCGCCGATCACGCACCTGCCCAGCCCGCTGTTCATCACGCCGCTGCTGTTCGTGTCCGGGCTGGCCCTCGCCCCGACCCTGGCTGCGGTGATGGGACGCGTCGGCGACACGGCGCCGTCCCACCGCAGGGCGGAGGCCTTCGGCTGGACGGCCACGGCGATGGGGACCGGCGGCGCGGTCGCCGGCCCGCTCACCGGTGCCCTGATCGACGGCAACGGCATCGTCGGCGGCGTGGTCGGCGCCGCCGGCCTGGTCCTGGTCGCCGCGGTGCTGAGCCTGTTCCTGCCCCGGCCCGCCACCGGGTCGGACGACGGCCCGTCGGCGGCCGAGGTCGCCCCCGTCCTGGACGCGCCCCCGGTCCACGGGGCGGCCCCGGGCGCCGGGGCAGCGGTCGCCCCGCACGACGGGCGCCGCTGACGCCGCGGCGCGCGCTCAGCCGTTCCAGCCCGGCGGGACCCGGTGGGCCCAGGGCCTGGCCCGCTCGATCTGGGCCGACAGCGCCAGCAGGACGCCCTCGCCGCCCATCCGGCCGGTGAGCATGGAACCGATCGGCAGGCCGCCGGCCGTCCAGTGCAGGGGGACGCTCACCGAGGGCTGGCCCGAGACGTTGTACACCGACGTGAACGGCGTGAAGGCGGTCATCCTCCCGAACTCCTCCTCCGGCCCGCCCGCGGAAAAGTGGCCCAGCGGGACCGGGGGCTGCGCCAGGGTGGGCGTCAGCACCGCGTCGTAGGGAGCGGTCGCCGCGGCCAGGGAGCGGACCCCGCGCTGGAGCCGGGCGCAGGCCGCGATGTAGTCGGGGACCGGCGTGGACCGGGCCCGCTCGCGCAGCCGGCGGTTGAGGGGACCGAGTTCTCCCTCGCGCCCGGGGGGAACCGGGGAGGCCGAGGCCATGGCGGCCCACACCACCTGGAAGTCCTCGGCGAAGGCGCCCCCGAAGTGGGCGTCGCCGGGCTCCGGGACCTCCTCGACGTCGTGGCCGAGGTCCTCCAGCAGGCGGACCGCCTCCGCGTGGGCGGCCAGCACCTCCGGGTGGACGGGGATGCCCGAGGACCCCGTGGAGGCGTGGGCGCCGATGCGCAGGCGGCCCGGTTCGCGGTCCACGTGGTCGGTGAACGGCCCGTCCGCCGGCGGAGCGGGGTAGAGGTCCCCGGGCCGGGAGAACGCCATGGCGTCCAGGAGGAGCGCGGCGTCCCGGACGTCGCGGGTGAGGGGGCCCGCGGTGGACAGGCCGAGGAGGTCGGGCTTGAACGGCGCCCCCGAGACCCGGCCCCGGGTGGGCTTGAGCCCGAAGAGTCCGCAGGCCGAGGCCGGGATGCGGATCGAGCCGCCGCCGTCGCTGCCGTGCGCGGCCGGGGCCAGCCCCGCGGCGACGGCCGCGGCGGCGCCGCCGCTGGAGCCTCCGGGCGAGAGGTCGGTGTTCCACGGGTTGCGGGTGGGCGGCGCGACGTCGTTCTCCGTGTAGCAGCTGGAGCCGAACTCGGGGGTGTTGGTCTTCCCCACCATGACGGTGCCGGCCGCGCGGAGCCTCGCCACCAGGTCCGAGTCGGCGGGCGCCACGGTGTCGCGGTGGAGGGCGGAGCCCTGCGTGAAGCGGACCCCGGCGACGGGGTCGAGGTCCTTGACGGGGAGGGGGACGCCGAGGAGCGGCGGAAGCGCGTCCGGCGTGTCGCCCATCTGACGTTTCTCCGCGTACCGGGCTTGTTCCAGCGCCTTTTCTGACGTGACCGTAATGTACGCACCATAGTGCGGTTCGTACCGTTCGATCCGGTGCAGATAGTGCTCAGTTATCTCAGGAGGGGACAGTTCGCGACTGCGGACCATCGCCGCGAGCCGGTGCGCCGGAAGGTCGTGGATCTGGGTCATGCCGACCCAGGTTAGTGGGCACTACACCGGGCACCACGAAGGAGGACAACAGTTCTCCAGAGAGATCGACGAACCCCTGACCATTCCCTGGCCCGGTGTATTCGACACCTGTCGACACCGAACCGTAAGGGAACAAAAGTGTGAGAAGTAATGCACTAGGACTCGGATATGGATCCAACTAACCTGTCCGACGTGGAATCGGCAACCAGAGCGAACGACCAGGGCCAAGCCCCCCGGGAAGCGGCGAAGGAGGGGCCCGAGACCCTCTTCTTCCCCAATCAGCGCAAGAACAAGGAAGCCTCCGGCACCAGAGCCGTGTACGGCGCCCTCAAGGAGAACCAGTCCGCGCGCAAGTGGATCGTGCGCGGGGGCGCCGCGGCCGCGGTCACCGTGGTCTTCGGGCTCCTCACCTCCGACTGGCGCCTCGGCGCCACGCTCGGGCTCCTGACCCTGGTCGGCACGATGGTGTACTACTCCCGGCGCGAGTCGGAGATCCCCCATTGGCGCAAGCCCTCGGCCGCGCAGCGGCGCACCGAGGTCCAGCTCAAGGTCATGAAGCAGCTCGGCTACCGGGTGCTCCACGCCCGCGCCGTGCCGGGCGGCAACGGGCAGATCGACCACTTCATCGTGGGCCGGCGCGGAGCCTTCGCGATCGACTCCGAGTCGTGGGACAAGCGCCTCCCGCTGCGCAACAAGCTGGAGAAGCTCTACCACGGCAGGTTCAGCAAGAACGAGCGCATCGACGAGGCGCTGGAGGAGGCCAAGCGGGCGGAGGAGCTGATCAGCACCGAGCTCGGGCGCGAGATCAAGGTGCGCGCCTCGCTGGCCATCTACGGCCCCGGCATGCCCTGGGACAGCCACCGGCTGCGGGGCGTGGACATCATCACCGGCACGAAGGTCCGCAAGTGGCTGCGCAGCGGCCGGGACCGACTGACCGAGACCGAGATCGAGGAGATCTACAGGGCCGCGGAGAAGGCCCTGCCCCCCCGGTACTGAACGGGGGCGCCTCCCCTCGGCGCCCCGACACCCCCTGACGCCGTGCGGGCCCGGGACGGACCACGACGCCGTGGCGCCCGGGCCCCCGCGTGCCCGGACCGGCCCCCGCGGAGCCGCCCCCCGGCCCCGGGCCTCCCCCTCCGGCCCGCCCTCCCGCGCGCGGGACCAGGCTCGTCTCACGATCCGGAACACGAGTCTTCCACTCCGAGACCGAAGCCGCTCTCACGAGGGACTACCATCGAAGGGAAACACCCGTAACGATGGGAGCCCACCCCATGCCAGCCCTACGCTCACGCACGGTCACTCACGGCAGGAACATGGCAGGCGCGCGTGCGCTCATGCGCGCGACCGGTGTAGAGCGCGAGGACTTCGGCAAGCCCATCGTGGCCGTGGCCAACAGCTTCACCGAGTTCGTGCCCGGCCACGTCCACCTGCGCGAGGTCGCGGACGTGGTCGCCAAGGCGATCCGCGAGGCGGGCGGCGTGCCCCGCGAGTTCAACTCCATCGCCGTGGACGACGGCATCGCCATGGGCCACGGCGGCATGCTGTACTCGCTGCCCAGCCGCGAGCTGATCGCCGACTCCCTGGAGTACATGGTCAACGCCCACTGCGCCGACGCCCTGGTGTGCGTGTCCAACTGCGACAAGATCACCCCCGGCATGCTGCTGGCCGCGCTGCGCCTCAACATCCCGACGGTGTTCGTCTCCGGCGGGCCCATGGAGGCCGGCAAGGTCACGGTCGTCGACGGCACCGCCACGACCGTCCGCAAGCTCGACCTGATCAACCCCATGATCGCCGCCGCCGACGAGAGCGTCTCCCAGGCGGAGCTGGACGAGCTGGAGGAGGCCGCCTGCCCCACCTGCGGCTCCTGCTCCGGCATGTTCACCGCGAACTCGATGAACTGCCTCACCGAGGCGATGGGCCTGGCCCTGCCCGGCAACGGCACCGTGCTCGCCACCCACACCGCGCGCCGCGCCCTGTACGAGGACGCCGGACGGCTGGTCGTGGAGGCCGCCAAGCGCTACTACGAGGACGACGACGAGTCCGTCCTGCCCCTGTCCATCGCGACCCCCGCGGCGTTCGGCAACGCGATGGCCCTGGACGTGGCCATGGGCGGCTCCACCAACACGATCCTTCACCTGCTGGCCGCCGCCACCGAGGCCGGCGTCGGGTTCGGCCTGAACGAGATCGACGCGGTCTCCCGGCGGGTCCCGTGCCTGTGCAAGGTCGCGCCCAACACCGAGAAGTACCACATCGAGGACGTCCACCGGGCGGGCGGCATCCCCTCCATCCTGGGCGAACTCGCCCGCGGCGGGCTGCTCGACACCTCCCTGCCCACGGTGCACGGCAAGACCGTCGGCGAGTTCATCGCCGAGTGGGACATCACCTCCGACACCGTCCTGCCGGAGGCCGTGGAGCTGTTCCACGCCGCCCCCGGGGGCCGGCGCACCACCAAGGCGTACTCCCAGGACACCCGGTGGGACACCCTGGACACCGACCGGGAGAACGGCTGCATCCGCTCCGTCGAGCACGCCTACACCAAGGACGGCGGCCTGGCCGTGCTGTTCGGCAACCTGGCCCCGGACGGCGCCATCGTCAAGACGGCGGGCGTGGAGGAGGAGCTGTGGACCTTCTCCGGCCCCGCCAAGGTGTTCGAGTCCCAGGAGGACGCCGTCGACGGCATCCTCAACAAGCGGATCGTGCCCGGTGACGTGGTGGTCATCCGCTACGAGGGCCCCAAGGGCGGTCCGGGCATGCAGGAGATGCTGTACCCGACGAGCTTCCTCAAGGGCCGCGGCCTGGGCAAGGCCTGCGCCCTGATCACGGACGGACGCTTCTCCGGCGGCACGTCGGGCCTGTCCATCGGCCACGCCTCCCCCGAGGCCGCTGCGGGCGGGGACATCGCCCTGGTCGAGGACGGCGACACCGTGACGATCGACATCCCCAACCGGGGCATCTCCCTGGAGGTCTCCGACGAGGAGCTCGCCACCCGGCGCGAGCGCCTGCTCAAGGAGCTGGGCCGGTTCCGGCCCCGGGACCGTCAGCGGCCGGTGACGGCCGCGCTGCGCGCCTACGCGGCGATGGCCACCTCGGCCTCGACCGGCGCCGCGCGCGACGTGTCCCAGATCGAGGGGTAGGGACCGGACCCGGTCCGGGAGCAGTGCGCAGGGGCGGCCCCGCCGGGGCCGCCCCTGCTCGCGCATCCCCGTCCGTGACGCCGCGGCGGGCGGGTCGGCCGCCCCGGCCCCGCGGGCACGGGGCCGGGGCGTGCGGGCTCAGGAGCAGCAGCCGCCCCCGCAACAGCCCCCGCCCCCGGAGGGCGCGGGGGCGGACGCCCGTCCGCCCACCGCCACGGTGGACAGCAGCCGCACGGTGTCGCCGTGCCCCAGGGGGCAGGAGGCCGGGTCGCCCGCCTCGGCCATCGGACGGGAGAGCTCGAAGGTGTCACCGCACTCGCGGCAGCGGAAGTCGTATCTCGGCATGCCGCCAGAATACGGCTGCCGCGCCCTCGCGTCACCGCCCGCCCCTTCGCCGGACGGGCGCCTTCGGCGACCGCCGCGGCCCGTCCCCGCCGGGCGGGACCGGCGGGGACGGGCCGTGCCCGGAGGCGCCCCCGGGGACGCGCGGCCGCCCCCCGGCCGCCCGTGGGGGCGGCGCCGGAGGGCGGAAGGGCGGCGGGGGCCGGGTGGGACGCCCGGTTCCGGCCCCGCCGAACCGCTGGAGCCCGTTCGCCGGCCCGTGCGTCCGGCCGGACGCCTACGCCGCGAGGTGGGCCATGTACGGCTCCCACTGGGGGTCGCCGTGCAGGTCGCCGTTGATCAGCCGCCAGTGGGGGCCCTTGGGCACCTTGGGGGTGATGTGCAGCTCCCAGCCGAGCTCGTCCAGGAACTTGTCCGCCTTGCGGTGGTTGCACGGCTTGCAGGCCGCGACCACGTTCTCCCACACGTGCGCGCCGCCGCGGCTGCGCGGGATGACGTGGTCGATGGTCTCGGCCTTCTTCCCGCAGTAGCCGCACACGTGCCTGTCCCGTCTCATCAGCGCCACCCGGGTGAGGGGCACCCTGCGACTGTACGGAACGCTGATGTAGCGCCTGAGCCGGATGACCGACGGCACGTCGTAGGAGCGCGTCGCCGAGTGCAGCACCGTCCCCGTGTCGTCCTGATGGACGACTTCCGCCTTCTCCCGCAGGACGAGGAGGATCGCCCTGCGCAGGGGCAGTGTCGTCAGTGGTTCGAAGCTGGCGTTGAGCAGCAGCACGTGGCGGCGGGCGGTCCCTGTGCCACCCTCCCGGCCGCTTCGGGCGCTCATCGCGTCGCCCCGGTCGCGGTGAACGACCGTGTCTCTTCCCCGGCCAGCCGTTCGGCCAGCCAGGAGACCTCCCTGTGCACCGATCCGAGGATCGGTGTTTCCGTACGCCTTGCCACACGGACCTCCCGGTGGTCCCGCCGAGTTGCGTCCCGCATTCAGTTTGCGTGTTGGGACCGCCCCGGCGCCACCCCAATTTACGCCGGGCCGCCCAGAAACCGCGTGATGACGCTTTTCGTGGTCCTATTGTGCGCCCGACAAACCCCGTTTCATCCTGACGCCGCGCCGAACACCCGGGGGTTGATAGCGATGGATAGAGTGCGAAGTATGCGTGAACTCCGCTACCCCCCGGCCGAACGGCTCGACGTCCTGGAAAACCTGCACGGCCACGAGGTCGGCGACCCCTACCGATGGTTGGAGGACGGCGGATCCACCGCCACGAAGGCGTGGGCGGCGGCCCAGGACGCCCTGTACGCCGAGGCCTCCGAGCACTACACCGCGCGCGACCGGTTCGCCGAAGGGGTCCGGTCCCTCCTCGGCGCGGGAGCCGTCGGAGCCCCCGTCTGGCGCGGCGACCGCAGCTTCTTCGTCCGCCGGACCGCCGAGCAGGAGCACGCGGTGCTCTACGTCCGCGACGGCGACGGGCCCGAGCGCGTCCTGGTCGACCCCGGCGCACTCGACCCCGGGGGCCTGACCACCCTGGACGCGTGGAAGCCCGGCCCCGACGGGCGCCTGCTCGCCTACCAGCTCTCCGAGGGCGGGGACGAGGAGTCCGTCCTGCGGGTCGTGGACGTCGACAGCGGCGACCTGGTGGACGGCCCCGTCGACCGGGCCCGCTACAGCCCGATCGCGTGGCTGCCGGACTCCTCCGCCTTCTACTACGTGCGGCGGCTGCCCCCGGAGGAGGTCCCCGACGGGGAGGAGGCCTACCACCGGCGCGTCTACCTGCACCGGCTGGGGCGCCCGGCCGAGGAGGACGTCCTCGTCTTCGGCTCCGGCAGGGACAAGACGGAGTACTTCAGCCCCTCCGTGAGCCGCGACGGCCGCTGGCTGATCCTCCAGGCGGTCCGGGGGACATCCTCGGCCACCGACATGTGGATCGCCGACCTGTCCGACGGGGACCTGGAGCGCCCCCGCCTGGTGCCCGTCCAGGAGGGCGTCGACGCCGACCTGGAGGGGCACGTGGGCCGGGACGGACGCCTGTACCTGCGGACGGACCGGGACGCCCCGCGCGGGCGCGTGTGCGTGACCGATCCGGCCGACCCCCGTTACGAGAACTGGACCACCCTGGTCCCCGAGGAGCCCGAGGCGGTGCTGGAGGACTACGCCGTCCTGGACGGCCCCGCCCTCGAACGCCCCGAGCTCCTGGTCTCCCACAGCCGCCACTCGATCAGCGAGGTCACCCAGCGCGACCTGCTCACCGGGGAGCTCCTCGGCGTCGTGGACATGCCCGGGCTGGGCACGGTCGGCGGCCTCTCGGAACGCCCCGAGGGCGGCCACGAGGCCTGGTTCGGCTACACCGACAACACCCACCCGTCCTCGGTGTACCGCTACGACGCGCTCGCCGGACGGGTGTCCGTGTGGGCCGACGCCCCGGGGGACATCGACCTGCCGGACGTGAAGGTCGAACAGGTCACCTACACGTCCGGCGACGGCACCCCCGTGCGCATGCTCGTCGTGTCGCCCTCCGCCCCCGCCGGGGGCCCGCGGCCCACCATCCTCTACGGGTACGGGGGCTTCCGGATCTCCCTCACCCCCGCCTACTCCGCGGTGGCCCTGGCCTGGGCCCGCGCGGGCGGCGTGTACGTCGTCGCCAACCTGCGCGGCGGCCTGGAGGAGGGCGAGGAGTGGCACCGCTCGGGGATGCTGGCCCACAAGCAGAACGTCTTCGACGACTGCGCGGCCGCGGCCGAGCACCTGATCGCCACCGGGGTCACCGCCCCGGACCGGCTGGCCGTGATGGGCGGCAGCAACGGCGGGCTGCTGGTCGGCGCCATGGTCACCCAGCGGCCGGACCTGTTCGCGGCCGCGGTCTGCTCGGCGCCCCTCCTGGACATGGTCCGCTACGAGAGGTTCGGCCTCGGACAGCTGTGGAACGTCGAGTACGGCACCGCGGACGACCCCGAGCAGCTCGGATGGCTCCTGGACTACTCGCCCTACCACAACGTCCGCGAAGGCACCCGCTATCCGGCCACCCTGTTCACCGTGTTCGACAACGACACGCGCGTGGACCCCCTGCACGCCCGCAAACTGTGCGCGGCGATGCAGGAGGCCACGTCCGCCCCGGCGGGGGAACGGCCCGTCCTGCTGCGCAGGGAGGCCGAGGTCGGCCACAGCTCGCGTTCGGTGAGCCGCAGTGTGTCACTGAACTCCGAACAGCTGGCCTTCCTCGCCCACCACCTGGGCCTCTCCGTGGACTGACGCCCTCCTCCGGCGGGTCCGGGAGAGCAACGACACAGGAATCGAGGACCCGGGAAGGGGGCCCGCCCCGGGGGGCGTTGAGACAATCGGAGGAGTCGTACGCCCCCCGGGGAGAGCAGCACGAGAGGACCCAGACGTGACACAGATCGACGCCGGAGCCGTCGGCACCGGGTCGGCCCCCGCGCGGCACGTGCACCTCGCACAGGTCCGCTACGCCGACCTCGACCCTCAGCACCACGTGAACAACGTCCGGATGCTCACCTACCTGGAGGACGCCCGGGTCTCGTTCCTGCGCTACGGCGGCGCGGTCGAGGGCGACGAGGTGTTCGGGGCCATGGTCGTGGCCCGTCAGGAGGCGGACTACGTGGCCCCCCTGCTCCCCCGGACCGACCCGGTGCGCGTGGAACTGTGGGTGACCGAGGTGCGCAACGCCAGTTTCACCCTCGCCTACGAGATCCTGGACGACGACCGCGTGTACCTGCGCGCGAAGACCGTGCTGGTGGGCTTCGACGTGGCCACGCAGAGCGCCCGCCGGCTCGACGCCACCGAGCGCGCCTTCCTCGCCGCCTACGCCTAGGACGTGTTCCGCGGGTCGTTCCGGGCCCGCGTCCGCCGAGCCCGCCGCAAGCACCCGCGGACCACGCCCTAGCCCCGGTCCGCGGCGCCGTCGGCGATGCGGTACAGCACGTTCGGGCGCAGGGGCCCCTCGGGCGCCCGCGGGTCGTCGAAGTCGCCCTCCGGGTCCCGGCTCATGCCGATCCTGCGCATCACCGCCTGTGAGCGGATGTTCGTGACCGTGGCCACGGCGAGGATCTCGGGGAGGGCGAGGGTGCCGAAGCCGTAGGCCAGGACCGCCTGCGCGGCCTCGGTGGCATAGCCCCGCCCCCAGGCCGGCCGGGCGAGCCTCCAGCCGATCTCCGTCCCGCCGAAGGGCAGGCCCTCCTCCACCCGGTCCAGGCCCGCGGACCCGACGAAGTCGCCCGTGTCCCGCTCCTCGACCGCCCACCAGCCGTAGCCCCGCAGGTCGAACCCGGCCCGGAACCGGGCGACGGAGGCATCGCTCTGATCGCGGGTCAGCGGCTCGCCCAGGTGCTCCCGGACCTCGGGATCGGCGTTCACGGCCGCCCAGGGTTCGAGGTCGCGCTCCTGCCAGCGCCGGAGGAGCAGGCGGTCGGTACGCAGTTCGGTCCTGCTGACCCACGCGGTCCCTGGCCTCAAGACAGCACCCTCTTCCCCGGTCCGGCTCCGCCGAGCGGGGAGCCCGCACGGGCCGGACGCGCCGGCGCCGGGCCCGTGCGGCCGCGGCTCCGTCCGACGGGCTCCCGGACGGCGCGTCCGGGGCTCCCCCTCACTTCAGGGAGATGGTAACGGCATCGCCGTCGTCGCCCTCGTCATCGGAGGCCACCGACACGCGTGTCGGACGGGGGACCTCCGGGGGGACGGCGTCCTCCTGGACGTTGACCATGCTGTGCGCGGCCATGACCATGTACTCCCACAGCTGGCGCTCCAGCGCCTCGTGCAGGTCGAGGGAGTCCACGGCGGCGCGCATGTGCTTGAGCCACAGGTCGCGCTCGGCGGCGCCGATGCGGAACGGCACGTGCCGCATCCGCAGGCGGGGGTGGCCGCGCTGCTCGTTGTAGGTGCGCGGGCCGCCCCAGTACTGGATGAGGAACAGGCGCAGGCGCTCCTCGGCCGGGCCGAGGTCCTCCTCCGGATACATGGGGCGGAGCACAGGGTCGTCGGCCACGCCCTCGTAGAAACGGCGAACCAGGCGGGTGAAGGTCTCCTCACCGCCCACGGCCTCGTAGAACGTCATTCGCACGGGCTGCTCGCCCACGCTCTGCTGGTCATCACGCGCGGAAGTCATCGGGTCCAGGGTACGCGACGTTCTCCGGACCCCCCGTGGGTCCCGGCGCCGGGGAATATCCGCGCGTGCACCGCTGCGGAAACGCCCGCGGGGGCACCGGTCCTCCGGTGCCCCCGCGGGCGCGTGCCCGGCCCCGCGACGCTAGTCGCGGGTGAGCTTGCGGTGGGTCACGGCGTGCGGACGTGCGGCGTCCGGGCCCAGGCGCTCGATCTTGTTCTTCTCGTAGGACTCGAAGTTGCCCTCGAACCAGAACCAGTTGGCGTCGCCCTCCCACGCGAGGATGTGCGTGGCGACGCGGTCGAGGAACCAGCGGTCGTGGGACGTGATCACGGCGCAGCCGGGGAAGTCCAGCAGCGCGTTCTCCAGGGAGCCGAGGGTCTCCACGTCCAGGTCGTTCGTGGGCTCGTCCAGGAGCAGCAGGTTGCCGCCCTGCTTGAGGGTGAGCGCCAGGTTGACCCGGTTGCGCTCGCCGCCCGAGAGCACCCCGGACTGCTTCTGCTGGTCGGAGCCCTTGAAGCCGAAGGCGGCGACGTAGGCGCGGCTCGGGATCTCGACCTTGCCGACCGTGATGAACGTTTCGCCGTCGGAGATCGTCTCCCAGACGTTCTTGCTGTCGTCGATGCGGCCCCGGTACTGGTCGACGTAGGAGATCTCCACCGTGTCGCCGACGGTGATCTTGCCCTGGTCGGGGGTCTCCTCGCCGACGATCATCTTGAACAGGGTCGTCTTGCCGACACCGTTGGGACCGATGACGCCGACGATGCCGTTGGGCGGCAGGGAGAAGCTGAGGTTCTCGATGAGGACGCGGTCGTCGAAGCCCTTGGTGAGGTTCTTGACCTCGACCACGGTGTTGCCCAGACGGGGGCCCGGCGGGATCTGGATCTCCTCGAAGTCCAGCTTGCGGGTCTTGTCGGCCTCCGCCGCCATCTCCTCGTAGCGGGCCAGACGGGACTTGCTCTTGGTCTGGCGGGCCTTGGCGTTGGAGCGGACCCACTCCAGCTCGTCCTTGAGGCGCTTGGCCTTCTTGGCGTCCTTCTGCCCCTCGACCTTCAGGCGGGCCTGCTTGGTCTCCAGGTAGGTGGAGTAGTTGCCCTCGTAGGGGTAGAACTGGCCGCGGTCCAGCTCCAGGATCCACGTGGCGACGTGGTCGAGGAAGTACCTGTCGTGTGTGATCGCGATGATGGTGCCGGGGTACTTGGCCAGGTGCTGCTCCAACCAGTTCACGCTCTCGGCGTCGAGGTGGTTGGTGGGCTCGTCGAGCAGGAGGAGGTCGGGCTGCTCGAGGAGGAGCTTGCACAGGGCGACCCGGCGCTTCTCGCCACCCGAGAGCTGGGTGACGGAGGCGTCCCCGGGCGGGCAGCGCAGGGCGTCCATCGCCTGCTCCAGCTGGCTGTCCAGGTCCCAGGCGTTGCGGTGGTCGAGCTGCTCCTGGAGCTTGCCCATCTCCTCGAGCAGGTCGTCGGAGTAGTCCGTCGCCATCTGCTCGGCGATCTCGTTGAAGCGGGTCAGCATCGCCTTGGTCTCGGCGACGCCGTCCTCGACGTTCTCCAGGACCGTCTTGTCCGCGTCGAGCCGGGGCTCCTGCGCGAGCAGCCCGACGCTGAACCCGGGCATGAGCCGCGCCTCGCCGTTGGACGGCTGTTCGATGCCGGCCATGATCTTCAGAAGCGTCGACTTACCCGAGCCGTTGGGGCCCACGACGCCGATCTTGGCTCCGGGCAGGAACGACCCCGAAACATTGTCAAGGACGACCTTGTCGCCGTGCGCTTTGCGCACGTTGTTCATGGTGAAAATGTACTCCGGCATGCCTCCAAGCCTAGGGCGTCGCAGCCCATGCCCCCGCCATCGGAGCGCGCCCGGGATCCCCGGCGGGGACGGAGCCCGGGGCCGACCGGGCCCGCCCCCTCCGGGACCCGCACGGCGACCGGGGCCCGCACGGCGACGGGGGCGCGCCGCCCCGGGTCTCCCCCGGGCACGCCCCCGTCCCCGAGGTCAGTCCTGCGCCGGGTTCCTCCCCCTGCTCAACCAGCGGGGCGTGAACTCCCGCCAGCGCTCCACCGGCAGCCCCCAGGCCAGGGCGCGGCTCATGAGCGCGGCCATGGAGTAGCCGGGGTCCGCGGTGAGGGCGACGTCCAAGGCCGCCGCCGCGAGCGCCTCGTCGCCGCGCTGCCACGCGGCGACGGCGAGCAGGGAGGCGGGGGCGGCCCTGAGCTCCGCGGGCAGGCAGCGGGTGGCCCGGCTCCACAGCGCCTGGTGGACGGGGGCCGCCTCGGCGGTGATCCTCGCCCACACCTCGTCCCGCACGCCGGTCCCGGTCAGGTGCACGCCCAGCCGGGCCAGCCCGTCCGGATCGGTGACCGCCCGCCCCTCGTGCTCGGCCCGGACCGCCGCCAGGACCTCGGTGAGCCCCCGGTCGGGGGGCGCGCCGCCCCCCGACCGCGCCGCGCGGGTCCGCGCACGGTCGGCGGCGGCCTCCATCGCGGCCCGCTCCTCCCCGTGGACGGGGGCGAGGAGCGCGCGTATGCGGGCGATGTCGGCCATGGTCGCGTGGAACGGCGGCGCGGGCACGATCCCGTGCAGGACCGCGCTCGCCGGGACGGTGGATCCGTCGACGTCGACGACCGTGCCCTCGGCCGGGCAGCACCCGGCCGATCCGCAGGTGTAGGACCAGTACCGGCCGCCGGTGACCCGGATGGCGTCGACGACGGCGAGGCCGTGTGTCCGGGCGGAGGCGAGGAGGGCGTCGACGTAGGGGGTCACCCGCCCGGGCGGCCCGTACGCGACGACGGCCAGGGCCGTGCAGCCCTCGGAGGCCGCCGCGGCGGCGGGGGCCGCGGCCCGCCCCGCCGGGTCGGGGGCGCCGTCCATCCTGTCCAGATCGCCGCAGTACACGGAGTGCACGCAGCGGTCCCTGATGGCGAGGACCACGATCCCGGGGTCGGGCGGCTCCCCCACCAGGTACGGGAGCGTGGCGATGATGTCGGTCGGGTTGGTCAGCGTGAGGGCGCCGGGGGAGGCGCCGGACGTGGGGGCGCCACCGGGCGGTCGCGGCCCGGGCGCCGGGTCCGGGCCCCCGCGCGGGGAGCGGGCCGCGGCCGGGGCGCCGGGGTGCCCCGGCCGGTCCGGCCGCTCGGGCGGACGGGCGGGGTCCTGGGGGTCGTGGGGGTCGCGCGGGTGGTGCGGCTGGTCGAGGTGCATGTCTTCACGGTGCGTGATCACCCGGTCGCGGACAAGGGGCTTCCGGAACCTGTGGACGACCGCGCGTTCTCCGTGGGACCGCGGCTCAGGTGACCTCTCTGGGATCGGTGGGTTCCGCGGGCCCGCCGCGGTCGGTCAGCTCCGCCTCGCGCGGGCCGGGGATCGTGCCGCCGACGCCGGGGCGCCCCGCGGGCAGGCACACGCGGTTGCGGCCGGTCTCCTTGGCCCGGTAGAGCGCGAGATCGGCCGCGGTGAGCAGTTCGACCAGGTCGTTGCCGTGGTCTCCGATGACCGCCACCCCGATCGAGATGGTGATGCGCACCGGGACGCCGTCGACCGCGATCTCCATGCCCCCCACCTGCGTGCGCAGGCGTTCGGCCGCGCGCCAGGCCTCGGTGGTGTCGGACCCGGGCAGCAGCACCACGAACTCCTCGCCCCCGAACCTCCCGAGCAGGTCGGACTGGCGCAGCTGCTGGGCGATGGTGGTGGCCACCCCCAGGAGGACCTGGTCCCCGAACAGGTGGCCGTGGCTGTCGTTGACCCGCTTGAAGTGGTCGATGTCGACGATGAGCACGGCGGCGCGCCCCCGGGAGGAGCGGGCCCTGGCGATCTCGATCGACGCCTCCTGCTCCCAGGTGGGCGCGTTGAGCAGCCCCGTCTTGGGGTCGGTCCGCGCGGCCATCTGCAACTGCTGGTAGAGGAGGCTGCGCTGGAGGAGGAGAACCGGGGGGACCGCGATGACCAGGAGGAAGAGGGACAGCTGGGCGAGGATGGCGACCGTGACGCCGACACATAATTCGACGGCGTCCACGATGAGCGCCTCGCGGTCCCACATGGGGCGCAGGCTGTTGCCCGGGCCGCTGCTGATCCTCGCGGCCAGGGCGACGAGGAGGGTGTTGAGGACGGTGAACCCCGCGCAGCACAGCACCGCCACGAGCACGCCGGGCCCCGTGGTGAGGGGCTCGCCGGACTCGACGACGCCGCCCAGGCCGCCGACGAGGTCGTCCCCCCACACGCCGTGCCAGACCACCGACACCAGGAACCCCGAGAGCCCCACCGAGGTCGCGTTGAACACCCGGCGGTGCACCAGGGTGCGCCTCGTGCGCTGCTGGACCATCAGGTACACGGGGATGGGGATGAGCAGGGAGTACACCGGCGGGAGGAGGAGCACGACCGGGAACCACCAGGCCCCCAGCAGGTCGCGGTTGAACCCGGCGGGCGTGGGCGTGCCCAGCCGGCGGCTCCCCTCGACCGAGATCGCCGCGCCGGCGACCAGCGCGGTGAAGGTGACCAGGTCCTTCAGTGAGAACACGGTCAGGGCGAACGCCACGCCGAACAGGAACAGCGCGGCGACCAGGAGCAGGCACATGTAGACGATCAGGCCCTGGGGCTCCTGGAGGACCGGCCACGAGGACCGGCCCCCGGGGGCACGGCCGACCGGCGCCGCCGGTTTCTCCGAGATGCTCACGGCTCCCGCCTCCCTTCTGTGTCACGCTCTGCCATTCATCCCCCACACCCGACTCTGATGGGTCCGCCGCCTCCTGCGGTTCTCCGTTCGACGGGGTGGATTCGCCCCGCGTTCCCCTACCATGCCACTCGGTGACGACGGCCGGGTAGCCGAACGCCCGAAGACCGCTCGCCGGGCGGGCCCACTCGACACCCCAACACTTTACATCACTTTGGGTAATAACTTAATCGCTTATTGTATTGAGAGTCGCGAGGCCCCTGTTCCGGGGTGTGCGGAGACCCAGGGGGGTTGGTCGTGCACCGGTTCTGGGGCATTCTTCTGTGGGGCGCGGCGTCAGCCGCTCCGGCACGGACCGCCGACCTCCCGGGGGCCCGGCCGATTCCGCCTCGGCAGCACTCGACACGAAGGAGCACTCACCATGGCGATCGACGGCGCGAGCTGGGTCTGATACCCACGCCTACGCAACACACCCGGGGGCGGGCGGCATGATGCCGCCCGCCCCCGGGCCCGTGGTCCGGCGGGCGGACGCGGTCGCGCCGACCGTGCCGTCACCGGTCGTCCGCTCAGGTCCCGGCCGCGGCCACCTCGTAGGCGGAGCGGAACGCCCTGTACCTCGCCAGCTCGGCCTCCATCGGCTCCACCACCCGCAGCGCGGTGATCTCGCGGACCCGGCCCAGGGCCTTGCGCTCCACGTCCTCGCGGCGCTGGACCGCCGCCACCTCGACGAGGTTGCCGCAGCCCACGCCGGTCAGCCAGCCGACCAGCAGCGCCGCGACCACCAGCGCGCCCGAGTAGGCGGCGAAGACCGGGTCGTCGAACATCGCCAGGCCGGTGATACCGCCGCCGAGCCAGCTGAGCACGGAGACGACCGTCCAGGCCAGACCGATGCCGACCGCGGTGAGCAGGACGAACTGCGCGGTGCGGGCGAGCTTCCACCACCCGGGGCTCAGATCCGGGTCGCCGACGGCCGCCGAGACGGCCTCTCCCAGCTCGGCCGGGAGTTCGGGCACCGCGCTGCGCGCGGCGGTGCGCATCCGGCGCCGCCAGGGCGCGGGCATGCCCTCGGAGACGGTGTCGGCCGCCTCCCCGAGGACGGTCTCCAACTCGGCCACGTGCGCGTCGACGGGGCCCCGGACGCCGTTCTCGCTGTCGCGGCGCAGGAAGTCGAGCTGCACGGCGGCCAGGGGGTCCTTGCGGAGCCTGGCCGCGCGGCGCGCCACGGGCCAGCCGACCTTGCGCTTGCCGCGCCTGACGTCGTTGGTCTCGGTGACGTCGGCGACGGCGGTCACCCCCGCCGCGCCCGCCAGCCCCTCCTGGATCCGGGTCCGCACGTCGGCGGGGACCGTCCCGGGGACGTCCCCCTCGCCGTGGAAGTCGGCGAAGGGCTCGACGACCTGGTCCAGGTCGGCGACCAGGCGGTCCACCAGCGCGCGGCGCTCGCGCACCGTCTCCGCGAGGAACTCGCGCACGTCGCGGACGCCCTGGCCGGTGACCGTGGACGTGGTGATGACGCGCGGGTGCACGCCGGACTCCGACTCCAGCAGGCGGCGCAGGTCGGTGAGCAGCTCCTCCAGCTCGTCGGGTTCCACCTTGTCCACCTGGTTGAGGACGGCGACGGTGACCGCCCCGTGGCCGGCCATCCTGGCCAGGTAGCGGTGGTGGACGGCGGCGTCGGCGTACTTCTGCGGGTCCAGGACCCACACCAGCAGGTCGACCGAGCCGATCAGCCGGTCGGCCTCGGCGGTGTGCACGCTGCGCACGGAGTCGTGGTCGGGCAGGTCGAGCAGGACCAGTCCGGTCAGCTCCGAGTTGCCGGCGTCCAGGACGCTGGAACGCGAGTGCCGGTAGCGGTTGGGGACGCCCAGCCAGCTCAGGAGGGCGTCGGCCCCCTCGTGCCCCCACACGCAGGCGTGCGCCTTGGAGGTGGTGGGCCGGGTGACGCCGATCTGCGAGAGTTCGAGTCCGCACAGGGCGTTGAACAGGGAGGACTTGCCGCTGCCGGTGCCGCCGGCGAGCGCGACGACGGTGTGCTCGGCGGACAGCCTCAGCCGGGCTCCGGCGTGGTCGAGCAGCTGGGCCGCCCGGGCGGTGATCTCCTGGGGCAGGTCGCCCTGGCCCAGCTCGGTCAGCGTGGACAGTGCGTCCAGGCGCTCGATGAGCTCGGCCCTGCTCGTCGACGGGGTGGCCTCCCAGTCGTCGTGGGTGGTGGGGCGGTACTCCTCCTCGTCCTCCTCCCCGGCGCCGCCCGCCGGCTCGGGCGCGGTGTCGGGGCCGATCGCGCGGAAGGCTCCGGAGACCGCCGAGGGCCCGGGGACGCGGCGCGGCAGCGGTTCGGGCTCCTCCGGCTCCGGGGCGACGGACGCGTCCGGGGAGGGCGGGCCGCCGTCCCCCGCGGTGTCGTCCTCCCGGTCGGCGGGCGTCCCGGCGCCGGGGGGCTCCTCCTGCGCCGCGCCGCGGCGGGCGCGGGCGGGTTCGCCGGTCCCGCCTCCGGAGGCCGCGCGCTGTCCCACGATCGGGAAGGCGCCGGTGGTGCGCCCGGCGATACGGGTGTCGTCGGCGGCCTCGGCGAGGCTCCCCACCCACCCGGCGAGCCCGTCGGGGTCCTCCGGGGTGATGTCGTCCGGGTCGGCGTCGAGCGCCTCCCCCTCCGGTCGGGCGCTCCTGTCGGGCCGGGGAGGACCGTCCCCCCCGGGCGCCGCGGAGTTCCTGGCGTGCCGCCCCGAGCGCCGCGGAGGCGCCTCCTGGGGCCCGGGCCCGCCAGGGGCCCCGCCTTCCTCGTCCTGCGCGTTTCCGGCGCGCTCGGGGGCCTCCCTCGGCGCGGCGGCGCCGGACGGGTCCGGGTAGCCGGCGATGCCGTCGTAGGAGGGTTCCTCCGTACCGTCCTCCGAGGGGTCGGCGTGATCGGGGTGCTCGGGAACGGGCATGGTGTACCCGCGCCACGGCCCTCCTGCGGACCGCACCGGTTCGTCCTGCGGGGCGTGCCCGCGGGCGCCGGGGCGTCCGCTCTCGCGGTCCTCGGCCTCGGCGCGGCCGTCGGCCGCGCCGTAGTCCCCTTGCGCCTGCGCGGGGTTCCACTGAGTCGTCATCGTGCTATCTCAAGGTTGTACGTGGCCTGATAGAGCTGGACGGCGCTGTCCTCGGAGGGGATCCCGGCCGACGCGAGCGCGCTGTCGAAGGGCACTCGCTCGCGATCGAGCAGCCCGAGGACGCGCCGGCGCAGGTTGTCCCGTGCGGTTTCGCCAATGCTTCGCAGTGACTGGGCGCCGAACAGCCCCTTGAGCAGGCGCTGCGGAGAGGGGCCGGAGGCGTCGGCCGCGTGTGCGCCGCCTCCGGATCGGGACCGCTCGTAGCCGAGCAGGTCGATGATCAGGACCAGGGCGACGATGTCGCGGTCGAAGGTGACGAACCGGGCCACGGAGCGCTTGGTGGCCCCGCTGACCGTGGTCATCCCGGCCACGTCGTCCTGCCACTCGGCGATCTCCTGGCGGATCTGCTGTGACAGCAGGCCGGTGCCGGGCTGGTCCAGGGCCTTGCCCGCGAGGTCCCCGCCGCCGGGCACCTCGCGCCACTTCTGTTCGATCTCGTCGGAGGCGTGCTCGCAGGCGGAGACCACCATGGCCTCCAGCGCGTCGCGGAGCGCGCGCTCCAGGGCGCTCACCCGCTGGCCGCGCTCGGCCTGCTCGGCTCGACCGCTCCGGCGGGTGCGCCTGCCGCGCATGCGCAGGCTCTTGGCCAGCTCGCCGCTCGCGGCGACCTCCTGCCAGCGCGCGAGCAGCGACCCGCGCAGGAGGGACCCGTCGACCAGGCCCGTGTCCACCCGGCGGCGGGCGCCCGCGTAGGCGTCGTCCACCACCGTGGAGAGCGTGCGCCCGGTCTCGATCTGGGCCTCCACCTGGCGCGCGAGTTCGGGCACGCGGGTGCGGAAGCTGTCGATGACGCCGATGAACGTGCGCCGGGAGACCCGGTCCCGCTGCTCGGCCTCCCCCGCCACCTCGGCGAGGTAGTCGCGGATGTGGTCGGCGACGTTGGCGGTGAAGCGCTCCCCCCTCACCTGGTCGGTCTCGGGGATCGCGAACCTGGCGGCGCCGCCCAGCCCGTTGGCCTCCAGCATCGCCCCGAAGTGGTCGAGGAGCCGACGGCGGCCGCGGCGCGGCACCCGGGAGAGCACGACGGCCAGCGAGGTGTCGCGGTCGCGCGCCACCTGGAGGAACTCCCACACACGGGCGTCCGCGTAGCGGGTGCTCGTGGTGACGAACACCCACAGGTCCGCGGCGTCCAGGAACTTGGCGGCGAACTCGTGGTGGGCGGCGACGGCGGAGTCGACGTCGGGGGTGTCCAGCAGGGCCACGCCCGGGGGCATGGCCTCGGTGGCGGCGAGCACCAGCATGCCGTCCTTGCCCGGCATCGCCAGGCCCTGCTGGCGCACACGCGGCAGGGACGGGATGAACGAGGCCTCGCTGAACCAGTCGACGTCGGCGGGGTTGCAGGCCAGGACCGGGCTGTTGGTGGTCGGGCGGCGCACCCCGGTGGTGGTGACCTGTTCGCCGACGAGGCTGTTGACCAGGGTCGACTTGCCCGCACCGGTGGACCCCGCGACCGCGATCAGCAGGGGGATGTCGGGGCGGCGGACCCGGGGCAGGACGTAGTCGGACAGCTGGGCCAGGACGTCGGCCTGGAGGGTGCGGCCCTCCTCGGCGTTGGGCAGCCCCTCGGCGAACTCCAGGTCGCGGATCTGCTTGCGCAGCTCTTCCAGGACCTGGTCGAAACGGTTGTCGTCGGGTGCGGGGGCGCGGTGCTTGGCCGGTCCCGCGGGAACGGGGACCGTGGGGCCCCTGCGTGCCTCGGCGATGCCCTGGGGGTCTGCCCCGGGCACGGCCGCGGAACCCTCGGCGGTCTGGTCTGAGGTGGCGGCCGGTCCGGTTCCGAACCGGTCCGAGGCACCGTCACCCGTGGTGTCCGGTGCGGCCGACGGCCGGGTCATGATCGGTATGCCCTCCTCATCGGTACTGGCGGTCCCCCACCGGGCGGGCGACGAACGCCGTCGGCGAGGGCCTCACTGGGGATCGCGCCCGGTCGCCAGCCGATGGGACTCGAGCTGGGTTCCCGTGTGCAGTATGTCAAGATCCCGCGCTGTTTTGACCACTTCTCCGATGATCACCACCGCGGGCGGCCGCACTTCGGCCGAACGGACCGCGGCGGCGATGGTGGCCAGCGTACCCGTCACCGTTCGCTGCCCCGGCAGAGTGGCCTCCTGTACGACGGCGACGGGCGTGTCGGCGGGGCGGCCGTGGGCGACGAGGGCCTCGGCGATCTCCCGGATGCGCTCGACCCCCATGAGGACGATGACGGTGCCGCCCGCCGCGGCCAGGCCCTTCCAGTCGACCGTCGACCGGCTGTCGCCCGGGGGGACGTGCGCGGAGACGATGTGCACGTCCTGCGCGACACCGCGGTGGGTGGCGGGGATCCCGGCGCTCGCGGGGGCGGCCAGGGCGCTGGTGACCCCGGGCACGGCGATGACGGGGATCCCGGCCGCCGCGCAGGCGGCGGCCTCCTCGCCCCCCCGCCCGAACAGGAAGGAGTCGCCGCCCTTGAGCCGGACCACGAACTTCCCCTGAGCGGCCCGGGTGACCAGGACCTCGTTGATGTCCTCCTGGCTCATGGACCGGCCGTAGGGGATCTTGGCGGCGTCGACGATCTCCACGTCGGCCGGCAGCCGGTCCAGGAGGGAGGTCGGGGCGAGCCGGTCGACGACCACGACGTCGGCCTGGGAGAGCAGTTGCCGGCCCCGGACCGTGATCAGGCCGGGGTCGCCGGGCCCCCCTCCGACCAGCGCGACGCCGCGCAGGGGCTCGCGTCCGCGCCGGGCGTCGAGGGTGCCGTCGGCGAGGCCCTCCGTGATCGCGTCGCGCAGCCCGGCCGACCTGCGGGGGTCCCCCGAGGCGACGACGCCGACGGTGATGCCGTTCGCCGTGCCGCTGGCGGGGGTCCAGGCCGAGGACGCGTGGCGGTCGTCGGCGCGCACGCACCACACCCGGGCGTCCTCCGCCTCCTCCGCGACGGCGGCGTTGACCGCCGGATCGTCCGTGGCGGCGTGGACGAGCCAGTACGCGGGCGCCTCCGGGCCGGCGACGTCGCCCGGGGCGTAGGGCCTGCGGAGCCAGGTGAGGTGTCCGGCGGCGGCCAGGTCCTCCAGCGCCGCGGACGCCTCGGGGGCCAGCAGGGTCACCCGGGCGCCCGCCTCGACCAGCACGGGGATCCGGCGCTGGGCGACTCTGCCGCCCCCGACGACGAGCACGTCCCGGCCTCGCATGCGCAAACCAAGGAGATAGGTCACGGAAAGCGCCCCTTCGGTCGTCCGTACCGGCCCCCGGCGACGACGGCGGGGTGCTGGCGGGAAGGTGCGCCAGCCGCCGGCGATGTGCGGCGATTGCTCCGGCTCACCTTGTCAAAGCGGTGTTACGCATTGGTAAACCCTCGCGCTCCGGGGATGTGAGCCGCCACGCACCGCCCGGTGCGCCCCGCGCCGTCCGGCGCTCAGGCGAGGGGCGCGCCCATGGCGTGGTACCCGCCGTCGACGTGCATGACCGTCCCCGTGATGGCCCGCGCGGCCGGGGACATGAGGAACAGGGCGGGACCGGCGACCACGGAGGCGTCCTTGGTGTCCCAGCCCAGCGGGGCGTTGTCGCCCCAGGAGTCGGCGATCTGGGAGAACCCGGGGATGGAGCCCCCGGCCAGGGACTTGATCGGACCCGCCGAGATGGCGTTGACCCGGATGCCGTCGCCGCCGAGGTCGCGGGCCAGGTACTTCGTGCTGTTCTCCAGGACGGCCTTGGCGGAGCCCATCCAGTCGTAGACGGGCCAGGCGACGCTCGCGTCGAAGGTCAGGGAGACCACTCCGGAGCCGTCGGGGGCGGCCGCCATCAGCTCGCGGAACCCGACGGCGAGGGCCTTGAGCGAGAACCCGGAGACGTGGACCGCGGTGGCGACGTCCTCCCAGGCGGTGTTGAGGAAGTTGCCGCCCAGCGCGGACTCGGGGGCGTAGGCGATGGCGTGCAGGACGCCGTCCACGTGGTCCCAGTGCTCGGCCACGGCCTTCGCGGTGGCGCTGATCTGCTCGGGGTCGGTGACGTCCATGGGAAGGACGTCGACGGGCTCGGAGGGCAGCCGCTTGGCGACCCGTTCCAGGATCGACAGGGGCCGCCCCGGCGGGTTGGTGAGGATCACCGAGTGCCCCTGGCGCATGGCCTCCTCCGTGATCGCGTACGCGATGGAGGACTGGGTGGTGATTCCGGTGATGAGCAAGTTCACGACGTCTCCCTGGCTGGATGTACTCGCTGCCAGTGGAAACGTATCGGCGGCGGGGCCGCGCGTCGCCTGTGGACCGGCACAAGAAATCCGCGGAGACTTTGAAGCCGCGCGCCGTACCGGCGCCCCGGGCCGCCCCCGCCGCCCGGAGGAGGGCCCGGCGGGCGGCGCGGAGCCGCGGCGCGCTCCGGGGGCGCCCGCGCGGGCGCCCCCCGGGGCCGCGGCCGCCCGCCGGAGGACCGGGGCCTCGGCGGGACGGGGCGGCCGGGCCCTACGCGTGCGCGGTGGAGACGCCCGCGTCGTCGAAGGTGGCGACGTCGCGCAGGACCCGCGCGGCGCCCTGGAGCAGGGGGAGCGCCAGCAGCGCGCCGGACCCCTCGCCCAGGCGCAGCTCCAGGTCGACCAGGGGGCGCAGCCCCAGGTGGTCCAGGGCCAGCGAGTGGCCGGGCTCGCTCGAGCGGTGCCCGGCGAAGCAGGCGCCGAGCGACTCGGGCGAGATGGCCGCGGCGGCCAGGGCGGCCGACCCGGCGATGACCCCGTCCAACAGGACCGGAACGCCCAGCGCGGCGCCGCCCAGCACGAACCCGGCCAGGGCCGCGTGCTCCAGTCCCCCCAGCGCGGCGAGGGTGCCGATGGGGTCGGCGGGGTCGACCGGGTTGGCGGCCAGGGCCCGGCGCACCACGTCGACCTTGTGCTCGAACGTGGCGTCGTCCACGCCGGTGCCCCGGCCGGTGGCCAGCGACGGGTCGGCCCCGGTGAAGGCGCAGACCAGGGCCGCCGCCGGGGTCGTGTTGGCGATCCCCATGTCCCCGGTGACGAGGCACCTGTTGCCGGCCGACACCAGGTCGCGGGCGACCTCGATGCCGCCCTCCAGTGCCTGGAGGGCCTGTTCGCGGGTCATGGCGGGTCCCCGGGTGAAGTCCGCGGTGCCGCGCGCGACCTTGCGGGGCAGCAGTCCTGCGGCTCCGGGCAGGTCGCCGACGACGCCGACGTCCACCACCGTGACCGTGGCGCCCACCTGCCGGGCGAGGGCGTTGACGACCGCGCCCCCCTCCAGGAAGTTGTGCACCATCTGGGAGGTGACCTCCTGGGGCCAGGGGGTGACCCCCTGGGCGTGCACCCCGTGGTCGCCCGCGAAGACGGCGACGGCTGCGGGCTCGGGGATCGGCGGGGGGCACTCCCCGGCCAGCCCGGCGAGCTGCACCGAGACGTCCTCCAGGACCCCGAGGGAGCCCGGCGGCTTGGTCATCCGGTCCTGCCGGTCCCGGGCCTCCTCCAGCACCCGGGTGTCCGGCGCTCCGATGGCGGTGATGGTCTCCTCCAGCAGGCTCGTCGGCTCCTGGCCGGGCAGACCTCGGCGGCCGTAGCGGTCGTGGTGCACCGCCCAGGACAGGGGGCGTTCGTCCGCCCGGTCGGCGGGGTCGGCCCCGGGCTCGGCGGGGGGCTCCTCGACGAGCCCGACGCACAGGTAGGCGGCCACGCCGAGGTACGAGGGGAGTTCGAGGGCGCGGGCGATGTCGAGCGCGTCGACGTGGCCCACCCAGCCGACGCCGAGGCCCTCCGCCCGGGCGGCGATCCGGAGGTTCTCCACCGCGAGCGCGGCGGCGTGGGACGCGCTCTCGGGCCTGGCGTGGCGGCCCTGGGCGTGGTGGGCGCCGCGGGCGGGGTCGACGGTGACGGCGATGTTGACCGGCGCATCGAGGACGGCCTCGACCTCGGCCCCGTCGAGGGCGCGGGTTCCGTGCGGTGCGTCCGCGAGGGCCCCGAGCTCGGCGAGGGCGAGGTCGCGCACGCGTGAGCGCAGGGCGGGGTCCTGGACGACGACGAAGTCCCAGGGCTGCGAGTGGCCCACGCTCGGCGCCCGGTGGGCCGCTTCGAGGACCCGGGTGAGCACACCGTGGGGGACGGGGTCGGGGCGGAAGCGCGTCCGGGCGTCGTGCCGCCCGCGGAGGGCGCGGTAGACCGCGGCGCGCTCGGCGTCGTCGAAGGCGGGGGCAGGCCGGCGGTCGGCCCCGGCCCCCTCGGGTTCCGGGTGCGCCTGCGGGTCCCGGGGCTCCTCGGTCCCGGCGGACGCCGGTACGGGGGCCGGCCGTGAGGGCCCGGTGTGCTGCGGCCCGGGAGGGGGCGCGGCTGTCTCGTGTGCGTCCATGCCCTGTTCCGGCTCGGCGGTCGCGGGGTGCTGGTCCGCGTGTGCGTGGTTCGTGGTCGGCCCGGCGGGGCCGTGCGGCCCGGCGGCGTCCGGCTCCTCGGCCCGCTCGCCCCGGAAGGGGATCACGTTGGGCCGGAGCGGGGGGCCCGAGGGCGGGGGCATGTCCGGGGAGGGCTCGCTCGCGACGCGGGCCTCCCGCGGCGCGGTGGTGTGCCGGTCCGCCGCGTCCCCGGCCGGGTCTCCCGGCTGCGGGTCCGCCGCGTCCCCGGTCACGGGTTCCGCCGGGGGCGGGTCCTGCGGCGCCGGCCCACCCGCCTCCGGTCGCGGCGGGGGCTGCGGGGGCGCGGGCTCCCTGGGCCGGAACGGGTTGGCCGGTCCTCCCGCCACGTGCGGCGCCCGCGCCTGGGCGCCGCGCCCGCTCTCCGGGAGCCCGTCCAGCAGGCCGCCGATGCGGGAACCGAGCCCTGGAGCGGGTTTTCCGCTCCTCCAACGGGGCGGCTCGTGTTCGCCGTCCCCGCCGCTCCGGGCGTCCCCGCGGTCATCGTTGGTCATGATCGCTCCCCGAGAGAGGTGTGTCGACTGCCCGTTCCGCTTGCTCCGGCGCAGACCGGTAAGCGTAGCCCGCGGTGTTCGTCCCCCGCGCACGGGTTCCCCGGACCCGGGCGGCCGGCCCCGGCTCCGCCGCCGGGGTCCCCACGTCACGACCAACTGTGCCAGAGACCGCGCGGGCACGCGGGGGGACCGGGGTCCCTCTCCGCCCCGGACCGGGTCGGGGCGTGCGCGGCCGCCCGGCGACCGCCGGGCCCCGGGGAACAGGGAGCGGGGCCCGGGCCCCGTCCTCGGCGCGGGCCGCCCGCCGCCCCGCCCGCGTCCGGGCGGGGCCGGATCCCGGACCGCCCGGGCCGGTGCGGTGGAGCGGCGCCGGGGACGCTCACGGCGGAGCCGGGGGCCCGCCGCCGATCCCGTCGCCGCCGTGGCGGCGCGGGTCCTCGTGGGGCGGGGCCCCGGGCCGCCCGCCCTCTTCACGTCCATGCGCGTGTCTGCGTCCCGCCGCGTCCGAGAACCGCCGCGTAGGACGACATGCCGGACGCCCTGCCCGCCGACGACGCCCGTCGGCCCCGCCCTCCGTCCTGTCACGCGTGCCGCGGGAAGCCGTCTGTGCCAGGGTGTGCGCACTCCCCCTGCCCCCGGCGAGCGCGATCCGGAACCGACCGATCCGAACGGAATGGACACACGATGCACAGGCGTACCTTCCTCACCGGGGCCACCGCCACCGCCGGCCTGGCCGCTCTGGGGACCGCTCTGCCCTCGCCCCGCCCCGCCCTCGCCGCGACAGCGTCCGGCGACACGGCCCCGCGGGTCCTGGCCGAGCGCTCCTCCTCCGCCGGGCTGGTCAGGCCGGAGAGGCGCTTCGACTTGGTGGCGGTCACCGGCGCCCCCGGCGGCACGGACACGGCGATCCGCTTCGAGACCGCCGACGGCCTCGGCCCGTGGCGCCCTGTCCACCTGCACACCGGCGGGCGCGACGACCGCGGGCCGTCCGCCGCCGCGCTGGTGCGCGCGCCGGAGGGGGCCACCGGCTACGAGGCAGGGCCCGGCGGGCGCACCGCCGCCGTGAACCTCACCGACGGCGAGGAGCTGCGCCTCGGCGGGCCCGGGCGGGTGACGCTGTCCTCGGGGTCCTCAGCCGTACCTGCCGCCGCCCGCGCCGGGGTCCCCTTCCGCACCCGGGCCGGCTGGGGCGCCGACGAGTCGTGGCGCTTCGGCGAGGGGGGCGACGACCTGTGGGCCCCCGAGTTCCACCCCGTGCAGGCGCTGACCGTGCACCACACCGCCATGCCCGCGGGCGACGACCCCGCGGCGGACGTGCGGGCGGTCTACTACCTGCACGCGGTCGAGCAGGCGTGGGGCGACATCGGCTACCACGTGCTCATCGACCCGGAGGGAACGGTCTACGAGGGTCGGCACTCCGGCGGGGACGGCGTGCCCGTCTTCTCCGGGGTCCCGTCCCCCGGCCGGGCGCGCTCGGTGACCGCCGGGCACGCGTTCGGCTTCAACCACGGCAACGTGGGGGTGTGCCTGCTCGGCGACTTCACCGAGGAGCTGCCCACGGAGGCGGCGCAGGACTCCCTCGTCGCCGTGCTGCGCGTGCTGTGCGCCGTGACCGGCGTCGACCCGTCGGAGGAGATCGCGTACGTGAACCCCGGCACGGGCGCCGTCACGCCGGGCGACGCGATCTCGCGGCACCGGGACTGGCTGGACACCGAGTGCCCGGGCAACGCGTTCGCCGAGGTCTTCGACACCGCGATCCGCGACCGCGTTATCGGCGGCCCCGCCTAGGCGCACCGACGACGGGGACCGGTGGCGCCCGCCCCGGCCGACACGGGCGGAGAGGGCCTCCGGCGACGGGGCGGGTCGCGACATCCGCCACCGGGCCGGAAGGCCCTCGACGCCCCGCCCCACCCACGCCGACGCCAACGCCAACGCCAACGCCAACGCCAACGCCACCCTCGCACCCGCCGGGCGCGGCGGAGGAGGGCCCGGCGGCGGGTCCTCGGCCGTGGGCGGGCGCCGGCCGGGCGGCGCGGTCCTTCCGAAGCGTTCCGGTGGACCGCGCCGCGGCCTCACCGCCGGGGCGGGCCGTCCGCGGCGACCGCCTCGTGCGCGGCGCGCTCCAGGCGGTCCCGGTACCCCTCCCACCAGGCGCGGTCCACGGCGGGCAGGTTGTCGCCCCCGGCCGCCAGCCCGGCGGCGCCGTCGATGAGCTCGCGGAGGATGTCGGCGTGCCCCGCGTGCCGGTCGGTCTCCGCGATCAGGTGCACCAGGACCAGCCGCACCGTCACCTCGGCCCGGTGCCGCGGCCACCAGGGCACGTGGCCGACCGCGTCCGCCCCCAGCTCGGCGACCGTGGCGTCCCCGTGGGCCCACACCCTCCTGTACAGGCCCACGATGTACTCGCGCGACTCGTCGGGGGTGGCCCACATGTCCGTGTTGGGCTCCGCGTCGGGGTCGGCCCAGGGCACCGGCTCCCCGAAGGGGCGGCCGAACACCGCCCCCAGGTAGTCCGACTCGACGGCGACCAGATGCTTGACCAGGCCCAACAGGTTGGTCCCGGTCGGTGTCACCGGTCGTCGGACGTCGTACTCCGAGAGTCCGTCCAGCTTCCACAGGACGGCCTCCCGCGCTTCCCGGAGGTAGCGCAGGAGCTCGGGGCAGGGGTCTGTCGCGGTCATTCGGCAACGCCTTTCTCGAGGGGCGCCCCGCCCGGGCGGGCGGGGCCGAGGACTGTTCCGCGCACCACCGGCCCGGGCGGGGGAGCCCGCACCCGGCGCGCGTGCGTGACCGGCACGCACCGGTCCCGGGTGCTCCTCGCGGGCGCGTATCGTGAGCGCACTCCACACCGATGTCGAAGGGGAACAGCGGCATGTCCACCGTCCAGCAGCACCCGATCCTGCCGTCCGTGATCCTGGAGACCGAACGCCTGCGCCTGCGCGCGTTCGTCGAGGCCGACATCGACGACGTGCACATGAGCTGCACCGACCCCGAGCTCCAGCGGTGGATCCCGATCCCCGGCCCCGGGCGGCCCTACACCCGCGAGGACGCCGAGCTGTGGTGCCGCGAGGTCGCCCCGGGGATGCGCACCGGCGGCGAGGGCCAGCAGTGGGCCGTCGTGGAGAAGGGGTCGGGCCGCCTGGTGGGCGCGATCGGCCTGGTCCGCACCCTGTGGCCCGCCATGAACACCGAGGTCGGATACTGGGTGTCCCCCTGGGGCCGCGGCCGGGGGTACGCGACCGAGGCGGCCGTGGCCGTCTCCCGCTGGGCGGTCGACCAGGGCTTCCTCCGCGTGGAGATCAAGGCGGGCACCGGGAACACCGGTTCCCGTCGGGTCGCGGAGGAGGCCGGATTCACCTTCGAGGGCGTCGAGCGGAGCGCGATGCCGCTGCACGAGGGCCGGACGGATCTGGCCGTGTACAGCCTCCTGCCCTCCGACCTGGTCCGCTCCGGCGACCTGTAGTCCGGGGCACGCGGGCGCGGGGCCGCCTCCCGCCGCGCGGACCGCGCCCGGGCGGACGGCCGCGGGGCCGCCCGGCCGGGTCGGCGCGGGCGCCGGGCCGGCCGGGAGCGTCCGCGCGAGGGGCCCTAGCCCCACACGCGGGAGAGCAGCCAGGTCCCGCTGGCCGTGTCGTGGCGCAGTTCGTACACGCCCTGGGACCGGGACGTCCCCGCCTCCACCCTCCAGTGCCTGCGCTCGGGCACCTGGGACCCGCTCACCGGCGTCCAGTCCATGCGCAGCGTGACCCAGTGGTCGAGGATCCTGCGCACGCCGTACACCCTGCCGTTCCACGTGAACCGGGCCGGGCGCCCGTCGTCCTCGACGACGGTGACCTCCGCCCCGTAGTACCGTCCCACGACACTTCCCCTCAGCATCATCCGCCTCCTGAGCCCCAACGCATGCCGCCGGGACACCCACCCGTGGGGAAGTCGCGGACGAGTGTCGAACATGTGTTCTAATCCTAGCGAAATCAGCGGCCCCGTGGAACTGTTTCGGGAAGTTCCGCATCCCCCCATGTGGCGACGGCGCCGCGTCCCCGCACCCGAGGACACCGTCCGCCGGTCCGGCCCCGCACGGAACCCCGGCACGCCCCGGGCCGTCGGCGTACTGTCCGAGGACCGCCGCCACCCGCACCAGACCCGCCCCGGCCGGCCCCCGGCCCTCCCCACCACCGCGTTCGGCGTCCGGCCCGGCCGAGCGCCGAACCAGTCCAGAACGCGTCGGCGTGTCGGCATCGGTACGCTGTCAGGCGCGCAGCACACGAGCCACCACGAGGGACCCCCTACTGTGACGTCGAACGGACACGAGAGCGGCAAACCCCTGCGTGCGGGGGACCCGCGCGAACTGGACGGCCACCGCGTCGTGAGCCGCCTGGGGCGCGGCGGCATGGGCACCGTGTACCTCGCCGAGGACCCCTCCGGCCGGTCCGTGGCCGTCAAGCTCATCCATCCCGACCTGGCCGACGACGAGTCCTTCCGCCTCCGCTTCGCCCGCGAGGTCGAGTCCGCCCGCCGCGTCGCCCGCTTCTCCACCGCCGGTGTCCTCGGCGCCCGGCTGGAGGGCGACCCCCTCTACATCGTCACCGAGTACGTGCCGGGGCCGAACCTGGACGAGGCGATCCGCTCGGGCGGCCCCATGAGCGGCGGCACCCTCGAGGGGCTCGCCCTGGGCGTGGCCGCGGCCCTCACCGCCATCCACGGGTCGGGGGTCGTCCACCGCGACCTCAAACCCGCCAACGTCCTGCTCTCCCCCGTGGGACCCAAGGTCATCGACTTCGGCATCGCCCGCGCCCTGGACGACGCGGGCGGCGGGGTCACCCGCTCCAGCCAGCTCATGGGCACCCCCTCCTACACGGCCCCCGAGCTCCTCCTGGGGGAACAGGCCACCGCGGCGGCCGACGTCTTCGCCTGGGGCTGCCTCGTCGCCTTCTCCGGCACGGGGAGGGCCCCCTTCGACGCGGCCACCGTGCCCGCCGTCCTCCACAACATCTCCTCCGCGCCGCCCCGCCTCGACGGCCTCGACCCGGCCCTGCTGAACCTGGTCCGGGCGACCCTGGACAAGAACCCCGCCCACCGGCCGTCGTCCCAGCAGATCCTGGCGCGCCTGACCGGGCAGGCGGAACCGGAGGAGGCGGAGGTCAGCCGCACCATCACGGACTCCTGGGCCCCGCCCAGCGGTGTGCCCGTGGTCGGAGCGCCGCCGCAGGAGACCGGCGCCGGGCGCGCGCACGGCGGACCGTCCGAGGGCCGGACCGTCCCCCAGGTCCCCGCCACACCCCCGGGCGGGCAGCCCTCCGGGGCCGGGGACCCCCTGCAGCCGGGGACCGCCGGCGCCCGCCCCTTCCGGGACCCCCACGCGCAGCAGCCGCCGGTTCGGCCGGCGCCGCCCGCCCAGCAGGCGCCCCAGGACCGGACCCCGCCGGCCCGGCAGACTCCCGACGGGCACGGGTACCCGCCGTCCGGCCCCCAGCCGGCCCCGGGACACCGGGCCGTGTACCCGAACCAGCCCCCGGGCCGGGGGCAGAACCTTCCCGGCCGCTACCCGCCGCCGGGCCCGGGAAGTCCTTCCCCCGCTTCGCATGAACGGGGCCCCGGCGCGCAGCACGCGTACTTCAGCGGCCCGGGAGGCCCCGGGGGCCCGGCGGTGTCCGGCGCCGGCCCGAACCCGGGCAGGCGCCGCAGGGCGGTCGCGATCGGCGCCGCCGCGGCCGGGGTCGTCCTCGTCGCCGCCGTCGGCGGGGCCGTCCTGCTGAACGGCTCGGAGGAGGTCCCGCCCACCGTCTCCCTCTACGAGATCGACTTCACCACCGACCCGGGCTGGGGCTCGGTCTACGACCCCGGTACGGAGGACGGCTACTGGCAGGAGGAGCGCGGCTACCTCCTCCAGCACGACCCCGGGACCAGCACCTACGTCAGCCGCGGCACGAAGGCGGCGATCACCACCGAGAGCGTGCTCCCCGACAGGGTCGTGGTCAGCTCCACCGCCTACGTCGTCGAGGGCCCCGAGCAGGCCGTGTTCGGGGTGCGGTGCTGGGACAACGACGGCGAGGAGTACCGCACCCACTACGAGGCCCTGCTGCGCTACGACGGCAGGCGCGCGGAGATCCGCCGCATGAACGAGGAGGACGGCGACCGCACCCTCGCCGAGACCACCGAGGTCTCCGGGTTCGAGCCCTACCCCCTCTTCGACGAGGAGGTGCGGGACGCCGACTACGACCCGGGCGATCCCTACGCCTTCGAGGCCGACACGGTGCCGACCAACACGGTGACGCTCTCCTGCCAGTACTACGGCGAGGACGCGGAGGACGGGGAGGGGGAGCGCATGGAGCTGTCCATGTGGGTCAACGACGAGAACGTGCTGACCACCGTCGACGACACCCCTCTGCCCGACGACGGGGAGGAGGCGGCGGACCGCCGCCAGGTCGGCGTCGTCACCCGCCCCGGGCCCGGCAACGAGCCCCTCGGCGTGCTCTTCACCGACTTCTACCTCGGCGAGGTCACCGAGGAGTAGGGGCGGGGCGCGGTCCCCGTGCCCGGGGCGCCCCGGGGGGGTGACGCGCCCGCCGCAGGGGGCGGGGGCGCGCCGCCGGGCGGCGCGCCCCGTACGGGTCCTCGGCCGGGGCCGGGCGGACCCGGGGTCAGTCCTCCCCGCGCGGCTCCGGCGGCGACCCCGCCAGGCCCGCACCGGCCCGGCGCACGTCGTCGCGGGCGTCCGCCACGGCCCGTTCGGCGGCCTCCGCCGCGTCCATGGCGGCCTGGGCGGACGAGGACCGGGCCGGGTCGGGAGCCCCGATCCGGGCGGGCCCGGCGTCCTCGCCGCCGTCGCCCTTCTCCGTGGACGGCCTGCGGTCGGCCGCGTCGCCGGCGAAGGCGTGGCTGACGTTCTTGACCGCCTCGGTGAACTCGCCGGGTATGACCCAGAACGTGTTCCCCTCGCCCTGCGCCAGGCTCGGCAGGGTCTCCAGGTACTTGTAGGCGAGCAGCTTGGCGTCGGCGTCGTTGGCGTGCACCGCCTGGAACACGCGCTCGATCGCCTTGGCCTCGCCGTCGGCCCGCAGTATGGCGGCCTGCTGTTCGCCCTGCGCCTCCAGGATGGCCTGCTGCCGCGCCCCCTCCGCCTTGAGGATGCGGGACTGCCGCTCGCCCTCGGCGTGCAGGATGGCCGCCCGCTTGTCGCGGTCGGCGCGCATCTGCTTCTCCATCGCCTCCTTGATGGTGGGAGGCGGGTCGATCGCCTTGATCTCGACCCTGTTGACGCGGATGCCCCACTTGCCGGTGGTGTCGTCCAGGACCCCGCGCAGGCGGGTGTTGATCTCCTCGCGGGAGGTGAGCGTCTGCTCGAGGTCCATGGAGCCGATGACGTTGCGCAGGGTGGTGACCGTGAGCTGGTCGATGGCCTGGATGTAGTTGGCGACCTCGTACGCCGCCGCCTTGGGCGCGGTGATCTGGTAGTACAGGACGGTGTCGATGTTGACCACCAGGTTGTCCTGCGTGATCACCGGTTGGGGGCGCGAGCTGAACACGTGCTCGCGCAGGTCGAACTTGGAGTTGACGCGGTCGACGCCCGGGATGATGAAGTTCAGGCCGGGGCCGAGCGTGCGGATGTAGCGGCCGAAGCGTTCGATGTTGTACGCCCTCGCCTGAGGGACGATGCGGATCGCGGTCAGGGCGATCGCGACGAACAGGACCGCGAGGATGATGAGGGGGATGGCCGGATCGATCATGTCAGCACCTGACCTCGGGGTCGTGGCTGTGGTTCAGGACGTGTGCTCGGGTGCGCCCCCTGGCAGGGCCTCGCGCGGATAGACCACGGCTGTGGCTCCGTCGATCTCCACGACGTCGACGCGTGCGCCGACCGGGATCACCAGGTCCTCGTCAATGCACCGTGCCGACCACTCCTCTCCGGAGAGCTTGATCCTGCCGCTGTCGCCGTCGACCTCCTGGAGGACGACGCCGGAGCGCCCGACGAGGGCCTCCGCGCCCGACCGGGCGTCGGGGCCCCTGTTCAGCTGGCGCCGCATGATCGGGCGCACGAGGTAGAGGCCCGCCGCCGCGGTCGCCGTGAACCCGATGATCTGCGCGGCCACCGGGAGTCCGACTGCGCCGAGCAGGGCCGCGACCAGAGCCGCGACCGCCAGCAGCCCCAGGGCGAAGGTCAGGGTGAGGATCTCGACGATTCCCAGGCCGACGGCGAGGACGAGCCAGATCAACCAGGCATCCATTCCTGAGACCCTCCCCCTTCGTTCCGGGTATTCCTTACGCTACCCACACAAGCCCGGCGAAGCACGCGATCCAGCCCGGGTATCCGTGGCAGCGGTCCCGTCCCGGACACGCGAACGCGGCCCCCGGTGACACCCGCTCAGGGTCACCGCGGGCCGCGTCCGCCCCGCCCGTCCTACCGTCCGCCGGAGAACTGGTAGACGAGCTGGTACGTCGGCCGGTTCTGCCAGGCGATCGGCCACATGCCGATACCGCCCACCGCCTGGTGGATCACCGTGTCGGCGCAGAGCTGGTCGCCCGCCGGGCAGTGGTCGTCGCCCGGATAGACCTCTCCCGCCGGGGTGGCCGCCGCCTCGGCGAGGGTGTCCAGCAGGACCGTCCGGCAGGCCTCCAGGTCGCCGCCGCCGCAGTAGGCGCCGCCCAGCGACCCCTCGACCTCCTGTCCGAGGACGGACCGCAGGTCCTTGTCGACGTACGACCACCAGCCGTACTGGAACGAGGAGCCCTTGTGCGGCTGCCCCTGGTTGACGCTTCCCGGGGTTCCTCCGCCGGTGGCGCCCGAGGGGGACTCGTCGGTCTGGGCGGCCACGGTCAGCTGCGTGTACAGGTCCTCGCCCAGCTCCGGCTCGAACTGCGCCCGGACCAGCAGGGGCCACCACGCGTCGAGCGTGCGGATGGAGTCGGCGTACGAGTAGTAGCCCGCGTCGCGGTGGGGCTCGCGGCGCAGCGAGCCCGCCTCGTTCCACAGCCGCAGCTCCTCCACGGCGGCGGCCAGCTCCGGGTCCTCCACCGGGGCCGAGTCGATGACCTCCAGCATCAGCGGGAGGACCTCCTGCGCGCGCAGGTCGGCCACCCCGGCCTCCATCATGACGCCGGTGAGGGAGGCGGTGGTGAACTCGTGCCCGCCGCCGACCAGCGCCGCCACCCTGCCGTCGAGCAGGTCACCGCGGTGGACCGACCCGGTCGACCAGCCGGAGGTGTAGCCCTGCGCGGGCTTGTTGTTCCAGTTGACGATGTAGTCCGGGTCGACGGCCTGCGGGTGGTCCTCCTGGGGGTGGTAGTCGGCGCTGTTCGTGGCCGGGTCCCAGCCCGACCAGCCGGCGGCCGAGTAGGCGTCGATGGGCAGGTTGGGGTTGGTGCCCTCGACGCGCACCGGGTTCGCGCCCGAGTTGATGAACGCGATGTCCTCGTCGTCGACGTAGTGCCAGTTGAAGGCGTAGCCGATGTCGCCCGCGGCCTCCGTGAAGGTCTCGGCCGAGGTGACCTCCCCCGGGTCGTTGAACCGCTGGAACCCGATGATGGAGTCGACCTCGCGCATGTACGTGGAGCGCAGGGACGTGAACGCCACCGGGGCTCCGTCCACGGTCGCGAACGACTGCACGAGCCCGTACTCGGAGCGCAGCGACGTCAGCGTGTACCCGCCCGCCGGGGTGCCGTCGGCGACGGTCGGCGACCACTCGTTGGTGACGCTCAGCTCCTCGAACGCGGTGCACTCCCCCGAGGTGTCCACGTAGGCGCGCGAGGCGGTGCTCGGCGCGGAGCCGTCCGTCTCGCAGAGCTCGACCGCGAACGTGTCGGTGATGTCCTGGCCCGCCGAGGTGGCGCTCCAGGCGTAGTCGACGCCTCGGCCCATCTGGACGTAGAAGCTCACGCCCGCGAACGACGCTCCGCGCGCGCTGATGCCCGGCCCCTGGAGCTCCTGGAGCATGAGCAGCTGCGGTGAGAAGTAGCCGGTCTGGGGGCCCATCACGGCCACCGGGTTGCCGCTCTCGGTGTGCTCGCCCGAGACGAGCAGCGCGTTGGACATGCCGCGCGGGTCCATGAAGCCCCCGGGGAGCACCCCCTCGTCGAACACGCCCTCCGCGGCCGACAGGTCGCCGTCCTCGACCATCTGCTCCAGCTCGTCCCGCTGTTCCCGGGGCAGGTCCTCGACGGTGGGGGCGTCGGCCCCGTCCTCGGGCCCGCCGACCGCGTCCGCGAGCGGCGCGGGCGCCTCCGCGGTCTCGCCGCTCGCCGCCGAGCCGTGCTCGTCGTGGACGATGTCGTAGGGCTCGACGGAGCCCGGGTCGGGCGCGACCTCGCCGACCGGGGAGTCGGGGGTGCCGGTGTACGGGAACTCCCCCTCCACGCTGACCACGGCCTCGGGGTCGTTCTCCATCCGCCAGGCCCGCCAGAGCTCGGCGCCCTCCTCCGCCCCGTAACGGTCCTGGAAGTTGGCGAGGACGACGGCCGCCTGGACCTCGCCGCCGCCACCGCCGCCGAAGATCCCGCCGACCATGGCGGCGATGCCGACCACGTCGGTGGGGGTGAAGGGCTCGATCTCCCCGCGGTTGGTGATCGCGTCCTTGTGCCCGGTCAGGACGTACTCGCCGGGGAAGTAGCGGCCGCTGTCGGCCTCCTCGATGTAGGAGTTGACCCCTTCGAGGTAGGCGTCGACGTCGGCGAGCGCCTGCGCCCCCCGCTCGCCCTCGGCGGCGACCCGGTCGATCTGGGCCTGCTTGTCCTCCTCGGTGTAGGGGGCGGTGCGCCACAGGTCCTGTTCGAGGCCGCGGTTGCCCTCGGCCCCGCCGGCGAAGGAGGTCAGCTCGCCCCGGCCGACCCTGCGCAGCACGTCCATGAGGAAAAGTCGGTCCTCGGCCGCGGCGTACCCCGCGCCGTACATGGTGCCCTCGCGGGTGGCGCCCTCGATGTGGGGGATCCCGTGGCTCTTGTCCCGGGTGATGGTGACGTCCTCGCGCGGCCGGTACCGCCGGTCCACGTCGCCGGGGTCGACCCCGAAGGAGGCGTCGACGAAGAAGTCGTCCAGCCCCTCCTCCGTGAGCCCGTCGTAGTGGTGGACGAGGTTGTCGTACATGTCGAGCTGGCTGGAGGAGTGCTCGGGCCGCGTCCCGAAGACCTGGTGGCCGAGGATCTCGACCAGCGTGGCGCTGCCGTTCTGGCCGGGGGGAAGGATGTCGCGGCATCCCTGCGGAGCGCAGTAGTCGGCGGGGGGTTCGGGTTCGGCCAGGGCGGGGGACGCGGGGAGGGCGGCCGCGGTGGCGGCCGTCACCGCCAGCGCGAGGCCCGAGGCGCCGGTGCGTAGCCGTCGGCGGAGTGAGGGGAACAAGAGCTGTCACCACCTGGGGGTGCGGGCGATGGATCAGCGCATGCTACGCACGGGTAAGGAAATCGCGAAAGAGTTTCATGTTTGGGGTCCGGGCGGGGCGGCGGGGAGCGCCCGCCCGGGGTTTGGAGTGACCGGCGACACACGCAGGGCAAACCCCGAGGGGGATCCGCCCCGCCGGGCGGAACGGGCGCCGAGGTGTGGCCACAACCGGCCACCGGCCGCCGGGAGTCCCCGCTCCCGCCCGGCCCCGGCGCACGGGGCGGGGAACGGGGGCGCGCCGGATCCGCCGACCCTGTTCCCGCCCCCCGGAGGCTTTGACACAATCGCGGCATGAACCAGTACCCCGACCCCGGCCCGGGCGAGCCCTGGCACCAGCCCGACGGCCAGACCCCAGGCTGGGGCCTTCCCCCCGAACAGCACCACGGCGGGGCGATCGAGCCGTACGGCGCCCCCACCGGCGGCTACCAGCCCATGGGGCAGCAGCCCCCGCCCGGGGCCGAGGTCCCGCTCGGCACCGTCGGCGAGATCGCGTTCTCCCAGAACACCGTGATCACACCGATCGGGCGCTTCCCCATCCGGGGGACGGTGTGGACGGTGAACGACATGAGCCGCACCGAGAGGAGCACCCCCACCTGGGCGGTCATCGTGGCGATCCTCGTGTTCTGGTGGACCTGCCTGCTGGGCCTCCTCTTCCTGCTCGTCAAGGAGCAGAAGACCACCGGCCACGTCCAGGTGAGCGTGCAGGGGCACGACAAGCACTACACGACGTCGATCCTGGTGACCCATCCTGCGGTGGTGGGCCAGATCCACCAGCAGGTGAACTACGCCCGCAACCTCGCCTGAGCGCCGCCGCCCCGACCGGCGCGGTCCGTGGCGGCCGCCGTCGCGGCCGCCACGGCGAGCGCGCCCAGGCCGACCGCCCTCGCCAGCCGGACCGCCCTCCGGATGTCGCCGACCCCCGGCGGGGGACCGTCCCCCATCGTGGGCCGCCGGTCCTCGCGTCCGGCGTAGACGTTGGCCCCGCCCAGCGTCCTCCCCAGCGCCCCGGCGAACGCGGCCTCGCACTGCCCCGCGTTGGGGCTCGGGTGCCGGTCGCCGTCCCGCCGCCACACGCGCCACGCCTCCCGCACGCTGCCCCCGACCACGGGCGCCGCCAGCGCGGCCAGCACCGCGGTCAGCCTGGCGGGCCCCCAGCCGGCGACGTCGTCCAGGCGGGCCGAGGCCGCGCCGAACCGCTCGTAGCGCGGGCTCCGGTGGCCGACCATGGCGTCGAGGGTGTTCACGGCGCGGAAGCCGGCGACCCCGGCCACCCCTCCCAGCGCGCCCCACACCAGGGGCCCCACGACGGCGTCGGAGGTGTTCTCCGCGACCGACTCCACGACCGCCCGCGCGATCCCGGCCGCGTCGAGACCCGAGGGGTCCCGTCCGCACAGGTTCGGGAGCAGCGCACGCGCGCGCTCCAGGTCTCCGTCCTCCAGGGCGTCGGCGATCCGCCCGGCCTCGCGCCCCAGCATGCTCCCGCCCAGGGAGGCCCAGGTCGCGGCCGCCGTCGCCGGCGCTCCCTCCAGGAGGAGCCCCGCGCCCACGACAGGGGCCACCGCTCCGGCCGCGAACAGCGCGCCGGAGGCGACCGAGTCCCGGTAGACCGCCCTCTCCCACCGTCCCGCCGCACGCCCGTACAGGGCGACCGGATGCCCGCGCCGCGGGTCGGGCACCACCGTGTCGAGCAGGAACCCCGCCGTCAGTCCAAGAGATCGCACCCGACCACGTTAGCCGCGTCAGCGGCAACCCCAAGGGAGACCAAACCGAGGCAAACATGTGTTTGCCACGCAATGTATTCGCCCATACACCCAGGGCACCTTACAGTCGACGGCGAGGGAGACTCCGGTGCTCGTCGGCTGGGCAGCTCTGTCGATCCTGCTGGGACAGTGGTGGATCTTCTGAACCGCCACAGCCCCCGCACGGGTGGCGCACACCCCGCAGGACTTCGCGAAACGCCAGCAGCGCAGCACCGCACCCGGAGTTAATCACCGGTAACGTGGTGCACGAGGCCCATAGCAACCGATTTGGTGGAACCCGCGTGGTAACGAGAAGCAACTACGAATCACCGTAGTTGGTCAGACTTTGACCAGGTGTGGGCGACATCGCACGTATACCCTAGAATGTCTGCCCAGGACGCTGGCGGCACCACGACACGGGCCCAGCCCGACCGTAGGTCCACCGGCCGTCCCAACCCCCGCCCCGGCGCGCAGCATCCCACCGGAACCACGGGTCACAACGTGGTCTCGACCTGCCCTGGCGGGCGACAATTGAATCGAGCACCCGTAGCTCAGTGGATAGAGCACCGGACTTCTAATCCGATGGCCGCAGGTTCGAATCCTGCCGGGTGCGCCACAAAACCCCAGGTCATACGGGGTGTTCGAGGACTCCGCGAGGGGTCCTCGTCGTGTTTGGGGGTGCTGTGTGCTCCTGGTGTACTCCCCAGTACAAGGTGAGTGCAGGTGGGGATCCACCTCCCGGAGCACTTTGCCGTCCCGTGACCCTGGGGGCGGTGCCCCGTGTCCGCCTACCAACACATCACAGCCGCGTCGACGCGCGGCCGCCCGAGCCCTGCCGCACGACACCACAGGCCGGATGTGGCCGATCCCTCCGAAACCGCTTACCGAACCGAAGTTTGACCGCCACAATCGGTCACATGAACAAGGCCGAGCGAGTCTGGGCGGCAACCTACATGGCTCTGGCCGTACTGGGCGGCGCGCTCTGGTTCGGCGAAGGACCCACCACCAGCGAAAGCCCGAACACCTCCAAAACGGCAACGATCATCAGCTCCACCGCAGCGGCGGCCTCCGCCGAAATGGGCTGTACTTTTCGTTTTCGCCGTGGTTACACCGGCCCTATTTCGCTCATAGTCACTTCGGCGCGATCGCAGCTTTTGAGCACAGCCGATATAGAGGAACAGTAGATGCCTGAGCCAAGCAAACGAGCCTCTTCTCATCCAAACGTGCGAAACGAGGCATCAGGAAGTATCTCGGGGCCGGTCATACAGACCGGGAGCATTCACGGTGATATCCACCTCTACGCTCCCCATCGCCCCGGTCTCTTTTGGCCTGCCACAAGTGCTCTGATCACCTTTGCGACCACCAGCATCCTGGCATTAGTCGTGTGGAACACCGTTCCCGGGAAGCGCCTAGCGGTCACCGTGGGGGTGATAGCGATCGGGGCCGCCGTCCTACTCATTACCGCGTGGCTCCTGTGGAAAAGGGTACGCGGGGCAGCCCCTTCGCAATCGGCACTGAACCGCTTGCGCACCCAGGTCCGAGCGCAGTGGTTGAACGAGGCGTCCCATCGTGGCTTGCACCGACCACGACCCCTTCGACTGCGATGGCGACCGACCTTGAGCGCAGTCGAGAGGGCGTATTCGAATACTGAACAGCCAGATACCGACCTCATGCGAGGGGAACTGGTCCAGGCAGGCAATGACCTCAGCCCGGCGGACGCTCTTGCCTCGGCGTTCCAGGACATATCGCGTCGGCAACTGGTCGTGCTAGGGCCGCCAGGCGCGGGCAAGAGCACTCTGGCGATCTTGTTCACCTTGGCCGTACTCGACCAGGACACGGATGAGGATTTAGTACCAGTCCTGTTGTCGGTGGCAGGGTGGGATCCAGCCCAGCGAATCGAGGACTGGTGCGCCCGTCGAGTATCCGAGGACTACCCCGACTTCGGACCGAACGGCACCTTCAACCCAGACCAGGTAACCGCTCTACTCCTGAAGCGTCGCATTGTCCCGGTGCTGGATGGTTTGGATGAGATGCCCCGTTCTGTATTGGGCAAGGCGCTTGCCGATCTCGATCGTGCCGCGGACCTCGGGCTGCGGATGGTGTTGACCTGCCGCAGCGCCGAATTCGAACAGGCCGTCCATGACCGTGGCGCCCTGGCGCACGCGGCCGTCATCGACATCGAACCCATCCGCGTCGAAGACACCGTTGCCTACCTGACCGAGCCGGAGGTAGCAAACACGCGCCGTTGGAGTGCAGTCATCGAGCAGATGCGCAGAGAGCCCTCCGGGCCACTCGCCCACGCCTTGTCGACCCCGTTGATGATCAACTTGGCTCGTTCAATCTACCGGTCACCAAGCAGCACCCCTGGAGAACTCACCAACTTCACAACGAAGCCGAAGATAACAAGCCATCTCCTCCAGAAATACCTTCCCACGGTACTCACAGCCGGCGAGCATAATAAGGCGCAACATTGGCTTTCCTTCCTTTCGTACCACTTACAGGAGCAAGACCGCGGACCCAACTTCGAATGGTGGCGCCTGGCTCGTTCTGTGCCGCGTTGGGTACTCGTCTTGACCATCATTCTTGTGTCAACGATGTGTGGCTCGATTCTAGCCGCTTTCTATTTTCTGTTGGATCCTTATACTCCTTATCCAATCGAAATTGAAGTCCTTGCGGTGTTTACTGCCGTCGGGGCCATCCTTGGGGCCGCTGCAGGGACCTTGGGGGGCTTGCGTACCATAAGTTCCCTCGAAGCATCCGAGCGGCCGAGCCGACACCGCAGCCGGTTCGGTGTGCTCAGCGAAACGATTTCGGTTATCCGATTCCTGATCGAACTTCTCTGCATTCTCGGCACCTTCGTGATCCTCAGGGCATGGGCAACTGGCCAAAGTTCCGTGGAAGATAACGCCGTCTGGATCGCCACGCAAATCGCTGCGGTGAGATATTTCGACAGTGATACATGGATGGATAATATTCTTGCTGCTCTCCTGATTTTTCAGGCGATATTGGTCATTAACTTGCTGGGTTTTCGTGCGGGCACCCCGAAAAGCATCACACCAAGCATCCGCCGCCTCCTACCTAGCCTGGCATCTGGAATGATGCTAGGCCTGGTGTTATCGACATTGTGGTTCGTGCCTGGGGTAATAATCGGAGATCTCAATTACACGAACTGGAATATGAGTCCTTATGCGTTCTTAGCTATCATGATCGGCATACCCATTGGCCTCGTTCGATGGTTGGCAGCGCCCGTCGAGGAGCACAAGGCGATTTCACCGGCATTTGTGCTCCGAAGTGATCGAGCGGCACTCCTCATCGCGGCGTTGTCGAGCGGGGCACTCATCGCGTTAGGGTTCATCGCTCTTACCCTTGACGAGCGGAGGATCGTCGATCTTACGCTTGAAGATTGGGCGAGGAGTGGTGTGGTCGGGCTCGCGATCACGGCGGTGATCGTTTTGTGCTCTGGCTCAGCATGGCTGTCGTACACATCCGCTCGGCTGTGGCTCGCCTGTCGGGGAAGGCTTCCCTGGCGCCTGATGCGCTTCCTGCGCACAGCACACGGAAAAGGAGTCCTTCGCCAAGTAGGCCCTGCTTACCAGCTTCGCCATGAACTGCTGCGCACGCACCTTGCCGAACAATGGCCGTCAAAGCGCCGCCCGCCCCCGGTCCAACGGGTCGTCCCCCACTGGATCAACGTTCACCGGCGAACTCGTTCTCGCGTTCGCCGATGGTGGCATAGTGCGGGCATCCTCGCAGCGGTGGTGCTACTCATGGGAACGACCCCGGTGCTCCATCTCGATGGTCACGTCGTGCTACCGATCGGTGTGCCTGTGCACGCTGTGGCGTTGAGCCCCGACGGCACCGCGCTCGCCGCCAGCAGCGAGGACGGCACCGTACGGCTGTGGGACATCACCGCCGGCCGACCCACCCTCACCGAAACCCTCCCCCACGACGGCCGGGTGGCATCGGTGGCCTTCAACCACGACGGCACCACCCTCGCCACCGGCACCGGCACCGCACGCCTGTGGGACATCACCACCGACCAACCCACCCTCACCGAAACCCTCTTCCACGACGGCCGGGTGGCATCGGTGGCCTTCAACCACGACGGCACCACCCTCGCCACCGGCAGCGACGACGGCACCGCACGCCTGTGGGACATCACCACCGACCAACCCACCCTCACCGAAACCCTCCCCCACGACGGCCGGGTGGCATCGGTGGCCTTCAACCACGACGGCACCACCCTCGCCACCGGCAGCAACGACAGCACCGCACGCCTGTGGGACATCACCACCGACCAACCCACCCTCACCGAAACCCTCCCCCACGACGGCTGGGTGGCATCGGTGGCCTTCAACCACGACGGCACCACCCTCGCCACCGGCATCGGCAAATACAACGGCGGCTACAACAGCACCGCACGCCTGTGGGACATCACCACCGACCAACCCACTTTCACCGAAACCCTTAACCACTACGGCTGGGTGCTCTCGGTGGCCTTCAACCACGACGGCACCACCCTCGCCACCGGCAGCAACGACGGCACTGCACGCCTGTGGGACGTCCGTTGCGAAGTGGCCATGGCCGATCTCCCGCAGGAACAACGACAAGCGTGTCACTTCTGAGACTCAGATCCATGAAACCGACCACACGAAGGAAGCCTTACCCAGGGGACCTTTGATCCGATGGTCACCCCGCCCCAGCCACGAGGAAACCCCAGGCCAGAACGGTTGAACCCGTATCCTCACCTGGGGCAGAGCGCCTCGTGGTGCTCCTGGTGTGCTCCCCGGTACCGGCTACCGCACCGGCACCACACCACCCGACCCAGCCGGCGCTGCCGCTCCGCGCAGCAGAGCGGCGGTCGCCTCGGCCGCGGCTTTGGCCACGTCCGGGAACACGCTCTGGTAGGTGTCCTGGGTGAAGTGGGTGGTGGAGTGGCCCAGCTCGGCCGAGACCACCTTCACGTCCGTGCCGGCGGCGAGCGCCATCGAGGCGGCCCCGTGGCGGAGCCCGTGCAACGTGATCGGTGGGAGTCCGGCTGCCCGTGCGATGCGGGCAAACCAGTCACTCACATGCGAGGGGTGCCACCCTGAGCCGTCTTGTCGGGTGAACACCAACCCCGAATCCGCCCACTCGGCCCCGGCTTTCAGGCGGGCCTGGTTCTGAAACTTCTTCCACCCCCGCAACACCTTCACGGTGTCGGCGTCCAGGGTGATGGTGCGCTGACCCGCCTCACTCTTCGGAGTGGAAGTGAACGTTTCCCAGGACAACTGCACCACCTGGGTACGGATATCAGCCTCAGCGTCGGTCAGGCGCGTGTTCGCCCAGGGCAGCCCGACGGCTTCGCCCCGCCGTAGGCCCTTGAGAGCGATCAAGTGGAACAACGGGTGCAACCACACATACCTGCGCGCGTGCTCCAGGAAGGTACGGGTCTGTTCCGGAGTCCACACCATCACCTCCCCCGGGATCGTCCCGTCCTTGCCCCACTGGGCCACCCGCCCCGGAGTCCACACCAAAGGCTTTTTCCTCGGACACGAGGGCAACCGTGCGTGCGAGGCGACGTTCACCGACACCGCCACCTCCGGGCTGCGCACCGCCTCCGAGAGCGCACTGCGAAGCGTGGCCCGGATGCGGTGCTTGGTCGACAGACTCACCACCCGCTGACCCCGCACTGACGCTCGCACCTTCGGGTCCTCGGACTCCTTGCACTCCATAATGTGCTCGTTGGTGATTTCGACGGAGTCGAACATCGCCTCGACCTGGCTGGACTTGAGCCGGTCCAGACGGATCTTGCCCAGGTGCGGGATGAGGTATTTGCGGATGTGCCCGGAGTAGGAGGCCCGGGTGCCCTGGGCCAGGTCCGGTTTCCCGGCCAGCCACTCGTTCAGCCACACGGCCGTGGTGGGTGGCTCAGAGCGCACGTCTGCCCCGGTTCCCACACGCTTGCGCACCTCTTCCACCGGCGGCAACGAACGGCGTGCGCGCAACGCATCCTGGATCAGATCCGCGATCTGCACCTCCACATCCCCTTCACCCCCAGCCAGATCGAGAAGGGCCTTGAGGTGGTCCAGCGCCTCCCATGCCTGTTCCTGAGTTTCCAGGCCGGTGCGGCGGGCCTGGCGGCGTTTGCCCTCGCTGGTACGTGGGAGTTCGAGCTGGTACCCCCAGTCGCCGTGGCGGGGGTTGAACGCCCCTCCCGGACGCCGCAACTTCGGACAACACGCCCCCAAAGCCCGACCCGAGTTCTCGTCCCGGCACCCGCAGCGTTTGAACACCCGTCCCTGATGAGAAGCCATCTACGACTCCCCCTCCTGTTTCCTGTGATCACCACGCGCACCACACCCCGAGCACCCGCCCGAGGTGGAAGACACCGGCAGACCGAGGTGGGCCAGGACTCCGGCGGTGGGCACCACCCACGCCGTTCCCACCCGATGAGCGGGCACCGGGAAGGAGCCCTGGCGCAGCAGCCGGTAAGCGCTGGTGCGACCCATACCGAGCATCCGCCCGGCCGTGAGCACGTCCAGCACCACCGGCAACGAGCCCACCTCGTCCAGACGGACCGAGGGTTTCACCCCCACCAAACCCACCTCCCCACCACCTCTGACCTGCGCGAATGCGGTGCGCGGCCCCGCGTTTGGCGGGACACCACACATCCACGCTCGACCTCGTAGAGGTGGTCAAGCGGATTCGACATGTTCACCATCGGATTCACGCTCCCGCTTCCCGTCACCCGTTTTAGGCGTAATGCCGTTTTCCCTGTTCAGGGCCGCCAACAGCCCCTGTCCGCCCGTGAACCCCGCCCTGGGGCCCGAGGGCCTGCCCCGCCGGTTGGGGCCGGTGTGGGGCACCACAGCGCCCCACACCGGCCAGAACCCGCCCCCACCCCCAGCGGGCATCTGCCCTAATCGGCGCGCACGTGCCCCGTATAGGTCAGCCACGTCCGGTACCGGGCCCTGATGCGCCCGGGGATGGCCACGACCCGGTACCGGCCCGCACCGTGCGCGTGTTCGACCACATAGTGCTCGCCCTCCCACACGGGCATCCGATCCAACCTGGCGCCGGCCTCGGCCACCTCACCGAACGCGGCCTCGTCCTGGCCGGTACGTGGGAAGTAGGACACGTCCACACTCGTGTGCGGGCTGATCGGCAACTCGGGGTGCTGTTCGAGGAAGGTGGCCAGCGCCCTCATGTCAGCGATGATCTGGGCCCGCAGGTCCGGGCTCGCCGCGTCGGAGAAGTACTCCCGCACCGATTGGTCCGGCAGGTCGGTGGACTCGCTACCGTGGTCGTGCTCGTGGTCTTCATCCATCCACCTCATGCGGCACGGCCTTCCTCGATCGCGGTCACCTGGTGGCCTGGGGCGGGGTTGGTGAACACCAGGGCGTCCTCGTGCTGGATCACGTGCACCGGCCAGCCGCCCTTGCGCAGCCGGCGGGTCTCGATGAGCTGGAAGAACGAGGTCCGCGAGACCACCTCGCCGTCGCGGACCGCGCACAACAAAGCCGCGCACCGGTCCACCTGCACCAGCCCCGCCCGCCGGCCCGCCTCGGCCACCTGCCCGGGAAAGTCCACGAGCCTGCCCCGGGTGCGGTAGGGGCGCGTGGTCACCACGACCACCCCGCCCGGGGCAAGCAGAAGGCGGCAGGCGGCCATCATCCTGGTGAAGGAGTCCATCAGCTTCTCGGGGCGCTGGTAGGCGAGGTTGGCCGCACGCCGGTCCCGGTCGCGCGAGTAGCGGTGTGCGTGCTTTTCCACCGCCTGGGCGCCGTCGCGGCGTGAGCGGACCTGTCCGTGGGTCATGGACCCGTACGGGGGCGAGGTCACCACCAGCGAGACGCGGCCCGCCAGCGGTGTGGAGGCCAGACGGGTAGCGACCTCGGCCCCCTCGCCGGTGTGTACCTGACCTTCCCCGCAGGCCCCCTGGATGGTGGCGGTCTCCAGGTTCAGCCGAGCGATGGAGGCCCACTTGGGCTCCAGCTCGATACCGACCGCGTCCCTGCCCAGGTGGGCGGCTTCGACCAGGGTGGTGCCGATCCCGCACATCGGGTCCAGCACGACCTGGCCGGGGCGGGTGTAGGCGGTGATGGCGTGGCGGGCGATGGCCGGAAGTATCTTGCCGGGGTGTTCCACCGACAGGCGCGAGTACCTCTGGCCCCGCTGTTGGCGGGCCTGCTGCTGGCCGGTGGCCCACACCGACCAGCCCGTACCCCGACCACCGTCCCCCAGGGCGGGCATCTCGTGCGGGTCTTGCCCGTCGACCACCCCGCTTGCCTCTCGGAGGCGGTCCCGGGCGGAGGCGTCGTCACGGTTGTGGTTCATGCGTCCACCTCCCCGCGCGCTTCCGCGGTGGCTGTGCGGCACCGTCGGGGCAGCCGGAACACCGACACGTTCAGGTGGGCGGGCGAGGTGATCGTGGCCGCCGCCTGGGCCGCCGAGGCCGGCAGCGCCACATCCACCTCCTCCACGCCCCCTGCGAGGTCGACGCCGTGATCCCGGACGGGGGGCGTCCCGCCGAGTCCGTCCTCGCAGATGGGCACGGTCAGCGCGACCACATGCTGCAGGTAGACCAGCCCCGCGCAGGTCGCGGCGAGCACCACCCCGGGCGCGGGGTCCACCAACGCCCCTTGCGGTGTGCGGTCGAGGCCGGTGACGACCGCGACGATGCCGCCGGGACGGGTCAGGGTCGCAGCGAACAGCACCCGTGCCCGCAGCCGCCGCTCCCGCACCTGGTGGGAGCGACCGGGGGCAGCAGGCGTGGTCACCACGGACAGGTCGGCCCAGGACACCCCGCCCACCTGCTGGTCCGCGCGGTCGGTGAAGGTACGGGTGAGTACTTCGCAGGTACGCACCTGCGCTTCGGCCTGGGCCGCGAGTACACCGGTCCCGGTCAGGTCCGCGACCACATCGCCGCAGCTGTGCACGACGCCGTCCAGCAGGACAGCCCCATCGACCCGGCCCAGATCATCACCCAGCTCATGCCCGTGATCGAGGACCTGAACAGCCAGGCGTTCGACACCGGCTACATACACGGCACCCGCAAGGCCCGGAAGCTCAAGGCTCAGGCCACCGCCGCGACGTGGCCGTCCCGGGCCGCCCGCCAAATCGCCGGAGACGACCGTAGACCGCCGGGCAACCGTGGGCGAGACACCCACGGTTGCCCGGCTCCGCACCACCTCGGGGGAACGATGAACGACCGCACCAACCAGGCATACGCCGCCCTCTCCGACCTCCGGTCGCTCCTCGCCGACATGGCCGACACCACCCACCCGATCCACCAGCCCACTGGGTGGAGTCCCACTGTCGAGCAGGTCGCCGACGCCGGCCGCCTCCACGCCGCCGAGCGCCACGACCCCCTCACCCAGCTCGCCCGCGGCCTCAAGCCCCTCGGCGCCAGTCCGGCGCCGGGCGACATCACCGTCATGCAGACCCGCCGCGACATCGACCTCGACATCGCCGACCTGGAGGACGCCGTCCGGGAACGGGTCGCCCCGCAGATGCGCGGGGCGGCCACCACGAACGGGCTGATCGGCACGATCATCAAGCTCCTCCCGAAGATCGGCACCGTCGACGACCTGATGACCCACGTCCTCGCCGAGGCCTAGCGGCTCCGCGCCCGTGCACGGTGGGCGCTCGGCGACTCCGGCGAGGCGCGCCGCCTCACCGCCCGGTGCCCACACTGCGGGGCGAAGCCGATGCGGGAACTCACCGACCGAGGCGTCGTCACGTGCTCCAACATCGCGTGCCGGTGCGATGCCCCCACCTGCCCGTGCGACGACGCGACCGCCCCCACCCGCCACCAGTGGCACGCCGCCCAGTGGCACACCATCACCGAAGGAGCCAGCGCATGACCATCACCGAGTTCCTGACGGCACGCCTCAACGAAGACGAAGCCGCGCCGCAGGCAGTCATTGACACCGGCAGTCGTGGCGACTGGGAATCCTTCCCCGTCGCGGAGCTGTACGGCCGCCGCGCACTAATCCAGGGCAACTTCATCTTCGCCGTGATGGGCCCCGTCCCGGAAGGCCGCGCGTGCGCCGACCACGCTGCCCGCCATGACCCCGCCCGGGTCCTGTGGGAGATCGCGGCGAAGCGGGCCCTTCTCTCCATGGCGCTCACCGAAGACGAGTCGATCGAGCGATTCGGCGGGGGTCCTCAACGAGTGCGCAGAAGGCTGGCACGCAGCACGCCTGCACGCACTTCACCACCTGGCCGCCGCCTACGCCGACCACCCCGACTACCGGCAGGAGTGGACGCCATGACCGGCGACATCAAGGTCACCGCGAAGGAGGCCGCCGAGAAGCTTGCCGTCTCCCCGGACACGATCGACACGTGGGTGCGCCGCGGACAGCTCCACCCGATCCCCGGCACCGGGCGACCCCGGAAGTTCTGGCTGTCCGAGGTGTACACCGCCGAAGCCGCCCGCCGCGTCCACTACAAGCACCGTAAGGAGTGAATGCACCAGACCCCTTACGGGTGGTACTCTTCTATCTGACGGGTTCGCAGCAGTAGCGGAGCTGTGCCCACAAAACGCCAGAGGGCCCCGACCAGCGACAGCCGGTCGGGGCCTTCATCCTCAGGGAAAGCGCGTCAGTAGCGCTCCACGTGCAACTCCCAATGACCAGGAAAAGGGTTATAGCACTGGTACCAGCGCCACCAGATCCCCATTCCCAGTTCACCGGCGGCTTCGCACCAGAACCTGCTTGGATACTCTCCGGCAAGTTCCTGGGCTTCGACCTGCCCCGGTGAATTTGACGGTGCACTACTTACCGATGCAGCCCCGGCTGGAGAGGCTAGTGCCAGTCCCCCACCCAGCAACATTCCCGCCGCTGCGAGATTCGCCAGTGTCTTCTTGATCGCGCTCATGAGTCTCCTTGAAGAGAACCTTTGCGCCAAGTGGCGCGTTGGAAGGGTCTTTATAAAGCTGACTTCGGCTCGGTGTCCTCTGTCGGTCCGCCGAACCGGGCCACATGGAGGACTTCCTGTCGCCTCACCCTCCGGCGTAAGGCCACCAGTTTCCAGTCAGCAGGAGAAGGTCGGCAACGGCCTTCGGCCACAGTCAAAACTCCCAGGCCATGACGCTGAGGCCAGGCACCTTCCCAGCTCAGGCATGCCCGCCATTCCAGCGCCTGGTGGTATCGAGCCCCTCGCCGTTCAGGGCGGAATCAGCCACACCACCCTGCGTCAACAATCCCACTGAGCGCATCTTGGCCACTGGTTGACCGAATGAAGCCCTGGTAGGTGACACATTCCCCGCGAGTGTCACCACTGGCGGCGGCATAGTGCGCATATCCTCCCCCGTCTCGGTAGTACCCCCCATGGCCCTCTGGTCCGGTGTACAGATAGATCTCTGTCCACGTCTCCACGCCATGCACCGAAGAGTGTGTTTTCAGCGCAATCGCACAGTTCTGCTGGTAAGTAGAGCTCCACAGGAGATAGGCGGTTCCCAAGCGGGTCGTGCTGTTTCTGAGCATGATGCCATTCGAGTGCTGAAGGGTGTACGAGCCACTGGACCAGCCGCAACCATCGCCCGCTCGGACTGCTTGGTCGAGCGTGTGCGCGGAAGCGGGGGCCACAGAAATAACCACAGTGCTCACCATCAACGCAAACACCATTGCTACATGGCGAACGAGATTTCGCATCCTGGAAGTCAAGGTCTCCCCTTCGTGGCTCAATCGGAGAAACCAGGATAATTTTTCGTTCACGGACCTTCTGGGAACTGACCAGGGGCGGCCAAGAACTTGACGGCCCGAGCCTGACCGAAATGACAGACCCGCCAGGCGGCCACACTCAGTCGCCGGGCGCCCCACGTGCCCGCGCCGCCGCCAGCCCGCACATGCCGCCTGGCCGAGCAGAGTCTGGCCGCCTCTATCGGCGACGAGTACGCGCGCAGCCGGGTGTTCACCCGCCTGGTGCTGGCCGCGGCCGTCCTCGGCCAGGGCGAGGTGGAGGAGGCCAGCCACATCGGTGAGCCGGCGGTCCCCCTGGTCCGGGCGACCTCGTCGGCGCGGTGCGCCGGGTACCTGGACGACTTCGCGAAGCAGGTACTCCCCCATCGGGACCAGCCCGGGGCGGCGCGGTTCCTGCGACATGCGCGCACCGTGGTGGTCACCGGTCAGTAGGGGTGCCAGGACCGGGGGCGCCCGGGATCATCCAGGTCGGCGACGCGCCGGTCGATCTCGGCGTCGATCCCGGGACTCTCGCCGCCCTTCTGCGCGAGCCAGGTGGTCATGCGCAATTCACGGACCGCCTTGTGGAGCGGGTAGCCCTCCCATGCCGTGACGTCGAAGCCGTAGGCGTCGCAGAAGTCGGCGTACTCTGCGTCGGTGTGCCAGCCCAGGTCCCGGTACAGGGCGGTCAGAACCAGGTCCCATTCGGGCGGGCCCCAGCAGATGCCGTCCAGGTCGAAGAGCACGACCCCGTGGTCGGTGGCCAGCACGTTGCCGATGTTGGCGTCGCCGTGGATGACGTGTCGTCCCAGGACCGGGCTCACCGTGGGAAGGCGCTGGGCCAGGTCGCGGTGGACCCGGTGCAGTTGGTCGCGCTGGGGAGCGGTGAGCCGGGGCGCGGTGTCGATGCGCTCGCGGATCCGGTCGAAGGGGTCGAGGTCGGGCAGTTCCAGGCCGGGTGGCGGGGCGAGCCGGTGCAGGGAGCGCAGGAGCACGGCCAGTTCCCGAGGGACGGTCCACTCCCCGTCCACCGCTTCCCAGAGGGTGACGACGGTGTCCTCGGCCGGGACGGGCTGCTCACCCGGGAGGGGGCGGCTCACCGGTATCCCCTGGTCGGCGAGCCAGCGTGCGGCGCGCACCTCGCGGGCGGCCTCCGGGGTCCGGCCGGCGGAGCGCTCGACGCGGGCGATCACCCTGCCGCCGTCGAGGCGGAACACGGCCCGCTCCCCCGCCCGGATCAGCTCGGGTTCCTGGGATGGGGTGAGGCCCATGGAGTCGGCGGCGGTGTGGACGGCACGGGTCGCGCGCCGCACGAAGTCCTCGGTGTGGACCACGCGCCCCAGCCTACGCCGGGGCACCGGTTCCGCCTTCGTGAGCGGGGGTTGGATATCAGCCCGCGGCAAGGAGGCTGCTCATGCGTTGGACCCGGTCGGTCTGGGGGAAGGTGAGCCAGTCCCATTCGCCTTCCTCAGCTCCCATCCAGGAGGCCAGGCAGCGGCGGAAGAACTGTGAGGGCGCTCCGGTGGCGGTGCCGATCCAGTCCTGTCCGGGTGTGCCCAGGGCGACGGGTCCGCCGGCTCCGGTGACGCGCAGGTGGTGGGTTCCCTCGGTGAGGTCTGCGGGGTGGGCCAGGACCGGGGCGGCGTCGAAGACGGTCGTGGCGCACGCGGGGCGGGCCCACGGTTCCGGATCGGTGAACACCTCGGTGCCCGGCTGGTCCGCGGTGATCGTGGCCAGGTAGGCGGTGGCCTCGGCGGCGACGGGGCCCTGTTCGGCCGGGCGGCTGCCTCGGCGGGATTCGGCGGCGGCGCCGACCTTGGTCATCCCGTTGGCGAAGACGTCGAGGTAGAGCCAGTGCGGCTGCTGGAGGTAGTCGCGGATAAGGAGCGAGAACGCCATCAGGACAGCAAGGAAACCGGGGATCTTCTTGATCATTTCGCGCGAAACCCTCGCACCCGGCATCGGATTAACGAAAGCGCACCAAGTTCATTTCACAAACCGACAGCGAGGAAACTGACTTCACAAGGCGAGCGAGCTTTCGCATATGACACTATGTCTCATTCATGCTTGTCAGGCGTCACGGACCCGGCGAACGTTCCCGGCCAACCCGCTGAAGGCCACCGGCTTCACCTGTCGCTCGCTTCCGCTGGGATGCGGACGGCGAGCAATGCGGCATCGTCGTCATTGGTACCCGGCCGTGCGCGCTCCAGCAGGTGATCAACGAAGGAATCCAGGGAGCGGTGCGCAAGGGACGCCGCGTGCCGGCTCATGCGCCTCAAGCCTGTTTCCAGTGACTGTCCTCGGGCTTCGATCAGGCCGTCCGTGTAGAACAAGAGCGTCGATCCGGGCGGCAGGACAATGCGCGCATCGGCACGCGGCCGCCTCACGCCCGTACCGAGAAGGACCCCGCTTCCCTCTTCGAGGTAGTGGGTTATGCCGTCATGATGAATGAGCAGGGGCGGGGGATGGCCGGCGCTCGCCCACAGCAGTTCCCACTGTCCGACCTCGTTGACATGCAGATGGGCCAGAATGAGGGTGGCCATGGAGACATCACTGATGTGATCAAGGGCTTGGTCCAGGCGCTCGATCGTGTGATGAGGGGCTTGCTCCTGGGCCCAGGTATAGGCTCGGAGCATATTGCGAAGCTGAGCCATGCCGGCCGCTGCTTCCAAGTCGTGACCGACGACATCACCGATGACCAGGGCCGTGTCGCCGCAGGGCAGAGGGAACGCGTCGTACCAGTCACCGCCGACGTGTGAGACGTCCGGAGCAGGCAGATATCGAGCTGTCATCTCCAATCCCGACAGCTGCGGAAGTTGGGGCAACAGGTAGCGCTGCATGGTCTCGGCGACTTGGCGTTGGCGCTGGTAGTGGCGTGCGTTCTCCAGCGCGATGCCGATGCGCCGGGCGATGTCCTCGAGAAGAGCGAGGTCGCTCCGGGCAAAAGGATGATGCGAGCCCATGCGCCCCAGGGTCATGGCGCCCAGCACTTCTCGGGGACCGCGGATGGGAGCGATAGCCGCGGTGTTGATGCCTGTCACCTCGAACAGCTTGCGCTGCTCCACCGCGATACCCGTATCGGGCGGCCCAGAGTAGATTTCACGGTTGACGAGGGTGGAAGCGGCGCCCCGCAAGGCTTTGGACAGGGGCATACTCGAGGTTTCGGGTACCGGAGGCATCGGCCCCTGCAGGTCTTCACGTACGGTGATTTTCCCGTTATCCGCGTGGGCCACCAAAGAACGGGAAACCTCGTCGCCCTGGGTGATCAAGTCGATGACCACCCAGTCCGCGAGGCGTGGGAGTATCAATTCCACCACCCGCAGCAAAGACTTTTCCACATCGACGTTGCTGATCAGATGCGCGGTGGTGTCGGCCAGCAGGGCCAGTCGTTCTATCTCCGACAGTGTCCGGCGGGAGGAGGCGGAGTGCGCAAGGTCCGCCTCGTCCTGCTCGACGGCCTGGAAGATGATCAGCTCGGCGATCTGAGAAGTGTCGGAGACACAGGGGACAGCGGACCACGCCACAGGAAGAAGCGTGCCGTCACCTCGCTTGAACCAGGACTTTCCGGCGCGGGAGAAAGGGCTTGACAGCTCCCCGTGGGAAACGTCGAGTTTTTTCTTGGCGACCATGTTCCCTTGGGCGTTACGGTGCAGCAATTCTTGGGCGTCGTGCCCGAGCATCTCACTGGCGGAACGGTCCAGCAGTTGCAGAGCAGTGGTGTTGACCGCGACGAGACGCTCCTTCTCGTCGACGGCGTACACGCCCGAGCTCACGCAGTCCAGCGCCTCTCCAAGGAACCGGTGTCGATCTGACACATCGGCCGAATCGCTGCATGTATCAGGATTATCGCTCACAGCGGCTCCTCATCTCATGGGCCTGCCCGCCTACCTACCCTGGTCGAGGAGCGAGCGTAACCGGCGCCTACCCGATACGCCTGCGAAGGGCCGCCCTGCGCAGGGAGGGAACCAGAGACACTCATGTCTGTCTCGTGTACGAGGCAAGGCTGATGACGGACAGTAATGGTGAGGCCCTGGAGTTCGCGGCTCTTCTCCGACACCGGCCTACAGCCCACCGTGAACACCTCGAACAACTTATAACACGACGCCATGCGCAACGATCTCGGCTCGCTTCGGCAGACGCGGAAGGGCGTGCGGCGTCGGGCACCAAGCACAAGCCGGTCGTCTCCTGCGCGGGCGGCAACGAGACACCGCGCCGACCGACTGCCTGCCGCTCCAGGCTCAGCGGCGGTCCGCTGCCGTGAGTGACGCAGGGCGAGGCCGGCACACGCCGCAGTGGGGAGTTCTGCGTTGTTCGGATTCGTCGATGCCCGGTAGCGTCATGACATAGGTGACGCGGCCGCTGCGGAGCCGCGCCTCACCGGCGCGAAGGTCGGAGGAGCTGCCGAAGATGTTCCAAGGGCTGGCGCGGTACGTGCCCGCGGTGAATGACCCGACGGTGCGCGGCATGGTCTATCCCCGGCGGTCGCTCGTCCTGGTCTCCGGGGTGCCCGGGGCCGGGAAGAGCACCCTGCTGCGGCGGCTGTTCGGACTCCGCGAGAACGAGGAGCGCACCGTGCTCACCGCGGAGGGGGTGCGGGTGATCGACTCGCTGCAGTCGCGGTACCGGCTGGGACCGCTGCTCGACCGGATCCCCTACCCGCTGTGGCGCTGGGTGGTGCACGTCCTGCACCTGGTCCGGGTGGCCGCGGCGCTGCGCGGCGGCCCGGTGGTGCTGCACGAGTGCGGGACCCGCGGCCCGGTCCGCGTGCTGCTCGCCCTGCTCTGCCGGCTCCGCCGGTACGAGATGCACGTGGTGATGATCGACGCCACCCCTCAGGAGGCCCGCAACGGGCAGGACGCCCGGGGGCGGCGGGTGTCCGAGCGCAGCCACCGGGCGCATTCGCGGCGCTGGCGACGGCTCCGCGCGGCCACCCGGCGCAGGCCGGCGGCGTTCGCGCCGGGTGTGCGCAGTCTGCTCGCGCTCGACCGGCACCGGGCGCAGGAGCTGGCCTGGATCCGTTTCGGTCCCTGCGCGGATGTCCACGGTCCCCTGTACACCGCGGGGGAGTCGCCCCCCGGCGAGCTCGAACTCGCGATGTCCGACACCTAGCGGCACCGGCCTGCCGAACCCGCCCCGGACCGGGGTTCCGCGCAGCAGCGCGGCAGCGGACCCGGCCACGTCCGGGAACACCGTCCGGGAGGTGTCCGGGGTGACGTGCGTCGTCGCCCGGCCCGGCCGGGACCGCCTCCACGTCCGGCCCCGCGCCCGGAGCGGGAAGCCGCCGCGGCGCGGCCCGGGAGATGTCGTCCCCGTGTCGGACGCCGGGCCCGGGGCGGGGCATCGTGCGGGGCGGGCCGACCGGGACCGCGAGAACCGGGCGGATACGCTGCTGAGCGGGGAAGGCCGCGGATTTCACGGCGAAGGATTCCCTGCTCGATTGCCCTCTCGCGGCGTGCGTCCGCGATCCCGGTGAACAGTGAGGTGGACGGCCATGGACAAGCCGCGTGGGAAGGACTCGTTCTCGTTGCTGTACAGGACGGGGTTCCGTATCAACTACGCGCTCCTGCACGTCATGGGCCCGGCGTCCCAGACCCTCGAAACCGATCCGCAGCACCGGGCGAAGAAGGAGTACGAGCGCCGGCGCGGACTCCACCGGGCGTGGAAGGCGCACCAGCGGTCCGAGCAGCGCGACCGCGCCTGAGGTGTCCGCCGGCGCCGAGCCCCGGTGCGCAGGCAGGGCCGGGGCGCGGCCCTCCCCGGGTCCGGGACGCGTCCTGTGTCCCCGGTCGGCTCGTCGGACCCACCGGGGACTCAGGCGTTCGGCGGACCGCGGAGCGGCCCCGGCGGGCGTCCGGGGGAGGGGCCGGGCCGGAAAAGGGGGTGCACCACCGGGCGGGGGTGGCCAGACTGGGTCGATGGACATGCACGAGGGCCAGGTCCCGGTGTCCGCGGAGTCGGCGGCACGCATCGTCGCCGCCGAGTTCCCGGGGTGGGCCGGGCTGCCGGTCGTGCCCGTGCTCCCCGGGGGCACGGACAACGCCGTGTTTCGCCTGGGCGAGGGGTTCTCGCTGCGTTTCCCCCTGCGGCCGGGGGACCCCGGGGAGGTCGGCCGACGCCTGCGGGAGGAGGCCGCGGCCGCACGCGAGCTGTTGGGGCGCACACGGTTCGCCACCCCCGAGCCCGTGGCGATCGGGGGGCCGCGGGAGGGGTATCCGCTGCCGTGGGCGGTGCAGACGTGGCTGCCGGGGACCCCGGCCGACCGGCGCGACCCGGGCGGGAGCACGGGGTTCGCCCTGGACCTGGCCGAGTTCGTCCGAGGGGTGAGGGCCGTGGACACGCGCGGCCGGGCGTTCCGGGGAACGGGTCGCGGCGGCCGGATCGCCGACCACGACGCGTGGATGCGCACGTGCCTGGAGCGCAGTGAGGGGCTGCTGGACGTACCGCGCCTGCGCGGGCTCTGGGAGGGGATGCGGGAGCTGCCCCGGGGCGGGGATCCCGACCTCATGTGCCACGGCGACCTGATCCCCGGCAACCTGCTGGTACGGGGCGGGCGCCTGGCCGGCGTCCTCGACGTCGGCGGCCTGGGGCCCGCGGACCCGGCGCTGGACCTGGTCTGCGCCTGGCACCTGCTCGAGGAAGGGCCGAGGCACGCGTTCAGGGAGGCCCTGGGCAGCGGCGACCGGGAGTGGGAGCGCGGCCGGGCCTGGGCCTTCCAGCAGGCGATGGGGCTGGTCTGGTACTACCGGTACAGCAATCCGGCCATGAGCCGCACGGGGCGGCGGACCCTGGGGCGGATCACCGGCGCGTCCCGGTGAGCTCGCCGGGACGGACCGTCCCGGCCCCCGCTCCCGGCCGGGCTCCCCGAAACCGGCTCCGGGCGCCCTACCTGGTGGAACACGCCCTTCTCCCCCGCCTCTGACCAGCGGGACGTTTTGCCCGGATTTTTCGTGGTAGTGGTTAGTCCAGAGGGCAGGAAGAAAGAATCTGGACAATGGCCATTGGACAGGAGATCCATGAGCCAAGACAACGGAAGCGAAGGCCGTCCCCCGCCTCGCTCCTCAGGCAGAAAATCAATGATGGAACGCTTGCGGGAGGCTCGGGAGCAGTTCGAGGAGCTTACCGGAATCGAAGTCGAAAGCGTTTCCAGTTTCGAGCGGGACGGCGAAGGATGGAGCCTGAACCTGGAGACACTCGAGTTACGACGCGTCCCGGACACGGTGAGCATGCTGGCCACCTATTCCGTGGAACTCGACTCGGACGGTGAAATCCAGGGGTACCGGCGCGTGAAACGCTACACGCGAGGCCGTTCCGACGGATCATGACCTCATTTTCTGCGCACTGGATCAGGAGTATCTGCCCTTCGGATCTTCACCGACGAAAAGGAGCATGATTACGATGACCGTGATGCAGCAGTCCTCCGGCGGGGGCCGGAGTTCCGGAAACCTCTACGAGGTCCTGGAACTCATCCTCGACAAGGGGCTGGTGGTCGACGTGTTCGCGAGGGTTTCGCTCGTGGGCATCGAACTCCTCACCGTCGACGTCCGTATCGTGATCGCGAGCGTCGACACCTACCTGCGCTTCGCCGAGGCGTGCAACCGCCTGGACCTGACCAGCAGCGGCGGAGCCGGGCTCCCCGACCTGGTGAACGGCGGCATGGAGAAGGGCGCGCGCAGCAAGTCCAAGGGCGCGCTCTCCGGCGCCGCCGAGGCCATCTCCGAGTCCTTCTCCAAGGGTCAGGACGACGAGAGGGGCGAGGAGAAGGCCCCGGCCCGCTCCCGTCGCCGCGCCTCCGGCAAGAAGGAGGACGAATGAGCACGTACGTCTACGGGATCGTCCGCGACGACGAGTCGCTCGACCACCTGAAGCTCACCGGGGTCGGTGAGAACCCCGCCCCCCTGCGCTTCGTCCGCGCCGGCGGCCTGGCCGCGGCTGCGAGCGACGCCCCCGAGGGGCTCCGCGCCAAACGGCGTGACCTGGCGGCCCACCAGGACGTGCTCCAGACCCTGGCCCAGGGGCACGGGGTCCTGCCGCTGCGCTTCGGAGCGGTGAGCGCGGACGACGAGGCGGTCGCGGCCGAGCTCGACCGCGGGGCCGACCACTACTCCGGGCTTCTCGCACAGCTGGCCGAGCGGGTGGAGTTCAACGTCAAGGCCACGCACATCGAGGAGGCGGCGCTGCGGCTGGTGCTCCTCGACGACGAGTCCCTCCGGGCCAGGAACGAGGCCCTGCGCGCCTCGGGCGGCGGCACGCCCGCCGAGCAGATGGAGTTCGGCGAGCAGGTCTCCCAGGCCCTGGAGGCCCTGAGGCAGCGCGACGCCGAGGCCGTCACCCGGCCCCTGGCCGAGCACGCCGAGCGCGTGGCCATGGGCCCCCTCGTGGGCGGCTGCCTGGCCAACGTCTCGGTCCTGGTGCGCAAGGACCGGACCGAGGACTTCGTCCGCGTCGCGGGTGAGCTCCAACAGCAGTGGGGGACCCTCCTGGAGATCCGGGTCAACGGCCCGCTTCCCCCCTACAGCTTCGTGACGGCTCCGCCGCGCTGAGCCGGGGCGCGAGCGCCCCGGCCCGAACGAGAGGAGGGCACATGGGCCTTCTCCGCGCGATCCTCACCGCTCCCGCCGTCGCTCCGGTCCGGTTCGCGGACTGGACGGCGCGCCAGGTCCTGGAGGCCGCCGAGCGGGAGGTGTACGACCCCTCGCGGATCCGGCAGCGCCTGGCCGAACTGTCGGAGCGGTTCGACAGGGGAGAGCTGTCCGCGGACGAGTTCGACGAGCTCGAGGACGAGCTGCTGGACGAGCTGGAGGAAGCCGAGAGGTACCAGGGTCTCCGATAGACGACATTGAGGTGTGAAACCGTGAGTGACACGGCGAAAATCGTGGCCGCCGCCGTAGGCGGTTACATCCTCGGCCGGAAGAAGAAGCTGAAGCTCGCCCTAGGGCTCGGCCTCTACCTCGGCGCGAAGAAACTCGACATCAAGCCCCAGCTGCTCGCCCAGGGCCTGCTGAAGGAGGTCTCCTCCCTCCCGGTGGTGGGCGAGCTGAGGAACCAGTCGCGGGAGCAGCTGCTCAACGTGGGCAAGGCCGCCGCGGGCAACCTGGCCGGCAAGTGGGCGGGCTCCCTGGCCGACTCCCTCAACGACCGGACCGAGAGCCTCAGGTCCGGCGCCGTCGACACCGTCTCCGGCGCGGGGAAGAGCGCGGCGGACACCGTCACCGGCGGGTCGGAGCGGTCCGAGGACGGGGGCGAGGTTCGCGAGGACGACGGGGACACCGGGGCGCCCTCCTCCGGGAAGGCCTCCGAGGGGTCCTCCCCCGACAAGGGCGGGCGCAAGGCCAAGGCGAAGAAGACGGCACCGCGGCGCGCCGCGTCGAGCACCGCCGCGAAGGTGGGCAGCGGTACGCGCAAGGCCGCTCAGCGCAAGCGCCCGGCCCGCGAGGACGGCGAGGGGGACGGTGATGGGCGTGGCTGAGTCCGACGGCCCCCTGGCCCGCCTGCGCTCCGCAGCCGACAGGAACGAGGGCACCTCCAAGCTCGCCGACGCGGTCCAGGACTACGTCAGCGCCAAGGCGAGCAGTGTGGTGACCGGCGCCGCCCGCAAGCTCGGCGGCACGGTCGAGCGGTTGTCCGGCGAGGGTGTCGCCGGCGCCCCCGTGGTGGGCGAGGTCGGCCGCAAGCTCGTCCAGGGCAAGGGCCCGGCCAACGCCGTGGTCGCCGGCGGGGCCAAGGGCCTCAAGAACAAGGCCAAGAAGGCCTTCGGCAAGGGGGGCGGGGGCGGCAGGCCCTCGAAGAGCGTCAACATCGTCGAGGACATCGACGTCGGCGTCCCCGTGCGTGTGGCCTACAACCAGTGGACCCGCTTCCCCGACTTCGGCTCCTTCGCCAAGGGCGTGCAGAGCGTGGAGAAGACCGGCGACACCACCTCGCACTGGAAGGGCAAGGTCTTCTGGTCGAGCCGGAGCTGGAAGGCCGCCGTCACCGAGCAGGTGCAGGACCACCGGATCGCCTGGTCGACGGAGGCCGCCAAGGGCACCATGAAGGGGGCGGTGACCTTCCACCCCCTGGGGGAGAACCTCACACGGGTCCTGCTGGTGGTGGAGTACTACCCCAAGGGCCTCTTCGAGCGCACCGGCAACCTCTGGCGGGCCCAGGGCCGACGCCTCCGGCTGGACCTCAAGCACTATCGGCGCCAGGTCATGATGATGGCCCTGTCCGAGGCGGAGGAGATGCAGGGCTGGCGCGGGGAGGTGCGCGAGGGGGAGGTCGTCCTCTCCCACGAGGACGCCCTGGAGCTCGAGGAGGCCGGCCTCTCCGAGGAGCAGTGGGACGAGCTGGCGCGGCTGGACGAGGACGAGGCCGCCGAGCTCGCGGAGCTGGACCCGGAGGAGCGGGAGCGGCTCGCGGCCCTGGGCTCGGGACCCCCGCACGACGACGGGCCCGAGGCGGAGGAGTCCGAGGACGGGGATCTCCCCGACGACGAGTCGTCCGACGAGGGGGACGATCCCGAGGACGAGGAGTCGGAGGAGCTGGAGGAGGACCCGGAGGAGACCGACGAGGAACTCCTCGACGAGGAGCTCGAGGACGAAGAGCCCGAGGACGAGGAGCTCGAGGACGAGGAGCCCGTTGATGAAGAGCCTGCGGACGAGGATTCTGATGAGGCGGACGAACAGGACCTGGACGACGACGAGGAGTACGTCGACGAGGACGGGTCCCGCGCCGACGGGCGCTCCTGAGCCGGGCGGCCCCGCAGGGCCGGGGGCCGGGGCGCCGAAGCCGACGGGGGCGTGCCCGTGATCCGTACCCGTGCGCCCCGGCCCGGTGCGGAGGACGGGGGAACCCATGAGTGAACCGACACCGTGGCGCGGCGAGCCCCGGCAGATCCGCTCCTCCGGCGGTTCCTCGTCCGCCAACCTCGCCGACGTCCTGGAGCGCGTGCTCGACAAGGGCGTGGTCATCGCCGGAGACATCAAGATCAACCTCCTCGACATCGAGCTCCTCACCGTCAAGCTCAGGCTCCTCGTCGCCTCGGTGGACAAGGCCAAGGAGATGGGCATCGACTGGTGGGAGCACGACCCCGCGCTGTCCTCCCGCGCGATGAAGCGGGGCGACGAGGAGCTGGAGGAGGAGAACCGGCTCCTGCGCGAGCGCATCGCCGCCCTGGAGGAGGGGAAGGCGCCCCTGCCCGCCGCGGACGGGCGGGCGGACGCCTCCCCGGAGGGTGCGGCCGGAGCCGCCGCGCGGGAAGGCGGGGCGTCCGGGGCCGACGGCGAGGAGGGGCATGGACAGGACTGAGTACGCGAGCTACGTCTACGCCGTGTGCCGTCCCCTCGGGGCCGGTGCGCTCGACGGGGCGACCGGGGTCGGGGGGCGCCCGGTGCACCTCGTGGCCGAGGGCGACCTCGCGGCCGTGGTCAGCGCCGTCCCCCTGAACGAGTTCGACGAGGCCGCCCTCCAGGCCAACCTCGAGGACCTGCGCTGGTTGGAGGCGGTGGCCCGGGCGCACCACGGCGTCGTCGACAGGACCGCCCGCCGGACCGTGGCCGTGCCGCTGAGGCTGGCGACGGTCTACCGCGGGGACGGACGCGTGCGCCAGGTGCTCCGGGACGAGCGCGCGTCCTTCGACGCCGTCCTGCGGCGGCTGGAGGGCTGCGTCGAGCTGGGGGTCAAGGTCTACGCGGAGACCGGCGCGCGCCGCCCCGAGGACGCGTCGCAGGCCGAGACCGCGCCCCCGGACGAGAGCCAGGGCAAGGCGTACCTCCGCAGGCGCAGGCAGCAGCGCGAGAGCCGCGACGACGCCTGGCAGCGGGCCGCCCGGCTGTGCGAGGAGGCCGACGAGGCGCTGGGGGCGCTGTCCCGGGCCCGCGAGCACCACAGGCCCCAGGACTCGGCGCTCTCGGAGGCCCCCGGCGAGAACGTGATGAACACCGCCTACCTGGTGGAGGACGGCCGTGTGGAGGCCTTCCTCGACACGGTGCGCGAGCTGGACTCCCGGGCGTCGGCGGGTACGCGGGTCGAGGTCTCCGGGCCGTGGGCGCCCTACTCCTTCGCCTCCCCGGGAACGACGGGGGTGGGCGTATGAGCCCGGCGGAGGGCCCCGGCGCCCGTGACGGGTCCGCGTCCGGCTCCGCCCCGGGCCCCTACTCGCTCACGCGCATGCTGGACGAGGACCACCCCCTGGCCAACCGCGAGATCTCCCTGGTCGACCTGCTCGACCGCGTCCTGGCCAAGGGGGTGGTGATCACGGGGGACCTGACCGTCTCCATCGCCGACGTCGACCTGGTCCGGGTGTCCCTGCGCGCGCTGGTGTCCTCGATCAACGAGGACGTGCCCTCGCCCTGGGAGCACGGCCATCCCCTGGCCGGATGGATCCGTCAGGACTGACACCCGACCTCACCGAAGGGGGACAGCATGGCAGCAGGAGCCGGGGACTCCCGGCAGCACACGGCGGGGGCGGTCGTCCGCGACCTGGACGGGGCCTCCGGCGCCGGCGGGGGGCGCGACGTCCTGGGCGAGCTCCAGAACGCGCTGGACGGCACGGCGCGGGGCGGGGAGGACGCCTCCGGGGCGCGGACGGAGCAGCAGGGGCTGCGCCACAGGATCGAGACCGAACCCGACACGGTGGAACGCGACCTGATCAAACTGGTGCTCACCGTGGTGGAGCTGGTGCGCCAGCTCATGGAGCGGCAGGCCCTGCGCCGGGTGGACCAGGGCGACCTCACCGAGGAGCAGGAGGAGCGCATCGGCATGACCCTGATGCTGCTCGACGAGCGGATGACCGAACTGCGCGAGCGCTACGGCCTGTCCGCCGCCGACCTCAACCTCGACCTGGGGCCGCTGGGCTCCCTGCTCCCCGGCGGCGACGGCTAGCCGCCGGCCGTCCCGGGGCCCGCCGAAGGCATCCGCGCACACGCCCCGGGAGCGCCCCCGGGCCCGCCGAGCGCTCGGCGCCCCGCCGCCCGTCCCGGTTCAGTACGCCGAGGGCACCCGGGTCCAGGCGCGGGCGGCCAGTGTCAGCGCTCCCTCGCCCGTCACGAGGGTCCTCAGCCCACCGCCCCCGTCCTCCACGCGGAGGGGGCCGGTCCCGTCGAACGCCCCGTTCCGCACCCTGAGCCGGACGGGATCGGCGGCCTCGAGGGCCCGCAGCCGCCATGGCGCCCCCTCCCCGGAGGGCACGGCCACGTGCACGAGGGCGGAGGCGTCGTGGCGGGTGCGCCAGGCGGTGTGTCCGGCGGTGAAGGAGACCATGCGCAGCCCGACGGGCTCCGGGAGGTCCACGGCCTCCCCGGCCGGGACGCGGGCGTGCGGCACGCCTCCCCCGGCGACCAGCTCCTCACGCACCCCGCGAGCCAGATCCCGCGCGTCCGGCATGCCCCCGAGCAGCCGCCGCCAGTCCGGAGCCAGTTCGGTCCCTCCGCGCCGGAGCCACTGGGCCACGAGGGAGCGGAAGGCGGACTCCCGCCGCCGTGCGGGGAGCGCGCCCACACGCAGGACGTCCCCTCCGGCTCCGGCGAGGGCACGGCAGTAAGCCTCCAGCGGGACCCGTGCGGCCTCCCGGGGGTAGCGGACGGAGCGGATCATCATCATGGCCCCGATCAGGAAGACCGCCGCACCGTGTGCGGAGCTTCCCAGCCTCCCCCTGCCCGGAGGTCCCCCGGACCGGGACCGCTCCCCCCGGCGCGGGATCGTCCCGTCGGCCCGCCGCCCGGCGGCCGACAGGTGCCATGAGTGGTCGTCGATCATCGAAGAGGCCGACCGCGCACGCAGCACCCCGCGTGCTCCCAGGCCGATCTCGACCCCGGAGGAGGCGGGTTCCAGGCGCGCTCCGGCCCCCTCACAGGTGTCGAGGTCCACCCCGGCGAGGTCCTCCAGCTCCACGTCGAGCGTGGGGCGGGCCGGGGAGGCGCTCTCACCGGCGTCGTAGGAGCGCACGAGTTCCAGGGTGAGGAAGGCGCCGAGGCGGGCGCCGGCCCGTTCGATCCGCAGGTGGCGGACGGTGGCCGCGTCCAGTGCGTAGTCCTCCGACAGTTCGGCCGCCGTCTGCGGCGTCAACCGGGAGGGCACCGGGCAGACCTCGCCCCGGTAGTCGCGGTAGGGCGTGTCCGGGCGCGCGGGGACGGGCCGGGCGAGCACGTCGATCCGGTACCCGGCGGCCGCGGTCTGCTCCGCCATCCAGGCGCGGCGCTCCGGGCCCAGGCGCGCCATCCACTCCAGTGCCTCCCGGGCGCGCCGTTCCCGCTCCCGTGCGGAACGGCCCGTCGCGGCGCGGAAGAGGGGGAGGGTGTTGTTGTCCCACACGTCGGAGACGGCCCTGACGGTTTCGCGGTCGAACGTGCGCGCGTCGTGGGCGGCGTCGGCGATCTGGGCGATCGAGCGGTCCAGCAGCGCGCCCAGCGCGGCGAGGGCCGTCCCGGCGCGCCCGGGGGTTCCGGGGTCCATACCCGAACCCTGGCACGGGGCCGCGACGGCCGCCCCCGCGGGGCCCCGGTGGAGCGGTGCCCGCGTGCTCCGGCCGAGCCGGTTCCGCCGACCGGGCGGGGCGCCGTCCGCACGGGAGCCCCGTGCCCCCGCCGTCCGGGGGCGGCCCCTCCCGTCCGGGGTCGCGGGCGCGTCGGGGCAGGCAGAGGCCCCTCCCCCGCGGAACCGGGCGCCCGTCCGACCTGGGGGTGAAGGCCCCATGAACCGCAACTTAAATTGCAGAAGGTCATACTCACGCAATTAAAATTGCTGTAGCGTGACTGTCGTGAACTTCCACGAGCGTGTGAACGAGTACCGCGACCGGCTGACCAAGTCGGACCGGGTCCTCCTCGACGAACTCCTGGCCCACCCGGCGGAGGCCCCGCTGTGGCGGGGCGGTGACGTCGCCCAGCGCGCGGGGGTGCACCCCGCCGCCGCCACCCGCCTGGCGCAGCGCCTGGGGTACCAGGGGTACCTGGAGCTGCGGGACGACCTGCGGGAGGACCGCGAGGCACACCTCAACGGCGCCGGCGACCGGTTCCGCGCGGAGCTCCGGGGGGAGGGGCGCGTCCTGGACACGCTCCTGGCCACCGAGCTCGAATCGCTGGCTGCCGTCGGAAGGCACGTGGACCAGACACAGATCGACGAGGTCGCCGACCTCCTGGTCGGCGCGCGCGTGGTCCACCTCTTCGCACGGGGCAACGCGGGGGTCCTGGCCGAGCTCCTCGACGGACGGCTGCGGCGGTTCGGGATGCACTCGGTCAACCTCGTCGGCCCCGGTCGCGAGGTCGCCGAACGGGTGCTGGCGATGTCGGAGTCCGACGTCGTCGTGTCCTTCGCCTTCCGCCGCGCCCCGCGCAACCTCACGGACCTCTACGCCCGGGCGTCCGCCGTGGGCGCCCGCTCCGTCCTGATCACGGACACCCTCCACACCCTCGACCCCGCCCCGACCACCGTCCTGTCCGCCCCGCGCGGCCACCAGGAGGGCTTCTCCTCCCTGAGCGTCCCGATGATGATCGCGAACGCCATCGTGCTCACCGTCGCCCAGCGGCACCCCGACGTCATCCTCCCCGCCCTCGACCGACTGGACGGCCTGCTCACGGACTTCGACTGACGCCACCGGCCGGAGTCCCCCGGCGTCCGTGTCCGCCCCCTCCCCCACCTGCGCGAGAACTGACACAAAGGACCTGTCATGCGCTTTTCGAGAATGCTCTCCGCCTCCGTCGCCCTCCCCCTCGCCGTCTCCCTCGCCGCCTGCGGCGGCGGCGCCCCCCAGGCCCCCGCCGCCGACCAGGGCGCGGGCCCCCACGAACTCGACGACGCCACCCACGAGGAACTCGTCGAACTGGCCGCCGAGGAGGGCGAGGTCACCGTCTACTCCTTCACCTCGCGCATCGCCTCGGTCGAGGAGGCGTTCGAGGCCGAGTACCCCGGCGTCGACCTGATCGGCCACGACATCTCCTCCTCCGAGCAGATCACCCGGCTGCGGTCCGAGTCCCAGGCCGGGACCCCCTCGGCCGACGTCGCCTACATCTCCGACGCCCCGGTCGTCATCACGGAGCTCGTCGCGGGCGGCGTCCTCCAGAACTACGTCCCGCCGCGGGTCGGGGAGACCGTTCCCGAGGAGTACCGACAGCCGCTGCTGGCCAACCGCCTCTCGACCAAGGTCCTCATGTACAACGAGGAGGCCCACCCGGACGGCTCGCCGGTCGGGAACCTGTGGCAGCTGACCGAGGAGGAGTGGAACGGCAGGGTCGTCATGGTCGACCCCGCGGTCCGCGGGGACTACCTCGACCTCGTGGCCGAGATCGTGCGGCAGTCCGAGGCGATGGCGCAGGCCCACCTGGACCACTTCGGGACCGAGGTCGTCCTCGACGACGGCGTCGAGAACGCCGGGCAGCAGTTCGTCAAGGACCTGTACGGCAACGGGCTGGTCCTGGTCGACGACACCGACAACGTCAACCAGGCGGTGGGCGCGGCGGGCCAGGACGACCCGCCGGTCGGCTTCACCTCGTACTCCGACCGCCGGGACAACGAGGAGGAGGGGTGGGCGCTCCAGGCCTCCCTGGGGACCGCTCCCTCACCGGGGATCACCTTCCCGGCCTACATCGGCATGGTGCGCGACTCCGACAGCCCGGCCGCCGCCCGGCTGGTCGCGGACTTCCTCATGGGCGACGACTCCGAGACGGGCGGCCCCGCCTTCGACCCCTTCTACGTCCCCGGCGACTACCCGGTGCGCACCGACGTGGCGGCCCCCGGGGGCGCGGTCTCCCTCGACGAGCTCGGCGCCTGGGACATCTCCCCCGAGGAGACGGCGCGGATCCGCGACGACGTGGCCGACTTCCTGCTGACCCTGTAGGCCGCGTTCCGCGGTCCGCTCCGGGCCCGCGGGCGCCGGTCCGGCCGCGGGCGTCCGCGGCACCCGTCCCGGGACGCGCCCCCGAGCGGGCGCACCGCCGCGCCGCGGGACACGTCCCGGGGCGGTCCCCCCGCCCCTGAGAGAGGATTCCATGAAGAGGGCACCCGCCCCCCGCCGCACGACGGTCGGCAGCACGGTGGCCCGTGCGCGGACCGCCCTCGGGCAGCCGACCGCCCTGCTGGGAGCCGGCACCCTGCTCGTCCTCGCCGTCCTCGTGGTCGCGCCGCTCCTCGGGCTGGTCAACACGACCCTGGCGGCCGGCGACCGCCAGGCGTGGACGGACGTCTTCGCCAGCCCGATGTCGGAGAACCTCCTGTGGAGGCCGATGGGCAACTCGGTCCTCATGGGGGTCGCCACCGCCGCCGGCTCCACGGTGATCGGCGGCTTCCTCGCCTGGGTGGTCGTGATGACCCGGCTCCCGGGGCGCGGGATCCTCGGCCTGCTGGCGACGATCCCGTTCGCCCTGCCGAGCTTCGCCCTGGCGCTGGCGTGGGAGTCGGTCTTCCGCAACGACCTGATCGGTGGCTCCACCGGCATCCTCATGAACCTGGGGATCCCCGTCCCCGACTGGCTGGCCTGGGGGCCGGTGCCGATCGCCGCGACCCTGACGGCCCACTACTTCTCGCTGTCGTTCATGCTCGTCGCCGCCGCCCTGGCGAGCGTCAACGGCGACCTCATGGAGGCCGCCGAGCTGACGGGCGCCCCGACGATGCGCGTGGCCCGCGACATCGCGCTGCCCGTCGTGGCCCCGGCGATGGTCTCGGGCGCCCTGCTCGCCTTCGCCGAGGGCGTCTCCAACTTCGTCACACCCGCGCTCCTCGGCCTGCCCGTCCGGTTCCACACGCTCTCGACCCGCCTGTACGGGGCGATCTCCACGGGCGACGTCTCACGCGGATACGTGCTGTCCATCGTGCTCATCCTCGTGGCCGCGATGATCATGTACGCCTCGACGAGGATCACGGGCGGCAGGCGCAGTTTCGCGACGATCACCGGCAAGGGCGGCCGCCGCCGGGGCGTCGACCTGGGGCCGTGGGCGCGGCCGGTGGCCGCGGTCGCGTGGCTGCTGGTCACCTGCACCACCGTCGTCCCCGGCCTGGTGCTCGTGTTCAGCTCGCTGACCCTGCGCACCAACGACTTCTCGTCGGGGCTGACCCTCCACTACTGGATCGGCGACTCCGACCCCGCCCTCGCCCAGGGGCAGCGGGGCATCCTGAACAACCCGCAGATCCTCCAGGCCACCTGGAACACCGTGCTCCTCGGGGTGTGCGTCGCGGTCTGCGCGGGTGTCCTCGGCCTGCTCATCTCCTACGTCATCACCCGCTCCGGCGGGCCGAGGTGGCTGTCGGGGACCCTGGGCGTCCTCTCGTTCGTGCCGTTCCTCATCCCCGGCATCGCGCTGGGCGCCGCGTTCATCGCGCAGTTCGGGGCGCCCATCGGCCCGGTCCCGAGCCTGTACGGGACGTTCGCGATCCTCGTGCTGGCCGGGATCGCGGCGACGATCCCGTTCTCGGTCCGGTCGGGCACCTCGGCGCTGGGCCAGGTGTCCAAGGACGTCGAGGAGTCGGCGGTGATGGCGGGGGCGGGGCTGTTCCGCAGGATCGGCTCCGTCATCGCGCCGCTGACGGCGCGCGGCCTGTTCACGGGAGGGGTGCTCGTGTTCGTCCAGATGGTGCGCGACCTCTCCCTCGTCGTGCTGCTGGCGACCCCGGCGATGCCCGTCCTGGCCGTCCTCACCTACCAGTACTCGTCGGAGAACTTCACGCAGTCGGCCAACGCGGTCACCGTCGTCATCGCGGTGATCTCGGTTGCGGCGACCATCATCGCGCGGCGCTTCGAGGGCGCCGCCCAACCCTGGAACTCGAACTCATGACCTCCACGATCGACACCGATCGGGCGGAAAGGACCGGCATGCGCTCCGGAGCGTCTTCGGCCTCCCTGACCATCACCGACCTCCGGAAGGACTTCGGCGGCACCGCGGCCGTCGACGGCATCTCGGTCGACGTCCCGGCGGGCTCCTTCCTCGTCCTCCTCGGCCCGTCCGGCTGCGGTAAGACGACGACCCTGCGGATGCTCGCGGGGCTGGAGAACCCCACCGGCGGCGAGATCCGGTTCGGGGACCGCGTCATCGCCCGGGGGGACGGCACCGCGGTCGTGGCCCCCGCCGAGCGGGAGGCCGGGCTGGTCTTCCAGTCCTACGCGCTGTGGCCGCACAAGACGGTGCGGCAGAACATCGAATGGCCGCTGACCGTCGCGAGGTGGCCGAAGGAGGAGCGCCGCTCCCGGGGCGACCGGGTGCTGTCGATGCTGGCGATCTCCGACCTCGCCGACCGGTACCCGGGGGAGATCAGCGGCGGACAGCAGCAGCGCGTGGCGATCGCCCGCATGATCGCGCCGCAGCCCAAGGTGCTGCTCTTCGACGAACCGCTGTCCAACCTCGACGCGAGGCTGCGGGTCGAGACCCGCGGGGAGCTCATGCGCGTCCACCGCTCCAGCGGCGCCACGAGCGTCTACGTCACCCACGACCAGGTCGAGGCGATGACCATGGCCACGCACATCGCGCTCATGAAGGACGGCCGGATCGAGCAGTTCGGCACGCCGCGGGAACTGCTGGAGTCGCCGCGCACGGCGTTCGCCGCCACGTTCATCGGCACTCCCCCGGCCAACATCGTCGAGTGCCGGGTCCACGAGGGGAGGCTGCGGGCGTTCGGCGTCGACTGCGGCGCCGCCCCGCCCGCGTCCGGGGGCGGGACCGTCAGGGCGATGTACCGGGCCGGGTCGGTCGGGATCGCCGCCGACGCGTCGGAACCGGGGTGTGTGGGGGCGACGTTCGCCGACCAGGTGCCGATGGCCGACAGGTGGGTCCTCGGCGTCGACCTCCCCGACGGGACGCGGATGCACGTCTCCCGCGACACGCCGGTCGGACTGCTGCCCGGCGACGGGATCGGCGTGCGCCTGCCCTCGGCGCCGGACGCGTACTTCGACGCCTCCGGTGAGCTCCTGGACGCCGGGGTGTCCGGATGATGCGGCTTCTCCTGGTCCGCCACGGCGAGACCGCGTGGAACGAGGAGCGCCGCCTCCAGGGACAGCGGGACGTCGGACTGTCCGAGGCAGGGCGGCGGCAGGTCTCCGCCCTGGCGGAGACGGTCGGGTACCTGGCCCCCGGGTACGTCGTCACCTCGGGCCTGCGCCGCACGCGGGAGACCGCGGAGGTGCTCGGCGTCCGTCCCGACGCGCGCGACCCCCGGTTGAACGAGGCGTACCTGGCCGGATGGGAGGGGCGCTACTCGGCGGAGGTCAGGGCGGAGGACGGCGGCGTGTACGCCGCGTGGCGCGCGGGGCGGTTCCACCCGCCGGGGGCCGAGAGCTTCGGCGAGCTGACCGACCGCGTGGTCGCCGGGCTCGACGCCGCCGTGCGGCGGGCCGCGGACGGCGGGCACGAGCTGCTCATGGCGGTCACGCACGGCGGGCCGGCGCGGGCCTTCCTGACGGCCGCCGTCGGGCTCGACCCCGCCCGCACGGTCCCGAGCCACCCGGCCAGCCTCAGCATCGTCGACGTCGACCCCGGGGCCGCGTCCCTCCTCGAACCGGGGGCGGCCAGGCTCCGGCTGTTCAACTACTCGCCGGCGATGTCGCCGCTGGACCCGCCGGACTGACGGCCGCGGGACGGGGCCGGTCGGGGGCCCGACCGGCCCCCGGTCCGCGCCCCGCGGGCGCGCATCGCCGTCGCGGCCGCCGCCCGGGACGGTCGGCCCGCCGGGGCCGGTCCCCGCCGGGCCGGCACCGCCGCCGTGCCCGGCGCACCCCCCGACAGGCTCCGCGACGGCCGGGGAGGGGCCCTCCCGCCGTGTACGGGGGCCGGCCTCCGGGGGTGCGAGCCGGGATCCACGCGGCGGGTCCTCCCGTCGGGCACGGGGCCCGTCCCGCCGGGCGCGCGCCGGAGCGGCCCGCGGCCCCGGCGGGGGGAACCGCCTATCCCGGCCGGCGGGCCCTGACCCCGTCCAGCACCAGGTCCAGCACCTGGTCGAAGTAGTCGTTCTCCACGGCGAGGGCGTCCGACTCCGCCACCGCGGCGGCGACCGCCTCGGCGTGCTCGCCCGAGCCCCCGGAGCGCATCGCGCGCACCGCGACCGCGGACGTGGCCGCGCCGAGCATCTGGTTGGACACCGCCCGGATGGCGACCGCCTGCTCCTCCTCGCTCCCCCCGCTCTGCTGGAGCGCGGCGATGATCCTCCTCGAGAGCGCGACCGCGTTGGGTCCGACCAGGGGCCGGGCCCCGGCGAACTCCGCGGCCCAGGCGTGCGCGGTCAGAGCCGCGTAGAACCGGTGCGCGGTCTCCTTCACCGCGGCGTCCCAGGGGGCGTCGGGGCCCGGCAGGACGGCCGCGGCGTCGGCCAGGATGCCGTCCACCGCCAGGTCGACGAGGTCCTCCCTCCGCTCCACGTACCAGTAGAGGCTCGTCGCGTGCACGCCGAGCTCGGCGGCGACCTTGCGCATCGTCAGCGCCGGTGAGCCCTCCCGGTCCAGCAGCCCGATCGTCGCGGTGACGATGCGCTCCCGGGTGAGCGCCGGCTGGGTGCGGCGGCGGCGCTCGGGGCGGCTGAAGACGCTGTCGAACTGCTGGTCGGATCGTGGTTCTGCCATGTCCGACAGCATACAACGGATCCTACGTTGTATGTCTTTCTCAAACAGTGTATGTTTCTCGGCATGACGAACGAGCACCTCTCCACGCACCCCCGCCCCACCGCCTCCCCCGCCATCGCGGCGGACCCGGCGCGGACGACCGTCCTCGCACCGCGCGGCCTCACCGCCTTCCTGGTGATCGCCTTCGCCTTCTCCTGGATCGCCTGGTGGGGAGGCACGCTCCTGCTCGACGGCGCCAACCCGATGCCGGCCGTGCTCGTCGGCAGCTTCGGCCCGATGGTGGCGGCGGTCCTCGTCACCGCCGCGACCGAGGGCAGGTCCGGGGTGGGCGCCCTCTTCCGGCGCTACTCGCCGCTGCGCAGGGGCGGCATCACGCCCTACGCGATCGCGGTGCTCGCGGTCCTGGCCATCGCGGCCTCGGGCGTGATCGCCGTCCGCCTCCAGGGGGCGGCGGTGGACGAGGCCGCGCTCGACGCCGCGCTGATGGCGGTCCCCGTGCAGTTCGTGCTCATCGCCCTGGTCGGCGGCGGCAACGAGGAGCTGGGCTGGCGCGGATTCGCGCTGCCGAGGCTCCAGGGCTCGCTGCCCCCGCTCGCGGCGAACGCGGTCCTCGGCGCGGTCTGGGCGGTGTGGCACGCCCCCCTGTTCTCCATGGCCGGCACGCTCCAGTCGCAGATGTACTTCCCCGCCTACGCGCTGCTGTGCGTCGGACTGACGGTCGTCCTCGGCCACGTCTTCAACGCCTCCCGCGGCGGCGTGCTCGCCCCGGTCATCGCCCACACCGCGATCAACGTCGTCTCGGGCCTCAAGGGGGCCGCGGTGGGAGACCCCGCCGGAGCCCCGGAGGTCGCGCTGGTCGCGCTCGTCGCGGTGTTCCTCGTGGTCGTCACCCGCGGCCGCCTGGGGCTGCGCGGGACCGGCGCCCCCCGGGGCTAGAGCCCTCCCGCCCGCACCCGCCGGCGCCCCCGGCCGTCGATCCCGACGGCCGGGGGCGCCCGTGTCCGCCCGGGGTCAGCCGCCGACGTAGTCCGCGAGGTGCTCGCCGGTGAGGGTGGACCGGGCGGCGACGAGGTCGGCGGGCGTGCCCTCGAAGACGATCCGGCCGCCGTCGTGCCCGGCCCCCGGGCCGAGGTCGATGATCCAGTCGGCGTGCGCCATGACCGCCTGGTGGTGCTCGATGACGACGACCGTCTTCCCGGAGTCGACGAGCCGGTCGAGCAGGCCGAGGAGGTGCTCGACGTCGGCGAGGTGCAGACCCGCGGTCGGCTCGTCGAGGATGTACACGCCGCCCTTCTCCGCCATGCGCGCGGCCAGCCGGATCCGCTGCCGCTCGCCCCCCGACAGGGTGGTGAGCGGCTGGCCGAGCGTGAGGTAGCCGAGGCCGACGTCGGAGAGGCGTCGCAGGACGGCGTGCGCGGCGGGGGTGCGCGCCTCCCCGGCGCCGAAGAACTCCTCGGCCTCGGCCACCGGCATCGCCAGCACCTGGCTGATGTCGCGTCCGCCGAGGCGGTACTCCAGCACGGAGGCCTGGAACCTCCTGCCCTCGCACTCCTCGCAGACGGTGGCGACTCCGGCCATCATCGCCAGGTCGGTGTAGACCACGCCCGCCCCCTTGCAGGCGGGGCAGGCGCCCTCGGAGTTGGCGCTGAACAGCGCCGGCTTCACGCCGTTGGCCTTGGCGAACGCCTTGCGGACCGGGTCGAGCAGCCCGGTGTACGTCGCCGGGTTGCTCCGCCGCGAGCCGCGGATCGGGCTCTGGTCGACGGACACCACTCCCTCACGGCCGCCGAGCGAGCCGTGCACGAGGGAGCTCTTGCCCGATCCCGCGACGCCGGTGACGACGGTGAGCACCCCGAGCGGGATGTCGGCGTCGACGTCGCGCAGGTTGTTGGCGTCGGCCCCGCGGACCTCCAGCACACCGGAGGGCTCGCGCACCGCCTCCTTGAGGGAGGCCCGGTCGTCGAGGTGGCGGCCGGTGAGGGTGCCGCCGGCCCGCAGGTCCCCGACGGAGCCCTCGAAGCAGACGGTCCCGCCGTCCCTCCCGGCCCCCGGGCCGAGGTCCACGACGTGGTCGGCGATCGCGATCGTCTCCGGCTTGTGCTCGACGACGAGGACCGTGTTGCCCTTGTCGCGCAGCCGCAGCAGGAGGTCGTTCATCCGCCGGACGTCGTGGGGGTGCAGGCCGATGGTGGGCTCGTCGAAGACGTAGGTGGTGTCGGTGAGCGAGGAGCCGAGGTGGCGGATCATCTTGACCCGCTGCGCCTCACCGCCCGACAGAGTGCCCGAGGGCCGGTCGAGCGCGAGGTAGCCGAGCCCGATCTCCACGAACGAGTCGAGGGTCCTGCCCAGGGAGGTGAGCAGGGGGGCCGCCGACGGCTCGTCCAGACCGCGCACCCACACGGCGAGGTCGCTGATCTGCATGGCGCACGCGTCGGCGATGCCGATCCCGCCGATCTTCGAGGAGCGCGCGGCCTCGTTGAGGCGCGTGCCCCCGCAGTCGGGGCAGGCGGCGAACGTCACCGCGCGTTCCACGAAGGCGCGGACGTGCGGTTGGAGCGAGTCGACGTCCTTGGACAGGAACGACTTCCGGACCTTGGGGATCAGCCCCTCGTAGGTGAGGTTCACGCCCTCGACCTTGACCTTGACCGGCTCCCTGTGGAGGAAGTCCCGCATCTCCCGCTCGGTGAAGTCGCGGATCGGCTTGTCGGGGTCGAGGAAGCCGGACTCGGCGTAGGTCCGCACCGTCCACCAGCTGTCCGACTTCCAGCCGGGGATGGTGAACGCGCCCTCCGCGATCGACTTGGAGTCGTCGTAGAGCTGGGTGAGGTCGATGTCGGAGACCGTGCCCCTGCCCTCGCAGCGGGGGCACATGCCGCCGGTGACGCTGAACTCGCGGCGCTCCTTCACGGTCCGGCCGGCGCGTTCCATCGTGACCGCCCCCGCCCCGCTGATCGAGGCGACGTTGAAGGAGAACGCCTGGGGGGAGCCGATGTGGGGGCGCCCGAGTCTGCTGAAGAGGATGCGCAGCATCGCGTTGGCGTCGGTCGCGGTGCCGACCGTGGAGCGCGGGTCGGCCCCGAGCCTCTGCTGGTCGACGATGATCGCGGTGGTCAGTCCTTCGAGGACGTCGACGTCGGGCCGCGCCAGGGCGGGCATGAACCCCTGCACGAAGGCGCTGTAGGTCTCGTTGATCATCCGCTGCGACTCGGCGGCGATCGTGCCGAACACCAGCGAGCTCTTGCCCGAGCCGGAGACCCCGGTGAACACGGTCAGCCGGCGCTTCGGGATCTCGAGGCTGACGTCGCGGAGGTTGTTCACGCGCGCGCCCTGCACACGGATCAGGTCGTGGCTGTCGGCGGCGTGCGGCGCGGGCGGCTCCGTGCGCGCCCTCGGTGCGGTGTTCATCGTCTCTCCATGGTCGTCCGGACCGCCTGCGCGGTCCTCCTCTGCGTCTTCCGGCACGGTCGGACCGGTTCGTCGCGGCGCGTCCGGCCCCCCGGTGCGGTGCGGGGGCGTCGGTCCTGCGCGGGCGCACCGCCCCGTGGCGCGCGTCCGGCCCCCCGGTGCGGTGCGGGCGGCCGCCGGTTCAGCGCTGCTGGATGCGGATCAGGTTGCCGGCGGGGTCGCGGAAGGCGCAGTCGCGGATGCCGTAGGGCTGGAGGGTGGGCTCCTGGACGACCTCGGCGTCGGTGGCCTGGACCTTGTCGAAGGTCTGGTCGAGGTCGGACGCGGCCAGGAGGATCCACCCGTAGGTGCCCTTGGCCATCATCTCGGCGATGGTGGTGCGCTCGGCGTCGGTGATGCCGGGATCGGTGGCGGGCGGTGCGAGCAGGATGCCGGTGTCGGGCTGCCCGGCGGGGCCCACGGTGATCCAGCGCATGTTCCCCTGTCCGACGTCCTTGCGGACCTCGAAGCCCAGGACGTCGCGGTAGAAGGCCAGGGAGGCCTCGGGGTCCTCGTGCGGCAGGACGCTGGTGTGAATGGTGATGTCCATGGCCACCACGCTAGTTCCGGGCCGGTGAAGGGCGCTTCTCGATTCCTGACCGGTCGGGTCACCTGTTCCCCGGGGCCGAGGGCCGGGGGGCGTCGCCTCGCCACGGCTTCCCGGCGAGGGCCGGGGGCGGGCCGGGGGGCGTGGCCCCGCCCCGGCTTCCCGGCGAGGGCCGGGGGCCCGGCGCCCGGGCTTGCGGGCGCCGGGGGCACGGGTGTGCCCGCCCCGGCCCGCCGCCGGCGGGGCGGACCGCCTCCGGGCCGGGGGCCGGCCGTGCGGTCGGCCCCCGGCCCGGGCCGTGCCCTCACCCCCGCGGGGGGCGGGTCACAGGTCCCACACGGTCCCGTAGCGCTCCGTCAGCTCGCGCACGTCCTCCGCCGAGAGCACGGAGAACCCGCCTCCCCGCAGCGAGACGACGATGCGCGAGGCCTCCTCCAGCTCGACGGCCCCGTCCAGGGCGGCGGCCGGGTCGGCCGCCGCCACGAGCGAACCGTGATTGGCGAGGAGGGCGGCGCGGAAGGACCCGGGCAGGTCCGCGAGGTTGCGGGCGAGCCGCTCGCTGCCCGGAGCCGCGTACGGCACCAGGGGCGCCTGGCCGACACGCATCACGAGGTAGGGCGTGACGGGCGGCAGCGCGGACGAGGCCGACCAGGCGGGCAGGCACGAGGCCGCGGTCGCGTGGGGCGAGTGCAGGTGGACGACGGACCCGGCGCCCTCGACCCGCCGGTACATCGCCAGGTGGAGCGGGTACTCCTTGGAGGGCGGCGGGCCGGAGACGTGCTCCCCGCCGGGGCCCAGGACGGAGAGGCCGTCGGGGTCCAGGTCCCGGAGGGACACCCCCGTGGGGCTCATCAGGGTGTGGTCCCCGGCTCGCGCGGACACGTTGCCCGACGCGCCGGGGCTCAGTCCGAGGTCGACGGCGCGGCGTCCCGCCCGGCACAGCTCCCGTGCGGCCTCGTGCGGTGTGCGGTTCACAGGCCCCCCTCCCAGGCGCGGATGAAGAGGTCCTCGCGGCCGAAGTTCCCGGACTTGAGCATGAGGTGGACGTCCTCGCCGTCCCGGCGCCCGCGCATCCACGCGACGCCGGGGTCGACCTCGGGGCCCAGCGCGAGCGCGCCCACGCCGAGGCGCTGCACGACGGCTCCGCTGGTCTCGCCGCCCGCCACGAGGAGCGCCCGCGTTCCCGCGGCCACCAGGCGCTCGGCGGTCTCGGCCAGCGCCTCCTCGATGAGCGGGGCGTCACCGGTGTCCACGACGTCCTCCGGGGAGGCGGTCGCGTACACGACGAAGGGGGCGTCCGCGGCCTCCAGGGCGGCGGACACCGCGGCGGACACGGCCGCCTCGAAGTCCTCCCGCAGGTCGGCGGGGCGCAGCTGCCGCCCCCCTCCGACCGCGAGCGCGTGGCGGACCTGGCCCTGGGTGGCCCGCGAGGCGCTGCCGGAGAGCACGACGCGCGGCCCCCCGGGCAGGGTGACCGGCGTGCGCGCGAGGGCCCGGGGGCCCGTGAGCCCCTGGGCGAGGGCGCTGCCGCCGGTCAGCAGGCGCAGGCCCTCCGTCGCCCGGGCGAGGGTGGCCAGGTCCGCGTCGGTGAGCGCGTCCACGACCACGAACCGGGCCCCGGCGCGGCTCGCGCGCCCGATGGCCTCGCGCACCGCCTCGTCGCCCCGGGCGACGGTCGGCCACGGCACCAGCGCGACGTCGTCCTCGCCCCCGCCGACCTGGGGCGCGAGCAGGCGCAGGAGGTTCGAGTCGGTCATCGGTGTGAGGGGGTGGTGGCGCATCGGGGACTCGTCGAGCGGCTGGTCCCCCACGAACAGGTGGCCGCGGTAGACGGTGCGCCCGTTGGCCGGGAAGGCCGGCGCGACCACGGTGACGGTCTCGCCGAGGGCTTCGAGGAGGGCCTCGGCCACCGGGCCGATGTTGCCCGCCGGGGTGGAGTCGAAGGTCGAGCAGTACTTGAAGTAGAAGCGCTCGCAGCCCGCCCGGCGCAGCCGTGCGAGGGCGTCCAGCGAGGCGGCGACCGCCTCGCCGGCGGGCATGGTGCGCGACTTCAGGGCGACGACGACGGCGTCGGCCCCGTCCGCGGCCCCGTCGCCGTCGGGGGCGTCGGCGCCCAGCACGACGGCGGTCCGGTATCCGGCGGACGTGAGGGCGATTGCGACGTCGGTCGCTCCGGTGAGGTCGTCGGCGATCGCGCCGAGGGTCGCCATGGGTTCTCCTGTGGTCGGGTCGGACGGGCGGGGCCGGTCCCGGGCCCGTGGCCCGCGGGCCGCGGGCGCGGGGACCGGCCGCGCGTGGGACGCGAGCGGTCTAGACGACGCCGGTCGCGATCATGATGTTGAGGACGGCGAACCCGGTGATGCCGGAGATGACCGAGGCCACCCCGATCGAGCGGATCCCCTGGCCCACCGTCATGTTGGACAGGGTCGTGGTCACCCAGAAGCCCGAGGAGTTCGCGTGCTTCATGATCTGGGCCCCGGTCGCGCAGGCCAGGTACACCACGATCGGTTCGAGTCCGAGCGCGGGCAGCAGGGGCTGCATGATGGCCGCCGAGGTCATGACGCCGAGGATGTTGGAACCGGTGATGGTGCACACCGCGGCGGCGATGAGGAACGGGATGATGACCGGGGACATCCCGGTGCTCTCGATGCCCGTCGCGATGTTCTCCGCGACCCCGGTCTCCCGGATGATGGTGGCGAGGGCGCCGCCGACCCCGGTCAGGGCCAGGGGCATGGCGGCGATCCTCAGTCCGGCCTCGAACAGGTCGTTCAGGGTGGATTTGTCGCGCCAGCGCCCGCGGAACAGCGGCAGGGACAGCAGGCAGGCGAGGAACAGCGCCATCGTCGGCTCGCCGACGAAGAGCACGGTGTCGGTGAACCACGCCCCCTCGGGGAGCGCGGGGCCGGCCAGGGAGGCGAAGACGATGAGGACGATGGGCGCCAGGATCGGCACCAGGGAGCCGAACAGGCCGACCGGGTGCGGCGCGGCCTCCTCGGCGGCTCCGTCCGCGTTCCCGGAGCCGGCGCCGGCGGACGCGGGTGCGTCGGGGCCGCCCACCAGGTGCTCGACGAACTCCGGCTTCGGCGGCACGTGCGTCTTGATCCGCGACAGGTAGATCGTCGCGGCGACCACGCCGGGGACGCCCACCATCAGTCCGTAGAGAATGGCCTCGCCCATGCCGACGTCGAGCAGTGCCGCGGACGCGAGCGGGCCCGGGCCGGGAGGGACCACCGAGGTCATGACGTAGGCGCCGATGTACAGGATCGGGCCGAGCTTCATCATCGAGATGCCCGTGCGGTAGGCGAGGGCGGAGACGATGGGGATGAGCATGACGACGGCGGTGTCGGCGATGAGGGGGATGCCGAGGACGGTCGAGGCGAGCGCGATCGCCCAGGGCACCTTGTTCCTGGAGAACAGGCCGAGCGCGGATTCGGTGATCTTCAGGGCGGCGCCGCTCAGTTCGAGCATCTTGCCGAGGACGCAGCCGAAGACGATCAGCAGGCCGACACTGGCGAGGGTGTTCCCGAAGCCGGTCGTGATGAGCTCGACGGTCCCGGTGCCGCCCATGCCCAGGACGAGCCCCAGCGCCACGACCACGATGAACAGCGTGGCCACGGGGTGGACCTTGAACCGCGCGATGAACAGCACGAGGACGACGATGGCGGCGAGGAACGCCAGCAGGGTGTAGATGTCCGACATGTCACTGGGTCCTAACGATCACAGGTGGGTGCGTGTGTGACGCCAGGCGTCCAGGAGGGATTCGGCGGGGTCGGCCAGGTCGCCGAGGCGTACCAGCTCCCCGGCGGCGACGTCCCGGGCCAGGGTGGCGTGGGCGGCCAGGTACAGCGGGGCCACGTCGTCGGGGGCGCTCGCGGCGTCCAGCAGGACGGGGGCCACCCCCCGGACGTCGTGGTGGTGCCCGCCCATGTCGAGGCGGGTCCCCCGGGGGAGGTCCTCCCCGGCCCGGCCCGCGAGGATCGCGTGCGGGGCGGGAGGGCGCGAGGTCACCGCGCGGCGGTGGTCGACCGCGTCGAGCAGGCTGAGGGGCGTCTCGACGCCCATGAGGTGGTAGGGCAGGTAGAGGCAGGCGTAGCGTCCCGAGCGGGAGACCACGTGGCCCTTCTGGGCGAGCAGCTCCCAGGAGACGGGGTCCCCGGTGCGGACGACCGCGAACACCCCTCCGGCGAAGGAGGCCTCCTCCGGGAGGCGGAGCACACTGAAGACGTCCACGGCGCCGGGCCCGGAGAGGATGCCCCCGTCCTCGGCGAGGGAGTAGACGTCGGCGAGCTCGGCGACGCGGGCGACCGGGTAGTGCAGGGCCTCCACGTCCGGGACGAGGCCGGTGTGGTTGGCGACGACGCCCATCTCGCAGTAGTCGGCGGCGGCCGAGCGCTTGAGCGCCCCCACGGCCCGGGCCCGGGCGGCGAGCGTGGCGGGCACGTCCTCCCCCAGGGTCAGCAGGCCGGCCAGCTCCGGGGCGTCGACCTCCTGGTCGAGCTGGCGGACGCGCCCCGTCGAGGGGTCGAACACCAGGTCGTACTCGCCGGACTTGCCGATCGCGACGACGTCGAGTCCGAGGACGCGTGCGCGCTCGTACCACTCGATGAGGTTGGCGGGCTGGTCCCCGATGCCCGGCGTGTACACGACGCCCTTCGCCCGGGCCTCGTCGGCGAGGGCGATCCCGGCCACCGAGTCGACCTCCTTGGAGACCATGACCACGTGGCGGCCGGTCCCGATGGCGGCCCGCGCGGCCGCCGCACCCGCCTCGGGACTGCCGGTGGCCTCGACGAGCACGTCGTAGCCGGCCCCCGCGAGGAGGGCCGCGTCGGCGACGACGGCGATCTGCCCGCCGGTCAGCGCGGCCACCTCGTCGGGGCCGGTGCACACCTTGAGGTCCTCGGACGCGTAACCGAGCTCGGCGCACAGCGCGACCGTCCCCTCGGCGTCCAGGTCGCACAGGACCGAGGGGCGCAGGCGGTCCATCCGCAGCGTCTGGGCGAGCAGTGTCCGGGCGAAGCCGCCCCGCGCACCGGTGAGGGCGTAGCGCACGGGTGGCGGTGTGGCGGTGGCGTCGGTGCCTTGCATGGTTTCTCCTTCTTCCGCCTCTGAGCGGCGCGTATACGACGAAGCCGCGGCGGCGACCAGCCATGTTTAACACTTGCGGAACATATGCGTCAACAATTTTCACGTACGGGATCATCTGGTAACTATCGGTACCATGGTTCCTCTGGGTGGCCCCCGAAGGAGGACGATGATTCCGGCGCAACGGCGTGACATGCTCCTGCGAGAGCTGCGAGGCACGGGAGTGCTGAGCGTGAAGGAGCTGTGCGACATCCTCGACGTCTCGCACATGACGGTGCGCCGCGACATCATGACGCTGGAGGAGGAGGGGCGGGTCCGCTCCGTGCCCGGCGGTGTCGAGCTGGCCTCCCAGGTGCGCTCGGAGCCGTCCTACCGCGACAAGTCGCGCGTGGACGTGGACGAGAAGCGGGCGATGGCCCGTGCCGCGGCCTCCCTCGTGGGCGAGGGGCAGACCGTCTACCTGGACGCGGGCACGACCCTGGGACACCTCGTGCCGTCGCTGTGGAGCGTCACCGGCCTCACCGTCATCACGAACGACATCACCACCGCGGCCTCCCTCACCGACCACCCCGACGTGACGCTCTTCCTCATCGGCGGACAGGTCGACCGCGAGAACCGCTCCTCCGTCGGTGACATCGCGGCGGCCACCATCGCCGAGTTCAACATCGACGTCGCCTTCGTCTCGACGAGCTCCTGGGACCTCGGCAGGGGGTCGACCACACCGTCGCGGGCGAAGGTGGCGGTCAAGCGCGCGGCCATGGCCGCGGCCTCGTCGTCGGTGCTCGTGGCGGGCGCGGACAAGTACGGCGCGTTCGGCACCTTCAAGGTCGCCGCGCTCACGAGCTTCGCCTCGGTGATCACCGACGACCGGCTCTCCGAGGCGTCCGTGCGCGCGATCCGCGACCTGGGGGTCGACCTGGAGGTCGTGACGCCCCGGAGGGAGGCGGCCGGGGACACGGAGCCCGCCCCCGGCGAGGAGGGGGCGCCGTCCCCGGCCGCCACCGTCTGACCTCCCCGGGGCGCCCGGGGCGGGCCGTCCGCCAGGGGCGACGGCGCTCCACGCGCGAAAGCGTGGTCCGGGCCGCCCCCGGCCGTGCACCGGTCCACCGCACCCCCGGCCGGACTCGGCGGGGCCAGGACGGCGCCCGGCCCGGCGGACGCGCGTTCGCGCGCACATGCTCCACGGGCCGCGGCGCGGTCGCGAAGGTCCCGGACCGCCCCGCGGCCGGACGCGGCGGGGCCCGGACGGCTACTCGTACTCCGTGCCGCCCTTGCGCGTGAGGTAGGCCTCGGACACGAACTTCGCGATCGCCCTCCCCCGCAGGACCCCCGACGCGCGTTCGCGCGCCGGACGGACGACGGCCCCCTCCCTCATGTGCAGCCCCGAGCCGCTCCAGGTCTCCGCCCCCCGCGCGACCGCCGTGAGCGCGGCCTCGTCGTAGGGGCCGTCGTAGAGGACGGGCGCGGCGGGCAGGCCCACGGCGTCCAGGACCCCGGGCAGGTCGACCGCGTCGATCCAGGTGCGGGCGCCGCCGATGTCGAGCGCGATGTCGAACACCGCGTAACCGGGGCGCGCGCTGCGGCCGGACTCGCCGTAGGCGAGGTCCTGGACCCCCGCTCCGAAGACCTCTCCGAACACGCCCACCCTGGCCGCCCCGAACCGGTCGGCCACCTCGCGCGCCGCCTCCCGGACCCCGTGGGCGGCCACGGCCCTCCAGTACAGGTTGTCGTCGGCGGGCGCCAGCGCGAAGTCGCGCGACCCGTGGCCCTTGGACGAGACGAACCCCTCCCCCGTCCGCGCGACCAGGGTGAAGAGGCACGCGGTGCCGTGGATCTTCTCCGTGGCCACGACCCGCTCCCCCGGCTCGAAGGCGTCGGGGTGGCGCTTGACGTTCTCCACCTCGATCCACCGCATCAGGTCGGGCGCGGCCACGAGCTCCCCGCTCATGTGCAGGGGCACCTCCGGCACCCACTTGGTGATGCCCAGGTCCGCTGCGAAGTCCGTCCCCTCGCCGTGCGCCGAGGCCAGGTCCACGCCGGCCAGCCGGGCGGGCCGGCAGACGATGCCCTGCGACAGCTCCCCCCGCAGGCGGACGGCCTTCACCCTGTTGCGCGCGGAACCCGCGAGTCTGCCCGTGAGCCCCAGTTCACCGATGAGGTCGTCGGGCAGCAGGGCGTTCTCGGGCACGTACACCGCCCAGTCCCCGGTCCGGTACGCCCCCTTCGCGACGACCGCGCGGAACAGGCCCACCTGGGCCAGCTCCAGCGCGTCGGCGTCGGGGTGCGGGTGGATCGTGAGGCGCTCGGCGGTGACCCGCAGGGTGGACATGCTGTTCCTCCGTGGTGGTGGGGCGTCCTCGGACGGCGCCCCCTCGACCGGTTCACCATGACCGGTCCGCCGACGGGCCGGCAACGCCTTTTCGGGGGCGGCCCGGCGGCATCCGTCACCGCACCGGCCCGTGACCTGGGATTTCGGAGCCACAATTGGCGGGGGGAAATGATCATCCGCAACTCACCGGGCCACCTGGAAAAGAAGGACTCTTGTCAGGGGGTGCGGGGGGACCTATATTCTTCACGTCGCACCGCCGGCGCGGCTTCCGGGAATCCCAGGGAGGACGACACCATGAAGATGCCCTACTAGAGCACGCCTTCTTCCTCCGCGAATACGCGGAATGAGCGACTGACCGGGTCGGGTGGCATTCCGTCTCCGCCGCCCGGCCCCTTTCGGCGCGAAGAACGCGGTGGAGCGCCCCGGGAACGCGCGGTGCCAAGCGGAATCGGAGGAAACCCGTGAAGTCCCTCGTGGCACGCGCGGTCAAGGGCTCCCCCTACTGGCCCGTGCTCACCCATCCGCTCCTGCGGCGGGTCCTCCCCGGCATCGGCGTGTCCGCGCTCGGCGGCGGGATGAGCTCCCTGGCCGTGAGCTGGCTCGCCATGGAGCTGGCCCCGGCCGACCACCGCGCCGCCTGGGTGGCCGCCGCCGTGGCGGCCTACACCCTGCCCGGGGCGGTGGGCGCCTTCCTCCTCGGCGGCCTGCTGAACGGTCGCAGCGGCGCCCAGCTGGCCGGCTGGGACGCACTCCTCCGCGCCGGGGCGCTGGCGCTGATCCCGCTGGTCCACGTGCTGGGCTCGCTGGACATCCTGCTGTACGTCGCCCTGCTCGGCCTGTCCTCGGTGCTGAGCGCGTGGGGCAAGGCCGGCCGCTACACGATGCTCTCCGAACTCCTGGACAAGAAGGACCACCTCGCCGGGAACTCCGTCGTCAACGTGATGCTGGAGCTGTCCACGGTCGTCGGGCCGCTCCTCGCCGCGATCGTCATCGCCCGGGGAGGGCCCGAGTACGTCCTGGCCCTCGTCGCGCTCTCCTTCGCCGTCCTCGCCGCGACCTACCGGTTCGCGATCCCCCGGGGATCCGGTCAGGACGGGGTCAGGGCGGGCGCGTCGCGCTCGGAGGGCTTCAGGGCCATCGGCCGCGACCCCGGGCTCCTCGGACTGCTGGCGCTCTCGTTCGGCTTCTTCCTCTTCTTCGGCCCGTCGAGCGTGGCGATCCCCCTGTACGTCGTGGAGGACCTCCAGGCCTCGGCGGCCACCCTCGCGGGCTTCTACACGGCCTTCGGCATCGGCGCCGTCACGGGAGCACTGCTCACCGGCTATCTGCGCGACCTGCCGCTGATGCCGACCACGATCTGCATCGTCCTGGGCTTCGGCCTCGCGCTGGCGCCGCTGGGCCTCGGACTGCCCGTGGCCGTCTCCTGGATCTCCTTCGGCGTGTGCGGGCTCTTCTGGGGACCGTTCCCCTCGACCACGACGGCCCTCTTCCAGAACTCCGCGCCCGCGGCCGCGCTTCCGCAGGTCCTGGCGGCGCGCGGAGCGGTCACCGGGGTCGCCGTCCCCCTCGGCGCCATGGCGGGGGCCCCGATCGTCCTCGCGGTCGGCGCGCAGGGCACGCTGCTCGCCTCCGCGGCGTGCCTGACCGCCCTCGGCGCGGCCGCCCTGCTTTTCCGGGTGGTTCCGCGGCGTTCCGGAAAGCACCCGCCCGAAGAGGCGGGACAGGATATGCGTCCCTGATACGGACGTCCGACCGCGCTTTCCGCCGGTCCCCTTTACCGGCCCGAAAACGCCCCCCGGAAGAGGAGAATTCCATGACCGCATTGATCGTTGTCAACGTCCCCGAGGAAATGGTCGGCGACATCGGCAGGATTCCCGTGGAGAAGAGGCGGGCCTTCGGCCTGGGCGCGCAGCGCATGCTGTGGTACGCCGAGGACGGGGACGTCCTGGTCCTGCCCTCCCGGCCGAGCGCGGACTTCATGGACTACGTGACCGGGCTGACCGGTACCCGCGCCTCGACCCTGCGGTTCGTCATCCCCCCTCCCGGCCGCTTCGGACCCGACATCCTCACCGCCGACCGGCTCGTCGACCCGGTCTTCCTGCGGGACCTGGAGAAGGCCCTGGCGGACCGGCCGGTCGACCGGATCACCTGCACCTACAGCGACCTCGCCGTGACGGCCATGGCGTCGGCGGTCGGCGTCGAGGAGGCCCTGCCGGGGCACGCCTTCAGCGCCCAGGGCGGGGACGCGCTCGTCAACAGCAAGGCGGTCTTCCGCGCCGTGGCCGCGGGGAACGGCATCCCCGTCGCGCCCGGCGTGATCACCGACAGTCCCGACCACGCGGAGGGCACGATCGAGTCCCTGCTGGCGGACGGGGCACCCGTGATGGTCAAGCAGCAGTTCGCCGGCGGAGGCCTGGGGAACGAGATCCTCAGCCGGGCCGAGGGGGTCCGCGCGGCGGGCGCGGCCGGCGTCGTCGTCCTGGCGGACCGGGACGCCGTCCGGCGCTACGTCCGCGACCGGTGGGAGTGGCTCACGGGGCACAAGGGGCACAGTCTGATCATCGAGCGCTACTTCCCCGACTCCACGACGGTGTACGCGGAGTTCGTCGCCGACGACGACGGCTGCGTGTTCCGCGGGGCCGGGGAGATCCTGATGGAGCCCGTGGCCACCGGAGAGGTGATCCCGCCCCAGTCGGTCGGGCCCGGGGAGCTCGCGGAACTGGTCGAGACCGGCCGGCGCGCGTGCGAGCCCTTCCGGCTGATGGGGTACCGGGGGACGCTGTGCGCCGACGCCATCCGGACCCCGGAGGGCGGTCTCGTCTTCACCGAGGTCAACGGCAGGCTCACGGCCTCCTCCCACCTGCACGTCAACCTGATCGACAGGGTCGTCGGCCGCGACCGCCGCGACGGGCGCGTGTTCCTGGAGCGCGCGGGCCGGTGGGCGGTCCCCTCCTTCGCGGAGGCGCTCAGCCGGCTCGGCGGGTCCGGGCTCGGCTACGACCCGCACTCGGGGCTGGGGGTGGTCGTCACCGCCGACTACGCGCCGGTCACGGGCCGGGTGACCTACTGCGCCGTCGCCGAGGACCTGGACGCCGCCCGCGCGCTGGAGGAGCGCGTCGCGAACCTGCTGAGCGACCCGACGGCCTGAGGCCCGCGAAACCCACGGCCCCGCGGTACCGGCCCCGGCGGCCGGCCCCCAGCGGACGAGAGCCCCGCCCCCGGAAGGAACACATGAGCACTGGAACCGCGGACGCGCCGACGGGGCGTCCGGCACCGCCTCCCCCGTCGGCCCGCGGGTCGCGGCCCGCCCTGCCGGCCGTCCACTCGTGGGACGAGTTCACCAGGCTGAGGGAGGTGGTCGTCGGCGACGCGACCCACTCCCGGGTCCCCCCGCTGTCGGACCCGTCGGCCTGGCTCAACTGCTACCCGGAGCTGACGCCCGCCGAGCTGCGCCGCATCGGCGAGGGGCTCTTCCCCCGACACGTCATCGAGGAGTCGAACGAGGACCTCGCCGTCCTGGCCGACACGCTGCGCGGCCTCGGTGTCACCGTCCACCAGCCGCCCGCGGTCGACCACGGCGTGGAGTACGGCGGTCCGGGCTGGCGGACGACCGGCCGCAGCTCCTACTGCCCGCGGGACCTCACCCTCGTCGTGGGGTCCGCCCTCATCGAGAGCCCCAGCCCCATGCGGGCCCGCTACTTCGAGGCCTTCGGCTGGCGCCCCCTGTTCCAGGACTACCTCCTGCGGGGCGCCCACTGGATCTGCGCCCCGCGGCCCCGGCTCGACGACTCCCTGTTCGGGACCGACGGGGACGGTTTCCCCGTGCTGGGCGAGGCGGAGCCCGCGTTCGAGGCGGCGAACTGCCTCAGGCTCGGCCGCGACGTCTTCTACCAGGTCTCCCGCAGCGGCAACGAACTCGGGCTGCGCTGGCTGGAATCGACCCTGGGGCTGCTCGGCGACGTGCGGGTGCACCCCCTGCGCGGCGTCTACGAGGGCACCCACATCGACAGCACGGTCTGCCTGCTGCGCCCCGGCCTGGTGCTGCTCAACCCCGAGCGCATCGGCCCGGACACCGTGCCCGAGCCCCTGAAGGGGTGGGACGTGCTGTGGTGTCCTCCCATGGCGGGCGGCCCGACCGCGGTCCCGCACACGCTCAGCACCCCCTGGGTCGGCATGAACCTGCTGATGGTGGACGAGGGGACGGCGATCGTGGACGGCGCCCAGACCGGCCTCGTCCGCCTCCTGGAGGGCCACGGCATCACGGTGGTCCCGCTCCGCCTCCGCCACTCCCGGGTCCTGGGCGGCGGGTTCCACTGCGTCACCCTCGACACGGTGCGCGAGGGCGGCCCGGAGGACTACCTGGGATGAGCGGCGGGGGGGGGGGGGGCGCCCCCCCCGGGGGGGGGGGGGGCCCCCCCCCCCGCCCCCGGGCGGAGCCCGCGCACCGGGACTCTTTAGGATAGGCGAGCCTAACCCACCCCGAACGGAGTCCCATGCCCCCCGGTCCCGCGCCGCGCGCCCTCGCGTGCGCCCTGCTCTCCCTCGTCCTCCTCTCCGCCTGCGGGGCCGAGGACGGCTCCCCCGAACCCGCAGCCGCCCCCGCGTCCGACACGGGGGCCTTCCCCGTGACGGTCGACCACGAGTTCGGCTCCACGACCGTCGAGGAGGCGCCCGAGCGGATCGTCGCCCTCGGCGTCACCGACGCCGACGCCGTCCTCGCCCTCGGCGTCGTCCCGGTGGGCAACACGGGCTTCTCCTTCTTCGAGACCGGGCTGGGGCCCTGGACCGACGACCTGGTCGGGGACGCCGAGCCGACGCGCATCGCGTCCGACTCCGAGCCCAACATCGAGCAGGTCGCGAACCTCGCCCCCGACCTCATCGTCGGCGTCTCCGCGGGGTTCGACGAGGCCGTCTACGAGGACCTGTCGCAGATCGCCCCCGTCGTCGCCCGCCCGGCCGGCGTCGCCGCCTACACCGTGCCCCGGGACGAGGCCACCGAGCTCATCGCCACCGCGCTCGGCCGACCCGAGGAGGGCGCCGCCCTCAACGAGGCCACCGACGAGCTCCTGGCCGAGACGCGCGCCGCGCACCCGGAGTTCGAGGGGCGCGTCGGCGCCGCGGTACTGCCCTTCGACGGCAAGTACGGCGCCTACCTGCCCGGGGACGCGCGAGGACAGTTCCTCACCTCCCTCGGCTTCGAGATCCCGGAGGCGGTGGCGGAGCAGGACACGGGTGAGAGCTTCTTCGTCGAGCTCTCCCCGGAGCGGGTGGACATGCTCGACGGGGACCTGCTGCTGGTCTTCGGCGACGACGAGTCCTTCGACATCACCGAGGGCTCCACCGCCTTCGACTCGCTCGACGTGGTGCGCGACGACGCGGTCGTCACGACGTCGCTCGACCAGAGGGGGGCGGTCACCTACAACTCGGTCCTGTCCATCCCCTACGCGGTCCAGACCCTGGTCCCCCGCCTCTCGGACGCCCTCGCCTGAGGGCCCCCGGCCCCGCCGCGGGCCGGGGCCGCCCGTACAGGGCGGCCCCGGTGACGGCTGCGGGGCCGGACGCGACCGCAGCGGTTTTTTTCCGCTCGGCGTCGTGAATCGAAACTTCCCTACGGGGTACCTGTCCCTCTGCCATCCCGCAGCCCCCCGCTGTGCGAGGAAAGGACCCCCTTGAAGACCCCCCGCTTCCTGAAGACCCTCAAGAGGCTCGGCGCCGCCGTGGCCGCCGGAGCGCTCCTGACCGTGCTCGCCCCGGTCGGCGCCGCGGCCGACGACCTGGCCGTCACCGCCGTCAACCTGCGCACCCCCTTCGACTGCGGCCAGGTCTGGAACGCCAACACCCGCAGCAACCACAACCCCCAGCTGGCCGTGGACTTCCAACGCGGCAACGCCCAGGGGCAGAACGTCCGCTCCAGCGCGTCGGGCACCGTGACCACGGTCGCCGACCGCGGCGACACCAGCTACGGCAAGTACGTCGTGGTCAGCCACGGCAGCGGCATCACCACCCTCTACGCGCACCTGAGCTCCCAGTCGGTCTCGGTCGGCGACAGCGTCGGTACCGGCACCGTGATCGGCCGGGTCGGCAGCACCGGCGGCTCGACCGGCCCGCACCTGCACTACGAGCAGCGGGTCAACGGCACCGTGGTCCGGGCCGTGCTCAACGGTGTGCGCATCGCCTACTACGGCAACACCACCATCACCAGCAGCACCGGCTGCTGACGCCTCCCGGGCTCCTGACCCCTGCCCCCACGGTGCGGGCCCGTGGCTCCTCGGGCCCGCACCGCCTCCCTGCCCGCGCCCGCCCTCAGCGGGACGGGCGCTCACGGAGGGCGCCGGCCGCCGCGCGCAGCGCCCCCGGACGGGAACGGGCCGCCGCCACGGCCGCCGCCGTCCCGAGGAGCCCCAGCGCGACCGCCGCGACCAGTGGCGGCGGGGGGCCGGTGAGGTGTCCGTCCGCCCGCACCGCTCCGAGGAAGTCCACCGGCGACACCCCGTTGAGGACCAGGTACCACAGCAGCGGGTAGACCGCCTGGAACGGTCGGCCGACCCGGCTCACCACTCCCAGCGCCAGCGCCAGGCCGGGGACGAACAGCGCCCCGGCCGCCCAGGCCGAGACCCCGGCCGCGTCACCGGACGCGACCATGCGGACCAGGGGACCGGCGCCCACGAGCGCGGCGACGGCCACCCCCGCCGTCCACTCGGCCAGGAAGCGCGCGCCGGCGCGGGGGTAGGAGGCGAGCAGGCCGTCGAGGCCGACCAGCCGGGCCCGGGTCCCCAGGCCCGACCAGACCAGGACGGGCCAGATCCAGGCGAGGAGGAGGACCGTGGGCGCCGACCGCGCGGGCAGCAGGAGCGCGGCCGCGGTGATCGCGGCCACCCCGGCCCACCACCAGCGGCTCCGTCCGCCGACCAGCATCCGCAGCTCCCCCGCGACCAGGCGCGGGAACACGGCCCACGCGCCGGGGGCGCGGATCGGGCCGGGCAGGGGCCCCAGCCGCGGCGGAGCGGTCGCGGGACCGCCCGCCCCGTCCCGGGGAGCGTGCTCCGGCCCCGGAGGGGTGTGCGGCCCGGTCCCCCGCGGGCGGGGCGTCCCGCCCGCGGCGCCCCGTGCGGGGTCGAAACGGTCGAACCACAGTGCGGGCAGCACGGCCAGCACGACCGCGGCGGCCAGGATCACCAGGCGCGTCGCCACCAGCTCGCCGGACGGCTCCCACCCCGGCCACTCGATCGCGCGCAGCGGCTCGTCCACGTAGGTGAGGCCGAGGCTGAACTCGCCGGCGGACGCGTCCACGCCCCGGGCGGCGAGGGACGCGCGGAAGGACTCCGCCACGCTCGCCGCCCCCAGTCCTCCGAGCGGGGCCCGGGGCGACAGCCCGCCGAGGAGCAGGGTGAGCGCCGCCACCGACCACACGACGTTGCCCGCCCCGCCGCGCAGCACGGGCGCGGTCTCGAAGACGACCGCCGCGGCGGCGGTGAGGGCCATCAGCGGCAGGGCCAGCACGAGGTAGGGGGTGAGCAGCCGGACCGGGTCCACCCACACGGCCTCGCCCCGGGCGACCTGCATCACCGCGGCCGTCGCGGCGAGCACGCCGAGCATCGACACCAGGACGGCGAGGTTGCCGCCGAACTTGGCCAGCAGGTAGACGGGGGTCCGCAGCCGCGTGGCGGCCAGCAGCTCCCCCACCCCGGTCTCCCTGTCCCTGGCGACGGTGTTCCGCACGACGTAGAAGCCCGCCAGGGTCAGCCACAGGGCACCTGCCAGCGCGGTGACGGTTCCGACGTAGGCGCTGTCGTACACGCCCCGGTACCCTGCGACGTCCACCACCGTCCAGCGGGAGTCGACGGCCGGGACCGCGACGTAGCCCAGGCCGACGGTGGCCAGCAGGGTCACCAGGTAGACCGGCCTGCGGACCCGCTCGCGGACGTCGCCCAGCACGAGGCGCGCGTACCCCCTCACCACGACGGCCCCCGCAGCGCCTCGGCGAGGCCGCCGGGGGACCCGGACCGGGCGGGTGGGACGACGAGGAGGTAGAGGTCCTCCAGGTCGGGCCGCACACCGACGGCGTCGGCCAGCGGGGCGTGCGGGGAGAGGATCCGGACGCGCACCCCGTCCCCGGTGCGCACCATGCGGCTGACGCGGTGGCGCGCCCGCAGGTCCGCGGCGGCGTCGGGGGCGACCACGGCCTCCCACACCCGGCCCTCGACCTCGCCCAGCAGGTCCTCGGGGGCGCCGTGCCGCAGGAGGCGGCCGCCCGCCATCACGGCCAGGCTGGAGGCGGCGGACCCGACGTCGGAGACGATGTGCGTGGACAGGACCACGATCCGGTCCCGGGCCAGGTCCGTGAGGAGGTTGCGGAAGCGCGCCCGCTCCTCCGGGTCCAGTCCGGCCGTCGGCTCGTCGGCGATGAGCACCCGGGGGTCGGTGAGCAGCGCCTGGGCGATGCCGACGCGGCGCAGCATGCCTCCGGAGTACCCGCCCAGGGGGCGCCGGACGGCGCCCGTGAGGTTGACCAGTCGGAGGAGGTCGTCGATCCGGGCCCGCGCGACGCGCGCGGGGAGCCCCCGGGCCGCGGCGAGGTAGCCGAGGAACTCACGGGACGTCAGGTGGGGGTAGGCGCCGAAGTCCTGGGGGAGGTAGCCCAGGCCCGCCCGCAGCGGTCCGGGGCGTGCCACGGCGTCCGCGCCGTCCAGGAGCATCCGGCCCGAGGTCGGCCGGGTCACGGTCGCCATGATGCGCATCAGGGTGGACTTCCCCGCCCCGTTGGGGCCGAGGAGTCCGATCACGCCCGGGGTCAGCCTCAGGGTGAGGTCCTCCACGGCGGTGTGTCCGCCCCGGTAGACCTTGCCCACGCCGATGAGGTCGAGCACGGGTCCTCCGGCGCCCGGCGGGAGGTCCTGCGGCGCGGTCGCGGGGGAGGTGCGGTCGTCACTCATGGGGCGCCTCCCCCGTGCGGTGTGCGTGCCGGGGCCCGGGGCCGGGCCCCGTCTTCGGTCTCGTCATGGCACCAGCCTGGCCGTGCCGGAGCCGCCGTCCCATCCCGCTGGGCCCCCTCCCCGGGGTGGGGCCCGCCCCACCCCGGGGGTCCCGGTGCGCCGACCGGTCGGCCGGGGAGCGCCGGTCGGCCGGGGTTCCCCCTCATGTACGGAGGGTCCGCCCGCTGCGGGCGCGGCCCGCGGAGCGGGGCGCTCGGAGCGCCGGGTCCGCGGACCGGTGCAGGGGGTCCGTGAGGGCGGCGGCGCGGTGCGCGCACTCCAGGGGGCCCGGCCGTGAACGGCGGCCCGGTCGGGGCGAGCACGGCGGCGATCCACTCGGAGGAGTCCACCGGGGCGGTGCGGCGGGCCCGGTCGGCGCCGACCCGCACGGGGTTGCCGTCCACCCGTGGGACCGCCCCCGTACCGCCCGCCGCCCGGGAGCCCTGTGCGAGCGCGGTCACACCCGGGAGCGCGGACGGCGGCGCCCCGGGGGGCGCGTCCGGCGGGCCCGGGCTCCCCCGTGTCCGCGTTCCGGCGCCGCACGGGCCCCGACCTCGGCGGAAGGGACTCCGGCCCCCCGCGGCCGCCCCCGCACACCGCCGGGCTGCCGGGGACGGCGCGGTGCGGCGCCCCCGATGCGTCGGCCGACGGCCCGTTCGCGTCCGGCAGGATAGGGGTGACCCGGGAGGGCGGTGGACCCGTGCGGAGCGCAGGCGTCGCAGCAGAAAACCGTGCCCCAGGACGACCACCCAGCACTCGCCCCCCTTACCAAGGCCTTATCCGTCCTGGGTACGGGGCCGGGGCAACCTATGAAGTGAGAGAGCGATGTTCGACGACCTGATCGGTTGGTTCAAGGGACTCTTCGGCGGCGCCGCCGAGGAGGTGACCCAGGGGGTGACCGACACCCTGGAGGGCGCGGGCACCGCCGTCGAGTCCGCGCAGGGCTTCGGCGAGGAGGCCTACGGCGGCGCGGTCGAGTCCGCGCAGGGCTTCGGCGAGGAGGCCTACGGCGGCGCGGTCGAATCGGCGCAGGCCTTCGGCGAGGAGGCCTACGGCGGCGTGGCGGAGGAGGCCCAGGCCTACGGCCAGGAGGCGCTCGGCGGGGTCACCGAGACCGTCGAGGGGTTCCAGGGCCAGGCCGACGCGATCGGCGGCGTCATCGAGGATCCGGGCGCCGCCGCGGCCGACGCCGCGCGCGACCAGTTCTTCGGCAACAACGGCTAGACCCCGTGCCCTCCCGCCCCGGGAGGGCGCACGCACAGGCCACCCGTGTCCCGGGGCCCGGTGTCCGGGCCCCGGGACACGGTGCGTGCGCCGGTGGCGTGCCGCAGGTCCGCCTCCGCGCACGCGGGCCCGTCCGCCGGTGGCGGCCGGAGCACCCGCCCGGCCGGCGGGCCCCCGCCCTCCACCGGCGGCTCACCGTGACCGGTTGGCGCCCCGGGGCGCGGCTCCGCGACCGTCCCGTGCTCCGTCCTCCAGGGCGTCCGACGGCCCCCGCCTGCCTCCGGGGCGCCTCCGTCCGGTGACGGCCAGCGCGAGCAGCGCCGCCAGGCACGACCACGCGAAGGCGTCACCGATCCGGGAGTAGAGCGTGGTCACCCCCTCCCGGGGCACGTACGCCACCATGGTCTGCTGCCCGGTGGTGAAGTAGTCGGTCGTGGCCAGTGTCCGGCCCTGGTGGTCGGTCGCGTTCGACCGCCCCCTGCTCGCCTGCCGGAACAGGGACGCCCCGTTCTCCACTGCCCGGAACACGGCGTTGCGGGCGTGCATCTCCTTGATCCCCTCCCAGGTGTTGGCGCCCACGAGGAGGACGTCCGCGTCGGCGGCGCCGGCCTGCCGGACGAGTGCCGGGAAGTCGCCGTCGTAGCAGATGGCGGTGGCCAGCCGGCCCGCGGGCGTGTCGGCGACCGGGATGACGCCGTCGCCGGCCTCGTAGGGTTCGAGCACCGGGATGGGACGGCTCTTGTCGTAGGTCCACGCGACGTCGCCCCCGGGGGTGACCATGACCATCTGGTTGCGAAGGTGCGGTGCGTCCTCGGTGTAGACCGACATCCCCGCGTTGACGTACACACCGTGCTCCTCGGCGACCGCGCGCACGCGGTCCACCAGGTGCTCCTTGTCGGCCTCCAGGGTGAAGGCGGCGGACTCCGGCCACAGGACGACTTCCGCGCCGGCCACGGCCTCGCGCTCGGTCCCGGCGAGGAGGTCGTCGTTGACGGGGGCGAAGCGCCCGCGCATCTCCTCGGGGTCGGCCGCGACGATCGCCTCCAGCGAGTCGTACTCGCGGAAGGTCGGGACGACCTCCTCCCACGCGTCCTCGGAGGCGGTGACCCCGGCGATCCGCACCGTGTCCGACGAGGGCGGCGCGAACACCAGGCGGGCCCCTCCCGCGGTCGCGACCAGCACGACCGCGCCGACCGCCCCGGCGGCGACCGAGCGGGCGGCCCGGTCGGAGGGGCCCCGCTCCCAGAGCAGCACCGCGGCCGAGGCCGCCCAGGCGACCAGGAAGCTCACCCCGAAGACGCCGGTCACCGACGCCACCTGGATGAGAGGAAGGTTCGAGGCCTGTGTCGCGCCGAGGACCCCGTGGACGGTCCCGAAGGGGGTGCCGACGGAGACCGCGAACTCCACGGCGACCGTGGCCAGCGGGAAGACCAGCGAGGCCCGCCACGGGCGGCGCTCCCCCAGCCGGGGGGCCAGGAGCCGGTCCAGGGCGAACGGAAGCGCCCCGGCCACGGCGAGCGGCAGCGCGAGCAGGAGCAGCGGAGGGGAGAGCAGGTCGGCGAGGGCGAGCCAGACGAGGGTCGCGGCGGTGGTGGAGCCCAGCACCCCGAGGAGGGCGGGAAGCGGTCGGCCGGTGCGCGCGAACCTCAGCAGCAGCACCGGGTGGACCCATGCGAGCAGGGCGATGTCCCACGCGGCCTGCATCGCGAAGAGGGAGAGGACGGTGCCGGCGAGCAGCCAGGCGGGGCGGAGGAGGAGAGGGCGGGGGTTCACTGGTTCCACCGTTCGGTACGGAGCGACAGGGGTCGGATTTCTGTGGTGGGTCTGCGCCCGGCCGGGGCCCCACGAACGCTACGGAACCGCGGGGGCCCGGCCCATGGGTGGTTCCGCCCGGTCGCCTGGGCGACCCGCCACCCCCGGAAATGCGGTGTCCCGCAGTACCCGGGCGTTCCGCCGGTCGCTACTCTCCGAACGGGCTCCCGGCGCTCCGGGCGCCCGTGGAGGACCGCGTTCCCGGACGCGCGGCCCCGCGGCCGGTGACACCGCTCCCGGGGCCGGATCCGGCGGGGAGAGGAGAGGACGGACGTGACCACGGACGACGGGACGCGGCCCGAAGGGCACGGCGCCCGGCGGCACGGTTGGGCCCGGGCGCTCGCGGGCGCGGCCGCCGGCACAGTGACGGCCGGGGCCGCCGCGGTCCTCCTCGCCCTCCTCCCGGCGGCCTGCGTCGCGGCCCTCCCGTTCCTCGTGCGGCCCGCTGCCCGGACCCGGTCGGCCCGCGTCCTCGGCTCGGTCGTCGGGCCGCTGGTCGCCCTGGAGCGGCGGCGCCTGGAGGCGCTGTTCGGCGTCGAGATCGTCGGCCGGCCCGGGACGGCCCGCTCCCTGGCCTATCTGGCGGCCCGCTGCCCCGTGGGACTCTTCGGCGGGCTGGTGCTGGCGTTCCTGCCCGCGGGCCTCTACCTGGTGGCGTCCCCACTGGAGGTGCTCGACGGGAACGATCCGGGGATCGTTCCCGTCGGCCTGGCGCTCGTCTACCTGAGCGTGCAGGGGACCGTGGGCCTGGTGGGCACGGAGAGCTGGCTGGCGCGCCGGCTGCTCGGCCCCAGCCGCCAGGACCTCATGGAGGAGAGGATCGGGGTGCTGGTGGCGACCCGGGCCGGGGTCGTCACGGCCGTGGACGAGGAACGCCGCCGGATCGAACGCGATCTGCACGACGGCGTCCAGCAGCGGCTGGTCCTGCTGGGCATGGCCCTGGGCCGCGCGCGGCGCGACCCGGGCTCGGAGAAGGGCCGGGCCCTGGTCGAACAGGCGCACGAGGAGACCCGGAACGCGCTGCGCGACCTGAAGGAGGTCGCCTGGCGGGTCTATCCGGCCGCCCTGGCGGAGGAGGGACTGCGTGCGGCGCTCCACGGCCTGGTGGGGCGGTCGGCCCTGCCGATCGACCTGGAGTACCGGCTGTCGGAGGCCCCGCCCCCGGCGGTGGAGACGGCGGCCTACTTCGTGGTCGCCGAGGCGGTGACCAACGCGGTCAAGCACGCCGGCGCGCGGCGCGTGGGCATACGGGTGTGGGAGAGGGACGACGGGGGGACGAGGTCGGTGGTGGTGCGTGTGAGCGACGACGGGGCGGGTGGGGCCGATCCCTCGGGAACGGGGCTGACGGGCCTGGCGGGCCGTGTGGAGGCGCTCGACGGCAGGCTGTCCGTGGACAGCCCGGCCGGCGGGCCGACGACGGTCACCGCGGAGGTCCCGTGCGGGTGATCGTGGCCGAGGACTCGGCCCTGCTGCGTGAGGGACTCGTGCGGCTCCTGGAGGACGAGGGGCACAGGGTCGTCGCGTCGGTCGGCGACGCGGACGCCCTGCTGGCCGCTGTCGCGGAGGAGCCCCCCGACGTCGCGGTGGTGGACGTGCGCATGCCGCCCACCCATACCGACGAGGGCCTGCGCGCGGCGGTGCGCATCCGGCGGGAACGGCCCGGCGTGGGCGTGCTCGTGCTCTCGCAGTACGTGGAGAAGCGCTACGCCACCCGCCTCTTCAGCGAGAACACCACCGGGGTGGGGTATCTGCTCAAGGACCGGGTGGTGGAGGTGGACGAGTTCCTGGAGGCTCTGGTCAGGGTCGGCGGGGGCGGCGCCGCCTTCGACCCGGAGGTCGTGCGGCAACTGCTGGCGGGAAGCAGCCGCCAGGACCCCCAGGGGCGCCTGACCGGGCGTGAGCGGGACGTGATGGACCTGATGGCGCAGGGGCACACCAACCCGGCGATCGCCGCGCGGCTGTTCGTGTCGCAGAGCGCGGTCGAGAAGCACGCGAACGCGATCTTCGACAAGCTGGACCTCGGTGACACCGCGGGGTACAGCCGCCGCGTCCTGGCGGTGCTCCGCTACATAGGCGCGTGAGGCCCCGGGAGGGCGCACGCGCGGGCCACCCGTGTCCCTGGGCCCGGTGTCCGGGACACGGGACACGGTGCGTGCTCGGTGGCGCGCCGCCGGGCGACGCGGGTCCGGCTCCGCGCTCGCGGGCCCGTCGGGCCACGGCGTCGCGGACGCGCGTCTCCTCGATCCCTCCCGGGCGTCGGCGCCCACGGGGGAGGCGTCCGCCGGGGACGGCGGCCGCGGGCCGGAGCGCCGTGGGACGGCGGCCCCCGGACCCCGGTCGGCCGCCGTCCCCGGCGCGGGAGCGGTCACCCGAAGGTGACGTCACTGCACAGGTAGTACACCTGGTCGGCGTGCGAGGCCTTCCAGATCGTGAAGACGACGTGGTCGCCGGTGCGGCCCGACGTGCTGACGTCGATCAGGTAGTCGTTGCCGGGCGGGTAGGACCCGGTCTCCTCCACCAGTTCGAGGTCGTCCCAGGCCAGGGACTGCGTGGCCGGGTCGAAGCCCTGCTCGGTGACGTAGACCTGGAAGTAGTCCGCGCCGTGCGAGGCCTGGTCGTACAGGTGGATGGTGAAGTCGTCGGCGACGTCGGTGGTCCGCCACGCCCCGGGGGTGTCCATCGAGTCGTAGCGGCCCCCTTCGGTGTTCCCACCGCTGCACAGGGTTCCGTCCGGGACCTGGCCCTGGTGGTCCCCGCCGACGTTGTCGCGGTAGAGGCCGTTCCAGTTCCACATGGCGTTGGGGTTGTCCTGCCACGCCTGCCAGCACATGGGGTCTTCCTGCTCCATGGCGGGGTTCTGGAAGTCGTCCCCCCAGCGCTCGAAGCAGCCGTAGTTGCGGGAGGCGGGGTCGACGACCGAGCCGTGCGCCGACGCGGGCGCGGCCAGCGCGGTCAGTCCGAGCAGGGGGACGGACGCCAGCACGAGTGCGCGTCCGAACCAGCGGGGGTTGCCGTTGGTCTCGTGGGTCTTGCCGTTCATTGCGTTCTCCATCGTTGTCGGCTGGACCAGCCGATCGACGGGAGCGCTCCCAACCGGTGTGTTACCCAGCGGAGCGAACCCGAAACGGAGCGCCGGAAAACCTGTGGATCCCGGCTCCTCCCGGGGTTACGGTGGCGCGGAACGAGGCCGCCCGAACGGAGATGAGGACACCGATGCGCACCATCGCCGCGAACCAGGTCCCCGCCCCCGCCCGGAAGACGTACCGCCGGTAGTCCGGGCCGGGCACGGCCCGGCACGACCGGAACCGCAGGGCGTCCCCGCCGGGGGCAGGCCGGACCGCACCGCCGTCCGCCACGCGCCGACCGGCGCGTTCACCGTGCCCCGGGAGTCCTCCGTGCCCCTGTTCCGCCGTCTCCGCCGCACCCTCCGACGTTCCCGACCGGGCCCCGCCCGGCCCCGGCTCCCCCGCCGGACCCGCCCCGGCCCGCCGCTCCCCGCCGGCCCGCTCCGCCGCACCCGGCCGGACCGGCCCCGCCTCGGCCCCGCGTTCACGCGCCTGTGGTGGGCCTCGGCCCTGACCAACCTCGGGGACGGCGCCCTCGCCGCAGCGGGACCGCTGCTCGTCGCGTCCCTGTCCTCCTCCCCGGTCGCCGTCGCCGCCGCCTCGGCCGCCCAGCTCCTCCCCCACCTCCTCTTCTCGGCGGCCTCGGGCGCCCTGGTCGACCGGTGGCCCCGCCGCGACGTGCTCCTCGCGGCGAACCTCGCCCGCTGCACCGTGCTCGCCCTGCTCGCCGCAGCTCTCCTCTCCGGCGGCACCAGTGTGTGGCCGCTCTACCCGGCCCTGTTCGCTCTGGGCGTCGGCGAGTCCCTCGCCGACACCGCGTACGGCTCCCTGGTGCCGTCCGTGGTCCACCGCGACTCGCTGGGCAGGGCCAACGCGCGGCTCGCCCTGACGTTCTCGCTCAACAACCAGCTGCTCGGCCCGCCCCTGGGCGCGCTGATGTTCGCCGCGGCGTGGGCGCTCCCCTTCGGCTTCGACGCCCTCGCCCACCTGCTGGCGGTGGTGGTCCTCCTGCGGATGGCGCCGGTCGGGCCGTCGCTTCCGGGAGGGGGCCGCCCCGGCTCCCCTCCCCCTCCGCGGACCACGCTGCGGCAGGAGGTCGGCGAGGGCCTGTCGTTCGTCCTCGGCTCACCGGGGCTCCGCGTACTGTGCGGCTGCATCCTGGTGATGAACCTGGCGGGCGTCGGCGCCTTCGCGGTCTGGGTGCTCTACGCACGGGAGCACCTGGGGCTGTCCGAAGCGGGCTTCGGGCTGTTCGTGGCGGCGGGAGCCGTGGGCGGCATCGCGGGCTCCCGGGCGTACGGGTGGCTGGAGCGCCGAGTGGGCCGGACCTCCCTGCTCCGCTGGGGCCTCGCGGTGGAGGCCCTCACCTACCCGGCCCTGGCTCTCACCACGGACCCCCTGGCGGCCGGCGCCGTCATGGTCGTGTTCGGTGTCCACACCGTGGTGTGGGGGACGGCCGCCACGACCGTCCGCCAGCTGCTCACCCCGGACCGCCTGCTGGGCCGCGTGGGAGGTGTGTACCGGCTGGCCGACCTCGGCGGTGCGGCCCTGGGCGCGGTGCTGGGCGGGCTCGTCGCGGAGGGTGTCGGCCTGTTGGCCCCGTTCTGGATCGCGGCGGCGGCGGTCGGCCTGCTCTGCGTGATCTCCTGGAAACCCCTGGTTATTACTGAACAGTTGTGAACCAGATCACCACCTGGTCATTCACCGAACGGGGACAGCGTCCCAGAAACCTCGTGGACATTTGGTGTTTACATATCACCATTGGAGAGCTACGGTTCTGAAAAGCGTTCCGGAATAGTCACCCCCCGTAACCGCATACGGAACGCCCTTCGCACCCCTTGTCCAGACAACGCCAACCACCATTCCCGCTTACGACTGGGAGCGCTCCCACCCCCCTTCCGGTCACCATCCCCCCGTTTCTCCCACCTTTTGCCGGGAGAAACACAGACGATCAACCGCCAGCCTTACCCCGGATCTCAGGCCCGCCCATGCCCCGCTCACCACCATGAACACCGCCTCCCCCAGCCGCCGGTCCGCCGGGCGCCGTGACGCGCCCGGCGAGCCGCACACTCCTTCTGGCCACCCGCTCCCCATGAGGAAGAAAAACACCATGAGAAATTCCCCCCGCGACAAGCAACGAACTCCGTGGGCACGGCGCGGCCTAGCCACCGCTGCCGGACTGGCACTTACCGCCTCTCTCACGGTCGCCGCCACCAGTGCTTCCGCCGCCGAACGCGTGGACAATCCGTATGAGGGCGCGGATGTGTACGTGAACCCGATCTGGTCGGCCAACGCCGCGGCCGAGCCCGGCGGGGACGCGATCTCCGACCAGCCCACGGGTGTGTGGCTGGACCAGATCAGCGCGATCGAGGGCAACGACAGCCCGACCACCGGGTCGATGGGCCTGCGCGAGCACCTGGACGAGGCGGTGGTCCAGGCCGCGGGCGAGCCCCTGGTCTTCCAGGTGGTGATTTACAACCTGCCCGGCCGCGACTGCGCGGCGCTGGCCTCCAACGGCGAGCTGGGCCCGGACGAGATCGACCGGTACAAGGAGGAGTACATCGATCCGATCGCGGAGATCCTGGCCGACCCGGCCTACGCGGACCTGCGGATCGTGACGACGGTGGAGATCGACTCGCTGCCCAACCTGGTCACGAACGTGTCCCCGCGCGAGACGGCCACGCCCGAGTGCGACGAGATGCTGGCCAACGGCAACTACGTGGAGGGTGTGGGCTACGCCCTGGCGCAGCTGGGCGCGATCGACAACGTCTACAACTACGTGGACGCGGGCCACCACGGCTGGATCGGCTGGGAGGACAACTTCTCGGCCTCGGCGGCGCTGTTCTACGAGGCGGCCAACACCGCCGGAGCCACCCCCGACGACGTGCACGGGTTCATCGCGAACACGGCCAACTACTCGGCGCTGGTCGAGGACAACTTCTCCATCGACCAGACCGTCGCCGGCACACCGGTGCGGCAGTCGCAGTGGGTGGACTGGAACCAGTTCACCGACGAGCTGTCCTACGCCCAGGCACTGCGCGAGGAGCTGGTCTCGCAGGGGTTCGCCTCCGACATCGGGATGCTGATCGACACCTCCCGCAACGGGTGGGGCGGCCCGGACCGCCCCACGGGCCCCGGCCCCGAGACCAGCGTGGACGCCTATGTGGACGGGGGCCGCTACGACCGGCGGATCCAGTCGGGCAACTGGTGCAACCAGTCGGGTGCGGGGCTGGGCGAGCGCCCGCAGGCCTCCCCCGAGCCGGGCATCGACGCCTATGTGTGGATGAAGCCCCCGGGTGAGTCGGACGGCTCCAGCGAGCTGATCCCCAACCCCGAGGGCAAGGGCTTCGACCGCATGTGCGACCCGACCTACGAGGGCAACCCCCGCAACGGGAACAACATGAGCGGCGCGCTGGCCGACGCCCCGATCTCGGGCCACTGGTTCTCGGCCCAGTTCCAGGAGCTGCTGGACAACGCCTACCCGCCGCTGGACTGATCCGGCCCCTCTCCCCGGCGTGCGCCGCGGGGGACCGCTGAACAGGACGCCCGTCCACCCAGGGGGTGGGCGGGCGTCCGCCACGGCCTGGGATCATGGGCCGGGGCCTTCCCCTGGAGGCCAGGAACCGGATCGGGGAGGAACCGCGTGGCGAACCTGCTGGAGACCGACACCGTCGTGGTCGGTCTGGGGGCGATGGGGGCGCAGGCCCTGTGGCGCCTGGCCCGGTCCGGGGTCGACGCCGTCGGGGTGGAGCAGTTCTCCCCCGGCCACGACCGGGGGTCCAGCCACGGGGAGTCCCGCATCATCCGCACCGCCTACCTGGAGGGCGCCGAGTACGTGCCGTTCGTCCGAGCGGCCTGGCGTGCCTGGTCGGAGTTGGAGGAGGCGTCCGGGCAACGGCTCGTGCTGCGCACCGGGGCGCTGATGGCCGGGGCGCCGGACGGTGCCGCCGTCGCCGGGTCGCTGGCCGCGGCACGACACCACGGACTCCCCTTCGAGCTGCTCTCCGCCGACGAGGTCCGCTCCCGGTTCCCCGGCCACCGGCTGCACACGGGCGAGGTCGGCGTGTTCGAGGAGGACGCCGGCGTGGTCCTGCCCGAGGCGTCGATCCTGGCGGCCGTCCGGCTCGCCGGGGCGGCGGGCGCACGGGTGCTCACCGGGGCCGTCGCGACCCGGATCGAACCGGATCCGGACCGGCCCCGCGTGGTGGTGGGCGACACCGTGATCCGCGCCCGGAGGGTGGTCGTCACCGCGGGCGCGTGGCTCCCCTCGCTGGTGCCCGAGGTGGCCGGCCTGGGCGGGGGGATCACGGTCGAGCGTCGGGTGCTGGGCTGGTTCCGCACCACGGGCGACCCGGCCGCGCACGTGGCCGGCCCGGTGTTCGCCCGGGACGGGGACGACTGCACCTGGTACGGGTTCCCGAGCCTGGACGGGGGCCGGACCGTCAAGATCGGCGTGCACGCCGAGGCCCCCGGTCCGAGGCGCGAGGGGGCGCAGTGGGGTGAGCCGGTGGACCCCGGCGCGGGTCCGCGCGAGCCCGACCCCGCCGACGCACGCAGGCTCGGCGAGCTGGCCTCGGGGCTGCACGGCGTCGAGGCCCTCCCCGAGCGCATGGCCTCCTGCATGTACACGATGACGTCGGACGAGCACTTCGTCATCGGCCACCGCAGGGAGCTTCCCGGACTGGTGCTCGCCGGGGGCTTCTCCGGGCACGGCTACAAGTTCGCCTCCGCCGTCGGCCAGGCCCTGGCCGACCTGGCCGTGAACGGCCGGACCGACCTGCCGATCGGCCTGTTCGATCCGCACCGCTGGGACTGACGCGGGCGCCGGGGAGGGCTGGGACGGCCGGTCGCTGCGCGCCGTGCGATCATCGCTCACACGCGTTGCGCCCGCGCGCCGCCCCCTCCCGGAAGGACCGCCATGAACCGTCCCCCCGTCCAGCGGACCGCGCTCGTCACCGGCGCGTCGTCGGGTATCGGCGCGGCCGTGGCCGCCGCGCTGGTCCGGCGCGGCTACCGCGTGTACGGCACCAGCCGCAGACCCGGGTCGGTGGCCGAGCCGGTTCCGGGCGTGGAGTACCTGCCCCTCGACCTGGCCGACGAGGCGTCGGTCCAGGCGTGCGCCTCCGCCGTCGGCGACGTGGACGTGCTGGTCAACAACGCCGGTGAGAGCCAGAGCGGCCCGTTCGAGGAGTTGCCCCCGGACGCCGTGGAGAGGCTGTTCCGGATCAACGTGTTCGGGGCCGTGCGGCTCACCCAGCTCCTCCTCCCGGGGATGCGCGGGCGCGGGTACGGCCGGGTGGTCATGGTGGGGTCGATGCTGGCGAGCTTCCCCCTGGCGTACCGGTCGTCCTACGTCGCGTCGAAGGCGGCGCTCAAGGGGTTCGCCGACGCCCTGCGCCGCGAGGTGTCCCCGTTCGGGGTGGGGGTGGCCACGGTGGAACCGGGGTCGATCAACACCGGTATCAGCGAGCGGCGGACCCAGTACCTGCGCGACGGCTCCCCGTTCGCGGGCGAGTACCGCACCATGCTCACCGCGCTCGACGCCAACGAGTCGGCCGGGATCTCCGCGGCCCGGGTCGCCCGGACCGTCGTGCGGGCGGTCGAGGCGGACCGGCCGCGGCCCCTGTACGCGGTGGGCAGCAACGCGCCGGTGGTGTTCGCGCTGCGCAGGCTCTTCCCCCGTTCGCTCGTCCTCGCCGTGGTCGCCCGCAAGCACGGGCTGTAGGCGGTCGGCCCGCCCGTACCGGGACGCGGCCGGGCGGGGCGCACGGGAGTCGGCGCCGGGCTCCGGGATGATGGGGAGCCCGCGACCGCGATCCGAGGAGCACGCCGTGAGGCAGCAGGTCCACTTCGTCACGCTCGCCACCCCCGACCTGGACGCGGCCCGCCGCTTCTACCGGGACGGGCTCGGCTGGGAGCCCCTCATGGACGTCCCCGGCGAGATCGTCTTCTTCCAGGTCGCCCCCGGGCAGGTGCTGGGCCTGTTCGACGCGGAGGGGTTCGACCGGGACCTGGGGCTGCCGCCCGGGACGTCGGTGCTGTCGGGGGTGACCCTGGCGCACAACGTCGACGGCCCCGAGGAGGTCGGGCGGACCGTGGACGCGATGGCCGCGGCGGGCGGGACCGTGCTCAAGAGCCCGCGGCGGGGCGAGTTCGGGGGCGTCTTCCACGCGCACGTCCGGGACCCCAACGGGGTGGTGTGGGAGGTCGCGCACAACCCGGGGTGGAGCGTGGACGCGTCGGGGCGGGTGGTCCTCGGCTGACCCCGCTCCGGGCGTCCGCCACCGGTCAGGGGTCCAGGGGCCGTATCCTGAGCCCGTGGCCGTCGGCGTCGGCCGCCGCGAGGCCGAGCAGGCGTTCGCCCTCCTCCGCGACCGCCTCCTCCTCCGCCGGGGTCAGCGGGGTGAACAGTCGCACGTCCAGCACGGCGCGGTCCCTCCCGCCTCCCTCTGCGCGGGAACGGCCCCTGGGCCTCTCGAGCCGCCACAGGCCCCGCACGAAACCGTCCACGGTCAGCGGCGCCTCCACCACGAGGTACGGCCGGCGGTCGTCCTCGACGATGCGGGACCTGTCGTGGTGGCCGACGAGAACGTTGTCCAGGAGCGCCAGGAAGCGGACCGGAGCCGGGGTCCCGGGATCGGGCCGGGGCGCGTCGGGGAGGTCGAACAGCTCCCGCCCGTCCTCACCGCGGAACACGCACAGCCGGGGCCTGAGGCGGTCCACGACCGCGCCCAGCCGGGTCGCCCCGCTCCACGCCTGGACGTCCCGGACCGAGGCCGGGCCGAACGCCGCCAGGTAGCGCAGCACCAGATCGTCCAGGGAGGGGTCGTCTGCGAGCGGCCGGCCGAGCCACTGCTCCGCGAGGGCGAACGGGGTCGTTCCGCGCCGCCCCCATGTGCCGTCGGGCGGCGGGTGCAGCACAGGCAGGAGGCCCTGGACCGAGCGGGCGAGCCCGACCGGGTCGCGGCCGGGCCAGCGGTCGGCAAGGGCCCGGCCGAGTTCGGGTCGGGGCACGGGTCCCGCGGTGAGGAGTCCGCGCGCCGCGTCCGCGAGTTCGCCCGTGTCCAGGCCCGCGGTGGCCTTCCCGAACGCGCCCCGCTGCCAGCGGAGCAGCATGGGCTGCAGGACGGGGCGCAGCCACAGGTAGTCGTCGGCGGCGACCAAGTGCTGGGTGCCCCGGAGAAGGGTCGCGCGGACGAGGTCGCGGCTGTGCAGCAGCCCGGCGAGGTCGTCGGCCCGAAAACCCTCGATCCGGGACCACAGGCCGAAGCAGGGCGGTTCGGGGTCCTGGGCCTGGAGCCCGACGAGTTGGCGCACCACGGTGAGTGCGGTGTCGTCGCCGCGTTCCAGGAGGGACTGGCGGGCCAGTGTCGCGCGGTTGAGGGCGCGTCGGTCGAGAGTGGTCACGGCTCCGACCCTAGGGGCGGTGGCGGTCGTCCTCTGTCCTCCACTAGCCCGGCGGTTGCCGCGGGGCCGACCGGCGCCGGGGAGGTGGGTGCCCTAGGTTGGGCGGTGAAGGTCGAAGTCAACGGTGGAGAGGTGCCGCGTGAGCAGCGTCGTCAAGTTCAACGTCCTGACCGTCCCCGAGGGTGCCGGGGCCACACTGGAGGAGCGCTTCGCCAAACGGGCCGGGCTCGTGGAGAACCAGCCGGGGTTCGAGGAGTTCCAGCTCCTGCGCCCGGTCGAGGGCACCGACAAGTACCTGGTCTACACCCGTTGGCGCTCCGAGGAGGACTTCCGGAACTGGGTGGGCGGCCAGGCGTTCAAGCACGGGCACGCCCAGGCCGCCGCCGACGCGGATCGCAGCGGCGAGGCGACCGGGCACGGGCACGGGCGGGGCGGACCGGCCGCGACCGACAGCGAGATCTGGGGGTTCGAGGTCGTCCAGCACGTCAGGGCCGGCGCCTGAGCCCTCGGACCGGACCTCCGCGCCGGGCCGCGGTCGCGGGGGCCGGTCCGCCGGCGGGCGGCCTCATCCCCGGGGCTTGCGGGCCTCGACGAGGAAGCGGGTCGTGGTCGCCGTGAACGACCCCTCGCGCCGGATGTGCTCGTGCATGGCCAGGAGCCGCTCCCGGTAGGCGTCGACGGTGAACCCCGGCACCATCCAGATCACCTTGCGCAGGAAGTAGACGACCGCGCCGACGTCGAAGAACTCCGTGCGCAGCCGTTCCAGGCGCAGGTCGACGACGTCGAGCCCGGCCGCCCTGGCCGCCTCGCGCGCGTCGTCCGGGTGCCGGGACCGGCGGTCCTCCTCGGGGCGCGGCCCCAGGAAGAACTCCACCACCTCGAACACGCTCTCCGGCCCCACCTGCTGGGAGAGGTAGGTGCCGCCGGGGGCGAGCACGCGGGCGATCTCCTCCCACCACGTGGCGACGGGGTGCCGGGAGACCACCAGGTCGAACGCGCCGTCCGCGAACGGCAGCGGACGGCCGTCCTCGGTCGCGACCACCGCGACGCCCCGCGGGTGGAGCAGCCGGGTGGCCTCGGCCGCGTTGGGCGGCCAGGACTCGGTCGCCACCGCCGTCCTGGGGAGCTCGGGGACGCCTGCCAGCACCTCGCCTCCCCCGGTCTCGATGTCGAGGGCGGCGGACGCGCAGGCCATGCGCTCCCCCATCGTGCGCTGATAGCCCCAGGAGGGGCGCTGCTCGGTGGCCCGGCCGTCCAGCCACGAGAAGTCCCAGCCCTCCGTGGGCTCCGCCTCGGCCTCGGCCACGAGTTCGTCGAATGATCGTTCCATGGGTCCATCGTCCCCGGCGGCCCCCGTCCGAGGCCACCGGTTTCACCGGCCCCGCCCGGCGGCGGACCCGCCGTTCTCCCGCCCCGGCGGCGGCCCCGGGACGGCCGCCGGGCAGGATGGTCGACCATGAGAACCCTCGCCCGCCGCATCGGAGGCGTCGCCCCGGTCCCCGCGGTCGCCGCCGGTCTGATCGCCGTCCTGGTCGGGGTGACCAGCTCGGCGGCGATCGTGTTCACCGCCGCCGAGGCCGCCGGGGCGTCCTCCGGGGAGATCGCCTCGTGGATGCTCGCCCTGGGCGTGGGCATGGCGGTGACCTGTGTGGGGCTGTCGCTGCGCTACCGGGCCCCCGTGGTCACCGCGTGGTCCACGCCGGGAGCGGCTCTGCTGGCGGTGGGCCTGGACGGGGTGACGATGGCGCAGGCCGTCGGGGCGTTCCTGTTCTCGGCCGCCCTGATCACCCTGAGCGGGGTCACCGGCTGGTTCGAGAGGGTGATGGACCGGGTCCCGGTCCCGCTCGCGGCGGGCCTGCTGGCCGGGGTCCTGCTCCAGTTCGGGGTCGGCCTCTTCACGAGCATGGAGGACGACTTCGCGGTGGTGGCCGCGATGTTCGCGGCGTACCTGCTGTCCCGGCGGTGGCTGCCCCGCTACGCCGTGATCCTCTCCCTGGCCGCGGGCGCGGCGGCCGCCGCCGCACGGGGGACCCTGGACCTGGGCGGGGTGCGGCCCGCGCTCGCCGCACCGGTGTTCGTGGTGCCCGAGTTCTCGTGGCAGGTGCTGGTGAGCGTGGGCGTGCCGCTGTTCGTGGTGACCATGGCGTCCCAGAACCTGCCCGGGGTGGCGGTCCTGCGCAACGACGGCTACCGGGTGCCGGTCTCCCCCGTGATCGGGTGGACCGGGGCGACCAACATGGTGCTGGCCCCGTTCGGGTGCTTCGGGATGAACCTGGCGGCGATCACCGCGGCCATCTGCACCGGTCCCCAGGCCCACCCCGACCCGGACCGCCGCTACCTCGCGGGGGTGTGGGCGGGGGTCTTCTACCTGTGCGTCGGCGTGTTCGGTGCGACGGTGGCGTCCCTGCTGGCCGCCCTGCCCGCCACCCTGGTCCTCGGGATCGCGGGCATCGGCCTGCTCGGGACGATCGGGGGGTCCCTGGCGTCCGCGCTGTCGGACGAACGGTCCCGGGAGGCGGCGGTGGTGACGTTCCTGGCGACGGCGTCCGGGTTCACCCTGCTCGGGGTGGGATCGGCGTTCTGGGGCCTGGTCGCGGGCGTGCTGACGCTGGTGGTGACCGTCCCCCGGCGCGGGGCGCGGGGCGGGGAGGCCTCCCCCGGCCGGGGGCCGGAGGCGTGAGCCCGCGGCCGGGGCCGGGGAGGGCGACCGGAAAACCGCTTGTGCACCGGCGCCGGCCACCGCTACAACTGTCCCGTCCCGGCCGGAACGGCTCCGGGGCCGCGACCAGGAAGGAGGCACAGCCGTTGTTCACCGCAACCACCGCGCCCGTGCCCTCCCGGGGAGCCTGCCACGGCTGACCCCGTGCGGACGGGCGCACACACCGAAGGTGTCGCCTTGACCGTCAGTACGAACGATCTGACCATCCGACCGATCACCGGTCCCGGTGAGCTGGACCTCTTCTCCCGGCTCCCCTACACGCTGAACACCGAACTCGCCGACGACCTCGCCCACGGACGGCGCCGGCCCTCGTGGATGTGGGTCGCCCTGGACGGCGACCGCCTGCTGGCCCGCCTGTCCTGGTGGTGCCGCGGCGGCGACGACGCGCCGCTCCTCCTCGACATCCTGGACGTGGACGACGGCGCCGGGGACGTCGACCGCGTGGGCGTCGCCGGACTCCTGCTGCGCACGGCCTCCGCGGCCACCCTGGCGGAGGGGGCGAACCCGCCGGAGTACCTGCGCTACGTCTCCGCCGCCTGGCGCGAGGACCCCGCGGAACGGCGTGCCGTGGAGGAGCGCATGGCCGCCGTCGAAGGCGAGGGCGGATCCCTGCTCGTCGAACGCCTGCGCCTCGAATGGACCCCCGGGGGCTCCGCGCCGCGCCCGGGCGACCGCCTCCGGTTCCGTCCCGTGCGGGACGAGGAGGAGCTGCTCGGCCTGACGGCCCGGGTCCTCGAAGGGACCCTGGACGCCCACCACCGGGGCGATCTCGCGCACAGGTCCGCGGAGCAGATCGCCGCCGACCAGTACGCGGAGGAGTTCGAGCGGTACACGACGCCCCGCGGCTGGTGGCGGGTCGCGACGCTCCCGGACGGCGGGCCCGTCGGGTTCGTGCTGCCCGCCCGCAACGACTACCACCCGGTCATCGCCTACATCGGGGTGCTCCCCGAGCACCGCGGCCACGGGTACGTCGACGACATCCTCGCGGAGGGGACCCGTGTCCTCGCCGAACAGGGGGTCGACAGGATCCGGGCGGCGACGGACGTCGGCAACACGCCGATGGCCGCGGCGTTCCGCCGGGCGGGGTACACCACGCTCAACGCGGTCGTCGACATGACCTGGAGGTAGCCCGGGACGGCGTCCTCCTCAGGTCGCCCCGTCCCCGGTGCGGGGCCCGCACCGGGGGCGGCGCCGGCCGGGCCGGCGGCCGGGCGGTCCAGGGGCGGGAGGCCCGCGCCACCCTCGTGGAAGGTCCCGAAGAAGCCGCGCCGGAAGCACGCGCCGACCGGCTCCCGCGCCCGCCTCAGGCCGTGGCGAGGATCCGGCCGGCCTCCGCCACCCCCGCGACGAGGTCCTGGGGGTCGGCCGTCATCCCCGCCACCACGAGGTCCACCTCCTCCAGCCCCGCCCGTGCCAGGAGCTCCTTGTCGTTGGTGACCCACTCCCCCCGGCCGGCCAGTACCGCGTGCGCGGTGTGGGAGGCCGCCTGGGCGACCAGGCCCGCGGTCTGGGCGACCCTGCCGCGGGGCGCGTGGTGGCGCTCGGCGTAGGCCAGGGTGGCGGAGGCCAGGCCGCGCCACACCGGTGGCGCGGCCCGGCGCAGCGCCCCGGGGTAGTCGGGCCGAGGAAGGTCGCCGACGAGGACGCGGCCGATCGCGAGTTCGGCGACGACGAGGTAGCTGGGGATGCCGACCAGGTGGAACATGAGGGGCTCCACCCGGAACCGGCCCGCGCCGGCCTCGGCGAGCTCGTGTTCGACGACGTCGAGGTCGCGGTAGTGCACGTCCACGGCCCGCCCGTCGATCCGCAGCCAGGCTCCGCCGTTGAAGACGCCGCCGCCCCAGTCCCCGAGCTCCGAGACCTCGCCGGGCCAGCCCGTGTCCCGCAGGTCCTGCGGGTCGAACCCGCCCCGGTAGTAGAGGGCCAGGTCCCAGTCGCTGTCGGGCCGGTGGGAGCCTCGGGCCCTGGAGCCCCCGAGGGCGACGGCCCGCACGGCGGGGAGGGAGGCGAGCCGGTCGGCGGTGGCGGCGAGGAAGCGCTCGTCGTCGGAAGTGGTCATCGCACCATCATCGTGCACCCCGACCGGCGGCCTCCACGGGTTTCCCCTCGGCGGGCCCGAGCGGCGCTCAGCCGCCGGAGTGCGCCTGCTCCGCCACGGTCCCGGCGCCGGAGCGGGGCTCCCGGTAGGTGCCCCACCGCAGGAGGCGTTCGGCGGGGCCGCGTGCCCCCGTGCGCCGCATGACGTCGGCGACCACCACGGTGGCCAGCCAGACGGCCGCGCCGACCAGGACCGCGCCGAGTTCGGAGAGGCCCGACGCCAGGCCGAACGCGTACGGCGCGAACAGCACGGTCCAGGCCACCGACTGCAGGAGGTAGCACGTCATCGAGCGCTGGCCGGCGGCCTCCAGCGCCCGGACCACCGGGCCCCGCCGGTGGCCGAGGCGGACCGCGACGAGGGCGATGAGCGCCGCGTAGCCGAAGCCGCCCGCGTAGCCGGTGAGCATGTGCAGCCAGGCGAGGCCGGTCTCGGCCGGACCGGCGGGCTCCCACAGCCCGGCCGAGGCCAGGCCGTACGGCAGGCCCCCCAGAACGGCGACGGGGATGCCGACCGAGGCGCTCCGGCGCAGCAGGCCGAGGTGGAGCCCGGGCTCCTCCATGACGCCGCGGCGGGCCGCCCACACCCCCACCGCGAACGGGAACACCGACGTCATGAGGAGCATCGGGGTCATGACCGGCCACGTGAACAGCCGCGTCACCATGTCCGCCAGCGGGCTCCCGGTGAGGACCCCTCCCCCGGCCGCGGGGTCGGTGAAGGAGGGGACGGTGTTGAGGAAGGCGTAGACCAGCGTGCCGAGGGCCATCCAGGTGAACCCGTGGGCGAGCAGTCTCCGGTCGCCGACGTGGAGGAGCCCCGCGAACATGAGGGCGATGAGCCCGTAGACGGCGATGATGTCACCGAAGAAGAGCAGGACGGTGTGCAGGAGCCCGATGAGGACCAGCCAGCGCCCCCTCCTGCGGACCAGGGAGCGCACCCGGGGCCAGGGACGCCCCTCGGCCGCGCGGCGCAGGTGGATCCGGGCGAGCCCGTAGCCGAACAGCGCGGCGAACATGGGGTAGCCGCGCCCCTCGGCGAACGTCGTCACGAAGACCGAGGTGGCGGCGTCGAACGCGGCGCCCGGCGCCTGCGGGTCGCCGCCGACCATCTCCTGGAAGATGTGGGCGTGCACGACGGCGATCACCAGTAGCATCACGCCACGGGACAGGTCGGGGGCCAGGGACCGCCGGCCGAGCGGGACACCGCCGGAGGCCGGGGTCGTACGGGAAGGTGGAAGGGACACGGGAAGCTCCGTTCACGCCGCACGGGGGCAGGGCGGGGCCAGGTGGATGGGCATTGGATACGATGGCGTATCCAAAGGCGTTCTTAAGATACGACACCGTTTCTTGTTTGGGAAGTCGGTTCTCGGCCGGAAGCGGCCAGGGGAGGCAGGGTTGGCGGACGACGTGGTGCGGGACGGGTCCGGGGAGCGCCCCGGCGGACAGGGGGAACCGTCCGGGGGCGGCGGGGGCGCGCGGGACCGCCCCCGGCCGGACGCGCCCCGGGCCACGCGCAGGCGCGGGAGGGAACTGCTCGACGCCATCCACGAGGCGGTCCTCGCCGAGGCCGCCGAGGTCGGCCTCTCCCGGCTGTCCATGGAGGGCGTCGCCCGCCGCGCCGGCACCGCGAAGACCTCCCTGTACCGGCGCTGGCCCACCCCCGGCGACATCCTGATCGACGCGATGTACCACACCCTCCCGCAGGAGGTGCCCACGCCCGGGGCCGACGACCTGCGGGGGGACCTCATCCGCGCCCTCATGCTCCTGCGGGGCGTCATGGCCGACGGCACCCGTGGCCAGGCGTTGTTCGCCGTGGTCGCCGAGGCGCGGCACCACCCCGACCTGTACAGGCGGTTCACGGAGGAGGTGTTCGACGCGCGCGGCGGTCGCTTCACCCGCACCGTGCTGGAGCACTACGCCGGGCGGGGCAGGATCGACCCCGCCCGGGTCACCCCCCTCACCGTCGACATCGGCGAGGCCATGGTGATCAAGTACGGCATGGACCACCAGGCCTTCCCGGACGAGGAGTACGTGGCCCGGATCGTGGACCAGGTGATCCTGCCCGCCGTCGGCCAGGACCCGCGCGACCGGTGGTCCCCGGGCGCCGACCCGTCGTAGGCCCCGGCCGGCCGGGGCGCCGGGGTACGGCGGCCGGCCCCCGGGCAGGGGCCTCGGGCCGGACCCGCTCACCCGGCGCGCCGCGCCCCGATCCCCCCGCGGCGCCCCCGGGCGCGGCCGGCGCCCCGCTTGTCGCGCCGGGCCGCCCGGCGGGCGCGGGTGGCGAGCGGGGCGTCGCGCGCCCGCCGGGCCCCCGTCCCCTCCCGCGTCTCCGCCCGGAGGGAGCGCACGAGCCCGGCCATCATGAAGAAGCCGATCGCGAAGAACGGCAGGCCGAACACGATGATCGTCTGCTGCAGGGCGTCCAGGCCGCCCACGCCCGTCGCGGTGAGGACCGTCGCGGCGACCACGCCCTGGACGACCCCCCAGAACACCCGCTGCCGGGTCGGGGTGACGGCGTCGCCCGAGCACAGCATGTCCACGACCAGGGACGCCGAGTCCGACGACGTGGTGAAGAAGATGACCACGATGAGGATCGAGGCGGCCGAGACGAGCGTGGCCATCGGGAAGTGCTCCAGGAACGCGAACAGCGCGCCCGGTACGTCCTGCTCGACGACCACCTCCCGGACCAGGCCGCCGCCCCGGTTCATCTCGATGTCGAAGGCCGACAGGCCGAAGACGCCGAACCAGACGATGCTGAAGGCCGTGGGCAGGGCGAGCACGCCGAGCACGAACTCGCGGATGGTGCGGCCCTTGGAGATGCGGGCGATGAAGATGCCGACGAACGGCGACCACGTGATGGTCCACGCCCAGTAGAAGACCGTCCAGGAGCCCTGCCAGCCGGTGTTGCCGAAGGTGTCGTTCCAGAACGACAGCGCGACCAGCCGCTCCAGGTACACGCCCGTGGTCTCGATGGTGCCCTTCGCCAGGTAGAGCGGGGAGGACGCCAGGAAGACGAACACCAGCAGGGCGACCGCGAGGACGACGTTGACCAGTGAGAGCCACTTGATCCCGACGTCGAGCCCCGAGGCCACCGAGGCGACCGCGACGGCCGTGACCACGGCGATCAGGACCAGCTGCACGAGGCGGCCCTCCTCGATGCCGAACAGCGTGTTGAGGCCGCTGTTGATCTGCATGGTCCCCAGGCCGATGGTGACGGCCACGCCGAACAGCGTGCCGAGGACCGCGACGACGTCGACGGTCCTTCCCAGCGGACCGTCGATCCGGTCGCCGATGAACGGGTGGAAGACCGAGCTGACCCGGAACGGCAGGCCCTTGCGGTACACGAAGTAGGCGAAGGCCAGCGCCGGCAGGCAGAAGATCGTCCAGGTGTGCAGGCCGAAGTGGTACAGCGTGAACCCCATGGCCTGCCGGGCCGCCTCCACCGACTCCGGCTCGACGTCTCCCCGGGGCGGGTTCGCGTAGTGGCTGATGGGCTCGGCCACTCCCCAGAACATGAGGATGCTGCCGATCCCGGCCGCGAAGAGCATGCAGAACCAGGCGAGGTTGCCGTACTCCGGCGCACTGCCCGGGGGGCCGAGCCGGACACCGCCGTGGCGGCTGCACGCGATCCACACGAGGAAGAGGAGAAAGGTCGTCACGCCGAGGATGTAGAGCCATCCGAGATGGGTCAGGATCCATTGCGAGACGGCGCCGAAGACGGTGTCGACCGTGTCGGTGAAGGCGATGGCACACACCACGAAGACGACGGTCAGTGCGGCGGAAGCGAAGAAGATCGTCGGGTTCGTGTTGAGCCCGAGCATGTGTGCCAGTTTTTTCGACATGCACTGCCCTCTGGTGTTTCGGGTGCTTTCGGCGCGCGGCGGGGCCGAGATCTCGGAGCGGCCCCGGGCAAGGATACGCACCGGGAAAGACAGATTCACCTACGTCCATTTCATACGAAATGACGCAGATCCCGATTCACATAAAGATTCCAGATGCAGTGCACTCTTTTAGACCGGAACACCAGGAAAAGGAGAGTACGGCACCGCGCCGCGGCGGAGGACGCCGCCGCTCCGGGCCGCGGGACGGCCGGGAGCGCGGCGGAGGCACACGGAAGGGCCACCTGTTCGGCGGCGCGGCGCCGGCGGCCGGACCGGGGGCCGGACCGGGGGCCGCCGTGCGCGTACGCCGGGCCCCGGCGGCCGGACCGGGGGCCGCAGGAGCGGATCACACGTCCGGCCGACCGCGTTCGCGCGGGGGCGGGAACGCGCCGGTGGGGCCGCGTCCGTGCGCGGCGGGAGGCCGCCGCGGGGATCGGGTCAGGCGTCGAGCCCGCGCAGGAGCTCGCACACCCTCTCGGGCTGCTCGTACAGCGACAGGTGGCCCGCGCCCTCGATCGTGTGGACCCCGGTGTTGAGGAACCGGCGGGCCGGCCCGTGCAGGCGCGCGGGGGAGAAGAAGGGGTCGTGCGATCCGGTCGCCACGGCGACCGGCGTGTCCGCCCAGGCGCGGAACTGCTCGCCGTGGAGCGGGTTGGGCGTGGTGCCCGTGCGGCAGTAGCGGGCCACCATGGTCAGCCACTCGGCCTCGGCGCGGCGCTCGGCGCACTCGTCCGCGGACGGACCGCTGAGGAACTCGACGAGGCGGCCGCTGGTCTGCTCGTTGGGGTGGATCATCCAGGGCAGCGTCGCGCGCATCGACTCCGAGCTGACACCGGCCGCGGTGAGCCCCGCGGGGTTGAGCAGCAGCATCCCCGCGACCAGCGGGGACGGGGTCGAGGCGAGCGCGATGGCGGCGCCGCGCGAGTGTCCCAGCACCAGGACGGGCCCGTCGGTGATCCGGGGCAGGAGCTCGTCCAGCCACGCGCCGTAGGTCTCGATCCTGGTCCCGCCGACCCGCTGGCTGCAGCTGAGGCCGGGCTGTCCGGGAACGTCGACCAGCAGCACCGGACGGTCCGCGGCCAGGGCGCGGGCGGCGGGGACCGTGGTGGCGGCGTTGAAGTTGGTGCCCGACAGGACCAGTACCGGGGTGCCGGCACCGCCTTCGGCTCGAAAGGCCTGCGTGCTCCCCAGACGGGTCTCCACAGGCGGAAGGGGCCCGAGTTCGGGCCACTGGCTCAGGGCTTTGTGGCACCAGGCGTGGACGGAGCGCTCGGCGTTCTCCGAGCGGTACACGCGTGCGGCACGAAGGGGGACGACGGTCATGGATCTGGTTTCGCGTAGAGGAGAGCTGGTGTCCGCCGTCGTATGTTTCCCGGCGCACCAGAGGGACTGTACGCCTCTGTTCGGCACCACGCCACTCGGGGGCGGCGGAGGTCCTGACCCGAGACGTTCACCAGGTCCCTACCCCGTGCGGACCGGCCCTTGGGAAGGGTGTGGGCCGTGGTGCGCGCGCGTACCGCTTCGTCCGGTTCCGGTCATGCGCGGGGCGAGACGTTTGCTTCCCGCCCCATCCGTTTCGTCCCGTGAAAGACGCTCCCGGGCCGTTTCCACGGCCCGGGAGCGTCGGATGATCCCACCCCCGGGCCCGGTCACGGCCCCGGAGGACGCGGCTCTCAGCCGAGGGTGTCGGGGTCCGGACCGATCCGGCCGTCACGGTTCAGCGACCCGATCTTGTCCATGTCGTCACCGGACAGCTCGAAGTCGAAGACGTCGAAGTTCTCCCGGATCCGCGACGGGGTCACGGACTTGGGGATCACGACGTTGCCGCTCTGGATGTGCCAGCGCAGCACCGCCTGCGCGGCGGACTTGCCGTACGCGGCGCCGATCGCGGCGAGCACGGGGTCCTGCAGCAGGTCCTTGCCCTGGCCCAGGGGGCTCCACGCCTCGGTGACGACGCCGTGGCGGGCGTTGGCCGCCCGCATGGCCTCCTGGGAGAAGTAGGGGTGCAGCTCGATCTGGTTGACGGCCGGGACCACGTCCCCCTCCTCGACGACGCGGTCCAGGGTCGCGGCGGTGAAGTTGGACACCCCGACGGCCTTGGCCCGCCCCTCGGAGTGGATGCGCTCCAGGGCCTTCCAGGTCTCGACGTAGGCGCCCCTCGCCGGCGCGGGCCAGTGGATGAGGTACAGGTCGACGTAGTCCAGGCCGAGCCGGTCGAGGCTGGCGTCGAAGGCCTTGAGCGCGTTGTCGTACCCCTGGTCGTCGTTCCACAGCTTGGTGGTGACGAACAACTCCTCCCGGGGGAGTCCCGACGCCGCGAGCGCCCGGCCTGTACCGGCCTCGTTCTCGTACAGCTTGGCCGTGTCGATGCTGCGGTAGCCGCTCTCCAGGGCGGTCTCGACGGCGGCCTGGGCCGCGTCGTCGGCGACCTGCCAGACACCGAACCCGAGTTGCGGCATGGTGAGGCCGTTGTTCAGCGTGACGTACTGCATGGAAGCCTTTCCGTGGTCACGGAGTCCGTGGTGGCTGCGGGGAGTGCCACCCATGATGGCAACCTGGAGTGCACTCCAGGCAAGGGCTCAGTCGGTGAGGCGGACCAGCATCTTGCCGGTGTTCGCCCCCCGCATCATGTCGAGGAAGGCGCGGACGGCGTTGTCGATGCCGTCGACCACGGTCTCCTCGCTGCGCAGGTCCCCGTCGGCGATCCAGCCCGCCGCCAGCCGTGCGTACTCGGCCGCCAGGTGGGCGTGGTCGCCGACGATGAACCCGCGCAGGTTGAGCCGCTTGCCGACCGCGAGGAAGAGGTTGTCCGGCCCGGGGACGGGCTCGGTGGCGTTGTACTGGGAGATCGCTCCGCACAGGGCGATCCGCCCGTGGTCGCGCATCGCCGCGATGGCCGCCCGCAGGTGGTCGCCTCCGACGTTGTCGAAGTAGACGTCGATCCCGTCGGGCGCGGCCTCGGCGAGCTGCCCCTCCAGGTCGCCCTCGCGGTAGTCGACGGCGGCGTCGAAGCCGAACCGCTCGACGACCCGGCGCCGCTTCTCCGGGCCGCCCGCCGACCCGACCACGCGGGAGGCGCCGAGCTTGCGGGCGATCTGGCCGGCGAGCGAGCCGACCGCCCCCGCGGCGCCCGAGACGAACACCACGTCGCCCTCCTTCACGGGGGCGACCTCGACGAGCCCGGCGTAGGCGGTGAGGCCGATCATGCCGAGGACGTTGAGGTGGTTCTCGACGGGGGCGAGGCCGGGGTCGACCACGCGCGCCGCCCCGGCGGGCAGGAGTGCGTACTCGCGCCACCCGGCGGAGTGCAGGACCGTGGCGCCGACCGGTACGTCGTCGCTGCCGGAGGCGACCACGGTGCCCACCGCACCGCCGTCCATCGCCTCTCCGAGGCGGTAGGGCGGGACGTAGGACTTGGTGTCGTTCATGCGGCCCCGCATGTAGGGGTCCACGGAGATCCACGAGTTGCGGACGAGGATCTCCCCGGCCCCCGGGTCGCCGACCTCGGTCTCGACGAGGGAGAAGTCGGTGGGCTCGGGTTCGCCGGAGGGGCGGGCGACGAGGTGGACTTCCCTGCTGGTGACTGGCATGGCGGAACCTCCGGGACGTCGTGTGCTGTGGACCGGGCTGCCCCGGTCCAGGCAGACACTAGTGCGGCAACGTATTCGTCCACCAATAAAATCGGCAAGGTGACCTATAGAGATTCCAATGGATCGGTCGCCGGGGCGCTGGACCTCCAGCAGCTGCGCACCTTCCTGGCCGTGCACAGGTCGGGCTCCTTCACCGCGGCCGCCCAGCTGTTGCGACTGTCACAGCCGACGGTGACCACGCAGATCCGCTCGCTGGAGCGGAGGCTGGGACGCGAGCTGTTCGACCGGCTGCCCCGCGGCGTGGCCCCCACCGCCGAGGCCAACGACCTGGCCGCCCGGATCGCCGAGCCGTTGGACGCCCTGGAGGTGGTGGCCGGGGAGAACGGCGGCGACGCGTCCTCCCCGCCCGTGCCGCTGCGGCTGGCGGGGCCGGCCGAGGCGCTCCACTCCCTGGTCCTGCCCGCCCTCGCCCCGCTGGTGGAGGAGGGGGTACGGCTGCGGGTCCGGACCGGACCGGCCGACGACCTCCTGGACGGGCTCCGCTCGGGCAGGCACGACCTGGTGGTGTCGACGGTGCGGCCGCGCGGTCGCACGCTGGTCGCCGATCCGCTGGCGGACACGGAGTCCGTCCTGGTGGCGTCGCCCGGGTGGGCGCGGCGGATCCGCCGCGAACGGCTGGGCCGCCAGGGCTCCTCGGCGCTGTGCGCGGCCCCCCTGGTGGCGTACGACGACGACCTGCCCCTCCTCCGCCGGTACTGGCGCCACGTGTTCGGCGTGCGGCTGACCTGCACGCCCGCGGTCACCGTGCCCGACCTGCGCGGGGTGCTGGCGGCGGTGGTCGGCGGCGCCGGGGTGACGGTGCTGCCGCGGTACCTGTGCCAGGCGGCACTGGACGAGGGCCGCCTGGTCACGCTCCTGGACCCGGCGGATCCGCCCGTCGACACGGCCTACCTGGTGCGGCGTCCGGGAGTGTGCCATCCGCACCTGGAGAGGGCGTGGAAGCGGTTGACGGAGGCCGCCGCCCGGCCCTGAGGCCGCACCGGCCCGGGCTGCCCCGGAGCACCTCGGGCCGCCGCGTCGGGCGGCGGGGGTGCGGCGGCGGACCGCGGGCGCGCCCCGCGAGGGCCCGCACGTGCCCTCCGGCGGGGCCGAACACCGTGCGCGGGGTCCCCGGCGTCCCCTCCGCGATGGTCTCCCGACGGCCCCTCCCGCCTGGGCAGTAGGCGGTCGGGGCGGGGCCCTCGGGGGTGCGGCGGACCTCCTCCCCGCCGTGGTGGACGGCGGTCCGCCGGGGGAGCGGCGGTCCGCGGGGGGTACGCCGAGGGCCTGCGGTGCGGGGCCGCCCGCCCCCGGGCGAGCGCCTCCGGGTCCGCGTCCCGGCGCGGCTCCCGCCGGAAACCGTCCGAACCCGTCGCCCTCGGGGGGAGTCCTATCCGGGGCGGGCGCGACCGTCCGCGGGACACGGAGGTCGGGGTCATGGAGCACGCGGGGGTACGAGGAACGGCGCCGGCCGCCCGCCGCCGGCGCTCGGCGGCCGTGACCGTCCTGGTCGCGCTGGCGGCGGCGGGCTTCGCGGTATTCGCCGCGCTGCGGGGGCTCGGCCTGGAGCGGGGGTGGCCGCTGGTGCCCGCGCTGGCCTTCACCCCGTACATGCTGGGGGCCGCGCTCCTGGCGGCGACGGTCGCGGGCCTGCTGCGGCGGTGGGTGCCGCTGGCCGTGCTGGTCGCGGCGGCGGCCGTCCTCGCGGCGGCCGTCGTGCCGCGCGCGATCCCCTTCGGGATCTCCGGAGCGGGAGGCCCGGAGCTGCGGGTCATGAGCCTGAACGCCCTCGGCGGCGGCGCCGACGTCGCCGAGGTGGTCGACCTGGTGCGCGACCGCGAGGTGACGGTCCTCGCCCTCCAGGAGGTCACACCGGACCTGTTGGAGGCCCTGTCCGGGGCCGGGCTCGACGACCTCCTCCCCCACACGGTCGACCACTCGGCCGCGGGTGTGCACGGCAGCAGCGTCCACGCGGCCCACCCCCTCGCCGACCTGGGCGACGCGGCGGCGGGAACCGGGGCGTTCGCGATGCCGCGCGCCGCCATGGAGGTGCCCGGGTACTCCTTCCCCGTGGAGGTGGTGTCGGTGCACCCCCTGCCTCCCCTGTCCCCCGGGACCATGGACGGGTGGCGGGACGGGCTGCGCGCCCTGCCCGGTCCCGAGGACGCGGAACCCGCGGTCGCGGACCCCGGCCACCGCTTCCACCGGCCGGGGCTCAGGATCCTGGCCGGCGACTTCAACGCCACCCTGGACCACGCCGAGCTGCGCCGCGTCCTGGACGCGGGCTACGTGAGCGCCGCGACCGTCCACGGCCGGGGGCTGGAGCCCACGTGGCCGACGGGGGGCGGACTGCCCGGCGTCGCCATCGACCACGTGCTGGTCGACGAGTCGATGGGCGTCGGCGCGTTCGAGGTCGTGGAGGTCACGGGAAGCGACCACCGGGCGGTCCTCGCCCGGGTCACGCTGCCCGAGGGGCGGTGAGGGCCCGGCCCCGGGACGGGCGTGTCCACGGGGCGGGGGGACCGGCTCGCCGGAGGGGGTCTCCCCGGGCGGCGGCGACACGGTCTACCGTCGGCTCATGAGCGAGCTGACCGAACCGATCACCGGCACCCGCCTCCAGGTGGTCCTCCCCGACGAGTCCCCCGAGATGTCCGCGAGGACCCTGACCGACCTGGGCGTCCGGGCGGAGGAGCTGGGGGTGGACGCCGTGTGGCTTCCGGACCACCTGCTGCCGCCCGCCCCGTACGGGACCACGTTCGGCGGCGTGTACGAACCGCTGGTGTCCCTGGCGCACCTGGCCGCCCGCACCACGCGCATCCGGCTGGGCACGTCGGTGCTGGTGGCGCCGTTGCGGGACCCCCTGGTCCTCGCGAAGCAGGCGGCGACCCTGGACGCCCTGTCCGGCGGGAGGTTCGTGCTGGGGGTGGGCGTCGGCTGGTCCGAGGAGGAGTTCGCCGCGGTGGGGGCCGACTTCGCCACACGCGGGGCGCGGACGGACGAGACGCTGCGGCTGCTGCGGCACCTGTTCGGGGGCGGCGGCCCGTTCGAGGGCCGGTTCCACTCCTACGGGAGCGGCGTGTTCGAGCCCCGCCCGGCGCGACCCGTGCCGGTGATGGTCGGCGGCGCCTCCGACCGGGCGCTGCGGCGCGCGGCCGAGTGGGGCGACGAGTGGCAGGGCGTCGGACTGACCGCGGAGAAGTTCGTGGCGGCGCGCAACCGGCTGCGGTGTCTGACCGACCGCCCCGTCCGGTCGGGCACCCGGATCGCCTGGTCCGGGGACGAGGAGGGCTTCGGCCGCACCGTGGAGCTGTTCCGGGAGCTGACGGCCGCCGGGGCGGACTCGGTGGCGGTGTGGTTCGGCGACGCGGAGGGGTTCGGCGGGCGCATGGAGAGGTTCGTGTCGGCGCTGCGCTGACCGCGCCGCGCGGCGCGGTCGGTCCTACTTCCGGGAGCCGAGGAGCCCCCGACCCCCGTACTTCTTGTGGACGGCCTGCTTGGAGACGCCGAGGACCTCAGCGATCTCGGCCCAGGTGGAGCCCTGGTTGCGCGCGCGGCGCACGAGTACGGCCTCGACCCGCTCCATCTCCCTGCGGACGCGCGTCGTGGCGTCGAGACCGGCCAGGGGGTCGTCGCCGTCGGTGGCACGGGCGAGGGCGGCCAGCTGTTCGGTGTCCATGGGTCAACTATAATTGACCGTCCTCCGGCGGCGGACCGCGGCGGGGCCGCGGTCCGGTCGCGCCCCTCCCGTCGCGGCCGCCGCGCGCCGCGCCGGCTTCTGGCACCCTGGAGGACCGACCGATCCGGAACCGAGGGGGCGACGTGGGCGACTACGACGGGGCGACGGTGCTGTTCGACCTGGACGGCGTGCTGGTGGACTCCATGGAGAGCGTCCGCGCCGGCCTCACGGCGTGGGCCGCCGAACGCGGCCTCGACGTGGACGAGGTCCTGGAGCACAGCCACGGACGCACCGACATCGGGCTGGCGCGCCTGGTCGCCCCGCACCTGGACCCGGTCGAGGAGGCCCGGCGGATCGAGGCCCACGAGGCCGCCGCGGGCGACGGGGTCCGGGCCCTGCCCGCGGCCCTGGGCCTCCTCACCGAGCTCGACGCCCGCGGGCGCCCCTGGGCGGTCGTCACGTCCGGGGGCGACAGGATCGCCCGCTCCCGCCTCGGGACGGCCGGGCTGCCGTTCCCCCGGGTGCTGGTGACCGCCGACGACGTCACCGAGGGCAAGCCCCACCCCGAGCCGTACCTGCTGGGCGCCGAGCGCATGGGGGTCGCCCCGCAGGGGTGCGTGGTGGTGGAGGACTCCCCCAACGGCGCGCGCGCCGGGATCGCCGCGGGGATGCCCGTGCTGGCGGTGGCGACCACGAGCCCCCCGTCGGAGCTGGCGCACGCGACCACGGTGGTGGCGGACCTCGCGGCCGTCGCCCGGCTGCTGCTCTGACGGCACGGCCCGGGTCCGACCGGTCGGGCACCCGTGCGGCGGGCCCCCCCGGGGGGTGCGCACCGGCGGAGGCTGTATCCATGGAGCGGACGTACGCGTACCGGTTCGGGGGTGCCCCACCCCCTTGTCCTCCGAGGAGAGCCCATGCCCACCGCCCTCGTCATCGACCGCGCCCGCTCCGAGGACGTGGCGGCGATCGTCGCCCTGCTCGCCGACGACGTGCTCGGCGCGCGACGCGAGGACCCGGATGACCACGCCTCCTACCTCGCGGCGTTCGAGGCGATCGACGCCGATCCCCGGCACGTCCTCGCCGTGGCGCGCCGCGACGGGAGGGTGGTCGCGACCCTGCAGCTGACGATCCTTCCCGGTCTCTCCCACCGCGGCGCGACACGCGCGCAGGTGGAGGCGGTCCGCGTGCGCGCGGACGAACGGGGCAGCGGTGTGGGCTCGGAGATGATGGCCTGGGCCGAGGCGGAGGCGCGCGGACGCGGGGCGAAGGTGCTCCAGCTGACCTCGGACTCCACGCGCGGTGACGCGCACCGGTTCTACGCCGGTCTCGGGTACGCCGCCTCCCACGTCGGCTTCAAGAAGCGGCTCGCCTGACCCGTGCCGCCGGCACGGCGCGGCCGGGTCCGACCCCGACGGTCCGGGGGCGCGGGACCGGACACGCGGCGCAGGGCCCGTGTGGAGATCCCGGTCCCGGCGCCCGCGTCGGGCGTCGGCCACGGCACGGGCCGGGACCCCCGCTCCCCGGCGTGGACGCGCCCGTTCAGAGGGCGATGAGGCCCGCCCGGGTGGGGACGAACCCGCACGCCCGGAGGTAGAAGGGCTCCAGGTCCGGCTCGAAGTCCACGTGCAGCCACCGGCACCCGGCTTCCCGGGCCCGCTCGGTGGCGAGGCGCACCAGCCCCGTGCCGATCCCGGTGCGCCGCAGGCGCGGGTCGGTCACGGTGTCCAGGACGAACGCGTGGACGCCCCCGTCCCAGACCACGTTGACGAAGCCGACGAGCTCGTCCCCGAGGCGGGCGCACACCCAGCCCAGGCTGTGGTCGTTGACGCGCCGCCACACGTCCGCCGCGTCGCCGGGCGCGTACCCGAACCCGCGGGCGTGGAGGGAGACGAGCTCGGTGTTGTCGAAGGGTCCGCGCCAGACGTGTTCCACGGTCATCCGCGTGATCCTAGCGGAGGGGTTTTCCGGCTCCCCGGGGAGCCGGGAAACCCCTGGACGGCGTGCGGCGACTAGCGTGGACCCAACCGTCCCGCCCACCAGGAAGCCGCCGCGTGTCCACGTCAGAGAAGTTCCAGAGTGTGTTCGTGGCGACGGCCGCGCTGGTCGGACTGGGCCTGGGCCTGCTGCTGCCGGTCGGCGGGGCGGCCGGGCACCTCGTCCTGCCCGCCCTGATGCTGATGCTGACGGCGGTGTTCGTGCAGGTCGACGTCGGCCAGGTGCGGGAGGCGCGCTCCGCGCGCCCCGTCGTCGCCGCCGGCCTCGTGCTCAACTTCGTGTTCACGCCGCTGCTCGCGGGCGCCCTGGGCGCCGGGCTGCTCGGCGACTCGCCCGACCTGCGGATCGGCCTCCTGCTGCTGCTGGTCACCCCGTGCACGGACTGGTACCTGGTGTTCACCGGCCTGGCCCGGGGCCACATGGGCGTGGCCGCCGCGGTGCTGCCGGTGAACCTGGTCCTCCAGCTCCTGCTCCTGCCCGTGTACGTGCTGCTCCTCGGCGGTGACGCGGCGATGGTGGACACGGGGACCCTGGTGGAGGCGGTCCTGCTGGTCCTGGCGGTCCCCCTGGTCCTGGCGGTGGCCGCCCGGTGGACGGCCCGCAGGTGGAGGGGCGCCGCCTGGCGGGACGGCGTCCTGGCGCCCCGGGCCTCCCGCGCGGTGCTCCCGCTGCTGTACGCGGCGGTGCTCGCCATGTTCGCCTGGCAGGCGCGCACGGTCGCCTCCCACATGGGCGAGCTGGCGGGCCTGGTCCCGCCCCTGGTCCTGTTCTTCGTCGTGGCCCCGTCGGCGGCCCTGGTCGCGTCGCGCCTGCTGCGCCTTCCCCCCGATCAGCGGGTCACGCTGGTCATGACGACCACGGCGCGCAACTCGCCGATCGCCCTGGCGATCGCCGTGGCGGCCTTCCCCGACCGGCCGCTCGTCGCGGTGGCGCTGGTGGCCGGCCCGCTCCTGGAACTGCCGGTGCTGGCCCTGCTCGCCCAGCTCGTGCGGGTGCGCCCGCGGGCCGACGCGCCCGGAACCTGAGCCCCGGAGCACCTCTGCGCCCGGGCCGCCCCCGTCCTCGCAGGTGAGCGGGGTGCTCACCGGCCGTCACCCCGGAACCGACCCGCGCGGGACACGCAAAGTTAACCAAGACGCCGCAAAGCGCCACGGAGCGTGATCGAATGTCAGGTAAATCTTAAGTTTCCCCCGCGTGACTTGGCCGTGGAACACACCTCGGCGAAAGTTCCTGTGACCCGCCGCACAGGACCCTGAAGGAGAGGCCATGCCGAGTTTCGGACGCGCCGCCACAGCAGGGCAGGGCGCCGACAAGGCACCGGCCCCGCCCAAGAAGCCCATCTACCGCCACCTCTACTTCTGGGTGCTCGTCGGTATCGCCCTGGGCATCGCCGTCGGCCTGCTCTTCCCGGCCCAGGGCGCCGAGATGCGCTGGCTCGCGGACCTGTTCATCAAGCTCGTCAAGGTCGTCATCGCGCCGACGATCTTCTGTACCGTCGTGGTCGGCATCGCCAGCCTCGGCAACCTCGCCAAGGCCGGCGGGCTCGCCCTGCGCACGCTCGTGTACTTCACCGCGCTGACCGTGATCGCCCTCGCCATCGGCCTGGTCACCGTCAACATCATGCGTCCGGGCGCCGGCCTGAACATGTCGTTCGACGAGGCCGACGCGGCCGACACCATCGCCGCCGCGGAGGGCGCCGAGGGCGGTGTCTCCGGCTTCATCCTGCACATGGTGCCCGAGTCCTTCTTCGGGGCCTTCGTCGACGGCCAGCTCATCCAGGTCCTCGTCCTGGCCGTGCTGGTCGCCTGCGCCCTCACCATGCTGGGCAAGCGCGGCCAGACCGCGGTCCGCGCCCTGGACACGATGTCGCACGTCATGTTCGGCGTCATCAAGATCGTCATGTACACCGCGCCGCTCGGCGCGTTCGGCGGCATGGCCTTCACGATCGGCGAGTACGGCGGCCAGGTGCTCGGCAGCCTCGCCTACTTCATGATCAGCTTCTACATCACCTGTGTGCTGTTCATCGTGGTGGTCCTCGGGATCGTCAGCCGCATGGCCGGGTTCGGCCTGTTCAAGGTGCTGCGCCTCATCCGCGACGAGCTGCTGATCGTGCTGGGCACCTCCTCCAGCGAGTCGGTCCTGCCCCGCATGCTGGTCAAGCTGGAGGCCGCGGGCGTCAAGAAGTCCGTGGTCGGCCTGACCATCCCGACCGGGTACTCGTTCAACCTGGACGGCACCGCGATCTACATGACCATGGGCGCCATCTTCATCGCCCAGGCGACCGGCTCCGACATCTCCGTGTGGACGCAGATCGGCCTCCTGCTGTTCATGCTGCTCTCCAGCAAGGGCGCGGCGGGCGTCAGCGGCGCCGGCCTGGTCACCCTGGCCGCCTCGCTGGCCGCCTTCGGCGACGTCATCCCGCTCGCGGGCATCGCGCTCATCGTCGGCATCGACCGCTTCATGTCCGAGGCCCGCTCGCTGACCAACCTGATCGGCAACGCCGTCGGCACCCTGGTCATCGCCCGCTGGACCGGCGGACTGGACCGCGACCGCCTGCGGGAGGTCCTGGACAGGCCGAACACCATCGACATGGACGCCCTGATGAGCTACGACGCCGAGGAGGGGGCCGCGGCCCGCGCCCGGGAGGGCGACTCCCCGGCGACCGGGACCGCCGGCGCCGAGGGGGCCGACGCGGCGCCCGCCGCCGAGGGGACCGCCACGGCCGGGCCGGCCGTGGGCGGCGAGGGCGGGGACCGCACGCCCGCAGAGGTCAAGGGCGGCTAGCCACAAGGGCGGGCCGGCCCTCCCGGGACCGCGACCGGCCCGCCGCGGTGTCGCGGCGCCTCCCGGGCCCTCGCTCCGACACCGTCTCCCACCGCCCCGGGCGGGACCCCGTGACCATACGGGTCCGCCCGGGGCGGTCCCGTGCCCGGACCGGGAGCGCAGCGCTGCGCCCGGCCCGTCGCCGCACCGGCCCGGGGCGGCGTGCCGCCCCTCCGGGACCGCCCACCGGGCGGGCGGCGCCCGAGGAATCGGCGCGGACCGGTGCGAACGGCCCCGGAAGCGGGTAACGCGCAACCGTGGGTCCCGACCCGCGACCGCCCCCTACCCCCCGGGAGTCCCCGTGAAGCTGTACGCCGAACACCCCGTGCGCGCGTTCGTCCAGATCGCCTCCGACGTGCTCGCCCTGGCCTGGGTCTACGTGTGGGTCCGCGCGGCGCTGTCGCTTCGCGAGACCGTCCTGGCCCTGGACCGCCCCGGGGCACTGCTGGAGGACACCGGCCGTGGGTTCACCGAGCACATGGCCGGGGCCGCCGAGCAGGCCCGGAGGGTGCCCGTCGCCGGGGAGGCTCTCGCCGCCCCGTTCACCGGCATGAGCGGGACCGGGGAGTCCCTGGCCTCCGCGGGCGACTCCTTCCGGGAGTCGGTGGCCTCGCTGGCGCTGACCCTGCCACTGCTCACCGCCTCGCTCCCGCTGCTGCTGATCGCGGCGACGTGGCTGCCCGCCCGGGCCCGCTGGGTGCGCCAGGCCGATGCCACCCGGCGGCTGCGCGGACTCGCCCCGGAGGCCCGCTCGCGGCTCCTGGCCCTGCGCGCCCTGGCGTCGGTGGCTCCGTCGAAACTCGTCGGCGTGCACGAGGACCCGGCGGGCGCGTGGCACGCCGACGACAGGAGGGCCGTCGACGCGCTGGCCGACCTGGAGCTGCGGCGTCTGGGGCTGCGCGGGTTCTGACACCCCCCGCCCCGGCCGCGTGCCGGGAACGCCACCGACCCACCGGGAGCCGACATGCGCCTGTCCGCCCTTCTGGACCCCGACGCCGTCCCCCCGGACGCCGACGGCACCGTGACCGTCCTGCTCGACGTCACCGCGCCCGGGCGCGCGGAGGGTGGCCTCCTGGCCGGGGCCGCCCGGGCCGTGTCCCTGCGCGTACCGGTCGGCCCCCGCCCGAGCGGCGCCCGGGTCGTCGGGGGGACGCCGTCCCGCCGGTTGCCCGACGGGTCGGTCGCCGTCGAACTCGGCGACTTCCGCCCCGGGGAGAGACGGCGCCTCCTCCTGCGCCTGGAGGTCCCCGGCCTGTCCGTACCGGGCGCCGCCGCCGTCACCGTTCTCGAAGCCGGCCACGTGGACCCGGCCACCCCCACCGCGCACACCGCGGTCCTGCCGGTCACCGTCGACGTGGTGCCCGAGGTCGAGGCACGGTCCGAGGCCGCGGCGCGGTCCGCCGGACCGGAGGCGGGGACGGAGGGGACGCGCACCGACGACGCGTCGCGCACGGCCGAGCAGCTCCACCCGGGCAGGTCGGGCCACGCCCCCGAGCGGGGGCGCGGCGTCGCGCCCCCGCACGGGGGCGTCATCCGCGGTGAGCAGACCGACCGCGGCCGTCCCGCCCCGGACCGGGCTCCCCCGGCCCCGGGCGGTCGGCGCGGACCCGGGGCGCCGCGGGACCCTGAGCCGCCCCCGAACGGCTGACCCCGCCGGGTCCGGGGCGGCCGGGACGGACTACGGGACCTGGTAGGAGGAGTCCCTGACGTCGGTGATCGCCATGTGGCCGGGCGCGTGCCCGATCGCGAACTCGGGCGCGGACGCGGCCACCGCGGCCTGCGGGGTCACCCCGCAGGCCCAGAAGACGGGGATCTCGCCCGGGCGCACCTCGACCGCGTCGCCGTAGTCGGGCCTGTCCAGGTCCGTGATCCCCAGCGCCGCCGGGTCGCCGACGTGCACCGGGGCGCCGTGCACCGCCGGGTACCGCGAGGTGATGCGGACCGCGTCGGCGACCTGGTGGGCGGGGATCGGCCGCATGGAGACGACGAGGGGGCCCCGGAAACGGCCGGCCGGGCGGCACTCCCGGTTGGTCGCGTACATGGCCACGTTGCTGCCCGCCTCGATGTGGCGGACCGGGACCCCGGCCTCCAGGAGCGGCGTCTCGAACGTGAAGCTGCACCCGATGAGGAAGGCGACCAGGTCGTCCCGCCACAGGTCGGTGACGTCGGTGCGCTCCTCCGCCAGCGCGCCGTCGCGGTACACGCGGTAGGCGGGCAGGTCGGTGCGCAGGTCGCCGTCGAACACCGACGCGTCCACCTGGCCCGGCTCCGTGACGTCCAGGATCGGGCAGGACTTCGGGTTGCGCTGCGCGAACAGCAGGAAGTCGAACGCGTCCTCGCGCGGCAGCGCGATGAGGTTGGCCTGCGCGTACCCCGGGCTGTACCCGGAGGTGGGAGCCTTCAGCCCGCCCCTGAACAGGGCGCGCGCCCGGCTCGGTGAGAGTTCCGCCGGTGGGGTCATGGTGTCCTGCCTCTCGTTCTGGCCTGTGGGAGTACCGCGGTCCCGGACCCGCCTCACAGGGCGAACCGGATCCGGCTTCCGGGGCGGGCCTGCGCGGCCTTGGGCAGGTCCGCCGTGCGCACGACGGCCACCACCGGGTAGCCGCCCGTGACGGGGTGGTCGGCGAGGAACAGCACCGGCTCCCCGCCGGGCGGTACCTGGAGGGAGCCCACGACCATGCCCTCGCTCGGGAGTTCGCCGGAGCGCGAGGGCGCGCGTTCGAGGACGGGGCCGGACAGCCGGGCCCCCACCCGGTCGCTGCGGGAGGTCACCTCGTACTCGCCGGAGAGGAGGGTGGCGATCGCGTCGTCGGTGAACCAGTCCTCGCGGGGACCCAGGTCGACCCTGAGCGTCGCCTCGGGCCCGCCGACGGGTGCGACGGCCGCGTGGTCGACGCGGGGGAAGCCGGAGGGGGCCGGCCCCACCGGCAGCACAGCGCCCGGCGCGGGCACCTCCGGCCCGAGCCCGGCGAGCACGTCGGTGCTGCGCGAGCCGAGGACCGGCCGGACGTCCACGCCGCCGCGCACGGCCAGGTAGGTGCGCAGGCCCCGGGAGGGCATGCCCATGGTGAGCTCCGCGCCGTCGGGCAGGTGCAGGACCGTGTTCGAGGCGGCGCCGCGCCCGTCCACCGACAGCGGCGCCTCGGCGCCCGTGACGGCGACCGTGACCGCTCCCCGGGCCCGCACGCGCAGCCCGCCCAGGGTCGCCTCCAGCGCCGCGGCCCCCTCCGGGTTGGCGAGCAGTCTGTTGGCGAGGGCGTAGGAGGCCGCGTCGGCGGCGCCGGAGCGGCCCACGCCCAGGTCGGCGTGGCCGAACCGGCCCGTGTCCTGGACCGTGGCCAGGGGCCCGGTGGCGATGATCTCCAGAGCGCTCATGACGCCGTCGCCCCCGTCCGCGCGTCCGCGCCGGCGTCCGGGGAGCCCGCGTCCGTGAAGCGCACGCGGACCCCGGGGCGGAGCAGGCCGGGGGGTTCGCGGTCCAGGTCCCAGATCCTGGCCTCGGTCCTGCCGAGCAGCTGCCAGCCCCCCGGTGAGCTCCGCGGGTACACGCCGGTGAACTCTCCGGCGAGCGCGACCGAGCCGGCCGGGACCCGGGTGCGGGCCTCGCTCCTGCGGGGGACGTGGAGGCGCGGGTCGTCGCAGACCATGTAGCCGAACCCCGGCGCGAAACCGCAGAAGGCGACGGTCCAGGTGGCCGAGGTGTGCGCCCTGACCACGCCCTCCCGGGTGAGGCCGGTCAGCTCGGCGACGTCGTCGAGGTCCTCGCCGTCGTAGACCACGGGGATGGTGACCGCGTCCCCGGCCGCCCGCTCCGTCCCCGGCGCCGGGGACAGGGCGCGGACCGCCGAGGCGACCCCCTCCGGGGGCGTGCCGGGTTCGATCCGCAGCAGCACGGTGCGGGCGGCCGGGACGACGTCGGTGACGCCGGGGACGGGGTGCGCCTCGAGCGCGGAGCGCAGGGCCATCACCTCGGCGAGGTCCCCGACCTCCACGAGCACCCCGCTGTCGGCACACTTCAGGACACGCAACAAGACTCCTCAACCTGGTGGTGGCGGACCTGCCGGCGGCAGCAGGCCGTCGTCGCGCGGGGAGGTGCGCACGCCCCCGCGTGCGCACCTCCCCGGGCGGGAACGGTCACGCGTCCCCCGGGGCGGTCGGGGCCTCCCGGGTGAACGGCGTGACGGCGACCCCGGCGGCGCGCAGCCGGTCCGCGACGGCGCGGGCGATCTCGACCGCGCCGGGGCTGTCGCCGTGCACGCACAGGGAGTCGGCCTCGATCACGATCTCGGTCCCGTCGATCGCCTCGACCGGCAGGCCGCGGGCGATACGCAGGCAGCGCTCGGCGATCGCGGCGGGGTCGTGGAGCACGGCACCGGGCTCTCGGCGGGACACCAGGACGCCCTCGGGGGTGTACGCGCGGTCGGCGAAGGCCTCCCGGTAGGTGCGCAGCCCGGCCTCCTCCGCCAGGGCGAGGAAGCGGGACCCGGGAAGCCCGAGCACGGGCAGGCCGGGGTCGAAGGCGCGGACGGCCTCGACGACGGCGGCGGCCTGCTGCTCGTGGTGCACGATCGCGTTGTAGAGGGCGCCGTGCGGTTTGACGTAGCGGATGCGGTCGTCGGCCAGGCGGGTGAACGCCGCCAGGGCGCCCAGCTGGTAGACGACCTCGTCGGTGAGGTCGGCGGGCGGGACGTCGACGAAGCGGCGGCCGAAACCGGCGAGGTCCCGGTAGCCGACGTGCGCGCCCACCGCCACGTTCCGCTCCTTGGCGTCGGCCGTGGTGCGGCGCAGCACGCTCGGGTCGCCGGCGTGGAAGCCGCAGGCGACGTTGGCGCTGGTGACGACGGACAGCAGTGCCCGGTCGTCACCGAGCTCCCAGCGGCCGAAGCTCTCGCCGAGGTCGGAGTTGAGGTCGATGCGCAACGTCGGTGCTCCTCGTTCTTCTTCGTGCCTGCCGGGCGTCCGGACCGCGCGCCTCCGCGCCGGCGGCGCCCTTTTCGCCCCTCGGCACTGTCGTACTGTGCGGGCCCCTCACGGGGCTCCTACCCCGTCCGGCCCGCGAGCCTCGGACCGTTCGGCGCAGGGGGGTGGAACGGGGGGCGCGGCGGGCCCGCGCCGCGCCGCGCCCCCCGGGTCTCTACTGCCAGAGGGCGGCGATGCCGCCCAGGGAGTTGACGGCCATGTACACGGTGAGCAGCCAGGCGGCAGCGCCGACCGCGATCAGCCAGCGCGGGTAGCGGTAACCGCCCAGGAGGTCGTGGGAGCGGCGGGCCGCGACCCACAGCATGATGCCGAGGCCGACCGGGAGGATGACGCCGTTGAGCGCGCCGGCGAGGATCAGCAGCGTGTTCGGGGCCTGGCCCGACAGCAGGAAGATCGCCAGCGAGATGCCGATGAACACCGTGACCAGGACGCCGCGGCGCTTCTCCAGCCAGGGGTGGAAGGTCGTCACGAAGGAGATCGAGGTGTAGGAGGCGCCGATGACGGAGCTGACCGCGGCGGCCCACATGATCATGCCGAACAGGCGCATGCCGACCTCGCCCGCGGCCTGGTAGAAGGCCTCGGCCGAGGGGTTGGGGGCCTCCATGATGGCGGCGCCGCCGCTGACGACGCCGAGGATGGCGAGGAAGAGCAGGACCCGCATGACGCCGGTGACGATGATGCCGGTGACGGAGGTCTTGGTGATGGCGCCGGCGTTCTCGTGGCCGCCCTGGCCCGCCTCGACGAGGCGGTGGGCGCCCGCGTAGGTGATGTAGCCGCCGACGGTGCCGCCGATGATGGTGACGGCGGCGAGGAAGACGTCCGTGCCGAGCTGGTCCGGCATGACGGACTGGCGCAGGGCCTCGCCGACCGGGGGCTGGGAGACGATCGCGACGTACAGGGTCAGGGCGATCATCCCGACGCCGAGGACGATCAGGATACGGTCGAGGGCGACGCCCAGCTTCTTCACGGCGAGGATGACGACGGCCAGGAGCGCGGAGAGGACGGCGCCGAGCCTCGGGTCGAACCCGAGCATGGCGTCCAGGCCGAGGCCCGTGCCCGCGAGGTTGCCGACGTTGAAGATCAGGCCGCCGAAGACGATCAGGGCGGCCAGGAGGTAGCCCGCGCCGGGCAGCACCTTGTTGGCCAGGTCCTGCGCGCGCATGTCGGCGACGCCGATGACCCTCCAGATGTTCAGCTGGACGGCGATGTCGACGAGGATCGACAGGAGGATCGCGAACGCGAAGGTTGCGCCGAGCTGCGCGGTGAAGGTCGTGGTCTGGGTGATGAAGCCGGGGCCGATGGCGCTGGTGGCCATGAGGAACATCGCGCCGAGCAGGGTGCTGCTCACCGTGATCCGCCCGAGGCGGGGGCGCACCTTGGGGGGCGCGGGGGGCGTGTCGCCCATGGGTCTCTCCAGGGAGTGCGAGAAGCGTGCCGTGGCGCGATGATCGACCACGCCGTCGTTGGATTGTTGAACAATACTTCAATCCTACGAGGCCAGTAAAGGTGGCGTAAGCAAAAATCCCAGGTCACTGCTGTTACAGGGGACCACACTCAACCCCCTACACCCCAGGGGTATGCCCCAAGATCCGCGGTAATAGGTCCGCTCATTCGACGAACCGATGTCTTGGAAGACCCGCCTCCCCAGAGGACCGGCGGGTCGGTCACAATGGAGTAACCGAACGCACCCCGAGGAGCACATGTGACGGCCACGGACGCCCACACCGACCGGCCCCCCGGCCGCAGGCGCCTCCTGCCCCCGCTGCCCACCCAGGCCGAGCGCGTCGCCGAACTGCTCCGCGAGTCCCTCATCGACGGCGCCTACCCCCCGCGCCAGCGCCTCTCCGAGGAGAGGCTGTGCGAGGAGCTGGGCGTCTCCCGCAACACCCTCCGCGAGGCCTTCCGGCTGCTGGTCCGCGAGCGCCTGCTCGTGCACCAGATGCACCGGGGGGTGTTCGTCGCCCATCCCACCAGCGACGACGTCCGCGACCTGTTCAGGACGCGCCGCGTCCTCGAACTCCCCGCGCTGCGGGGCGCGGTCCGCCCCGGGGAGGAGGCCGTGCGCGCGGTCGGCGCCGCCGTGGACGAGGGCGAGGCCGCCCGCGACCGGGAGCGGTGGAAGGAGATGGGCACCGCCAACATGCGCTTCCACCAGGCCCTGGCCGGGCTCGCCGGGAGCGCCCGGGTCAACGAGTTCATGAGCCAGGTGCTCGCCGAGACCCGCCTCGTCTTCCACGTCATGGACGCCCCCCGCGAGTTCCACGCCCCCTACCTGGACTGGAACCGGCGCATCCACACCCTGCTGGCCGAGGGGGACGTGACGGGCGCCGCCGACGAGCTGGCCACCTACCTCGACACCTCCGAGCACCAGCTCGTCACGGCCTTCACCGCCCGGGAGCGGGACGCCTGAGCCACGCGCCGGCGCCCGCCCCCGCCGCTTCCGGGGGCGGGGGCTCCGGGGCCTTCCGGGCCGCCGCCGACTTGGGATGAATTGTCCACAGGTCTCGGAAAAACCGCGTGACGGAGGTCCCGAAGTGCCAGAATGAGGACCCGATGGAACTGAACGGACGCCCCGTCGGCACCGGGGAAATCGCGGGCCTCGCCCTGTACGGGTACGGCCACTTCACGACCATGCTCGTCACCGATCTGCGGGTGCGCGGCCTCGCCCTGCACATGGAGCGGCTGACCCGGGACTGCCGGACCCTGTTCGGCGCCGAGCTGGACATCCCCCGGGTCCGCGAACTGGCCCGGAGGTCGGCGCGCGCGCACCCGTCCCCCTCCGTGGTGCGGGTGACCGTGTTCGACCCCGGCATGGACCTCGCCCGCCCGGCCTCGCGGCGGCCTCCGCAGATCCTGGTCACCACCCGGCCGGCCCCGGCCCCGGACGGGCCCCCGGCACCGCTCCGCCTGGGCACCCGCCTGTTCGCCCGGGACACCCCCCGGGTCAAGGGCACCGGGATGTTCGGGGCGATCCGCCAGCGGCGCTCGGCCCAGCTGGACGGGTTCGACGACGCCCTCTTCACCGGGGTCGACGGACGCGTGTCGGAGGGTCCCACCTGGAACATCGCGTTCCTGGACGGCGGCGGCGTGGTGTGGCCCCAGGCGCCCTGCCTGCCCGGGGTGACGGCCCGCCTGGTGGACCGCGCCGCCGACTCCCTGCGGATCCCCGTGTCCACCCGGCCCGTCGCCGGGGCCGCGAGCACCCGCGTGGCGGGGGCCTTCGTCACCAACGCCGCCGCCGGCGTGCGGCCGGTCACCTCCATCGACGGGGTCCACCTGCCGCAGTCGGCCCTGATCCGCAGACTGGCCGACGCCTACCGCGCCATCCCCGGCGACGCCCTCTAGGTGTACTGACCACGGAGGTTGGTAACACCCGCCCCGCCCGACACACGCGAAGAGGGCCTCCGGCTACCCGCGCACCTCACCTCTCAGGTCAGGACGTCCGGGGCGTGGTCCGCGGGTCGTTCCGGACCCGCGTCGATCGGCGCGGGCGCCGAGCCGACCGGAGGCGCCCACGGACCACGCCCGGCCTTCGGGGGCCTCCGGCGGCAGGCCGCACCCGCCGGGCTCCGGGCCCGGGGAGCCCCGGGCCCCTATCCCTCCCGGTCCGCCGGGGCGGTCCCGGCGGCCACGGCCGGCCTGCCGGCCCGCCCCGGCCACCACATGCGCGGGCCCACGTCCAGGGACAGCGCGGGCACCAGCAGGGTGCGGACGATCAGGGCGTCCACGAGCACGCCGAACGCCACCAGGAACGCGAGCTGGAGCAGGAACAGCAGCGGGATCACCGCCAGCGCCGCGAAGGTCACGGCCAGCACCACCCCGGCCGACGTGATCACGCCCCCCGTGACGGTGAGCGCCCGCAGCACGCCCTCCCGGTGCCCGTGGACCAGGGCCTCCTCCCTGGCCCGGGACATCAGGAAGATGCTGTAGTCGATGCCCAGCGCGACGAGGAACACGAACGCGAACAGCGGGACCACCGGGTCCGCTCCCGGCAGGCCGAGCAGGTGCTCGAAGACCAGCGTGCCCACGCCGAGCGCGGCGGCGAAGGACAGCACGTTGGCCGCCATCAGCAGCAGCGGCGCCACCAGGGAGCGCAGCAGCGGGATCAGGACGAGGAAGACCACGACCAGGACGAGGGGGACGACCACGGCGAAGTCGCGCTGGGCGGTCTCCAGGGTGTCCAGGTCGGTGGCGGTCACACCGCCGACCAGGGTGTCGGCCCCCTCGACACCGCGCAGGGCGTCACGGAGGCCGCCGACGGCGGAGACCGCCTCGGACGACTCCGGGGGAACGGACAGGGTCACCTCGACCAGGACGCGCCCGTCCTCCACCAGCGGCGGGGCGTCGGCCCCGGGCGGTCCGGGCTCGGTGACCGCGACCGCCTCCTCCACCTCGGGGAGGTCCTCCGCGGCGGCGACGACCTCGTCGAGCCGGTCGGCGTCGGCGACCACCAGGGCGGGGGCCGCCCCGCTGGCGGGCCCGAAGCCCCGGGTGAGCTCCTCCTGGGCCTCGACCGCCTCGACCTGCGTGCGGAACACCTCGGACTGGCCGGTGCCGCCGGCGTCGAACTGGGGGGCGAACACGGCCGCCGCCGCCAGCAGGACGGTGGTCCCGATCCAGTAGGCGCGGGGACGGCGCGAGACCGTTCCGGCGATCCGCCCCCAGAAGCGGTGCCTGGCGATGACCGCGTCGAGGCCCTCGTCCCCCGGGCCGCCCCCGGCCGCCCCGCCGTCGCCGGGCCGTCGCGGGACGGACGGCCAGAAGACCGCCCTTCCGCAGAGGGCGAGCACGGCGGGCAGGAAGGTCATGGCGGACAGCAGGGCCGCGGCGACGCCGATGGCCACGACCGGGCCGAGGCTGCGGGTGGACGCCAGGTCGGCCGCGAGCAGGCAGAGCAGGCCGAGGATGACGGTCCCCCCGGACGCCAGGACCGGGCCGGTCACTCCGCGCACCGCGGCCAGGACGGCCTCGGGGACGCGGTCGCGCGTGGCGAGCTCCTCCCGGTAGCGGGCCACGAGCAGGAGCGCGTAGTCGGTGCACGCGCCGACGACCAGGATGAACAGGATGCCCTGGCTCTGCCCGTTGAGGCTGACCAGCCCGGTGTCCGCGGCCAGGTAGACGAGCGCCCCGGACAGGCCGAGGGCCAGCAGGGAGGCGAGGACGACCAGGACCGGCAGCAGGGGCGACCGGTAGACGGCCACGAGGATGACCAGGACGGCGGCGAGGGCCACGACGAGCAGGGTCGAGTCGATGCCGCCGAAGGCCGCGGTGAGGTCGGCCGCGTACCCGGCCGGGCCGGTGACCTGCGCCTGGAGCCCGGGGACCGGGTCGTCGGCGAGGAGCGCGCGGAGCTCGTCGACCGCGTCCCCGGTGTCGTGCCCCGGGTCGATCGCCACGGTGAACTGGGCGACGGAGGGGTCCTCCGTCCCGGGGAAGGGGCCGATCACCGGGCCGGCGGCCCAGGGTTCCCCGGCCACCCGTTCCCCGACCCCGGCGATGGCGGCCAGGTCGTCCTCGGCGATGTCACCGCCCCCGGAGTAGACGACCACCGCCGGGACGGCCTCCTCGCGGTCGAACTCCTCGGCGATATCGGAGACCTCGGTGGACTCGGCGCCCACCGGCAGGAACGCCCCGGGGTCGTTGGTCTGCACCTCTCCGAGCCTGCCCAGGAACATGCCGAGGGGGCCTGCGCCGAACAGCCACACGAGGGTGACCAGCAGCGCCGCCCCCGCCCACCAGCGGGGGCGGCGTGGCCGGCCTTGGTCCTTGCGCACGGGACGGGTCCTTCCGTTGCTCCGATGTTTGACTCGAAATTAGAGCATCTTGGATTTCGAGTCAATTTCGCGCACGGGGCTGCCGCCGCGACGCGCCTCCCGCACCGCCGGGCCGGCGGACCGGGCAGCGGGTCAGCCGGTCCCGGCCCTCTCCGTCCGGGCCACCGCCTCCGCGCGGGCGGCGATGTTGGCGGCCATCGACCCGAACACGACCCCGTGGAACGGCGTCACGGCCTTCCAGTACAGGTGGCCGAGGAGCCCCCGGGGGTGGAAGAGCGCCCTCTGGTGGTAGACCGTGCGCCCCTTCACCCGCCCGACCCCCATCTCCAGCCAGGCGGGGCCGGGCAGCCGCATCTCCGCCCTCAGGCGCAGCAGGGAGCCCGGCACGACCTCCTCGACCCTCCAGAAGTCCAGCGGGTCGCCCACCCGCAGCCGGGAGGGGTCGCGCCTCCCGCGCCGGGGGCCCACCCCGCCCACGGCCAGGTCGATCCACCCCCGCGCCGCCCAGGCCAGGGGCCAGGAGTACCAGCCGTTCTCTCCGCCGATCCCCTCGATCACCCGCCACACGTCCCCGGGCCCGGCGTCGACGTACCGTGCCCGGACGTCGGTGTAGAGGCTGCCCCCGGCCCAGTCCGGGTCCGTCGGCAGCGGGTCGGACGGGGCGCTCGGCCAGGCCGCCGAGGACCACCGCGTGTCCACCCGGGACTCGTCCACCCTCCTCAGCGCGAGCCGCACGGCCTCGTCGAAGCCGATCCGGTGGTGGTCGTCCAGGTACGCCGACAGGTCGTCCTCCCCCGCGACGGCGTCGTGGCGCAGGGAGTCCACCAGCGGACGGGCGATCACGGGCGGCACGGGCGTGATCAGGCCGACCCACAGGCTGGACAGGCCCGGGGAGAGCACGGGCACGGGGATGATCACCCGGTTGGCGATGCCGGCGACCCCCGCGAAGCGCTGGATCATCCCCGCGTAGGTCAGGACCTCCGGCCCCCCGATGTCGAAGGCGCGGTCGACCCCCTCCGGCAGCTCCGCCGACTCCACGAGCAGCCTCAGCACGTCCCTCACCGCGATCGGCTGCACCCGGCTGCGCACCCACCGGGGCGTCGTCATGACCGGAAGGCGCTCGGTGAGGTGGCGCAGCATCTCGAAGGAGGCCGATCCCGAGCCGATGATCACCGCGGCGCGGAGCACCGCGGCGGGGACCGGCGACTCCAGGAAGACGTCGCCCACCTCCGTGCGCGAGGCCATGTGCGCGGACAGGTCCCCCTCCTCGGGGACGAGCCCGCCGAGGTAGACCAGACGCCGCACGCCGGCCCGCTCGGCCGCCCGGGCGAAGTTGCGGGCGCCCTCCGCGTCGGCGCTCCCGAAGTCGCGCCCTCCCCCCATCGAGTGGACCAGGTAGTAGGCCGTGTCGATGCCCTCCAACGCCTCGTCCAGACCCTCCCCGGAGACGACGTCCCCCCGCAGGACCTCGACCCCGCTCCGCCAGTCGACGTCGCGGAGCTTGTCCGGGGTGCGCACGAGGCAGCGGACGGCGTGCCCCGCCTCGAGCAGCTCGGGCACGAGCCGCCCGCCGATGTACCCGGTCGCGCCCGTGACCAGGGTCCGGTGGGAGCGCCTCATCCGGTCGCCCCGAGCGTCCCGCGGTCGCGGCGGCGGCGCTCCCGCCGTTCCTCGCGGAGCCTGCGGTACGGGTTGTCGCCGGGCAGGTGGCTGCCGACGCGGCCGTACATGCCGAAGGTCATCACCATGAGGCCGACCACGAGGCTGAAGACGACGTTGGGCATGGAGAACGCCAGGATGTTGGGTCCCGCGCTCATGAGGTACAGGTTGACCAGGCCGCTGGCCACGAAGCCGACCCCCACCACCGTGCAGACGGTCGAGGCGAACGAGCCGCCCAGGACGGCCGCGCCCAGCAGCAGCGAGCCGATCGCGATCGAGAGGAAGCTGAGCGCGCCGTTGGTCGACAGGCCCGCGATCACCTCTCCCCGGGTGTCGAACAGCGGGAGCCTGACCATCAGGCCCGCGACCCCGAAGCCGACGAGCACGAGGCCCGTGAGCCCGGCCCCGACCCTGTAGACCACGCTGAGACGGCGGTCCGCAGGACGTGTCGTGTCCAGATCCATGGTGCTGCCCCTTTCGGTGTCCTCCCAGCTAGAGTCATGCGTGAGTGGCGCACACCACAAGTCGCGTCGCTTTCGCAACGCTTGGGGCGCCATGTCCGACGCACTCACCCCCGGGGCGACCGCCCGCCTTCTCGGGGTCGCCCCCTCCACCCTGCGCAGCTGGGACCGCAGATACGGGATCGGCCCCCGGGAGCGCAGCCCGGGCGGCCACCGGCGCTACGCCCCCGCCGACGTGGCCCGGCTCCGGGAGCTGTGCCGCCTGGTCGGCGAGGGGGTCCCCCCGGCCTCGGCCGCCCGCCTGGCGCTCGCCCCGGCCCCTCCCGTGCCCGCCCCGCGGAGCGCCGGACCGCCGCGCGCCGGCGCCGGCCGGGAGGGGGACGAAGGAGCAGGCGCCCCGGTGGGCCGCCCGGCCTGGCGCCCGGGAGGGGACACCCTTCCGCTCGGCCCCGCCGCGCCCACCCTCCAGGGGATCGCCCGCGCCGCGATGCGTCTCGACTCCGACCTGGTCGAGGCCCTCCTGGAGGAGGCGCTGGAGCGGCACGGCGTGGTGGCGGCCTGGGAGGAGCTCGCCATGCCCCTGCTGTACGGGATGGGCCGCAAGTGGGAGGACACCCTCCGCTACGTGGAGGTCGAGCACCTGCTCTCGTGGTGCGTGTCCTCCGCCCTGCGCCGCGTCCCGCCTCCGCGGGAACGGGGCAGCGGGGACGGGGAGGCGGGGGCCGCGGCGCGCGCCCGGCCGACCGTGCTCGCCTGCGGCCCGCACGAGATGCACTGCCTCCCGGTGGAGGCGCTGGCCGCCGCGCTCCGGGAGCGGGGCGCACCCCACCGGATGCTCGGCCCGTGCACCCCGGTGGAGGCGACCGTGCGGACGGTGCGCCGCACCGGGCCCCGGGCCGTCGTGCTGTGGTGCCGCGGGGGCGGGACGGCCGACGCCGTCGCGCTCCGGAGCACGCTGCGGGCCGCGTCGGGGACCACGCAGTCCACGGCCGTGTACACGGCGGGGCCGGGATGGCGCTCCGTGGCCGCGGGCCCCGCGCCGGCCGACGGCCACCTCGACTCCCTGGCCGACGCCGTGCGGGTGCTCGCCCCGGACGGGCCCGCGCCCGGCCCCCGGGGACCGTGACGCCCCCGGGTCAGGGGCGGCGGGCCGGACCCGCGCGCAGGGAGCGCCAGACGTGTTCGGCCGTCGTCAGGGACATCGCCGCGACGGGCGTGCTCAGGCCCATGGCCAGCTCCCGGTGCAGGCGCGAGCCGCCGTCGAGGAAGGCCAGCACGTCCCCGAGGCGGTTGGCCGCGAACAGCCCGGAGAAGAACTCCGCGCCCCGGACCCGGCCGGTGTCCAGCGCCCTCAGCATGACCGCGTCCATCACCAGGTGGCGGCGCCGGTGCGGCACCGGGGGCACGGGTACCCGCCCCTCCGCGAGTGCGCGGGCCACCGCCTCCGCCTGCCGCCGCACCCCGCTGAACGTGTAGCCGGTCGACGGCCGGGTGGCGCCCCCGGCCGTGCCCACCCGGAACACGCGGTTCCCGGCCCGGGTCCGGACCGGCGCGTCGGTCATCGGGATGACCCCCTGCTCCGCCGCCGTCACCTCCGGGCCGGACAGCCCGAGCAGGTCGCAGTACCGGCCGAGCGCGCGCTCGTACTCGTCGGTCGTGAGCGGCTCCCGGCCGAACTCGGTGTACTCCACCAGGGCCTCGCGCGAGGAGAGGGGCAGCACGTAGCCGAAGGCGACCCCGTTCGCCGGCTGGGCCGGGCGCAGGTCCATCAGCACGGCCGCCCCGGGGTCGAAGACGTCCCCGGGGACGCGCACGAACCAGCCCCGGAAGTGCTGGAGCAGGTGGGTGCGTCCGCGCGGGGCGTCCCGGGGCGGCCGGGAGTCGAACACCCACTCCGCCGTGAGGGCCGCCCTCCCGCCGTCCGGCCGGTCCCCCTCGACCACCGCCTCCCCCCTCCCGTCCCGCACCCCGGTCACCAGGAGCGGGAGCTGGTCCACGTGCTCGCCCGCCGTGGAGCGCACGTGCGCGTCCACGTCGGCCGACCTGAGCATCTTGTAGACGTAGGGCGCGGCCGGGGAGGAGTGGACCTCCCCGTCCGCCCCGACCACGGACAACCGGTCCCAGCGGGCGGCCAGCAGGCCGTCCCACGGTCCCCCGTCCGGTTCCCAGAAGCACCAGGTGCGCGGCGGCGGGGTGTGCGGCCCCGGCGGCGGCTCCACGAGCGCGACACGCAGCGGACGGCCGCGCCGGTCGTTGATACCGCGGAGCCGGTGGGTCAGGGTGAGCCCAGCGGCTCCCCCGCCGATGATCGCCACGTCGTAGTCGGCCATGCCCCCAGCATGCCCCTCGGGGCCGCCGCGATCACGCGGACACCCAGCCACTCCGGGAGGGACCCTCTGGACACCACCACGCGGGCGATGAAGGACGGCCCGGTCACCGACGAGTTCGACCGCGCCGCCGGGGCCTACGACCGGCTGGTCGCCGCCAACCCCGGGTACCACGCCCACCTGCGCGTCTCGGCGCGGAGGCTGGGGCTGCCCGACCGGGGGCACGGGCTGCGCCTCCTCGACCTGGGGTGCGGCACCGGGGCCTCGACCGCGGCCCTGCTGCGCGAGGCCCCGTCCGCCCGGATCGCGGGCGTGGACGCCTCCCGGGGCATGCTGGACGCCGCCCGGGGCAAGCCCTGGCCGGACTCGGTGTCCTTCCACCGGGGGCGGGCCGAGGAGCTGACGCCCGCGTGGGCCGAGGAGCACCTGGGCGGTCCCGCCGACGCGGTCTTCGGCGCGTACCTGGTCCGCAACTGCCCCGACCCCGACGCCCTGCTGGCCGCGGCGCGCTCCCTGCTGAGGCCGGGCGGCAGGCTCGTCCTGCACGAGTACTCCGTGGCCGACTCGGCGTCCGCGCGGGCGGTGTGGACCGCGGTGTGCTGGGGGGCCGTCATCCCGGCGGGGCGGGTCCTGACCGGCCGCGCCGACCTGTTCCGCTACCTGTGGCGGAGCGTGCTGGAGTTCGACGGCCGCGGCGCCCTCCTGGAGCGCATGCGCCGCGCGGGCCTGGAGTCGGTGGCCAGCGCGCCGCTGCCGGGGTGGCAGTACGGGATCACGCACACGTTCGCGGGCAGGCGCCCCCTCGGCGAGGGGGCCGTCGATGGGCGCTGACCGCCCCGCGGACGTGCGGGACCCGCTGGCCGAGTCCGTGGCCCCCGCCCCGCCGTCCGGCCCCCGGCCGGAGGCCGCACCGGCCGTGGCGGTGGTCGGGGGCGGCATCGCCGGGCTGGCCGCGGCGTGCGCCCTGGCCGAGCGCGACGCGGACGTGGTGGTGTACGAGCGGGAGGACTCCCTGGGCGGGCGGCTGAGGGGGTGGGGGACCACGCTCCGCGACGGGACCCCCGCCACCATGACCCGGGGCTTCCACGCGTTCTTCCGCCAGTACTACAACCTGCGCGGCCTGCTGCGGCGCGCCGACCCGGGCCTGGACGGGCTGGTCCCGCTCGCCGACTACCCGCTGGTGCACCGGGACGGGCCGCGCGACCGCTTCTCGGGGCTGCCGTCCTCCCCGCCGTGGAACGCCGCGGTCCTCGCCGCGATCAGTCCGAGCTTTCCGCCGCGCGACCTGGCCCGGGTCAACGTGCCCGCCGCCCTGCAGCTGCTGGACGTCGACGTGCCGGGCGTGTACGAGCGCCTCGACCACCTGAGCGCACGGGACCTGCTCGCGGCGGTCCGCTTCCCGCCGAGGGCGCGGCACCTCGCGTTCGAGGTGTTCACACGGAGCTTCTTCGCCGACCCGGGCCGGTTGTCGGCCGCCGAGCTGGCGGTGATGTTCCACATGTACTTCCTCGGCTCGTCCGAGGGCCTGGTGTTCGACGTGCCGGGATCGCCGTTCCCGCAGGCCCTGTGGGATCCGCTGGAGCGCCGTCTGGCGAAGCTGGGCGTGCGCTTCCGGACCGGCGCCCCCGTCGAGGGGGTGCGGCCCGGCCGGGAGCGCAGGTTCGCGGTGCGGTGCGGGCCGGACGGCGGACCGGAGGAGGAGTTCGACGGGGTGGTGCTGGCGGCCGATCCCCCCGGGGTCCGCCGCCTGGTCGCGGGGTCCCCGGACCTGGGGGACGCGGGGTGGCGGGACCGGCTGGCACGCCTGGAGTCCGCTCCCCCGTTCCTGGTGTCGCGCTACTGGCTCGACCGCCCCGTGCGGCCGCACCGGCCCGCGTTCCTGGGGACGGCGGGGTACTCCGCGCTGGACAACGTGAGCGTGCTCGACCGGTACGAGGACGAGGCACGCGGATGGGCGCGGCGCACCGGCGGCTCCGTGGTGGAGCTGCACGCCTACGCCCTGCCCGAGGACGCCGACCCGGAGCGGGAGCGGGTGCGGCTGTGGGAGCAGGCGGCGGCCGTCTACCCGGAGCTGGGGGCCGCCGGGGTCGTGGACTCGCGGCACGAGCTGCGCGCGGACTGCCCGCTGTTCGCCCCCGGGAGCCACCGCGACCGCTGCGGTGTGGCCACCCCGGACCCGTTCCTCGTCCTGGCCGGGGACCACGTGCGCACGGACCTGCCCGTGGCGCTGATGGAGCGCGCGGCGACCAGCGGCCTGCTGGCGGCCAACGCCCTGCTGGGCCGCTGGGGGCGGGAGGGGCACACCGTGTGGACGGTGCCCCGGCGGGGCCGTTCGGCTCCGCTGCGCTCCCTGGCCCGGTGGGCCCGGCACGCCCGGCGCTGACCCGCCCCGGGGACGGAGCGCGGGCCCCGGACCGGCGCCGACGGCCGGGGCGGAGACCGGGGACCGGGACCGGCGACCGAGGGGCGCACACACGGGTCCGGGGCCACGGGCGTAACCGGGACCGGACCGGGGGGCGGAAACACAGACCCGGGACCGGCTGCCGGGGACTGACCGCAGGCCCGGGGCCACGGACGTGACCGGGACCGGAAACGGCGGCCCGGGACCGGGGTCCGCGCCGGAGGCCGGGACCGGGAGCGGCGGGCGCCGCAGACCCCGGGTACGGCGGAGGCGAGGGGAACCGGGGGCCGGAGGGCTCAGCCGGGCCAGCGGCCGGAGGAGCGCAGGAGGTACCGGCGCTCCGCGTAGGCGAGGTCGTCGCGCCACAGGCGGCGCGCGGCCATGCGCACGGCGGGACGCACGACCGCCCCCGCCACCTTGCGGGCCAGGGCGAACCCCACCCGGTCGGACGTCGCCACGGTGGCCTCGATGACCGCCGTGCGCGGCACCCCTCGGTCGTCGACGCCGAGCGGGGTGGCGTGGGTCTCCACCACGCTCCCCAGCCCCTCCCCCTCGATGACGCGCATGACCACGGTGCGCGGCTCGGGGCACGTGAACTCGGCGCGCACCGGCACCCCGAGGCGGCCCGCCACGCGGAACCCCACGTCGACCACCATGCGGTCCGGGTCCGGGTCGGGCCCCTCCGGCACCTCGGTCACCGTCAGACCCACGAACGAGTACGGGTGGAACCAGGAGCCGTGCCAGGGGTCCAGCCGGTTGGCCACCACGTCCTCCGGTTCGCACCGCCCCGCCAGGCTCTCCACGGCAGCGATCGAGACGGCCGCACCCGGGCGCTCGGGGACGACCGGCGCGTCGAGGGGCTCCTCGCCCCCCTCCCGGTCCAGACGCACCCACACGAGGACCCCGTCGTCGTGCACCGGATAGGGGCTCCACCCCAGAAAGCCCTCGGCCCCCAGGGAGAGGCCGTGCCAGCGGCACACCAGGTTCCCCCCGGTCACGGCGCCCCGGCAGAGCGGGGCCCCCAGGTGCGGGCACGCCCCCGGCCCGGCGTGGGCGGCGCCGTCCGGGGTGCGCCAGGCCACGAGTTCGGCGCCGGCGACGACGCGGCCGAAGGGCCGGTCGGCCCGCACCTCGCTGCTGGCGGCCAGCACGAACCAGTTGCCGGACGGCCTGGCCAGGGCCCGCTTGAGGGCCGCCCCGATGACGGCGGGCGACCCCTCCCTCCAGGTGGGCCTCTGCCCGCTCCAGGCGAGGGCGGGCATCCGGCGCAGCGGGATGCGCCGCGGTTCGGGGTCGGGAAGCGTCACGGGGTTCTCCTCCTGGTGGTGTCCGCCGCGCTCAGCCGGACCGGGGGCGCGGCACGGAGCGGGCGAGCAGGGAGCGCGCGAGGGCGGGCACGGCCGCGGCGACCTTGCGGGCGTCGGAGACCCGGTGGCGGGTGCTCCACACGTCGAAGTCGGCCGCGCTGATCTCGTCCAGGATCGCCCGGTAGAGCCGGAAGGCGGTGGCGACACACGGGCGGGAGACCGGGGAGAGCATCGCGATGCCGGGTTCGGCCTCCCGGTAGATCCCCCGGTTGACCTCGACGAGGTCGGCCACGGCGGCACGGGCGCGCCGGTCGGGCGTCCGTGCCCGTGCGCAGTGCTCCAGGAGTTCCCGGTCCACGCCGTGCGCCCCCAGGACGTCCGCGGGCAGGTAGACCCTGCCCCGTCCCAGGTCGTCCGCCACGTCGCGGAGGAAGTTGGTGAGCTGGAAGGCCTCCCCCAGCGCAGCCGCGTGCGGGGCGGCCTCCGTCCTGGGCGCCACCGTCCCCAGGACCGGCAGGACCTGGAGCCCGATGACCGCGGCCGAGCCGTACATGTACTCGCGCAGGTGTTCCAGGTCGCGGTAGCCGGTGACGTCCAGGTCCATGCGCATGGAGTCCATGAACGCGGTGAAGTAGCCGGCGGGCAGACCGTAGACCCCGACGGTGTGCGCCAGGGCGCGCAGCACGGGTTCCCGCGGCTCCCGGCCCGACAGCGCGCGCCCCAGGTCCTCGCCGACGGCGTCGAGCCGGTCCCGCAGGTCCGCGGCGGTGGCGCCGGGGGCCGGTTCGTCCACGATGTCGTCCACCCAGCGCGCGAACCCGTACAGCGCGTGCACCGCGGGCCGCCGCTCCGGCGGCAGGACCCTCGTCGCCGTGAAATAGGTGCGCCCGTGGCGTGCGTGCAGGTCGCGGCAGAGCAGGTAGTCCCCGCGCAGCCGGTCCGGTCCGATGCCGGCGGCGTCGAGTTCGGCGGTCGCGGCCCCCCTCATCGTCCCCCGCCCCCCGCCAGCACCCGCGCGGCGGCGAGCTTCCCGGAGATCAGCACGGTCGGCAGGCCCACGCCCGGTTTGGTCCCGCAGCCCGCCAGCACGGCGTTGGCGACGCCGGGGACGGTGCTGCCCGGGCGGAAGGGCCCCGTCTGCGCGAAGGTGTGCGCGAGGGAGAACGGGGTGCCGTGTGCCAGCCCCTGGCGCTCCCAGTCCGCCGGGGTGACGAGGTGCTCGGTCCGGACCGAGGCGTCCAGGCCGTCGAGGCCCCGCTCCTCCAGCGTCCGCACGAGGCTGTCCCGGTAGCGCGGACCCTCCCGGTCCCAGTCGATGTTTCCCACGGCGAGGTTCGGGGCCGGGGCGAGCACGTACAGCAGGTGCCGCCCCTCGGGCGCCAGCGCGGGGTCGGTGCGGGTGGGCTGGGTGACGAGCAGGGAGGGGTCGCTCATGGTGCGCCCCTCCCGGATGATCTCCGCGAAGGTGCTCTTCCAGGCCGCGCCGAAGGAGATGGTGTGGTGCCCCAGGACGTCCCAGGTGCGGTCGGTGCCCAGGTGCAGCACGACGGCGGAGGGCGAGTGGCGGGTCCGGACGGGGCGGCGGGGCTCGTGGCCGAGAAGGCGGTGGGCGGCCGGCAGGTCGGCGGTGAGCACGACGTGGTCGCAGGCCAGGCGGTCGCCCCCCTCGGTGATCACGGCGGTGACCCGGTCGCCGCTCCGTTCCAGCCGGGTGACGGCCTCCCCGTAGCGGACGGCGCCCCCGGCCTTCGTGAACGCCCCGGCCAGGGCGTCCCCGAGCGCGCGCATCCCTCCCCGGGGGAAGTACACCCCGGCGACGGTGTCCATGTAGGCGATGACGGCGTAGGCCGCCAGGGCGCGCTCCGGGGCCACCCCCGCGTACAGGGACTGGAAGGAGAAGATCCGCCGCAGGCGCTCGTCCCGGACGCGGCGCCCGACCGCCGGGGCCAGCCGGCCGAAGCCGCCCAGCGCCGCGAGCCGGAACAGGTCGGGCCGGACCAGGTCGAGCGGCGAGTCGCACCGCGCGTCGATGAACGAGCGCATCTCCACCCGGTACAGCCTCGTGAGCCAGTCCCGCAGCCGGAGGTAGCCCTCGGCCTCGCGCTCCCCGGCCACGCGCGCCACCTCGGCGGCCATGGCCTCGCGCTCGGTGTGCACGTCGATCGCGGAGCCGTCGGCGAAGGCCGCCCGGTAGGCGGGGCTGAGCGGCACGAGGTCGAGCCTGTCCGCGGTGCTCTCGCCGACGGCGGCGAGCGCCTCGTCGAGGAGTTCGGGCATGGTGAGCACGGTGGGGCCGGTGTCGATGCGGAACCCGTCCAGGTCGAGCCGCCCGGCGCGCCCGCCCGGGTGCGGGTCGCGCTCCACGACGACGACCTCGCGTCCCGCCCCCCGCAGGTGCAGGGCGCAGGCCAGGCCCGAGAGTCCCGCGCCGACCACGACCACGCGTCCGGAGCCCGGGGCCGGTCCGCGTCCCGGTGTCCGGGTGCGGCCGCTCATACCGGGTCCGTCCCGGTCCGGGCGGCGAGTCCGCGCAGGCCCTCCAGGACGGCGGGGTCCAGGTCGAGCCCCTCCAGCCTGTCGGCCCCCCGCGCCGCCAGCTCCCGGCACCGGCCCCGCACCAGGTCGCGGGCGCCGAGCCGGTCCAGGGCGCCGGCGACCTCGGCCGGGTCGGCGCCGGCTCCGACACGGGAGAGCAGGTCGCTCGCGGCCGCGTCCCCCCGCTCCTCGGCCAGCCGCACGCCGGCCGCGAGGAGGAGCGTGCACTTGCCCTCGCTGATGTCCTCGCCCACGGGTTTGCCCGTCCGGGCGGTGTCCCCGTACACGCCCAGGAGGTCGTCCCTGAGCTGGAAGGCGGTTCCGACGTCCCGTCCGTAGCCGCGCAGGGCGTCCACCACGGCCCCGTCCGCCCCGGCCATGGCCGCGCCGAGGTGGAGGGGGCGCTCGACGCTGTAGGACGCCGTCTTGAGCAGGTTCATGCGCAGCGCGGTCCCCTCGGAGCGGTCGCGTTCGGCCTGGGCGCGGACGTCGAGGAACTGGCCCGCCATGATCTCGGTGCGCAGGGCCCGCCAGACCGCCCGTGCCCCGGGCGGCCGGGCCAGGCCGTCCAGGGCCTCCTCGAACATGTCGTCGGCCCAGACCAGGGCCAGGTCCCCCACCAGGACGGCGAGCGCCTCGCCGTACCGCCGCGGTTCTCCGCCGTACCCGTTCTCCCCGTGCTCCGCCGCGTGGCGGGCGTGGACCGAGGGCCGGCCCCGGCGGGTGGGCGATCCGTCCATCACGTCGTCGTGGACGAGGGCGCAGGTCTGGATGAGCTCCAGCGCCCCGCACGCCTGGAGGGCGGAGCGGGCCCGCTCCCCGCGGGTCGCCCCGCCGCCGGCCGTCCACCCCCACCAGGCCAGCAGGGACCGCATCCGCTTGCCCCCTCCGAGGGTGAAGCGGACGGTCTCGCCCGCCAGGTCGCGGCCGAACCCGGCGTCGAGGTCCTCCGCCTCGTGGAGTCGCCGGTGGAGGTAGCGGCGCAGGGCTTCCTCCAACGCCGCGCGGTGCCCCCCGACCTCGGCGCCCTGGCCTTGTCCGTGGGTGTTCAGGAGCGGTTTGACGGCTTCCTCCCGGGGTCGTGCCTCCGGACTGTCCGAGTTACTCGGATTCGGTGAATCTTGGTAAACGAAACACTTCCCGGAGTGCGGCGTTCCAACCATGTCCGTCCCCGGAAACACGGCCGCCGACCGGGAGGGCCCCGGCACCGCGCCCCGTAGACTCACAGGGGAGATCGGACGAACCGATCACGCCAGCGCGAGAGAGAGACCATGGACGCCGTTCCGGCCGCACACTCCGACGGGCTCCCGGGCGCCCGCGAGGGGGATGCCGAGAGCCGGTCGCGAGGTGAACTCTACGATTCCCTCCAGAGCGACGGGCAGCGACTCGCCGTGCGGCTGATCCGCCTGCTGCACCGCATGGCGGACAACTCGGGCATGAACCCCACGGACTTCCAGTGCTACACGCTGCTGCGGGTCAGCGGTTCCATGACCCCCGGCGAGATCGCCGAGAGCCTCTGCCTGTCCACCGGCTCGGTGACCGGGGTCGTCGACCGGCTGGAGGCGCACGGGCTCGTGGAGCGCACCCGCCATCCGCAGGACCGGCGCAAGGTCGCCGTCCGGCTGACCGCCGGGGCCGAGCGCCTGGCCGGCTCCACCGCCCCCGGCATGCGCGCCGCGATGACCGCCCTGCACGCCGACTACACGCTGGAGGAGCTGACCGTGATCACGGGCTGGCTGGACCGCGTGGGCACCACCCTGGACGACCTCACCGAGGGCCGCGGGTAGCCGCTGCCCCGAGCGCCGCAAAATGACATGAGGCGACATATCACCTCACCATGCGCGATGACGCTCAAAACACCAACACTCCGTGTTCACGCGGTTCCTTTGCGCCGGTGCGCTCCGCCCCTACCATCCCACGGAAACACGTCAGTGGCCGGAGGAGCTGCAGAGACCGGCCAGTCAACGGCGCACCCGTCCCACCGGGGCCGGGAAGGAGCCACCCATCTCATCCCTACGCCAGTACATCCGACGACACACCAACCCCACCGTCTTCGGTGTGTCCGGCCTCGTCATCATCGCCTTCGTCGTCGCGGGCATCGTGGCCACCGACCCCCTCCTGTCGGCGGCGACGGCCACGCGCGACTGGATCGGCGAGAAGCTCGGCTGGATCTACGTCCTCGCGACGTCGCTCTTCCTCGTCCTGGCGATCGTCCTCATGCTGAGCCGGTTCGGCTCCGTCCGGCTCGGCCCCGACGACTCCCGGCCCGAGTTCAACACCCTGGCGTGGTTCGCCATGCTCTTCACCACCGGCATGGGCATCGGCCTGGTCTTCTGGGGGGTCTCCGAGCCGATCCACCACCTGCACTCGCCCCGTGACGCGGAGTTCGTCACCCCGGAGGGGGAGCCCCCGCCCCCCGAGGCGGCGGGCGAGGCCCTCGCGCTGAGCTACTTCCACTGGAGCTTCCACCCGTGGGCGATCTACATCGCCCTCGGCCTCTCCCTGGGCTACTTCGCCTTCCGCAAGGGCCTGCCGCTGCGCCCCGCGTCCGCCCTGTACCCGCTGCTGGGGGACCGGGCCTTCGGCTGGCCCGGCAACGTCGTCGACATCCTGGCCGTCTTCGGCACGATCTTCGGCCTGGCCACCTCCCTGGGCCTGGGCACCCTCCAGATCAACGGCGGCCTCAACCACGTCTTCGGCATCCCCTCGAACGCCCTGGTCCAGTCGGTGATCATCGTCGTGATCACGGCCATCGCCCTGCTGAGCGTGCTCTCCGGCATCGACAAGGGGATCCGCCGGCTCTCCGTCATCAACCTGTGGCTCGCGTTCGCGCTGCTCGTGATCGTCTTCCTGTTCGGGCCGAAGCTGTGGATCATCAGCATCACGACCACCGGGGCCGGGGAGTACCTCGGCAACCTCGTCCCCTGGAGCCTGGCCTTCCCCAGCCCCCTCGTGGACGAGCAGGCGGCGTCCTGGACGACGACCTGGCCCATCTTCTACTGGGGGTGGTGGATCTCCTGGGCCCCCTTCGTCGGCATCTTCCTCGCGCGCATCTCCTACGGGCGCACCATCCGCGAGTTCGTCCTGGGCGCGCTGTTCGCCCCCGTCATCGTGTCCATCCTGTGGTTCGGCGTGTTCGGCGGGTCCGGGCTCTACTACGAGCTGTTCGGCGACGGCGGGCTCAACGGGCTCGCGGAGGAGGACCGGGCCTTCCGCCTGATGGACCTGCTGCCCCTGGGAGAGGTCGTCGGACTGATCGTCTCCGTCCTCCTGATCCTCGTGGTGGCGGTCTTCTTCATCACCTCGTCCGACTCCGGCTCGCTGGTCGTGGACACCCTCACCAGCGGCGGCGACCTGCACCCGGTCAAGGCCCAGCGCGCCTTCTGGGCCATCAGCGAGGGCGCGGTCACGCTGATCCTGCTGGTCCTGGGGGGCACCAACGCGCTGTCCGCGCTCCAGGCGGCCTCGGTCGTGACGGGCCTGCCCTTCGCGGTCATCCTGCTGTTCATGGTCTGGGGTCTGCTCAAGGGACTGGCCTCCGAACCGAAACCGGGGGCGCCGAAACGGTCCCGGGCGGAGGACCGGGGCTCCCAGAGCCCCTCCCGCCCCGACTGACCCCCTCACCGCAAGCGAAGAGAGGAGGCCTCTGTGGCTCCCCGAAGGTTCAACAACCCGTTCCACGGCGTGGTGGACATGATCAGCGAGATGAACCGGATCTCCGACAGCATGTCCTCGCTGGAGAGCGGCCAGGCGGGCGACAAGGAGCGCGGCTACTCGGACGCGTGGAGCCCCCCGACCGACATCCTGGCCCGGGGGAGCGACCTCGTGCTCCGGTGCGAGATCGCCGGGGTGCACGAGGAGGACGTGTCGGTCAGCTTCAACGACGGCATCCTCAGCATCAGCGGGGAGCGCCACCGCGACGAGGACGACGTCGTCTACTACACGTCCGAGCGCTTCATGGGCACGTTCCGCCGGAGGGTCAGCCTGCCGGAGGGCGTCAAGGAGGAGGACATCGAGGCCTCCTACGCCGAGGGACTGCTGGAGATCACGGTGCGCGGCGGGGCCAACGCCCGGGGCCCCAAGCGCATCACGGTGCGCAAGAGGGCGCCGAAGCGGTCCTGAGGCGGCTTCCACGGCTCGTTCCGGGCCCGGCCTGGCGGGCTCCCGCGGCTCCGCCGGCCGGGCCCGGGCGGCCGCGGCGGGGCAGGGCCGCGCGGGCCGCCCCCCGGGAGGCGGCCCGCCGGTCGACGGCCCCGCCCGGCGGGTCCCGGCGGCGGGGAACGCGCAGATGCCGGGAACCGAACGGCACGCGGATCCGACACCAGGGGTGGACGGCCGCGGGAGCGCGGCCCGGAACCTGGAGCGAACACCCGTGAACCCGACACGTACGTGGGCCGCCACCGCCCTCCTCGTCCTCGCCCTGACCGCCTGCGGAGGCCCCGCGGCCTCTCCCGACGCCACCGGCGCCGCCGACGCGGACGCCCCCTCCACGGCCGCCGCCACCGCCGCCGACGCCTTCGGGGTCACCGACCCCTGGGTCAAGGCCGCCACCGCCGACGACGGCATGACCGCCGTCTTCGGCGAGATCACCAACGGCTCGGACGCGGAGGCCACCATCGTCTCCGCCTCCCACGACGCCGCCGACACCGTCGAGCTGCACGAGGTCGTCACCGAGGGCGCGGACTCCACCATGCGCGAGAAGGACGGCGGGTTCGTCGTCCCCGCCGGGGGCGCTCTCCCCCTGGAGCCCGGCGCCGACCACATCATGCTCATGGACCTCACCCGCGACCTGGAGCCGGGTGACGAGACCACCGTGACCGTGGAGTTCTCCGACGGCTCCACCGCCGAGTTCACCGCGCCCGTGAAGGAGTACGCCGGGGCGAACGAGGAGTACGAGGGCGGCGGCCACGGGGACGGGGGCCACTGATGGCGGAGCGCGGCGCGGGCGCGGGCCCGCTGAGCCGCCGCCGCCTGATCCTGGGCGGGGCGGCGGGCCTCGGCGCGGCCGGGATCGCCGGGGCCGGGGCCGCCACGTGGGCCGGCCGGCCGGGGGGCGGCCCCGACCCGGCCGCGGCCCCGCCGCTCCACGGATCCAGGACCGTGCCCTTCCACGGTCCCCACCAGGCGGGGGTGGAGACCCCGCCCCAGGCCCACGGCACGTTCGTGGCGCTGGACCTGGGACCGGAGGTCGACGCGGAGGGGGTCCGGCGGCTCATGCGGCTGCTCGGCGACGACGCCGCCCGCCTGGCCCGGGGGGAGCCCGCCCTGGCCGACACCGAGCCCGAGCTGGCCGAGGTCCCGGCCCGGCTCACCACCACGTTCGGGTTCGGACGGGGCCTGGTCGAACGCGTGGACCCCGGCGCCGTGCCGGACTGGCTGGGACCGCTGCCGGAGTTCGGCCACGACCGGCTCGACGAGGCGTGGGGCGAGGCGGACCTGCTGGTGCAGGTGTGCGCCGACGACCCCCTCACGGTTTCGCACGCGGTACGGATGCTCCTCAAGGACGCGCGGGCCTTCACCCGGCACCGGTGGACCCAGAGCGGGTTCCGCCGGGCCCACGGGTCCCAGCCCGACGGCACGACCATGCGCAACCTGATGGGCCAGGTCGACGGCACCGTCAACCCCGAGCCGGGGACGGCCGACTTCGAGCACCTGGTGTGGGGCGGCGGCGGACCGGCGTGGCTGGAGGGCGGCACGGGGCTGGTGATCCGGCGTATCGCCACCCACCTGGACACGTGGGACGAACTGGACCGGCCGGCCCGCGAGGCCGTCATCGGCCGCCGGCTGGACAGCGGCGCGCCCCTGACGGGTGCGGCCGAGCACGACGAGGTGGACCTGGCGGCCGTCGACGCCACCGGGCTGACGGTCGTCCCGGCGTTCGCCCACGTGCGCAGGGCGGTCACCGGCGACCCCGAGGAGCGGATCTTCCGCCGCGCCTACAACTACGACATGCGCGGGACGGGCGGCGAGGAGGCCGGTCTGCTGTTCGCGGCGTTCCAGGCCGATCCCGTGCGCCAGTTCGTGCCCATCCAGCGGAGCCTGGACGAACTCGACCTGCTCAACGAGTGGGTGACCGCCGTGGGCTCGGCCGTGTTCGCCGTCCCGCCCGGCTGCGAGGAGGGGGGATACGTGGGGCAGACCCTGCTGGAGGGCTGACCGGTGGCCCCCGTCCCCCGTCCGAGGACGGGGGACGGGGCGCGCCCTAGAAGACCCGGTCCGCCTCGTACGGGCCGATCACGGCGAGGGCCCGCGGCCGCGACAGCAGCTCGGCCGCCACCTCGGCCACGTCCGCGCCGGACACCGCGTCGAACAGCGCCAGGTCCTCGTCGATCGAGTAGTGGCGCGGCTTGTTGAGCTCGTGCGAGAGCAGCCGCCCCATCCGCGCGTTGGTGCCCTCGCTGCCCAGGACCAGGGAGCCCTGGATCTGGCCCTTGGCCCGGGTCAGCTCCTCGGCGGTGATCCCCGAGGCCGCCACCTTCTCCAGTTCGTCGCGGCACACGCCGATGACCTCGTCGGCCTTCTCCGGCAGGCAGCCCGCGTAGACCTGGAACATGCCGGTGTCGGCGTAGCCCGTCTGGTACGCGTGCACCGAGTACGCCAGGCCGCGCTTCTCCCGCACCTCCTGGAACAGGCGGGAGGACATGCCGCCGCCCAGGGCGGCGCTGAGCAGCCGCAGCGCGTGCCAGCGCGGGTCGGTGCGGGTGATGCCCTCCGAGCCCAGGATGATGTGCGCCTGCTCGGTGTCGCGCGGCTGCACCACGGTGCCGCCGTTCGTGGCGACCGGGCCGGCCCCCGCACGCGGGCGGGCGGGGCGGGCGTCGCCCGCCGCGGCCAGCTGGTCGGCGAACATCGCCCGGACCTGCTCCACCACCTGGTCGTGGTCCAGGCTCCCGGCCGCCGTCACGATCAGCTCCCCGGGCACGTACACGTCCCGGTACTGCTCGGCGATCCGGTCCCGGGGCAGGGCGCGGATGGTGTCGGTGGTGCCCAGGATCGGGCGGCCCAGCGGGGTGTCCCCGTAGAAGTGCGCCGCGAAGACGTCGTCCACCAGGTCGGCGGGCTCGTCCTCGTACATGGCGATCTCCTCCAGGATCACGCCCCGCTCCGTCTCCACCTCCCCCTCGTCCAGCACCGAGTTCGCGACCATGTCACCGACGACGTCGATGGCCAGCGGGAGGTCGCGGTCCAGCACCTTGGCGTAGTAGCAGGTGTGCTCCTTCGTGGTGTAGGCGTTGTGGTCGGCGCCCACGCCGTCCAGCAGCGCGGAGATCTCCAGCGCCGACCGGGTCCGCGTCCCCTTGAACAGCAGGTGCTCCAGGAAGTGCGCCGACCCCGCGTGCGCGGAGTCCTCGTCGCGGGAGCCGGTGGTGGCCGAGATCCCGAACGCCGCGGACCGGCCACCCGGGATGTTCTCGGTGACCACGCGCAGGCCGCCGGGCAGGACCGTGCGGCGCACCAGGCCGGAGCCGCCGTCGGGCTCCAGCAGCGTCACGGTCGTGCCCGGATCCTGCTCGGCGGCGATGGGGACAGAGCTCATGAATCCTTCTTCTTCGCGTCGGAACGTCGGCGGCCGGGCCGCCGGGGGCCCAGCCGAGGATACGCGCCGGGGGCGGCCGCACCCGTGGTGCGACCGCCCCCGACACGCGTCAGTCAGGATCAGGTGTTCTCGGAACGCCCGCCCGAGCTGCGGCGGCGACGGCGACGGGGGGCGTCCCCGTCCTTGTCGCCACCGTTGTCCTCGCCCTCGGGGGCGGTGTCGGCCTCGACCTCGGCCGCCGGGGCGGCGGAGGCGGCCTCGGCCTCGACGACCTCGACCGGGACGAGCGAGAGCTTGCCGCGGTCGTCGATCTCGCGGATCTCGACCTGGATCTTCTCGCCGATGCCCATGACGTCGTCGAGGTTCTCGATCCGCTTGCCGCCGTGCAGCTTGCGGATCTGCGAGATGTGCAGCAGGCCGTCCTTGCCGGGCAGCAGCGACACGAACGCGCCGAACGTCGTGGTCTTGACGACGGTACCCAGGTACCGGTCGCCCACCTCGGGCATCGTCGGGTTCGCGATCTGGTTGATCGTGTCCCGGGCGGCCTCGGCGGACGGGCCGTCGGTGGCACCGATGTAGATGGTGCCGTCGTCCTCGATCGTGATCTCGGCGCCGGTGTCGTCCTGGATCGAGTTGATCATCTTGCCCTTCGGGCCGATGACCTCTCCGATCTTGTCCACCGGGACCTTGACGGTGAGGATGCGCGGAGCGTTCGGGCTCATCTCGGCCGGACGCTCGATCGCCTCCTGCATCACGTCGAGGATGGCCAGGCGGGCGCCGCGGGCCTGCTGGAGCGCGAGCGCCAGCTGCTCGGCGGGGATGCCGTCGAGCTTGGTGTCCAGCTGCAGGGCCGTGATGAGGTCACGGGTGCCGGCGACCTTGAAGTCCATGTCGCCCATGGCGTCCTCGGCGCCCAGGATGTCGGTGAGGGTGACGTACTCGTCGCCCTCGCTGATCAGTCCCATGGCGATGCCGGACACCATCTCCTTGAGGGGCACGCCGGCCGCCATCAGGGACATGGTGGACGCGCAGACCGAGCCCATCGAGGTGGAGCCGTTGGACCCGAGGGCCTCGGACACCTGGCGGATGGCGTAGGGGAACTCCTCCCGCGCCGGCAGCACTGGGAGCAGGGCGCGCTCGGCGAGGGCGCCGTGCCCGATCTCGCGCCGCTTGGGCGAGCCCACCCGGCCGGTCTCACCGGTGGAGTAGGGCGGGAAGTTGTAGTTGTGCATGTAGCGCTTGGTCTTGTCCGGGTTGAGCGTGTCAACCGTCTGCTCCATGCGCAGCATGTTGAGCGTGGTGACACCCAGGATCTGGGTCTCGCCGCGCTCGAAGAGGGCGGAGCCGTGCACCCGCGGAAGGACGCCGACCTCGGCGCTCAGCCCGCGAATGTCCTTGGGGCCGCGGCCGTCGATGCGGACCTTCTCGCGCAGGACGCGCTCGCGCATGACCTGCTTGCTGAGCGAGCGGAAGGCGGCGCCGACCTCCTTCTCGCGACCCTCGAAGTCCTCCGCCAGCTTCTCGCCGGCGATGGCCTTGACGCGGTCCAGCTCGGCCTCGCGGTCCTGCTTGTCCGCGATGGTGAGCGCCTTGGAGAGCTCGTCGCGGACGGCGGCCTCGACGGCCGCGTACGCGTCGTCCTCGTAGTCGAGGAAGATCGGGAACTCGGTGACCTCGCGGCTCGCCTGGTCGGCGACGGCCTGCTGGGCCTTGCACAGCACCTTGATGAAGGGCTTGGCGGCCTCGAGGCCCTCGGAGACGGACTGCTCGTTGGGGCCGACCGCGCCCTCGGCGACCAGCTTCAGCGTCCGGGTGGTGGACTCGGCCTCCACCATCATGATCGCCACGTCGCCGTCCTCCAGGACGCGACCGGCGACCACCATGTCGAAGGTGGCGCCCTCCAGCTCGGCGTGGGTCGGGAAGCCCACCCACTGGCCGTCGATCAGGGCGACGCGCACGCCGCCGATCGGGCCCGAGAAGGGGATGCCGGAGATCTGCGTGGACATCGAGGCCGCGTTGATGGCGACGACGTCGTACAGGTGCTCGGGGTGCAGGGCCAGGATCGTCTCGACGATCTGGATCTCGTTGCGCAGGCCCTTGCGGAACGACGGGCGCAGCGGCCGGTCGATCAGGCGGCAGGTGAGGATGGCGTCCTCGGAGGGACGTCCCTCGCGCCGGAAGAACGAGCCGGGGATGCGGCCCGCGGCGTACATGCGCTCCTCGACGTCCACCGTGAGGGGGAAGAAGTCGAGGTTCTCCTTGGGACGCTTCGAGGCGGTGGTGGCCGACAGGACGACGGTCTCGTCGTCCAGGTAGACCGTCGCCGATCCGGCGGCCTGGCGGGCCAGGCGACCGGTCTCGAAGCGGATGGTACGGGAGCCGAACTTGCCGTTGTCGATGACGGCTTCGGCCGAGTAAACGCCCTCCATGGGCGACCTCCTACTACACGTGTTCGCGTTCGTCGCGCCGGGCACGGGCGTGCCCCGGGCGCTTCGTCGTTCGTTTCCCGCGTCCGTGCCCCGGAGTTGATGACGGCCGGTCATCGATCGAAGCCCACGGCACGCCTGGGAGGCGCTGTCCGGGGACCACTACCGAGGACCGGCCTCGACTCTGGTGCCGAGGGAGGGGCGCGGGTGATCTCTGTGAAATTAGGCGGGCGGCGGTCTGTGACCGCCGTCGCGTCACACCTTACTAACAAAGCGGGAGCGGCCGAAGCCACTCCCGCCGTTCACACCTAGCGGCGCAGGCCCAGACGCTCGATGAGCGAGCGGTAGCGGGTGATGTCCTGCTTGGCGATGTACTTGAGGAGGCGGCGGCGGCGACCGACCATCAGGAGCAGGCCACGACGGCTGTGGTGGTCGTGCTTGTGGTCCTTGAGGTGCTCGGTCAGCTCGGTGATGCGGTGCGTGAGCAGCGCGACCTGGACCTCGGGGGAACCGGTGTCGCCCTCGGTGGTGGCGTACTCGGCGATGATCTTCTCTTTGGTGGCGGTGTCGATCGACACGTCGCTCCTTCGTTGGAAAGTCGGCACGCAGGGCAGATCCCGATACGTGACGGGGATCAGACGCGGTGACCGCGCGTGCGAACAGTCACCGTCGCGTGTGGTGCGCGCGGCCCTCCGCCGACGGCGTGGGCGCACCGCGCTCCCCACGGGTCGGTTCACCGGATCGTGACCGTCCGCGAGGCACACGTGGACGGACCCCACCCTACCGCAGACCACGAGGTGACGGGGCTGTCCCGCGGGTGCGCCCCGTCTCCCCGCTCCCCGGTCAGGCCGCGCCGAGGACCTCGCGGCACCGGTCCACGTCCCGGCGCATGGCCACGATGAGCTCCTCGATGCTGTCGAAGCGCTCCTGGCCGCGGATGCGCGCGGTGAAGTCCACGGTCATCCGGACCCCGTACAGCTCCAGGTCGTCGCGGTCCAGGGCGTAGGACTCCACGGTCCGCTCCGCGCCGTCGAACGTGGGGTTGGTGCCCACGGAGATCGCGGCCGGCCAGCGCGTCTCGTGGCCGGCCACCGGCGTGACACGGCTCAGCCAGCCCGCGTAGACGCCGTCCCCGGGGACCGCGGTGCCGGGCAGCAGGTCCATGTTGGCGGTGGGGAACCCCAGCAGCTCGCGTCCGCGCGCCGCCCCGTGGACGATCTCCCCCTCGACCCGGTGCGGGCGGCCGAGCAGCCCGGCCGCCTCGGCCACGGCCCCCTCGGCGAGCAGTGCGCGCACCCGCGTCGAGGTGATCGCCTCGCCGTCCGCGACGAGGGCGACCCCGTACGCGGCGAAGCCGAACCCGGCCCCGAGAGCGGTCAGCGCGGCGACGTCGCCCGCGGCGCGGTGCCCGAACCGGAAGTCCTCCCCCACGACCACGGCCGCGGCGTGCAGCCGGTCGACCAGCACCCGGCGCACGAACTCCTCGGGGGCGAGCGAGGACAGGTCCTTGGTGAACCCCAGGACGCACACGGCGTCGGCGCCGTACTCCCCGAGCAGCTCCACCCTCCGCTCCAGCGGGGTCAGCACCGGCGGGGCGGTCCCCGTCAGCACGGCCCGGGGGTGCGGGTCGAAGGTGACCACGACGACCGGGAGCCCGAGTTCGCGGCCGCGCCCGACGGCGGCCTCCAGGATGGCCCGGTGGCCCCGGTGCACCCCGTCGAACACGCCGACCGCCACCACGGAGCGCCCCTGCCCGGAGGGGATGCCCTCCAGCCCGTCCCATCGCCGCACGTCCGGCTCCCCTGCTCGTCGTTCCTCATGGCTCCGCGCCGGGCCCCGCCGCCGGGGGCCGCGGGGCTTTCAGGAACCAAGGGTGCCACGCCGGGCGCACCGGCACCGACAGACCGGGTGTGTGGCCCGGCACACGCCTCCCCACGGAGGCGCCGCCCGCCTCGGCGACCACCCGTGCGGTGGTACGCGCCGGCCCTGCCCCGGCGGACGTGGGGGCCCGTGCGAGGCGCGTCCGCGCGGGGCGCCGTCCCGCCGGCGGCGGACCGGGGTTGGCACACGCCTCCGCCACCGCCTAACGTGCCCGGATGGCGATGATCGACACGGGAGACACCCGGCTCGCGTACGACGAGGCCGGCTCCGGGCCGGCGATCGTGTTCGTGCACGCCGGGGTCGGTGACCGACGCATGTGGGACCACCAGTTCGCCGCCCTCTCGCGGACCCACCGGGTGGTCAGGTACGACTGGCGGGGCCACGGCGGTTCGGCCGACCACGAGGGGCCCGTCGCCCACCACGAGGACCTGCTCGCCCTCATGGACGGGCTCGGCATCGGGCGCGCGACCCTCGTGGGCGCCTGCTGCGGCGGCGCCCACTGCGCCGACGCCGCGCTGGCCGCACCCGAGCGGGTCGAGTCCCTGACCCTGGTGTGTCCGGGCCTGTCGGGGCACGAGTGGCCCGAGGTGTTCGTCCGCGAGTCGCGGAAGATGGTCCTGGCCGCCGTCCCGCACGAGCGCCTGGAGGTGTACGGCGCCGGGCGCGCGGAGCCCGACCCCGCGGACGTCGCCGCGATGGCCCAGGCCCAGGCCCGCTTCCTGGTGCTGGGCCCCGGTCGGGACCCCGAGGACATGGCGCCCGAGGCGTGGGACATGTCCCTCCTGATGCTGCGGGAGCTGTTCGCCCGCCGGTGGTCCGGGCCCGTCCCCACGGCCCGCCGGCCCGACAGGCCGTCCAAGGGGCGGCTCGGCGAGATCGCCGCGCCCGCGCTGGTGGTGAAGGGCCTGTCGGAGCCCGGCCCCGTCCGGGAGGTCGCCGACCTGTACGCCGAGGGGATCCCCGGGGCACGCCTGCTGGAGATGCCGGAGACCGGGAGCCTTCCGTCCGTCGAGCGCCCGGCGGAGCTGACCGCCGCCCTCGCGGACTTCCTCGGCGTGTCCTGAGGCGCGCGGGCGGGTCAGGCCGGCTCGAACACCACCAGGGGCTTCATGTGGTCCCTGCGGTTCTCCCCCAGCGCGATCACCCGGCCGTCGGGGGCGAACATGCCGACCGGCCCGGGGCCGAGCGAGCTCGGTTCGATCCGGTTCCCGTTCCGGACCAGGCGGGTCTCGTCGTCGGTGAGCATGCGCACCGGGAAGGCCGCCGCGACCGCGCGGGCCAGCGGCACCTGCGTGAACTCCGCGGCCAGCTGGTCGAGCGTGCGGGCCTGGGACAGGTCGTAGGGCCCCACCCGCGTACGGCGCAGCGCGGTCAGGTGGCCTCCCACGCCCAGGTCCCCGCCCATGTCCCGGGCGAGTGCGCGGATGTAGGTGCCGCTGGAGCACGTGACGGCGGCGTCCACGTCCACGAAGACGCCGTCGGCGTCCTCCACCCTGCGGACGGCGGTGACCTCGAACCGCGCCACGGTGACCGCGCGGGGCCGGAGCACGACCTCCTTGCCCTCACGCGCCGACTTGTAGGCGCGCTTGCCGTCCACCTTGATCGCGCTGACCTGCGGCGGGACCTGCTGGATCTCGCCGGTCAGCCGGGCGGCCGCCGCGTGCACGGCCTCGTCCCCGACCTGCGAGGCGTCGACCCGGGCGCCCGGCTCCCCCTCCGCGTCGTCGGTGTTGGTCACCAGGCCCAGCCGGATGGTCGCCGCGTACTCCTTCTCGGTCAGCGTCAGGTGGCCGAGGAGCTTGGTGCCCTTCTCGATCCCCAGCACGAGGACCCCCGTGGCCATCGGGTCGAGGGTGCCCGCGTGGCCGACCCGGCGCGTGCGTGCCAGCCCGCGCGTCTTGGCGACCACGTCGTGCGAGGTCCAGTCGGCGGGCTTGTCGACGACGACGACGCCGCCCGCGCCCTGGGCTCCCCGCGGCGCTGGGGGGGGGGGGGGGGGGGGCGGCGGCGCCCCCCCCCCCCCGCCGGTGGTGGTGCTGGAACGGGGAGGGAGGCTACTCGTCCTCGTCCTCGTCGTCCTCGCGGGGGGCCTTGTACGGGTCGGCCTCTCCCGCGTGCTTGGCGCCGGTCGCCTTCTCGGCCACCTCGGCGTCGGACTGGCGCGCCTTGACCAGCAGTTCCTCGATGTGCTGGGCGTTCTCCTGGACCTCGTCGATGACGAAGGCCAGGCTCGGCGTGTGCCGGATGCCGGTCTGGCGCCCCACCTCGCTGCGGATGACGCCCTTGGCGCTCTCCAGAGCGGCGGCGGAGGCGGCCTTCTCCTCCGGGCTGCCGAACACCGTGTAGTACACCGTGGCGTCCCGCAGGTCGGCGGTGATGCGCGCGTCGGTCACGGTGACGAATCCCAGGCGCGGGTCCTTGATCCTCCGGTCCAGCATCTCGGCGACGATGCGCTGGATGCGGTCGGCGATCTTCCGCGCGCGTGCGGCGTCAACCATCGTCAGTCTTCCTCTTCGTTGAAGAGCCGCTGCCTGGCGGAGAGCAGCTCCAGTTCGGGACGTCCCGCGACGAAACGCTCGCAGGTGTCCATCAGGTCACGGGCGTGCGCCGCCGTCGGCGCGACCACCGCCACGCCGACCTTGGCCCGTCGGTACAGGTCCTGGTCCCCGACCTCGGAGACCGAGACGGAGAACTTGCGGCGCAGCTCGGCGATCACCGGTCGGACCAGCGAGCGCTTCTGTTTGAGCGAGTGGACGTCACCGAGAAGGACGTCCAGGGTCAGCGACCCGACGTACAAATGATCACCTGTGGTGTTGTGGGGAAAGAGCGTGGGACCCCGGCCACACGGCCGGGGCCCCTTCGGATCAGGCTCCGCGAGGATCAGTCGCGGGGCTTCTCCTGCATCTCGTAGGTCTCGATGACGTCCTCGACGCGGATGTCGTTGTAGCCGACACCGATACCGCACTCGAAGCCCTCGCGGACCTCGGTCGCGTCGTCCTTGAACCGCCGCAGGGACTCCACGGTGAGGTTCTCGGAGATGACGACACCCTCGCGGATGAGCCGCGCCTTGGTGTTGCGGCGGATGAGGCCGCTGCGGACGATCGAGCCCGCGATGTTGCCGATCTTCGGAACCTTGAAGACCTCGCGGACCTCGGCGCTGCCGAGCTGGACTTCCTCGTAGACCGGCTTGAGGAGACCCTTGACCGCGGCCTCGACCTCGTCGATGGCCTGGTAGATCACCGAGTAGTACCGGATGTCGACGCCCATGCGATCGGCGAGCTCGCTGTTCTTGCCCTCGGGCCGAACGTTGAAGCCGATGATGATCGCGTCGGCGGACGACGCCAGGTTGATGTCGTTCTGCGTGATCGCACCGACACCCCGGCCGATGACGCGGATGTTGACCTCGTCGCCACCCGAGTCGATCTTGAGGAGCGACTCCTCCAGGGCCTCGACCGAGCCGGACATGTCGCCCTTGATGAGGAGGAGCAGCTCGGAGCGCTCACCCTCCTTGAGGGCGTCCTGCCAGGTCTCGAACGTGACGCGGCGGGCCGAACGCGCCTGCTGGGCGAAGCGCTCGCGCGCCTCGCGCTGCTGCGCGATCTGACGTGCCACCCGGTCGTCCTTGACGACCAGGAAGCTGTCGCCGGCGCTGGGAACGTTGGTCAGACCCAGCACCTGCACCGGACGGGACGGCTCGGCGCTCTGCACGTTGTCGCCGTGCTCGTCGAGCATGGCGCGCACACGGCCGTAGGCGTCGCCGCAGACGATCGAGTCGCCCACGTTGAGCGTGCCGCGCTGGACCAGCACCGTGGCCATGGAACCGCGACCGCGGTCCAGGTAGGCCTCGATGGCCAGACCCTGGGCGTCCATGTTCGGGTTGGCGGTCAGGTCGAGCGCCGCGTCGGAGGTCAGCACGATCGACTCGAGCAGGCCGTCGATGTTGTCGCCCTTGAGCGCGGAGATGTCCACGAACTGGACGTCGCCGCCGTACTCCTCGGCGACCAGGCCGTACTCGGTGAGCTGCGCACGGACCCGCTGCGGGTCGGCGCCCTCGACGTCGATCTTGTTGACCGCGACCACGATCGGCACCTCGGCCGCCTTGGCGTGGTCGATGGCCTCGGCCGTCTGCGGCTTGACGCCGTCGTCGGCCGCGACCACCAGCACCGCGATGTCGGTGACCTTCGCACCGCGGGCACGCATGGCGGTGAACGCCTCGTGACCCGGGGTGTCGATGAAGGTGAGCCTGCGCTCCTCGCCGTCCACCTCGGTGGCGACCTGGTAGGCGCCGATGTGCTGGGTGATACCGCCGGCCTCGCCGCTGACGACGTTGGTCTTGCGGATGGTGTCCAGCAGTCGGGTCTTACCGTGGTCGACGTGGCCCATGACGGTGACCACGGGCGGACGGGGACGCAGGTCCTCGGCCGTTCCGTCGTCCTCGCCGAACTCGATGGAGAAGGACTCCAGCAGCTCGCGGTCCTCGTCCTCGGGGCTGACGACCTCGATGCGGTAGCTGAGCTCCTCGCCCAGCAGCTGGAGCGACTCGTCGGGCAGCGACTGGGTCGCGGTGACCATCTCACCCAGGTGCATCATGACCTGGACGAGCGACGCCGGGTTGACGTCGATCTTGTCACCGAAGTCCGACAGCGAGGCGCCGCGGGACAGGCGGATGACCTGGTTGTTGCCGCTCGGGATCTTGACGCCGCCGAAGGACGGTGCCTGGAGGTCGTTGAACTCCTGGCGCCGCTGCTTCTTGGACTTGCGGGCACGCCCGGGACGACCGCCCGGACGGCCGAACGCACCGGCCGTTCCGCCGCCGCGACCGCGACCGCCGCCGCCGGGACGGCCGCCGAAGCCGCCGGGACGACCGCCGCCCGCGCCGCCGCCGCCACCGGGACGGGGACCCGCACCCGCGGGGGCTCCCCCGCGACCGCGGCCACCGCCGCCGCCGGGACGACCGCCGCCGGCGCCGCCGCGACCGCCGCCCGCGGGCGAGGCCGGACGGGACGAGGGCATGTTCATGGGGCTGGGACGCGGACCGCCGGGACGGGGCCCGCCGGCGCCGCCGCCGGGACGCGGAGGTCCGCCTGCCGCACCGCCCGGACGCGGAGCGCCCGCGGCGCCGCCGGGACGCGGGGCGCGCTGGTCGCCGCCGCCCTGCGGGCCGGGACGCGGACCCGGACGGGGACCGCCCGGACGCGGAGCGCCGGCGCCGGGAGCGCCGCCGGGACGCGGAGCGGGCTTGGAGCCCATGCCGGAGGCGTTGGACGCGAACGGGTTGTTGCCCGGACGCGGACCGGACGTGCGCGGGCCCGGACGGGCGCCGCCGCGCTCGGGGCGGTCGCCCCGCTGCGGACGCTCGCCGCGCTCGGGACGGTCGCCCCGCGGGGGGCGCTCGCCGCGCTCGGGACGCCCGGCCTCGGGGCGGGACTCCTCGGAGCGCACACCCTCGGGCCGGCCTGCCGGGCCACCGGGCTTGGGCGCACCGCCGGGGCGGGTGCCCGCCTCGCCGCGGGGGGCCTTGGGGCCGGGCTTGGGCGCGCCGGGACGCGGGGCGGACTCGCCCTGCGCGGCCGACGGCTTGGGCGCTGCCGGACCCGGCTTCGGGCCGGGCTTGGGAGCGGGCCCCGGCTTGGGGGCCGCACCCGGCTCGGACGCGGCGCGGGGGCCGGGCTTGGGAGCCGAGCCCTTCCTGCCGCCGTCGGAACCGTTGTTGAAGGCTTCTTGGAGGCGTCGCACGACGGGGGCCTCTATCGTCGAGGACGCCGAACGGACGAATTCGCCCATCTCGTTGAGCTTGGCCAGCACGGCCTTGCTCTCTACACCGAACTCCTTGGCGAGTTCGTACACCCGGACCTTCGCCACTACTCTCCTTCAGCTTCGGTCCGGGACATGGGCTTGTGCCGGACCGTCGTTAGCTCGAGTTACTCATCGCTGCGTACTCATCAGGCGCTCATCGCAATCTCGACCTGCTTCCTCATCGCTACACAACAATGGGTCGGTACTCGCGTGCCGACACAGCACTGGTACGCCGACCTCGGTTATGACAACCCGGAGACCGGCCCAGACATTCCAACCCTATCGGGAGCGTTAAGCCTATCCGCCACGAGGGGCGGCATCGAGCAGGGCCTCCACGGGTGAGAGGTCCCACCCGGCGTCACCCGCTCCCCTCCGGTAGGCGCGGGACCATACCCTGCGACGCTCGGCGAGCTCGAGGCACCGCCGGTCGTCGTGCAGGTAGGCGCCACGCCCCGGACGTCGACCCCGGGTGTCGGGCATGATGGCCGTGCCCACAGCCACCAGCCGCACGAGGTCGGACTGGACTGCCCGAGACCGGCACCCCACGCATGTGCGCACGGGGCCGTCGGGACCGTCTCCGGCCACCATATCGCGTCGGGGCATCGCCGCGACCCGATTAACCGGCCGCGGCGGCGTCGTCGCCGTCGGTTCCGTCACCGTCGGCGGGACCGCCCACGGGTTCGGCGTCGGAGCGGATGTCGATGCGCCAACCGGTCAGACGGGCGGCGAGGCGGGCGTTCTGGCCCTCCTTGCCGATCGCCAGGGACTGCTGGTAGTCGGGCACGACGACCCGCGCCACCCGGGCGGCCATGTCGAGGATTTCCACGGAGTTGACCCGCGCCGGGGACAGGGCGTTGGCGACGAACGCGGCCGGGTCGTCGGAGAAGTCGACGATGTCGATCTTCTCTCCGTGGAGTTCCGCCATCACGTTGCGGACACGGCTGCCGAGCGGGCCGATGCAGGCGCCCTTGGCGTTGACCCCGCCCCGGTGCGACCGTACGGCCATCTTGGTGCGGTGGCCCGCCTCGCGGGCGATCGCCGAGATCTCGACGGTGCCGTCGGCGATCTCGGGCACCTCCAGCTCGAAGAGCTTGCGCACCAGGTTGGGGTGGGTGCGCGAGAGGGTGACCGACGGGCCCCGGTGGCCCTTGCGGACCTGGACCACGTAGGCGCGCAGCCGCTCCCCGTGGGTGTAGGTCTCGGTGGGGACCTGCTCCTGCGGGGGCAGGACCGCTTCGAGCTTGCCGAGGTCGACCAGCACGTTCCGGGGGTCCTTGCCCTGCTGGATGATGCCGGAGACGATGTCGTGCTCGCGCCCGGCGAACTCGCCCAGGGTGAGCTCGTCCTCGGCGTCCCGCAGGCGCTGGAGGATGACCTGCTTGGCGGTGGAGGTCGCGATGCGGCCGAATCCGGACGGGGTGCCGTCGAACTCGCCGAGGACCTCGCCCTCCTCGTTCGTCTCGGACACCCACACGGTCACGTGGCCGGTCGAGCGGTTGAGCTCGACCCTGGCCTTCTTGTCGGGTCCCTCTTCGCGGTGGTAGGCGATCAGGAGCGCGTCCTCGATGGCCTTGGCCACCAGCTCGACCGCGATGTCCTTCTCGCGCTCCAGGCTGCGCAGGACACTCATGTCAATATCCACGGGGCTCCCCCTCTAGTCCGCCGCGTCGGTGTCGGCTTCGCGACGGAATTCCACCTGGACCCTGCCCGGGCCGAGCTCGGCGTGGGCGAGGGTGCGGGGCCGGCCCCCGACGTCGAGGGTGACCCCCTCGTCGTCGGCGTCGGTGACCCGGCCGGTGACGTCGCCGCCCCCGGCGAGGGCTGCCTTCACCAGCCGTCCACGGGAGCGCCGCCAGTGGCGCGGCTGCGTCAGCGGGCGGTCCACCCCGGGCGAGGTGACCTCCAGGACGTAGGGCAGCTCGCCCATGACGTCGGAGGCGTCCAGCGCGGCGTTGACCTCCTGGCTGACCTCACCGACCCGGTCCAGGTCCACCCCGTCGTCGGAGTCGACGACGACGCGCAGGACCCGGCGCTTGCCCGCCGGTGTCAGCTCGACGGCCTCCAGGTCCAGTCCGGCCTCGGCCAGTACCGGCTCCAGCAGCTCGGCGATGCGCTCTTCGCGTGCCTGCGCTCCCATGTGGTGTCTGCCCCTCCAGCGGAGAAATCCCGCCCGCTCGGCCTCGGGCCGGTGTACGGGGCGGTCCAGCTCTGTACGTAGTCTGCGACTGAACGGTCCGCCCCCGAGGGACGCGGACCGGCCGCGCGTCGCGTGCGACGGCGGTTGTGCTGCAAGGGTATCCACACCCGGACGCCTTCCAGGTCGCCGTCGGTGTCCGGGACGCGCCGCGGCGTGGCCCCGGGAAGCGGGAAAGCCCGTGTGGAGCGGTGTGTCGGACCGGGTCGGGCCCCGCGCGGACCGTGGAAAGATGGGGCCGTGGCCGTCCCGGACGGCCGACGCGCCGGCGAGGGACGGCGCGGGGCACGGAAGGAGAGCACGTGGGCCAGGTGAACGGCTGCGTCAGCCGCCGCACGGTGCTGGGCGCTGCGGTGGCCGGAGCGGCGGTCGCGGGTCTGGCCGGGTGCGGCGGGGCGGAGTGGTACCCCGCGGACGTGACCCCGGACGAGTACGTGCTCCGGTCGGTGATCCGGGAGAAGGAGCGGACGGTGGCCCTCTACGAGGCCGCGATCGCCGACGGGGCGGGGCCGGCGGACCTGCTGGAGCGGCTGTTGGAGCACCACCTGACCCATGCGGACGCGCTCGTGGAGTCGCTCCCCGAGGGCGCCTCCCCCACCCCTCCCGCCGACCCGGCCGAGGGCGGGGGGACCCCTGCGCAGGACGGACCCGCGCCCGGTGAGGCGCTGGACGCGGCGGGGCTGCGCCTGCTGGAGTCGGCGGCGACGAGTGCGCGCCTCGACCAGGCCGCGGCCGTGTCCGACCCCGGCCTGGCCCAGCTGATCAGCGGCATCGGCGCCTGCGAGGCAGGACACGCGTACCTTCTGGCCCGGGCCTAGGCCCGGCCTCCCCGCACGGCATCCACGAACCTGAAGGCGGTACTGGTGAGCGAGAGTCCCGCGTCCACCCCTGGCGGGGCGGACCCCGGCACGGACCCCGGCCCCGACGCGCTGGCCGAGGCGCTGAGCGCGGAGCACGCGGCGGTGTACGGGTACGAGTTCGTCGGCGGGGCCGCCGGGGACCGGGGCCGGCGCGAGCGGGCCCTGGAGGCCGCGCAGCAGCACAAGGCCCTGCGTGACGCGCTGCGCGCGGCGGCGGTGGAACGCGGCTTCGAGGCGCCCTCGGCGCTGGCGACGTACCCCCTGCCGGAGGGGCGCGACGACGACGGCTTCGACGCCTTCGCGGTCGGGCTGGAGGAGGCGGCGGCGCGGGCGTACCTGTGGCTGACGGCGTCGGGCGACGCCGGCCTGCGGTCGAGGGCGGCGCGCGCCCTCCAGGAGACGACGCTGCGGGGACTGGAGTGGGGCGGGGAGCTGGACGCCCTCCCCGGCTTCGAGACCGCCTGACGGGATCCCGCGCGAGGGGCCGGGGCCGCTCCCCGGTTTCCCGCCGTCGGCCGTCCCGGCCGGCGGCGGGACGGGCGCCCCGGGACGTGCCCGGCGGACGCCCGCCCCGCTGTGCGGCGGGCGCCGCCCGCCGGACGCGCCCTAGCCGCGGCAGGCGGCGACGGTGCGGTCCACGATCTCGGCCAGGGCGACCTCCTCGCGGTCGCCGGTGGCGCGGTCCCGCAGCTCCACCAGGCCGTCCTTGAGCCCGCGGCCGATGATGACGCCGGTCGGGATGCCGAGCAGTTCGGAGTCGGTGAACTTGACGCCCGGCGAGACGCCCTTGCGGTCGTCCACGAGGACGCGCAGTCCGCGTGCCTCCAGCTCCGCGCCGATCCGCAGGGCCTCCTCGATCTGCTCGCCCTTGCCGGTGCCGACCACGTGCACGTCGGCGGGCGCGATGGCGCGCGGCCAGACGATGCCCTTGTCGTCGTGGGACTGCTCGACGACGCAGGCGACGGCGCGCGAGACGCCGATCCCGTAGGAGCCCATGGTGACGCGCTTGGGCTTGCCGTCGGCTCCGAGGGCGTCCACCTGGAAGGAGTCGGTGTACTTGCGGCCGAGCTGGAAGATGTGGCCGATCTCGATGCCGCGCGAGGTGTACAGCGTGCCCCGCCCGTCGGGCGAGGGGTCGCCGTCGCGGACCTCGGCGACGTCGATGACGCCGTCCGGGGTGAAGTCGCGCCCGGCCACCAGGTCGATGACGTGGTGGTCGGCCCTGTCCGCGCCGGTCACCCAGGCGGTGCCGGTGACCACGCGCGGGTCGACCAGGTAGCGGACCTTGTTGTCCAGCAGGGCGAGGGGGCCGATGTAGCCCTTGGCCAGGAAGGGGTTGGCCGCGAAGTCGGCCTCCTCCAGGAGCGCGACCTCGGTGGGCTCCAGGGCGGCCTCCAGTCGCTTGAGGTCGACCTCGCGGTCGCCGGGCAGGCCGATGGCCAGCAGCTTCCACTCGTCGGCGCCGGGCTCGCGGGTCTTGACGAGGAGGTTCTTGAGGGTGTCGGCCTCGCTGAAGTCGCGGCCCAGTCCGGCCCCGTTGAGGAAGTCCACCAGCGTCTGGATGGTCGCGGTGCCCGGGGTGTGGTGCACCACCGCCTCGGGCAGCCCCTCGACGGGCAGCGCCGGGGGCGCCGGGGTGGCGACGGCCTCGACGTTCGCGGCGTAGTCGGACTCCGTGCTGCGCACGAAGGTGTCCTCGCCGCTCGCGGCCACGGCCAGGAACTCCTCCGAGGCGGACCCGCCCATGGCGCCGGACGTGGCGGAGACGATCACGTACTCCAGCCCGAGCCGGTCGAAGATCCGGATGTAGGCGGCGCGGTGCGCCTCGTAGGAGGCCCGGAGGCCCTCGTCGTCGATGTCGAAGGAGTAGGAGTCCTTCATGTGGAACTCGCGGCCGCGGAGCACGCCCGCCCGGGGGCGCGCCTCGTCGCGGAACTTCTCCTGGATCTGGTACAGGACGACGGGGAAGTCCTTGTAGGAGGAGTACTCGCCCTTGACCAGGAGCGTGAACAGCTCCTCGTGCGTGGGGCCGAGCAGGTAGTCGGCGCCCTTGCGGTCCTTGAGGCGGAACAGGGTGTCGCCGTACTCCTCCCAGCGGCCGGTCGCCTCGTAGTACTCCCTGGGCAGGAGGGCGGGCAGGAGGACCTCCTGGCCGCCGATGGCGTCCATCTCCTCGCGCACGACGCGGGCGACGTTGTCCAGGACCATCTTGCCCAGGGGCAGCCAGGAGTAGACCCCGGGGGCGGCCCGGCGCACGAACCCGCCGCGCACGAGGAGCTTGTGGCTCGGCACCTCGGCGTCCGCCGGGTCCTCACGCAGGGTGCGAAGGAACAGGTTCGACATCCGCAGCAGCACGGCCACTCCTCGGTGAACACGCCCGTGGGGCGTGGGGATCAGGACTAGGGGAGTCCCAGGCTAGCGGTAGTGCGGACGCGTTCGCGCGTGGGTTGCGCGAGCGCTCCCGCCCGTACCTAGGCTTGGTGGCCGGCGATCCGGGCGGCGGGCGCGGCCGGCGAAGGGGCCGGCGGACGCCGCCGACGAACGGGGAAGAGCATGGGCAGACGCGGTACTCGGGACACGGGACCCGACGGGGCCGGGGAGCCGGAGGGCGTTCCCGGGACGGAGCTGCTCGCGGACGCGGACCGGTCCGACTCGTGGTTCCTCGTGGTGGAGGGGACGCCGCAGTCCCACGTGGACCTGTCCGACCCGTCCTACCTGGACTTCTCGTACATGCGGCGGATCGCGCACGCCGCCGACCTCGTCGCGCCCCCGGGCGAACCGATCGACGCACTGCACCTGGGGGCGGGGGCGCTGACCCTGGCCCGGTACGTGGCGCACACCCGCCCGGGCTCGCGGCAGCGCGCGGTGGACGTCGACGCCCCGTTGGTGGAGATGGTGCGGCGGCGGCTGCCGTGGGACCGCAGGGCGCAGCTGCGGGTGGGGATCGGCGACGCCCGTGAGTGGATCGGCGCCCGGCACGCCGACAGCGCGGACCTGGTCGTCAGCGACGTGTTCTCGGGGGCGCGCACGCCCGCGCGGCTGACCTCGGTGGAGTTCTACGGGGAGATGGCGCGCGTGCTGCGGCCCGGGGGCCTGCTGGCGGTGAACATCGGCGACGGCCACTCCCTGGAGCACACCCGCGCCCAGGTGGCGACCGCCCGTGCGGTGCTGCCGCACGTGGCCCTGACCGCCGCGCCCGCCATCCTGCGCGGGCGCCGGTTCGGCAACCTCGTCCTGGTGGCCGGGCGCCGGCCGCTCCCCTCCGAGGACCTGGGCCGCCTCGCGCACCGCGACCCGGAAATGGCCCGGCTGCTGGAGGGCGGGGAGCTGGACCGCTTCGTCTCGGGCCGCGCGCCCGTCCACGACGCGGACGCGGTCGACTCCCCCGCGCCGCCGGACGACGTGTTCTGAGCCCGCCGCCGGGCCCCGGCGCGAACGGCCGGAACCGGACTCCCCTCCCGGCCGGCGGTGTCCCCCGGGGCGCGGGTCCTGTGGCCGCGGGCGACGGTGACGGGCGGGCCGGACGCGGCGGGGCCCCGTGCCCGCGGGCGTCGCGGCGCCCCGCCGGGCGTCCCCCGGGCGCGGGGCGCGGAGGCGCGTACTCCGCGGGGAGTACGCCGACGCGCGAAGTGCACCCCCGAGGACGACGCGCCGCACCGGGGGTCGCCCCTACTGTCGTGGGTGTGGCAGCACTACTTCCGCGCCCCACGCGCACCGACGCCTGGCTCGCCCCGGTCCTGCTCGTCCTGTCCGTGGGCAGCACGCTCGTGATCGAGTGGGTCGCCCCCGTCCCCACGGACCGCGAGCCCTGGCCGTGGGGATGGGCCCTCGTCCTGGCGGCGTGCCTGCCGCTCCTGTGGCGGACCGCCTTCCCCCGCGCCGTGGGCCTGGTCTCGATCGCCTCCGCGACCGTCTACTACCCCCTGGGCTTCCCGGACGGCGCGGTCATGCTGTGCACCGCCGTCATGCTCTACACCCTGGTCCGCTGGGGCTACCGCGTGTCCGGGTGGACGCTGGGCGTCGGCCAGTTCGTCGCGGTCAACGCCTACGAGCTGCTGGTGGGCGGCGGGTTCCGCTTCGAGGCGGTGGGCATGGTCGCCTGGGTCATGCTGCTGCTGTGCACGGGCGAGGTCGTGCGCTGGCGCCAGGAGTACCTGCGGGCCGACCGCGAGCGCGCGGTCGAGGCGAACCGCACGAAGGAGGAGGAGGTGCTCCGCCGGGCGTCGGAGGAGCGGGTCCGGCTGGCCCGGGACGTGCACGACACCGTCGCGCACAACATCTCGCTGATCAACGTGCAGGCCGGCACCGCCCTCTACCTGATCGAGACGGAGCCCGGGCGCGCCGCGGAGGCCCTGGCCACCATCAAGCAGACGAGCAAGGACACCCTGACCGAGCTGCGCGGGATGCTGGGGGTGCTGCGCGCCGTGGACGAGGTCGCGCCGAGGTCGCCGGTCCCCGGGCTCGACCGGGTGGGCGAACTCGCCGAGGGCACGCGGGCCGCGGGGCTCGACGTGGAGGTCGAGGTCGTCGGAACCCCCGCCCGCCTGCCCGTCAGCACCGACTCCGCCGCCTACCGCACCGTGCAGGAGGCGCTCACCAACACCGTGCGCCACTCCGGGGCGACGGCCGCCCGGGTGCGGATCGAGCACGGGGCGTCCTCCCTGGTGGTCGAGGTGACGGACAACGGCCGCGGCACGGTCGGCCCCCCGGCGCCGGGCAACGGCATCACCGGGATGCGCGAACGCGCCGCCCTGATCGGCGGCACGGTGGACGCGGGCCCCCTGGAGGGGGGAGGATTCCGGGTGCGGGCGCGGCTGCCGTCGGGGCCGGCCGGGCCGGGACAGCCGGGCTCCGCCCCGCCGGACGCGCGCGGCGCCTCCGCCACCGACGAGACGAGGACGCAGTGATCAGGGTGCTGCTCGCCGACGACCAGGTCCTGGTGCGCGCGGGTTTCCGCGCGCTCCTGGACAGCGCCCCCGACATCGAGGTGGTCGCCGAGGCGGGTGACGGCGAGGAGGCGGTCCGGCTGGCCCGCGCGGAACGGCCCGACGTGGTCCTGATGGACATCCGCATGCCCGGTGTGGACGGCCTGGCCGCCGCCGGGCGCATCCTCGCGGACAGCGCCCTCCCGGGGACGAGGATCGTCATCCTCACCACGTTCGGCCTGGACGAGTACATCTTCGAGGCGTTGCGCGCCGGGGCCAGCGGGTTCCTGGTCAAGGACACCGAGCCCCGCGACCTCCTGCAGGCGGTGCGCGTCGTGCACGCGGGCGAGGCGCTGCTCTCACCGGCGATCACACGGCGGCTGATCGCCGACTACGCCCGCCGCCCGCCCCGCGCCCCGGACCCCTCGGTCCGCCTCAACGGGCTCACCGACCGCGAGCGCGAGGTGGTCGCGCTGGTCGGGGGCGGGCTGTCCAACGAGGAGATCGCCGCCCGGCTGGTGGTCAGCCCGGCCACGGCCAAGACCCACGTCAGCCGCTCCATGGTGAAGCTGGGCGTGCGCGACCGCGCCCAACTGGTCGTCATCGCCTACGAGACGGCCCTGGTCACGCCGCGGTGGAGCCGGGACGCCTGACCGGCCCGGCCCCGGCCCTCCCCCGAGGGGCGCCGGGGACGCCTCGGGGTCTCCCCCTACACCCGCGGGAGTACGGGCGGGGCGGCGCGTACACCGGGGGGCGGCCCCCCGGTGCCCCCGCCGGGACGATGCGCCCGCCGCCGCCCCCGTCGGATCCTTGGCGTGTCCCCACCGCCGAACGCGAGGCCCGACGATGCTCGAAGACCCGCTCCTCCTGGCACGGCTCCAGTTCGCGCTGACCGCCGCCACGCACTACATGTTCGTGGCGCTGACGCTCGGGCTCGCCCCGTACATCCTCACCACCCAGTTCCTGGCCGCCTCGCGCGGCGACCGCTCGCGGATGACCGCCGTGCGCTTCTGGGGAGGCCTCTACCTCGTCAACTACGGCATGGGCGTCCTGTCGGGCCTGGTGATGGAGTTCCAGCTGGCCCTCAACTGGAGCGGGCTGCACGAGATGTTCGGCTACACCTTCGCGGCGCCGCTGGCCCTGGAGACGATGACGGCGTTCTTCGTCGAGTCCACCTTCCTGGGGCTGTGGATCTTCGGCTGGGACCGCATGGGCCGCTGGGCCCACCTGTCCTGCTTCGCGGTGGTCACCGTGACGGCCTACTCCTCGGCGTGGTGGGTCCTGGTCTCCAACGGGTTCCTGCGCAACCCCGTCGGGTTCGAGGTCGTGGACGGCGTGGCGCAGCTGACCGACCCCGTCGCCCTGATGACGAACCCCGCCGCCACGGCGGCCTTCGGGCACGTCGCCTCCGGCGCCATGACCGTCGGCGCCCTGGTGGTGGCCGCCACCAGCGCCTACCACCTGGTACGGCGCGACGACCCGCACGGGATCTTCCGGCGGGGCATCCGCTACGCCGCGCTCGTCATGGGCGTGGCACCGGTGTTCGTGGTGGTCTTCGGCGGCATCCAGTTCGAGCTGTTCGGCGAGGCCCCGCCCACGAGCGGCCTGACCCACACCGCCGAGGAGATCGCGGCGATCGAGGCCGCCTCCCCCGGCGGACCTCTCCTGCACGGCGTCAACGCGACCGCCGACGGCCTCATGACGGGCATGTGGACCGTGCTGTTCCTGCTCGGCCCGCTCATGCTGCTGGCCTGGCCCCTCGGCGGCCTGGACCGGTGGCGGTGGTTCCTCGCCCCGCTGGTCGCCACCCCCTTCGTCCCCTACCTGGCGAGCATCGGCGGCTGGGTGTTCCGGGAGACCAACCGGCAGCCCTGGACGGTGGTGCACCACCTGACCACCGCGGACGCGGTGACCCCCATGCCCCCGGGCGCGGCAGTCCTCTCCTTCGCCTTCTTCACCGCCGCGTTCGCGGTCCTGGCGGCCGTCACCTACTGGCTCCTCGTGCGGTACGCCCGGCGCGGTCCCGACGGCGGCCCCCTCGCGGAGCGCCGTGAGGAGGGGCCCGTCGGGCCCGCCGATCCCGTCCACACGTTCTGAACCAGGAAGCACCACCATGGACGTCCTGTCCTTCGCATCCTCCGCCCTGCTCGCCCTGCTCGTCGTGGGCTACCTCGTCCTCGCGGGCTCCGACATCGGCCTGGGCATGCTGATGCCCCACGTGGCGCGCGGCCCCGGGCAGCGCCGCCGCGTGGTCGCGGCGATCGCCCCCTACTTCCTCGCCTCGGAGGTGTGGCTGGTCGCCGCCGCCGGGGTCATGGCGGGGCTGTTCCCCGTTCTGGAGCACCACGTCGTCGCCGAGCTGTGGCCGGTGCTCGCCGCCCTGCTCGCGGCGTGGCTGGTCCGGGACGCCGGGCTGTGGCTGCGCGCCCGCGTGGACCGGCCCCGCTGGCGCCTGGCCTGCGACGCCGCGGTGGTCGCGGGCAGCTGGACCGTCGCGGCGATGTGGGGGCTGGTGGTCGCGGGGCTGCTCACCGGCGGCCTCACGGCGAGCGCGTTCACCGTGCTGTGCGCACTCGTGGTGACGGCCCTGTTCGCGCTGCGCGGAGCGGCCTTCGGGGCGGAGCGCCTGGTCGGTCCGACCGACGCGGAGAGCGCGGACGTGGCGGCACGGGTCACCCGCCCGCTGTCCCGGCTGGCCCTGGGCGCGACGGCGGCGGCCGCCGCGGCCGCGCTTCTCCCGGGCGGCCCGGAGCCCGCCCCGCCCCTGCTCGCCGCGGCCCCGGTGGCGGTGCTCGCGGCGTCCCTGGCGGCGACCGGCGGCCTCGCGGGGCCGATGCTCTCCCGGCACACGTCGGCGCTCGCGATCGCCGTGCCGGGCCTCATGGTGGCCTGGGCCGCGCACCTCCCGTCGTCTCCGGTCCCGGCCGTGACCGGGACGTTCGTCTGGGCGACCCTGCTGCCCGTCATTCCGGTCATGCTCATCGGTCAGGTTTGGCTCTACCGAATGACACGCCGGCCGGCGGTCGGGGCGACCTTCTTCGCCTGACCCCGGGAGCCGCTGCTTCCCAGCTCGCCGCGGTCGCGGACAGCCGGTGACGGACGCGTGCACGCCGGGTCACGGCTCGGCGGGGTTCCCACGGCGGATTGGGGAAGTCCGGGAGGGGGCAGGCCAGCTCTCGGGAGACACGCCCGCGACGCCCCTCCCGTCCCGGGGGGATCCCGGCGTGATCGCGCGCGGGCGCTGCAAAGCCCCGAGGAGTGACTGTGACCCACCCCCTGACCACCCTCCCCGACCTGGCCGGATGCAGCTGCGGTACGGGCTGCGGATGCGGCTGCCAGAGCGGCGGTTCCTGCAGCTGCGGCGGCGGCTGCAGCTGAGACGCCACGAGACAGCGGGCCGTCCCCCCGGGGGCGGCCCGCCCGTGTTTCCACCGGGCCACACACCCCCGGCAGGTCGCGACAAAGCGCGACACCGGAGATACGCTGTGTCACTACGTGAAGCTGCGTATCCACCCATCGGGGGAGATCAGCGATGTCACCGTTCACCACGCCGGCGCCGCGGAGGGGCGGCCTCTCCGAGCACGCGAGGCTGCTCCGGTGCGTACAGGGCATCCGGGAGCGCTCCGTGCGGGCGGTCCCCTGGGCGCCGGACACGGTCGGCCTCCCGGACGCCGGCTGCGACAGCGCCCTCGCCAGGATCAACGACGTCGCCTTCTACGCGAACGCCCGCGACGAGGTGGCCGCACTGGCAGGCGTCTGCGCCGACCTGCTCCGGCTGCACCGGCCGGAGGGGCGGGAGGGCTGCGACGAGCACCGCTGCGGGGGCTGCCGCCAGACCTGGCCCTGCCCCACCTTCGCCGAACTCGCCCGCCTCCTGGGCTGAGCGGCGCCGCGACGGACGTCGCCCGCCGGCGTCGGGGCGCGATCCGACGTCGACGGGCGACGGTCCTCTCTCACCTGCCGTGCGCCGACGCCCGGCGACCGAACCGCCGGGCGCCCTCACCCGGGCCAGGTATACGCAGAGGTTAATACTGGAACGCGTTCTACCGCAAGACCCGCCCGCAGAACTCGTGCAAGGAGGACATGGGCCCGGTTCACCACCCCGCCGGGAGGAACAAGTCCTACCGATGCCTCCGAGCACGGTCGGGACGGCGCCGCACGGCGGGCGCCCCGGCCGAACCGCCGGACACGGGAACGGCGCGGCGGGGAGGGCGAGGGGTTCGCCACGGCGGGGGCCCGGCCGGCACGGGGCGGGGCGGGCGGGGCGGAAGGCACGGTACCGGCGGGAGGCGCCGGGGCGACCGGTCGGCACGGGGGCCGGCCCCCGGGAGCGGGGCGGCCGCCGGGCCCAGGGGCGGGGGACAGCCCCTGGGACCGGCTTCGGGGGGCGGCAGGGCGCAGCGGCCCGGAAACCGCCGAGAGTGGTGCCCTCCCCGTGCGCCGAGGCGCGCCCTGCTCCACAGACGTTAACGATTCAGCGGTAACACGAACACCCTCCTTCAGATAACCGGAACGTCTCGATTCCTCCCGGCCATATCAGGAGACACGCGCTGAACTGCGGTGACGCAGAGCCATGGCGCCGTTTCACTCACGAAACCCCAGAAATCACAGAACTCACGGGAGCCCCGACGCGGCCCGCTTCGGCCCCCGCGAGGCGGCCTCCACCGACAAAATTCCGACATCCATAAAACCGGAAATGGAAACAATCCGTGACTTCCCGTGGAAAGGTTGCACGGGGTTGCGATTCCGGATCCGAGCAAGTCGTTTGCACCCCGGGCGGCCGCCCGGGCGGTGCTCAGCTTATTCGCGTGGCCAGCAGATAGGCGGAGGGGTTGTCCGCGTCAACGATATCGGTGACCCTCCACACCTGCCCTCCCACACTGAACACATCTCCTACGTGGACGTCGATCATGGGCGTGGGGCGCCACTCCTTCGGTCCGCCGATCTTGGCCACGGGTCGGCCTTCATCGTCGATCCAGAAGCTGCCCCCACCGACCGGCCCGCCCGCGAAGCGGTCGTTCCGGCCGTAACTGATCTTCTCCTGCGCGCCGACTTCGTGAACCACAGTGGATTCAGTCCCAACCGTCTCGGTTTCCGTTGAAAACGCAGCCATGTTAACGCGGTCCAGGCAATTGCGCATGGCGATTTCGCGTCTGGCCGACGTTTCAGAAGAATAGCTGACAAAGGTAATGCGCGGGCCGGGACCAAAGTCCCGACCCGCGCAGGAAACCGTCCTTGCCGAAAAACCTCAGTCCCGGTCGGCCGTGCCCCGTCCGCCCTTGAGCCGCCCCACCAGGGTCTCGAACGCCGAGCTGAAGGGGTGGTCGTGCACCATGTAGGTCCACGTCATCGACGGGCGCTTGACGCCCACCCCGCTGACGTCGAGCTCGCCGTCCTCGGCCTCCAGCTCCTCGAAGCTCTCCGCGGCACGGGCGCGCGCCTCGTCCAGGAAGCCCTTGAACACCGGCACGGCGTCGCGGTTGAACTCGTCCAGGGGGTCGCGGCGTCCGAGGAACCGGAGGTGGATGCCCTCCCGCAGCTCCGACAGGAACGCGTTGTGGTCGGTCCAGCCCCGGTCCAGGTGGTACAGGGTGATGAGTCTGGCCGCCTGGGCGACCTTCTCCTCCCCCACCTCCTCCACGAGCGCCCCGTGGTGCTTCTTGCGGTCCAGCGCGATGTGCCGGTCGCCCTGGTCCCCGGTCAGGACCATCTCGCGGTGCTCCAGGACCACGTCGCGCTGGACGTCGATCAGCTGGTTGTACCGCCACGTGTTGCGGTGGATCTCCAGCAGCTGCCCCTCGGCGACCCGCTGCGCGTGGTCGACCATGTGCAACCAGCCGCCGTCGGTGATCTCGCCCTCGGCGGTGGTCTCGTACCCCGTGGTCTCGGGGGCGTTGTTCACCACCAGGTCGTCGTCCATGCTGACGAAGAAGATGGAGTCGCCCGGGTCGCCCTGGCGCCCCGCGCGTCCGCGCAGCTGCCCGTCCAGGCGACTGCTCGGGTAGCGGCCGAAGCCCATCACGTACAGCCCGCCGGTCTCGACGACCCGTTCGCGGTCGGCCATGTCGCTGCCGCCCAGACGGATGTCGGTGCCGCGGCCGGCCATCTGGGTGGAGACGGTGACGGCGCCGTGGGTGCCGGCCTCCGCGATGATCGACGCCTCGTCGGCGTCGTTCTTGGCGTTGAGGACCACGCAGTCCAGGCCGGCCTCGCGCAGGCGCTTGGCGAGCAGTTCGGACTCCGCGACGTCCTGGGTCCCGATGAGGATCGGTCTCCCGGACTTGTGCACCTCCTCCGCCTTCGCGACGAGGGCGTCCTCCTTCTCCTCGCGCGTGGCGTACAGGCGCGTGCCGTGGTCCTCGCGCACGTTGGGCTTGTTGGAGGGGATGACCGCCACCTCCAGCTCGTAGAACTCGCGGAGCTGCTCGGCCACGGCCATCGCGGTGCCGGTCATACCGGCGCGCGTGGGGTAGCGGAGCACCAGCGACTGGACCGTGATGGAGTCCAGGACCTCGCCGGTCTCGCTGACCGCGACCTTCTCCTTGGCCTCGACGGCGGCCTGGAGGCCGTCCGGCCACCGCTGGAGGAGGGCGATGCGGCCCCGGGACTCGTTGATGAGCCGGACCTCCCCGTCGCGCACCACGTAGTGGACGTCGCGCTGGAGGAGCACGTGCGCGTGCAGGGCCAGGTTGACCTGCGGGAGGACCGACGTGTCGTCCTCCGAGTACAGGTCGACCCCGCCCAGGGCCTTCTCGACGGCGTCGATGCCGGCGTCGGTGAGCTGGACGTTGCGCCCCTCGCCGTCGATCTCGAAGTGCAGGCGGGGCTTGAGCCCGCGGACGACGTCCGCCATCTCCACGTCGGCGGCGACGCTCTCGGCGGCCCCCGCGAGGACGAGCGGGACCCGGGCCTCGTCGACGAGGACCGAGTCGGCCTCGTCGATGATCGCGATGTTGGGAGGGGGCACGACCCTGTCGCCGATGTCGGTGACCATGCGGTCGCGCAGGACGTCGAAGCCTAGCTCGCTGACGGCGGCGTAGGTGACGTCGCAGGAGTAGGCGGCGCGGCGCTCCTCCTTGGTGGAGTCCTCGGTGATCCACCCGACGGTGACGCCGAGCATGTCGTAGACGGGGCGCATCCACTCGGCGTCGCGCCGGGCCAGGTAGTCGTTGACGCTCAGGAGGTGCACGCGCTGGCCGCGCAGTGCGAACCCGGCCGCCGCGAGGGCGCCGGCGAGGGTCTTCCCCTCGCCCGTCGCCATCTCCGCGACGTGGCCGTCGAGCAGCGCCATGACACCGAGGAGCTGCACGTCGAAGGGGCGCTCGTCCAGTGAGCGCCGAGCGGCCTCGCGGCCGACGGCGCACAGCGACACGAGGTCGTTGCGATCGTAGGGGAGTTCGGCGTTGCCGAGTTCGATGGCCTTCTCCGTCAGCTCGGTGTCGTCGAGCTCACGCAGACCATCCTCCTCGGCTTCGATCGCCGACAGGAGCTTGGTATAGGGCCGCAGGTCCACCGCACCGGGCTTGCCCAGTAGGCGGCGGACGCTTTCCGCCATTCGTCCGAACACCACCACAGGGTAACGCCGGACACAACCCCTCGGAGAACCCCGGGGGCGCCCTCGCGCCGGGCGGGACCGGGGGTCCGGCCCCCGTGCACGGGGCGCCCGCGGCGCCCCGTGCACGGGGCGCCCGCGCGTCACACGAGCTGGCGACGGGTGCGCTGGCGTGCCTCGACGGCCATGGCGTGCTTGACGAGGGTCATCAGGACCCCGACGACGGACTGCTTGTCGCGGGCGTCGCAGTAGACGACGGGAACCTCCGGGGTCAGGTCGAGGGCGTCGCGCAGCTCCTCCGCGCTGTACGGGGCCTCGGGGTCGAACTCGTTGACGGCGACGACGAAGGGCAGCCGGTACTGGCGCTCGAAGTAGTCGAGCGCCTGGAAGGTGTCCTCCAGGCGGCGCGTGTCGGCCAGGATCACCGCGCCCAGCGCGCCGCGGACCAGGTCGTCCCACATGAACCAGAACCGCTGCTGGCCCGGGGTGCCGAACAGGAACAGGGTCAGGTCGGTGTCCAGCGAGATCCGCCCGAAGTCCATCGCGACGGTGGTGCTCGTCTTGTCCGGGGTGTGGGAGAGGTCGTCGACACCGGCGCTGGCGGCGGTGACCGCGGCCTCGGTACGGACGGGCGGGATCTCCGAGACAGCGCCGACGAACGTGGTCTTCCCGACCCCGAAGCCCCCGGCGATGATGATCTTGGTGGACAACGCGGTGGGCGCGTGGACGTTGTTCGTGCTGTTGGCTGGATCGATCACAGTTAGTCCTAGCGAGAGTGCCGGGCCAGTACGGACGATACGGCTCACACGGCCCGGTCCTGAGGGGTGCGGTGTGCTCCCGGGGTCCGAACCCTCTCGGGAGGCGCCGCCCCTGGAACCTAACACCGGAAAGAGGCCGCTAACGGCGTTTTGGGAACAGTGGTGCAAGAGACCACATTCCCGGCTGCGCAGGCCCTGCGGCCCCGGGACAGCGGGAACGGCCACGGGGCCCGAGCCGTCCCGTGGCGGCGGGTCCGCACCCCAGGACCGGCCGTAACCAGGTAAGCACAGACTTCTACCCCGGAAGGTCGACTTTACGACATTGTGAGCGGTCATTTTCGGCCGCTTTCGGCCGCGCCGATCCCTGTCCGGAGCCGTCCACGGAGTCTACGGTGGAGGACAGGGCCCCCGCGCCACGACGCGGTCGCGGTACGGACTCCTGGCACGAGGACGCGACCGCCGCGGGAGCCCCCGCGGCGCCCCGGGGCGGCCGCGCACCGACGTCTCGCTCTTCGGCGTCGGGCCGGTCGGCACCTCAGGTCGGCGTTCCGGCGCCCCACCGGCCCACAACCGTCCACGTGGGCCGGTGGCGGCTGGACCGACCCGCGCGCGACCCCGCACCGACCGGCGCGCCTTCACGGGGCCCGGCCGCACGGGCCGCCGCGGACCCGGCGCGCCCGCGCGCCCCGCCCGCTCCCGGGACCGCTTCCCCTGGTTGGCCGTAGGATGGGCTCGCCCTCCCGCGCCGGCCCCGCACGCGCGAACCCGCGCCGCCGTCCGGCCGAGGGCGAGCCGAACCGACCCGACCCTCCCAAGGGAGCCGAGAAACCCACATGTCCGATCAGCGCGTCGTCCGCCCCACTCCCATCAGCGGTTTCCCCGAGTGGACCCCACAGGTCCGGGCCGTGGAGCAGCGCTGGCTGGACCATATCCGGGCCGGGTTCGAGTCCTTCGGCTTCGCGTCGGTGGAGACCCCCTCGGTGGAGAACCTCGACGTGCTGACGGCCAAGGGCGAGACCTCCCAGGAGGTCTACACCCTGCACCGGCTCCAGGCCGACGCCAAGGACGACTCCGACGCGCGGCTCGGACTGCACTTCGACCTCACCGTGCCCTTCGCCAGGTACGTCGCCCAGCACTTCAACGAGCTGACGTTCCCGTTCAAGCGCTACCAGATGCAGCGCGTCTGGCGGGGCGAGCGGCCCCAGGAGGGGCGCTTCCGCGAGTTCACCCAGTGCGACATCGACGTCATCAACGTCGACTCCGTCCCCCTGCACTTCGACGCCGAGCTCCCCCGCATCGTCCACCGCGTGCTCAGCGGGCTGGACATCCCCGCCTGGACGCTCAACGTCAACAACCGCAAGGTCCTCCAGGGCTTCTACGAGGGCCTCGGGGTCGAGGACCCGGTCGCCGTCATCCGCGCCGTCGACAAGCTCCACAAGATCGGCGACGGCGGCGTGCGGGACATCCTCCTGGCGGAGGGCCTCGGCGGGGAGCAGGCCGACGCCTGCCTCGCCCTGGCCCGCGTCAAGGGCTCCGGCGAGGAGGTCGCCGCCCGTGTGCGGGAACTCGGGGTCTCCTCCGGCCTGCTCGACGAGGGGCTCGACGAGCTCGCCTTCGTCATGGGGGACCTCGCCGACCTGCCCGAGGGCAGCGTGGTCGCCGACCTGTCCATCGCCCGCGGCCTGGACTACTACACGGGCACCGTCTACGAGGCCTCCTTCGACGACGACCCCGGGTACGGGAGCATCTGCGCGGGGGGCCGGTACGAGGACCTCGCCGGGCAGTTCATCCGCCGCAGGCTGCCGGGGGTCGGCATCTCCATCGGCCTCACCCGCATCTTCGCCAAGCTCGTCGCCGAGGGGCGGCTCACGGAGGGGCGGGCCTGCCCCACCGACGTCATGGTCGTGGTCCCCGGGGCCGAGCGCCGCCGTGACGCCCTGCGCACCGGCGAGCTGCTGCGCGCCCGCGGTTTCAACACCGAGGTGTTCCACTCCACCGCCAAGGTCGGCAAGCAGATCCAGTACGCCGCCAAGAAGGGCATCCCCTTCGTGTGGTTCCCCCCGTTCGACGCCGACGGCGCCCACGAGGTGAAGGACATGGGGTCGGGCGTCCAGGGTCCGGCGGACCCCGGCTCCTGGTCCCCCGGCTCCGGCGCGGACAGCGCAGGGTAGTCGACCCGTAGCACCCCATCGACCGGCATGGGCGGTTTCCGGCCGCTCATGCCGGAACCGGCCATTGGCGAGACAGCCCGGGGCGGGGGGTGCCAGACTTGGAACGGCTTTCTCCGCGTCGACGCGTCCCCGGGCGTGCCCCGCGGGCCGATTCGGAGTCCTACTGATCGAGGCCATGTCTCATCCTCGCCACAACCTGCCCCTGTCCGCCGGCGAGTTCATCAGGTTCGTCGGGCGCGAGCGCGACATCGTCGACCTGAGCCGCCTCCTCAACACCGCCAGGATGGTCACCCTGACCGGCACCGGCGGCATCGGCAAGACGCGCCTCGCCCTCCACCTGGCCGAGCGCGTGATGCGCCGGTTCCCCGACGGCGTCCGCTTCATCGACCTCAGCGAGTCCTCCACGCACGACCAGGCGCTGCGCACGGTGGCCAAGAGCCTCCAGGCGGTGGAGGACGACGAGCGCACGATGACCGACGCGATCATCACGTCGCTGCGCACCCGCGACCTCCTGCTCCTGCTGGACACCTGCGAGCACGCCGTGGGGCCGATGGCCCGGCTGTGCCAGGCGGTCCTGCGCGACTGCCCCCGGGTACGGATCCTGGTCACCAGCCGCCAGCCCCTGCACGTTCCCCAGGAGAGCATCTGGCGGGTGCCGCCGCTCTCGCTGCCCGCACGGGCCACCCCCACCGACCCCTACGCGGCCGACCCGGCGCCCATCCCCCGTCGCGACACCCAGCGCTACGAGTCGGTGCGCCTGTTCGTCACCCGCGCGCACGCCGCCCGCGCGGGGTTCGAGATGACCAGGGAGAACTCCGGCTACATCGCGGAGATCTGCCGGATGCTCGACGGGATGCCCCTGGCCATCGAACTGGCGGCCGCGCGGGTACGGGTGCTGTCGGTGCAGCAGATCCTGCGCCGCCTGGACGACCGGTTCCAGCTCCTGACCAGTGACGGCTCGGGCGACCTGCCCCCGCGCCAGCGCACCCTGCGCGCGGTCCTGGAGTGGAGCCACGACCTGCTCACCGAGCCGGAGCGGCTCCTCCTGCGCCGGCTGTCGGTCTTCTCCACCTGGTACCTGGAGGCCGCGGAGGAGGTGTGCTCCGGCGAGGGCGTCGACGCCTCCGACATCCTGCCGCTGCACTTCTCCCTCCTGGACAAGTCCCTGGTGGTGGTGGACACCGAGATCGACGGCACCGCGCACTACCGGCTGACCGAGACGGTGCGCGCCTACGCCGCGGAGCGCCTGGCCGAGGACGGGGACCTGGACGCGCGCTGGGAACGCTACCTCCGCTTCTCCGTCACGCGTCTGGAGGAGGGGGCCAAGAGCTTCCGGGCGCCGCTGGCGTGGAGCGAGCGCCTGTCGTACCTGAGGCTGCTCGACCACCACCGGGAGAACCACTCGCGCATGGTGGAGTGGGCGCTCTCCCAGGGGCGCGTGGACGACGCCCTGAGGGTGTGCGTGGCGCTGCGCCCGTACTGGATGGTGCGCGACCTGGCCTCCGAGGGCAGCCGCGTCCTGGAGCGGGTCCTGGCGGCCGATCCGGACGACCAGTCCCCGTCCCTGCGGGCGCGGGCCCTCGCCCTCCAGGCCGAGCTGCGGCTGGAGCTGGACCCCGCCCCGCGCGTGTCCGCGCTCGCCCGGTGCGCGCTGGAGGCCGCGCGTGCCTGCCGCGACGCGGGGGCCGCCGCCTCCGCCCTCACGACCACGGCCTCCCTGGCCCTGCGGGCGGGCCGGCCGGACGAGGCGCTGGAGCACGCCGGACGCGCCGGGCGCTGGGCCGAGCGGGTCGACGACCCGATCACCGAGGGGACGACCCTCGGGGTGCTGGCCCAGGCGGCCAGGCGCGGCGGGGAACCCGACCGGGCCGTGGCCCACCTGGAGCACGGCATCACGCTGGCGGAGGGCCTCGGCGACCGGTGGAGCGTGGCCCGCGGCCTGCACGGGCTGGGCTCGATCGCCGCGGAGCGCCAGGACTTCGCCCGGGCGCGGGAACTGCTCACCGAGGCGCTGTCCGTCTTCGGCGAGCTGGAGGCGGCCCCGGCGACCGCCCGCTGCGCGCGGGACCTGGGCCGCCTGTTCCTGGCGGAGGGCGAGCCCCTCAGGGCGCGGGAGCCGCTGTCCACGTGCCTGCGGGTGAGCTTCACGTCCGGTCGGCGGATCGCGGTCGCCCGCGCGCTGGAGGCCCTGGCCGAGCTCGCGCTCGCCGAGGACGAGGCCGAGAGGGCCGCCGCCCTGGCGGGCGTGGCCGCCGGCCTGCGCACCTCCCTGGACCGGCCCTCGGCCGAGACGCTGCGGCTGCGCTCCTGTGTGGAGCGCCTCGTGGGCGGGGCCCGGACGTCCGAGGCCTGGAACGCGTGGCGGTCGCTGCCCCTGGAGCAGGTGCGCGACCGGGCCCTCGCCTTTCCCCGGCCGCCCGCCCCGAGGGCGACGGGGCCGGAGTCGCTGACGCCCCGGGAGCGGGAGATCGCCGAACTCGCCGAGCGGGGCCTGTCCAACCGCGAGATCGCCGAGCGGTTGACCATCAGTCAGGCCACCGCGGCGAGACATATAGCGAACATCTTCAGAAAACTCTCGATCTCCTCCAGGACGCAGTTGACCGGTTGGGCTGCTTCCCGCGACGGTGGCTGAGAGGGGCCCGATCGCGCGGTAGCACTTGCACAGTGCGCGTGCACCCGCTAAGACAGAAACCCCGACCTCCACCGCCCCCCTCGATGACGTCCCCCTTGCCCACCGACCCCTCAGCCCTGGTGAGGAACCCCCCGACCGCCCCTACCTGTGAAGGCCATGGCACCTTTGACCGCGCCAGCGCGGCACAACCTCCCCCGACCGGGCACCGGCTTCGTCGGCCGTGAGCGGGACCTGAGCGACCTGCTCCGCCTGCTCGGCTCCAGCCGGTCCGTCACCCTGTGCGGAACCGACGGCATGGGCAAGACACGGCTGGCCCTGCGCCTGGCCGAGCAGTCGACCGTGTCCTTCCCCGACGGGGTGTGGCTGGCCGACCTCACCGACGCCCACACGACGCTGGAGGTCTACGCGCGGGTGTGCGCCGCGGTCGGCGTGATCGAGGAACCGGGGCAGCCCCTGGCGGCCACGGTGGCCGAGGCGCTGCGCTCCCGGCGCCTCCTGCTGGTGCTGGACTCCTGCGAGCACGTCCCCGACGAGGTGACGGAGGTCGGCGAGGCCCTGCTGGCGGCCTGTCCGGCGCTCTCCATCCTTCTCACCAGCGAGGAGCCCGTCAGGCTGGCGGACGGCACCGTGTGGCGGATGACCCCGATGGCGCTTCCGGTGGCCGCGCGCAACGCCCCGCCGCCGGACCCCGCCGCCTCCGACGCGGTCCGGCTGTTCCTCGACCGCGCCCGGGCGCGCGACCCCCGCTTCTCCGCCACCCCCCAGGAGACGGAGACCGCGGCCGTGGTCTGCGACCTCACGGGCGGGGTGCCCCTGGGCATCGAGGTGCTCGGGGCGCTCGCGCCCGTCGTCCGGCCCGGCGCGCTCGCCGAGGGCCTGCGCGCCCACCTGGCGTCTCCCGAGTTCCAGCCGGGACCGGGCCAGGCGATCTCGCGCAGCCAGGTGCTGCCGCTGGTGCTGGACTTCGTGTACGTCAACCTCCCGGAGCCGGAACGGGTGCTCCTGCGGCGCCTGTCGGTGTTCCGGGGCTGGGACCTCGAACTCGCCGAGCAGGTGTGCGCGGACGGGTCCCTGCCCGAGTCGGCCGTCCTGGACCTGCTGACGTCGCTGCTGGACCGCTCGCTGATCACCGTGACCGGTGAGTTCGAGGGCCGTGTCCGCTACAAGCTGCCGGAGGCGGTGCGCCGCTTCGCCGCGGGGCGCCTGGCCGCGGCGGGAGAGGCCGACCTCTACCACGAGCGGCTGCTGGACCGGATGCTCCGCCTGGTCGAGGACCTGGGCCTCAAGCTGGAGTCGAGCCGGCCGATGCCCTGGAGCGAGCGCGACGCCGGTCGCCAGCGGGTGATCGCCGAGTACGACACCCTGCGCTCCCTGCTGGGCTGGACCCTGGCCCGGGGCGCGGCGGAGTCCGGGCTCCGGCTGTGCGTGAGCCTGGTCGCGCACTGGGTGAGCCACCAGAGCCACGCCGAGGGCGCCCACTGGATGGACCGGCTGCTGGAGCTGGAGGAGTCGGGCAAGGCGCCCTCGCGGGCGCGGGCCCTGGTCGCCCGGGCCCAGCTCGCGCGCGTGCGCCGCGACCACGGCCTGGCCGTGGCGCTGGGCGAGGAGGGGCTGCGGCTGTGCCGCGAGGCCGGGGACGACGCGTTCGTGCGCACCGCGCTCAACGTGCTGGCCCTGGTGGAGGTGCGCGACCGCGTGTCGGACCAGGCCGCGGTGCGGGTGGAGGAGGCGCTGAGGCTGTGCAGGGAGGCCGGCGACCAGTGGGGCGAGGCGATCGCGCTGGGGACCCGCGCCGCCCTGGTCGCCCAGCAGGGCGACTACCCGACGGCCGACCACCACTACAACGCGGCCCTGACCCTGTTGCGGGGCATCGACCACCGGTGGGGCGTGGGCGTCACGCTCATCGGCCAGGCCCGGGCCGCGGAGGCCAACAACGACCTCATCACCGCCGACCGCTGCTACCGCGAGGCGCTGGACACCCAGCGGATGATCGGAGCGGCGGCGGAGGAGGCGCGCTGCCTGGCCGGGATCGGCCGTGTGGCGTACGCGCAGGGGTCCACGAGCCAGGCGTACGACTACCTGAGCGAGGGGCTGCTCCTCAGCCACTCGACGGGGCAGCGGGCCGAGGCCGCGCGTGCGCTGGTCGCGATCGCGCGGGTGGTGTTCGACACCGGGCTGCGGGAACCGGCCTGCCGCCTGGCCGGCGCCGCGACGGGCGTGCGCGGACAGCTGGGCCTGTCGGTGCACGAGGCCCCGTGGCCGTTCACGGACGTGGAGCGGGTCCGCCGGCGCCGGCGCCAGCTGGTGGCGTGGTGGGAGCAGGGCCGCGGGCTGGACCTGTCCGACGTGGTCCGCGAGGCCGAGCGCCTGGCCGAGGAGGGGCGGCGTGCGCCCGCCCCCCCCCCCCCCCCCCCCCCGCCGGCCGCCGCGCCGCGGGCGCCGGGGCGCGGTCGCGCCCGCCGGCCCCTGGAGGGGCCCGTCCCGGCGCCGGAGTCGGTGACCCCGCAGCAGCGGTTGACCAAGCGGGAGCTGGAGATCGCGCGGCTGGTGAGTTCGGGACGGAGCAACCCCGAGATCGCCCGGACGCTGTTCATCACCCCGTCGACGGCGGCCAGGCACGTCGCCAACATCAACCGCAAGATGGGCTTCCACTCGCGCGCGCAGATCACGGCGTGGATGGAGCAGCACAGAGCGGCGGGCTGACCGCCCGGTCTGCCCGCTTACGCCCCTCTCGTGCGGGCGCTCTTTTCCCTGCGGTCCGAATCTACATATGCATCTGCATAGCAATATGCATGTGCATCTGACTGTGAACGCGCTAGGGTTCAAGCCATGGGGCATCACGCTCGTGGCACTCTCGTGACACGGGATCCGTGAGCCCCAGAAGCGGCCGTCGGAACCCGATCCGAACACCGGGATCCCGGCGGACCGTCAGCCCCGGGAAGGTTCCCGGGGCCGGTGGGGAACCGCGCCGGAGCGGGGTGCGTCCTGGGGAGGGACGTCGCACCGACCGCCCGGGGCCGCGCTTCCGGGCTCGCCACGTGGAGGGGGCGTGACGAGCCCGGAAAGCGGAACCACCGCCGGATGGGCCGACTGGGGGTACGTATGGGGGTAGGGCTGTCTTCAGGAACCGGGCGACCGGGACGCCATCTGCCGCGTAGGGACGACCCGATCGGATCCCTGACCGGCGGCCTGTGCGAGCGGCTGCGGCTGCGCTCGTCGCGTCCGGGGACGCTGCGGACCGCCCGGCACCGGGTGGACGCGCTCACGTTCGCCACCACCGTCGAGCAGGCCGCGGCCGGGCTGAGCCGCCGGGGCATGTGCTTCGGCGACGTGGTGGGGGTCCTCGCGCCGGTCTCGCCGGACCGGTTCCTGGCCACCTACACGGTGATGGCCGTGGGCGGCCGGGCGCTCCCGCTCTCGACCTCGTCCGACCTGGACACCCAGTGCGCCGTCCTGACCGAGACCGACGCCCGGCTGCTCCTGGTCAGCCCCGAGCTGGCGCAGACGGCCCTCGAACTCGCCGAGCGGTCGCGGGTGCGGCAGATCATCTCCTTCGGCCCGTCCCTGGGGGCGACGCCCTTCGAGGACCTGTTGCAGCCCAGCCCCGACGGCAACGGGTACAGCCCGGCGCGCGGGCTGTTCGACAACGGCATCCTGGGCTACGAGCGGACCAGCGGCGGACTGCTGACCACCCTCTACCCGCACAACGACCTGATGGCCCGCTTCTCCGAGCTGAGGAGCCTGCTGCACCTGACCGCCGACGACGTCGTGGCGGTGGACGAACGGGGCGACGAGGCCACGCGGGTGGCGCTGGTGGCGCTGGCGCTGTGGACGGGGGCCTGCGTGGTGACCGGCGCGGACTGCCCTCCGCCCGAGGGGCGCCAGGTGACCGTGATCTGCGCGCCCGAGCCGGCGCGGGTCGCCTTCCCGTACCCCGACAGCGCCGACTGAGGGTCCCGAAGGGGGGCCGGGTTCCGGTCCCGGCGTCCGGCGTGCGCACCGCCGGAGGGGGCTCCCGGGGTCAGTCCCCGGACTCGGTGAGCTCCGCGACCGCGGGCTCCGCGTCGAAGGCGTGGACCGGCACGTGGCCGTCCTCGATCTCGAACCAGGCCACGTGCGTGGCCTCGCTCCAGTACTCGCCGCTGCGGGTGGCACAGCTGTCGACGATGAGCTTGCCCCGGCCGTAGTCGTCGCCGTCCTCCCGCGTGTGGACGCCCTCGCCGTCGCGCTCGCCCTGGTCGGCCACGGCGACGCGCAGGCGTCCGGCGTCGGAGCGGATGAACAGCGTCATGACGCCTCCGCTCTGTCCGGAGCGGGAGTGCAGCAGCGCGTTGGTCGCCAGCTCGCTGACTGACAGCTCGGCGTCGTCCAGCGCGCCCTCGGTGTGGCCCATGCGGGTGAGGAACTCGCGCACGCGCGCGCGGATCGACCGCACCGCGGTGAGGTTCCCGGCGCAACTCCACACCGTGTGGTCGGTGGACCCTCCCGTGAGGTCGCCCGTCTCGAACCCCGGCGTGGTCGGAACCGTGCTCCCCGGTACCTCCGCGGGCACGTATTCCCGGAGTTGCCTCGCCTCAGCCATCCGGTCACTCCAATCACCCGCGACGGGCGCGCGGGTTGCGCCGCCTGCACTCACCTTAGACAAGGGTGTGCTGGGTCCAGAACAGCACACCTGGGTTCACCCCGCCTGGTATTGGCCACAAAACCCCGTCACGTGTCATCCCCGATGAGGACAAAGGAAACAGTCCGGACCCCAGAGTCCCCCATGTGAGGTGTAACACGTTGGCAATGCGCCCGCGGGCGGCCCGTCCCCCGACACGGACACGACCAGTAACGATATGCGCTCCCACGCACCGGCCGGGACGCCGCTCGCCGCAGCCCCGACGGCCCCCGCGCCCGCCCGGCCGGAGCGGGACCCCGGCCCCGGCCGCCCGCCTCCCCCTGAAAAGACATACAGCTACATAAGGCAACAAAACGGAAATTATTCGCACTAAACACCACGGTTTCGCTTCCCCACGACATCGATTGGAACACAACCCGGACGCCCCCCGGAGCGTCGTTCGCCGCGAACCGGCGGTGGGCGCCATGCGCACACCGCCGCTCGGAGCACACACCGAACGGCGCGGAAACCCGCAGGCCAGAGCTGGTTCCGGTAGGAGGCTCCCCTCTCCCCTCCGTCACGGCCCCGCAACACCGCGTTCACGGACCGCACCGCCTCCGACCTCGTTTGACGCTCCGTGAAGGGCGAACAAGTATCGATCAGGTCCGATGCCGGGCCCCGCCCCTCCCCGGGCGCCGCCCCTCCCCGGCCCCGAACGCCCTGAGGTTCCCGTCCCCACACGAGGTGTCCCTTGTCGCCCCTGTCCGAAGGCCCCCGCCCCACCCTTCTCTCCGCCCCCAGCCGTCGCTCCCTCCTCAAGGTCTCCGCCGCAGGCGCCGTCGTCGCGCCGGTCCTGGCCGCCTGCGGAGGGGACTCCGGCTCCGGGGGTTCGGGCGGGGGTGAACCCCAGCGGGGCGGGCGCCTGCGCGTCGGCGTCGCAGGAGGCGGGGTCAACGACACACTGGACGCACACGACCCCACCGACAACGTGGACATCGCCCGCAACTTCGCGCTCTACGCCGGGCTGCTGCGCTACGCCGCCGACGGCGCCATCGAGAACAACCTGGCCGAGTCCGTCGAGCCCAACGAGGACGCCACGGAGTGGACCGTCGTGCTCAAGGAGGGCCTGACCTTCCACGACGACTCCCCCGTCACCGCGGACTCCGTCGTCTTCTCCCTCCGGCGCATCCTGGACCCCGACAACCCGCTGCGCGGCGCCGGCGACATGGACGGCGTCGACGTCGACGGGCTGGAGGCCGTGGACGGGCGCACGGTGGTCATCCGCTGCACCGAGCCGACGGTCACCCTGCCCGAGGCCCTCGCCGAGTACTACAACTGCGTCGTCCCCGAGGGGTACGACCCCGCCGACCCCATCGGTTGCGGCCCGTTCCGCAGCGTCGAGTTCGTGGCGGGCGAGTACAGCCTCTTCGAGCGGCACGAGGGCTACCACGAGGAGGGCCTGCCCTACGCGGACGAGCTGGAGATCGTCGACTTCCCCGAGGACGACGCACGCGTCAACGCCCTCAACAGCGGCAGCGTGGACCTCATCACCCAGGTCCCGCACGCGCAGGTGGCGGTGATCGAGGGCAACCCCGACCTCGCGATCATGGAGTCCGAGACCGGCATGTGGCTGCCGTTCACCATGCGGGTGGACCAGGCCCCCTTCGACGACGTCCGCGTCCGCCAGGCGTTCCGGCTCATCGTGGACCGCCAGGAGATGATCGACCAGGCCCTCGCCGGGTACGGCCAGGTCGGCAACGACATGTACGCGCGGATGGACCCGTCCTACCCGGACGACTTCGAGCAGCGGGAACAGGACATCGCGGAGGCCCGGCGTCTGCTGGCCGAGGCCGGGCACGGGGACGGCCTGGAGGTCGAGCTGGTCACCTCCGACATCAGCGCGGGCGTGGTCGCCGCCGCCGAGGTCTTCCAGGAGCAGGCCCGCGAGGCCGGTGTCACCGTCGAGCTCCGCCGCGTCAACCCCAGCGACTACTGGAACGAGGAGGAGGGCTTCCCCTACGCCTTCGGCGAGGACTTCTGGAGCGCGCGCAACTACATCACCCAGGCCGCGCAGGGCTCGGTGGTGGGAGCCCCCTACAACGAGACCATGTGGGGCGAGAACGAGGAGTGGCTCGGCCACCTGGAGGAGGCCCGCCGCACCGCGGACCCCGACGAGCGCAACGAGCTGATCCGCCGGGCGCAGCGGGTCGAGTACGAGGAGGGCGGCTACATCGTGTGGGGCTTCGTCAACCTCCTCGACGGCCACAGCACCGCCGTGCACGGCCTGGAGCCCGCCGTCTCCGGCCACCCACTGGGCTCGTACGCGTTCCACCGGGCCTGGCTGGAGCAGTAGCGGCTCCCCGGACCCGACCGACCGCTACCGAAAGCTCACCATGACCCGACTCATCGTCGTCCGCCTCCTCTTCGGCGCGCTGACGCTCTGGGCGGTGTCCCTCGTGGTCTTCGCGGCCACGCAGGCACTGCCCGGCGACGCCGCCCAGATGATCCTGGGCCGTGACGCCACGCCCGAGCGCGTGGAGGCCCTCCGCGACCAGCTCGACCTGCACGAGCCGGTGGCCGTGCAGTACCTCAACTGGCTCCAGGGGATCGTCCAGGGGGACCTGGGCACCTCCTACTCCAACCGGACGGAGGTCACCGAGGTCCTCTCCGGACCGGTCCTGAGCTCGCTGACCCTGATGGGGCTGGCGGCCCTCGTCGCCACCCCCGTCGCCCTCCTCGTGGGCGCGGTCAGCGCGCTGCGGCGGGACCGCGCCTTCGACCACGCATCGTCCATGGGGACGCTGGTCGTGGCGTCCATCCCCGAGTTCGTGGTCGGCATCCTGCTGATCCTCCTGCTGGGGCCCGGCGGACTCGGCTGGTTCCCGTCCGTGTACTCCCGCGAGGGCGGCCCCGACCAGTGGGTGCTGCCGGTGCTGACACTCGCGTTCGCCGTGGCGCCGCCCATCGTCCGCATGATGCGGGCCACGATGATCGAGGTCCTGGAGAGCGAGTACGTCCAGCAGGCCCGGCTCAAGGGCGTGGACGAGCGCACGGTCCTGTGGCGGCACGCCGCGCCCAACGCCATCGGACCGGTGGCCCAGGTGGTCGCCCTCCAGCTCGCGTGGCTCGCGGGCGGCGTGGTGGCCGTCGAGTTCCTGTTCAACTTCCCCGGTGTCGGCAAGATCCTCATGGACGCGATCGAGAACCGCGACGTGCCCCTGGTCCAGGCCGTGGTCCTGCTCATCGCCGGCATCTACATCCTCGTCAACCTGATCGCGGACGTGATCGGGCTGGCGGCCAACCCGAAGGTGAGGGTGGCGAACCGATGAGCGCTCCCGTGAACGCGGGCGTGGAGCCCGTGACCGTGGTGCCGCGGGGACGCGGCGCCGGCCTGTTCCGGACGGCCTGGGGGTTCGGCCGGACGAAGGTCGGCGCCGCCCTGACCGGCCTGGTCGTCCTGATCGCGGTGGTGGGGCCCTTCGTGGCCCCGTACACGCCCACCGAGTTCGTGGCCAGACCGTTCGAGACCGGGGTGGACGGCACGCTGTTCGGCGGTGACAACCGCGGCCGCGACGTGCTGACCCGCTTCCTGTGGGGCGGATGGACGCTGCTGCTCCTCGCGGGCGCCTCCGCGGCGATCGGCGTGGCGGCGGGGACCGTCGTCGGTGTGGTCGCCGGGTACCGGCGCGGCTGGCTCGACGACGTCCTCATGCGCCTCGGCGACGTGCTGCTCGCCTTCCCCCAGCTGATCGCCGCGCTGCTGGTGATGTCGATCGTGGGCCCGAAGGTGTGGCTGATCGTGGCCGTCATCGCCGTGTCGCACATGCCCCGCGTGGCACGGGTGATCCGCGAGGCGACGCGCAAGGTCGTCGAGCAGGACTACGTGAAGGCGGCCGAGGCCGTCGGCCTGCCGCGCTGGCGGATCATGGCGGTGGAGATCCTGCCGAACGTGACGAGCCCGCTGCTGGTCGAGCTCGGCCTGCGGCTGACCTACTCCATCGGGGTGGTCGCCGTGCTCGGCTTCCTCGGCATGGGGCTCCAGCCGCCGACGGCGGACTGGGGGCTGATGATCAACGAGAACCGGCAGGGCATGGCCGTGCAGCCGTGGGCGGTGGCGCTGCCCGTGGCGGCGATCGCCGTCCTGACCATCGGCGCCAACCTGATCACCGACGGACTGTCCCGTGCGGCGATCGGCATCGACCGAGGGGTGGAGAAGTGACGCGGGACGCCGGACGGGAAGCGGGCTCCGGAGGCGGCCGGGACACCGGGGCCGCCGTGCTCTCGGTGGAGGGCCTGACCGTGATCGGCCGCCCCTCGGACGTGGAGATCATCAGCGGGGTCTCGATCACGGTGGCGCGGGGCACGATCCTCGGCCTGGTCGGCGAGTCCGGCTCCGGGAAGACCACCCTGGGCCTGTCGCTGCTGGCCCACTGCAAGCGCGCGACGGAGATCTCCGCGGGACGCGTGGAGGTGTCCGGGAAGGACCTGGCCTCGCTCTCCGAGCGGGGCGTGCGCGAACTGCGCGGGCGGGCGGTGGCCTACATCCCCCAGTCGCCCGCCTCGGCGCTCAACCCTGCCCTGCGCCTGCGCACCCAGCTGCGCGAGGCCCTGCACGACGCCTCCCTGTCGGCGGCCGACGCCGAGGCCCGGGTCCGCGAGGTCCTGGGCGAGGTCGCGCTCCCCGACGACGACGGGTTCCTGGCCCGCTACCCCCACCAGCTGTCCGGCGGACAGCAGCAGAGGGTGGCGATCGCGATGGCGTTCGTCGGCCGCCCGGACGTGATCGTGCTGGACGAGCCGACCACCGGCCTGGACGTGACCACGCAGGCGCACGTCCTGCGGACCATCCGCCGGATGACCCGCGACTACGGCACGGCGGGGGTGTACATCAGCCACGACATGGCGGTGGTCGCCGACCTGGCCGACGAGATCGCGGTGATGTACCGGGGCGAGGTCGTCGAGCGGGGGCGCACGGACCGGGTGCTCGCGGACCCGCGCCACTCCTACACCCGGCGCCTGCTGATGGCCGTGCCGCTGCTGCGGACCACGGACCACGAGGAGGCCGGCGAGCCGGAGGGGGAGCCGCTGCTGAGGATCACGGGGCTCGACGCGGGCTACGGGCGCACGAGGGTCCTGGACGGGATCGACGTGTCGGTCCACCGGGGCGAGTGCGTGGCCCTGCTGGGCGAGTCGGGGTCGGGCAAGACGACCCTGTCCCGCTCGGTCGCGGGCCTGCACCGCCAGTACACCGGTGAGGTGGTGTTCGACGGGCGCCCGCTGGCCGCCGGGAGCTACCGGCGCACGGCCGAGCAGAGGCGCCGGGTGCAGTACGTGTTCCAGAACCCCTATGAGGCGCTGAACCCGCGCAGGAGGGTACGCGACCAGATCCTGGGCCCCTACCGCCACCTGGTGGGCAGGCCCGGGGACCCCGGGGCGGTGGTGGCCGAGGCCCTGGAGCGCGCCGCCCTGCCCGCCTCCTACGCCGACCGCTACCCGGAGCAGCTCAGCGGCGGCGAGCGGCAGCGGGTGTGCATCGCCCGCGCGGTGGCCACCCGCCCCGACCTGCTGATCTGCGACGAGATCACGTCGGCGCTCGACGTGTCGGTGCAGGCGGAGATCGTGAAACTGCTGCGCGGGCTCCAGGACGAGGGGATGGCACTGCTGTTCGTCACCCACAACATCGCCCTGGTGTCCAACATCGCGCAGAGGGTGGCCGTGCTCCACCGGGGGGCGATCGTGGAACAGGGGCCGGTGGGCCGGGTGATGTCGTCCCCCGAGCACGAGTACACCCGGGCGCTGATCGCGGACACCCCGGACTTCGAGCTGTCCTTCGCGGGGACCCCCGAGCGCTTGGGCATGGCCGCGCAGGACCGGCCCGTCACCGAGGCGTAGCCGGCCGTGGCCGGCGCGCCCGCGGGGGGACGGGCCGTCCTCCCGCGGGCGCGCCCGGTCGGGCCCGTCAGGCCCCGGCCGCCGGTTGGCGCCTGCGCTCGGAGACCGTGCCGACCAGGACGAGCAGCCCCAGGGACGCCGTCCCGAACAGGACCGCGCCCATCGGCACGGCGGTGCTCTCGTCCAGTCCGACCAGGGGCGCGACTCCGGCGCCGATGAGCATCGGCAGCGCGCCGAGCAGCGAGCCCGCGCTTCCGGCCCGTCCCTCCTGCCCCTCCATCGCCAGGGCGAAGGAGCTGGTCAGGATCATGCCCATGCACGTCATGTAGACGAAGATCGGCGCCACCAGCGCGGGCAGCGGGCCGTCGAGCAGGGTGGCGGCCAGCAGCACGCCGGTGGCCACGACCGCGGTGACCACGGCGAACCGCAGCAGCGCCGACTCGGTCACCCGTTCTCCGAGGCGCCCCACCGCCGCGCTGCCCAGGATGATGGCGATCCCGTTGACGCCGAACAACACGCCGAACGCCTGCGGCGACACCCCGTGGAGGTCCTGGTAGACGAACGGCGTCCCGGCGACGTAGGCGAAGCTGCCGCCGTGGAGCAGGCCCACGATCAGCGCGTACCCCATGAAGGTGCGGTCCCGCAGGAGCGCGGCCATGGTGCGCAGGGAGCCGCCGGGCGAGCTGGGGAGGCGGCGTTCCGGGGGCAGTGTCTCGGGGAGCCCGAGCATGACGACCAGGACGATCAGGACGCCGAGCAGGGCGAGGGCCAGGAAGACCGTCTCCCAGGTCGCGAAGGGCAGTGCGAGGACGGCTCCCCCGGCGACCGGCGCGACCATGGGGGCGACGGCGGTGATGACCATCAGGAGCGCGAAGAACCTCGTCAGCGCGGGACCGTCGAACACGTCGCGCACGACGGCCCGGGAGAGGACGGTGCCGGCCGAGGCGGTGAACCCCTGGAGGAAGCGGCCCGCCACCAGGGTCGTGATGTCGGGCGCCGCGGCGCACAGCAGCGAGGCCAGGACGAAGAGCAGCAGCGACACGGCGAGGGGGCCGCGACGCCCCCGTGCGTCGCTGACCGGGCCGACGACCACCTGGCCGACCGCGAGCCCGATCAGGCAGCTGGTGAGGCTGAGCTGGACCTGGGAGGCCCCGGCGTCGAGGTCGGCGGCGATCTGCGGGAGGCCCGGGAGGTACATGTCGATGTTGAGGGGGCCGAGCACCGCCAGGAGTCCGAGGAGCAGGGCCAGTCCCAGGCGTGCGCGTCCGGTCGGGTTGTGCCGCATCGTGGCTCTCTCGGGGTCGTGGCGGGGCGCGCGGGGGTCCCGGCGCCGGGGCGCCGGAACGCAACCGCGGGGCGGCGCGGGGTGCGCCGGGCGGGCGGGGGCCGGCGGGGGCGGTGCTTTCCGGGGCCAGGAGGGGCGCCGGCTAGAAGAGCACCGACATGACCTCTCCCACCTGGCGGAACCCGACCCGCTGGTAGGTGGCGCGGGCGGGGGCGTTGAAGTCGTTGACGTAGAGGGTCACACGGGGGGCGATCTCGGCGAGCGCGTGCTCGACCACCGCCGCCATCCCCGCCGAGGAGTGCCCCCGGCCCCGGAGCTCCGGGTGCACCCACACGCCCTGCACCTGGCAGGCGTGGCGGGTGACCGCGCCGACCTCCGCCTTGAACACGACCCGGCCGTCCTCGATCCTGGCGAACGCCCGGCCGGTGCGCACCAGCTCCTCCACCCGCGCACGGTAGAGCGCGCCGCCGTCACCGGAGTCCGGCGGGACGCCGACCTCCTCGGTGAACATGGCCACGCAGGCGGGCACCAGGGTGTTGAGCTCGGAGAGGCGGACCCGGCGCACGAGCGGGTCGGCGGGCACGGCGGGCGGGCCGTCGATCTCCAGGACGGGCTGGCTGGCGCGGATGGCGCGGGCGGGCCCCCACACGGGGGCGACCTGTTCCCAGAAGTCGCCGACCGCCGCGACGGGGCCGACGATGGACGAGCACCGGCGGCCCCGCCAGCGGGCGTGGTCGGCGAAGCTGCGGATCGCGGCCGGTCCGGCGTTGACCGGGACCAGGTTGGCCCCGGAGTAGCACATCGCGGTCAGGCGGCCCCGCTCGACGTGCCCCCACACCTCGGCGCCGTGGGCGCCGGCGGCGAGGCCGGTGGCCATCAGGCGCGAGGCGACGAAGACGTTGCCCACGGGGTCGGCGTCCAGGAGCGCGCGGACGGCCTCCCGGTCCCGTTCTCCGAGGATCCGTACCGGCGAGGTCCGCAGCATCGCCTCTCCCCCCTCTGGCCGGGCCCTCCGGGCTCCGGGACGACTGGCCGAGCCTGTTCGCGCCGGTTCCAGCCTATTGGACCGGTTACTCGGATGACCCGGGCTTCCCGGGACTTTCCATACCGACCGGGCCGAGGCGCTCCACCATCGTCTCAGGTGCGGCCTGGGAGGTGCGCGGCCGGGGCTCGGGACGCCCCTCGCAGACGACGTCGGCGCCCTCGCCCCCGTCCCGGGCGGGGACCTCCCCGTCGCGCAGGTAGGCGGTGACGACCTCGTCCACGCACGTGTTCCCGGTGAGGGAGACACCGTGGGTCAGCCCTCCCTCCTCGATCACGAGGCTGGCTCCGGGGAGCCGGTTCCGCAGGGCGTAGGCGCCCTCGACGGGGGTGGCCCCGTCCCGGGTGGCGTGCACGACGAGCGCGTCGCCGCCGTACGCGGGGTGCTCTCCGAGGCCGTCGCCCACCTGGAACCAGTCGTCGGCGTCGCCGTCCCAGGTGGCGCACGGAGCGTTGTACCACATGTTGTGCCACCCCATGAAGGGCGCCTCCGCGTGGAGCCTCTCGGCGTCACCGCGCCAGGTGGACCAGTCCTCGGGCCACCGGGCGTCCGTGCACTGGACCGCGAGGTAGCCGCCGTAGCCGCGGTCGGACCCGGCGTCGTCCCCGTAGTCCTCGTGGAGGGAGAGCAGCGGGGCGTCGTCCCCGTCGTTGATCCGGGCGGCGAGCGCCTCGGCGACCCGCGGCCAGGTGCCGCCGCTGTACGCGACGACGATGACGGCGCCCTCCAGCTCGGTGGGGCCCACGGTGCCGGCCGCCGGCGTCGCGGCCAGCTCCGCGCGCAGGGAGTGGTACGCCTGGGAGACCGTGTCGCCGTCGGCGCCGAGGCCGTAGGCGGCGTCGTTGCGGGCCACCCAGTCGAAGAAGCCGTCCGCCGCCCTGTCCAGGGCCCGGCTCTGCTCGATGTTGCTCTCGTACCACGGGTTGTCGGGGTTGACGACGCTGTCCAGGACCAGGGCGCGGACCCGGTCGGGGTAGAGGGAGGAGTAGACCGTGCCGAGGTAGCTGCCGTAGGAGTAGCCGAGGTAGTCGATGGCCTCCTCGCCGAGCGCGGCCCGGATGGCGTCCATGTCGTGCGCGGTGTCCTCGGTGCGGACGTGGTCGAGGAGGCGGCCGGTGTTGGCCTCGCACGCCTCGGCGTAGCCCTCCGCCCCGGCCCGCAGGGCGGCCTCGGCGTCCGCGTCCGCCGGGACGGTGTCGCGGCGGACGGGCGCGAAGTAGGCGGGGTCGCAGGTGATGGAGGGGGTGGAGGCCCCCACGCCGCGCGGGTCGAAGGAGACGACGTCGTAGGTCTCGCGCAGCTCCACGGGCAGGCGGCGGTGGGTGTGGGCGGCCCACATGCGCCCGGCGCTTCCGGGGCCGCCGGGGTTGACCAGCATCGTGTGCTCGGCCCGGCCGGTGGCGGGGACCCGGGACAGGGCGAGTTCCACGGTGTCCCCGAGGCCGTGGATCCGCGTGCCGTCGCCGGTGCGGGCGAGGGGGACGGTGAGGGTCGCGCACTCCAGGGTCTCGTCCCCGACGGGCGCGATGTCCTCGCAGGGGGCCCACACCAGTTCCCCGGCGCCGGCGGGGACGGGCCCCGTCGTCGTCCCGGTCCGCTCCGCCTGCGCGGGGACCCCCGCGACGAGGGAGGCCAGGACCGCTCCGGCAGAGACCGCGGCCAGGGTTCGTGCTCGCACTCGTCCACTCCCTCACACCGTCTGTTCGACCTCATGCATTGTCACCGTTGCGCAGCGTGACGGAGGGAAGCGACACGGACCCCAGGAAGGTATACCCCGGTAACATGTGCCCTGCCTGGATCAGACGTGGACAAAGGGGCACAATGCGGCTGGATCGTGTCGATGAGCGGATCATCGCGATTCTCGGCGCGGACGCGCGGATGAGCTTCGCCGAGATCGGCGGCCACGTCGGGCTGAGCCCCTCGGCCGTCAAGCGGCGCGTGGACCGTCTGGTGGACTCCGGCGCCGTGCGCGGGTTCACCGTGGTCGTCGAACCGCAGGCCGTCGGGTGGACCACCGAGGCGTTCATCGAGCTGTACTGCCGCGCCCGCACCTCTCCCGGCGAGATCCGCTCGGGGCTCGCGGGCTACGCCGAGATCACCTCGGCGTGCACGGTCACCGGCGAGGCCGACGCCATCGTGCAGGTGCGCGCACGCGACACGCACCACCTGGAGGAGGTCATCGAGCGCCTGGGCGCCGAACCCTTCGTGGTGCGGACCAAGAGCACTCTGGTCCTGTCCCGGCTCGTGGACCGGCCGATCCTCGCCGGGACCGCCGACCTGCCCTGAGCTCCGGGCCCGGTGCGCGGCGGGCCGGACGCCCAGGGTCCCGGAGCCGCACGGCCCGCGGGGGCGGGTTCCGGGCGTCCGCCGCGCACGTGGCCGGTGACCGGCGCCGCCCGTCCCGCGGAGCCGCGGGGCTTCGCCCGCCGGCACGGAAACTCCCGGACCCCTCCGTTCGTTGGAGGGGAGTGGCGCCCCCTGACCCCGGGCGCCTGCGGGGCCGTCCGCCGCAAGGCGGGCGGCCCCTTCCCCGTCCGGCCCGGGCACGGGACCGCTGCCGGTGTGACGTCGGGGCCCCTGATCCGGACGGCCTTGTGCTCGCGGCCGGTCCCGGGGCGCGTGGCGGTCGCGACGGGGAACTCGTCGAGCACCTCGGCCGGGGCGGCCCGCCCCGGGGCCGACGGGGAGCGGCCGTCGGACCCGGCGGCCGACCCGCCCGACCTCGCCCCGGGGGCGGGGTCACGGCGGAGGGCGAGGACCGTGGCCCCTTCCGGTCACCGCGTCAGCCCAGGGCCCCGGCGATCACCTCCGCGGTCTCGGCGATCAGGGCGTTGTCGAACTCGGCGTCCTCCTCGTACCGCATGGACATGATCGCGATGACGACCGGGTCGCCGCCCGGGGGACGGACGACGGCGATGTCGTTGCGCGTCCCGTAGCTCCCGCTGCCCGTCTTGTCACCGACCTCCCAGTCGTCCGGGAGGCCCGCGCGGATCACCTCGTCGCCGGTCGTGTTGTCGCGCAGCATGCCGTTGAGCACGGCGCGCCGGTCCTCGGGAAGGGCGTCGCCGAGCGTGAACTCCTCCAGGCTCGCGGCCATGGCGCGCGGCGTGCTCGTGTCCCGGGTGTCCCCGGGCGCCGTCCGGCTGAGGTCGGGCTCGATCCGGTCGGCTTCGATCACGTCGTCGCCGATCTCCTCCATGGCCTCCTCGAACCCGTCCGGTCCCCCCAGCTCCTCGAGGAGGAGGTTGGCCGCGGTGTTGTCGCTGTAGCGGACCGCGGCGTCGGCCACCTCCAGCAGGGTCATCCCGGTGTCCACGTGCGCCTCGGTGATCGGCGTGTGGCCGACCAGGTCGTCGGCGGTGTAGGCGACGACCTCCTCCATCTCCTCCAGCGTGTTCCGCCGCAGCACCGCGCCCGCGGAGAGGGCCTTGTGGGTGGAGCAGTAGGCGAAGCGCTCGTCGGCCCGGTGGACGATCTCCTCACCGCTTCCCGTGTCCACCGCGTAGACGCCGAGCCGCGCGTCGAACCGCTCCTCCAACCGCTCGAACTCCCGGACCGGTCCCGGCGCGGCGTCCGGGGCGGCCGACTGCTCCTGGGCGGGCTCCTGCCCGGGTTCCGGCCCGGAGGCCGCGCAGGCGGTGACGGAGGTGAGGGCCAGCGCGGCCAGGGCCGCGCCTCCGGCGCGCAGGGTCGGTGAGAGGGACATGGTCCTGTTCAGCTCCTGTTCGGGGGGTGCGCGGCCCGGCTGCCCGGTCCGCGCGGGCCGCCCCCGGCGGGCGGCCCCACGCCAGAAGTCTGGCCACCGCTCCTGATGCTGTCCAAGACGGAAACCACCGCTCCCATGCACGAACGGCATGGAGCCTGCTCGGCCCCGCCCCCGGAGCCGGGGCGGTCGCGGGACGCGTGCTCGGCCCCGCCGCCCGGGGCGGTCGCGGGGCGCGGGACACGGCCGGGCTCAGTCCTCCGGGAGCTCCACGGGGGCGAGTTCGTCGAACAGGTCGCCCGGCCCGGGGTTGGAGGCGTCGGTGCCGCCGCCGAAGTGGTGCGCCACGCCCCACACCGCGTTGAGCGCGGTCTGCACCGCGCCCTCCGCCCATCCGGCCGTCCAGGAGACGTCGTCCCCCGCCAGGAAGAGGCCCCGGTGGCGCTCCGCCAGGCCCTCCTGGTGGAAGTGCGTGAACAGGCGGCGCTGGTAGCGGTAGTGGCCCGGCAGGTTCGCCTTGAACGCGCCCATGAAGTAGGGCTCGTCCTCCCACGACACGGTGACCGGGTCACCGGTGATGTGCGAGCGGACGTCCACCCCGGGGTAGATCTTGGCCAGCGAGGAGAGCATGACCTCCAGGCGCTCGCCGGCCGAGAGCGGCAGCCACTTGAGCGAGTCGTCGCACCAGGTGTACGACAGGCAGATCGCCGCGGGGCCGTCCGGGTCGGAGCCCTCCAGGAGGTAGGTCCCCCTGGTCATGCGGTCGGTGAGCGTCATGCTCATGGCGTCGCGGCCCGTCTCGGGGTCCTTGTCGCGCCAGAAGGCGCGGTCCACGGGGACGAACAGCTTCGAGGACTCCATGTAGTGGGTGCGCTCGATCGCCGTCCAGTGGTCGATCGGCAGCAGGTCGTCGTCGCAGTCGATCTTGGACAGCAGCATCCAGCTCTGCGCGGTGAACACGGCCGCCGCGTAGGTGCGGACGGAGCCCGACGCGTCGGTGACCGTGATGTTCCCCGACGGCGAGCCCTTCGCCGCGGTGCGGCGCAGGGCGGTGACGGCCGGGCGCGGACCACTCCCGTGCAGCGATTCCAGCGTGGTGCCCTGCGCCCAGTGGACGAGCTTGTCCGGGGCGTCCTCCCAGAGCCGCTGGGGAAGCTGCTGGACACCGCCGCGGATGCCCATGTGGTCGTCGTCCGCGCCCGTGTAGGTGACCCGGAGGATCTCCAGGATGGAGTTCGGGAAGTCCGTGTCCCAGCCGCCCGTGCCGAACCCCACCTGTCCGAAGATCTCGCGGTGGCGGAAGGACGCGAACGCCGGTGACTCACAGAGGAAACCGTAGAAGGTCTGGTTGTCCAGCCCCCGGACGAGATCGTTCCAGATCTCCTTCTGGGTCGCGGTGTCGCGTTCGCGGATCGCGCGCTGCATGCGGCTGTGCTGGGCGCCCTCCTCCAGCGTCCGCTCCCAGGCACGGGCCACCTCGCGGTAGACCTCGGGCAGGTCCGCGAGGGTCGTGGCGTAGTGGGACTCGCCCTTGAGGTCGACCACGGTGCTCGGGGTGGCCGGGGAGAGCGGGTTGGGGAAGGGAGTCGTCTCCAGGCCGACCCGGTCCACGTAGTGGAGGAAGGCGGTGGAGGAGGGCGGAAAGCGCATCGCGCCCATCTCGGCGACCACGTCGTCGGGGCAGCCGGGGAGCTTCTCGGTGCGCAGGCGTCCGCCGATCCGGTCGGCCTCGTACACGACCGGGCGCAGCCCCATCTTCATCAGCTCGTAGGCCGCCACGATCCCGGAGAGCCCTCCGCCGATGACGGCGACCTCGGTCCCGTGGTGCTGCGGGGGGACCTGCCCGAGCCCGGCCGGGTGCTCCAGGTAGGAGTCGTAGGCGAACGGGAAGTCCGGCCCGCACATGTTCAGCGGCGGTGTGCCGGGCGTGGGCGGGGTACCGGCGGCGGTGGGCACTGCGGACGTCATGGAGTCCCTCCTTCGGGTGGTCGGTGATCGGGCTGAGCCGGTGATCGGGCTGAGGGGGGAGGCGGCCCGGGGCCGCGCCCCCCGGCAGCGGTCGGCGCCGGGGACGCGTGCGCCCCGGGGGCGGGTCAGGCGGTGAGCGCCCGGTAGAGGTCGGGCCGGCGGTCGTCCAGGTAGGAGTGCTCCCGGCGGGCGGCGGCGACGGCGTCCGGCGCGACGTCGCCGACCAGGAGCTCCTCGCCCGGGCCGGCGCGCAGCGTCTCGGTCCCGTCCGGCCCGATGAGCGCGCTCAGGCCCGCGTAGGACAGGTCGCCCTCGGTGTCGCAGCGGTTCACGTAGGCCACATGGAGCTGGTTCTCCAGGGCGCGCACGGGCACCACCCGGGTGGGGACCTCCGTGAAGGGGAGCATCAGGGCGGTCGGCACGAGGAGGAGCTCGGTGCCCGCGAGGGAGTGAGCGCGCACGGCCTCGGGGAACTCCACGTCGTAGCAGATCAGGAGGCCGACGCGGAACCCGTCGAGGTCGGCCTGGACGACCGGGTCGGCCCCCGGGGAGAACGCGTTCCGGTCCAGGTCGCCGAACAGGTGGGCCTTGCGGTAGGCGGCCAGGCGCGCACCGGTGCCGTCCACGAGCTGGACGGTGTTGTACACGGCGCCGTCCGCGCGCTCGGGGAATCCGTAGACGAGGGCGACGCCGGTGTCGGCGGCGATCGCCGCGACGGCGTCCGCGAGCGGTCCGTCCGCGGGTTCGGCCATCCGGGCCACCGTCCCGGCCCCGAGGGCGTAGCCGGTGAGCGACATCTCGGGGCCGACCAGCAGGCGGGCCCCGGCCTCGGCGGCCTGCGCGGCGCGGTCGGCGAGTCGGCCGAGCGCGTCGGCGACGTCGCCGCTGCGGCCGGCGCCCTGGTCCAGGGCCACACGCAGTGGTCCGCGCGTCATGGGCCGCCTCCCCCTCGGTCGCTGTCGGGCCGCGTCCACTCTAGGCGGGAGATCGTGTCGGAACGGTGCGCCGGAGCGGCGGAAACGCGCGTCTTTCCCCTGGAACACGGCTTTTCCTTGCGCGTTCCGGCACGTTCGTGCGCGCATCGCCGCGTGGGCCCGTCAGGGGGCCGGGCGCGCCCCGGCGGCCGGAGGCCGGCGGCGGGCACGGTGCCGGGGCCGGGGAGGGGTCCCCGGCCCCGGCGCGGACGGCGCGGTGCGGACTTCCGCCCCGGTCTAGGCCCCGGGCGCGGGCACGCGCTCCAGGGCGGAGCGGCGCATGCCGTAGCCGAAGTAGACGGCCAGTCCGACGACGAGCCAGGCCCCGAAGGCCGCCCATACGCTCGGCGACATGCTGAACATGAGGTAGGCGCAGGCGAGCACACCCAGGACCGGCGTGACGGGGGCGCCGGGCACACGGAAGGCGCGCGGGAGGTCGGGACGGGTGCGCCGGAGCACCAACACGGCCACGTTGACCAGGGCGAACGCGAAGAGGGTTCCGATGGATGTGGCGTCCGCGAGCGGCCCCAGGGGGACCAGCGCGGCGAGGAGCGCGATGAACACGGAGGTGATGACCGTGTTCGTGCGCGGGGTGCCCTTGGCGTCCACGGTGGAGAACGCCTTGGGGATGAGCCCGTCGCGGGACATCGCGTAGAGGATGCGGGTCTGGCTGTAGAGCACCACCAGCACCACGCTGGCCAGGGCGAGGACCGCCCCGGCCGCGAAGACGACCGCCCACACCGGGGTGCCCGTGACCAGGGTGAGGATGCCCGCGAGGGACGTCTGGCCGTCCACGAAGCCGGTCCAGTCGAGCGCGCCGACGGCGGAGACGGCGACCAGGCAGTAGACGGCGGTCACCAGGATCATCGAGAACATGATCGCGCGGGGCAGGTCGCGCTGGGGGTTCTTCGCCTCCTCGCTCGCGGTGGAGACGGAGTCGAAGCCGATGTAGGAGAAGAACAGGGTGGCGCCCGCGGCGCTGACCCCGGCCATGCCCATCGGCATGAACGGGGCGAAGTTGCCGTCCTGCACGGCGGTGATCGCGATCGCGACGAACATGACCAGGATGGCGACCTTGACGGCGACCATGACCGCGTTGACGCGGCTGCTCTCGCGCACCCCCGCGAGCAGGGCGAACATGGACAGCAGGACCACGATCGCGGCGGGCAGGTTGACCACGCCGCCCTCCAGCGGTCCGGCGAGCACCGCGCCCGGCAGGGACAGGCCGGTGGTGAGGTGGAGGAGCTCGTTGATGTACTCCCCCCAGCCGACGCCGACGGCGGCGACGGACACGCCGTAGGTGAGCATGAGGCACCATCCGCACACCCACGCCATGAACTCGCCGATGGTGGCGTAGCTGTAGGAGTAGGCGGAGCCGGAGGCGGGGATCATCCCGGCCATCTCGGCGTAGGCGAGCGCGGAGAACAGCGCGGTGACGCCGGCGAGCACGAAGGCGAGGACGACGGCGGGCCCGGCCACGGGGACGGCCTCGCCCAGCACGACGAAGATGCCCGTGCCGAGGGTGGCGCCGATGCCGATCATGGAGAGCTGCCAGAAGCCCATGTGCCGCTGGAGGCCGCTGCCGTCGCCGGCCTCGGCGACGAGCTTCTCGACCGGCTTGCGCCGGGTCAGCCGCTCCCTCAGCGCGGGCACGGCGACGGGCGCCGCCGCGTCCGCCGGGGTCTTCTGGTCGACCACGTGACTACTCCTCGTTGCTGTGGGCGGGCACACCTGTCCCCCTGGGAGGGGATGGGGGAGGTGGGCGGGCGTTTCGTACCGGAATCATCCCGAAAACGCCCCCCGTAACCGTAACTGCGTTACCCAGGTAACATGACCCACATTCGTTGCGTCTGTCCCCGGGAAGCGGCGCATCCTTGCGCTCCCGCGCAAGAAAACGCGTGCCGGTGTGAGCGATGGCACACGCATGAGCTCCGCACGGCGGGGCCCGGCGGGGCTCCCACCGTGTGCCGCCTCCCGGGCCCGGGCACGCGAAAGGCCGCGCCGCACCCCGGGGGGTGCGGCGCGGCCGTCGTCGGAGGATCCCGGGGTCAGCCCGCCACGGCGACGGTCGGCCGACCGGACTCGGCCCCGGCCTCGCCCATCTCCTCGGCGATGCGCATGGCCTCCTCGATGAGGGTCTCCACGATCTTGGACTCGGGCACGGTCTTGATGACCTCGCCCTTGACGAAGATCTGGCCCTTGCCGTTGCCGGAGGCCACGCCCAGGTCGGCCTCGCGGGCCTCGCCGGGCCCGTTGACGACGCAGCCCATGACGGCCACGCGCAGCGGCACCTCCATGCCCTCCAGCCCGGCGGTGACCTCCTCCGCGAGCGTGTAGACGTCCACCTGGGCCCGGCCGCAGCTCGGGCAGGAGACGATCTCCAGGCCGCGCTCGCGCAGCCCCAGCGATTCCAGGATCTGGGCGCCGACCTTGACCTCCTCGGCGGGAGGCGCGGACAGGGACACGCGGATGGTGTCGCCGATGCCCTCGGACAGCAGCGCCCCGAAGGCGACCGCGGACTTGATGGTGCCCTGGAACGCGGGGCCGGCCTCGGTGACGCCCAGGTGCAGCGGGTAGTCGCAGGCGGAGGCCAGCTGGCGGTAGGCGTTGACCATGACCACGGGGTCGTTGTGCTTGACCGAGATCTTGATGTCGCGGAAGCCGTGCTCCTCGAAGAGGGAGCACTCCCACAGCGCCGACTCGACGAGGGCCTCCGGGGTGGCCTTGCCGTACTTCTGGAGCAGGCGCTTGTCCAGCGAACCGGCGTTGACGCCGATGCGGATCGGGGTGCCCGCCTCGTTGGCGGCCCGCGCGATCTCGGCGACCTTGTCGTCGAACTTCTTGATGTTGCCCGGGTTCACGCGCACGGCGGCGCAGCCGGCGTCGATCGCCTGGAACACGTACTTGGGCTGGAAGTGGATGTCGGCGATCACGGGGATCTGCGACTTCTTCGCGATGATCGGGAGCGCGTCGGCGTCGTCGTTGGTGGGCACGGCCACGCGGACGATCTGGCAGCCGGAGGCGGTGAGCTCCGCGATCTGCTGGAGCGTCGCGTTGATGTCGGAGGTACGGGTGGTCGTCATCGACTGGACGGACACCGGGGCGTCCCCGCCGACAGGGACGTTTCCGACCATGATCTGCCGCGTCTTGCGCCGGGTCGCCAGCGGGCGCGGCGGGGTGGCGGGAATACCGAGATCGACGGTCACGCTTGATTCACCTCGTCTGCCGCCGGAGGGGGGCGGCACTTGATTCGTCGGTTATCGGGAAAGGGCGTCCGGCGCAGCGCGCGGCGCCGCGTCCGGGGTCACCTCGCGCGGCGGCCTCCGCTGCACCGTCGTTCCCGGATCGCGATCTCCAGGTTACCCGCCCGTGGAAGGGCGCCCCCCGCGAAGCGCGGAACCGGTGCGCCAGCTGAAGATTACCGGCCTGCGGGGGTGGTCGGCGTCACGCCGGAACCGCCCCGCGACCGGGGTGGACGGCCGGTGTCGTCCGGCCGTCCGCCCGCCGTCGCGAAGGTGTGCGTCAGCCGAAGAGCCTGACCGGGTTGAAGAGGTCGGCGACGAGCAGGACCACGCTGAACACGAGGAAGCACGCCACCACGACGTAGGCGACCGGTGTCAGCATCGCCACGTCCACCGGGGCGGGCTCGGGCCGGCGGAACAGTCTGGCCCAGCCGCGCTTGAGCCACTCCCAGAGGGCTCCGGCCATGTGGCCGCCGTCCAGGGGCAGGATCGGGAGCATGTTGAAGGCGAACAGGAACAGGTTCACACCGGCCAGGATCTGGAGCATGATCGCCGCCGTGTCCGCGACGGGCAGGCCCTGGGCCATGATCTCGCCGCCGATGCGGGAGATGCCGACGATGCCCACCGGGGAGTCCTGGTTGCGCTCCTCCCCGAGGAACGCGGCGGCGAACACCTCCGGGACCTTGCTGGGCAGGGAGATGAGCGCCTCGCCCACGCCGACCATCATGGAGCCCATCTCTGCGGCGGACTCGCCGACGGTGAGCGGGGCGCGCTCCTGGGCGAAGACGATGCCGAGGAAGCCCACGGTCTCGGTCTGGTAGACCCGGTAGCCGTCCGCGTCGTACACGGGCTCGCCGTCGGCGTCGGTCTCGTAGAGGATCTCGCCCTCGGCGTCGCGGGCCGGGAGCTCGTTCTCGACGACGTCGACGTCGAGCGGGACGCGCTCGCCGTCGCGCTCGACCACGACCTCGGTGCTGCCCAGGGACTCGCGGATCTGTCGGTTGGCGGTGTTCCAGTCCGGGGTGGACTCGCCCCCGACGGAGACGATGACGTCGCCGGGCAGCATCCCGGCCTCGGCCGCCGGGGTGGGCGGCACGCCGGTGCAGTCGGTGACGGAGCTGCCGACCGGGACCATGCACTCGTTGACGAGCCCGATCTCGGTGGTGCTCCTCGGGACGCCGATGCCCATGAACAGGACCGCGAGCAGGATCGCGGCGAGGACCACGTTCATGCCGGGGCCGGCGAACATCACGATGAGCCGCTTCCACGGCGCGCGCTGGTAGAACTGCCGGTCCTGGTCCTGCGGGGAGAGTTCGACGTAGCTGGCCTCACGGGCGTCCTCGGCCATGGCGCGCCAGCGGGACAGCTTGCGCGCGCCGCCGTCGGCGCTCTGGCGCGACGGGGGGAGCATGCCGACCATGCGCACGAAGCCGCCCAGCGGCACCGCCTTGATCCCGTACTCGGTGTCTCCCCGCCGGAAGGACCACAGGGTCCTGCCGAAGCCCACCATGTACTCGGTGCACTTGATCCCGAACATCTTGGCGGTGGAGAGGTGACCCAGCTCGTGCCAGGCGATCGAGAACAACAGCCCGAAGACGAACAGGACGATCCCGACCACGGTCATCAGGGCGACCATGCAACTCTCCTCTAGGCGGTGTCAGGCCTGGCGTGCGAGGAGCTCGCGCGCGCGTGTGCGGGCCCAGGCGTCGGCGGCGTACACGTCGTCCAGGCTCAGTCCCACGCTCTGGTGCGACGCTCCCCCGGGGCGGTCCGTTCGCCGGTGCTCCGAGACTACCCGGGAGACGGTGTCCATGATGGACGGGAACGCGAGGTTTCCGCGGAGGAAGGCGTCGACGGCCTCCTCGTTGGCGGCGTTGTACACCGCGGGGGCGGTGCCCCCCGCGGCGCCGACCTCGCAGGCGAGCCTGACGGCGGGGAACGCCTCGTGGTCCAGCGGCTCGAAGGTCCAGTTCTGGGCCTGGGTCCAGTCCATGCCGGGGGCCGCGCCCGGGACCCGGTCGGGCGCGCCGAGCCCGTAGGCGATGGGGATCATCATGCTGGGCGGGCTGGCCTTGGCGATGGTGGATCCGTCGACGTACTCGACCATCGAGTGGACGATGGACTGCGGGTGGACGACGACGTCGATCCTGTCGAAGGGCATGTCGAACAGCAGGCTGGCCTCGATGACCTCCAGCCCCTTGTTAACCAGGGTGGCGGAGTTGACGGTGATGACCGGCCCCATGCTCCAGGTGGGGTGGTCCAGCGCCTCGGCCGGCGTGACGCCGGCCAGCCCGTCGCGGTCGCGGCCCCGGAACGGGCCCCCGCTCGCGGTGACGACCAGGCGGCTGACCTCGTCGCGGCGGGCGTGCACGTGGCCCTGCGCGGGGCTGGCGAGCTGTCCCTCGGGCAGGTACGGGAAGCACTGGGCGATGGCGAAGTGCTCGGAGTCGACCGGGACAATCTGGCCGGGCCTGGCGAGGTCGCGCACCAGCGGACCGCCGATGATGAGGGACTCCTTGTTGGCCAGGGCGAGGGTGGTGCCCGCGCGCAGCGCGGCCAGGGTGGACTCCAGGCCCAGGGCGCCCGTGATGCCGTTGAGCACGACGTCGCAGGGGCTCCCGGCGAGCTCGGCCACGCCCTCGGCGCCGACCAGGACGGCGGCCCGGCTGCCGTGCTCGGCGAGGGAGCGCGAGAGGTCGGCGGCCCGCTCGGGGTCGGCGACGGCGACCAGCGGCACGTCGAGCTCGACGGCCTGCTTGGCGAGCAGGTCGGCCCTTCCGCCGCCCGCGGCCAGGCCCACCACGCGGAAGCGGTCGGGGTTGCGCCGGACGATGTCCACGGCCTGGGTCCCGATCGAGCCCGTGGAGCCGAGGATCACTACTGTTCGCTGCTGTTCTTCTCGCACGGCCCCATTGTCCCGCACCGGGCGGACCTCCGGCGGCCCCTGTGGACAACCCCGCACGGGCCGCACGGGCACCGCCCCGGACCGGCGGACCGCGGAGTCACCGGGTCTTTACAACGCGTGCGGGTTGGCCTAACTTTACCCGGGAGTAAGTTACCTCACGGTCATGTGAGGCGCCGGACACCCCCTCGGCGCCCACGGACACCGGCCCCCCGATGGCGACACGGCGCGACGACCCATCGGCCCTCCCCCGCCCCCGCCACCCCCGAGGTTCCCCATGCGCCCTGTGAGAAGCGCCCCCCGTTCCGCGCCGCCGGAGGACGGCGGCCCCCCGGCCCCGACCGCCGCGCGAGGACCCGCCCGCCCGCTGTCCTGCGCGCTCGCGGCGGTCCTCGCCGCCGCCGTCCTCCACCCCGCACCCGCCTCCGCCGCCGTGGGCGCCTCCGTCTCCTACGAGAGGATCGTCAGCCACGACGGCACCGAGCTGAGCGCGAAGGTCATCACCCCGACCGGCGTCGAGGGCCCCCACCCCCTCCTCGTGATGCCCTCCGCCTGGGGCACGCCCCAGATCATCTACGTCGGGGCCGCGGCCAGGCTCGCCATGGAGTCCGGCTACCAGGTCGTCGCCTACACCTCGCGCGGGTTCCTGGACTCCGGCGGGGAGATCGAGGTCGCCGGCCCCGACGACCGCGCCGACGCCGGCGCCGTCATCGACTGGGCCCTGGAGAACACCGAGGCCGACCCCGACCGCATCGGCATGGCCGGGATCTCCTACGGAGGCGGCATCAGCCTGCTGACCGCCGCCGAGGACGACCGGGTCAGGGCCGTGGCCTCCCTGAGCGGATGGGCCGACCTGGCCGCCTCCCTGTACCCCGACGAGACCGTCAACAGGCAGGCGGCCGAGCTGCTCCTGCTGGCGGGCAACCTCACGGGCCGCCCCGGCGAGGACCTGGCGGAGATGGAGGAGGAGTACAGGCGCGGCAACATCCGGCCCGCCCTCGACCTGGCCCCGGACCGCTCCGCCGCCACCAGGGTCGACGCGCTCAACGCCAACGGCACGGCCGTGATGATGGCGCACGCCTGGAACGACGGCGTCTTCCCCGTCGGGCACGTCACCGACTTCTACGAGGAGCTGGAGGGCCCCAAGCGCCTGATGCTCGCCCCCGGCGACCACGCCACGCAGGAGGCGTTCGGGGCCCTCGGCCTGCCCGACGAGGTGTGGGAGTCCCTCGGCGACTGGTTCGACCACCACCTCCGGGGACAGGAGAGCGAGGTGGACGCCGACGGCCCCGTGCACGTCAGGCCCAACAACGGGGGCGGCGGGTGGACCTCCCACCCCGACTGGCCCTCGGTGACCGGCGGCTCCGACGAGTACTACCTGGCCGAGCCGGGCGGGGACTGGTTCCGCTGGCAGAGCAGCGGCGCCATGGTGACCGAGCCGGCCACGGGGTGGGACTACCGCTTCCGGACCGGGATCGGCACGCCGGCGGAGAGCGGCTCCGTCCTGCTCTCCGGTGCGCTCCAGCAGTTCTTCGACATCCCGACCGGGGTCCTGCTGCCGACGGTGGACCGCCGCCGCGCGGCCGTGTGGACCAGCCCCGCCTACCCGGACGGGGTGCGCGTGGCGGGCGCCCCCGAGGCGACGTTCACGTTCACCCCGACCGCGGAGGACCAGTCGGTCTTCCTCCACCTCTACGCCGTCGACGGCAACGGGGCCGGTTCACTGCTCTCCCACACCCCCCACACCCTGCGGGGCGCCGTCCCGGGCGAGCCGGTGACGGTCACCGCCGAGCTGGAGCCGGTCGTCTGGGACGTCCCCGCCGGGCACCGCCTGGCGGTCGTCATCGACAGCCGGGACGCCCGCTACACGAGCGAGAGCGCCCTCGGGGACCGGGTGGACGTGACGTCCCCCGAGGACGCCCCCACGCGGGTCACGGTGCCGCTCGCCTGACCGGCGCCCGGCCGGCGCCGCTCCCGCGGAGGCGGCCGGACGCCCCCCGGCCGCCTCCGGCACGACCCCCGCGCCGGAGGCGGCCGACCACATTTCCCCGCCGCCCGAGACACAAACTCAAAGTAGCCGTTGAGTTACCCAAAGTGTGCAAAGATCGTGGGCATGACCTCGTCCACCTCACACAAGATCCTCGCCCCCCTGGCCGCCGTCGCGGTCGCCCTGGGAGGACTGGCCCTCGTAGAGAGACTCCCCGCACCGGCCTCCGCCGTCACCCGGGCCGCCGGGGCTCCGCAGCACGCCTCGCCCGCCCGCGCCAGCGGTGAGGCGGTGACGCGCGTGGACGGGATCTCCCACCAGAGGGCGGCCGTCACGGGCACCCAGCACCAGGCCGTGCTGGACTACTGGACCGCCGAGCGGATGGCCGCGGCCCAGCCCATCACCAGCATGCTGGAGGGCGCCCTCCTGCCGCCCGCGGCGCCCCCCGCTCCGGAAGGCGTCGACCACCAGGCGTCCCCGCGCGCCGACAGCCGGGGCGAGCGGTGGACCGCCGGCGGCCTGGTCACGAAGACCACCGGCAAGGTCTACCTGACCATGGACGGCCGCGACTTCACCTGTTCGGCCTCGGTCGTGGACTCCGCCAACAAGAGCACCGTGGTCACCGCCGGCCACTGCGCCAAGGACGGCCAGGGGTCGTGGGCGCGCAACTGGACCTTCGTGCCGGGCCACGGCGCCGGGAAGGACCCGTACGGCAGGTTCACCGCCCGCGACATGCTCGTCGCCCCGCAGTGGTCGCGCGAGGCCGACGACAGCTACGACTTCGCCATGGTGGTGCTGAACAAGAGCGGCGGGACCGCCGTCCAGGACGAGGTCGGGTCCCAGCGGATCTCGTTCGGCTCCTGGACCGCGGACAAGGTCCGCGACGGCGTCCAGGTGTACACGTTCGGGTACCCCTCGGCCTCGCCCTTCGACGGCGAGGACCTGCACTACTGCTCGGGCCGCACCAAACCGGACACGGGCGGCACCACCGCCAACGGCGTGCGGTGCAGCATGACGCAGGGGTCCAGCGGCGGGCCCTGGTTCACGGGCTTCGACACCTCGACCGGGCGGGGCACGATCTCCTCGGTGGTCAGCTTCAAGTACGCCGACGACCGCTCCACCCAGTACGGCCCCCGGCTGGGCGCGGAGGCGCGCAAGCTCTACGACCACGCCGCGGGGCTCTAGGCGCCCGGCCGGAGGGGCGGTGGCCGCCGCTCCGGCGGACGTACGGGAGGGGTGCCCGACCGGGCGCCGCCCACGGGGCGGCGCCCGGTTCCGCTACAGGTCGATGCCGGTGAGCACCAGGACCCGCTCGTACGTCAGGTCCGTCATGGCGGCGCGCACGCCCTCCTTGCCCACGCCCGACTGCTTGACGCCGCCGTAGGGCATCTGGTCGGCGCGGAAGGTGGGGACGTCGCCGATCACCACCCCGCCGACCTCCAGTTCCCGGTGCGCGCGGAACGCGGTGGGCAGGTCGCGGGTGAACACCCCGGCCTGGAGGCCGAAGTCGCTCTCGTTGACCGCCGCGAACGCGGCGTCGGTGTCGGCCACCCGCTGGACGACCAGCACCGGTCCGAACACCTCCTGGCGCACGACCTTCGCGTCGGCGGGCGCGTTCGCGAGCACCGTCGGCGCGACCGTCACCCCGTCCCGGGTTCCGCCGGTGAGCAGTTCGGCGCCGTCGGCGACGGCCTCGTCGATCCAGGCGGCCACGCGCTCGGCGGACGCCTCGTTCACGAGCGGGCCCACGTCGGTGGCCGGGTCGGCGGGGTCCCCGACGCCGAGGGCCTCCACGCGCTCCACCAGCCGCGCCACGAACTCGTCGTGGACGGACTCCTCGACGATCACGCGCTGCACGCCGATGCACACCTGTCCGGCCTGGTTGTTGCCGAACAGCGCGATGCGCTGCGCCGCCCAGTCCAGGTCCGCGTCGGCGAGGACCACGGCGGCGGCGTTCCCGCCCAGCTCCAGGGTGACGTGCTTGCGCGGCGCGAGCCGGGGCAGCTCCCAGCCGAAGGCCCCGCCGGTGAAGGAGATGACGGGGAGGCGCTCGTCGGTGATCAGCGACGCCGCGCGGTCGTTGGGCATGGGGAGCACGGAGAGCATGCCGCCGAGCAGCTCGGTCTCCGCGACGATCTCGCCCAGGATCAGGGCCGTCATCGGGGTGGCGGGCGCGGGCTTGAGGACGACGGGCGCGCCGACGGCGAGGGCCGGGGCGACCTTGTGGGCGACCAGGTTGAGCGGGAAGTTGAACGGCGAGATGCCCAGGACCGGCCCCTTGGGGACGCGGCGGACCACGGCCATCCGGCCGACGCCGCCGGGGTCGGTGTCCAGCCGCTGGAGCTCGCCGCTGTCGCGCCGGGCCTCCTCCGCCGCCCAGCGGAACACGGAGACGGCGCGGCCCGCCTCGGCGCGGGACCACTTGAGGGGCTTGCCGCTCTCCGCGGTGATCGTCCGGGCGATCTCCTCGGACCGCTCGCCGATGCGCCGGGAGATGTGGACGAGGGCGTCGGCCCGTACGTGCGCGGGCAGGGCGGCCGCCTCGGCGGCGACGGCGTGGGCCGCGGAGACGGCCTGCTCGATCTGCTCGGCGGTCGGCACGGCGACCGCGCCGACGGACTCGCCGGTGTAGGGGTTGACGACGGGGATCTCGCTGTCGCCGGTCGCGGCGGTGCCGGCCAGCCAGAACGGGTGCGTGGACATGCCCGTGACGCTAGTGCCCGCGTCTCGCCGCCCGCTTTGTCCATTTTTGCCACTGGCGTGTCGTTCCTTGGCCACAGTGGCGCAACCGGCCCGGAGTGCTCCGGTGGGGCGGCCTGAGACTTCTGAGATCCTTGGGATGTGGCCGAGGGTTCTTTGGCCAACCGACTGGCGCCGGAGGACTCCTTCGTCCAAAGTGGGGAGGAGGGCTCTGCCAGCGTGTTCGGGCGGACCCTCGGGTCCGCCGCCGCCGTCGGGAGCCCGGGAGTGCTCATTGCCACTTGTCTACCGCACGCTCGTCGCCGTCCCGGAGCACGACGGCGACCTCATCGACACCACCTCGACGGTGTTGTCCCGCTGGCTCAGCAAACGCGGCAACTCGGGCGCGCGGGTGGACTTCTCGGCCTCGGGACGCCACGAGCTGAGCAACCGCTCCCGGGCCCTGGTGGTCCGGCACGACAACGACGACGAGGGACTGCGCTTCCTCCGGCTCACCACGGAGTCCGACAAGCCCGACGGGGTGTGGCGGACCGTCGCCACAGCGGTCGTGGACCCCGAACTCGCCCCGTGGCGGTACGTGTGGATCGACATGGCCGTCGACCCCGCCCCCGCCGAGCGCGCCGCGACGGACCCTCCCCGCCTGGACGTCATGCCCCCCGAGGCCGCCCGCATGCTCCTCGACTCCGTGGACGCCCACGACGGCGAGCACCCGATGCCCCCCGCCCCCCTGATCGTGCGCGGACGCGACGACGCCCTCATGGACACGCTCGTGTCGGCCATCCGCGACCCCGTCAGACGCATGGCGGTGGTGGCGACCGGGGCCCCCCGGGACGTCACCGTCGCCGACTGGCGCGACGCCATGGCGGGCGCCATGGCGCGCTGCACCGGGATGTGCGCCGCCTACGTGCTCGACGCCGCCGCCCTGGAGCGCGTCGGCTCCCTCCTCCCCCGGGGGCTGGACGTCCCCCCGGGCGGGGTGCGCACGTTCTTACCGGGCGTCGACCTGCTCGACGAGGAGGACGCCCCCCGCCACCCCAGGATGAGCCCGGCCACGCTCGACACCGCCCGCGACGGAGAGCGCATCCGCAACTGGGTGGGCGCGGCGCTGTCGCGCCGGGTACGCGACAACGCCCTCGACGTGAGCCTCCCCGACCCCCTCCTCGCGGTCGACGCCCTCCTCTCCGAGGAGACTGAGGACCTGCGCGCGGCCGCGCGGTCCCCCTCCCCCGGCCCCGCTCCCGCCGCCCGCTCCGCCGCCGCGCACCGGGCGGCCCCCGGCCCCGCCGACCTGGCCTCCGAGCAGGAGCGCGAGGCCCAGGAGCAGCAGGTCCAGCGCCTGAGGGAGGAGGTCACGCGCCTCAGCACCCGGGTCGCCGAACTCGCGGAGGAGCGCCAGGCCCTCCTCGCCGAGACGGCCGACCTCGCCGAGGAGCTCGACAGCGCGCGGGACCACGCGCGCGCCGCCGCCTACGAGGTCCGGTGGCTGCGCGCCCGGGCCCGCGAGGCCGGGCAGTTCCGGCTGGCGGCGGCCCCCGCGCCGCGCGACCCGCGGCGGCGTCCGCCCCGGAGCGTGCGCGAACTCCTGGAGCGCGTCACCGACGGGTCCGCGCTGCCCCACCTGTTCTTCACCATCGAGGCGCAGACGGTGTACGAGCTGTCCGACAGCCGCAAGGAGGCCCTGTGGGTCACCCGCGCCTGGGAGGCCCTGCTGGCCCTGAACGACTACGCGCGCTACCAGTTCGACAACCCCGGCAGCGGGCTCGGGTTCCACTCGTACCTGAAGGAGACGCCCGACGGCTACGAGGTGATCCCGGTCAAGCGTCTGGCCTCGCAGGAGTCGGACCACGTGCGCAACCGGGGAAAGCTCAACGACAAGCGCCTCTTCCGGGTGCCGGAGGAGGTGGAGCCCGGCGGGCGCGTCCCGATGTACGCCCACATCAAGCTGGACATCGAGTACGGGATCTGCCCGCGGCTGTACTTCTACCCCCACCTGGGGCCGGGCACGACCAACCGCGTCTACATCGGCTACCTGGGCCGCCACCTGCCCGTCCAGCAGTCCAACTGAGCCCGTCACCGCGCCGGTCCCGCGGGCGCGGAGGACGCGTGTACGCCGAAGCGCAGACTCCGGATGACCACGCGCCGCTCCCGCGGGCGCGGAGGGCGCCCACCGCGCCCGCGTACCCTGGGGGCCGTGACGGGAACGAGTACCGGGGCGCCGACGGCCCTCGCCGAGACGGAGTGGCGCGGGCGCGCCGAGAGGCACGAACTGCGCGTGGACGCGCTGGTCGCCGACCACCTGCGGCGGCGCCGCGAGGGCGTGCCCCACCCCGTGGAGGACTTCCTGTTCACCTACTACAACCTCAAGCCCTCGCAGCTGCGGCGCTGGCACCCGGGCGCCGGGACGGCGCTGCTGGGCGAAGGGGCCCGCGCCCGCCTGTCCGAGCGGTTCTACACGGAGCTGCCCGACGGGGCCGTCGCCGTGGACGCCGGGGAGTTCCTGGCGGCCCGGCCCGTGCTGGGCTTCGTGGAGAAGCTCCTGTCCTCGGTCGCCTCCCGCCCCGCCCACCTGGGCTGCTTCGGCCTGCACGAGTGGGCGATGGCGTACCGCACGGGACGGGTCCGCCACGGCCAGGTGCCGCTGCGGCTCGGCCACGAGGGCACCGACCGGGTCGTGGAGTCGCACCGGATCCAGTGCTCGCACTTCGACGCGTTCCGGTTCTTCACCGAGGCCGCACGCCCCCTCAACACGCTCCGGCCGACCCGCGAGCTGCAGTCGGAGCTGGACCAGCCGGGCTGTCTGCACGCCAACATGGACCTGTACAAGTGGGCGTACAAGCTCTCCCCCGCCGTGCCCTCCGAACTCGTGGTGGACTGCTTCGAGCTCTCCCGGGAGATCCGGACCCTCGACATGCGCGCGTCCCCCTACGACCTGGCGGACTGGGGCTACGCACCGGTGCGCATCGAGACGGCCGAGGGCAAGGCCGCGTACATGGAGGCGCAGAGGGGCTTCGCCGAGCGCGGCGCCGTGCTGCGCGAGCGGCTGCTGGACGCCTGCCGGACCCTGCGGGCGGCCTGACCCCCGACGGGCCGGTGCCGGGACGGGAGGCGCCGGGCCGGGGCGGCCCGGCGCCTCCCCGCTCCTGCGGCGGGGCGGTCCGTGCTCAGCCCACGCCGTGCACGATGCGCTCGGCCAGCTTCTCGTCCGGCCGGATCTCCCCCGCCAGGATCTGCTCCGCGTAGTGGCAGGCCACCCGGTGGGTGCTGCCCTCGGCGGCGCCCCGCACCGGGCGCAGCTCCGGGCGCTCGGTGTCGCACAGCTCCTCCTGCCTCCACGGGCAGCGGGTGTGGAAGCGGCAGCCCGACGGCGGGTTCGCCGGCGAGGGCAGGTCACCGGAGAGCAGGATGCGCTCGCGGGCGTCCTCCACCTCCGGGTCCGGGACCGGCACCGCCGACATCAGGGACCGCGTGTACGGGTGCATCGGCGTCTCGTACAGCTCGTCGCTGGAGGCCTCCTCCACCAGCGCCCCCAGGTACATCACCCCCACCACGTCGCTGACGTGGCGGACCACCGCCAGGTCGTGGGCGATCACCAGGTAGGTGAGCCCCAGCTCCTGCTGGAGGCTCTCCAGCAGGTTCAGGACCTGTGCCTGGATCGACACGTCCAGGGCCGACACCGGCTCGTCGCAGATGATGAGGTCGGGTTCGAGCACCAGCGCCCGGGCGATCCCGATGCGCTGCCGCTGGCCTCCGGAGAACTCGTGCGGGTACCGGCTGAGCGCCTTCGAGGACAGCCCCACCCTCTCCAGGGCGTCCACGACCCTGCGGTGCTGGTCCTCCAGGACCAGCTTCCGCCGCTCGGGCCTTCCCGCGGACGCCCCGGGGCCGTCGTCCTCCGGGCCGCCGATCCCGTGGGTCTGCAGCCCCTCCAGGAGGATCGAGCCGATGTTCTGCCTGGGGTTGAGGCTGCCCAGGGGGTCCTGGAAGACCATCTGGAGGTTCCTGCGCTCCCGGCGCATCGACTCGGCGTCCAGACCGGCCAGGTCGCGTCCGCCGAACAGCACCTCCCCCTCCGTGACGTCCACCAGCCGCAGCACGGCCCGGCCCAGGGTGGTCTTGCCGCAGCCGGACTCCCCCACCAGGCCGTAGGTCTGGCCCTCCTGGATCTCCAGGCTGACGCCGTCGACCGCGCGCACGTGGCCGATCGTGCGGTCGAACACCACCCCGCGCCTGATCGGGAAGTGCACCTTGAGGTCGTTGATCCGCAGCAGGCTCATCCCTGCGCCTCCTCGTCGTCGCCGACCACCGCCGGGCTCTCCAGTACCGTCCGGTCCACCACGTCCGCGTGCCGGACGGGGTTCACGCAGCGGTACGCGTGGCCGGCCCCGGCCGCCCGGCCCGCCGCGCCGCCGCCCCCCGCCGCGGCCCCGCCGCCCGCTCCCGCGGTGACCAGCTGGGGCGGGCCCTGGAGGCACTCCATCGTGTAGTGGTCGCACCGGGGCGCGAACGCGCACCCGTCCGCCCAGGCGATGTTGTCGTTGACCGAGCCGCGGATGGGGGTGAGCGCCTCGCCCCGGGGGGCGTCCAACCGGGGGATGGAGCCCAGCAGGCCGACGGTGTAGGGGTGCGTCGGGTCGGCGAACAGCGGCGCGCGCCGCGCCGTCTCCACCGCCCGGCCGGCGTACAGGACGTTGATGTCGTCGCACAGGCCGGCGACGACGCCCAGGTCGTGGGTGATCATGAGCAGGGCGGTGCCCTCCTCGGTGACCAGGTCCTTGAGCAGCTCCAGGATCTGCGCCTGGATGGTGACGTCCAGGGCCGTGGTCGGCTCGTCCGCGATCATCAGCCGGGGTCGGCAGGCCACCGCCATGGCGATCAGCGCCCGCTGGCGCATCCCCCCGGACAGCTGGTGCGGGTACTCGCGGAGCCTGCGCGTCGGGTCGGGGATGCCCACCCGGTAGAGCAGGTCGGCCGCCTCCTTCGAGGCCTTCCGGCCCCGCAGGCCCCGGTGGCGCCGGAGGATCTCGGTGACCTGGCGGCCGATGGGCACCACGGGGTTGAGGGAGCTGAGGGGGTCCTGGAAGATCATCGCCAGCTGGGACCCGCGCAGGTCGCGCATCCGCCTCTGCGAGAGCTTCAGGAGGTCGGCCTCCCCGTCGGGCAGCCGCATCACCGCGCTGCCGCCGACCCGCACCCCCCTGTCGGGCAGCAGGCCCATGAGGGCGAGCGAGGTGACGCTCTTGCCGCAGCCGGACTCGCCCACCAGGCCGGTGACCCGGCCCTCCTCCAGGGTGAAGGACACCCCGTCCACCGCCCGGACCTCTTCCGGGTCGGAACCGCGCCCGCGGAACACCACGGACAGCTCGTCCACCGCCAACAGCGGCGTGCTGGAACTCATGGTCACTTCCTCAGCTTCGGGTCGAGCGCTTCCCGCATCGCCTCACCCAGGAGGGTGAAGCCCAGGGCGGTGACGATGATGGCCAGGGCCGGGTACACGGCCAGCTGCGGGGCGCTGGACAGGAAGCGCTGGGCGTCGGCGAGCATCGTCCCCCACTCGGGGAAGGCCGGGTCCGGGTTGCCCAGACCCAGGTAGGACAGGGCCGCCGCGTCGATGATGGCGGTGGCCAGGGTGAGGGTGGACTGCACGATCACCGGGCCCAGGGAGTTCGGCAGGATGTGCGTGAGCGCGATCCTGCGCTTGCGCACCCCCAGCGCGCGTGCGGCCAGGACGTAGTCGCGGTTGCCCTGGGAGATCATCGCGCCGCGCAGGAGGCGGGCGAAGATCGGGACCTGGGCGACGCCGACGGCGATCATGACCGTGGTGAGGCTCGGCCCCACGAGGGCGGCGACGGTCACCGCGAGGAGCAGCGTCGGCAGCGCGAGCATCATGTCGATGACGCGCATCACCACGTTGTCGAGCTGGCGGCCCCAGCGCCCGCCGAGGACCGACGCGGCCCCGGCCGCGCCGCCCAGGAGCGCGCCGGCGCCGAAGCCGACCAGGGTGGCGACCACGCCGACCATGAGGGTCTGGCGGGCGCCGACGACCATGCGGGAGAACTGGTCGCGGCCCAGGTTGTCCAGCCCCAGCCAGTTCTCGCCGCGCGGGCCGACGAAGATGTTCTGGTTCGGGAACACCTCGTCGCCCCAGGCCTGCGAGGTGGGCGAGTAGGGCGCGATGAGCGGTGAGAGCAGGGCCACGGCGACGAACACGACGACGATCACGGCTCCGGTGATCGCCATGGGGCTGCGGCGCATCCGCGAGAAGGCGGTGCGCCAGATCCCCGAGCCGTGGCCGCTCTCGTCGCGCTCGCCCATGAGCTCGGCGAGTCGGTCGATGCGGGCCGCCTTCCGTCCGAGGAGCGGGCCCCCGGCGTCCGACGCGTCCTCGGCCCGGGACGGGTTCTGGGAGCTCGGTGTCGTTGGCATCACTGGGCCCGCACTCTCGGGTCGAGGAGGCTGTAGGAGATGTCCACCAGGAGGTTGATGAACACGTACATGGTGGCGATGAGCAGGATGAACCCGGTGAGGACCGGGTAGTCGCGGGTCTGCGTGGCCGCGTACACGAACGAGCCGATCCCGGGGAACGCGAACACGCTCTCGGTGAGGACCGCGCCGGCGAACAGGCTTCCGGTGAGCAGGCCGATGGACGTGACGACGGGGAGCATGGCGTTGCGCATCACGTGGCGGGTGCGCACGGTGTTGCGGTGCAGGCCCTTGGCGTTGGCGGTGCGGACGTAGTCCTCCTCCAGCACCTCCAGGACGCTGGCCCGGGTCATGCGGACGATCACCGCGAGCGGGATCGAGGCGAGCGCGAGCCCGGGGAGCACCAGGTGCGCGAGGGCGTCGGCGACCACGTCGAACTCGCCGGTCCGCAGCCCGTCCAGGACGGCGAACCCGGAGAGGTCCGTGCGGCTGAGGCCCGGGGAGAGCCGGAACGCGGACGGGAACCAGCCCAGCCGCTCGGCGAAGACCACCTTCAGGATGAAGGCGAGGAAGAAGACCGGGGTGCAGATCCCGAGGAGGGACCCGCCCACGGCGGCGAAGTCCAGTGCGGACCCGCGCCTGCGCGCGGCCAGGTAGCCGAGCGGGATGCCCACCGCGGTCGCGATGACCATCGCGGTGACGGCGAGCTCGAAGGTGGCCGGGAAGCGGGTGAGGAACTCCTCGAGGACCGGTCTGCCGGTCTGGAGGGAGGTGCCCAGGTCTCCCTGGAGGATGCGGCGCAGGAACGCCAGGTACTGGACCGTGATCGGTTCGTCCAGGCCCAGGGAGCGCCGCAGCTGGGCTCGTTGCTCGGAGGTCGCGTCGTCGGGGAGGAGGGCGTACTCGGGTCCGCCCGGCAGCCGTTGCAGCCAGACGAACAGCAGGATCGACAGGCCGCCCAGTGTCGGGATCAGCTGAAGGAGACGCCTGACGATGAAACGCAGCACCTTCGCCGCCTTTCGCCAGTGTGGGAACGATGGACGCGAAGCAGCCCCGCCGGGGTGTGGCGGGGGTTCGGGTTGTACGGGTGTCCCGGTCGGCGCGGAGCCGCACGGTCGGTGCGGTCGGGGGGCGCGGCGGCCGGTGGACGTCGTGCGCGTGCCCGGGAGCGGCTCCGGCGGCGCCGGCGTCCGGACGGCCCCACGGGCTCCCGTGGGGCGCTCTCCCGGTGGCGGGGGGGGGGGGGGGGGGGGGGGGGGGGGGGGGGGGGGGGGGGCGCCGGGGGGGGGGGGGGGGGGGGGGGGGGGGGGGGGGGGGGGGGGGGGCGGCGCGGCCGGCCCCCCCCCCCCCGGGGGGGCGGGGGGGGGCCCGCGGGGGGGGGGGGGGGGGGGGGCGCCCGCGGGGGGGGGGGGCGCCCCCCCCCCCCCCCCCCCCGGGCCCGGCCGGCCGGTGGGGGACGGCCGGGCCCGGTTCCCCTCCCCCGGTCAGGGGGCGGGGCGGGCTACTTCCAGGAGCCCTCGAAGAACTCCTCCTGGGTCAGCGGGCTGACCTGGGGAGGGTTGACGTCCTCGGAGAAGGCGATGGACGGCGGGGAGCTGGAGAGGGGCAGTCCGGGCAGGATCTCCATGATCTGCTCGTTCAGGTCCTGGTAGGCGGCGACGCGCTCCTCGTTGTCCGGGTTGCTGCTGGCCTCGGCCATGGCGTCGAACAGCTCGGGCTCGTCCATGCCCCAGGCGTCGTTCGGGGACGAGAACCAGGTGCCGATGAAGTTGTAGGCGTCGTTGTAGTCGCCGGTCCAGCCGAGGAGGTACATCGAGCAGTTCCCGCTGTCGGTCTGCGGGACGTACTCGGTCCACTCGAAGGACTTGGCCTCGACCGTGACGCCGACCTCCTCCAGGTCCGAGACGATGACGTCGAAGATGTCGCGCGGTGCGGGCATGTAGGGGCGGGTGACCTCCGTGGGGTAGCAGAAGTCGATCTCCAGGTCCTCCTGTCCCGCGTCGGCGAGCATCTCCCTGGCCAGCTCCGGGTCGTAGTCGTAGGTCTGGACGTCGGGGGACCAGCCGTCGAGGGTGTCGGGGTGGAACTGGGTCGCCACCTCGCCGCCCGCGGGGAGGATGGTGTCGACGATGCGCTGGCGGTTGACCGCGTGCGAGAGCGCCTGGCGGACCTCCAGGTCGCCCAGTGCCTCACTGGTCTCCTGCTGGTAGGCCAGGTAGAGGACGTTGAAGACGTCCCGGGTGGGCACCTGGAAACCGGCCTCCTCCAGCGGCTCGACGTCGGCGGGGGCGACGAGGTCGTAGCCGTGGATGTCCCCGGCCTCCAGCGCCTGGCGGCGGGCGGTCTCGTCCGGGATGGCCCGCAGGATCATGGTCTCGAACCCGGCCTCCTCGCCCCAGTAGTCGCCGAAGCGTCCGAGGGTGACCTCCGCCTGGTCGCGGTTCCACTCCTCGACGGTGAACGGGCCGGTGCCGGCGACGGTGCCCACGTTCTGGGTGTAGTCGGGCAGCGAGTAGTTGCCCTCCTCCCCGGTGATCTCCTCGTCGGCGATGGTCTCCAGCGTGGTGGGGCTCATGATGCCGAACGCGGCGAGGCTGAACCCGCCGGGGAAGATCGAGGAGTACTCCGAGATCGTGATGACCGCGGTCAGGTCGTTCTCGGCCTCGCAGGAGACGTAGCGGGACTCGGGGGTGGCCTCGCTCTCGTTCTCAGCGAAGCCGCCGAAGATCGACTGCCAGTAGTACGAGTTGTTGGAACTCTGCCAGGCGCCGGTCAGATTGTTCCAGCGGTCGAAGTTGGCGCACACCGCCTCGGCGGTCAATTCGTCGCCGTCGTGGAACTGCACGTTGTCGCGGAGGTTGAAGGTCCAGACGGTCCCGTCCTCCGACTGTTCCCAGGTCTCGGCGAGTCCGCCGACGATCTCGCTGCCGCCTGATTCGTGCTCGAGAAGGGTTTCGAAGACCTGGCGGCTGTAACGGAAGGTTTCTCCGTCACTGGCGAGGAAGGGGTCGAGGGACTTGATGTCGCCTGCGGAGGCGAAGACGAACGGGGCGGATTCGTCTGTGCCGCCGCCCTCGCGCGTGCTCTCCGCGCACGCTGTCGCCACCAGCGTGAGCGCCGCCGCGGTGGCCACGAGGGCCAGCGGCTTTCGGGAAGACTTCGTGAACATGGTCCACCTCAATGTGGGGCGGGGGTATGAGGCCCGAGATCGATTGAGTGGACCCTAGACCGGGGGGAGACCGACAGGGAAGGTAGACGGCTGGGTATTAATACAACCGTTTCAGATCTGTGCCGTGATCCATAGGCGCGTTTTGGCGTGCGCGCTGTCCAACGGCCGCCCATTACCACGGGAGGCCGCAGCGACGACACCCGTCCCGCTTTCGCCGGGGTGCCCGTGGAATTGCGGCACGCATTATCCGATCATCGGACGAATTAACGTATGCGACACGGAGTCCCCCTCGGGACGTTGGTCCCCGATACTCGGAGGCCCCTCGACAGCCCTATGATCTCCGGATGACCACACCCCTTGACGACGCGGCCCTGACCGCGTTCCTCGAAGGCCAGGAGACCGCCTGGCTCGCCGAGCAGCTCATGCTGATCGCCGACGAGGACCCCATCACCAGGATCCGGCTGACCGGGGCCGCCGGCTCCGAGAGCGCCGTGGACGACGCCCGCGCGGCCGTCCTCTCCGCGGTCGCGGACCACCGCCCGGATGAGGCCGCCGAGGACTCCGACGACGACGCCCTGCACCGGGTGCTCGACCTGCTCGACGACCTCGCCGACTACGGTTTCGAGGACGAGACGTCCGACATCGCCGACGAGGCGCGCGAGATCTACCTGACACGCCACGGGGAGGACGACAGCGAGCACCTGGCGCGCCTGCACTCCCTCGCGGACGCCGAGGACGAGGAGTAGGACGCCCCGGGGCGGGGACGCGGCGCGCGCGTCCCGGCCCCGCGGGCGGGCCCGCCCGTCAGGCGTCCGCCGCCCGCATGCACTCGCCGACGTACTCCAGCGCCTGCTCCGTGAGGGTGTCGACGTCGCTCCGCACGTCGAACTCGCGGCCGGGCTCGTCCGGGCCGAGCCTCTCCAGGGTGGCCAGCTGCGACTCCAGCAGGGCGGGCGGCATGAAGTGGTCGGCCCGGGCCGCCATCCGCTCCAGGATCACCTCGGCGGGCCCCTGCATGTGCAGGAAGCACACCCCGGGCGCCCCTTCGCGCAGGACGTCGCGGTACTCGCGCCTGAGCGCCGAACACGCCATCACCGTCGACTCCCCGAGGGCGTCGTGCGCCGAGATCCACGCCGCCAGGTCGCGCAGCCAGGGCCACCGGTCGTCGTCCGTCAGGGGGACGCCGGCCGCCATCTTCTCGATGTTGGCCCTGGGGTGGAAGGCGTCCGCCTCGGCGAACGGCAGTCCCAGGTGTTTCGCCACGTACTCGGCGACGGTGGTCTTGCCGCTCCCGGCGACGCCCATGAAGACAAAGTGCATGGTCTCTCCGTGTCCTGGTGCTCCTGCGGGGCCGCAAGCGCCACCACTAATAGTGATATCAATCAATCCGGCTAGGCTTCAGGCTGGAACTCGGCCGGTTGTGGCCGGATCGGACGAGCGCGGAGCACGGGGAGCACCATGGGCACCGACCACCGCACGCTGCACAACCGGGTGCTGGCGGTCCTCGGGCCCGCGATCGCCGCGGACGAGTACGCGACCGGCCACACGTTCACGCTCCAGGGGCTCGAACAGGACTTCGGGGTCTCCCGGACCGTGGCGCGCGAGGCCGTGCGCGTCCTGGAGTCGATGCGCCTGGTGGTCAGCCGCCCGCGCACCGGGATCCGGGTGCGGCCCCGGCGGGACTGGAGCGTCTTCGACCCCCAGCTGATCCGCTGGCGCCTGGCCGGTCCGGGCCGCATGGAGCAGCTGCGCTCGCTCAACGAGCTGCGCGCCGCCGTCGAGCCCGGGGCCGCCGCGCTCGCCGCCGCGCGGGGCGGCGAGGAGGAGCGGGCCCAGCTGGTGGTGGTGGCCGACCAGATGGTCCTCACCGGCCGGGCCGGGGACCTCGCGACCTTCCTCGAACTCGACATCACCTTCCACCGCCGCATCCTGGAGCTCTCCGAGAACGAGATGCTGGTCGGGCTGGCGCAGGTGGTGGCCGAGGTCCTCGTCGGCCGGACCTCCTACGACCTGATGCCGCGCAACCCGCGCCCGGAGGCGCTGCGGCTGCACAAGACCGTCGCCCAGGCCATCCGGGACGGCCTCCCCGACGTGGCCGAGGCCGCGATGCGGTCCATCGTCACCGAGGTCTCGGACGCCCTGGAGCACGACCCGAGGGCGTACCCGGCCCCCTGAGGGGCGGGCGGGCAGCGGCCCGCCCGCCCGCGCGTCACAGCACCAGGCTGAGCCCGAAGGCGAGACCGAACCCGATGAAGCCGATGAGTGTCTCCATGACGGTCCAGGTCTTGAGCGTGGTCTTGACGTCCATGCCGAGGAAGCGCCCGACCAGCCAGAAGCCGGAGTCGTTGACGTGCGACAGGGCCGTGGCCCCCGAGGCGATCGCGATGACGATCAGCGCCAGGTCGATGGAGGTCAGCCCCGGGGCCGCCTGCACGGCCGGGGCGATGAGCCCAGCGGCGGTGGTGATGGCGACGGTCGCCGACCCCTGCGCGACGCGGAGGGCGAGGGCGATGACGAAGGCGGCGACGATGACCGGCAGGCCCGTGGCCTCCAGCGAGCCGGCCAGCGCGTCGCCGATGCCGCTGGTGCGCAGCACCATGCCGAACATGCCGCCGGCGCCGGTGATAAGGATGATGGCGCAGACGGGGCCGAGCGCCCCTCCGACGATCTCCTCGACCCCCTGGCGGGTGAAGCGGCCCCGGCGGAGCACCGTCATGGCGACGAGCACGGTGATGAGCAGGGCGATCGGGGTCTGGCCGATCAGCTGGAAGGCCTGCACCCACAGGGCGTCCGCGGGAACGGCGCCGGTGGCGGCGAAGGCGGACACGCCGGTGTTGGCGAAGATCAGCAGCATCGGCAGCAGGAGGATGCCCAGGACCGTGGCCAGGTGCGGCGGGTCGTCGTGCTTGACGGTGCCGTCGGACATGACGTCGTCGGGGACCGGGATCTCGAAGCGCTTGCCCGCCCAGAGCCCGTAGAGGTAGCTGGAGAGGTACCAGGTCGGGATCGCCAGGACGAGGCCGACCAGCAGGGTCAGGCCCATGTCCGCGCCGACCTCCACGGCGGCGGTCACCGGGCCGGGGTGCGGGGGCACGAAGGCGTGCATGACCGCGAAGGCGCCCGCGGTGGGCAGGGTGTAGGTCAGGACCGACCCGCCGACGCGCCGGGCCACGCTGAAGACGATCGGCAGCATGACGATGAGGCCGACGTCGAAGAACAGCGGGAAGCCGAACAGCAGCGAGGACACACCGAGGGCGAGCGGGGCGCGCTTCTCCCCGAAGAGCCTGATGAGCGCCCCCGCCAGCACAGCGGCGCCGCCGGTGATCTCCAGCAGGCGCCCGATCATGACGCCGAGGCCGACCAGGAGGGCGACGTTGGCGAGCGTGCCGCCGAAGCCGTCCAGGAGGGTGGGCATGACCCCGGAGACCGGGATGCCGGCCGCGAGGGCGGTCAGGACGCTGACCAGGACGAGCGCGATGAACGCGTGCATCCTGAAGCGGATGATGAGGAACAGCAGGAGCGCGATGGCGCCCGCCGCGATCCCGAGGAGCGGACCCGTCCCGTAGACGGGCTCGAAGTTCTCCACGACGGAGCCTTCCAGTGGACTGATGGGGTGGCACACGACCGCAGCATGAAACGGCCTTGACCTGCGCTTGGAACAGGTCTCGGCAATGGTAATACCATTTGTGAGCTTCTGTGAACCACCCGTGCGGTTCTGTTACTCCCGCGAGACACACGTCACGCCCGCGCGCGGCCCCGCCCCGTCCGCGCAGGCCGGGCGACCGCCGGACGCGGCCCGGCCGCCGACCCCCGCGCCCGCCCCGTCCGCGCGGGCGGGGCCGCCCCCGGAGCCCCGGCCGGACGGCGACCCCTTGCCAAACTCCCCCCGCGCGGGTAGGAGTTCCTGGCCGGGACGCCCCTGATGCGCCCGGACAAACCGCTATTACCTCCCCCTACCAGGACGAACCTCCTCGAAGGTCCGGCGACATGCCCGCATTGCGGACCGCCCGAAAACGGTGGCCGGACAGACGGGAGCGGCGGCGCCCCGCCCCGGGGCCCCTCGCCCGACTCCATTGACAACATCCTGTCGAAGTGACAGCATGCTGTCATGAGTGCAGAGAACAGGAAGACCGTTCACCTCGCCGTCTACGACGACCTCGCCGACTGGGAGATCGGCCACGCCGTGGCCACCATCCGCGGTGGCGAGTGGCAGCACGACCCGGGCCGCTACGACGTGGTCACCGTCGGCCTCAGCGGCGCGCCCGTCACGACCATGGGCGGGATCACGGTCCTCCCCGACCTCGCGCTGCCCCAGCTGGTGCCCTCCGCCAGCTCCATGCTGATCCTGCCCGGCGCCTCGGGCTGGGACGCCGACCCGGAGGCGCTCGCGCCCTTCGCGTCCGCCGCGGGGATCTTCCTCGACGCCGGGGCGCCGGTCGCCGCCATCTGCGGCGCCACCGCCGGGCTCGCCCGCGAGGGCCTGCTCGACTACCGCGACCACACCAGCGCCGCGCCCGAGTACCTCCTCGGCACCGGGTACGCGGGCGCCGGCCGCTACCGCTCCGAGCTCACCGTCTCCGACGGCGGCCTCATCACGGCCGGCCCCACCGCGCCCCTCGAGTTCGCCCGCGCGATCTTCGCCGCCCTCCACCTCTTCACGCCCCGGGTCCTCGACGCCTGGTACAGGCTGCACGCCCAGCACGACCCCGACGCCTACCACGTCCTGCTGGAGGGGGCCTGAGCATGGCGTCGACCGCCGACAGACACGCAGAGCTGTTCACCGGCACGGCGCTCACCGTCTTCCGCCTCAACGGGCAGCTCCTCTCGGTGGCGGAGGAACTGGCCCGTTCGGCCGGTCTGACCGCAGCCCGCTGGCAGGTGCTCGGCGCCGTGACCGACGAGCCCCTGCCGGTGTCGGCGGTGGCCCGCCGGTTCGGCACCACCCGGCAGAGCGTCCAGCGCATCGCCGACCTGTTGGTGGAGAGGGGGTTGGCCGAGTACCGCCCCAACCCGGCGCACAGCCGGGCCAAGCTGCTCGCGCCCACCGAGGAGGGACTGGAGGCCCTGCGGCGGATCGACCCGGACCACGGCAGGGTCGCCGACGCGCTGGTCGCCGAACTGGGGGAGGACGGCGCCGAGCACGCCCTGGAGTCCCTGCACCGGCTCTCCCGGGCCCTGGACCGGCTCGGGGAGGGGTGAGGGCGGGGCGGTATCGTCCCTTCCACGACCCGTCCGGCGCGCTCCGCCGGGCCGCCCCTCCGCCCGTGCCCCGGGCTCCGCGCGCCGCGAGCCCGGGGCGCGCTCTCCGTCCCCGAGGGCCGGGGGCGCCGTACCCACCCGAAGGAAGCCGCCGTGATCGACCTGCGCTCCGACACCCTCACCCGCCCCACCCCCGCCATGCGCCGGGCCATCGCCGAGGCGGAGGTCGGCGACGACGTGTGGGGGGAGGACCCGACCGTCCGCGCCCTGGAGGAGGAGACCGCGGACCTGCTCGGCAAGGAGGCGGCGCTGTACGTGCCCTCGGGGCACATGGCCAACCAGCTGGGCCTGTACGTGTCCACCCGCAGCGGCGACGAGGTCTGGGCGCACGAGCACCACCACCTCATCGGGGACGAGCAGGGCGCCACGGCGGTGCTGGCCCGCGCGCTCCCCCGGCTGTACTCCGACGGGATCTCCCCCACCGACGCGCTGCTGGAGTCGTGGATCGCCGGCCGCGGCGACATCCACCGGGCCGAGCCCGCCCTGGTGTGGCTGGAGAACACGTTCACCGGCCGGGTGGTCCCGCTCGCCGAGCAGGCGCGGGTGACGGGGTTCGCGCACCGGAACGGGCTGCGCGCCCACCTGGACGGCGCCCGCCTGTGGAACGCGGCCGTCTTCCTCGGCACGGCCCCCTCCGCGGTCGCCGACGGGTTCGACACCGTCTCCGTGTGCTTCTCCAAGGGGCTGGGCGCCCCGGTGGGGTCGGCCCTGGCCGGCGACGCCGACACGGTGGCGCGCGCCCGGCGCGGGCGCAAGCTGCTCGGCGCCGGGATGCGCCAGGCGGGCGTCATCGCGGCCGGGGCGCTGTACGCGCTGCGCCACCACAGGGAGCGGATGGCCGAGGACCACGAGCGGGCCGCCGTCCTGGCCGAGCGGATCACCGGGCTGTCCGGCCTGCCCGCCCAGGCGCAGACCAACATGGTGCTGGTGCGGACCCCGGCCGGGGAGGCCGGCCGGTACGCCGGGGCCTTCTCGCGCCACGGTGTCGCGGGGCTGGGCAACGGCGCGTCGATCCGCCTCGTGGTGCACCTGGAGATCACCGACCGCGACGTCGAGGACGCGGCCCGGAGGATCGCCGAGGCCGTCGAGGGGCTGTGACCTCACCCGCGACCCAGGTCGGGGCGGGAGGGGCGGCTACACTGGCCCGATCCCGCACGCCGCCGGACGACCGTTCCCCTGCCGGGCATCACATCGCGTAGTAGCATTTCGCGTATGACATTGTCGTACTAGAGAGTGGTAGCACCTCAATGCCGGGAAGAATCCAGTCGATCGAACGCGCGGCGGCCATCCTCCGGATCCTGGCCACCGGCGCCCGGGGGCTGAGCCTGGCGGAGATCTCCCGCTCGCTGGAGCTGCCCAAGGGCACCGCCCTCGGGATCCTGCGCACCCTCCAGCACGTGGGGTTCGTCGAGCAGGACCCCGAGTCCGGCCGCTACCGCCTGGGCGGGGGCATGCTCAGCCTGGGCACCCGCTACCTGGACGGCAACGAGCTGCGCACCCGGGCCCTGAACTGGGCCGACAGCCTGGCCTCCCGCAGCGGTGAGAGCGTGCGCATCGGCACCCTGCACAAGCACCAGGTGCTGGTGGTGCACCACGTGTTCCGCCCGGACTCCTCCCGTCAGACGCTCGACGTGGGCACCCTGCTCCCCCTGCACGCCACCGCCATCGGCCGGGTGCTGATGGCCTTCGACCCCCTGGCCGTGCCCGAGGAGGACGCGGACGCCGTCGAGGCGGACGGGGCGGTGGCCCTGCCGTCGTTCACCCGTCACACCGTCACCTCCCCCGCCGTCCTGGAGCGGCGGCTGGACGAGGTCCGCGAGAACGGCTGGGCCTGGGAGGTCGAGGAGCTCGTCGAGGGAGAGGTGTCGATCGCCGCGCCCATCCGCGACCGGCGCGGCACCACGGTCGGCGCCATCGGCGTCCGCGGCGCCGTCGAGCGCCTGCGCGGCGAGGAGGGACGGCCCGACATGGAGCAGGTCTCGTACGTGCGCGACGCCGCGAGGGCCATCTCCCGGGACCTGGGCGTCACCCCGTACTGAGCGCGTCCCGCCGCGCCCCGGCCCGGCCGCCCCGCGCCGGCTCCGCGCGGTGGCTTCCGTGAGCCGCCCCTTCCCTGGCACCGTTGGCCGGCAGGCTGCGTGACCCACGCGACACGATTGCGTCACACGGCCTTGACATGGGAAGGAAGAACGGATGAAACTAACGCCTACCCATGCGTCAATGTCGTACAACGTGCGGGGATAACCCGTGTGCGTGTGTGTCCGGCCCCCATCCCGAGCCCTCCACCTTGAAGGCGAGCACCCGATGAGTCAGCAGTACGTCGCCGCGATCGACCAGGGCACCACGTCGAGCCGCTGCATCCTCTTCGACCGGGACGGACGCATCGTCTCCGTCGACCAACGCGAGCACAGGCAGATCTTCCCCCGACCGGGGTGGGTCGAGCACGACGCCGAGGAGATCTGGACCAACGTCGAGGTGGTCGTCCAGGAGGCCCTGGAGAAGAGCGACATCACGCCCGACCAGGTCGCCGCCGTCGGCATCACCAACCAGCGCGAGACCACCGTGGTGTGGGACCGGGAGACCGGCAAGCCCCTGCACAACGCCATCGTCTGGCAGGACACCCGCACCGACGACCTGGTCCGCGAACTGGCCGCCGACGGCGGCCAGGACCGGTTCCGCGAGAGGTCCGGCCTGCCGCTGGCCACCTACTTCTCCGGCCCCAAGCTGCGCTGGCTGCTCGACAACGTGGACGGGCTCCGCGAACGGGCCGAGCGGGGCGAGGTCCTGTTCGGCACCATGGACACCTGGATCATCTGGAACCTGACCGGCCGCCACGTCACCGACGTGACCAACGCGAGCCGCACCATGCTCATGAACCTGGCCACCCTGGAGTGGGACCCCGAGATCCTCGACGCACTGGGCATCCCGGCGGCCGTGCTGCCGGAGATCCGCTCGTCCTCGGAGGTCTACGGCGAGGCCCGCGGCTACCTGGAGGGCACCCCCGTCGCGTCCGCGCTCGGCGACCAGCACGCCGCCCTGTTCGGTCAGACCTGCTTCGACCCGGGCGACGTCAAGGGCACCTACGGCACCGGCACGTTCCTGGTCATGAACACCGGCACCGAGCCGGTGACCTCGCAGAACGGCCTGCTCACCACGCTCGGCTACAAGCTCGGCGACGAACCGGCCGTGTACGCCCTGGAGGGCTCGATCGCGGTCACGGGGTCGCTGGTGCAGTGGCTGCGCGACAACCTCGGCCTGATCTCGACCGCGCCGGAGATCGAGACGCTGGCCCGCACCGTGGACGACAACGGCGGCTGCTACATCGTTCCGGCGTTCTCCGGCCTGTTCGCCCCGCACTGGCGCAGCGACGCCCGGGGCGTGATGGCGGGCCTGACCGGGTACGTCACCAAGGGCCACATCGCGCGCGCCGTCCTGGAGGCCACCGCGTGGCAGACCCGCGAGGTCGTCGACGCCATGAACGCCGACTCGCAGATCGATCTGACGACGCTCAAGGTGGACGGCGGCATGACCGCCGACAACCTGCTCATGCAGATCCTGTCCGACGTCCTGGACGCCGAGGTCGTGCGGCCCATGGTCGCCGAGACCACCTGTCTCGGCGCCGCCTACGCCGCGGGGCTGGCGGTGGGCTACTGGCCCGACGTGGAGACGCTGCGCGCCAACTGGCACAAGGCGGCCGAGTGGAACCCGGAGATGGAGCCCGCCGTCCGCGAGCGCGAGTACCACAACTGGAACAAGGCCGTGCGACGCACCCTGGACTGGGTCGAGCACGAGGAAGCGTAGGACGGGGCAGGGTCCCGTCCGAACGACCGCCGCCCAGGGGCGCCACGGCTGCCACCTGCTCCCCTGGGAGGCGGTACAGGGGGCGCGACCGCGCCCCCGTCCCATCTCCATCCTGTGACGGGTGTGTCTGATTATGCCCGCGTCCGGCGTGCGGTCGCGCCCCGCGAGCACACTCGGCCTCCCGTGACCCGGCTGCCCCTCACCGGGGCGGAGGTCCTCCATGGTGTACCTGGCAGAGTTCGTCGGAACGGCGATCCTCATCCTGCTCGGCGGCGGTGTCGTCGCCGGGGTCTCCCTCGCACGGTCGAAGGCCCTCAACGGGGGCTGGATCGTGGTCACGTTCGGCTGGGGCATGGCGGTCGCGATGGCCGTCTACGTCGTCGGCTCCACGAGCGGCGCGCACATCAACCCCGCGGTGACCCTCGGCCTGGCCAGCATCGGCGAGTTCGCCTGGGCCCAGGTGCCCGGCTACATGCTGGCCCAGCTGGGCGGCGCGTTCACCGGCGCCGTCCTGGTCTACCTGGCCTACTTCGCGCACTGGAAGGTGACCGACGACCCGGAGGCCAAGCTGGGCGTGTTCAGCACCTCGCCCGGCGTGCGCAACCCGGTCGCCAACCTCGTCACCGAGGTCATCGGCACCGCGATGCTGCTCCTGGGCGTGCTCGGGATCGGCGCGAACTCGGGCTTCGTCTCCGAGGGGGACGTGGACCTGGGCGGCCTGTTCACCAACGGCATCGCGCCGCTGATGATCGGCCTGCTCGTGCTCGCGATCGGCCTGTCCCTGGGCGGGCCGACGGGCTACGCCATCAACCCCGCCCGCGACCTGGGCCCGCGCCTGGCGCACGCGCTGCTGCCGATCCCGGGGAAGGGCGGATCGGACTGGGGCTACTCCTGGATCCCGGTCGTCGGCCCGCTCGTGGGCGGTGTGATCGGCGCGTGGATCTGGAAGCTGACCGGGTTCGGGGTCTGACCGCCCCGACCCGCGGTGGAACGGGGGCGCCCGGCGTTCGCGCCGGACGCCCCCGTCCGCGTCCGACCGGCCGCCCCGGGGGCGGGATCCGGCGGGGGCCGCACGCGTGCCCCGCACCCGTGGTCGGTACGCCCGGGGCGTGTTCCGTGGATGCCGTCCGTCGCGAGCGGCGCATCCGGTGCGTTCATCGCAAGGCCGACGAAGGAGTCAGGGCGGGGTCCTGTCGACAGAGGAGAACGCAGCGAGGGGCGTGCCGGGGCGACGCGCAGCAGGGCGGGTGCCCGCGGAACACGCCCTAGGCTCCGAGGTGGACCTCGCGGAGGTAGTCGAGGGTCTCCCCCGGACGGAGGGCGACCAGCCGGAGGTGGTGGAGGATGTTCTGGTAGCGCACCACCTCGTCGGGCTCCTCCAGGTAGATGCCGTCGGTGTCGGTCTCCAGGTAGACGACCATCGGGTCGATGGGCTCGGGGAACTCCATGATCACGAAGGGGCCGCCGGCGCCGGGGTTGAGCTTGGCCGCCAGGGTCATCTGGACGGTGACGTGGGGGCGCTCCGCCATCTCCACGATGTGCGCCACCTGGGCCCGCTTGGCCTCGGGGAAGTCCCGGAGCCTCAGCAGCGCACCCTCGTCGAAGACCGCGTACAGCTGAGGCGGGTCCTCGTCGTCCAGGATGCGCTGACGGGTCATCCTGGCGTCCGTCACCCTGCGGATGTCCTGGGGGTCGGCCATCCCGGCCAGGGCCGTCACCCTCATGTACTCGGGCACCTGGAGAAGGCCCGGCACGACGATCGGCTGCCAGGTGGTGATGGAGCTCGCCTCGGTCTCGAAGCCGACGTAGCGCGCGGCGAGGACGTCCCGGTAGCGGCTCCACCAGCCGCGTTCGAGGGCCTGCCGGCACAGGTTGAGGATCTCGTCGTACTCCTGGCCGGGTCCCACCCCGAAGGCGTCCAGGACGGCCCGGACCTCGCTGAGTCTGGGGCGCTTCTTCACGCCGGACTCGATGTTGGAGTAGGTGGACTTGGACAGGCCCGAGGCGGCGGCGGCCTCTTCGCTGGTCTTCCTCGCGGCCAGCCGCAGCCGCCGGAGTTCGGCGGAGAGGCGGCGGCGCCGGATCGTGGGTGAGTACCTGGTCGCCATGATGCCCCAATCGTAGGACTCGGGATGTCCCTCCAGTGGGGCAATCCGAGGAACCCGGGGCCCGGAACCGCGCCCCGCCCCGGCATCGCGCGCCGGGGCCTCCCGCGGGCCCGGTTCCGGAGCCCCGCCCTCCGGGATCACACCCGCCGGGTCCGGGCCCGTACGCGGACGCGGACGTGGGCACGGGCCCGTACGCGTACGCGGACGCGGACGTGGACGTGGGCGAGGGCGAGGGCGCGGGCCCGTACGCGGGCGCGGACATGGGCGCGGGCGCGGTCCGGAGGGGCGCGCATGCGAACGGTCGCAAAGTATTCGACAATGCCGCACATCGCTCACGAAGCGGATTCACACCAACCCCTCCGGTCACACCGGCAGCACGATGGACCGGCCAGTACCAGTACGGGACCGGCGACACCCCGGCCGGGCGACCTCAGATCGTGCCGCCGTTCGGCATTGTCGTATTATGCAGGCGACACACGTCTGAAGGGTCTGAGCCCGTTCAGGCGCTTGCGGAGTCCCCGCCATCCCTCCGAACGGACGGAGCACCAGCCCATGACCACCAGCGCCCGCCAGAACGACACCTCCTCCGCCCGCTCCCGCACCCGGGACGAACTCTCCCGGGGGACCTTCGACCTCCTCGTCGTCGGCGGCGGCATCCTCGGCACGTCCGCCGCGTGGACCGCCACCCAGGCCGGGCTCCGGGTGGCCATGGTCGACTCCGGCGACTTCGCCGGGGCCACCTCCAGCGCCTCCTCCAAACTGGTGCACGGCGGACTGCGCTACCTCCAGACCGGCAACGTGCGCCTGGTCGCGGAGAACCACCGGGAGCGCCGCTCCCTCGCCTCCGACGTGGCCCCGCACCTGGTCAACCACATGCCGTTCCTGGTCCCCGTCTACTCGGGCGGACCCCACGGCGCCGCGAAGATGGGCGCCGGGGTCTTCCTGTACTCGGCCCTGTCCGCGTTCGGCGACGGCATGGGCCGCCTGCTCTCCCCCGTCCAGGCCAAGCGCCTCGCGCCCGGACTGCGCACCGAGGGCCTGCGCTCGGTGGCCGCCTACAGCGACCACCAGATGAACGACAGCCGCATGGCCGTCATGACCGTGCGCGCCGCCGCCGACGCCGGAGCGGTGGTCCTCAACCACGCCGAGGTGGTGGGCCTGCGCACCACACGGGGCCGGGTCACCGGCGCCGACCTGCGCGACCGCGTCGGGGGCCACGAGTTCGGGATCGACGCCCGCCTGGTCCTCAACGCCACCGGGCCGTGGGTGGACGGCCTGCGGCGGATGGAGGACCCGGCGGCCGGCCCCAGCGTGCGGCTGTCCAAGGGCGCCCACCTGGTCCTGCGCACGCCCGAGCCGTGGCGCGCGGCGCTGACCATCCCCGTGGACCGGTACCGGGTCTCGTTCGCCATCCCGTGGGAGGGGAGGCTGCTGCTCGGCACCACCGACGAGGAGTACACCGGCGACCCGGCCGAGGTGGGGGTGGTCCCCTCCGACGTCGAGCAGATCCTGGGCGAGGCCGCGGTGGGCATCGACGCCCCCTACCTGGACGCCTCCCAGGTGACGTACTCCTTCGCCGGCCTGCGGGTGCTGCCGGGAGGCCCCGGCGGCACCAGCGCGGCCAAGCGGGAGACCGTGGTGAGCCAGGGGCGCGGCGGGATGCTGTCGGTGGCGGGCGGCAAGTGGACGACGTACCGGCACATCGGCCGCACCGTCCTGGAGGAGCTGCGCAAGGTCTCGGCGGTGCCCCTGGGCGAGGACATGGTCGACCCGCTGCGCACCGTGCCGCTCCCCGGGCTGGCCAGCCCGGACGCGGTGACCCAGCGGCTCATCATCGACCGTGAGCCCGGCGCCCGCCTCGACCCGCTCGTCGCACGCCACCTGGCGTCGCACTACGGAAGCCTGGCGATGGACATCGCGGTCCTGGTCCGGGACTTCCCGGAGCTGGGCGAGCGCATCCACCCCGAGGGGCCCGACATCTGGGCGCAGGTGGTCTTCGCGCGGGACCGCGAGTGGGCCGTGACCGCCGACGACGTGCTGCGCCGACGCACCACGGTGACCGTGCGCGGCCTGGACACCCCGGAGGTGCGCGAGCGCACGGAGGCGCTGCTCGCGGACTGACCCGCCCCGGCCGCCGCCCCCTGGGGGCGGCGGCCGGTCCCGTGAGGGGACGCGGGCCCCGGGACGGCCGGGACCGCATCGGACCCCGGACACGCGAACGCCCCGGAAGGCGGTGCCTTCCGGGGCGTCCTACGACGTTCTACGTCTTAGAGCGCGACGACGTTCTCGGCCTGCGGGCCGCGGGTGCCGGCGACGATCTCGAACTCCACGCGCTGGTTCTCCTCCAGGTTGCGGAAGCCGCTACCCTGGATGGCGCTGTAGTGAACGAAGGCGTCGGGGCCACCGTCGTCGGGGGAGATGAAGCCGAAGCCCTTCTCGCCGTTGAACCACTTCACAGTTCCCTGAGCCATGTTCTCTCCTTCAGCTCGGTGTACACGAACGCATACTCACGTCCGAGAATTGCCGCGAGCCGACTCCAAGAGAAACCGCCCGCCGGTCACAAACTCCGCGGGCAAGACACCAACTGCGAAATTCAACGACTAACAATCTTCACCGAACTTACCACAGCCCGGCCAGCTCGCGAAGGATTTCGGTGTGGCAACCCGCACGGCTCCGTCAGGAATACCGGCGGGCGGGGAGGGAACCGCGTGCGAGGGGCCCTGCGGTCACGGGCGTGTCACGGTCTGTTCGCGAACCCGTCACCGCGATGTCGTTCCCGCACGTCAGCGCGGAGGGCTCTCCGGGTGCGTCCCCGTGCCGCCCGCCCGCCCCCTCGGCGCGGAGCCCCTCCGCGCGGCCCCGCAGGAAGGCGCCGCACGCACCCGGGGAGCCCCGCGGAACACCCCCGGAGGACGCGATCCGGGGCCCTGCGCGCGCCGACGACTTCGCGGTCGCGCGCGTATGGGTGCGTAGGAGAACGATCCCCACTGGTTTCGTAGGTGAATTCCGTTTTCGGCCGTCGAACTCGGCGGCCGCGGCCGAAGAACCGCGCGGCGCCGGCGGGAGCGGCGCGCTCGGCCGACCGCCCCCACCACGCGCACCGCCCCGGTCCTCCCGGTCCGGGGCGGCGTGGCGGCGCGCACGGGCTACCCCTGGTCGATCCCGACGAAGTGGCCCTCCTCCACCTCGAGCAGCGGAGCGGACTCCTCGTCCGCCGCCACCGGGAGGACGACGTCCTCCGGCGGGTTCGCCGCCAGCTCCGCGTCGACCTCCGCCCAGGTGCGGTGCAGCTGCGGCACGCACGAGAGGAGGTGGCGGCTGTACGGGTGGAGGGGGTTCTCGAACACCCTGAGCGTGGGGCCCATCTCCGCGACGGCGCCCTTGCGCAGGATCACCGACTTGTCGCTGACGTAGTTGCCGAGCGACAGGTCGTGGGTCACGAACAGGATGCCGAGCCCGCGCTCCTTGAGGTCGCTGAGCAGGTTGAGCACGTCGATGCGCGTGGACGCGTCCAGCATGCTGATGATCTCGTCGGCCACCAGCAGCTTGATGTCCAGGAGCAGTGCCCGCGCGATCAGCACCCGCTGCAACTGGCCGCCGCTGAGCTGGTGGGGGTACTTGCCCAGGACGTTGCCCGGGTCCAGTCGGACCGTGGCCAGCGCGGCCAGGACCCGGTCCCGCCAGTCCGCGTCCGAGACCTCCGGGAAGTAGGAGGTCCTGATCATCTCGAAGACGCGATCGGCCTTGAAGATCGGGTTGAAGCAGCTGAACGGGTCCTGGAAGACCCCCTGCACCCTGCGGTAGTACTCCTTGCGCGCGGCGTGGCCCCGGATGGTGGTGATGTCGGTGCCGTCGAACGTGATCGTGCCGCCGGTCGGCCTGCTCAGGCCGAGCACCATCTTGCCGAGGGTGCTCTTGCCGCTGCCGCTCTCACCGATGAGCGAGACGACCTCGCCGGGCTCCACCGTCAGGCTGACGTCGCGCACCGCGCGCAGGCGGCCGCCGCCGAACGCGCCGACCCGGTACACCTTGTGCACATGGCTGAGTTCCAGCACGGTCTACCTCACCCCGTCTTCCAGCAGGCGGCCCAGTGGCCGGGTTCGATCTCCAGCAGCGGCGGCTGTTCGGAGCACTTGGAGAAGGCCATCGGGCAGCGGTCCTTGAACCGGCAGCCGGTGGGCGGGTTCAGCAGGCCGGGCGGCGTCCCGGGGATGCCCTCCAGGCGTCCCTGCTCCATGGTCGAGCCGACCTCGGGGAGAGCCGAGATGAGCATCTGGGTGTAGGGGTGGCGCGGCGCGTTGATGATGGTCTTCGCGGGGGCCTTCTCCGCGATGCGGCCCGCGTACATCACCATGATCGTGTCGGCCATCTGGTACACGAGCGAGATGTCGTGGGTCACGAACACCATGCTCTTGACGTACTCGCGGTCGCGGAACTCCACGAGCGACTCGGCGACCGACCGCTGCGTGGACACGTCCAGCGCGGAGGTGACCTCGTCGGCGATGAGCAGCGACGGGTTGAGCAGCGTGGCCATCACCATGACGACGCGCTGCTTCATGCCGCCCGACAGCTCGATCGGGAACCGGTTCAGCACGTCCGGGTCGAGCCCGACGAGCTCCAGGCGCCGGGTGAGCTCCTGGGAGATGTCGGCCGGACGGACGCCGCGCGAGCGCAGCAGCTCGTTGATCATCCGCCCGATCTTGCGGGTGGGGTTGAGCGCGCTCATCGCGTACTGCGGGATGAGCGAGATCTCGTTGTAGCGGAGGGGCACCATCGCGTCGTCGTCCGCGATCGGCACGTCCTTGCCGTCCAGGTCGATGGTGCCGCCGACGTGGCGCATCCGCGAGTCCAGCCGGATCAGGCTCTTGCCGAGGGTGGTCTTGCCGCAGCCGGACTCCCCCGCCAGGCCCATGATCTCGCCGTCGGCGAGGTCGAACGTGACCCCGTCGAGGGCGTGGACGTCCCCGCGCAGGGTCTGGTAGTAGACCTTCAGGTCGTTGACGCGCAGGGTCATTACAGCTCCCGCAGCTTGGGGTTGAAGACTTCGTCCAACCCGACGTTGAGGATGTACAGCGAGCTCACGATCACCGTGATGCCGAGGCCCGGCGGAACGAACCACCACCACATCCCGAACTGGAGGGCGCTCCACGCGACGGCGCTCTCCAGCATCAGGCCGAGGGACACCCCGTCCGAGGGGCCGAGCCCGATGAAGTCCAGGCCCGCGGCGATGAGGATGGCGCCGCCGAACAGCAGGATGAAGGACATCACCAGGTAGGAGCTCATGTTCGGGGCGATCTCGGTGGTGATGATCTTCCCCGTGCGCCGGCCGCTGAGGCGGGCCAGGTCCACGTAGTCGCGGGTGGCCAGCGTCAGCGCCTGCGAGCGGACCGCGCGCGCGGCCCACGGCCAGGAGGTGAGGCCGATGAACAGGCCCTGCACGAACACGCCGCGCGCGTCCAGGTAGGCGATCGCGACGATCAGCACGACCATCGCGGGCAGGACCAGGACCACGTTCGTGAGCATGTTGAGGATCTCGTCGACGATCCCGCCCTTGTACCCGGCGACGAAGCCGACCGCCGTGCCGATGACGAACGCGATGCCGCCGCCGAACACGCCGATGAGGAACGTGGTGCGGACCCCGAACACGAACTGCGCCCAGATGTCCTGGCCGAAGGAGGTGGTGCCCAGCCAGAACTCGCCGCTGGGGGGCTGGCTCTGGGGGCCGACGTACTCGTTGGGCCCGTGGTCGACGAAGAGGGGGCCGATGAGGCCGAGCAGGAGGAACACGAGGACGATGCCCAGGCCGATGAGCAGCTTGGGGTTGCGGCGGGCGTAGTGCAGTGTCTCGGAGCCCTTGCGCGGAGCCGCGGGTTCGGCTGCGGACTGGGCTCCGGGCGCCCCGGCGACGTTGGTCATGACGAGCCTCCCGTCATCTGGACCCGGGTGCGCGGGTCAACCAGGACGTACACGATGTCGATGATGAAGTTGGCGATCAGCACCCCGACGACCACGAACAGGAAGATCCCCTGGAGCAGGAAGAAGTCCCGGCTGTTCAGCGACTGGATGATGAGGGTGCCGAGGCCCGGGTAGTTGAACACGATCTCGGTGAGCAGCGATCCGGCGATGATCGTGCCCAGCTGCACCGCGAGCCCGGTGATCTGGGGCAGCATCGCGTTGCGGAAGGCGTACTTGCGGACCAGCCTGCGCGGCGCGCCGAGGGCCTGGAGGTAGTTCGAGTAGTCCGCCTCCAGCTCGTAGATGATCATGTTCCGCATGCCGATCGCCCAGCCGCCCAGCGCCACGACGAACATGGACAGGAACGGCAGGAACCAGTGGCTGATCAGGTCGGAGATGAACAGCCAGGTGAACTCGGGCCGGAGGGAGAAGCTGTACCCGCCCGAGACCGGGAAGACCCCGGCGACGACGCCCAGGCTCCAGGCGAGCAGCAGGGCCAGCCACATGTAGGGCGTGGCGGTGAGGACGTACCCGAGCGGCAGGATCGTGTTGTCGAGGATCTTGCTGCGGGCGGCGAAGGCCCCGAAGTGGTTGCCGACGACCCAGCTGAGCAGGATCGCGGGGAGCAGCACGGCCAGGGTGTAGGGCACCGAGCGCATGATGACGTCGGTGACGGGTTCGGGGTAGAGCATCACGCTGACGCCCAGGTCGCCCCGGAACAGCCCGCCCCAGAAGCTGAGGTACTGCTGGTACAGCGGCGTGTCGAGGCCGAAGACCTCGTTGTAGTAGGTGGTCATGCGCTCGAGGGCCTCGGGGTTGCCGACCGAGGCCCGCGCGAGCATGCTGCGGACGGGGTCGCCCGGCATGAAGCGCGGGATCATCCAGTTGATGGTGACCGCGATGACGAACGTAAGCAGGTAGACGAAGAGCTTACGGCCGATGTAGCGCCACACACGTTCCTCCAGGTGATGGCGGCGGACAGGCGGGGGTCCCCGGAGGGGCACGGCGGCGGACCCGGGAAGGGGAAGGGGTCCGCCCCGTGCCCCTCGGGGGCTCCCCGGCCGGGCGCGTACGCCGTGCTCCGGCCGGGGTGGGAGGGGTCGACGGGTGCGCGGAGGGGGGTGTCCGCGTGCCCCCTAGCCGACCGGTTCGATCTCCGCGAGGGTGTAGATGGCGCCCATCTCGAGCCAGCCGTTCCAGAGCGTGGCGGCGCTCTGCGGAGCGCCCTCCTGCTCGCTGGGCCAGTTGGTCCAGGTCTCGTTCGTGGACTGCGACCAGAGGCCGTTGTACCAGAGCGGGATGGCCGGGAGCTCGGCCAGCTGGATCTCCTGGATCTGCGAGGTGATCTCGGCCGCGGCCTCGACGTCGTCGGCGGGGACGGCGGCCAGCTGCTCGACGAGCTGCCAGACCTCCTCGTTCTCGTACCGCCCGAAGTTGACGGTGGTCTGCTGCTCGTTGATGGGCAGCTGGAAGAGGTAGTCGTAGTAGGTCCACGGCGTGTTGCTCATCTGGCGCTCGTTGTTGATCACCAGGTCGAACTCACCGGAGTTGCGGTTCTCGACCAGCAGGTCCTCTTCGGGGAACTGGGCCTCGACGTTGATGCCGACCGCCTGGGCCTGCTGCGCGATCAGGCGGGCCGCCTCCATCCAGTCGGTCCAGCCGGAGGGGACCTCCAGGGTGAGGGCGATGGGCTCGCCGTCGGGCGTCTCGACGTAGCCGTCGCCGTCCTCGTCCATGTAGCCGGCGTCCTCGAGGATCGCGACGGCCTCGTCGGCGTCGAAGGAGAAGCCCTCCTGCTCGACCAGCTCCTGGTCGATGTACTCGTCCCACTCGGGGAGCAGGCCCGTCGGGTTGGCCGCCTGGACCAGGTCCGTGTAGGGGCCGGAGATGATCTGCTCCATGTCGACGGCGTGGGCCAGCGCCTGGCGGAAGGCCGTGTCGTCGAGCGGCGCGCGCGTGACGTTGGGGACCAGCCACGCGGTGTTCGCGCTCTTCATGTACGGCGGACCGTCGTAGAAGCTGGTGACGTTGGGGTTGCTGTTGAGGACCTGGTCGATCCCCGGGAGGAAGTTGTTCGAGAGGTCGATGTCCCCCTGGTTGATCATGTTCATCGTCACCTCGTTGGAGGCGTTGACGATGTCCACGATGTAGCGGGGCTGCATCTCCAGGTCGAGCGCCTCGGTGCCCCACCACTCGTCGTTGCGCTCCCAGACCATCCGGTCGTCGGTGTGCGACTCGTAGACGTAGGGGCCGGTGGCGACGATGTCCTCGTTGGCGCTGTCCGTGAGCGCCGTCTCCTCCATGTCGGCCCAGATGTGGGCGGGGAGGATCGGGTTGAGGTAGACCCAGTTCATCCACTCCTGGGGGCGGTTCTCCGCGAAGGTGACGGTCACCGTGCGCTCGTCGGTGGCCTCGGCGCTCTCGATGAAGTTCCAGATGTTGCTGTAGGAGACGGAGCCGAACTGGCCCAGCTCCAGGGTGGCGACGACGTCCTCGGCGACCAGGGGCTCGCCGTCCGACCAGGTGATCCCCTCGCGGAGGGTGATCTCGTGGACGTTCTCCGCGGTCCACTCGTCGCTCTCCGCGAGCCAGGGGACGTACTCGCCCTCGTTGGGGTCGTACAGGAAGAGCGTCTCGTAGGCCAGACCGATCGTGCCGGGCGCGTACTGGCCCTTCATGAGCGGGTTCCAGCTGACCGGCGGACCCCAAGCCGTACCCGTGGTGTACAGCGTCTCGCTCCGGGGGTACGACCCGGAGCCCTCCTCGTTCCCGCCGCCACCCGTGCACGCAGTGGCCGTGATGGCCAGTGCCGCGAGTGCCGCCGGAATCCGCAGACTTCTCATCCGGACTCCTCCTTGTCACCCGGTCGGCCTGTGGGGGGGCGCCCCTCCGGGAACCGGAGGGTTGGGAGCGCTCCCAGCAGAGGGAGCACAGGACCGTTGCTGAACCGGGTAAGTGAGGTTAACAACAACACGCCCACGGGAAGGCCGTCAATCCCCGACACTTCGCTGTTATTCGCTTGTAACAGCGAAGATGCGGGTACGTCAGTAAATTCGCCCTTACTGAACCGGTTCCGCACAGGCGTTCGCCGGCCGGCGGACGGCGGTCGGCCCAGCCGCACCGTCACGCCCCCATGGGGCCCGTGCTCGCCCGCGGGTACAGCTCGCCCCGCGAGGTCTCCTGGTTGCGTACCGGCCTGCCCTCGATCGCCTCGCCGAGCATGGCCGCCGCGAGACGGCCGTAGGAGACGATGTCGCGGGCGATGGCGGTCAGCGAGGGCCGCACCAGGCGGCACAGGACGGAGTCGTCCCACGCCACGATCGACAGCTGGGAGGGCACGCCGACGCCCATCTCCCGCGCCACGCCGAGGCCGGCCACGGCCATGAGGTCGTTGTCGTAGACCAGGGCGGTCGGGCGGTCCGTCCGTGCCAGCAGCCTGCGCGTGGTCCGCGTCCCGGCCTCGCCGGTGTAGTCGGCGTGCACCGAGTACGCCTCCGCCAGACCCGCCTGTTCCGCCGCGTCCAGGAACGCCGCGGTCCTCGCCCTGGTGTGCACGAACTCCTCCGGGCCCGCCACCCGCACGATGCGCCGGTGCCCCAGCGCCGCCAGGTAGTGGACGACCTCGCGCATGGCCACGGAGTCGTCGGTGTAGAGGCACGGGAGGGAGCCCGCCCCCTCGGGGCCGCCCAGGACGACCGCGGGCAGCGGCAGGCCCTCCACCAGGCCGATCCGGGGGTCGTCCACCCTCAGGTCGACCATGATCACGCCGTCGACCCGGCGCTCCGCCGACCAGCGCCGGTAGGCCGCGGTCTCGGCGCCCATGTCCTCGGTGACCTGGAGGAGCAGGTCGTTGTTGGAGGAGGCCAGTTCCGTCTCGATGCCGGAGACCAGCTGCATGAAGAAGGGTTCGAGCCCCAGCGAGTGCGCCGGGCGGTCGACCACCAGGCCGATCGCCCCTATCCGGCCGCCCGGCGAGAGCGCCCGCGCGGGGCTGCTCGGGGCCCAGCCCATGTCGCTGGCGATCGCCAGGATGCGCCGACGGGTCTCCTCGGAGACCCCGGGCCGCCCGTTGAGCGCGTACGAGACCGCCCCCTTGGACACCCCGGCGGCCTTGGCGATGTCCACGATCGTCGGACGCCGCATCAACCCCCCCATTCGCCCCCCTGATCACAGAAACTGAACCGGTTAAGCAGACGGCTAGGGAGTGTACTGCATGGCCTGTCGGCGTCCAGATCCCCGCGACGGCCGGGACGGGGAGCGGGTCAGCCCCGCTGACACCCCGGGCACCAGTAGAGGGTGCGTCCGGCCAGCTCGGACGCGGCGACGGGCGAGGAGCACACGCGGCACGGCTCGCCGGTCCGGTAGCAGACGTACAGCGTGTCCGGCCGGGGCACGGGACGCGCGTCGGGATCGGGCCGGTCCTCGGGGCGGGTGGTGATGATGTAGCCGTCGCGCACCCCGTCGCGGAGCAGGCCGGCGAGGTCCTCCCACAGCGCCGCCCACTGCTCGGCGGTCAGGTCGCGGCCCGGCGTCGCCGGGTCGATCCCCGCCCTGAAGAGCGACTCGGCCCGGTAGATGTTGCCGATCCCCGCGATGACGTCCTGGCGCATGAGCAGCGCAGCGATGCTGGTCCTGGACCGGCTGACCGTCCGCCAGGCCCGTTCGGGGTCGGCGTCGTCGCGCAGGGGGTCGGGGCCGAGCCGGTCCTGGACGGCCTGCTTCTCGTCCTCCGTGACGACCTCGCAGGCGGAGGGGCCGCGCAGGTCGGCCCACCCGGAGGCGTTGACGAGCCGGGCGCGCACCGCGCCGACGGGTGCGGGCGGCACGACCAGCCCGTCCCCGTCACGGACGAGGGGGGCGAGGTCGGCGCCCCGCGAGCGGGGCGCGCCGAGATGGCGTTCGCCGTCCGCGTCGCCGAAGGTCCACGCCCCGTACAGCCCCAGGTGCACCCGCAGCCACTCGCCCGAGTCGAACCCGAGGAAGAGGTGCTTGCCGTGGGCCTCGCTCTCCGTGAGGACGCGGCCGTCCACCCGCGCGGCGCCCTCCGCGAAGCGGCCCTGGGGGCTGGTGGCGCGGACCGTCCCGCCGCCGAAGGCCTTCTCGAAGTGCGCCGCCAGTCGGTGCAGCGTGTGACCCTCGGGCACCGGTGTTCCCCTCTCCCCTCCGCCCGGCAGGTACTCGGATCCTCCGGTTCCGGGCGTTTCCGTCCCAGGGTAGTGCGGCGCGCACGCCGCCCGGGGCCGGTCAGCAGGCGGCGAGGATCTCCCCGACGAGGGAGCCGGGGTCGGCGAGGCAGCGCCAGGCCGGAACCACCACCACGGGGTCCCCGGTCGCCCGGTTGAGCGCCTCCCCCCTGGCCAGCAGGTGGCGCAGCGCCCTGCCGTCGGGTTCGCGGTCGAGCAGGAGCAGCAGGCGGCGCGAGCCGAAGCGGACCACCATGTCGACCGCCCACCCCTCGACGGTCTGCTGGAGCGCGACCCCCGTGCCGACGGTACGCAGCTCCTCCACCAGCACGGTGGCGGCCGGGTCCGCGCCGACCACGCAGGCGCCCGCGACCAGGGCCTCCAGGTCGCCCAGCGGGCCGTCGTCCCCCGACCAGTACGCCCTGTCGCCCACCACGAGGAGCAGCTGCCGGGTCCGGGTGAGCACCGAGGACCACAGGTGGCCCATGCCGCGGACCCGGCGCTCGGCGGCCGCGGGCGCACCCGCGGCGAGCACCGGTGAGAGCACGGTCACGTCCGCGGCGGCACGGTCGCCGTCCAGGAGTTCCGGACCGCCGATCCTCACCTCGTGCAGCAGGACGCGTCGGCGCAGCAGTCGGCGGATCAGGGCGACCTGGGGCTGTGTCGGCGCGACCACCGCGACCACCCGCCCCGGGGGCAGTCGGCCGTCGACCTCCCCGACCACCACCGCCACGCGGTACGCCTCGTCGCGGTTGACGAAGGACGCGCCCGGCGCCGCCTCACAGGATCCGGCGACGTCGCGCCACTCGAACGGCGGACCGCAGCGCGGGTCGGGGTTCGTGCGCACCACGAGCCTGCCGCCGTAGCAGTGGCGGGAGGCGGCGCCGGCGAGCAGGGGCGGGGCGCCCTCGTGCTCGTCCAGCCACAGCACGGCCGGTGCGGCCCGGTGGAGGGCGCGCATCGCGGAACCCGACCCGTGGCGCAGCCCGCGGGCGTCCAGCTGGTCGGGCGCCAGGCCCGCGGCGGCCAGGGCCCGGCGCTCCTCGTCGGGCTCCAGGACCGTGGTCGGCCCGGGGTGCGCCGGGTCCCCGAACACCACGGCCCGGCCGGCCCGGTAGAGCGCCGGCAGCAGCTCGGCGACCCGGGTGCGCTCCGCGCCGAGGACGACGACCAGGTCGAACAGGCCCGCCTGCGGCGGCAGCGCCCTGACCTGGTCGGTGCGGCAGGTCCACGCGGGCAGGGCGTCCAACAGGCTGGCGACCCCGGGCCACCCGTTCCCGTGGTGCCAGCCGAGGGTCTCCAGGCGGTTCTCGACGGCCGCCCGGCCGCGCCGCAGGCGGGGGCCGGAGACGGACCGCAGGCAGGCGGCGCTGGACCTGCGGTGCCGGGTGAGGGCGTCGGCCAGCTCGGAGGTGAGCTCTCCCAGGGGCGCGCAGCGGGTGCGCCGGTCGACGGCGGAGCGCCACTCGCTCTCCATTCGGGCGACCGCGCCCAGGCGGGCGAGGTTGTCGGGGTCGGTGCTGACCCCCAGTTCGCGGCGGATGGCGCCGCGGTGCTGGAAGCCGACGAAACCGCCCGCCTGGGCGCGCTCGACCCGGTGCAGCCAGTACTCGGGCCCCCCGCGCTCGGGCGTGAAGAGGGCGTCGGGGTCCCAGCCCCGGGCGATGCCGCGTCCGCGCTCCTCCGCGAGCTGGGCGAGGGCGTGCCCGCCGGAGGCCATGGTGTCCATGTCCCTCCAGGCCCCGCGGACCCGGGCCCAGTCCTCGGCGAGGGCGGCCCAGTGGGCGGCGGGGTCCTCCCCGGCGGCGCCGGGGCCGGGAGCGGGGAGGCCGCCGGCCTGCTCGGCGAGGAGCCTGGTGAGCATGCGGGCCTCTCCGGCGCGGTGCCCCCGCCCGCCGACGCGCACCACGGGGTGGGCGGGAGAGGCGTCGGCCCTGGCCGCCGTCTCGTCGATGTCGGTCTCCGTCCTCCCGCAGACCAGGACGCGCTGGCCGTTGCTGACGGCGGTGCGGACGATGGCGTCCACCAGGTCGTGGGCGCCGCTCCCGGGCGGGGCGGCGGCCACGGTGATCTGCTCGCTCATGGCGGCGCGCAGGATCGCGTACTGGGCCTGGTCGAGCGGGGTGGCGGAGACCGGGACGGTGGCGTCGTCCGCGCCGTCCTCCTCCGCCGTGTCGCGGGCGGCGCGGCGGGCGGCGGCCCGTCCCCCCCGGAAGAGCCGCCCCGGCGCGTCGGCGGTGTCGGGCCCGGCCCCGCGCCCGGCGGACGGCTGCCCGAGCAGGGGCTCCAGCGCGGTCCCGGTGACGGCGTCGGGGTCGAGGCCGGCGCGGTCGGAGGGGTCGAGGTCGGCGAGGACGCCCTCGACGGTCCCGGGTTCGGCGCCCTCGGCCTCGGCCTGCCCGCTGGGGCCGGCCAGGAAGACCACGGCGACGTTGTGCGCCCCTGCCTCGACGGTGCGCGGGGCGCCCCGGGTGGAGAGGGGGTCGATGTCGTCGACCCGCTCGATCTCCAGGCGGGCGAGGAGGCCCCGGACCTTGGCGGCGAGGTCGGCGACCGCGGCGGGGCGGTGCGCGGGGTCGGGGGCGCCGGACCTCAGCCGCGCGCGGAGCTCGAACAGGTCCTCGGGGTCGGTGATGCCCAGGCGTGTCAGGAGGCCGGTGTTGACGTCGGGCGGCCCCACGGCCCTGACCAGGGGCACGTCCGGTTCGCGGCGGCTCTCGTCGAGGTCGTCCACGATCCGCACGTCGACGGTCAGCAGGGGCAGCGCGACCCGGTTCCCGTCTTCGCGGAGGACGACGAGCGGGTACCCGTAGCGCAGCGCCTGCCCCCGGCGCCGTCCCAGGCGCAGGACCCCGGCGGCCTCCGGGTGGGGCGCGAGGGTCTCCCCCGCCCCGCTGAACAGGACCTCGGGGCCCTCCGGAAGGCAGGCACAGGTGTCGGAGTCGAGGCTGTCGGCTCTGACGGCGTGGGTGTGCACGGCCTCGCGGCGCACGCAGGCGCGCAGGTAGGCGAGGAGGGAGCGCACCTCGGAGCGGTCGATGGGCGGCTTCCAGCGGAGCGAGGCGGCGCCGACCCCCGTCCGGCCGACAGGTCCGTGGACGGGGGCGGCGCCGGGGATCCCCGTCACCCTTCCCGGGCCGATCCCCTCGTCGATCTCCTGCGCGTCGTCCCGTAGTGACCTCACGTCGCCCCCCGCACCCCGCTCGCGTGACCAAGCGGTTACACGCTGCTATCGGGGTCCATTGTGGAGGATGGAGCAACCCCGGATCCCGGGAACGCGGGAACCCGCCGGATTTTCACCGTGCGCGGCGCCGGACCTACCGTCCGGGGACGCCGCGGAGGCGGAGGGCGATCCAGAGCTCGGCGCGGTGGTCGGGGTCGTCCAGGTCGCCGGGGAGGAGCTCGCGGATGCGGTTCATCCGGTAGCGCAGCGTGTGGCGGTGGACGCCGAGGGCCTCCGCGGCCGCGTCCCAGCGGCCCGACGCGGCGAGGTAGGCGCGCAGCGAGGCGAGGAGCTCGGCGGCGGCCCGCTCCCGGAGGAGCGGCGCGAGCAGGTCGCCGGCCATGCGCGCCCCGGCGGGGCTGTCCGCCAGGCCGAGCAGCCCGCCGGGAAGGTCGCCGACGCGGACGATCCGCTGTTCGGGGCCCTGCGCGGCGGCGGCCTCCAGCGCGCGCTCCGCCTGGGAGAGCGCCGTGGCGAGGTCGCCGTAGGCCACCGGGTCGCTCACCCCCACCGGCCCCTCCAGGACCTCCCGGAGCACGCCCTCGCCGACCTCCGAGCCCGCCAGCAGAAGGGCGTTCCCGTCGCTCTCGGTGACCAGGACCCCCTCGGGGGGGTGCGCCGGACCGACCCCTCCGGCGGCGGCCACCACGACCGGCGGGGCCGGCAGTGTCTCCCTCAGCCGCTCCGCCCCCGGGTGGAGCGGGTCCAGCGCCCCGGAGAGCAGGGCGGAGAGCACGCCCTCGTGCACCTGCGCCGTGCGGCTGTGCGCGGTACGCTCCAGTTCCAGGGAGAGCAGCGACACCGCGGCGTTGACGAGGGTGCGCTCGTCGGGGCCCAGCACACCGCCGGCGCCCACGACCAGGAAGCCGCGGACCTGGCGGCCCGTCGCCAGGGGTTGGGCGGACACCTGCTCCCCGACGGAGGTCAGGGACACGCTGGCGCGCATGCCCGCGTCCCGCAGCCGGTCGAGCTCGGGCCCCAGGCCCGCCGCGCGTCCGGCCGCCGACGCGGGCGCCGCGTGGCGGACCGAGCCGTCCGCGGACAGCAGCAGCACCCAGGCCCCGAGGTCGCGGGCCAGGAGGTCCACGATCGCCGGAGCCCCCGTGAGGGCGGCGCGGGTGAGCCCTCGCTGTGCGGCGAAGGCCCGGCTGAGGCCCTCGTACTCCTCCTTGGCCAGGAGGCGGGAGACCTCCTTGCCGACCGCGATGAAGGGGGTCTCCCTGCCGACCTCGACCAGGGCGAGCCCGTACTCGTCCGCGGCCCCTCGGAGCTGCTCGGGGGTCTCCTCCAGGACCACGCCGACGGCGAAGCCCAGCGCGGTGATCCTGCGCTCGGCCAGGCGCCGCGTGTAGTCGCGCAGGTCGGGGACCCCGCCCGCCCAGCGCACGCCGGTGGTGAGGAGGAGCTCGCCGCCCTCCAGGTAGGGGGTCGGGTCCTCCAGTTCGCTGACGGCGACCCACTCCACGCGCCGGTCCTGGTTCTCCTGTCCCGCGAGCAGGCTCAACCGCAGGTGCGGCGTCCGCAGCAGGGCTCCCAGAGTCGGGGGCATCCCGGTCTCCCTCCAGACGTGTCCGTCGTCCGAACCCCGCCGCGGTGGCGCAAGGCCCTCCATCGATTATCCACTGTGTCCATGCACGCTCCGCGCCGGTCGTCCTAGTGTCGGGCGAGTCGGGGAGCCCACCCCCGGCGGTCCCGCATCCGTCCCGCCCCGTGCCCACCGCAGAAGGAGGCAGCCGCATGGCAGCGACCCAGGTCGTCCAGTCCCGCCGGATCGTCACCGAGATCCCCGGTCCCAAGTCCCGCGCCATCCAGGAGCGCCGCAGCTCGGCCGTCGCCCAGGGCGTCGGCAGCGTCCTGCCCGTCTACGTCGAGCGCGCGGGCGGCGGCATCGTCGAGGACGTCGACGGCAACGCCCTCATCGACTTCGGGTCCGGCATCGCCGTGACCAACGTCGGCAACGCCGACCCCCGTGTGGTGGAGCGCGCCGCCGAGCAGCTCTCACGGTTCACCCACACGTGTTTCATGGTGAACCCGTACGAGGCGTACGTGGACGTGTGCGAGGCCCTGAACCGGATCACCCCGGGGGACCACGAGAAGCGGTCCGTCCTCCTCAACTCCGGGGCCGAGGCCGTCGAGAACGCCGTGAAGATCGCCCGCAGCGCGACCGGCCGCCAGGCCGTCGTGGTGTTCGACCACGCCTACCACGGCCGTACCAACCTCACCATGGGGCTGACCGCGAAGAACATGCCCTACAAGCAGGGCTTCGGGCCGTTCGCGGGCGAGATCCACCGCATGCCCATGGCCTACCCGTACCGCTGGCCGACCGGCCCGGAGAACTGCGGGCCCGAGGCCGCCGCCATGGTCGTCGACCAGATCACCAAGCAGATCGGCGCCCGCAACGTCGCGGCCGTGGTGATCGAGCCGATCCAGGGCGAGGGCGGTTTCATCGAGCCCGCGCCGGGCTTCCTGCCCGCGGTGGCCGAGTTCTGCCGCGCCAACGGGATCGTGTTCGTCGCGGACGAGGTGCAGACCGGCTTCGCGCGCACCGGCGACATGTTCGCCTGCGATCACGAGGGCGTCGTCCCGGACCTGATCACGACGGCCAAGGGCATCGCGGGCGGCCTCCCGCTGGCCGCGGTGACCGGCCGCGCCGAGCTCATGGACGCCGTGCACGGCGGGGGCCTCGGCGGCACCTACGGCGGCAACCCCGCCGCGTGCGCGGCGGCGCTGGCGGCGCTCGACGCGATCGGGTCCGACGACCTGGTCGGGCGCGCCCGGGAGATCGGCGAGCTGATGCTGGGGCGCCTGCGCGAGCTGGCCTCCCGGCACGACGTGATCGGCGACGTGCGCGGCCGCGGCGCGATGATCGCGATCGAGCTGGTCGCGGGCGAGGACAAGTCCCCCGCCCCCGAGGCGCTCGCCAAGGTCCTGGCGCACTGCCACTCCCAGGGGCTGATCCTGCTGAGCGCGGGCACCTACGGCAACGTGATCCGCATGCTGCCTCCGCTGGTCATCGGCGACGACCTCCTGCACGAGGGCCTGGACATCCTGGCCGAGGCGTTCGACCGCCTCTGACCGGTCCCCGACGGCGCCGGGCACCCGCCGGGGCCCGGCGCCGCCGCGTTCCCCGGGCGGGTCGGCCCGCGCGGCCCCGGACGCGGGAACGTCCGGGTGCGGCCGCGGTGTCGGCGGCGCGGAGGCGCGGGGCCGCGCGCGGTGCCGGGACAGCGGGCCCCGCGACCGCGGAGGCCTCAGTGCTCGTCGCGCACCGAGTCCAGGGACAGGAGCGCCACGTGCAGGGACACGCAGGTCTCCACCGAGTCCAGGTCCGCTTCGAGGACGTGGGAGACGCGCCGCAGCCGGTCGTAGAACGCGGGGCGGGACAAGTGGGCGCGGTTCGCCGCCAGCGCCTTGTTGCGGCCGGCTCCGAGGTAGTGGCGGAGCATGTCGGTGAGGTCGCTCCCGTGCCGGGCGTCGTGGTCCAGGAGGGGCCCCAGCTCGCGTTCGACGTAGGTCTGCAACCGCTCGTCGTCCCGGAACAGGTGGAGCAGTCCGCGCAGGTGGAGGTCGGGCAGCCGGTAGTAGGGCCGGTCGTCGCTCCGGCGGACGGCCACGTCCCCGACCTGGCGCGCCTCCAGGAAGGAGCGCCGCACCTCCCGGATGCCGTCGACGGAGGAGCCGACGGCCAGCACGGCCGCGTCCCCGATCGCGCCCCGCACCCGCTCGGAGAGCATGGACAGGGTCGGGTCGAGCCGCTGCCTGCCGGGCAGCGCGAGCAGGATCCCCACGCGCAGGTCGTCCAGCGATCCGACCAGGGCGGGCAGGCGCAGTTCGCGGCACGCGCGCGCGGCCCCCTCCGCCGTGTCGGACAGCCGTGCCTGGGCGGCGAGGCCGGTCCCGCTCTCGCGCAGGCGCAGCACCACGCCCACGAGTTCGCGGCCGTTGAGGGGGACGCCCACGGCCCGGGCCCGGACCAGCGCCTCCTCCGGGTCGGAGTAGGCGCGGTCGATGATGCCCGCGATGATCGTCCGGTGCGTCTGCCGCTCCAGGCTCTCCTGGTGGCGTTCGAGCAGCCGGCCCAGGGCCAGGGTGGTGGCGGCGCGTTCGATGAGCATGCTCTGGCGCGGGGTGGGGCCGGCCCCGGCGACGAGGATCAGCCTCCCCCAGTCCTGTCCGCGCGCCCCGACCATGGTGACCAGCCACCCGGTGGCGGGCACGTGGACCGTGCGCGAACCCGAGCGGACGGCGCGCGAGCGGCTCTCCCAGGAGGTGAGCAGGGTGCCGGGGTCCTCGCCGTTGAGGTCGCAGGCCAGCACCTGGTGGGTGAGGTTCTCCAGGACCACGGGGCAGCCGGACAGCTGGGCCACCTCGCGCAGGATGCGGCCGGCGTCCGCGCCCTCCACCGACAGCTGTGTGAACACCGAGTGCAGCTTCTCGGACTCGCGCAGCTCCTCCAGCTGCTCGTTCACGACGCGGATGTGCACGGCCTCGGTGATCTCGACGAACCTGGCCTCGCGGTCCAGCAGGACGACCGGCACACCGGCGTCGCGGGCGGCGTCGAGGAAGGCGGGGGGCAGCTCGGCGTGGTACTTGCGCCCGAGCTCCACCGCGATGCCGCTGACGCCCACGGCGGCGAGGTCGTCGATGTAGCGGCGGAGCGCCTCGGGGTCGTCGGGCAGGGCGATGCCGGTGCTGAGCACCAGCTCACCGCCCCGGAGCAGGTGGGCGAGGTCGGTGACCTCGGCGATGTGGACCCAGCGCACGGCCACGTGGTCGAGCAGTTCGGACCCGACCACGACCCGGGGGCGGGCGCGTCGCAGGGCGGGGAGGCGGAGGACCTCGGCGAGGGTGGGGAGCACCGGCCCAGTCTAGGAGACCGCCGCCTACGCAGTGTCGGCACGGGGCTGCCGTTCCTTACACTGTGTTCCCGGCGAGGGCCCGAGCCCCCGGGTCGGGGCGCCGCCGACCGCGCTTGACAGAGCGTAAACCCGGCCACCATGTCGTCAACACGGTGATCCTGGCCATCCGGGTGGGTCCGGGCGAGACTGGAGCCATGTCGGAACTTCTCTCGCGCCACCGCGCGGTCATGCCCTCGTGGCTGCCCCTCTACTACGACTCCCCGCTGGAGATCACCAGCGGCAAGGGCGCCCGTGTCACGGACGCCGACGGCAACACGTACCTGGACTTCTTCACCGGCATCGTGACCAACATGCTCGGCTACGACGTGGCCGAGGTCCGGGAGGCGGTCGAGCGCCAGATCGCCAAGGGGGTCGTGCACACCTCCACGCTGTACCTGATCCGCAACCAGGTCGAGCTGGCGGAGAGGATCGCCGGCCTGTCGGGCATCCCGGACGCCAAGGTCTTCTTCACCAACTCGGGCACCGAGGCCAACGAGACCGCCCTGCTGCTGGCCACGTTCGCGCGGGGGAGCGACGAGGTGCTGGCGATGCGCGGCAGCTACCACGGGCGCTCCTTCGGCACCGTGGCGGTGACCGGCAACCGTGCGTGGAAGAACTCCTCCCTGTCGCCGCTGAACGTGCACTACCTGCACGGCACCGACCACGCCGCTCCCGCCTTCCGCGGGATGTCGGACCGCGAGTACGTCGAGGCGTGCGTCGCCGACCTGCGCGACGTCCTGGACACGGCCGCGCCCGGCGTGGCCTGCCTGATCGCCGAGCCGATCCAGGGCGTGGGCGGGTTCGCGATGCCGCCGGACGGCCTGTACGCCGCGTACAAGGAGGTGCTGGACGAGCACGGCATCCTGTTCGTGTCCGACGAGGTGCAGACGGGGTGGGGCCGGACGGGGACGAGCTTCTTCGGCATCGGCAACCACGGGGTGACCCCGGACGCCATGACCTTCGCCAAGGGGCTGGGCAACGGCTTCGCGGTGGGCGGGGTCGTGGCCCGCGGCGACCTGATGGACCGGCTGGGCGCGCTGGGCGTGGCCACGTTCGGCGGCAACCCGGTGGCGATGGCGGCCGCGGGGGCGACCCTGGACTACGTGCTGGAGCACGACCTCCAGGGGAACGCGCGGCGTCAGGGCTCCCTGATCATGGAGGGGCTGAAGGCGCTGACCGCCCTGCCGAGCGTGAGGGACGTGCGCGGCAAGGGGCTGATGTTCGCCGTGGAGATGTCCGACCCGGCCACGGGTGCGCCGGCGCCGGCCCTGGCCGCACGGGTCCAGGAGGAGACCCGGGAGCGGGGGCTGCTCGTGGGCAAGGGGGGCGTGCACGGCAACGTGCTGCGGATGGCCCCGCCCCTGACGCTGTCGCAGGAGGAGGCCGTGGAGGGCCGCGACGTGCTGCTGGACGCGGTACACGCCGTGAACGACGGGGCCTGAGGCCCCTGCGGGGCCCGGTGTGCCGGAGGGGCCGGTGTGACTGTGAGTCCCCCATGCAGGGGATTCCCCCGCCCCCTCCGCGCACGCCCGCGCCCCCGCAGCTGTGGACAACGCCTGTGGACGAGGAGAGGGATCACATGAGCAAGCACGTCACCCACTGGATCGGCGGGCGCGCCCACGAGGGGACCGCCGGGCGGCGGGGCGACATCCACGACCCGGCGTCCGGACGGGTCTCGGGCACGGTCGACCTGGCCGGGGCCGAGGAGGTCGGCGCGGCGGTCGCCGCCGCGCGGGCGGCCTTCCCGGGATGGCGGGACACCTCGCTCTCCCGGCGCGTGCAGGTGCTGTTCCGTTTCCGCGAGCTCCTCGCCCGCGACCAGGACCGCCTCGCGGAGGTGATCGGCGCCGAGCACGGCAAGGTGCTCTCCGACGCCCGGGGCGAGGTGGCCCGGGGCCTGGAGGTCGTGGACTTCGCCTGCGGCATCCCGCACCTGCTCAAGGGCGGCTACTCCGAGAACGTGTCCACCGGGGTGGACTCCTACTCGATCCTCCAGCCGCTCGGCGTGGTCGCCGGGATCACCCCGTTCAACTTCCCGGCCATGGTGCCGATGTGGATGTTCCCGATCGCCATCGCCTGCGGCAACACGTTCGTGCTCAAGCCCAGCGAGAAGGACCCCTCGGCGTCCGTGCTGCTGGCCGGGCTGTGGGCCGAGGCGGGGCTGCCCGCCGGGGTGTTCAACGTCGTGCACGGCGACAAGGAGGCGGTGGACGCCGTCCTGGAGCACCCCGACGTGGCCGCGGTCAGCTTCGTGGGCTCCACCCCGATCGCCCGGTACGTCTACCGGACCGCCGCCGAGCACGGCAAGCGCGTGCAGGCGCTGGGCGGGGCCAAGAACCACATGGTGGTGCTGCCCGACGCCGACCTGGACCTGGCGGCGGACTCGGCGGTGTCGGCCGGTTTCGGCTCGGCGGGCGAGCGCTGCATGGCCGTCTCGGCGGTGGCCGTGGTCGACTCCGTGGCGGACGGGCTCGTCGAGAGGATCCGCGACCGGGTGTCCCGGCTGAGGGTCGGCCCCGGCGACGACGACCGCAGCGACATGGGCCCGCTGGTCACGCGGGAGCACCGCGACAAGGTCGCCTCGTACCTGGAGTCGGGGGTCCGCGAGGGCGCGACCCTGGCGATCGACGGCCGGGCGCACCCGGTCCCGGACGGGGATCCCGACGGCTTCTGGCTGGGCCCCTCGCTGCTCGACCACGTCGGCCCGGAGATGGCCTGCTACCGGGACGAGATCTTCGGCCCGGTGCTGAGCGTGCTGCGCGTGGGCGACTACGACGAGGCGGTGCGGCTGGTCAACGCCAACCCGTACGGCAACGGCACCGCGATCTTCACCAACGACGGCGGCGCCGCGCGCCGGTTCCAGAACGAGGTCCAGGTCGGCATGGTCGGGATCAACGTCCCGATCCCCGTGCCGGTGGCCTACTACTCGTTCGGCGGATGGAAGCAGTCGCTCTTCGGCGACTCCCACGCGCACGGCACGGAGGGTGTCCACTTCTACACCCGCACCAAGGCGGTCACGGCGCGCTGGACGGACCCGGGGCGGCGGCCCTCCGGCGGCGTCGACCTGGGGTTCCCCACCAACGGCTAGTCCGAGTTCGGGGAAATACCGGACGGATGTCTCTCACTGACGGTCGACGGGGGACGACACGGAGTATCGTTGTCCCCGGACGCCCCTCACGGGGCGTGTTCGGCGGCGTCGGCCGTCACAGGAGACCATCCGGGATAGACGCGCTCATTTCCCCTCCTCCCCGATGGAAGCGGGCGCGTCAGCGGAAGCGCTCCGGGTCCGTCTCTCCCCCTGGACCCGGAGCGCGACCGTCCTGCCGCTCCTACCGCACCGCGAACAGCCGTTCACCGGCGGGTATCCCCGAATCGACGCCGATGATCCCCGCGCACTCGTCACAACCGAAGACGCGGCTTCCGTCCGGAAGCTCCCCGAGGACCTTCCGGGGCCGCGGCCACTTGGCGTGGCAGACGACGCAGGCATCCCCCATGCACTGCGCCCCGCTCAGCGCTCCCGGGTCGTAGACGTAGGTGTCGTGTGAGTCGTCAGGCAGCGTGTCTGGATCGCACATCGTGCTCGTTCCGCGCAATGTCCTTGCTCCCCCCGTGGTTTAGGACAGTCTGGCGGGCCGATAGTTACCGGCTCTTTATTGAATCAGAAGCGCTGGGCGCCTGGAAGGGTCCGGACCGAACTAAATCACTCCGTGCAGGGAGATCATAACCCTAAGTGATCAAGCCTGGGAAGACCCCTGCCATCAACTGCATGTTCATACCCTTTGTCTGATATCTACAACGGACTGACAGCGTGTCCTTCAGCTCGAAGGACGCTCGCAGACCGAGAAACGGCGCAGTGACAGCGCGGGATTGACCTTCCGCACTTCCTCGACCCTGTCGGCCGAAACCTGGGCCGTGGCGACCGCGAAGGGCTGCTCCCCCAGGGCCGCGACCGGGGTCCCCATCGGGTCGACCACCATGCTGTTGCCCGACCCCGTCGGGGCCGCCTGGCCGGACGCCGCGACGTACACGGTGTTCTCGATGGCACGGGCGCGGGCCAGCGTCCGCCAGTGCTCCTCCTTCAGCGGGCCGGGGACCCACTGCGCCGCCAGCAGCACCACGTGCGCCCCCGCGTCGACGATCCGCCGCGTCACCTCGGGAAAGCGCAGGTCATAGCAGGTCTGGAGTCCGAACACCACGCCGTCCACGGCGAAGGTCTCCGGCTCCTCGACGGGCCCGGGCCTCAGCACGTCCGACTCCCTCACGCCGAACGCGTCGTACAGGTGGATCTTGCGGTAGTGCGCCACCCGGTCCCCGCCCGGCGAGAGGGCCACCAGGGTGTTCGTGAAACGCCCCGCGTCCTCCCCCGCCTCGTTGACGCCCAGGACGACGTGCACGCCCTCCCGGCGGGCGGTGTCCGCGGCCGAGGCGACGAAGGGGCCGTCCAGGGGCTCGGCCGCCTCGACGTAGCGGTGGTCCATGCGCGACGCCGTGAACATCGCGTACTCGGGGAACAGGACCACGCGCGCCCCCTCCGCGGCGGCGCGCGCGGTCAGCCGCGCCACCGAGCGCTGGTTCTCCGCCTTGTCCCTCCCGGGGGCGAACTGGGCGACCGCGACCTGCACCATGGACCTCTCCTCGTGGTTGTAGGGGCGCCCTGGGACGCCGTGCCCCGAGTGTACGGCCGCGTCCCCTCCCGTCCCCGGCCGGTGGCGGACGCGTGCGGGCGCGGCGGCCCGTCCCGGCGGGCGGACACGGTGACCCGCCCCCGGAGGCGGGTCGGAGGGCGGCCCGCGGCACGGCCGGCGGGCCGCGGGGGCGGGCCCAGCCGGATCAGGGCAGGAAGGACATCGCCCAGGCGGGGGCGAACACCACGACGAGGAACCGCGCGGTGCGGGTGGCGAAGGTGACCGCGGAGAACAGCACGACGTTCATGCGCACCACCCCGGCCAGCACCGACACCACCACGAACGGCGGGACGCTGGCGAAGGAGCTCAGGGCCACCAGCCCCGCGCCCCAGGCGGGACGCGCCTCCGCCTTGCGCCGCCACCCCTCGGCGCGTTCCGCCCACTTGCCCGGGGTCTGCGCCTTGCGGCGCATCCACGGCACGGCGATCGTGCCCCGCCCCGCGTAGAAGTAGGGCAGCTTGCCGAGGGTCTGCCCCAGCCCCGCGGCGACGGCCATCCCGACGAGGGCGCCGTCGTCCATCGCGACGACGGCGCCCACCAGGTAGACCTCGATGTTGATCACCGGGACGGCCCCGGAGACGAGGGCGACCGCGAAGGCCAGCGCTGTCTCGATCACCTGCGGCCCCCGGGCCCGGTCAGTTCTCGGCCGCCGCGAGCTGCCCGCAGGCCCCGTCGATCTCCTGTCCGCGCGTGTCGCGGACCGTGACCGACACCCCGTGCGCCTGGAGCCGCCGGACGAACTCGCGCTCGTCCTCGGGCCGCGAGGCCGTCCACTTGGAGCCGGGGGTGGGGTTGAGCGGGATGAGGTTGACGTGCACCAGGTGGCCCTTGAGGAGCTTGCCGAGCAGGTCGGCCCGCCACGCCTGGTCGTTGATGTCCTTGATGAGCGCGTACTCGATGGAGACCCGGCGGCCGGTGGTCCCGGCGTAGCGCCAGGCGGCGTCCAGGACCTCCCCGACCTTCCAGCGGGTGTTGATCGGCACCAGCTCGTCCCGCAGCTCGTCGTCGGGGGCGTGCAGGGAGATCGCGAGGCGGACCTGCATCCTCTCGTCGATGAGCTTGTTGATCGCGGGCACCAGGCCGACGGTCGACACCGTCACGCCTCGCTGGGAGATGCCCATGCCGTTGGGCACGGGGTCGGTGATGCGGCGCACCGTCTGGAGGACGCGCTTGTAGTTGGCCATGGGCTCCCCCATGCCCATGAACACGATGTTGCTGATCCGGCCCGGCCCCCCGGCGACCTCGCCGCGCGCCAGGTCGCGGGCGCTGGCGACGACCTGCTCCACGATCTCGCCCGTGGACAGGTTGCGGGTCAGGCCCGCCTGGCCGGTGGCGCAGAACGGGCAGTTCATGCCGCAGCCGGCCTGTGAGGAGATGCACAGGGTCACGCGGTCCGGGTAGCGCATGAGCACGGACTCGAACAGGACCCCGTCGAACGCCTTCCACAGGGTCTTGCGCGTCATCCCCTTGTCGGCGGTGACGTGCCTGACGGGCGTCAGGAGGGTCGGCAGCAGGGCTTCGCCGAGGCGCGCCCGGGACTCCGCCGGCAGGTCGGTCATCGCCTCGGTGTCCGACTCCAGCCCGCCGAAGTAGTGCTTGGCGAGCTGCTTGGCACGGAAGGGCTTCTCCCCCAGTTCGGTGACGACCTCGGCCCGCTCCTCGGGGCTGAGGTCGGCCAGGTGCCGGGGAGGCTTGGCACGGCGCGGGGCGACAAAGGTGAGCTCGGCGGGCATAGAGAGTCCGTAAGGGGTGGAGTCGATGGTCTCGGCCCGGCGCGGGTGGCAGCGGCTCGGGTCGTTATACGACCTATACGCGGCTGCGGTGCAGCTCCGCCTGTCAGGGCACTACCGTCGATTCTACGCACTGTGTGGACGGCCCGGACGAGTTCGTCCACCAGCCACGACAATCAGGGGATCGGCGCGTTGGAGGGCCGGTGACAGGGATCGACGTCCTGCTCGACGAGATCAGCCCGTACCAGAGCCGCCGTGTCGTGGTGGAGTGCGACTCCCACACCACGGCCGCCTACCTGCTGGACGCCCGGGGCCGCATCCGGGTGCCGGTGTGGTTGGCCAACCACGAGATGGCCCCCCGCACGAGCGAGTCGGGCGGGCTGTACGAGGGCCAGGCGCCCCTCATGCCGGAGGCGTACACCAAGCACCCGCAGGGCCGCCCCCGCTTCGACCCCTCGTGCCTGCGCGCGGTGTGGTTCGAGGAGGGCGACGGCGTGGCCCTGGTCGACGAGGAGGGCCTGCTCGCGGTCATCCCCGGCTGGGCCGAGGCGGACAGCGGGCTTCCCGGCTACGCGCGCGAGGCCATCGGCCGCAGCGCCTACGCCTGGGAGCTGGACTCGGTGCGCGGCCAGCTGTGGCCGCGCGTCGTGCACGCCGAGGCCTACTGGGACTGGCGCCGCGCCTCGGGGGCGTGGCGGAGCGTGCAGCGCACCGTCCTGAGCCACCTCAACCGCCGCGTCGGCGAGCCCGGCCACTACTGGGACGTGTCCGACGGACACCCGCCCCTGCTCCGCGTGTCCGAGCGCCCGCCCACGGCGGAGCGCCCGTTCACCGTCCTGTCCACCGTCGGGATGTGCGGCCAGCGCATGCCCACCCTGGACCGCTACATGGCCAACACCTCCCAGCACGCGCGCGTCGAACTGGCCCTGGCCACGACCATGCCGGCCCACCGGGCCGCCAGGATCTTCCGGTGGATCGGCGCGTTCCCCTGGCGGGCGGTCACGTGGTTCGGCACCGGCCACACGGTCAAGTGGCTGGACAACCCCGAGGACCGGGCGATGCGCGGCGGCGCGGGCGCCGTCCTGCTGATGGAGGACCCGGCCCCCCTCGTCGCGCACCCCGACCACCGGCCGCTGGACACCTCAGGGCTCTCCTTCCAGGGGGACCCGGTGCGCTGGCTGTGGATCGTGCCGATCACCCGGCCCGAGCACCTGTTCGCCAAGGAGCACGACAGCGCCACCCTCGTGGAGAAGCTGGCGGCCGAGGGGCGCAGCTGGGTCCTGGAGTAGCCCTGGGCCGGGCACGACCGTGCCCGGCCCGCCCGGAGTCGGCCGGGGTCAGCTGGCGATGCCGCGGCGGCCCCGCACCTGGCTGAGCATCTGGTGGAAGCGCACCATGTCCTCGTCGCTGAAGCGCTCCACGAAGCTGAGCAGCGTGGCGCGCGGGTCGGGGCCCGTGTTGAGGACCTCGTCCATCACCCGCGCGGTGTACTCGGCGTGCGTCTCCCGGGGCCAGTACACCCAGGCGCGCCCGCACTTCTCCCGGTCCAGCAGAGCCTTGTGGAAGAGGATGTTCGCGACCGTCATGACGGTCGTGTAGGCGATGTCGCGGTCGTAGACCATGTTCTCGCGGACCTGGCGCACCGAGAGCGGTGCGTCCGACCGCCACAGCGCGTCCATGATGGCCGCCTCCAGTTCCCCCAGCCCCCTCATGGGCCTCCCCTACCCCGCGACGTCGGTGTGCTCGTCACCGAGATCGTAGACAGCGCGGGGCCTGTTCCGTGGGAGAACTCCGGAGAGCGCGCAGATCCGCGCATCCTCGGCGCCCCGGACCGGCGTTTCGCCCGTCGGCGGCCCGCGGGGACCAGGGAAAGAGTCGGCATGCCGACCACCGGGCCACCCGGGCCCGGGCCCGGGGAAGGGGAAGGGGGTCCGCGGCCGGGCCCGGGTCCCCCCGCCTCCGCCGGGAAACGCCGGCGGTGGGAACCCGGCCGTCCCGCCCGGCCGCTCACACCCGCTCCGACGCGGTCCGGCCGCCGCCGGTTCCCGCCCCCACCGGGCCCCCGAGTGGCACGCACCACACCCCGGTTGGCCGGAGGAGGACAGTGTCTTCACACCTCAAAATCCCCTGAAACCCACCCAAAACAGACGGCATAACGACGCTTCGCTTAGTTACCCGTGCGTAGGGAGAGCAACGATGTGAAACATTGTTACCTATCTCCTAGTTTCAACAACGCCCGGGTTCCCCGCGAGGAGGCCGGTACAAGTAGCCTGGTATCCGACGAGTGCTGGCCAGGTCAGATGCTTCCCGCATGCGCGGGGATGCTCCCACGTTCCTTCGAGCCCGCCTTGCCAGCAGCCACCCGTCTTCATACACATTCACAAGCGAGCTGCGGAAGTGGGCGATCTCCGCCGTGTCGTCTGAGGCGTCTCAACCCCTGACAGACTTCGGTCCCAACGAGTGGTTGGTCGAGGAGCTTTATCAGAAGTACTTGAACGACCCGAACTCCGTCGACAAGGCCTGGTGGAACTTCTTCGCGGACTACAAGCCCGCGGAGACTGCCGGCGCGAAGGGCGGGGGTGCTGCCAAGGCGCAGGACCAGAAGACTCCCGCAGCCCCGGCGCCGAAGAAGTCCGCTGCCCCCCCTGCGCCCGCGCAGGGGAGCAAGGACGAGGCACTCCAGGTCAAGCAGGAGCGTCTGCGCGGTGCACCCGCGCGGACCGCTACCAACATGGAGTCGAGTCTGACCATGCCCACCGCGACGAGTGTGCGCGCGGTGCCGGTCAAGCTCCTGTTCGACAACCGCATCGTCATCAACAACCACCTCCGGCGCGGACGCGGTGGGAAGGTCTCCTTCACCCACCTCATCGGCTACGCGATGGTCAAGGCCGCCAAGGCCATGCCGGAGATGAACTACTCCTACGTCGAGGTCGACGGAAAGCCGGGCGTGGCCAAGCCCGAGCACGTGAACTTCGGTCTCGCGATCGACCTCCAGAAGGCCGACGGATCCCGTCAGCTCGTGGTGCCCAGCATCAAGGGCTCCGACGAGATGGACTTCAACGAGTTCTGGAGCGGCTACGAGGACATCGTCCGCAAGGCCCGCGCCAACAAGCTGGGCGTGACCGACTTCCAGGGCACCACGATCAGCCTGACCAACCCGGGCGGCATCGGCACCGTGCACTCGGTCCCGCGCCTCATGCCCGGCCAGGGCACCATCCTCGCCGTCGGCGCGATGGAGTACCCGGCGGAGTTCCAGGGGGCGTCCCAGGACACCCTGAGCGAGCTCGGCATCAGCAAGGTCATGACGATCACGTCGACCTACGACCACCGGATCATCCAGGGCGCGCAGTCCGGCGAGTTCCTCCGCCGGATCCACCAGCTCCTCCTGGGCGAGGACGGCTTCTACGACGAGATCTTCAACTCGCTGCGGATCCCGTACGAGCCGGTGCGCTGGGTGCAGGACATCCACGTCAACAAGGCGACGCAGCTCGACAAGACCACCCGGGTCCAGGAGCTCATCCACGCGTACCGCGTGCGCGGCCACCTCATGGCCGACACCAACCCGCTGGACCACGAGCAGCGCAAGCACCCCGACCTGGACGTGCTCGAGCACGGGCTCACCCTGTGGGACCTGGACCGCGAGTTCCCCACCGGGGGCTTCGGCGGCAAGCAGGTCATGAAGCTCCGCGACGTGCTGGGCGTGCTGCGCGACACCTACTGCCGCACGGTGGGTATCGAGTACATGCACATCCAGAGCCCGGAGGAGCGGGAGTGGATCCAGTCGCACGTCGAGCGCGAGCACGAGAAGCTCGACCGCGACGAGCAGCTGCACATCCTGCACAGGCTCAACAGCGCCGAGGCGTTCGAGACCTTCCTCCAGACCAAGTACGTGGGCCAGAAGCGCTTCTCGCTCGAGGGCGGGGAGTCGCTGATCCCGCTGCTGGACGGGGTCATCTCGCGGGCGGCCAAGGCCGAACTGGACGAGGTCGTCATCGGCATGGCCCACCGAGGCCGCCTCAACGTGCTCGCCAACGTCTGCGGCAAGTCGTACGGGCAGATCTTCGGCGAGTTCGAGGGCAACCTCGACCCGCGCAGCGCGCACGGCTCGGGTGACGTCAAGTACCACCTGGGCACCGAGGGCGTCTTCGAGACCCGCGAGGGCGAAAAGATCCAGATCTCGCTGGCCGCGAACCCGTCCCACCTGGAGACGGTCAACCCGGTCGCCGAGGGCATCGTCCGTGCCAAGCAGGACCTCCTCAACAAGGGCCCGCACGGCTTCACGGTGCTGCCGATCCTGATCCACGGCGACGCCGCGTTCGCCGGCCAGGGCGTGGTGGCCGAGACGCTCAACCTGTCGCAGCTGCGCGGCTACCGGACCGGCGGCACGGTGCACGTCATCGTGAACAACCAGGTGGGCTTCACCACCTCCCCGTCCGACAGCCGCTCCAGCGTGTACGCCACGGACGTGGCGCGGATGGTGCAGGCGCCGATCTTCCACGTCAACGGGGACGACCCCGAGGCCGTGGTCCGGGTCGCCCGCCTCGCCTTCGCGTACCGCCAGGCGTTCAACAAGGACGTCGTCATCGACCTCATCTGCTACCGGCGGCGCGGTCACAACGAGGGTGAGAACCCCGCGTTCACCCAGCCGCTGATGTACGACGTCATCGACGCCAAGCGCTCCACCCGGAAGCTGTTCACCGAGGCCCTCATCGGCCGCGGGGACATCACCGTGGAGGAGGCGGAGTCGGCCCTGCGCGACTACCAGACCGAGCTCGAACGGGCCTTCACCGAGACCCGCGAGGTCGAGAAGAAGCCGATCGAGCCGGGCGCCGTGGTCAAGCCCGAGGTGTTCACCGAGGGGCGTCTGGACCACTCCGCGGTGGAGACGGCGATCAGCGCCGAGACGGTCAAGCGGATCATCGACACCCAGGTGTCGCTGCCCGAGGGCTTCACGCCGCACCCGCGGCTCACGCCCCAGCTGAACCGTCGCGCGACGATGGTCGAGACCGACGCCATCGACTGGGCGACCGGTGAGCTGCTGGCCTTCGGCGGGGTACTGATCGACGGCCACCCCGTCCGCCTGATCGGCCAGGACAGCCGCCGCGGCACCTTCGGGCAGCGGCACGCGGCCATCATGGACCGCGACACCGGTGAGACCTACACGCCGCTCAAGCAGTTCGACGAGGGGACCACCCGGTTCCACGCGCACGACTCGCTGCTGAGCGAGTACGCGGCGCTGGGGTTCGAGTACGGCTACTCGCTGACCAGGCCCGAGGCGCTGGTCATGTGGGAGGCGCAGTTCGGCGACTTCGTCAACGGCGCCCAGACCGTCATCGACGAGTACATCACCGCGGGCGAGCAGAAGTGGGGCCAGCGCTCCAGCGTGACCCTGCTGCTGCCGCACGGCTACGAGGGCCAGGGGCCGGACCACTCGTCCGCCCGCATCGAGCGGTTCCTCCAGCAGTGCGCGCAGGAGAACATGACAGTAGCGATGCCGTCGACCCCGGCGAGCTACTTCCACCTGCTGCGCTGGCAGGCCAAGTCGCCGTTCCAGCGCCCGCTGGTGGTGTTCACGCCCAAGTCGGTGCTGCGCCTGAAGGCCGCCACCTCGGCCACCGCGGACTTCACGTCCGGGCACTTCCAGCCGCTGATCACGGACGACTCGATCGCGCCCGACAAGGTGCGCCGCGTGGTGCTGTGCTCCGGGAAGATCTACTACGACCTGGACGCCGCGCGCCGCAAGAGCGGTGACAAGCACACGGCGATCATCCGGACGGAGCGGCTCTACCCGCTGCCGATCGAGGAGATCCGCGAGCAGCTCAAGGCCTTCCCGAACGCGGGCGAGGTCCTGTGGGTGCAGGAGGAGCCGGCGAACATGGGCCCGTGGCCCTTCGTCGCGCTGGTCTTCTCCGAGCAGCTGGACCGTCCGTTCACCCGGATCTCGCGTCCGGCCTCCTCCGCGCCGGCGGCCGGTTCGGCCAAGCGCCACGAGGCCGAGCAGCGTGCCCTGGTGGACACGGTGTTCCCGCCCGCCGACTGAGGACGGGGCGGAGCGTGTACTACACCGATCGCGGGATCGAGGAGTTGGAGGGCCGCCGCGGCGAGGAGGAGGTCAGCTTCGCCTGGCTCGCCGAGCAGCTGCGGGTGTTCACCGACGTCCACCCCGAGTTCGAGACGCCGGTCGACCGGCTGGCCACCTGGCTGGCCCGGTTGGACGACGAGGACGACGAGGAGTAGTCACCGCCCCTCCGCGTGAGCGGCGGGGTGTGAGGGGCCCGGGTCATGGCGACCCGGGCCCCTTTCGCGTGTCCGGGGCCGGACCGGGACGCGCCCGGCCGGGGCCCGGGGGAGGCCGTACGCGCGGCCCGTTCCCCCGGGCGACCCGCCGCAGCGCCCGTCCGCCGGGTCGGACCGGGGCCCGGGCCCCGGTCCGGCCTCGGGGGAAACCCCTGCTCCTCCCTGAACCGCCCCCGAAACTACGCGACATATCTTGAGTTCCCCCCACTCGCGACATATCGTGAAGGCACAGAGCAAGCGAAGGGATCACACGATGGCGCGTTGGACCATCGACAGGCCGATGACCCAGACCCTGGACGGCATCGTCGCGTTGCGGGTCCGGATCATCGGCGGTCACGTCAACATCCTGCCCACCGACGACCCGGCCACCTTCGAAGTCACCGACATCGTGGGCGACCCCCTCCTGGTCACCCAGGAGGCGGGCATCCTCACCATCCAGTACGAGGACCTCACCGGGCCCGGTTTCCTGGACCGGCTCCGCCCGATGCAGCTCTCCGCCTACAAGCGGGTGCAGCACCGCAGGGCGACCGTCAACCTGCGCCTGCCCCACGACTGCCCGGTGGAGGTCACCACGGCCACCGCGCCCATCGTGGCGGCGGGGATCAGCGCGCGCAGCCAGCTGCGGACCGCCTCCGGCGAGATCACCCTCGACGAGGCCTCGGGCGAGACCGAGATCGCCACCGTCTCGGGCAACACCGCCGTGCGCGGCGCCAGCGGCAACCTCAAGTTCAACAGCGTCAGCGGCCAGCTGGCGGTGGCCGGCGGCCGGCTCTCCGCGCTGAGCGCCAAGACCGTGTCGGGCCAGCTGCTCGCCGACACCGACATCGCGCCCGCCGGCCGGGTGCGGCTCAACTCGGTGTCCGGCGAGATCGCCCTGCGGGTCCCCGCCGACACCTCGGCGACCGTCGAGCTGCGCACCTCGACCTCGCCCGTGAACTCCGACTTCGGCCTGGACCGGCGCAGCGCCCCGGCCAGGACGATCCTCAGCGGAAAGATCGGCAGCGGTGTCGACCCCGCCTCCATCACCGTCAACTCCGCGTCGGGACGGACCGCGCTGCTGCGGCGCGCGCCCGAGGCACCGGCCGCGATCCCCGAGGGGGCCTGAATGAGCACCATCTTCGGCCACGGCAGACTCCGGCTCTACCTGCTCAAACTGCTGGACGAGAGCCCGCGGCACGGCTACGAGATCATCAGCCTGCTCCGCGACCGCTTCCTCGGGGTGTACTCGCCCTCCCCCGGCACCATCTACCCGCGCCTCGCGCGGCTGGAGGAGGAGGGCCTGGTCACCCACACCGAGGAGGGCGGCCGCAAGGTCTACCGGCTCACGGACAAGGGCCGCGCCGAACTGCGCGGCCGCAGCGGCGACCTCGACGACCTGGAGAAGGAGCTCACCGACTCCGTCCGGGACGTCGCGCGGGCGGTCAAGCAGGACGTGCGCGCCACCATCAGCTCGCTGCGCGAGGAGCTGAAGTTCGCCGCGGGCGGCGCGCGCCGCCCCGAGCCCCCGGCCGGGGGCGACCGGAGCGGCCGCGGTCCCGACGACGCCACGGGGCCCGCCCCCTCCGCGGAGGAGGCCGGCGCCTCGGAACGGCGCGCCCCGGAGGGCGACGAGCCGTCGGAGGGCACCTCCGGCCGGCAGGACGGCCCCCGGGACGAGCCCGGGGACCAGGGCTGCGAGGACGGCCCCCGCTGGGCCCGTGAGTGGGAGCGCTTCGCCCAGGGCTTCGGCGCGTTCGGCGCGGTCTGGAGCCGCGGCGACTCGGACCGCCGGTCCGAGGGGCCCGAGTTCGACCGGGCGCTGCGCGACTTCGGCGACAGGGTGCGCGACGTCGTCCGCGAGGCGGGCCACGTCGGCGAGGCGGCGGCGCACGACCTCCGGCGCATCCTGGACGACACGGTCGAGGTGATCCGCAGGGACGCGCGGAACTGGGGGCCGACCGGGGACGGCGGCACCGGTCCCGGGACGTCCGGGGACGCCCCCGAGGAGGCACGGGACGCCGGGGACTCCCCCGGCCCCGAGGGCTCCGGCGGCCCCGGCGGACCGGCCGGGACGCACGCGGCCCCCGGGGAGCGGACCCAGGACGGGCCGGAGGCCCGGCCGATGCCCTCCGCCCCGGGAGGGGACCCCTGGGGCGAGGCCGTCGGCGAGCCCGGTGACGGGAGCGCGGACGGCGCCGCGGAGGGCGGCGACGCCCCGGAACCCGGGAGCGGCTCCGCCGACGGGAGCGGTGGCAGGGACCGGTAGTCCGGCGTTCGGGCCCGGCAGGCGTCGCGGGGGCGCGCCTGCCGGGCCCTCCCGTGTCCCCTCCCCCGCCCCGGCGGGGTCAGAGGAAGGCCAGGGCCGCCAGAAGGGCCGTGCCCGCCGCGGCGACGGGGAGCATCAGCACCCACCGCGCCCACCGCCGGGTCCCCCGCGCGGTCGGGAGCTCCGGCCACCGGTACGCGCCCACCGCCAGGGACGCGGCCAGGAGGCACACCCCCGCCACCCATGCCCACGGGGACACCAGGTGCCAGAACCCGGCGAGGCGCGCGTACTCGAGCAGCGCCGCCCCGGCGAGCCCGTGGGCGACCAGGCCCAGCCGGTCGGTGGGACGGCGCCACAGGACCCCCGGTCGGCGCCGGGCGGCGAACCCCAGGGCGAGGAGGCCCGGCACGAGCGCGAGAAGGACGGTGGCCGCCCCGTAGAGCCGCTCCCCCGCCGCGTTGTCCGGGCTGGACTCCTCGACTCCGAGCAACCTGATGCCGATGTCCTCGCTGAACCGGTGCGTGTCGGACAGGACGACGGCGCCCCGGTCGCCGGCGTAGCCGATCCACGCCGTGTGGCCGTTGGTCGTGGCGTTGCCGCCGTGGCCGGTGATCGGCACGCCCCCCAGCGTCTCCACGTACCAGCCGAGGCCCTGTTCGCGCCGTTCGACGTCGCCGGGGGCGACGGGCAGCACCGCCCCGGCGCCCGGGGCCGAGCCGTCCATCACCGCGGCCAGGAGCAGGCCGAGGTCGTACGCGGTCGTGACCAGCCCGCCGGAGGGGCTGTTGGCCTCGGCGCGGTCCGGGACGAGGGGGCGCCCGCGGTCCGCGTCGTGCACACCGAACCCCGGCCCGGCCCCGTCGGTCCAGACCGCGCTGTCGTCCATGCCCAGGGGCTCCAGGATCCTCTCCCGGACCAGGTCCGCGTAGTCGGCCCCCGCGCGGGCCGCGAGGGCGTGCCCCAGCAGGTCGACGCCGGTGTTGGAGTAGTGGTTGGCCCCCCTGAGCCCCGGGTCGACCCTCGCCCGCCCGGCGACGTCGTCCAGGAACTCCTCGACGGAGCCGGGGGGCTCGGGGTGGCGCTTGGCGGCGAACTGCCACAGGGTCTGGGGCAGGCTGGTCTCCTCCCTGTCCAGCCCCGACGTGTGCGTCGCCAGCTCCTCCACCGTGACCCCCGACAGGGCCGGGTCGGCGAAGTCGAGGCCGTCCAGGAGGTCGCCGACGCGTGTGTCCAGGGTGAGTTCGCCGCGGTCGACCATGTCGGCGAGCAGCATCCCGGGGAGGACCTTGGCGACCGAGGCGGATCCGAACAAGGTCCGTCGGCCCACCGGATCGCCGCCGGTCCCGGCACCGCCCAGCTCCGCCGTGCGCACGCGGAGCGCGCCGTACCCGTCCGGTTCGACGACGGCGACCGCCAATCCGTGGTAGCCGGTGGGGTCGGTGATCCCGTCCCGGACCTGTGCGGCCAGCTCCGCGTCCCCGCCGGACCGCGGTCCGAGCTCGTAGGGGCGCGGTACTGCCGTCACCGCGCAGACCGCGGCGAGGACGGCGAGAACGGCGGGCAGCGCCTTCGCCGCCCACCGCCCGCGGGGGCGGCGCCTGTCGGGGGCGGGGTCGTTCATCGGCGGCGGGGCTCCTCGCTCGGGTCCGCGCCCTCGGTGGCGCGGGTGACCTGGAAGAAACTACGGCCGCGACCCCCGGCTCCGCTCTACGCCCCTCCCCCGGTTCCGGGGTGGGGCCGGCCCCACCCCGGAGGCGCCGGGGCCGTCCGCGCACAGGGGAGGGACGGGCTGCGCCCGCCGGGACCTCGGGGCCGGGCAGGGTCCTCCGAGGCGGCTCGACGCCACCGGCCGCCCCGTTCCCGTGTACGGGTCCCGGGCCCCCGCACACGGGAACGGGGCCCCGGCGCGTGCGCGCCCGGGCCCCGTCGTGTCACCGCGGTCCCGCGTGGTGCGTCCCGCGGCCGCGTCCGGCCGGTGCGGCCGCCCCGCGGCCGCGGACCGGTCCGCGCGGTCCTACGGGCGGACGACCCCGTCCTCGCGGGCCTGGGCGGCGACCGCGGCGGAGACCGCCGGGACCACCCGCGGGTCGAAGGGGCTGGGGATGACGTAGTCGGCGGCCAGGTCGTCGCCGACGAGTCCGGCGAGCGCCTCGGCGGCGGCCAGCTTCATGTTCTCGGTGATGTCCGTGGCTCGGGCGTCGAACGCTCCCCGGAACACGCCGGGGAAGGCCAGCACGTTGTTGATCTGGTTCGGGAAGTCGCTGCGACCGGTGGCGACGACGCTCGCGTACTTGCGGGCGACGTCGGGGTGCACCTCGGGCTTGGGGTTGGCCATCGCGAAGATGATCGCGTCGTCGGCCATGGTGGCCACGACCGACTCCGGGACCTCACCGGCGGACAGGCCGATGAACACGTCGGCTCCGGCGAGCGCGCTCTCGATGGAGCCGCTCAGCCCGGCCCGGTTGCTGATCCCGGCCAGCTCCTGCTTGACCGGGTTCAGGCCCTCCCGGCCCTCGTGGATCATGCCCTTGGAGTCCGCGACGGCGATGTCGCCGATCCCGCCGTCGATGAGCATCTTGGTGACGGCGACCCCGGCGGAGCCCGCCCCGGAGACGACGACGCGCAGGTCGGCGAGGGTGCGGCCGGTCAGGCGCGCGGCGTTGTGCAGCGCGGCGACCGTGACGATCGCGGTGCCGTGCTGGTCGTCGTGGAAGACGGGGATGTCGAGGCGCTCGCGGAGCCGGCGCTCGATCTCGAAGCAGCGGGGGGCCGCGATGTCCTCCAGGTTGATCCCGCCGAAGGACGGGGCCATCCGGACCACGGTCTCGACGATCTCGTCGACGCCGGTGCAGCCCAGCGCGATCGGCACGGAGTCGACGTCGCCGAACTGCTTGAACAGCAGCGACTTGCCCTCCATGACGGGCAGGGAGGCCTCGGGGCCGATGTCGCCCAGGCCCAGCACCGCGGTGCCGTCGGTGACGACGGCGACCAGGTTGCTCTTCCAGGTGTAGGTCTCGACGAGCTCGGGGGTCTCGGCGATGGCGTCGCAGACGCGGGCGACGCCGGGGGTGTAGGCGAGGGACAGCCCCTCGTGGTCGTGGACGTCGACGGAGGAGGAGATGTGGAGCTTGCCACCGCGGTGCAGCGCGAAGGCGGGGTCCTCGTCGAGGTGGGAATGCTGGTGGTGGGTACGCGAAACGGTCGTCACTACTCAAACCCCTCGGTATGCGTGTCCACCCGGCCGTCGGCCATGACGGGGGCGGACCTTGGCAGCGGTGCGGACCGCGCGCGAAGAAGTGAAGGTGCCAGGGGAGCTCTCCTCCGGCGCCGGTCGGCCATGACCGGTGGTGTCGCCGGGGGCGAGTCGTTCTTCGCCGGACTCTTATGCGAGTACTGCGCGGTCGCCTCTCACGGGGATGACCCGTTACGCAATCCTCTCACAACGGTGACCACAGGAAAATCGCGGGTCGGCACCATGGGACGGCACCGACTTATTAGCTTTTGTCGCACAATGATCTCAATAGTCGTTTTGGCTCGGGCGGTGGGGCCGTGAACCCGCCTCCGACCAGGCACTCCGTGCTCTGAAGGAGACCCCACGATGGCTCTGCTCAAGCCCCACTCCGCGCCTCTCGCCCTCGGCGCCCTGTCCGTCGCCGGCGTCCTGGCCCTGACCGCGTGCGGCGGGGACGGCGGCGCCTCGGAGGAGACCGCGACGCCCGAGGCCCCCGCCGTCGAGGTCGACGAGGAGCTCGCCGCGCTGGTGCCCGCGGACATCGCCGAGGCCGGTTCCGTCACGATCGGCGTCGAGGCCTCCTACCCGCCCGGGGAGTACCTGGACGAGGACGGCGAGACGGCCCTCGGCTTCAACGTGGACCTGGTCACCGCGGCCCTCGGCAAGCTCGGCCTGGAGGCCGAGTGGGTGCCGACCGCCTTCGACTCCATCATCATCGGCGTCGACACCGGGACCTACGACCTGGGCTCGTCCTCCTTCACCGTCACCGAGGAGCGCATGGAGCAGGTCAACATGATCAGCTACTTCTCCTCGGGCACCCAGTGGTTCGCCCAGACCGGCAACCCGCAGGACGTCGACCCCGACAACGCCTGCGGCATGCGCATCGCGGTCCAGTCCGACACCACGCACGACGCCGACATCGAGGCGCGCAGCGAGGCCTGCGTCGAGGCCGGCGAAGACGCCATCACCATCCAGAAGTTCGAGAACCAGCCGCTCGCGACCGAGACCGTCGTCTCCGGGGTCAACGACGCGTCCCTGGCCGACATGCCCACCGCCGCCTACGCGCTGGAGCAGACCGGCGAGGGCGTCCTGGAGTTCATCGGGGAGCAGTACGACGCAGCCCCGTACGGCGTCCTCACCCACAAGGAGGACACGGAGCTCGCCGAGGCCGTCGCCGCGGCCTTCAACGCCATCATCGAGGACGGCACCTACACCGAGATCCTGGGCGAGTGGGGCGTCGAGGCCGGTGTCCTGGAGACCGCCGAGGTGAACCCCGAGCTGTAGGGGCACAACCCCCGCAGACATCCACCGAGCGAAAGACTGACCTGTGTCCTCACCGACCGAACCGGTGAGCGGTCCGGGGTCGCCGAATCCGACCCCGGGCCGCTCCTCCGAGCCCGTCACCGCCGTCCCCGTCCGCTATCCCGAGCGGTGGGCCGCCGCGGCGGTGATCCTGGTCCTCGCCGCCATGTTCGTGCACATGCTGTTCACGAACGACGCGTTCAACTGGCCGTTCATGCTGGAGCACATGTTCTCGGACCCGGTGGTCCGCGGCGTGTGGGTCACCATCAGCGCCACCGTGCTCTCGATGCTCATCGGCATCGTCCTGGGCATCGTCCTCGCGGTGATGCGGCTCTCCGGGAACCCCGTCCTGGTGGCGGTCTCGTGGCTGTACACGTGGTTCTTCCGGGGCGTGCCCCGCCTGGTGCTGGCGGTGCTCTTCGGCAACATCGCCATCCTGTACACCACGATCGCCATCGGCCTGCCGTTCGACAACTACTGGATGCCGTGGCTCGGGCTGGAGGGCGACGCCCGCTTCTTCGAGATCGACACCCGCACCCTCCTGAGCGGCTACGTGGCGGGACTGCTCGCCCTGTCGCTCTCCGAGGGCGCCTACATGGCCGAGATCATCCGGGCCGGGCTCCAGTCCGTCGACAAGGGGCAGACCGAGGCCGCGCAGGCCCTGGGCATGGGCCGCGGGAAGATCATGCGGCGGATCACCCTGCCGCAGGCCATGCGGGTCGTCATCCCGCCCACGGGCAACGAGACCATCGCCATGCTCAAGGACACGGCGCTGCTGGCGTACGTGCCGGTCACCATCGAGCTGTTCTACCAGCTCCAGGCCATCGGGTCCCGGACCTACCAGATCTTCCCGATGCTGGTCGCCGCCTGCCTGTGGTACCTCACCATCACCAGCGTGCTGATGGTCGGCCAGTACTTCATCGAGCGCAGGTTCAATCCGGGGCAGTACGGCGGTATCCGCGGCCGCATCGTCGGAGGGGCTCACTGATGGGCGAGCAGGTAATCGAGACGGCAGAGGGCGCCCAGCTGCCCGCCGACGCGCTCGTGGTGGCCGACAACGTGCACAAGAGCTTCGGGCGGCTGGAGGTCCTCAAGGGCATCGACCTCCAGGTCAGGCGCGGTGAGGTCATGTGCGTCATCGGCCCCTCGGGGTCGGGCAAGTCGACGTTCCTCCGGTGCATCAACCACCTGGAGAAGCTCTCCGCCGGACGGTTGTGGGTCAACGGCGAACTCATGGGCTATCGGCAAAAGCGCGGCCGCCTGTACGAGCTGCGCGACAACGAGATCGCCGCCCAGCGCAGCGACATCGGGATGGTCTTCCAGCGGTTCAACCTGTTCCCGCACCTGAGCGTGGTCGGCAACATCATCGAGGCCCCGGTGCAGGTCAAGAAGGTTCCGCGCGCGGAGGCCACCGCCAAGGCCCTGGAGCTCCTGGAGCGCGTGGGCCTGCCGGACAAGGCGGACGCCTACCCGGACCAGCTCTCCGGCGGCCAGCAGCAGCGCGTGGCGATCGCCCGCGCGCTGGCCATGGAACCGGCCCTCATGCTGTTCGACGAGCCCACCAGCGCGCTCGACCCGGAGCTGGTCGGCGAGGTCCTGGACGTCATGCGCGACCTGGCCCGGGGCGGCATGACCATGGTGGTCGTCACCCACGAGATGGGGTTCGCCCGCGAGGTCGGCGACTCCCTGGTGTTCATGGACGACGGCCTCGTGGTGGAGTCCGGGGTTCCCTCCGAGGTGCTCTCCTCCCCCAGGCACGAGCGCACCCGGGCCTTCCTGTCCAAGGTGCTCTAGAGTCGGTCTCCTTCCCCGGGCGCCCCGCACCGCCGGTGCGGGGCGCCCGCGTCTTCCGGCCCGGTCCCGGGAGGGCCCGCCCGGGGCCGGAAGGCCGGAACCGGCCGGGAACGCGCCCCGTCTTCCCCTTGACCCGAAGACGGCGGGGACCCAGAGTCGTGGTGTAGGCGCCGCTGCCAGGGGGAGACATGGATTCGCGCACCGAGGACGGCCGCAGGCGCGGGGGGCGGCCGACCGCCCGTCACGACCACGGCGGGCGCTTCCAGAGCCCGGCCATGCGCCGGACGCGGGAGATCCTGTGCGCCGGGGCGCGGGGGCACACGCTGGAGGTGGCGGTGGGCGCGGGCAGGAACCTGCGCCACTACCCGCCCCAGGTCCGGCTCACCGGCATCGACCCCGACCCGGAGGCGCTGTCCCGGGCCCGGGAGAGAGCCGACGAGCTGGGCATGCCCGCCCGGCTCGTCGAGGGCGACCCCCAGGACCTGGACTTCCCCGACCAGACCTTCGGCACCGTCGTGTGCACGCTGGCGCTGTGCGCCGTGGCGGACCAGAGGCGCGCGCTGGCGGAGATGTACCGGGTCCTGGTGCCGGGCGGCAGGCTCCTCATGGTCGACCACATCGAGTACACCCGCCTGCCCGGACGGCTCGTCGAGCAGCGCCGCGAGAACCCGCGCCGCCTGCCCCGGGAGGTCGCCGCCGAGGTCGGCTTCGAGATCGGCCACCACGACCGCCTGGCGCTGGGCCTCGTCGAACGCGTGGTCGCCCACCGGCCCTGAGCGCGGGCGGGACCGTCCCCGGACCGCGCCCGCCGCCCCCGCTGCCCGGCCCCGGTCGCGCGGGCGGCCCACGGCCCTCCCCCGGACGGACGTCCGGGCTCCCCGCCCCCGGCCGCGCGGGCGGCCCACGGGTCCCTCCCTCCCCAGCGCATAGGCTGTGGGTGAACGTGTCCGCCGATCCGTGACCCGAGGTGACCCGATGATCCGCCCCGCCCGGCCCGACGACGTCCCCGTCATCCACCGGATGATCCGGGAGCTCGCCGAGTACGAGAAGGAGCCCGAGGCCGCGGTCGCCACCCAGGACGACCTGCGCACCGCGCTCTTCGGCCCGGACCCGTCGGTGTTCGCGCACGTCGCGGAGGACGTCGGCGGGGACGGCGACGCCGTCCCCGTCGGGTTCGCGCTCTGGTTCCTCAACTTCTCCACCTGGACCGGCAGGCACGGCGTCTACCTGGAGGACCTCTACGTGCGCCAGGAGGCACGCGGCAGGGGCCACGGCCTGGCCCTGCTCCGGACCCTGGCGGAGATCTGCGTGGAGCGCGGCTACTCCCGCCTGGAGTGGTCCGTCCTCGACTGGAACGAGCCCTCGATCCGCTTCTACGAGGCGATCGGCTCCCGGCCCATGGACGGATGGACGGTGCGCCGTCTGGACGGCGCGGCGCTGACCGCCCTGAGCTCATCGCGGGACTGAGAGGGGGCGATCGTCTCGCCTTCATTCCGGATCCACCGGACACGATCCGTTCTCCCTGCGTCAGTGGCAGGGTGAAACGAGATACATTGCTTTCAAGCGGCAACCTCGCCCCCCGAAGGAGGGACGTGACCGAAGAAACCGCTGTGCCCACGGCCGACGCCATTGGCGTCAGGGACGCTGTCACCGTCAACATGCCTGCGGACAGCGCTTATCTGTCCGTCTTGCGGACGGCGACGGCCGGCCTGGCCGCGCGACTCGATTTCACCCTCGACGAGATCGAGGACCTGAGGATCGGTGTCGACGAGGCCTGCGCGATGCTCCTCTCCCAGGCGTTGCCCGGCACAGAACTGACCACGGAATTTGAACTCACCCCCGAGGGAATGCGCATCTCCGTCTCGGTGCTCACCGCAGACGGCCGCCTTCCCGCCCGCGACACCTTCGCGTGGACCGTCCTCTCCGCCCTGGCGGGCGAGGTCGACTCGGGGGTCGGTCCGGACGACCGCGTCTACATCGTCCTGTACAAACGCCGCGGCACCCTGGAGTCGGCGTGAGCGAAAGGGGGCCCGCTCTGACAGCGAAGACCGAACATGCGGTGCCCGACCGGGCGCGAGCGAGACTGTTGTTCGAGCGCCTGAACGAACTCGACGCGGACTCCGAGGAGCGCCGGCGGATCCGCGACGAGCTGGTGGAGCTCCACCTGCCCTTGGTGGAGTACCTGGCCCGCCGTTTCCGCAACCGGGGCGAGTGGCTGGACGACCTCACCCAGGTGGCCACGATCGGGCTGATCAAGTCCATCGACAGGTTCGACCTGGAACGCGGGGTGGAGTTCTCCACCTACGCGACCCCGACCATCGTCGGTGAGATCAAGCGCCACTTCCGCGACAAGGGCTGGGCGGTGCGGGTTCCCCGCCGCCTCCAGGAGCTGAAGCTCTCGCTCACCAAGGCGGTCAGCGACCTGTCGCAGCGGGAGGGGCGCTCCCCGACCGTCGCGGAGCTCGCCGCCCACCTCCAGATGACCGAGGAGGAGGTGCTGGAGGGCCTGGAGTCCGCCAACGCCTACTCGACGGTCTCGCTGGACGCTCCCGACAGCGGTGACGAGGACGCCCCCGCGGTGGCCGACTCGCTGGGCATCGTGGACGAGTCCCTGGAGGGCGTGGAGTACCGGGAGTCGCTCAAGCCCCTCCTGGAACAGCTCCCGCCGAGGGAGAAGCGCATCCTGCTGCTGCGCTTCTTCGGCAACATGACGCAGTCGCAGATCGCCCAGGAGCTGGGGATCTCACAGATGCACGTGTCCCGTCTGCTGGCACGCACACTGGCGCAGCTGCGCCAGGCCCTGACCACGGACGACTGAGCGGACGGCGGTCCGCCGCGGCGGCCGCGGAGCTACTTCCCCCGTTCCTCGGGGAAGAGCGCCGCGGTCGTCGGCGGCGAGAGCACCGCGGCGGAGGCGCACACGGCCACGCCCAGCAGCACCGCCCCGATCGCGTACTGCCCGCTGGTGAACATGTAGTAGGACACCACCGCGAGGAAGAGCTGCGTGACGAACACCGGCGTCCGGGCCCACTCCCTGAGCTGCCAGAGCCCCCGCGCGACGAACACCAGCAGCGCGCCCACGCCCAGGCCCAGGGCGGCCAGGGGGATCGCGTTGGTGAGGTCGCCGGCCCGGCCGGTGACGGCGATGAAGAAACTGTAGAGTCCGCCGACCGCCGCGGCCAGCCCGATCAGGGCCTCCAGCGCTGCTGCGGCGACGACGGTGACGGGACGAGAAGACACCCGACGAGCCTATACGCGCCCGCGCGGCCCCGCCTCCCGCCCCCGGGCTTCGCCCCCCGGACGGGCCGGCCCCGCGGCTGACGCCCGCGGGGGCTCGTCACGGGCACGGCGGGCCCCGTACCCCCCGAACGCCTACACTGAGCGGGTGCGCGCCCTATTCATCGTGAACCCCCAGGCGACCACGACCACGTCACGGACCCGTGAGGTGATCCTGGGCGCCCTGGCCTCGGAGCTGGACATCACCGTCGCCGAGACCGAGTACCGCGACCACGCCGTGGTCCTCGCCCGCGAGGCCGCGGCCCGCGGCTACGAGCTCGTGCTGAGCCTCGGCGGCGACGGCACCGTCAACGAGGTGGTCAACGGCCTCCTGACGGCCCCCGAGGGGCTGAAGCGACCGCGCTACGCGGTGATCCCGGGCGGCAGCGCCAACGTGTTCATCCGCGCCCTCGGCGTGCCCGGCGATCCGGTGGAGGCGACCGGCGCGGTGCTCGAGGCGGTCCGCGAGGGGCGCGAGCGCGAGATCAACCTCGGGCGGATCACCAGCGACCAGGACGACCGCTACTTCACTTTCTGTGCCGGCTTCGGATGGGACGCCGATGTGGTCCAGCAGGTGGAGCACGAGCGCGCGAACGGCCGCAAGGCCACCCCGGCGCTGTACGCCGAAGTCGCGGTAAAGCTGTTCTTCCAGGGCGATATCCGCGATCCGTCACTAAGCGTGGCCAGCCGCGGAAGGACCCTCGAAGAGGTGTATTTCGCGCTCGTCACCAACACCACACCGTGGACGTACGCGGGCGCCCTCCCCCTTCAGCCGACCCCCGCGTCCCGTTTCGAGCTGGGGCTGGACGCTTTCGCCCTGACCCACTCGTCCCATGCGATCACCGGCTGGGTTCTTTCCCAAATGTTCTTCCCCAAAGGGTTGCCGGCGCAGGGGGACGGCTACGCCACGTGGCATGACCAGGACTCTCTCCGCATCACGTCGTCGCACCCCAGGGCGTTCCAAATCGACGGCGAATACCTGGGCGACCGAGAACAGGTCAACTTCCACTCTGTACCGAAGGCATTACGAATCATCTGTTAATTGCGGTGATAGATGCCATTCGCAAGCACTGTGACGCACCCGACACACCGATCAGGACCTTGGACCTCGGGACCTCTTGCATGCCCCGGGGAACCCTGTCACGCTCAAGATATCGCCGCGAGTTACGGGCGAGTTAATTTGGGCGCTTCCCACATGGCCGTGGGGTGAAACCTGAACCATCTCGGCCTGGACATCCTCCGATGGGACCCATCCATCGGGCGCCCTTCGCACAATCCGCACACGCGCACGATCGTGAAAAGCTTCACAAGCATCCGATCGCCTCACCGTGAGGAGTGGACCGCATGGACTGGCGCCATGACGCAGCCTGCCGTGACGAAGACCCCGAACTCTTCTTTCCCATCGGGAACTTCGGCCCCGCACTGATCCAGATCGAGGAAGCGAAGGCGGTCTGTCAGCGCTGCCCCGTCAGCTCGGCCTGTCTGAAGTGGGCGCTGGAGAGCGGCCAGGACGGCGGCGTGTGGGGCGGTACCAGCGAGGACGAGCGCCGCCTGCTCAAGAAGCGCCGCGGCTCCTCCCACCGCTCCATGGTCCGCAGCTGACACCCCCTCTGCCGCCCCCGCGGCCACGGCGGTGGACCGCCGCACCGGCGCACCCCCTCCGGTGACACGGGCGGAACCCCCGCGGCGCGGCCCGCCGCGGGAGGCGCGTCCCGGGGGACGGTGCTCCCCGGGCACGCACGGGGAAGCACGAGAGGTCCCCGCGGCGCGACGGGGACCCACGCCCCTCCCCTTCCGGGGAGGCCCCCTCAGGGCACCTCGCCCTCCTCGCGCTCCAGCGGCAGGCTGATGGCGACCTCGGTCCCGCCGCTCTCCATCGGCTTGATCGCCAGGGTCCCCCCCAGTTCCCCCACGATGAGGGTCCGCACGATCTGGAGCCCCAGGCTCGTGGCGCCCTCCAGGTCGAAGTCGAGGGGCAGTCCTCCGCCGTCGTCCGACACGGCCAGCTCCAGGCTCCCCGAGCCCGGATGGGCGGGTTCGGGGTCGAACCGGCGCACCCGCACCTCGATCCGCCCCGGCCCCTGTTCCAGCCCGTGCTCGACGGCGTTCTGCACGAGCTCGGCGAGCACCATCGACAGCGGCGTCGCCACCAGGGCGTTGAGCAGCCCGAAGCCGCCGACCCTGCGGGGCACGACCGTTCCGCCGGTCGAGGAGACCTCCGCCGCCATCTGGATCACCCGGTCGGCGATGTCGTCGAAGTCCACGACCTCGTCCGGGGTGTGCGAGAGCATCTCGTGCACGATCGCGATGGACCCGACCCTGCCCACCGCCTCGTCCAGCGCCGCCCGCGCCTCGGGCACGTCCAGGCGCCGGGACTGGAGCCGCAGCAGTGCGGCCACCGTCTGGAGGTTGTTCTTGACCCGGTGGTGGATCTCCCGGATGGTGGCGTCCTTGGTCATCAGCTCGCGCTCGCGGCGCCGCAGCTCGGTGACGTCGCGGACCATCACCAGCGCCCCTATGCGCACCCCGTCGATGACCAGGGGGATGGCGCGCAGCTGCACGGTGACGCCGCGCGTCTCCACCTCCGCCTCCTGCGGCGCCCGGCCGCTCGCGGTGTAGGTGAGGGCCTCGTCCCGCGCCTCCCCCGTGGCGGCCAGCTCCAGGGTGGTGCGGTCCAGGCGCGCGCCCACGAGGTCGGCCGCCAGCCCGAGCCGCCGGTAGGCCGAGAGGGCGTTGGGACTGGCGTAGACCACCTCGCCGTTCTGGTCCAGCCGCAGGAGCCCGTCGCCCACGCGCGGGGACCGCACCATGAGCGGCCCCTGGTCGCTGAACGGGAACGCCCCCTCGGCGATCATCTGCGCCAGGTCGCCCGCGCTCTGGAGGTAGGTCAGCTCCAGGCGGCTGGGCGTGCGCGCCGAGCTCAGGTTGGTGCTGCGCTGGATGACGCCGATGAGGTTGCCCTCGCGGCGCACCGGGATGGTCTCCTCCCGCACGGGGACCCCCCCGGACCAGTCGGGGTCGCCGTCGCGGCAGATCCGCCCCTCGTTCCACGCGCGGTCGATGAGGGCCCTGCGGCCGACCGCCCGCGGCGCCGACCGCGAGGTGACATCCGTCATGTCGTCCAGGAGCACGGCCTCGACCAGGTCGTCCTGGAAGGCGGTCGGGCCGGTGGTGGGGCGCATCTGGGCGATCGACACCCAGCCGTCGTCCTCGCGCAGACGCACCCACAGCACGAGGTCCGCGAAGGACAGGTCCGCGAGGAGCTGCCAGTCCGAGACCAGGGAGTGGATCCACTCCAGGTCCGCTTGTTTGAGTGACGTGTGTCGCCGGATGAGATCACTGAGGTGAGGCACTCACAAATCATCCCATGAAGGCGTGCATACTCAAGGGGTACGCACTCGACCAGTGGTCCACACCAATCGGCGGCCGCCCGCCCGCCGTACCGGCCACGCCGGCGGGGTGTGTGCGGCAAGCGCGGGACGCGGCGGAGGAGACTGATGACTGGTCAGCGCACACTGGACGGCAACCCCCGGGTGCCGAAGTACTACCAGGTGAAGAAGCAGCTCCTTGAGCTGATCGAGGCGATGCCCGCGGGCAACCCGGTCCCCCCGGAGCGGGCACTGGCGACCCAGTTCGGCACGTCGCGGACGACGGTGCGCCAGGCGCTGACCGAGATGGTGGTGGAGGGCCGCCTCCTCCGCATCCAGGGCAAGGGCACGTTCGTGGCCAAGCCGAAGGTCGCCCAGGTGCTCCAGCTCACCAGCTACACGCAGGAGATGCGCGCGCACGGCCTGCACCCGGCGACCCGCATCCTGGACGTGAGCTACATCAACGCCGACGACCAGCTCGCCGAGCTCCTCGCGATCCGCTCGGGCGGCCGCGTGCTGCGCATCGAGCGGCTGCGCCTGGCCAACGGCGAGCCGATGGCCGTGGAGACCGCCCACCTCGCCGCACGGCGCTTCCCGGGCCTCCGGCGCCAGTTGGACCGCTACGCGTCGCTGTACGAAGCCCTGGCGAGCGCCTACGACGTCTCCCTGGCCGAGGCGGAGGCGTCGATCGAGACGGTCCTGGCCACCCCCAACGAGGCCCGGCTGCTGGGTGTGGACGTCGGCCTGCCCCTGGTGCTGCACTGCCAGCACAGCTTCGACGGCGACGGCCACCCGGTGGAGTGGGTGCGGTCGCTGTACCGCGGCGACCGCTACAAGTTCGTCACCCGCCTGCGCCCGCCCCTGGACTGACGGGCCCCGCCGCTCCCCTCGTGCGCGCCCCGCCGGGGCGTCCGGGGCCGCGGCGGCGGGGCGGCCCCGGACGCCGGGAGGCGTCTCAGAGCCTGGCGAGCACCGAGGACAGGGCGTCGACCACGCGGGGGTCGTACTCGCTGTCGGTGTCCATCCGCAGGCGTTCCAGCACGGCGGCGCGGCGCTCCGCGTCCCCGTTCTCCCCCACCAGGTCGTCGAAGGCGTTGGCGACCTTGATGATCCTGCTGCCCAGGGGCGGCACCCCCTCGTCACCGTCGCCCGCGAGCGGCTCGCACTGGCGCCGGACCGTCTCGGCGACGTTGTCCAGCACGCCGGTCTCCCGGATGATCGCCGATCCGAGCTCGGCGATCCGCCTCTGCTCCCGCGGGGAGGCGAGCACGGTCGCCCCGCCCGCGATGGGCTCCCGCAGCGACAGCTGGCCGATGTCGTGCATCAGGGCCGCGTACTCCAGCTCCAGCAGCTCGGCCTCGGCCAGCCCCAGTTCGCAGGCGATCCCGTGGGACAGCTGGCTGACCCGGCGCGAGTGGCCGTTCTCGACGTACCCGCCGACCTCGGTCACCCGCGACAGCGCGCGCACCGTCTCCAGGTAGGTCCGCCGCACCTCCGCGTGGCGGCGGAAGGCCGCCTGGGACACCAGCAGCGGCGCCGTGAACACCAGGAGGCCGGCCAGGCCGGTCACCGTGCAGGCGAGCGCGATCAGCACACCGCTGGAGCCGATCGCGGCGCCCGTGGCGAACTGGGCGCGCAGCTCGTCCCGGACGGCGACCAGGAGCCTCGTGCGCAGGCGCTCCGCCCTGAGCACGGCCGCGACCAGGGAGTCCGCGAACCAGGTGAGCAGGACCAGTGCGGCCATCAGCAGCGTGGCCGTCACCGAGGGCCCCGCCAGCCCCAACTGCTCGGCCACCGGGCGGAAGGCCACCGCGAGCACCGTGGCGGCGAGCACCCTGCGGGCCGCGTCCTCGACCCGGGGGCTGCGTCCCACCGCGACGTGCGGGAGCTCTCCCAGGGCCACGCCCAGCGCGACCACCGCCACCACCTGCCAGGCGGAGTGGTGGAGCGGCCCGGCGCCCAGGGTCAGCAGGAAGGCGTAGCTGATCGCGCCGGCCGAGGCGATCGGCGCGACCTCGCGCGAACCCGGCAGCGTGATCCTGGCCAGCTCTCCGACGGCGATGACCAGGCAGAAGGCGAGCGCCACGTAGGGTTCGACGAAACCGGTGGCGGCCGTCCACACCAGCGCGGCCAGGGCCCCGGCCCCCACCGAGCCGACGAGCACGGCGCGGAACGGCCGGGCCGTGCGCCAGAGGGGGCCGCGCGGGCGCTGGTGGCTGAGGGCCCCGCCCTCGGGGCCGCTCAGCGCGGGGCGCGACGTCCCCGCGCCGTCGGACTGCTTCTGCGTCATCATCGCTCGCTCCCGCCCGTCACGGCGTCGGCGGGCGCGGCCGCGTCGGACGCCTCCTCCTCCGGCGCGGGCGCCGGCGTCGTCGGCGCCTCGTCGCCGGCCGCGGTGTCGGCGGCCCCCGGGCGGGTCCGGTTCGTGGGGTCCGCCTCGGTGTAGCAGCCGCCCGGGGGCTCGGCGATGTCCGGCGTCTCCCAGCCCTCCCGTTCGACGGCGCGCACGAGGGCCTCCACCATCCTGGGGTCGAACTGGGTGCCGGCGCAGGCGCGGAGCTCGGCGATGGCGTCCTCCGCCGACCACGCCTGCCGGTAGGAGCGCGTGGAGGTGAGGCAGTCGAAGACGTCGGCGACGCTGATGATGCGCGCGGACTCGGGGATCTCCATCCCCACCAGCCCCATGGGGTAGCCGCGCCCGTCGAGGCGCTCGTGGTGGTGGCGGATCCCGGCCAGCGCCTCGTCCAGGAAGCTGATCTCGCGAACGATCTCGTAGCCGCGGGTCGGGTGGAGCTTGATGGCCGCGTACTCGTCGTCGGTGAGTTTGCCCGTCTTCTGCAACACCTTGGTGGGTACTCCGAGCTTGCCGATGTCGTGCAGCATTCCGGCGTACCGGATCTTCTGCACCCGCTCGGCGGGCATACCCAGTTCCCGGGCGATCATGGCGGCGCCCTCGGCGACGCGCATGCAGTGGCCCCGGGTGTAGTAGTCCTTGGTCTCCACCGCCTGGCAGAGGGTGGCGAGGGTCGCCTCGTGGGCGCGCGCCTCGTCCAGCTGCTGGGCGAAGGTCCAGCGGGCGATGAACAGGGGCAGCAGGACCAGGAGCGGGGCGACGAGTCCGACCCCTCCCCAGACGGCCGCGATGGCGAGCCCCAGCATCTGGTAGCCCATGGAGGACAGCTCGACGGCGACCAGGGGGCGCCAGTGGAGCCTGCTCCGGCTCCCCGGCCGCACGACCCCGAGCGCCCACATGAGGGTGCCGATGAGGGCCGAGTTGACCAGGGAGTGGGTCAGGACGGCGGCGACGTAGGGGAGCACCACGGCCGGGAAGTCCTCCCGGCCCGGTTCCCCCACCGTTCCGCCGAGCAGAAGGTAGACGTGTCCGGCCGCGTAGGCCGCCAGTGCGAACTGCGCGCCGTTGAACGCCCTCTTGACGAGGTCCATCCTGCGGATCGTGAGGCAGGAGGCGAAACCGACCACCGCCGCACCGACCGGTCCGACCAGGACCACCGCGGCCAGGGAGACGGCCGAGCTCGGCGAGATCCCCGCTCTGACGCCCTTGAGGACGGCTGTGCTGATCGACTCCGCGACCACGAAGAGGATCGCGACGAGGACCAGCGTCTGCAGATCGATCCCCGAGTAGGGACCGACGAGCACGATGGCGACAGCACTGACAACGATGATTCCGACGTAGACACGCGCGCCCCGAGGAAGAGCCCGCACCCCCGTTCACCCCCCGCCAATGACGACCGGACTGTCATGGTTTCACCGGTTCTGTTCTACCACCAGGACCACCCGGTGAAGGCGGTTACGACCCAAAGAGCGCCGATCGCGGTGTGGAGCATGCTGATGAACATCGTTGTTCCCCTCTCCCCGACGCGGGCGCGCCCCCATTCCCCCGGGCACGCCGCGTAAATTACCCCATTCGTTGGATATGGCGTCCAGTTTAACGGGCAACGACGGACTCCCGTTTACCTCCGACCCGAACCACCGGAGATCCGGAACCCCACGACGGCCACAAGTTCCGGAATACGGAATTACGAATTCAATTAGTAATTTCTTTGTATTACCCTGAGTAACCATGAACCACCGGACAAGCAGGTCGGACTACCCACCGTCAAGACGATTGCTCCCCGCCCACCCAGCCGAGACCACCTCGAACGACTACGGAAAGTAACCATTCGCAACAGTCTGGGGGACTCGGGGGAAAAAACATTCCGAGTCGGTTACGGCCGGGGACGGAGCCGGTGTTCCGGGCGTGTCGAAGAACGTCGCAGGAAGGTTGCCGCGCCCACACGTGACCAAAACTCCGGCAGCCACGGGGGAACCGGGAAGGCATTCACGCAAAAGCCCTAAAGCGCCACACAAGGAGGCAGAGTCAGTCAATTCAGAAATGGGGCACAAAATAGACAATGGCGGTACCTGGAATTCCAGGTACCGCCGTCTCGGGTGGGGAGGGCCGAGGACACGGCCCTCAGGCGGGCGTCCCCGGCGCCTCCGCGCCGGCCTCCTTGGCCAACTGCTCCGTGCGCGCCAGGGCCAGACGCCCCAGCACCTTGTCGCGCAGGTCCATCGGGACGGGGTCGCAACCGCAGTGCTTGGCCACGAGCTTCTTCACCGCCTCGTCGAGCCCGTACTCCTCCAGGCAGGGGCTGCACCCGTCCAGGTGCTCCCTGATCTGCTCGCAGTTGCGCTCCTCGAGCTCACCGTCGATATAGGTGTAGAGCTTGTCGAGCACCTCGCTGCACGGGGTGTCGCTGTGTTCGCCGTGACCGCCGCTCATCGCAGATCTCCTCGATCCGACCCGTCCTGACCCGCACCAGCGGACGTTCCCGAGGCGACGCCGGCGGCCGCGGCCGCCCTCGCTGGCAGGAAGCCGCGCTCCGCCGCGTACTCCTCCAGGTGCGACCGGAGCTGGCGACGGCCTCTGTGCAGACGGGACATGACCGTCCCGATCGGCGTCCCCATGATCTCGGCGACCTCCTTGTACGCGAAGCCCTCGACGTCGGCGAGGTACACGGCGATCCGGAAGTCCTCGGGAAGCTCCTGCAGCGCCCGCTTGACGTCGCTGTCGGGGAGGTGTTCGAGCGCCTCGGCCTCGGCCGACTTCAGACCGGCCGCGGTGTGCGACGCGGCCTGGGCCAGCTGCCAGTCCTCGACGTCCTCGGTCCCCGCCTGCTTCGGCTCCCGCTGCTTCTTGCGGTAGGAGTTGATGAAGGTGTTGGTGAGGATGCGGTACAGCCACGCCTTGAGGTTCGTCCCCTGTTTGAACTGGTGGAACGAACCGAACGCCTTGGCGAAGGTCTCCTGGACGAGGTCCTCCGCGTCAGCGGGGTTGCGTGTCATCCGCAACGCCGCGGAGTAGAGCTGGTCGAGGAAGGGGAGCACGTCCCTCTCGAACCGCTCGTCCCTCTCCTCGGCTGTCTCCTGGCCCTGTTCCAAGCCCGTCGGCCTCCTCGCACTGGTCCCAGCTGGGGCATCCATACCCCAACGATACGGTCCCGTGGCCCTGACCCGCGCACCGCCACCGCGCGGCGGCAACGCCGTCTCCCCGCGCTCGAGACATGAACCGGCAGTCGGCATGCTCTGACGACCCTCCTCATAGGACTTTCGTCCGCCCCGGACGTCCGCTTCCGGCGGCGGTGTGGAGGACAACAACGTTCGCGCCGGGCTGATTCCGCCCCACCCGGGGGACGAAGGTCCCTTACCCGCCCGAAATTGTCGTTTGCCTCGGTCATCGGAGGTGAGGCATGGCAGAGTGCGGGTAGGACCACTTGAAGGATGGGAGAGGAGCGCACGTGCAACCGTCCTCAACCCCTGCCTCCGAACGCCCCCGCTCGCCCGCGGCGCAGTTCGCCACCCCCGACCGCCTCTCGGACTACTGGCGGTTCTACTGGGCGGTCGCGGAGGCGCAGATCGCCCGCTGGCTCCCCGAGGCGCCCTCCCGACTCCTCGACGTGTCCAGCCCCGACTACCAGGGCACCCCGCGAGCGGTGGCCGCCGGCCACGACGTCGTGACCCTGCTCCCCTCCACCGACATGGCGGTGCGCCGCCCGCTCACCCTCGTCAACGGGCGCGCGGTGGTGCCGCGCCCGGCGCGGCGCGGGCGCCTGCGCCACGTCGTCGGGGACTCCGCCTTCCTGCGCAACTTCGCCTCCGAGGTCTTCGACGGGGTCATCGCCGACAACCGGGTCCTGTCGCGCCACCTGGCCACCGAGTCCTCCGTCGCGGAGGTCGCCCGGGTGCTGCGCCCGGGGGGACGCGCCCTGCTGTGCGTGGACTCCGTGGTGCTGGGCATGGCGCTGCTCGCCGAGCAGGACCGCTGGCCGGAGCTGAGCCACGCGCCGAGCGCGGACGTGCTCCTGGTCCCCTGGCCCGACGGTTCCATCACACGGTGCTTCACCGCCGAGCAGCTCACCGAGACGCTCTCGGACGCGGGTCTGGAACTGGAGTGGATCAAGCCCCGCACGGTGCTGTCCGCCTCCACGGTGGAGATGATGCTGGCCCGCGACCCGAGGTCGATGGGGCGCCTGGTGGAGATGGAACTGCGGGCGACCGAGTCCGACGACTACGTCGGCGTGCACCTGGTGGCCAGCGCCCGCAAGCCCGGCTGAGGCCTCCGACCGCCCGGGCGGTCGGAGGCCGAGGCCGGCGGAACCGGCGGTGGGCGGAATGCGCGAGTCGGTGGATCTTTTGCGGAGCCGATGGTGCCCGTGGGTTCTGCGGTCCGTGCCACGGGCCGCCCGGGACCCGGGAGCGGCGGGTGGCACGCCGGCTTCGCCGCCCCTCGGGCGGCCCGATCCCGTGGCCTGGATATGCTCCGCCGGGCATGGGATCCTGGAACAATCTCCCACATGGGTGTCAATGTTGGGCGCGCCGCTCTCCTCGCGAACCGCGACCGTTTGGCGAGGTGGGGTGAGCAGATCGTGGACGAGCAGAGGGACGTCGCCTGCCTTCTCCTGTTCTACGCCGCGGAGTGCGGACTCAAGGCGGAGCTGATCCGCCGGTCGGGGAGCCGGGACTCCGTCAGTCTGGAGAGGTCCCACGATCTGCGGAGCCTGGCGAGGGAGCTCAACCTGCCCGGTTCCGTGATGAGCGGGCTCACCGACTGCCGTGCCAGACACGACGCGAACCAGCGCGTCCCGATCAGGGACCTCCACGAAGCCTGGCGCTACGGTGCGAGACTGGATCCGTCGGATGAGAAGAAGGCCCTGGTCGCACTCCGATCGCTGATCCGTTGGTGTCAGCAGGCGTGAACCGAGTCCTGTGAACTGACGACAGGGAACGAGGAGGAACAGTGGAGGACCTGGTCTCATCAGCACCCGTCCGCCTGTACACATGGGTGGACGTCGAGGAGAGGCTGAGCGAGCTCGCTCTGGGCGGCGGCTGGCCGACGTGGCTTCTCGAAGTCGACGCCTGGTGGGACGGGCTGCAGATGGAGGTCGTGAAGGGCACTGAGCCGAGTACCGTCCTCGCCTGGTTGGAGGACGAGAAGTGCTTCGGCCCCGGATCTGTCTCACGAGTGGGCGGGGAGCCGGCTCTGCTCCTCGACGGGCCGTCCCAAGACCCGGCTCCGGCTCTTCCCATCGATATCAGAGCCGGTCACGGCGGTTCGGACCTTCGCCGTCTGCCCCAGCTCCGTGAACGCCGCATCGTTCGCGAGCTGGCCGACCCGCTACCACGTCCCGGATCCGACCAGTTCGCCTCCGGGGTCCAGGTTCTCGCGTTCCACTCCTTCAAGGGCGGGGTGGGAAGAACCCTCCATGCCGTCGCCCTCGCCGACCACCTCGCCCGACGCGGCAGCCGTGTCCTTCTCGTGGACGCCGACCTGGAAGCTCCCGGCATCACGTGGATGTACCAGGAGCAGGGCGGGCAGATGGACTTCGCCTACGAGGACTTCCTGGCAAGCCTGCACGGTTCGGTCGACGAGGACAGAACACGCGCCGTCGCCCTGGCCGCGTCGTACCTGCCCAACCAGCACATCGGCAGGTATCCCGGCGGAGGAGCCGTGCTCGTGCTGCCCGCCAGCCGACGGAGTCTCCTCACTCCGCCGAGGATCGACCCCGGCGATCTGTTGACGCCCGACCGCTCGCGCTACTTCGTCTCCGAGGCCCTGGCGGAACTCACGGAGTCGGCCGGGGCAGACGTCGTCATCGTGGACCTTCGTGCCGGTTCCTCCGAACTGTCCGCGCCACTCCTGCTCGACCCCAGGATCCAGCGCGTCTTCGTCACGACCCTGAGCGGCCAGTCCCTCTCCGGGACGACCCGACTCATCAGGCAACTCGGCCACCGGGCGCCGTCGATCCACGGCACCGATCCTGTCAGCTCCGCAGTGATCACCCAGTTCCGCCACGACGCGCACCGGGAACAGGTCGAGACCGCGCAGCGGAACCTCTCGGACGCACTGGCCGGTTCGGTCATCGTCACGGAAGAGAGCCTTGAGGACGAGAACACGCTTCTCGACACCGACGTGTTCACGCCGCCGCTGCTGAGCCCCTTCAACGAGAACCTGTTGGCGCTCCCGCCCCAGTGGGACGGGGTGGTGGCAGCCATCGAACGCTCAGGGGTGAGGGAGACGCTGTCCGCGCTGGTGCCGGAACCACCGGTCCAGGTCACCCCGTCACCGGAAGAACAACGGATCGACGTCCGAGACCAGCGCCGGCACCTGGCGAGCTCGGCCGAAGACCTCGTCTACGCCGAGAACCAGGGCCTCACGTCGGCGACCGGGTTCCTCGCCACCGAGCCCCTGCGGCGCCTGGTCGGCGACCACCGGACCGAACCCCCGATCGCCCTGGTGCTCGGAGCCAAGGGAGCGGGCAAGACCTTCACGTACGCGAAGGCGTGCGCGGCACGGGAATGGCGCCTCTTCGCGGAGCAGTCGGACGTCTCCGATGTCACCTTGGACGCCTCGATCGTGCCCGTCCTGGAGCCGGACTCCCTCCAGCAGAACCAGGCGAGCCTGACGACACAGACCCTGCGGGACTCCTTCGCGGAGCGACACGGCGGTACGGCAGCGACCACCATCGATATCCGTGACACCCTCAGCCGGGCCCTCTCCGACCTCCCCGCCGACGACACCCTCCGGTGGCGGTCGATGTGGTTGCGTTGCCTCGCCATGGCCGCAGGGGCCGAGGTGTCCGACCGCTCTCCCGAGGAGGCGCTGGTCGCGCTCGGAGCGCGGGTGCGCGCCGTCTTCGTGATCGACGGTTTGGAGGACATGCTCCAGAAACTGGACTCAGAGGTCAAGCGCACCGCGCTGCGAACGCTGTTGATCGACACCCTCAACTGGCTCCGTGCCCTGCGCGGGCGACCACTCGGCATCATCGCCTTCGTCCGCAGGGACCTGGTGAACTGGGCGGTACAGCAGAACAGCAGCCAGCTCGCGGACCGGTACAAGTCGTACGCGCTGCGCTGGGACAGCACGGACTCCTTGCGTCTGACCGTGTGGATCGCCTCCCAGGCCGGGGCACTGGACCGGCCCGAACTGGACATATCCGACATCGCTGAGGACGACCTGCCCAAGATCCTGGTGCCCCTCTGGGGCTGGAAGATGGGCTCCGAGAAGTCCCGGGAGGCACGCTCCCACCTCTGGGTCCCCGCCGCTCTGGCGGACTACAACAAACAGGTCCAGGCCCGTGACGTCACGGCGTTCCTCGCCGAGTCGGCCAAACTGTCCCTGGGGTCCGGCAACAGCCGTTGGACGGACCGGGTGCTGGCCCCCTCTGCCATGCGCACCGCCCTGGCCCGGTGCAGTCAGATCAAGATCGACGCGATCAAGACGGAGAACCAGGATATCGGCAAGCTTCTCGCCCGTCTCCAGAGCCGCGGAGCCACGGTCACCGTGCCTTTCAGCCTCGACGACGTCGGCCTGACTACGGAGGAGGCGGACGCCCTCCTCACCGCGGGAGTGTTCTACTTCGACGACAGCAGCGGGCAGTACAGGGTGCCGGAGATCTACCGTCACGGACTGGGATTCAACATCAGCCGCAAGGTACGAGTGCTCAAGCCCTAGGAGCCGGAAGGCGGGCGGGGGAACCTCGGGGCGGTTCCCCCGCCTCGGGGGACACTGGCTACTCGGCGAGGGGGAGGTACACGCGTCTGCCCTGTTCGGAGAACTCCGCCGACTTGTCGGCCATGCCCCGCTCGATGGCAGCGACGGTGTCCAGGCCGTGCTCCTCCGCGTAGCGGCGCACGTCCTGGGTGATCTTCATGGAGCAGAACTTGGGCCCGCACATGGAGCAGAAGTGCGCCGTCTTGGCCGGTTCGGCCGGCAGGGTCTCGTCGTGGAAGGACCGGGCGGTCTCGGGGTCGAGGGACAGGTGGAACTGGTCCTGCCAGCGGAACTCGAAACGCGCCTTGGACAGCTCGTCGTCCCACTCCTGGGCCCCGGGGTGCCCCTTGGCCAGGTCGGCGGCGTGCGCGGCGAGCTTGTAGGTGATGACGCCCGTCTTGACGTCGTCGCGGTCGGGCAGCCCGAGGTGCTCCTTGGGCGTGACGTAGCAGAGCATCGCCGTGCCGAGCCAGCCGATCTGCGCGGCGCCGATCGCCGAGGTGATGTGGTCGTAGCCGGGGGCCACGTCGGTGGCCAGGGGGCCGAGCGTGTAGAACGGCGCCTCGCCGCACAGCTCCTCCTCCAGGCGCACGTTCTCCGCGATCTTGTGCATGGGGACGTGCCCGGGTCCCTCGATCATCACCTGGACGTCGTGCGCGCGGGCGACGTGGGTGAGCTCCCCCAGGGTGCGGAGCTCGGCGAACTGGGCCTCGTCGTTGGCGTCGGCGATCGACCCGGGGCGCAGCCCGTCGCCGAGGGAGAAGGTGACGTCGTACTCCCGGAGGATCTCGCACAGCTCCTCGAAGTGGGTGTACAGGAAGCTCTCCCTGTGGTGGGCCAGGCACCAGGCGGCCATGATGGAGCCGCCCCGGGAGACGATGCCGGTGACCCGGCGGGCGGTGAGCGGCACGTACCGCAGCAGCACCCCCGCGTGCACCGTCATGTAGTCCACGCCCTGCTCGCACTGCTCGACCACGGTGTCCCGGTAGACCTCCCAGCTGAGCCGGGCCGGGTCCCCGTCGACCTTCTCCAGTGCCTGGTAGATGGGCACGGTGCCGATCGGGACGGGCGAGTTGCGCAGGATGCGCTCGCGGGTCTCGTGGATGCGCCTGCCCGTGGACAGGTCCATGACGGTGTCGGCGCCCCAGCGGGTGGCCCACACCATCTTCTCGACCTCCTCGGGCACGGAGGAGGTGACGGCGGAGTTGCCGATGTTGGCGTTGATCTTGACCAGGAAGTTCTTGCCGATGATCATCGGCTCGGACTCGGGGTGGCAGCGGTTGGCGGGGATCACCGCGCGGCCCAGGGCCACCTCGGAGCGGACGAACTCGGGGTCCACGCCCTCGCGTTCGGCCACGAAGCGCATCTCGGGGGTGAGGGTCCCGGCCTTCGCGCGGGCGAGCTGGGTGGACGCGCCGCCGGCCGGCGGGCGGTCCCCGGCCCAGGCCAGGCGGGTCGGGGGAAGGCCCCGGTGGACGTCGACGGACACGGCGTCGTCGGTGTAGGGGCCGGAGGTGTCGTACAGGTCGAAGTGGCTGCCGTTGCTGAGTCCCACCCTGCGCCGGGGCACGCGGAGCGTGTGGCCCTCCGGGGTCACGACCTCGCGATAGACCTTGGATGATCCCATGATGGGACCGGTGGTCACCCGGTGAACGGCGGTGTCGGAACCTCTGGTGGAACTGACGTCACGACCGTCGGTAGCCGTCATGGCATGCCTCCCTACGTCGGAATTACCCGAACAGGTTCTGCGGTCGGCGACACCGTCGAGTCGCCCTCTCAGCCCGCCATGGCGCGAGCTCCCGCGTTGCGTATTCACATGTGTGGGCACGTCGTGCGTGCCGCGGCGCCTCGATCCCGGCGCCGGGGCCCTGCGGCCCCGCACACCATACACAGGTCCGCCCCCGCTGTGTCCACCGCCACAGGGGTCAGAAAAGTGTCCCCGGTTCGCCACCCCCGGTGTCGGTGAGGGGTTCGAGCAGGTCGGGACGGTTGTTCTTGATGGTGTTGACGTCGGTGGACACCTCGTCGACCGCGAACCGGTCGACGGGGGTCTCCCCCAGCAGGTGCGCGAGCTCGTCGGCGCCCGAGGCGGGGTCCAGCCAGGCGGCCCAGTCCTCCGGAGGCACGACGACCGGCATGCGCTCGTGGATGTGGTCGAGCCCGGGCGCCGCCCCCGTGGTGATGACCGCGCAGCTCCACACCCAGGCGGCGGGGTCGTCCTCGGGAACCTCGGGGTCGCGCCAGCGCTCGAAGATGCCCGCCATCGCCAGGGGGCGGTCGTCCCGGTAGTGGATCGCGTAGGGCTTCTTGTCGGCCTTGGCCTTGCGCTTCTTGTGCTGGGGGTCGGTCGCGGGCGAGGTGCTGGCCTGGACGGTGCCGTCCTTGCCGACGAGCTGCCACTCGTAGTAGGCGTCGGCGGGCAGCAGGCACCGGCGGCGCCGGTAGGCGGTGCGGAAGGCCGGCTTGTCGGCGACCGTCTCGCTCCGGGCGTTGATCATCCGGTAGCCGACGTTGCGGTCCCTGGCCCAGGAGGGGACGAGGCCCCAGCGCAGCGTGTGCAGGCTCCTGGGCCCGGGCGGGCCCTGGTCGCCGGCCCGGGGCGGCGACCCGAGCACGGCGTACACCGGTCTTCCCGGCGAGATGTTGTAGTCCGGCTCCAGCTCCTCCAGCGGCGGCCACGACCGGGGATCCGCCTCCTCGGTGAGGGCCTGCTCGGGCAGCCCGAAGGCGAGCTGCAGCTGGTGCACGTTCCGGGACTGGGCATAGCGACCGCACATGTGTCCGATACTACGGCGTGGCCTTCCCGCCCACCGCCGGAACACAGGCGCGGACGGGGCCCGGTCACCACTGCGGGTCGAGGGGCTCCCCGGCGCGCCGGCGCCCGCGCCCACGGGCGGGGGCCTCCCGGCCGGCGTCCGCGTCCCCGCTCAGCGCACCGTCCGCGGGTGCGCCGTCCGCGCGGTGGCCCCGCCATGCCTGGACCAGGCCGACGAGGACCGCCAGCCCTCCGAGCGGCCCCAGGGTCCGGGGCGCCCAGGAGTCCAGGGCGCGCAGCAGCACCGACCTGACGCGGGCCTGCTCGGCGTAGCCGGAGACCTGGTTGTCCGCCATGGCCAGTTCCGCGTGCAGGAGGGGGACCTCGCCCCCGTCGTCCTGCGGACGCAGGGTCTCCGCACGCGTCTCGTGGGCGTCGACCACGATCCCGCTGACCGGCTCCACCCAGAACGTGCGGCTCACCTCCAGCCAGCGCGTGGCGGTGACCGTCCCCCGGGCGCCGGACCGGAACAGCTCGGCGGGCACCGGGCGCGCCGACTCCGGAACCTGGGCGGCCTCGACCCACTGGCTGTACCGGCGCACGGGGACCCCGGCGACCTCATCCCACTCCTGGAACTCCAGCATCGGCGCGGAGCGCACCTCCGCGTCGTAGAACGGGTGGTCGCCCTCCTCCGCCCCGGGCGGCCACGAGTACACGAGCCCCGCCTGGCGGACCGCGCGGTCGCCGTCGACGTGCTCGCCGCAGCAGTTGACCGCCCTGCCGGTCTCGCGGTCCACGATCACCCGCCGGCTCCAGTGGTCGATCATCCGGTCGGGCGCCGAGGTGTCCACGGACACCTCCCACGCCGACCAGTCCCCGCCGTGGGCCGAGCCGTCCACACGGGTCACCCGGGTGAGCTCCGCGGCCTCCACCCACCGCCAGGTGGAGGTGTCGAGGTAGCCCGCGTCCTCGTCGACCATCCTGACGTCGAACCGGGTCTGCGCCGGCAGCAGGGCGATCCTCTCGTGCACGTACAGCGGCAGCAGGGCGGCCAGTGTCAGCAGGAACGCCCCCAGCGCCACCATGACGGCGCCCCGCGGCACGGCGCGTGCGGGGGACCCGGGCGGGCCGACCTGGCTGTCGGCCGGCGTCCCGATCGCGCTCATGCTCGGGCCTCCTCGGAGTCGGGCTCCCTCAGGTCGTCGTCACGGGGCTCCGCCGCCGGGGCGCCCCGCCCGTCCGCCCCGCCGGGGTCCGGACGGCGGGTGGACCCGGCGGCCCCCGGATCCGCCCGGGCCTCCCCCCGGGCCGGGGCCGGGTCGGCGTCGTCCGGGTCCCCGTCGCCGCGCTGCCCCAGGGCCAGGACGAGCCTGGCGAGCGCGGGCAGGCACAGCAGCTGGGCCGCCCAGCCGCGCAGCGCTCCCCCGAACGCCTCCGTGACGTCGTGGAAGGGCATGTACAGGGCCAGGTGGGTGCCCAGGGCCAGGGACAGCCCGGCCAGGCCCAGCGACACCACCGGGGGCCACGGCCCGGCCAGGTGGGGCAGGAGGCGCCCGCCCATCGACGGCCGTCCCGGTCTGGCGTGCCTCAGCCGCCGGGGCGCGCGGCGGCCCAGCCACCACATGCACAGCAGGATCAGACCGACCAGGGCCGCGCCGACCCAGCCCGCGACCCAGACCCCGTAGGCCAGGCCGAGCGGCAGGACCGCCCAGCGGCCCGCCCAGCCGGGGCCGGCCGCGGGCAGGGACCGGGAGCCGCGCGGGGGCGAGGACCGGTGGGCGCGCCCGCCCGGCAGGAGCCGGCGGGGCCACAGCGCCGCCACCACCAGCACCGCGGCCAGGACGGCTCCGGCGGCGAGGGCTCGGTGGTAGGCGGCGTCGGGCGTGTACGTCAGGGTGACCGTGCCCGCGCTGCCCTCCGGGAGGACCCAGGCCTGCTTCCACCCCTCCAGGCGGATCGGCTCCAGCGGCGCGTCCCCGCCCTCCAGGACCGCACGCCAGCCCTCGTTGAAGTTCTCGTTGACGACCAGGAAGCTGTCCTCGTCGACGTCCACGTCGAACCGGCGCTCGCCGGGCCCCCACTCGTGCAGGGCCTCCACCTCGGCCGTGGTGACCTCGGCCCGGTCCGCGGCGGGCCCGGCGGAGCCGATGAGCGCCGAGCGCACCTCGTAGCGGTTGCCCGGGTCGACCACGACCCGGTTCTCGCCCTCGACCAGGTCCAGGTCCGTGCAGCTCTCGTAGGGCACCGGCCGACCGGTGAGCTGGTCGGCGAGGGCTCCCCCGCTGATCCGGGTCTCCACGCGCTGTCCGTTGACCCGCAGCGTGGGGCCCAGGCCGCAGGCGGTGGACGCGTCGCCCTCGGGCAGCGGGTCGACCGGTTCGACGCCCGGGATCTCGACGGTGCCGATCTCCAGCGCCTGCCCCTCGGGGCGCTCGAACGTCACCCGCAGCGAGGACGCGGTGAACTCGGCGAAGTCCACCCGGCCGCTGCCGTCGATCCAGCCCTCGCGTACGGTGCCGCCGCCCTCGACGGTCACGCGGATCGGCCGCATCACGCTGTCGGCGCGCGGGAACTCGACGGCCAGGTACCCGATCCCGGTGGGAGCCCCCAGGTCGATGTCGAGCCAGGGGTTCTTCTCCTCCGGGTCCGGGTACCAGACGGTGCTCTCGTCACCGTCCAGGACGCCCCGGCCCATGGCCGCCGGGTGCTCCACCGCGGTGGAGGAGGCGGTCACGTGCGGGTGGGGGCCGGCCCGGTTCGCGGCGTTCTCCGCCTCCCTGGGGTCGGTGAGCACGACCTCGCCGGTCACGGAGTGCGGCGCGGAGGCCGCGTCCGCCGACAGGTCGAAGGTGCGGTCCAGCCCTCGTGCGTCCTCCCCCTGCACCTGGAGGCGCGGGTTGCAGACCCACACGTGGGAGCCCTCCATGCAGCCGGGCGCGGTCCCGGTGGAGCCGGTGAACAGCAGCGTCCCGGCGTCCGCGGGGCCGGGCACGCGCAGGGTGCGGTCCAGTTCGAGGCCGGGGACCGAGACGGAGGCGATGCCCACGCGGGTGCCGAACCGGTACTCGGGCTCCCAGGCGAGCTCGTCCACGCGCACGCGCAGCGTGCCGGTGGGCCCGGGCGGGGCCATGAGCTCCTGCGGCTCCGCCGTCGCGGCGACGGGGACCTCCGCCTCGCCGTTGTCGGTGACCAGCGTGACGCGGGAGGGCGGTGGCTCGTCGGCGAGCTGCTCGAAGGCGATGCTCAGCCCCGTGAGGTCCTGGGGCTCGGAGAACTCGATCTCGAGCCACTGGCCCAGGGCCCCGGTGAAGGCGCTGGACCGCCACGAGGTGGTGAGGTCGTCGTCGAGCGCGGCGTGCGGGGCGTGCCCGGGGTCGCGGTCGCCGGCGCGCGCCCCCGCACCGCTCTCGGACGAGGAGGCCCTCACCGAGTCGATCCCGATGTCCTCGGCGTGGGCGACGTGGTCCTCCCAGGCCGGGTCGAGGACGTCGGGCGCGGGGACGTCGCGTTCGAGTTCCTCGTCCTCGGTCAGGGTCGCGGACACGTTGCGGCGCACGTCGGGGTAGACGACCTCGCGGCGGCGGGCGGTGTCGGTGACGATCGTGTCCTCCGCGGCGATCCCGGCGGTGCCGGGGTCGTCGCCCAGGAGGACCGGGCGGTCGTCGGTGAGCAGGCCCTGCTCGGCCAGGTGGAGCACGGACTCGGGTCCGCCGGTGACCCTCAGCGTCCCGTCGGAGGGAACGGTGCCCACGGTCGGGGCCGCCTCCCCGACCTCGTAGACGGTCAGGGCCGGGTACGGCTGGTCGAACCACTGGGAGGCGGACTGGTGGTCGAGGGAGCCGATCACCGGGCCGAACTCGGCGGCCTCGGTGATGCCGGGCGAGTTCCGGAGGGCCTGGTGGACGCGTGCGGGCCAGCCGCCGTTGTTGGCGGTGCGCTGGAGGTCGTTGCGGACCAGGAGGTGGGTGACGCCCATGCGGGCGAGGGTGGCGGAGAGCCCGGCGGAGCCGCGGCCCGAGGAGACCCTCTGGTCGATCTCGTGGGTGATGCGGGAGACGCCCGCCGAACCCCACGGGATGATCTGGTGGTTGGTCCAGGCCCCGTCCAGGAGGGGCTGCAGGGGTTCGTCGAGGGGGCGCCCCCACTCGTACTCGCCGCGCGCGGAGCCCGGCAGGGCCATGGTCATGCCGCGCTCGTCGGAGCGCTCCTCCAGCCAGTCGGCCGCGTCGTACCAGTACTCGGGGATCCGCTCGTAGCCCCCGGCGGGGGCGATGCCGACGGTGCCGACGGGCACGAGGGTGACGAGGAAGACGGAGGAGGCGCCGCCCGCGACGGCCCGGCGGACGCGCCCGGGGGCGGGGCCCCCGCCGCGGTCCGCGCGGTCGCGCGCCACCACGACCGGCAGGTGGGCCAGGCCCAGGACCAGCGGCAGGCGGATCAGCGCGTCGAACTTGTGCACGTTCCGGAACGGGGAGAGGGCACCGTCGAGGAGGGTGCGCACCGTCTCCGCGAAGGGCCCGGTGAGGTCGCCGGTGAAGCCCGCGACGACGACCGCGGTGCCGGTCAGCAGGCTCGTGATGAGGAACAGCCGCTCGGGGGTGCGCCGGTTGACCAGCCCGGCCAGGCCGAGCCCGGCGACCACCGCGGTCGCCGCGATCAGCCAGGGGGTGGTGGACAGCTCCGCGCCGGAGGGCAGGGCGGTGTTGCCCTGGTCCGGGAGGAACCCCATCCAGTTGGAGGTGCCGCGCAGCGCGTTGACCAGGGACGTGACACCGGTGGTGACGGCGGCGTCCTCCGTGTAGGGCATGAACGAGTACACGTACCGCGACATGATGAGCAGCGGCCCGACGTACCAGGACGAGGCCATGACCAGGGCCGCCGTCCACCACACCATGAGCCGCCGCTTGCGGGGGCCGTTGGCGCGGGTCAGCAGGTAGAGGCCGGGGACGACCAGGACGGCCAGCTCGGAGGCGGCGTTGGTGCCGCCGCACAGGAGGAACGCCAGGCCCGACAGCAGGGCGGCGCGGACCGGGGAGTACCCGTGCCGGGCCCCCAGGACCAGGGGGAGCAGGATCCACGGCATCAGCAGCATGGGCTGGAGCTCGGCCGAGTTGTACGACAGCAGCGTCAGCACGCGGGGGGCCAGGGCGTAGGCGACCCCGGCCAGGATGCGCGTGTCGGGGGTGCCGATGCCCAGGGCCCCGGCGACCTTGTAGACGCCGGTGAAGGCCGCGACGAGCAGGACCGCCATCCACAGCCTCTGGACGAGCCAGTCGGGCATGCCCAGCGAGTCGAACAGCAGGTGGAAGGGGCCGTTGGGGAAGAAGTACCCGTAGGCCTGGTTCTGGATCTGCCCGAAGTAGGAGGCGTCCCACAGGTGCAGGGCCCGCTCCATGAACCCCAGGGGGTCGGCCGTCAGGTCGATCTTGGTGTCGCTGACGATCCTGCCGGGGTCGATGCTCGCTGCCAGAGCGCCCAGTAGCAGACACACCGTGAGGACCTTGAGCCGTGTGATCAGCTTCTGGTCCAGCCCTCCGCGGGGGGCGGTCGGTGTGCTGGAATCCTCCGGTTCGCGCCTGGCGGTGGATTCCGCCGAAGTCACATTCGCTCTTTCCTGCCTGCTGCCCCGGCCGGGGCGCCCGGGGTGGTCGTGGTGGCCGGGGCCTCTCCGGCGCCGGGATGGTCGGGGGTCCCGCCGGGGAGGCCGAGTTCGGCGGCGACCAGCCTGGCCATCCGCGCGCCGCTGGCCTCCCAGGTGAACCGGGCGGCCCACGCGAGGCAGGCGCGGCGCACGGCCTCGGCCCGGCGGGGGTCGGACAGCTCCTCCAGGGCCCTGGCGACCGCGTCGGCGAGGTCCTCGCCCTCGCGGACCAGCCACCCGGTCTCACCGTCCCGCACCGAATCGCGAAGTCCGTCCACATCGTAGGCCACGGTGGGCACGCCGAGGCGTGCGGCCTCGATGACGGTCAGGCCCCAGCCCTCGAACTCGGAGGCGGTCACGTGGAGGTCGCACGAGGCCAGGACGTCGTTCTTGTCCTCCTCGGAGAGGAACCCGTGCAGGCGGACCCGGTCGCCGGTGCCGTCGCGCACGACCTGTTCGGCGAGGTGGTCGCCCTCGGGGCCGCGCCCGATGATGTGCACCTTCAGGCCGGGATGCTCGCCGCGCAGGCTGCGCGCCAGGTCCGCCACCTGCGAGACGCGCTTTTGGACGACGAGGCGGCCGAGGCTGACGACGGCGGGGCTCCCGAGCCCGGTCGCGGGGCCGGGGGGACCGGGGAGGAGCCGGCCGGAGGGCGCGGTCCGGGGGTGGTGGAGGGCGGCGGGGCGCGGGGGCGGCTCCGGGGGCGTGCCCCCGTTGTGGACGATCTCGATGGGCGCCCTCCAGCCGAGCTTCTCGCGCATGGCCCGGCGGGAGGACTCCGACACGGTGACGGTGGTGCAGCCGCGGTACACGCGGGAGGCGACGGCCGACTCGATGAAGCGGCCCACCCGGGCGAGCGGGGCCGAGAAGTAGGCGTTGAACTGGAGGTCGTGCACGTGGTGGACGACGCTGACCACCCTGGTGCTGCGGCGCAGGACGAGCCGGGACAGGAAGGGGATGCCGTTCATGCAGTCGAAGGCGAGCAGGTACTCGCGCCGCCACAGGGCGAGCCACGCCATGACGCGCGGGTAGACGGTGAACGTGCCGCCCATGCGCCTGATGACGATGCCGTCCCGGGTCTCGACGCGGGCCTGCTCGGGTTCGCGGCTGGTGAGGAAGGTGACGATGGCGCCGCGCTCGGCCAGGTGGCGGCTGATCCGCCAGGCGTACTCCTCGGCTCCCCCCGCGGCGGCCTGCCAGGGGTCGCGCCAGTTGATCATGACCAGGCGGACCCCGTCGAGGCGCGGTCCGAGGTCGGGGGGCGCCTCCGTGCCGGCTTCGGCCGGGGCGGGGGCGGTGACGGCGGCCGGGGACGCGGCGACCCGGGGCAGGGCGGGCTCCGCCCCGGGGCGGACCTTCTGGAAGACCACACGCTCTCCTTCCGCGCGGAGTCCGGGAGGATCGGCCGAGGACACCCTCCGCGCGCGTCCGGACACGCACGGCGATCACGCGGGGGAAGGGTGGAACGCATGCCGAACAGACCCGTCGACCGGACGTCTGTGGGGGGGCGGCCGGGGACGGGGGCCGCGGGGTTTCGGGGGGGGCGCCCCGCTGGGGACGGGGCGCCCGCTGTCCTCCGTCGAACTCGGGCTTCCTAGCGGTCGCCGTAGTTGTAGAGGGTTTCGTTCACCGGCTCCACGGTCGCGGTCGAGTCCGTGGCGAGGCTGGTGGCCAGAACGGTGCCACCCCCCGCCAGGGCCGCGCCGATGACGCAGGCGGCGATTACCTTGATCACTTGGGGATCTCCTTCCGCGCGCCCGACCCCGAACTGGGGCCGAGGCACTGGAAAACGAGACTAGAACCTGATCTAGCCATAGACCAGATGATTGCCCCAACTGTAACTAACCCGCCGGTAACTTCCAACCCCGGGATGGTGGCTTTATCCGCCTTGATGTGGTGATCCTGGACCTCCAGAAGCACCATGTCGGCCCCCTCCACCACCACGGACAGCCCGTCGACCCCCGACCAGAACTGGTTATCGACCGGTGCCGACACCGCCACGTACCGCACCCCGGCCCCGGCCAGGACCCCGGGGTCCAGCCGCTCGGGCAGGCCGGTTCCCGGGTCCGGCCGCAGCAGCCCGGCCACCTCCCGGGCCCGGACGTCCTCGCCGGTCACCACCACCGCGCCGCCGTCCGGCGTGCCGACCACCAGGTCGTCGTTCCACACCGTCCGCCGGTCGAAAAGCCTGGTGGCCGGGTCGAGCACGACGGTCGGCCGGCCGGACCAGTCGATCCCCCGGTAGGCGCTCCACGGGAGCACCAGCACCGCCCCGGGGCGCCCGTCCCCGGCCACCGCCCGCTGGGCCTCCAGCCAGGGGGCCGGGTAGTCGGCGGGAGCCAGCGCACCGCCCGCGCCCCACAGGAGACCGGGGAGGGTCACCACGGGAAGGAGCCCCGCGAACACCGCCAGCACCATCCGCCACAGTCCTGCGCGCTCCGTGCGGGAGCCGCCCCCCGGCGGGGGGCCGTCTCCCCCCGGGGAACGGACGGCGCCCGCCGCGGAGAGGCCCTCCGGCGGGGCGCCCCCCTCCCCCGCCGAGGAGGAGCCCGACAGACACAGCACCGCCGCACCCAGCCCGAGCGCCTGCACCAGCGCCAGGGGGGCGACGTAGAGCTGTCCGTCCCGCAGCACCCCGAACCCCGGCCACACCCCGACCAGCCAGGCCAGGAGCTCGCGGCCGGGGGCGGTGGCGCCGAGCAGGGCGATCGCCAGGCCCGCGACGGCGGCCGCGGAGAGCCCCGCCCCGAAGGGGGGCCGTCGCCTCCGCAGCAGCGACGCCCAGCCCGCGAGCGCCGCCAGGCACAGGAGCAGCCGCGCAGCGGCCGTCACCGGCTCGCCGTAGCCCGCCGGAACGGCCCCCGAGTTCCACACCCCGCCCAGGAGCAGCAGGGACACCGCCGTGCCGAACGGGGTGTCGGACCTGGCGGCGAACGCCTCCACCCCGGCCGGGTCGGTCCCCGCCCCGCTCGTCAGCGACGGCAGCAGCCACGGCAGCGCGACCGTCACCAGCGCCGCGAGGAAGATCCCGGTCCGCGCCCACCGGCCTCCGCCGTGTCCGACCGCCCCGGGCGGGGCGCCGTCGGGCGCCCGACGGGCCCCCGACAGAGCCACCGGGCCCGCCGTGAGCCCGGTCAGCACCACGGACGAGAACCCGCCCACGGCCGCCGGGACGAGCGCGCGCACGACCCCGGCGAACCCCGCTGCCGGCCGGACCGCCGCCGACCGGACGACGGCCCCCACCACCCACGGCAGCCCCGCGTAGCCCAGGAGCACGGCCCACTGGCCCAGCAGCAGGCGTTCGGCGACGAACGGGTTCCACACGTACGCCAGGCCCGCGGCGGCCGAAGCCGCCAGCGCCCCGGCCCGCACCGGCCCGCTCCCCGCCGACGCGCGGACGAACAGGACGGACGCCCCCGCCCCTCCCACGGCGAACACCGCCAGCAGCGCCAGCGCCTGCACCGCGTCACCCGGCAGCACGCGCGACAGCGCGGCCACCACCACGTCGCTGGGGACGGCCCGGGGGAAGCCGTCCGCCCCCTCCAGGACCGTGCCCGGGGACAGGTCCGGCACGAACACCATGTCGTAGCGGAGCACGTACCCGGGGCCGAGCGCCGGACCGAGCGCCAGGACACCGGCGAGCAGGCCCACCGCCCACGGCAGCAGGCGTGCCGCCCACCGGAGCCCCCGGGCGCCGCCCGCGGCACCGCTCCGCACGGCCATCAGCCGCCCGCCAGGAGCGCGCTGTCGGAGAAACCGCCCTCCACGTAGTCACGGTAGGAGCGGACCACGACCTCGTAGGCGCCCGACACCGTCGCCGTCCAGCGCGGCTCCTCCCCCGCCGAGCCGAGCGTGCGCCAGCCCTCCCCGTCCTCGGGGCCGCGGCCGTCGCGCCGTTCACAGCCCCCGTCGGGCTCCGAGGGGGCGGGCGGCGGCGCCTCGGGCTCCGGGGTCGGACCGGGGGCCGGCGGGGGCGGGTCCGTGGGGGCCGGGTCCGGCGCCGGCGGCGACGGGGGCGCGCCACCGTCCGGAGGGGCCGCGTTCCCGTCGTCCGGGCGGCCCGGCACCCCGTCCGCGTCCTCGGGGGCCGCCGGGGACCTCCGCTCGTCGGCGGACACGCAGTCCAGCGGCCGCACCCACACCTCGTAGTGGGAGGCCTCCTCCACCGCGTCCCACACCACCGTCGCCCCGCCGTCCCGGACCGCGATCCCGTCGGGGCCGGGGGGCGGGTCGTCGTCCCACACCAGCTGCAGGGGCTCGGACTCCGCGCCCTCGTCCCTGCCCTTGAACGGTCGCACGACGAACTCGTACCGCGCACCGCTGAACAGCGACCCCACCAGCACGGACCTGTCGCCGCCGTCGTCCTCCACCTCGACGGGCAGCACCGACGCCTCGTCGGGATCGGGCTCCACCCGGCGCTGCACCACCCGGTAGCCGGTCGCCCCGGGCACGGCCTCCCAGCTCAGCACGAGCCCGTCCCCGGACTCCTCCGCGACGGGCTCGGGAGCGGTCGGCGGCCCGACGGGCACGCGCGGGAGCGGGCGCTCGAACGCCCGGCCCACGCCCAGCGGCTCGGCGAGCGCGTCGGCGAACGCCGCGGCGATCCGCAGCTCGCCGCGCGCGTTCGGGTGCGCCTCGTCCCAGTTGTCGCGCGCCGGCGCGTAGCCGTCGGCGACCCGGGCGACGACCACGGGCGAGTCGCTGGAGGTGAGCTGCCGGGCCAGGTCGACCAGTCCCATGTTGAACCGGGCGATCTCCCCGTTGAACCGGCCGTCGTCGCCGGTGCCCTCCACCGCGGGCAGCTCACCGATGACGAAGCGCGTCTCGCCCTGCACGACACGGACCGTGGACACCGTCTCGCCGATGCCCTCCAGCGCGTGGTCCGCCCCGCGCCCGGCCAGGATGTCCTCGGTCCCGGCGAGGAGCAGCAGGTACTGGGGGGCGTGCTCGGCCGCCACCTCCGCCACGCCGGTGGCGAGTTCCCTCGTGGAGGTGCCCCAGCGCGCCGCGTGGTCGGTGTCGAAGCCGGGGTCGGCGTAGTCCCGGTTCCCGGGCTCCCCGTCGTCGAGCCCGTACAGGTCGTCGCGGGGCCCGACGAAGTCGATCTCGACGCCGGCCTCCCGCAGGTGGGACCACAGGTGGAAGCGCCAGGTGTAGTCGCCGCTGCTCCCCTGGGTCAGGGAGTCGCCGACCAGCATGAGGCGCAGCTCGCCCGCGGGCGGCCCCGGAACCGTGACGGGCTCCTCCGCGACGCCGTCCCCCTCGCCCCGTACCCCTCCCGAACCGGTCTGGAGGAGCAAGAGGGTGACGGCCATCGCCGCGAGCATGACGCCCAGGAGCCCGAGCGGGCCGGGCTCGAAGCGCGAGGAGCGGTACCGCCAGGGGGCCGGGCGCGGCCAGGGCAGGCCGCGCCACGAGAAGCCCCGCGCGTACCCGCGCCACGCGGGCGGGAGCAGCCCCGCCGCCCGCGACCACGGCGGGGGGCCCGCCCCGCCCGCCGCGGAGGAGTGCTCCTCCGTGTCCGGTTCCGGGGCACCGTTCGCGCCGTCCCCCGCCTCCGCGCGCAGAGGGCCGGCCGCCCCGCCCCGGGGCTCGGAGGTGTCCTCGCCGGGCTCGCCTGGGTCCTTCACCATGCCCCATTCCTCGCCGTCGCGCCCTTCGACAGCCCCGGAACAGGTTCTATGCCTACTCCCGGAGCTGCTCCGTCCCTGGCTGTTCAGACGAGGACATGGGGCTCGTCAGACCAGACTAGAACTGGTTATATGGAGGTCGTCAACCGTCCAAAGTCCTCCGGCGGCCGATGTGGGACCGCGCATCCCGACGTTAGCGCCACCCGCGTCCGCCGAACCCCCCGCCCCGGCGCCGCCGCGCCGGGCGCCGACGCGCGGGCCCTCCCGATGCCGCCGCCTCCGAGCCGAAAGGCCCTCTCGTGATCGGACTCCTGGTCGCGCTCCTGTCCGCCGTGGTCTACACCGTCGGCCTGAGCGTGCAGCAGCGTGCTCTGCACGGGTCGGAGTCGATCTCGGTCAACCGCCCCCTCCACCTGGCCCGCGTACTGCTCGGCAACCCCCGCTGGGTGTTCGGCTGCCTCTTCACCGCACTCGGCAGCGTGGGGCTCATCGTCTCCCTCGGCCTGGCGCCGGTGTCCGTGGCCCAGCCCGCGTTCGCCGCCGGGGTGGCGTGCGGCATCCTCGTCATCACCCTCGTCGTGGGCGACCGGATCACCCGGGGCGAATACGTGGCCCTGGCCCTCATGCCGGTCGCCCTGGGCCTGCTCACCCTGTCGACCGCCGACGGCGCGGAGACCGGGACCACCGCCGACCCGGGGCTGCTCGTCACCGTCAGCCTGGCCACCGTGGCGGTGTGCCTGGCCGTGGTCGCCCTCACCGGCGGCAGCGGCCGGTCCATGTCGGCGGCGGCCCTGGGCGCCGCGGCCGGCTTCGCCCAGGGAAGCGCCGGACTCCAGGGCAAGGGCCTGGGCGGGCTGCTGGCCGACCACGGCCTGTGGGCCGCCGTGGTCCCCGCGCTCCTGTCCCCCTACCCCTACCTGTACGCGGTCGGGTGGGCGGTGGGCATCGTCCTCTTCCAGACCTCGCTCCAGCGCTCCCGGGCGTCGATCACCGCACCGGTGTCCAACGTGGCGGGCAACGTGTTCATGGTCGTGACGGGCACGATCCTGTTCGGGGAGCGGCTGCCCGACGACCCGCTCATGCTGGCGCTGCGGATCGGCGGCTTCGCGCTGACCCTGGTCGTGGTGGTCCTGGTGCGCGGCAACGTGGCCCGGGCCGAGGCCGACACCAGCCGCAGGCGGGCGCACCTCGCCGACGCCGCGCCGACCGGCCCCTCCCCGCACGGCACGGACGCGCCCGGGGCCTGACCCCGGCCGCCCGGCGGAGCCCCGCGCCGCCGCCGCGCACCGGAGACGGCGGCGGGCCCGGGCCAGGCGGCCACGGGCCCGCCGCCGGGGGACGACAGGTGCGGGTCAGGCGGCCACGGAGACGGCCTGGCGCAGCCCCGGAGCGGCGACGTCCGCCCAGGCCCGCACGACGCTGTCGGGCCGGCCGGTCTCGTCGTCGGCCAGGATCAGGCCGGGCTCGGCCACCCAGGCGCCCAGGTCGGCGAGCAGGATCCGCAGGTCCTCCTCGATGCCGTGGCTGTTGCGCAGGTCGTCCACGACGGCCAGCGGGACCGCGACGGTGTGGCCCAGGCCCAGCTCGGGCAGGCGGTCGAGGAACACCTTCAGCAGGCCGGTGTAGGTGCCGTGGGCCTGCGGGGACGCGACGAGCAGGACGTCGCTCCGCCGCACCGTGTCCAGGGCGGCGTCCACGGCTTCGGAGGACTCGGAGAGCAGTTCGGGGCCCAGCTCCGCGAGGTCGATGACGTCGGGGGCGGAGGCGACCCCCGCGCGGGAGGCCACCTCGGAGGCGGCGCGCAGGGCGGCGTCGCGGACGGCGGAACGGGAGCGGGGGGCGGCGACGAGCACGGTGAAGCGGGTCATGCGGAACTCCTGGGTTCGGTCAGAGCGAGCCGGGATCGACCGGAGGAAACGTCGGGGGGCGGCGATCGGGGTGCTGACACCGGAGAGGACGTCGTTCCTCTTACCGACACGGGGAGCGGACCTCGTCGTCCGGGACTCGGTGCGTCGGGCCTGGCAGGGAGGCTCCGCGGGCCGGGGTACGACCCGGGCCCAGAACTGGGAGTGATGAGCGTCCGGTGTCTGCGGTAGGGCACGGTCACGGGGTACACCCGTGGCGCGGGGCTGCGGCCCCGCAAGGCACTAGCTACGACAGAGCGCGCTCGCCTGCTGTCTCAGATCGACATGCAGGCGCTGGACAAGCAGCTCACCGGCGGACATGCCTCCATCATGAGGCGCGGCGGCCGCTATCGTCAATGCGTGCCGACCCCCCGCCTCGCGACGACAGGCCCCGACGACGTACCGTCCAGCCCTCGGACAGCCGTCCCAGGGGACGGAACGCCCCAGCTCCGCTGGGGATACGGGGCGCACCGGCGGGAAGCGCACCCCCCTCCACACGGCGCCGGCACGCCGATGTAATTTGCGCCACACAACCTTCGCCCTCCCGTTCACCGGGCGCCGCAGACGCAGAGAGAGCTCGAACATGGCCCACACCCCCGTCACGCTCACCAACGCGCGCGTCGTGACCCCCGACGGAGTCCACGACGGCTGGCTGCGGGTCGAGAACGGCCGCGTGGCCGCGCTCGGCTCGGACGCCCCCTCCCCCGGAGCCTCCCCCGGCGAGGTCCGCGACCTCGCCGGCTCGTGGGTCGTCCCCGGCCTGGTCGACACCCACATCCACGGCGGGGCCGGGCACGCCTTCCCCGAGGCTGACCCGGAGGGCGTCCGCGAGATCGTCGCCTTCAACCGCCGCCACGGGGTGACCTCCCTGGTGGGGGGCCTGGTGGCCGCCACCCCCGAGGAGACCGTCCGCCAGGTGGCGGCGCTCGCCGAGCTCTGCGACGCCGGGGAGCTCGCGGGGATCTACCTGGAGGGGCCGTTCATCGCCCGCTCGAAGTGCGGGGCCCACGACCCGGAGCTGCTGCGCGACCCGGACACGGCCGAGTTCGACCGCTGGCTGAAGGCCGGCCGGGGGCACGTGCGCATGGTCACGGTGGCCCCCGAGCTCCCGGGCGCGCTGGACCTGATCGGCGCCGCCGTGTCCTCGGGGGTGGTGGCCGCCGTGGGGCACACCGACGCCGGCTACGAGCAGACCCTGGCGGCCTTCGACGCCGGGGCGACGGTGGCCACCCACGTGTACAACGCGATGAGGCCGCTCAACCACAGGGATCCGGGACCGATCGCGGCCGCGCTGAACGACGGCCGGGTGACCCTCGAACTGATCATGGACAACGTGCACGTCCACCCCGGCGCGGCGGCCCTCGTGTTCGCGGCCGCGGGCGCGGACCGGGTGTCCCTGGTGACGGACGCGATGTCGGCGACCGGTCTGGGCGACGGCGAGTACACGCTGGGCGATCTGCGGGTGCGCGTGAGCGGCGGCGAGGCGCGGCTGGTGGAGAACGGGGCGATCGCCTCCAGCACCATCGTGCTGCCCCGGGCCGTGCGCAACGCGGTCGAGGGGCTGGGGGTCGGCGTGCCCGAGGCGGTGCGGTCCGCGTCGTCGGTCCCCGCGGCGGCGCTGGGCCTGGCCGGCGCGGGACGGATCGAGGTCGGGGGCCACGCCGACCTCGTCGTCATGTCGGATGGGCTCACCGTGTCCGACGTGATGTACCGGGGGGCCTGGACGGCATGACGGCGTGTCGCCATCCGGGTGCGTAACGGTATTATAACCTTGAGTCACAATGGCGGCAGGGCATCGAGGAGAGCATCCGCGCTCGACACGAAAGGATCTGCGCCATGGCCCAGTCGAGACAGACCGAGGACGAGCAGTCGACCCAGGAGCCCTCCGAGGAACACGGGCACCTCGGCAAACTCGCCGGCGAACTGTCCCGCTACTCCGTCCGGGCGGACGTGGTCGACGGCCGCTCGCCCTACCTGCGGGTGAGCAATCCGGCGTCCACCTGCGCGGTCGAGGACGTGATCTGTGAACGCAGGGAATTCGACTACGCGTTCCTCGCCTCGTTCGGGGTCCACCTCGGCAGCAGCGGGAGCCTCGGGGTCACGGCCCACAAGGTCGCCTGGCTGGTGGGCGCCACCGAGGCGTGACGACCACGCATCCGCGCGTACGGGGGCGGCGCCGACCGGCGCCGCCCCCGTACGCGTCCGGGGCCGCCCGTGGGCGTGCGCCGGAACCGGTCGTTCCCCCCGGCGGGCGTGGCATCCCCTCCGGCCTTTACGACGTAGATTCATTGGGGGCGGACGACCGGGGCCGGCGGGAAGCGGCCCCCGGGGCCCCGGCCTCAGCCCGCCCCGGGACGGGGCGCGCGTGCGGTGACGCGGATCTTGGACTGGCCGTGCGGCCGCTCCTCCCAGTCCTCCATGAAGCGCGCGTCGAGCCCGTGCTTCTCCGCCAGGGCGATCAGCGTGTCGGTGCGGTAGTAGAAGTCCTCGCGCAGCACCTGGTGCTCCTCGCCCTCGGTGCGGTCGAACGTGAAGTCGAAGAACCCGCCCGGCGCCAGGATCCTCTCCACGTTCGCCAGGGCCTCGTCGATGACCTCGATCGGCGAGTGGGAGAACACGCTGTGCGCGTGCACCACGTCGAAGCGGCCCTCGGGCAGGAACGAGAACGTCAGGTCCCGCGTGATCGTCAGGTGCGGCAGCTTGGACTGGAGCCCCCGCTCCACGAGGACCCCCTTGGCGGCGATGAGGATGTCCGGGGAGATGTCGATCCCGTAGTAGCCCCCCTCGTCCAGGTAGTCGATCAGCCGCCACCCCGCCCGCAGGTTGCCGCAGCCGATGTCCAGCATCCGGTGCCCGGGCTCGAGGCCGTGCTCGACCAGGTAGTCGAACTGCATCCGGCCCAGGGCCAGCCAGCGCTCCTCGTTCCGGCTGCCCACCGCGGCCCTGGGGTCCCTGGCGGCGTCGGAGGCCATCACCGCCCGGTAGTAGTCCACGTGGTCCCGGTGGGTCATCCGCAGTCTCCAGTCCCGGACGGCCCGGCGCACGTGGGGCACCACCCTCCCGGGGTTGCGCAACGCGTAGCGCACCTTGTGCGCCAGGGACGAACGGTTCGCGTTGAGGGACTCGGCTGTCTTGTTCGGCATCAGCAGGACTCTCGTGTCGAAGGCGCTCCGCGTGCCCGCCGGGTCGCGGGCAAGGGGACCACGAGGCTACTTCTTCCGCCCCGGCGGCGGAAGGGAGGCCGGGGGCCGCCGGCCGGGCGCCTCGAAGGCGTCGGCGGTCCGCACGAGGGCCTCGTCCTCCGGGTCGGCGCCGGTGGCGCCGGGCCGCGTCACAACCCGGTGGGCGTCGCCGAGTGGTCACGGGTCCGGGCACACGGAGGGCCCCGGCCCGCCGACCGCGGCGGACCGGGGCCCGGAACGACGGACGGCCCCGCGAGCGCGATCACGCGCAGGCGGGGCCGTACCGTCATGGAACAGGGGTGACGCGAACCGACCGCGAGACGCGGGGCGAGGCCGCGCGCCGGGTCCGGGAAGGCGTCCACGGACAGAACGACGGGACGGTCCCGCGCGGCGGCATGAGCCGTCGCACGGGACCGTCCCGTCATCGCGTGGAGGTGGCGGGAATCGAACCCGCGTCCTTCAGCACCGAGCCAGGGCTTCTCCGGGTGCAGTCTGCGCTGTCGTTCTGCTCGGCCCCAGCGCTTGCACAGACACATCGCTGACAGGCCCAGCCACGAAAATGTCCCGCTCAGGCCCCGTGGCCTGATCTGAGCGGTAAGTCACCTTGTTGATGCCGAGTCCTGGGCCGATGACATGCCCAGGTCGACAGAGACGCTATCGCTTAGGCAGCGAGAGCGAACTCAGTGCGCTTAGAATTGGCACTTGTGTTTATGCGAATGCAGGATTAACGAGGTCACAAACGCAACCCTCGACCCGCTTCCCCTGGAACGACTACCGAAGTCGAAACCGATCACCCCCTGTGGAATTGTCAAAGCCCCCCGTCAGGCGGGCGGCCGACACGCGAGCGGCGAACGCCCGTGCGTCCGTCACTCTACCCTTACAACGGCACGGGGGCCAAGCTGATTCCCGCCCGGGACGCCGAATCCTCCCGGACGCGGAGAACCCCCGTGAGCGCGGACGCGAGAAGTGGTCGACGCGGCTCACGGGGGGCGGTCGGCAGGGTCCGGCCGACCTCGTGGGAACCGGCAGGATCTCCCCCGAGATGAGGTCCTGCCCCACGTACTGGTCCGCTACCCCCGTGGCGGTCCCAGTCACAGGGGAAGACGCGAGCGGTCCCCCCGGGAGTTGCCCGGGGGGACCGTTCTTTGCCGCTCCTTGCCCGGCGCGGAACCTCCGCCGGCCGGGGCGGGGGCGGGGCCCGCCGGCCGCTACCAGCCGACCTGCTCCCCGCCCCCGGTGAGCTCGGCCTCGTTCAGCGGGGCCGTCCCCTCGGGGGGAGCTCCGGAGGCCAGGGTGTTCAGGAAGACGTTCGTGGCGTCCACCGCGTACTGCGACCACGCGGTCATGCTCGGGTCCACCTCGGCCAGGACCGCGAAGGCGACCCCGTCCTTGTAGCCCACGAACCAGTGCAGCGCGGTGCCGTCCTGCTCGGTGCGGGCGGCCTGGCCGTACACCTCTCCCCCGCCGGCGAGCAGTTCGGGCATCCGGTTGACGACGGCGTCGCGCATCCCCGTGCGCACCACCTCCAGGTGGGCCTCGTCCAGGGCCTCGGCTCCGGCCGGGGACGGGCCCTCCTGCCGGACCAGGGTGGGAGCGTGCCAGGTGCCGTCGGCGACGGCCCCCGCGGCGAGCGCCATGCTCAGCGGGCTCACCCGGACGCCGTGCTCGCCGATCATGGCGGAGGCGACGTCCTCGTCGGCGCCGCCGATGGAGACTGCGCCGGAGGACGCGGGGACGGGCAGCTGCCACTCGGCGCCGATGCCCAGCTTCTGCGACGTCTCGGCCAGGGCGTCGGCCCCCACCTCGGAGCCGAGTTCCACGAACCCGACGTTGCAGATGAAGGCCAGGTTGCGGGCCAGGTCCGGCTCCCCGGACAGGAACCCGCTGCTGGGGTTGACGTAGGTCCGTCCGCCGACCTCGGCCGAGAAACCGCACGGCACCACGCCGTCGCGCGTGGTGGCGCCGGACTCCAGCGCCGCCAGGGCCGACACCATCGTGAAGGCTCCCCCGGGCTCGTAGGAGCCGGTGAGGGCCGCGTCGTCGGTGGTGTTGCCGGAGGCGTTGGCGGCCGCCAGGACCTCGCCGCTGGCGGCGTCCACGGCCACCAGGTAGCCGTTGTCGGGCAGGGTCCCCAGGGCCGTCTCCGCGGCGCGCTGCACGCCCGAGTCCAGGGTGGTGTCGATGACCCCGCTGAGCTCCCCCGCCCACGAGTCGAGGACGTCGGTGACCTCTCCGCCGTCGTCCAGGGAGACGACCTGGGTGGTGCCGGAGCCCGCCAGCTCGTGCTGGAAGATGTTCTGGAGGCCGCTCAGCCCGATCGTGTCGCCCGCCTGGTAGGGGCCCGGCACACGGGAGGACACCCGGTGCTCGGAGGTGCCGGCGACCTCGCCCAGCAGGAACGGCGCCATTGACGGCGTCAGGTTGATCTCGACCTCCTGCGTGTCGACGCCGGAGATCCTCCCGGCCTCGCTCAGCAGGTTCTCGTCCACGCTGGAGCCGCGCATGAGCACGAGCGGCTGGAACTGCTCGGGCGGGGCGGAGCGCACCCGGTTGAGGAGCGGGTCGGGGTCCTCCTCCAGGAGTTCGGCGAGCTGGGTGACCCCGGCCTCCTTGTCCTCCATCTCGGCGGGGAACACGCCGAACGCGGTCACGCTGTCCGCGGAGACCAGCGGCTCGCCCTCGCGGTCGAGGATCTGCCCCCGCTCCTGGCTCTCGTAGCTGACCGCCAACCGCTCGTTCTCGCTGAGGTCGGGGTGCAGGACGCTCGACGACCAGCTGATCTTCCAGCCGTCCGCGCCCCACACCAGGGGCATACGGCCGGTGTAGTTCCATGTCGGGTCGCCGATGCCGAGGTCGGCGTGCACCTCGAACTCGGCGTCGGCCGCGTCGCCCTCACGGGTGATGGGGCCCAGGCCGAAGCGCAGGGACGCCAGGTCGAGCTGTTCGCGCATGTCCGTGAGCGCGCCCGCGACCTCCTCGGGGTCGCCGTCGGTGTACGCCGCGGCCCCCTCGTGGTCCCCGTCCTGCCAGGCGAGCAGGAAGGACCTGACCGCCACCTCCGGACTGGGGTTCGGTGTGCAGGCGGCCAGGGTGGCGGCGAGGATCAGTGCGCTGCCGACGGCCGTGAACCGGCCAAGGGGACGGGGGGACACCGTGTGTGTTCCTTTCGGGCGCCTCATCGGTTGCGGCGGCGGAGCGCGCGTTCCATGTCCCGCTTCGCCTCGCGCTCGGCGATGTCGTGGCGCTTGTCGTACTCACGCTTACCGCGGGCCAGAGCGATCTCGACCTTGGCCCGGCCGTCGCTGAAGTACAGGGAAAGCGGTACCAGCGTGTGACCGGGCTCCCGGGTCTTCCCGATGAGCCGGGAGATCTGCTCGCGGTGCAGGAGTAGCTTACGCGATCGCCGGGCCGCGTGGTTGGTCCAGGTTCCCTGTGAGTACTCCGGGATGTGCACGTTCTCCAGCCACACCTCGCCGTCGTTGATGTGGGCGAAGCCGTCGACGAGGGAGGCCCGGCCCTGCCGGAGCGACTTGACCTCGGTGCCCGTGAGGACCAGACCCGCCTCGTAGGTCTCGTCGATGTGGTAGTCGTGCCGGGCTCGCTTGTTCTGCGCGATGAGCTTGTGCCCGGTTTCCCGTGCCACAGGTCTGTCCCTTCATACGTCCGGGGGGCACGAGGCCCCCCGGTTGTGGTCTTTCCGCCCCCCCGGCGGCCGCGTCAGACCTTCAGGTAGCGGCGCAGGGTGAGGAACGAGGTCACGGCGCACAGCAGCACACCGAGGATCATCGACACGCCGATGACGTACATCAGCGCGCCCGTGCCGAGGGCGACGTCGAACTGGAACCACTCCTCGATCCGGGTGAGCAGCGTGAACCGTGTGGCCACGATGAACCCGGAGGCGATCAGACCGCCGGCGAAACCGGCGATCGCGCCCTCGAGGAGGAACGGCAGCTGGATGTAGAAGTTGGACGCGCCGACCAGCCTCATGATGCCGGTCTCCCGGCGGCGGCTGTAGGCGGAGAGCCTGATCGTGTTGCCGATCAGCAGCGCGGCCGCGGCCAGCTGCACGAGGGCGACGACCAGGGCGGCCCACTTGAGGACGTCCAGCAGACCGAAGAACTGCTCCAGCAGGCCCCTGTCGTTGGAGACGCTGTCGACGCCGGGCGACCCCTGGACCGCGGCGCGCACCGCGTCGTAGTGCGACGGGTCGGTGAGCTGCACCCGGTAGTTGTCCGGGATGTCACCCTCCTGGGCGGCGCCGGCCAGGGCCTCGTTGGAGGCGCCGAGCCGGTCCTGGAAGTCCTGCCAGGCCTGGGCCGGGGTCAGGTACTCGTAGCCGGCGACCTCGTTCATGCCGTCCAGCTTGGCGGCCAGCTCGGTGCGGTCCTCCTCCGTCGCCGCGCCGTTCTCCTCGCAGATGCTGGTCGGCGAGATGTCGGTGCACATGTAGACGGTCAGCGTGATCCGCTCGTCCCAGTAGGTGCGCATCTCGGAGACCTGCTGGTTGACCAGCAGACCGGCGCCGAACAGGCTGAGGGAGATGGCCACCGTCGTGATGACGGCGATGGTCATCGTCAGGTTTCGACGCAGGCCGATCCACGTCTCGGAGAGAACGAATTGTGCTCGCATGATCTGTTAAAGGTCCATCCTTCGGGGCTTTGCCGCGCCGGTCCTCGCAGCAAGGAGGTCAGTACGCCTGGCCGTAGACGCCGCGCGTCTGGTCGCGCACTACCAGGCCCTCTTCAAGCTCGATCACGCGCTTGCGCATCGAGTCGACGATGGCGGCGTCGTGTGTCGCCATGACGACGGTGGTGCCCGTGCGGTTGATTCGGTCCAGCACCTTCATGATGCCGATGGAGGTCGCGGGGTCGATGTTTCCGGTGGGCTCGTCGGCCAGCAGGATCTGCGGGCGGTTGACGAAGGCGCGGGCGATGGCCACGCGCTGCTGCTCACCACCGGAGAGCTCGTTGGGCATGCGCCCGGCCTTGCCCTCCAGGCCGACGAGTTCGACGACCTCGGGCACGACCTTGCGGATGAAGCGCCGCGGCTTGCCGATGACCTCCAGGGCGAAGGCGACGTTCTCGAAGACGTTCTTGTTCGGCAGGAGTCGGAAGTCCTGGAAGACGCATCCGATGCGTCGGCGCAGGTGCGGGACCTTCCAGTTGGAAAGCCGCGCGAGGTCCTTGCCGGCGACGTGGACGCGTCCCTTGTCGGGCTTCTCCTCCTTGAGCACCAAGCGGAGAAAGGTCGACTTACCGGAGCCGGACGGGCCCACCAGGAAGACGAACTCGCCCTTGTCCACGTCGATGGAAACACCGTCGAGCGCGGGACGCTTCTGGGTCGGGTACTGCTTGGTGACGTTCTCGAAGTGGATCACAGGCGCATCACAAGGCTCTCGAAGGTATGGGCGACCTGGCGGAGGATACTCCGCTCGGGTCGTACCGGCCACATGGCCAACCGACAGTGTAGAGGGGGGAGCGGCCCGGATTGTCCAGGTCGCGTCTCGCCCGCAACGTCAGTGCACTCTCGGACAGCAGCCACGAGCATATCGGAGGTGTCAACCGATGATAACGTTCACATATAGCAACTTCGGTAAAACTGCGGAGTCGTACTCATCACCATTGGGCTACGGCGCCCCCGCCCGCCCCGCCCGGACACCCGCGGTATCGCTTCCGCGACCGGGCGTGTCTCCTCACCCGCGGCGGGTCCCGGCCGCTCCCGGGGCGCCGCCGGGCGCGGACCGCGGGCGACGCGGTCCGGCCCGGCGGACGCGGGCCCGGGACGATCCGCGGGACACGGCCTAGCCGTCCTCGCGCTCGCGGCTGCGCATCCAGCGGATCTCCGCGTCGATGAAATCGTCGATCTCCCCGTCGAGGACCGCCGACGTGTTGCCGGTCTCCATGCCGGTGCGCACGTCCTTGACGCTCTGGTAGGGCTGGAGCACGTAGTTGCGCATCTGGGTCCCCCAGCTGCTCACCGAGTCACCGCGGATCTCGTCCAGCGCCGCCTGCTCCTCCTCGCGCTTGCGCGCGAGGAGCTTGGACTGGAGCATCGACATGGCGGTCGCCTTGTTCTGCAGCTGCGAGCGCTCGTTCTGGCAGGACACCACGATCCCGGTCGGCAGGTGGGTGATGCGCACCGCCGAGTCGGTGGTGTTGACGCCCTGGCCGCCCGGACCGCTGGAGCGGTACACGTCGATGCGCAGCTCGGTCTTCTCGTCGATGTCGATGTGGTCGCTCTTCTCGACCATCGGCACGACGTCGACGCCCGCGAAGGAGGTCTGGCGCCGGTTCTGGTTGTCGAACGGCGAGATGCGCACCAGGCGGTGCGTGCCGTGCTCGCCGCGGAGGGTGCCGTAGGCGAAGGCCGACTTGACCGCGAAGGACGTGGACTTGATGCCCGCCTCCTCGGCGTAGGAGGTCTCGTAGACCTCCGTAGGGTAGCCGTGCCGCTCCGCCCAGCGCAGGTACATGCGCTGGAGCATCTGCGCCCAGTCGGCCGCGTCCACGCCGCCGGCCTGGGAGTTGATGGTGACGATGGCCTCGCTCTCGTCGTGCGGGCCGTTGAGCAGGGTCCGCACCTCCAGCTCGCCGATCTCCTTGCGCAGCTGCTCGAGCTCGCGCTCGGCCTCGTCCTTGGTGTCCGCGTCGTCCTCGACCTCGGCCAGCTCGAAGAGGACGCCGAGGTCGTCGAGCCGCTGGCTGATGCCGTTGACCTTGTTGACCGTGGACTCCAGGACGGAGAGGCGGCGCGTCACCTTCTGCGCGTTGTCCTGGTCGGCCCACAGCTCGGGGTCCGCGGACTGCTCGCGCAGCTCGGCGATCTGGGTGCCCATCGCCTCCAGGTCCAACACTGCGGAGACGCTCGCCAGGGTCGCCGCGAGTTCTTTGATCTTCTCTGCTGGGTCCATGTCTGCCACGGTCCCCAGTGTAGGACCCCGGGACGCGGCAGGGCCCCGCGCGGCGTCGCGCGGGGCCCTCCGGCGCTCCGGTCCGGGCTAGTCGACCAGGGAGCGGAAGGACCGCAGGGCCACCGACAGCGTGGCCAGGTCGAACCGCTCGTGCTCCTGGATCTCCGACAGGGTGATGCCGGCGCGCTCCACCGTCTCGCTGTTCTGCGCCAGCCAGGCGGCGATCAGCTCGGCGGTGTCCTCCGACGGCCCGCTCTCCAGGACCCGGCCGGTGAGGTCGGCGTGCGCGGCGTACAGGTCGTCGCGCAGCGCCGAACGCGCCATCGTGGCCCACCGGTCGTCGCGCGGCAGGTCGATGATGCGCTCGCGCCACCAGCTGATGTTGAGCCGGTCGGCCAGGGCGAAGTACAGCTCCGCGACCTTGGCGACCGGTCGGCCGGTGCGGCGCGCGATCTCCACCAGGTCCAGGGTGGAGTACGCGGGCACCATGGCGGCGACCCGCTCGGCGAGGCCGGAGGGCACCCCCATCGACACGTAGCGGTCGCGGCGCTCGTCGAACGCCTCGCGGTCGCGTCCCCGGAGCATCTCGACCAGGCGGGGCAGCACCTCCCCGACGCCGTCGGCGAAGAAGCCGATCTCGCTGCGGATGTCGAAGGGGAAGGTGCGGTTGCGCAGCAGCCACCGGGCGGAGCGCTCGGCCAGCTTGCGCGTCTCCAGCAGGAGGGAGAGCTGGCTGTCCACCGAGATCTCGTGGTCCAGCTCCTCGACCGCGCCCCAGAACCTGCGGAGCTGGAGCACCTCCTGGACCACCAGGAACGCGCGGGCGATGTCCGCGGCGCCGGACCCCAGCTCCTCGTTGAGGCGGAACGCGAACGTCACCCCGGAGCGGTTGACGAGCTGGTTGACGACCTGGTTGACGATGATCTCCCGCCGCAGCGGGTGGGAGGCCACGCCCTCGGCGAAGCGCTCCGACCGCAGGGGCGTGGGGAAGTAACCGGTCAGGGTGTCGGCCAGGTACGGGTCCTCGGCCAGGTCGGACGCGGCGATCTGGTCCTTGAGGCTGATCTTGGTGTACGACAGCAGCGTCGCGAACTCCGGCCCGGTCAGGCCCTTGCCCGCGGCGCGCCGCTCCGCGATGGTCTTGTCCGAGGGCAGGTCCTCCTGCTTGCGCTTGAGGACCTTCGTGCGCTCCAGGTGCCGCATGTACCGGCCGTGCACGTGCAGCATCTGCCGGTCCTGCTTGCGCGCGGCGCCCAGGACCGTGTTCTGGGCGTAGTTGTTGTCCAGGACCAGGTCGGCGACCTCGTCCGTCATGTCGATGAACAGCTGGTCCCGGTCGCCCTTGCCGAGGCTGCCCGCCCGCACCTCGCGGTCGAGCATGATCTTGATGTTGACCTCGTGGTCGGAGGTGTCCACACCGGCGGAGTTGTCGATGAAGTCGGTGTTGACCCGGCCGCCCTCCCGGGCGAACTCGATGCGGGCGGGCTGGGTCAGGCCCAGGTTGCCGCCCTCGCCGACCACCTTGACGCGCAGTTCCGTGGCGTCGACGCGGACCTGGTCGTTGGCCTTGTCGCCGGCGTCGGCGTGCGTCTGGGTGCTGGCCTTGACGTAGGTGCCGATGCCGCCGTTCCAGAGCAGGTCGACCGGCGAGGTGAGGATGTGCCGGATCAGCTCGTCCGGTGTGAGCGAGGCGACGTCCCCGTCGATGCCCAGGACCTTCCGCACCTGCGGGGTGACCGGCACGGACTTGGCCGTGCGCGGGTGCACCCCGCCGCCCGCGGAGAGCAGGGCGGGGTCGTAGTCCTCCCAGGTGCTCCGCGGCAGGTCGAACAGCCGCTTGCGCTCCGCCCACGAGGTGTGCGGGTCGGGGTCCGGGTCGAGGAAGACGTGGCGGTGGTCGAACGCGGCCACCAGCTTGGTCTGCTTGCTGAGGAGCATGCCGTTGCCGAACACGTCGCCGGACATGTCGCCGACGCCGACGGCGGTGAACGGCTCCTCCTGCACGTTGACGCCCATCTCGCGGAAGTGGTACTTGACCGACTCCCAGGCGCCGCGCGCGGTGATGCCCATGGCCTTGTGGTCGTAGCCGACCGATCCGCCCGAGGCGAAGGCGTCGCCGAGCCAGAACCCGCGCTCGGTGGAGATGGCGTTCGCCGTGTCGGAGAAGGTCGCGGTGCCCTTGTCGGCGGCCACGACCAGGTAGGAGTCGTCCCCGTCGTGCAGGACGGTGCGCTCGGGGTGCACCACCCGGCCGTCGACGAGGTTGTCGGTGACGTCGAGCAGGCCGCTGATGAAGTCCTTGTAGCAGGAGACGACCTCGGCCATGACCTGTTCGCGGGTGCCGTTCTCGGGCAGGCGCTTGCAGACGAACCCGCCCTTGGCCCCGCTGGGGACGATCACGGAGTTCTTCACCATCTGGGCCTTGACCAGGCCGAGGACCTCGGTGCGGAAGTCCTCGAAGCGGTCGGACCAGCGCAGTCCGCCACGCGCGACCGAGCCGAAGCGCAGGTGCACGCCCTCCACCCGGGGGGAGTACACGAACATCTCGAACCGCGGCCGCGGGTGGGGCAGGTCCGGGATCGCCTGCGGGTTGAGCTTGAGCACCAGGTAGGGGCGCCCCTGGTAGTGGTTGGTGCGCAGGGTGGCGCGGATGACCGCCAGGAAGGAGCGCAGGATGCGGTCGTGGTCCAGGCTGGCCACGGCCTCCAGCTCGCCCTCGACCTTGCTGATGATCGCGTCGGCGCGCTCGTCGCGGCCAGCATCGGGCTGGTCGGGGTCGAAGCGGGCCTCGAACAGCTCGACCAGCAGGTTGGCGATCCCGACGTTGGCGACGAGGACGTCGGCCAGGTAGTCCGGGGTGAACGTGGCCCCGGTCTGGCGCAGGTACTTGGCGTAGGCGCGCAGGACGGTGAGCTGGCGCCAGTCCAGCCCCGCACGCACGACCAGGGCGTTGAACCGGTCGGACTCGCCGAGGTCGCGCCAGGAGGCGTCGAAGGCCTCCTCGAACAGCGCCTTGAGGCGGTCGGGCCGGAGGTCGGACTCGGGGATGGGGCCGAGGCCGAAGTCGTAGACCCACACCTTGCCGACGCCCTGCACGGAGATGTCGGAGGGCCACTCGTCCACGACCTCGACCCCGAGGTCCTCCAGGACGGGCAGGACGCGGGACAGCGAGATGGGCTCGCCGATCCGGTAGAGCCGGAACCGCCAGGCGCGGGGGCCGTCCGCCTCCCTCCGGTAGAGGCTGGCGGAGAACGCGCCGTGCCGCTCGTCGGGGTCGGTGCGGCCCATCAGCTCCTCCAGCACGCCGATGTCGCCGGCGGCCGTGGCGGGGCTGTTGTCGACCTTGTAGGCCTCGGTGATGCCGCTGCCGTAGCGCTCCTTGTACGCGGTGGCCCGGACGGGGCCGAAGGCCTCCGTGAGCGCGTCGTCGAAGTCGGCGTCCCAGGAGCGGGCGGCGTTGCGGACCTTCTCCTCCAGGGAGACCTGGTCGATGTCGGCGAGGGTCCGGCCGTGCTCCGCGCGGGCCACCAGGTACAGGCGGGCGAGCGGCGCGGCGCCGATCATCACGTTGTGGTCCATCGTGGCGCCCTGGAAGGCGTCGGCGAGGACCTTCTGGATGTCGAGGCGCACCCGGGTGCTGTACTGGTCGCGCGGCATGTACACGAAGCAGGACATGTAGCGGCCCCCGTAGGGGTCGCGGCGCATGAACAGCTTGGTGCCGCGGCGGTCGCGCAGGCGCAGGACGCCGCGGACGATGTTGTACAGCTCGTTCACGGGGATCTGGAGGAGTTCCTCCCGGGGGAAGGTCTCCAGGAGCTCGATGAGGTCGGAGCCGTCGTAGCTGTCGGCCTCGAACCCGGCCAGGGCCAGCACCTCGGCCTGCTTGCGCCGCAGGATCGGGATCTGGGCGATGCTGGTGGTGTTGGCCTGGGAGGTGAACAGCCCCAGGAACCGGCGCTCGCCGACGATGTTGCCCTGGGCGTCGAACTTCTTGACCCCGATGTAGTCCAGGTACTTGGGGCGGTGGACGGTGGCCCGGGAGTTGGCCTTGGTGAGGACCAGGATGTAGGGCTCGCGTGCCTTGGCGCGGATCTCGGGGGGCAGTGCGGCGAAGCTGGTGGAGGCGGGCGAGTCCATGCGCAGGACGCCGAGGCCGGATCCGGGCTCGGGGCGCAGGGAGTCGTCGCCGTTCTCGTCGGTGACCAGGGCGTACTCGCGGTAGCCCATGAAGGTGAAGTGGCGGCCGGCCGTCCAGCGCAGGAAGTCGACGCTCTCGCCGATCTCGCGCGGGTCGACCCCTCCGGCCGCGAGGCGGTCGGGGTAGGCGGCGAGCTCGTCGGCGATCCGGATGGCCCGGTTGCTCATCTTGGCGGCGTCCTCGTCCACGTAGCGGACGTCGTTGAGGACGCTCTCCACGCGGTCGGTGATCTCCTTGACCCGCTCGGGGTCGGACTGCCGGTCGATCTCGATGTGCATCCAGGACTCGTCGGTGGGGAGCAGGCCCTCCCCTCCGAGCTCCGGGTCCACCCTCACCAGGCGGCCCGCGAGGTCGCGGCCGACGGTCATCTGCGGGTGGATGATCAGCCGGGCGCCCGCTCCGAGCTCGTTGAGCGCCATGGTCACGGACGAGACGAGGAAGGGCGCGTTGTCGGTCACGACCTCGACGACGCTGGTCTGCTGCTCCCAGCCGTCGCGGTCCGCGGAGGGGGTGTACACGCGGACCTTGGCCCGCCCCGGGGCGCGTTCGGCGCCGAAGGCGCGGTGGGCCCCGGCCGGACCGCAGATCTGCTCCGGGGTGCGCCCGGAGATCTCCTCGGGGTCCGTGTGGCGGTAGTAGAGGGGAAGGAAGCGCCGCACCGCGTCGGCCTCCTCGGGACTGAGTCGCGTCCCCGGGGACCACTTGGCGGCCGCCTCGCTGAGCAGCTTCTGGAGGATGACGTCGGATTGCCCGGTCATGTGGCTATCTCACTCCTTTGTGAGCAACGTCGCACGAGCGCTGAGAGAACACCCGGTCATATGACCTGTGAACTTCTGTGCATGGGTGTGATTCGACGTGAGGGCCTTGGGCCGCAAGGAACCCCCACGGCCATGGTGTTGGGTTGAGCCTGTGCGCACAGGCGGTGGAGGGGCGAGGCGCGGGACCTCGTTGTTCCGGCCTCGTCCGCTGACCAGGCTACTGCTTTTCGGACGCGAGGGCAGGACCAACACCGTTACACGACGGTTACGTACTGTTAGAACTGGATTGCGGTGGTCGTCGGCGATACGCACGGGGGCCATCCTGCCCCTCACGGGAGCGAACATGCCCTCACCCGGCGGTCGCCTGGTGGACCGCCGTCATCACGGCCCGCGGGTCGGTCAGGTCGGGCAGCACGATGCGGGCCCCGGCGTCGCGCAGCTGCCCCTCGGTGGTCGACCCGTTGAGGACCGCCACCGGGGTGGCCCCGCCGATCACCGCGGCGCGGACGTCGGGGGCCGAGTCGGTGACGAACACCGTCTCCGCCTCCGTGTACGCCCGGCCCCCCTCGCCCGAGGCGTGCAGCCTGATGGACTGGATGAGGCTGGACTTGGGGTAGTTGACCGACCCGTACCCGCCGATGGCCAGGTTCAGGTGGGTGTCCAGGCCGAACGCGACCAGCTTGGCCGTGGCGTTCACCCGGGTGCTGCCGCTGACGACGGTCTGGACCGTGTCGGGCAGGGAGGCGACGGCGGCCAGGGAGGCCGCCGCGCCGGGCATGACCCGGCCCCGGGCGAGGAGTTCGTCGGCGCGGTTGCCGAAGGACTCCTCCAGCGCGGCGAGGAACTCGCCGAGGACCGCTGTGTCGGGGTCGACGTCGACGTAGTTGCGGGCGCAGAACTCGAAGAACATCTCCGAGTCGGTCCGGCCCGCCGACGAGGTCAGGTAGACCAGCGGCTCGCCGGTGACCTTCTCGAAGGCCTCGGCGTAGGCCGCCCTCATCACCTGGCCCGCGTCGAGGAGGGTGAGGTCGATGTTCCATAGCACCAGGCGGCTGATGGCTGACTCCTCGGCGTTCGGGGATGGAGGGACGGCCCCATTTTGCCGTATGGGTGTTTCCCGGCGAAAACCACGCCCGCTCCCGGCCGGCGCGGCAGGGCCGGGGCCCGTCCGAAACCCCGCCGGGCCGACCGGCCCCGGGTACGGCGACGGGTGCTCCCGTCACTCCCCGGACACGAGGTGGCGGAGCTCCTGGACGGCGAACCACATGAGCTCGTGGTCGTCCGCGGCGCCGGATCCGGGCTCCGCCGCGGCGGCGGCGACGTCGGCGGCCGCGGCGGGGTCGTCCACGTGCGCCGAGGCCAGCTTCTTGTAGGGGACGGCGGCGGTCACCCGCACGCGGACCACCCCGTCGGCCGCGCCGCCCTCACGCTCGACCACGGCGTCGGGCATGTTCGCGGCCAGCACCACCCGGCGGCGGGGCGCGTCGGGGTCGGCGGCCAGCAGGGCCAGGGACTCCTCCGCGGCGGCGTACATGGCCTCGTACTCGGCCTCCTCGGTGTCGCCCTCCGGGCCCGGGTCGGCCGCGAAAGCCGTCAGGGGGGCTCCCTCCAGCCGGCCCTCCTCCAGGAGCGCGGCGAGGGCGGGGACGGTGCTGGGCAGGAAGACGTACATGGGCGCGGCTGCTCTCCTGGACGTGGGCGGGACCCCTCGAGTCTGCCAAGGAACCGGAGGTGGGCGCGCCAGGGGGCGTGGCGCCGCCGACCGGTCAGGCCGCCGCGCGCCCCCGGCGGTCGGCCCCGGGCGGCGCGCCGTCGCCGTCCGGCTCCAGGAAGCGGTCGAGCGCCCGCTGCGTCTGCGCCACGTCGGTGTGCAGGATCCCGGTCATCCCGAGTTCCTCGGCGGTGCGGACGTTGTGCTCCAGGTCGTCGATGAACACGCAGTCCTCGGGCCGTAGCCCCAGGAGGTCGCAGGTGTGCAGGTAGATGCGGTGCTCGGGTTTGCGCATGCCCACCTCGCCCGAGATCACCACGGCGTCGAAGGTCGACTCGAAGTGCTCGCGCGGATAGCCGTTGCCCCACGAGTTGGACAGGAGGGCGGTGCCGGCGCCGCCGAGCCGGGCCCCGCGCAGCGCCTCGTACATGGCGTGCACGGGGTCGAAGTTGGAGAACATGCGGTGGATCAGGCCCTCCGCCACGACCGGGCCGCCGTGGGTGGAGCGCAGCAGCGCCGCGATGGCGCGCTCGAACTCGCGTGTGTCGACCTCCCCCCGCTCCAGGGCGTGCACGGGGTTGGCGTCCGCGAGGCTGCCGTCGAAGTAGGGCCGCATGACCTCGTAGTAGTGCTCCACGTCGATCCGGTCGGCGTCCAGCCAGGCCCGGATGCCGTCCGCCAGGGGCGGGGTGAGCACGCCTCCCCAGTCGGAGATGACCCCTCGCCGGGTGCCGTTGGTCCGGCCGTCCATCCGATCGCCTCCTCGGGCGTCCGTCTGCCGGGACACCGCCCGGCCTCCCGGACGCGCGTAGGGGCGGGCGGGGAACGGTTCTTCCCGTTCCCCGCCCGCTTCAACCACCGAGGCGCTCCCCGGGCCACCTGGTCCGGGGCGGGTTCAGAGGGTGAGGCCGGTTCCGGCTTCGACCCCGGCCCCGGGGATGTCCACGGGCAGCTTGCCGGTCGGTCTCACCTGCCCCCCGATCACGCGTGCGGCGGCGTTCGCCGACACGTCCACGGCGGAGTAGACCGCCAGGAAGCCCTCCACCTCGGGGAAGGCCTCCAGGTCGTAGGGTCCGCCCTGGGAGACCACGACGACGGGGAGGCCCCGGGCGCGGGCGGACTCGACCATCCCGCGCTGCTCCTGGGAGCCGCGTGCGCCGTTGGTTCCCACGACCACCACGTCGGCGCCGTCGGCCACGACGTCCATCCCCGCCCCGGTGAGCCCTTCGGAGAGGACGTCCGAGCCGACGCCCTGCACGCTCACGGAGGTTCCCGCGGCCAGGGGCAGCAGGTCGCCCTCGTTGCGCACCAGGGTCGCCGAGGCGTCGGCCACCCGCTGGGCGGCCTCCGCGTGGGAGGGGTCGTCCACGACCTCGGCGGCGGCCGCCGGGTCGACGGGGCCGGCCTCCAGCACGCCCCGCTTCTCCTTGAGCGCGAGCACGCGCAGCACGGACTCGTCGATGCGCTCCTCGGTGAGGCGGCCCTCCTCGACGGCGGTCCTGATCGCGGCGACGGCGGCGGCCGGGTCCGGCGGCATGAGCAGCTGGTCCACGCCCGCCTCCAGGACGCGGACGGCGATCTCGCCGTCGTCGTGCCGCTGGCGCACGCCCTCCATGTTGAGGGCGTCGGTGGTGACCACGCCGTCGTAGCCGAGCTCGTCGCGGAGGATGCCGTCGATGAGCGCCGGGGAGAGGGTGGCCGGTTCGGGGTCCTCCCCGCCGTCCAGCCGGGGCATGAGGACGTGCGCGGTCATGATCATGTCGACGCCGGCCTCGACGGCGGCCCTGAACGGGGGCAGGTGCTCGGCCTCCCACCGGTCGCGCGGCAGGTCGATGACGGGCAGGCCGCTGTGGCTGTCGACGTCGGTGTCCCCGTGGCCGGGGAAGTGCTTGACGGCCGAGGCGACGCCGTTCTCGGAGTAGGCGTTCGCCTCGGTGACGGCCATCTCCGCGACCAGGTCCGGGTCGGAGCCGAACGAGCGGATGCCGATGACCGGGTTGTTCGGGTCGGTGTTGACGTCCGCGTCGGGCGCGTAGTTGAGGTTGACGCCCAGGGCCGACAGCTCGGCGGCGGTGGTGGACGCGCGCAGGGCCGCCAGCTCGGGGTCCCCGGTGGCGCCGACCGCCATGGCGTCGGGGAACCGGGTCCCGACGGGCAGTCTGACGACGAGGCCCTGCTCCTGGTCGATGCCGACGAACAGGGGGACGCCCTGCCCCTGTTCGGCGGCGAGCTCCTGCACCCCGGCGGACATGGTCGCGATCTGCTCGGTGTCGGTGAGGTTCGCGTCGAAGTAGATGACCCCGCCGGGGCGGTAGGTCTCGATCATGAGGGCGTTCTCGGCGGCCGAGGTGCCCTGCGCCGTCAGGACGAGGAGCTGGCCGATCTTGTCGTCCAGGTCCATGTCCGCGAGAAGCCGCGGCGCGAGCACCGGCTCGAAGGGCTCCGCGCTGGGCGACGGCTGGGGTTCGTTGTCCTCCGGCGAGGAACCCACCTCCTCTGTGGAACACGCGGTGGCGATCAGGGCTAGTCCCACGCAGGCCGGGGCCAGGGCGTGCGGAACGGGCAGTTTCATGGCGGGTTTCATCTCCGGCGGATCATGGGGGTTCGCCGCCGGAGACTACCCCCTCCCGGCCGGGGCCGGGCCGAGGCTCCGCCGGGGGCGGCCGGAGAAGTTCGGCGGGGGGGGGGGGGGGGGCGCCGGGCGCCCCGGCCCCCCCCCCCCCCGCGGGGGGGGGGCGGGCGGCCACCCCCCCCCCGGGGGGGGCGCGGCCCGGCCCCGGGGGGGGGGGCGCGGGTGTTGGGGGGGGGGGGGCCGGCCCCCCCCCCCCCGCCGGGCGGTCATCCCCACGTGAAGAGGGGGTCCCCGAGGCCGACCCCGCCGTCGGCGACGTCGCCGAGGTCCCCGGGCCGCGCGTCCAGGGCGACCACCGGCACCACCGACGGCTTGCCCCGGGCCGCGACGCTCCCCGGCGACCAGCGGACGATCGGTGTGCCCGCCTCGACCGCGTCCCCCTCGGCGGCGAGGAGCGTGAACCCCTCCCCCGCGAGCTGGACCGTGTCGATGCCCAGGTGGACGAGCACGCCCCTGCCCTGGTCGCGGGAGAGCACGACGAACGCGTGGGGGTGCAGTTTCACCAGGGTCCCGGCGATGGGGGCGACGGCCTCCTGCCACCCCTCCTGTCCGCCCTCCTGCCCGGGTTCGGGGTGGATGGCGACCCCCGGGCCGACCATGGCCTGGGAGAACACCGGGTCGGGCACGGTGGTGAGGGGTAGTGCGGTTCCGGGTACGGGAGAGAGCACGCGGAGCGCACCGATCACGTCTGACATGGGGTTTCCCTTCCCTCACGGGGAGAGTTAATCCAGGATGTCGCGGATGTCGTCGGTGAGGGCGTCGGCTTCGGGGCCGACCACCACCTGGACAACGTTGCCCGAGACGAGGACCCCGTGGGCGCCGGACGCCCGCAGGGCGATCTCGTTCACGAGGGAGGGGTCGGCCACCTCGGTGCGCAGGCGGGTGATGCAGGCCTCGATGTCCTCGATGTTGCCCGCGCCGCCCAACCCGGCGACGATCGCCGCTGCCTTGTCCGCCATGTGTCCTCCGTGCTGTGCCGTGGGAACGGGGATGTCCCCGGGACCTGAGGCGAGCTTAGGGGTGGCGCAGGCCACACACCAGTGCCCGAGGGCGGGCCGGGGTGTTGGGGCGGCCCCGGACCGCGGCGCCGCCCCGTCCCGGAGGGGTCAGCCGGTCTGGGTGACCTTGTTGAGGCCCCGCGGGACGTCCGGGTTGTAGCCCAGGCGACGGGCCAGGCGCTCGGTGAGCAGCTGGGCGGGCACGATGAGGTTCATCGGGGACACCCACTCGGGGACGTCCGGAACGGGCACGGACACGTCGCTGGCGGCGGCGAGGGAGTCCCCGCCCCCGAAGCCGAACACGGGCGCCCCGGCGGAGCGGGCCCGCTCGGCGAGGGCGACCGTGCCCTGCAGGGTCGGCCCGGTGGGCGCGGCGATCAGCAGCGCGGGGGTCCGCGGGTCCACGACCGCGATGGGGCCGTGCAGGAGGTCGGCGTAGGAGAGGCCCATCGCGTGGAGGTAGCAGGCCTCCTTGAGCTTCAGCGCGGCCTCCAGCGCGCTGGAGAAGGCCATGCCCCGCCCGGAGATGACCGCTCCCTGCACGGCGACCATCCGCTCGACGATCTCCTCCAGGGCGTCGGCCGGGGCCGCCAGGGTCTCCTCGATGGCGTCGGGCACGCGCGACAGGTCCGCGGGGTCCAGGTCGGCGCCCAGGCCCAGGGCGAGGACCGCGAGAGCGGCCAGCTGGGTGTTGTAGGTCTTGGTGGCGGGCACCGCCACCTCGCTCCCCGCGCGGGTGACCAGGGCGACGTCCGCCTCGGCGGCGAGGGGGGAGTCGGCGCCGTTGGTGACGCCGACGGTGCGTGCGCCGCAGTCGGCGGCCCAGCGCATGGTCTCGACGATCTCCTCGGTCTTCCCGGACTGGGAGATGGCGACGGCCAGGACGTCGGACAGGTCGATCTTGGCGCCGTAGGTGGTGGCGATGGAGGGCGAGCCGAGGGTCGCGAGGCGGCCCGCGTGCGCCTGGAGGAGGTAGCTGCCGTAGACGGCGGCGTTGTCGGAGGAGCCGCGCGCGATGAACAGCACGTGCTTGGTGGTGCGGCCCAGCGCCTCGACCTCGGAGCGCAGCGGCAGCAGCTCCGCGAAGGTCCGGCGCAGCGCCTCGGGCTGCTCGGCGATCTCGGAGCGCATCACGCTCGTCGTGGTGGTGGTCATGCGGAACCTTCCCCTGATGTGACGGGCGGTCCGGGTCTTGCGCCGGGGGCCGCGCTGGACGCTCCGCACCGGGTGGGCCGCGGCCTGCCGCGATACCGGTTCACACCGCTTGCCGTTGGGTGGATTGACACGCGGATGGAGCTATGGTCTAGTCCGGACTATACCAGTCATGTCCGGCTTCGACCGATGTTCGGGCGGCCTCCCGCGCTAAGGTTCTGACGCCGACCCCACCCGCCTACCGAGAAGGCCGCTCGCCATGTCGATCGACCCCAGCAACCCGCTGCCCAAGTACAGCCAACTCCGCGACCTCCTCCTGGACTGGATCACCGCGGCGGGTCTGGGCGTGGACGACATGATCCCCTCCGAACGGGAGCTCAGCGCGACGTACTCGCTGTCGCGGATGACCGTCCGGCAGACCATCGACCTGCTGGTGGCCGAGGGGCGGCTCTACCGGGTTCCCGGCAAGGGGACCTTCATCGCCCGACCCAAGATCGAGATGTCCCTGGTCCTGGCCTCCTTCAGCGAGGACATGCGCGCACGCGGCTTCGAGCCGGGGGCGCGCGAGCTGATCCGCCAGGTCATCCCGGCCAGCGGGCACACCGCGCGCATGCTCGACATCGCACCGGGCACCCTGGTGCACCACATCGAGCGCATGCGCACCGCCGACGACGAGCCCATGGCCGTGGAGCGCTCCAACATCCCCGCCGCCATGGTCCCCGGGCTGGAGGACTTCGACCTCGCCGAGCGCTCCCTCTACGAAGTGCTGGAAAACGAGTTCGACATCCTGTTGGATTCCGGGGAACAGACCATCGAGGCCGGGATCTGCGACTCGGCCGACTCCCGGCTCCTCGGCCTGCCCGCCGGAAGCCCGGTGCTGGTGATGCAGCGCCGCAGCTTCGCCAAGGGACAGTGCGTGGAACTCGCGCTGTCCACCTACCGTGCCGACCGCTACCAGCTGCACTCCCGCCTGGACCCGCGCCGGCACGGCGACTGACGCCCCGCGCCCGCGGGGCGCGCGTCCGAGGGAGGACCCCCCCACCATGAGTTCGGACCAGACCCCGGCACCACCCGTCCCCGCGGGCGGTGCACGGACCCGCAAGACCGGTTCCTCGGCCCTCGCCGTCTTCCAACGGCTCGGCCGCAGCCTGATGATGCCCATCGCGGTGCTGCCCGCCGCCGCCATCCTGCTCCGGCTGGGCCAGCCGGACCTGCTCGGCGCGGACGGCCTGGCCGGGCTCCCGGGCATGGGATGGATGGTCCCCGTCGCCGGGGCCGTCGGCACCGCGGGCGACGCGGTGTTCCAGGCCCTGCCCCTCCTCTTCGCCGTGGGCGTCGCGATCGGCTTCGCCAAGCGCTCGGACGGCTCCACCGCCCTGGCCGCGGTCGTCGGCTACCTGGTGTTCGACCGGGTGTCCACGTGGACGATGGTCACCTTCGACGGCCCCGCCGGCGACCTGGGGTCACGGCTGGTCACGTACCCGCTCCCGGTCGACCCTGCGACGCGGCAACCGCTCACCGACCCCGATGCGGTGGCCGGGGTGGGCGAGATGATCAACCACGCCGTCAAGAACCCCACCGACGTGCTGGGCGGTATCGCCATCGGCCTGATCGCCGCCGTGCTGTGGCAGCGCTACCACCGGATCCAGCTGCCGACCTGGCTCGGCTTCTTCGGCGGACGCCGCTTCGTCCCCATCGTGACGGCACTGGCCGGCCTGTTCCTGGGCGTGGCGCTGGGGCTGCTCTGGCCGGTCGTGGGCGGATGGATCCAGAACCTCGGCGAGAGCATCGTCGGGGCGGGCGCCCTGGGCGCGGGGATCTACGGCGTCGTCAACCGCATCCTGCTGCCGCTGGGCCTGCACCACGTGGTGAACTCGTTCATCTGGTTCGTGTCGGGCACGTACGAGGGCCCCGACGGGGTCGTCCAGGGGGAGATCACCCGGTACTTCGCCGGGGACCCCGACGCCGGGGGCCTGCTGGCCGGCTTCTTCCCCGTCCTCATGTTCGGCCTGCCCGGGGCCGCGCTCGCCATGTGGCTGGCCGCGCACCGGGAGCGCCGCGCCCAGATCGGGTCGATCATGATCCCGGCCGCCCTGACCGCCTTCGCGACGGGGATCACCGAACCCGTCGAGTTCGCCTTCATCTTCGTCGCGCCCGCCCTGTTCGTGGTGCACATCGTCCTCACCGGGCTCTCGATGGCGATCCTGAACGCGCTGGACGCCCAGCTGGGGTTCGGGTTCTCCGCCGGGCTCATCGACATGCTGCTGAACGCGTCCAAGGACAACACGGAGGGCCTGGGGTTGATCCTGCTCCTGGGTCTGCTGTACTTCGCGGCGTACTTCGCGATCTTCTACGTGCTGATCACGCGCCTGCGCCTGCCCACGCCGGGGCGTGAGGCGGACCCGGAGGAGAACGCGGCGCCGGGGGCGGCCGAGGAGGCCACCGGTTCCGGGGCCGACGGCCCCTCCCCCGGGAGCGGCGGACGGGGCTGACCCGTCCCGAGGAGCACGAACGCGTGCGGGCGCGCCCCCGAGGGGACGCGCCCGCACGCGTGTCGGCGGCCGGGGCCTACCTGGCCGCCGCCGGGTCGCCGTGGCACTTCTTGTACTTCTTGCCGGAGCCGCACGGGCAGGGCGCGTTGCGCGCCGTGCCGGCGAACTCGTCGGCCGTCTCGCTGTGGCGCTCGACGGTGCCGTCCTCGCTGGGAGCGGAGTACTGGAGCCTGTCCGGCTGGCCCTCGCCGAACCCGGGGACGACCACGTCCTCGGCCGGCTCCGCCTCCACGTCCGGGGACGCCGCGTCGGCGGCCTCCTCGTCCTCCTCCACCGCGGTCGCGAGGGCCGTGGCGCCCGTGGCCCCGCCCACGCCCGCCGCGGTCCTGGCCGCGGCCGCGGCGGTGAGGGCGGGCTCCTCCTTCTTGCGGACCTGCACCTCGACGTTGAACAGGTAGCCGACGGCCTCTTCCTTGATGGCCTCCAGCATCTGCTGGAACATGTCGAAGCCCTCGCGCTGGAACTCGATCAGCGGGTTGCGCTGAGCCATCGCGCGGAGGCCGATGCCCTCCTGGAGGTAGTCCATCTCGTAGAGGTGCTCGCGCCACTTGCGGTCCATGACCTGCAGCAGGACCCTGCGCTCGACCTCGCGCATGGCCTCCTCGCCGAGGTCGGCCTCGCGGGTCTCGTAGGCGGCGTTGGCGTCCTCGACCACGCGCTCGGCGATCATCTCGCCGGTCAGCGTCTGGAGGTCGCCGTTCTCCTCGACGAACTCGTCGACGGTGAAGCTGATCGGGTAGACCTGCTTGAACGCGCGCCAGAGCTTGTCCAGGTCCCACTCGTCGGGGTCGCCCTGGGAGGTCTCCTCGACCACGTAGCCCCGCAGGACCTCCTCCAGCATGCCGATGATCTGCTCGCGCAGGTCCTGGCCCTCCAGGACCTTGCGGCGCTCGGCGTAGATGACCTTGCGCTGCCGGTTGAGGACCTCGTCGTACTTGAGGACGTTCTTGCGGATCTCGAAGTTCTGCGTCTCGACCTGGCCCTGCGCCGAGGCGATGGCCTTGCTGACCATGCCGGACTCGATGGGCTGGTCGTCGGGGATGTTCAGCTGGTTCATGAACACCTCCAGACGGCTGCTGTTGAACAGTCGCAGCAGGTCGTCCTGGAGGGAGAGGTAGAACCGGGAGATACCCGGGTCGCCCTGGCGGCCGGAGCGGCCGCGCAGCTGGTTGTCGATGCGCCGCGACTCGTGCCGCTCGGTTCCGAGCACGTACAGGCCGCCGGCCTCGACGACCTTCTCGTGCTCCTCCTCGTAGTCGGCCTGGGCCTTCTCCAGGGCCGCCGGCCAGGCCGCCTCGTACTCCTCCGGGGTCTCCAGCGGGCTCAGGCCGCGCCCCTGGAGCTCCTCGTCCGCGAGGAAGTCGGGGTTGCCGCCCAGCATGATGTCGGTACCGCGGCCGGCCATGTTGGTGGCGACGGTGACGCCGCCGAGCTTGCCCGCCCGGGCGATGATCGCCGCCTCACGGGCGTGGTTCTTGGCGTTGAGGACCTCGTGCGGGACGCCCTCGCGCTTGAGCATCCGCGACAGCAGCTCGGACTTCTCGACGCTGGTGGTGCCGACCAGCACGGGCTGCCCGGCCTCGTGGCGCTCGGCGATGTCCTCGGCGACCGCCTGGAACTTGGCGTCCTCGTGCTTGTAGACGACGTCCTTGACGTCCTCGCGCACCATCGGCTTGTTGGTGGGGATGGGCACCACGCCGACGTTGTAGGTCTGGGTGAACTCCGCCGCCTCGGTCTGGGCGGTACCGGTCATGCCGGCGAGCTTCTCGTAGAGGCGGAAGTAGTTCTGGAGGGTGACCTTGGCGAGAGTCTGGTTCTCGTCCTTGATCTTGACGCGCTCCTTGGCCTCGATGGCCTGGTGCATGCCCTCGTTGTAGCGGCGTCCGGCGAGGACGCGGCCGGTGAACTCGTCGACGATGAGGACCTCACCGTCCTTGACGATGTACTCCTTGTCCCTCTTGTACAGCTCCTTCGCCTTGAGGGAGTTGTTGAGGAAGCTGATGAGCGGGGTGTTGACCGCCTCGTAGAGGTTGTCGATGCCCAGGTAGTCCTCGACCTTGGCCACACCGGCCTCGGTGATGCCGACGGTGCGCTTCTTCTCGTCGACCTCGTAGTCGACCTCGCGCTTGAGGCGCGGGGCGATCTTGGCGAACTCCGCGTACCAGCGGGAGTTCTGCTCCGAGGGGCCGCTGATGATCAGCGGGGTGCGGGCCTCGTCGATGAGGATGGAGTCGACCTCGTCGACCAGGGCGAAGTAGTGCTCGCGCTGGACCGTGTCCTTGAGCGAGAGCGCCATGTTGTCGCGCAGGTAGTCGAAGCCGAACTCGTTGTTCGTCCCGTAGGTGATGTCGGCCTTGTAGGCCTCGCGCCGGGCGGCCGCGGTCATCTGGGGGCTGATGACGCCGACCTCGAGCCCGAGGAAGTGGAAGATGCGGCCGAGGTTCTGGGCGTCGCGGCGGGCCAGGTAGTCGTTGGTCGTGATGACGTGGACGCCCCTGCCCGCGAGGGCGTTGAGGTAGACCGCGAGGCTTCCGGTCAGGGTCTTGCCCTCACCGGTCTTCATCTCGGCGATGTTGCCGAGGTGGAGCGCGGCGCCGCCCATGATCTGGACGTCGAAGGGACGCTGCCCCAGGGTGCGCTTGGCGGCCTCGCGGACGGTCGCGAAGGCCTCTGGGAGCAGGTCGTCCAGAGACTCGCCGTCCTCGTAGCGGTCCTTGTACTCCTGGGTGAGGTCGCGCAGTTCCTCGTCGGTGAGCTCGACGTAGTCGTCCTCGAGGGAGTTGACCTGGTCCTTGAGCTTGTTCAGCCGGCGCAGGATCTTTCCCTCACCCGCGCGCAGGAGCTTGTTGAGTATCCCTGGCACTTCCTATGCGCTCCTCGCAGATCGCGGTTTGCTCCACACACGTGGAGATCAGATCTAGGCCCGCCTGACCGCTTTCCCGTGGCCGCGGAGGGCGGCGGGGGTTCCTGGGCCCTCGGGCCTACATCCTAGAGGACCCGAACTATACGCCCGCCCTCCGCGGGAGGGGGCGCTCGCACGCCTTTCCCCCAGGGGAACGGATGAAACGCCCCCGAATGTTCCCGCACGTCACACCCGGTACGGCGGGAGGGTTCGGGACGGCGCCCGGCGCCGGGCTCCTGGGTCCTCCGCAAACGCGTTCCGCGGGTTTTGCGCCAAGGCGCCCGCGCACCCGCCCGCACCGCCGCCGGTCAAAGGCGGGAGCGGTCGGCGATCGGCTTTTCTTACCCTTTTCCTACGATTCATGAAGCCGCGACCCGTTCCCCGGGTACGCCATTCGTAGAAGGTCACGCCGTGGATGCGAACCACGGCCCGCCGAACGCGAACGCGATCGAGGGAGCGACCATGAGGGGAAGCAAGCGGGAGACCGCCGCGGAGGCGGCCGACAGGGGAGAGGCCCGCCCGGCGTCACCGACGCGCAGTCCGGTGGAGGTGCTCGACGACCTGATCTCCCGGAGGCGCCACCCGACGCCGGACCCCGACGACGCCGACGACCCGGGCCTGGCCTGGGAACGGCACCGCCCCAGCGACGACGAGCAGCGGCGGAACGGCCGCATACGCGGGTTCCAGCGCCAGGGCGGCAGCCTGGCGCCCTCCAGCAACCACCGGGGCCGCGCGGTCTCCTGGGTGGCGGTGGTGCTCGCCTGCGCCGGGTTCGCCGTGGGCGGCGTCGGCGTCGCCCTGGGGATGTCCACGGTGCTGCTGGCGGTCGGAGGGCTTCTGCTCGTCGTGGCGGCGGTCGTGGCCATGCGCTACGACCTCCTGAGCGACGTGGTGCTGGACTCGCCGCGCGTGGAGTCCGAGGAGCCGCACGACACACCGCTGCACCGCATCCGGAGGGACGACCGGGCGGAGTCCTGAGCGGCGCGCACTGCCGCGGGGGGGGGGGGCGGCCCCCCCCCCGGGGGGGGGGGGGGGGGGGGCGGGGGGGGGGGGCGGGGGGGGGGGGGGGGGGGGGGGGGGGGGGGTGGGGCGCCGCCCGGGGTCAGAAGCGCGGCTCGGCCTTCTTGCGGTGCGAGGGCAGG
>NZ_JBIWMK010000004.1:342345-401940 GCF_044766605.1 Nocardiopsis sp. NPDC101807 | reverse complement strand
CGGGGGGGGAGGCCGAGGAGCCCCACCACACCCCGCGCCCCCGCACCGGGTGGGCCCCCGGGCCGGTGTCCGGCGGGCCCCCCCCGGGGGGGGGGGGGCCGGCCGCCCCCCCCGCGGCAGTGTTGTCGGTGGTACCGGGTCGGTGGTACCGGGTCGGTGGCGCCGGTTCGCCCGGGACGGCGCCCGGATCCCGTCCCCCGGACGGATCCGGGCCCGCTCCCCCGTGGGGGGTTCGGCGGGGAGGCACGCGCCGTGCCGCGCCCGTCGGGGCGCCGGCGGCTTCCGGGCCGGCCCGGAGGGGGCGGGCGCCCGACCGCGGGACGCCCCTAGTCGACCAGGCGGAGAACGCCGTAGTTGAAGCCCTTGCGGCGGTAGACGACGCTCGGCGCGTCCTTGACCTCGTCGTGGAAGAGGTAGAAGTCGTGGCCGACGAGTTCCATCTCCATCAGGGCCTGGTCGATGCTCATGGGCTTGGCCCGGTGGAACTTCTCACGGACGACGATGGGAGCCTCGCCCTGGGTGTCGAGCTCGACGAACTCGTCGGTGAACTTGCCGTCCAACGCGGCGCCGTCGATCTCCTCCTCTCCGCTCCGCTGGGCCGGGGGCGCCTGGGTCGCGGTCGCTGTGGCTGAGGGCAGGTCCCCGGGGAGGCCGGCGGTGGCGGCCGCGACGGAGACGGGAGTGTGGTTCCCGCGGTGGACCTTGCGGCGGTCCGCGGACTTGCGAAGACGGGCCTCGATCTTGTCGATCGCGAGGTCGAGGGCTCCGTACCGGTCGGAGGCCGCTGCCTCGCTCCGGATGACCGGGCCGTTGGAGTGGATGGTCAGCTCAACCCTCTCGCAGACGTCGGCGAGCTTGGGGTTGCGCTCCTGGGACACCTCCACGTCGACGGTCATCCCCTTGCGCTCCCACTTGGAGAGCCTGTCGAGCTTGTTCTCGACGTGCTGTCGGAACTTGTCACTCACACCGGTGCGTCGACCCTTGACGATGATGTCCATAGGACCCCCTTCATCGCGTGACCGCCGTGAAGGCGACGGCCAGGCTGGCTCTGCATCCCTTCCGCCGTCGGGGGGCGGAGGGGTGTCGCGCGTCAACCCCCTTCCGCTGGTGACCCGATCCTGAACGGATCGCGTCTCGCTTGGAAGTGCGTATACCCATCAGGGGCACGGTCCTCACACGCCACAGGAACCCGATTGGTCGGGCCTCTTGGGGCAAGGAAAAGGACTTTTGCCGCGTTCGCGACAAGTCGCCCACGACTCGGCCGCCGACGCCCCGATGGCCCGTGTCGCAGGGGGATGCGCCGGACGCCGAGCGGTGCGGGGGCGGAGCGCGGGGCGGCCACCCCTGAGAGGTGGGACGGTGCCCCCGGGAGCCCGCCGGTGAAGGCGAACTCCCGGAGTATGGCATGCCACCCGTCCGGCCGACCTGGTCTTCGTCCCCACATCCGCCTGCTGAGAGTGTCGCCGCTCTTAGACGCGACTACTGCTCTTCTCCCTGTCATGAGGGACATCTGGACCCTCCGCGGGGCAGGGCTTACCTCTAAGGCGCACCGTGATCGGTCGACGAAAAGTCGCCTTACGTGGGCCGTTTCGCCTGCGCCTGGCATCGGCTTGCCGAAGGGGCGTCCTGGGGTTCCCCAGGACTCCTGATCTCCGGCGCAACCACGGACCCGGACGGGTGCCATACCGTGACCGTAACCTGTCCTGGCGAGGATGTCAGGTAGCGGCCGGTCTCCCCACCCGCTGACAACTACCGCAAAGCCTTGCATACGTGGACTTTTCACCTGTTCATGAGGGTTTGTAAAACCTTCTTGCCTCCTCGGCCCGAATCTCCTCGCCGTGCACGGTGAGGCGTTCGGCGAGGACCACCGCGCCCGCCACCCGGATCCCCGCGGCCCGCAGGGCACGGGTCGCCTCGGCCGCCGTCGCGCCCGTGGTGAGGACGTCGTCCACGACGACCGCCGCTCCCCCGGCCCGCCCCCGGGAGGGGGGCACGGCGACCAGGGTCCCCTCGCGGTTGGCGAGCCTCTCGGCCCGTCCCAGGCCGGCCTGGCGCCTCGGCCTGCCCCGGTAGCGCAGGAGCGGCAGGACGGTCCCCGCCGCCGGACCGCCCGCGCGGGCCAGGCAGGCGAGCGCCAGCCGGGTGACGGGGGCGTGCGGGTCGCGCGGCGGCCCGCGGCCCGGCACGGGCACGAGGAGCGTGTCCGGGCCCGCCAGCCCCGACGCCTCGTAGGCGGACGCCAGGCGTCCGCCCAGGACCGGGGCCAGGGAGTCGGCCCGGCCCTCCTTGTAGGCGAGCAGCACCCGGCGGTGGTGTCCGGCGTAGGGGCCCGCCGCCCACGCGGGCGGGCACCCCGGCCTCGGCGCGCAGCGGTGGGGCCGGCGTTGCAGCAGGGTGAGGCAGTCCGCGCACAGGGGCCCCGAGGGGCCCGAGCACCCGGCGCAGAGTTGGGGAAGGACCAGGTCGAGCAGGGCCGAGAACGCTTCGCGCACCGCGCCGACCAGGGGAGTCGTGTGGTTCACCCCTTCAGGATCCGGCCCGGCCGGGGCCGGCGCCAGTCCCTTCCCGAACCTGTGGACAGGGCCCGGGAGACGGCCGCGCCGGGGCGGCGCACGAACCGCAGGAGCACGGAACGCCCCCAGGCCGGGCAGGGGTCACGGCCGCGAACCGGACACGGGCCGGAGGAGCGCGGACCCCCGAACCGCACACGCGTCGGGACGGCGCACGGACCGCAAGGCGGCCCCAAGACTCCCGGCGGGCCACGGACACGGACCGCAGGAGCACGGAACGCCCCAGAACCGGGCACGGATCACGGCCGAACCGGACACGGACCGCAGGAGCGCGGGACGCCCCCAGGCCGGAAGGCCCCGGGGGCACCCGGCGCGGGAGGGCTCCACGGGCCCGGCCCCGGGTCACCCCGGGAAGGTGGGCGCTCCGCCCTCCACCACGTTCTGCCAGTTCAGGGGATCGTTGGAGATCCAGATGTTGCCGTCGTCGGAACCGGCGACCAGGGGCTGCCCGGGGGCTCCGGAGATGGTCATCATGCTCGCGACCGGGGTCCCGGCGCTGGCGGGCGGGGTCCCGCCGTCCAGGGAGACCAGGAACGCCTGGGCGGTGCCGCCGTCCCGGCCGCCCAGGACCACCAGCTGGTCGGAGCTGCGCCAGGCGACGTCGGTGAGGTCCTGCAGCTCCCTGGCGAGGGTGACGAACGACCCCAGCACGACCTGCCCGTCGGCGTCCTCCACGACCCGGCCCACCTGCAGCGCGCGCTCGCCGTCCTCCTCCGTGACCAGCGCGGCCCGGGTGCCGTCGCGGGAGATCTGGAAGTGCACCACGGAGGTGTCGCGCAGCCCGGACACGTCCACGCGCACCACCTCCTCGCCGCCGCGCAGGAGCCACAGCGCGGTCGTCCCCGGGGCGGGGGGCGGCCCCTCCTCGACCGGGTCCTCGGTGTCGGCCTCCTCCTCGGCCGTCTCCTCCGCGTCCGGGTCGCGCTCCGCCGATCCGGCGTCCTCGGTCTCCTCGACCACCCACAGGTTGCCGTTGACGTCCCAGGACAGCTCCGTGAAGACCCCGTCCGAGAGGACCTCCTCGATCTGCGCCCCCGGGCTGGTGAAGCTCGTCACGACCTCGCCCGAGCCCTGGGTGATCCCCGCGACGGTGCTCTCGTCGACGGACACCGCGAACCGCTCCAGGAGGCTGTCGCCGGCCCCCAGGGGGCCCGGGACCCGCTCGACCTCCTCGAAGACGCCCTCGTCCCAGTCCTCGGCGGACCAGAGCTGCCCCTCGTGCGTGTAGTAGGCGCGGACGCCGCCCGAGATCGCACCGGGGTTCACCCGGGACCAGTGGTCGCTGCCGGGGCGCGGCCGGTCCGCGCTCTCGCCGTCGGAGCCCGGGAAGTCCACCTCCGAGCCGTTCACCTTGAGGGTGAACTCCTGGATCTCCGGCAGCTGGCGGAGCGTCCAGGCGATCTGCGCCCCCATGGCGAACTCGTCGACCTCCCCGGAGACGCCCACGTCGATGACCGCGTGTTCGGCGTCGACCTCCAGGGAGGGCGCGGCCCCCCGGGGGAAGGCGGACTCCACCGCGGGGTCCAGCCACTCGCTGGGGCCGCCGATGAGCTTGCGGAGCAGGCGTTCCGGCAGCTGCTCGTTGCTCACCGGCAGGTAGACCGGGTCCGGGACCAGAGCGCTCCGCGCGGGGTTGAAGAAGTACAGGTTGAAGGGCCGGTGCGTGCGCTCCACGTCGAGCTGGCTGAGGATCAGCTCGTCCGGCAGGCTCCGGATGCGCCAGTCGCCGTCGGGGTCGCCGTTCTCGCGCGCGAGCAGGAACGGCTCGTCGAGCAGGCGCCCGCTGTCGCTGGAGACGTACTTGCCGCTCTCGTCGATCGTGGCGACGAGGGAGCTGCGCATCCGCACGGTCGCGGTGAGCCCGTCGGCGCTGATCTCGGCGTCGAGGTCGACGGTGTCGAGGTCGGCGAAGACCTTGACCGTGCCGTCGGGCGACCAGGTCTCCCCCGTCTCGGGCAGCATGTAGCTGCGCGCCGCCTTGTGCTCCTCCTCGAAGCTGCCCATGTCCTTGAGGAAGCCGCTGACGAGACCCTCCGGATCGACCCCGGGCTGCGGGCCGGCGGGCAGCAGCCGCACGTAGCCGCCGTAGGGGTCGCCAGCGGAGTCGCCCCCGGCGCCCGGGACGACGGGGCCCGTCGTCGGGACGGAGGCGCAGGCCGCCATGGCCGCGCAGACCACCGCGGCCGCCAGCGAGGCGCGCACGGCGCGGGCGATCCGGCCCGGTCCTGTCATGACCCGTCCTCCCCACCCTCGCGCGGGTCGCGTTCGGAGCGTACGGCCGTGTCGTCGGCGGCGCCGGACTGCGCGCCCTCCCGGTCGCCCCGGCCCGGGGTCCGCTCGGGGCGGGCGTGGCCGTTGGCCGCGGGCTTGGGCCCCACCGCGCCGTCCTTGTCCCCGAACGCGGCGAAGGTGCGGCCGAGCGCGATCTCGGGCGGTACCAGGGGCAGGGGGGAGCCGCGCAGCTCGCTGCCGGAGCGGCGGGGCAGGGACAGCCGGAACTGGGACCCCTGGCCGGGCAGGCCCCACGCCTGGAGCCAGCCGCCGTGCAGGACGGCGTCCTCCTTGGCGATGGACAGGCCGAGGCCCGTGCCCCCGGTGGTGCGCACGCGGGCGGGGTCGGCGCGCCAGAAGCGGTCGAAGCACAGGTGCTCCTCCCCCTCCTTGAGCCCCACCCCGTAGTCGCGCACCGCCACGGCGACCGCGTCGCGGTCCCCGGCGGCGGTGACCACCACGTCCCGGCCCTCGCTGTGCTCGATGGCGTTGACGACGAGGTTGCGCAGGATGCGGTTGATCCGCCGTGTGTCGAACTCGGCCAGGCAGGGCTCGGCGGGAAGGCGCAGCACCACCTTGATGCCCCGGCGCTCGGCGATCTGCTCGGCGTCGCCCACGGCCTTCATGACGGCGTCGCGGACGTCCGCCGACTCGATGCCCAGCGTGGCGGCGCCCGCGTCGTGGCGGCTGATCTCCAGCAGGTCGGCGAGGAGCTCCTCGAAGCGCTCGACCTGGCTCTGCAGCAGCTCGACGGAGCGGCGCATGCTGGGGTCGAGCTCGTCACGGTCGTCGAAGAGCAGGTCGCCGGCCATCTTGATGGTGGTCAGCGGGGTGCGCAGCTCGTGGGAGACGTCGGAGACGAACTGGCGCTGGAGCTTGGACAGCTCCTCCAGCTCCTTGATCTTCTCCTCCAGGTTGCCCGCCATGTCGTTGAAGGACACGGCCAGCCTGGCCAGGTCGTCCTCGCCCTGCACGGTCATGCGCTCGGTGAGGTCGCCGGCGGCCAGCCGCTCCGCGGACTGGGCGGCCGAGCGGACCGGGCTCACCACCTGCCGGGTGATGACGAACGCGATCAGCCCGAGGAGTATGACCAGCAGCACCGCGACCAGCGCGACCGTGTTCTGGACGAGGTCGAGGATCTCCTGCTCGTGCTGGAGCGGGAACAGGTAGTACAGCTCGTAGGCGTGCGTGAGCTGGGCGCCCACGACCAGCGCGGGCTCCTCCTCGCCCTGCTCGGTGGTGACCCGCGTGTACGTGTGGTACTGCTGGTCGTTCGTCTCGGACTGGCGGACCTGCTCGATCAGGCGCGGCGGGACGCTGCCCTCGCCGGTCGCCCACCCGAGCTCGTCGCTCACCGAGGGCAGGATGACCACGCTGTAGAGACCGGTGTCGCCGCTGCGGCTGGTGAGCTCGCTGGCGAGGTTGTACAGGAGCCGGTCGCGGTCGCCCCCGTCGTTCTCCTGGAGCTCGGCGAGGGCGTAGTTGAGCCCGGCCCGGTGGTCGGTGACCGCGGTGGCGATCTTGGCGTCGAGCAGCCCGCCGCGCACCTGGGAGATCATCGCGTACCCGAGCCCCACCATGACCAGCAGGGACAGCACCAGCGTGGTGGAGATGACCCGCAGGTGGAGCGAGCGGCGCCAGTTGGTGTGCACGCCGCGCACCAGGGCGCGGGCGGCCCGCTGGGCGAACAGGTAGGTGCGGGTCAGGCCGGTCTCGCCGTCGCGCCACCGCCCCCCGGGCCCGGGCAGCCCGGAGGGCGGGACGGACCGTTGCCCCTCGGAGTCGGCCCCCCGCTCCTCCTCGGGTGTACCTGCGGTCATGTGCGGCCCTGCGGTATCAGGCGGTTCCGGCCTTGTAGCCGACACCGCGGACGGTCACGACGACCTCGGGGTGCTCGGGGTCCTTCTCGATCTTGGCGCGCAGGCGCTGGACGTGGACGTTGACCAGGCGGGTGTCCGCGGCGTGGCGGTAGCCCCACACCTGCTCCAGCAGGACCTCGCGGGTGAAGACCTGGCGCGGCTTGCGGGCCAGGGCGACCAGGAGGTCGAACTCCAGGGGGGTGAGGCTGATCTGCTCGCCGTCGCGGCGCACGGCGTGCCCGGCGACGTCGATGGTGATGTCACCGATCTGGAGGACCTCGGGAGCGGGCTCCTCGGTGCGGCGCAGCCGCACCCGGACCCTGGCCACCAGCTCCTTGGGCTTGAACGGCTTGACGATGTAGTCGTCGGCCCCCGACTCCAGGCCCAGGACGACGTCGATGGTGTCGCTCTTGGCGGTGAGCATGACGATGGGCACGCCCGACTCCGCGCGGATCTGGCGGCACACGTCGATCCCGTCGGCCCCGGGCAGCATCAGGTCGAGGAGGACCAGGTCGGGCTTGGTTTCGCGAAAGGCCTCCAGGGCCTTGTCCCCGTCATGCACGAACGAGGGCTCGAATCCCTCACCCCGCAGCACGATGCCCAGCATCTCGGCGAGGGCGAGGTCATCGTCGACAACCAGTACACGTCCCTTCATGTGTGTGTCCGGCGCCGGGCGTCAGCACCGCCTCGCGGGCGGATTTCGCGGCGCCTACTCCTCTCTCTGGAACACTCAAGCGGCGTAAACGGTCGGTGCGCCCTTGCTCCCCGACGCAAGGAACTGCTTTGTCCCCCCAACCTTGCCACCTTCGGGCGGGGTTGGGAGAGTGGTCGATGCATTTCGCTCCGTGCGGACCGATTTCGACCACCGGCGGCGTCGGCCCTGGCTGCGCAGGTCCGAAAACCTTCGAGACTTGGCCTGTTGGTAACAGAAAGCATACAAAAGGAATGAAGTGCGTCGGTTGTTGCTGGACGCACGCCAGGCCCGCCGGGCACCGGTGGAACCGGCCGGTAGGTTGGATTCCAACACGGGAGAAATCGCGCGGATCCGCTCGCGCAGCGTAACCGAACACCACGGAGGGCGGAGCACATGACCCAGGAGGACGACCACCGGGACACGTCGGGAAGCAGCCCCGGCGCCCCTGGCGATGGCGGTTCCTCCGGGGGTGCACCTTCGGAGCCGGGCGGGTGGGCCGCTCCCGGGAGCGCGCCGTCCGCGCCCGAGCCCCCCGCGGGCGGGCCGGCGGCCCCGTCCGGCCCGCAGGAGCGGCCCGGCTTCGCGGCGCCGGAGCAGGGCGTGCCGGGCTTCGCCGCGCCGGGTTCGGGCGGGCCCGTCCACGGGGACGCGCCGCCGCAGGACCCGTACGGGGCGCCCGGCGCCGGACCCCGGGGGCACGGGCAGCACCCCGGGTACGGGCCGCAGCCGGGGTACGGTCAGCCCCCCGGACACGGGCCGCAGGGCTACGGACCGCAGCCCGGGTACGGACAGCAGCCCGGATACGGCGCGCCCCTCCCCCCCGGGGTCCCCCGCGCGCCCAAGCCCGGTGTCGTCCCGCTCCGCCCCCTGACCCTCGGCGACGTCTTCAACGGCGCGTTCAGCCTCATCCGGAGCAACCCGAGGACCACGGTCGGCCTCTCCCTGGTCGTCATGGCCATCGCCGCCGTGCTGACCTCGCTGGCCTCGGCCTGGTACCTGGACGACTACACGACCTGGATGGACGAGGTCCTCGTCGACCCGGCCGCCGTCGACCCGAACGCCCCGCTGTTCCCCGGCTCCCCGCTGACCTTCGTCCTGATGTTCGCGGGCGAGCTCATCGTCTACCTCGGCGGATTCGTCCTCCTGGGCCTGCTCGCCGCCGCCATCGGCATGGCCGTGCTCGGGCACCGCCTCACGCCCCGCCAGGCGTGGGAGGCCGCCCGCGGCCGGATCGGGGCCATCATCGGCCTCGCGCTCGTCAAGCTGGCCATCCAGTTCGTCATGTGGACCGCCTTCGTGGTGGCGGCGTCCCTCGCGTTCGTGCTCGGCGTCATCGTGGGCATCGAGGGGGGACCGGGCGCCGGCATCGTCGTCGGCCTCCTGGTGTTCCTGCTGGCCACCGCCGTCGTCGTGGCGCCGAGCACGTGGATCTGGGTCCGGCTCTACTACGCCATGCCGATGATCGTGCTCGAACGCCTCGGCCCCGGACAGGCCATGGCCCGCTCCTGGCGCCTGTCCCAGGGGCAGTGGTGGCGCACGTGCGGCTACTGGCTGCTGACGCTGGTGATCGTCCTCCTCGTCGGCTCGATCCTCAACATGCCGTTCGGCATCGCCGCCGGGATGTTCACCTTCATCGACGCGACCGCGACCTGGACCGTCGTCGCCTCCGCCGCCCTCACCTACGTGGGCACGGTGCTGGTCTACGCGGTCACCCAGCCCTTCTCGGCCGGCGTCACCACACTGCTCTACGTCGACCTGCGCATGCGCCGCGAGGGCCTCGACCTGAGGCTGCACGAGGCGGCCCGGGCCGGCTACGAGGCCGGACCGGAGATCTACCTGCCGGAGCCGCGGACGTGAGCCTCCACCTCTCGGCCGCCGGCGAGGTCAGCCGGGACGAGGGCCGCAGGCGCGCCGTCGAGGAGCTGAGCGACCCCCTGTACGGGGAGCAGGAGCCGGGCCTCCTCGACCGCTTCCTCGACTGGCTCGGCGGCCTCATCGACGGGCTCGCCGAGGCGGGCTCCGGGGTCTTCGGGGGCTGGGTGGTCCTCGCCCCGCTCCTGCTGGTCGTCGCCGCCCTGGCGGTCTGGCTGATCGTCTGGCTGCGGCCCTCGCGGAGCCGCGCCGCCGGACCGCCCGTGCACGAGGGCGCGGTCCTGTCCGCGACCGACCACCGGGCCGCCTCCGACCGCCACGAGGCCGCGGGCGAGTACGCCGCCGCCGTCGCCGAGCGCCTGCGCGCCATCAGCGTCGACCTGGAGGACCGGGTGATCGTCGCGCCGCGCGCGGGGCGCACGGCCACGGAACTGGCCGCCGAGGCCTCCGTGCTGCTGCCCGGTGAGACGGACGGACTGCGCGAGGGCGCCCGGATCTTCAACGACGTGGCGTACGGCGACCGCTCCGCGACCGCCGACTCGGCGCGGACCATGCGCGAACTGGATACGCGGCTCAGGGCCGCCCGCCCCGCCGAGGAGGCGCGAGGATGACGGCCACAGCCCCCGCCGCGCCGCCCCGGGACGGCGGTCGGGACGCCCCGCGCGCGCTCCGCCTGTGGCGTTCGGCGCGCGCGCCCGTCGCCGTGGTCACCGCCCTCGTCGTCGTCTCGGTGCTGCTCTCCCTGGGAACCGAGCGGTTCCCCACCGGCTACCTGGAACCCGGCTCCGTGTCCCCCGACGGCACACGCGCCCTGGTCGAGGTCCTGGGCGAGGACCGCGACGTCGACGTCGTCCGCTCCTCGTCCGCCGCGGTCGAGGCCCTCGGGCGGGCCGGCGGCGACGCCGTGCTCGTGGTGTTCCTCGACCACCGGCTGCTGCCCTCCGAACTGGAGGAGCTGGCCGCCCTCGACACGGACACCGTCCTGGTGCAGCCCTCCGTGGCCTCCCTCGCGGCGTTCGCGCCCGGGGTCGAGGTGACCGGGCGGGAGGTGCCCGACAACATCCTGGAGTACGGCTTCTCCCCCGAGTGCGGCCTCCCCGCCGCGGAGGCCGCGGGGAACGCCACCGTCGGCGGCGAGCTCTACTCGGCTCCGGCGGGGGCCGACGCCACCGGGTGCTACCCGGGCGGGAGCGGCGACGCCCTCCTCCGCGTGGAGGACGGCGGGACGGCCACCACCGTCCTCGGCACGGGGACCCCCCTGACCAACACCGCCCTCGACACCGGGGGCAACGCCGCGCTCGCGATGAACCTCATGGCCGCGGAGAACGTGGTGTGGCTCCGTCCCGACCCGCCGCGGCAGGAGGGCAGCGCCACCCTGTGGGAGCTCGTGCCGCCGGGCCTGCGCTGGTCCCTGGCCCCCCTGGTCGCCACCCTGCTGCTCCTCGCCCTGTGGCGGGGCCGCCGAATGGGCGCCCTGGTCCCCGAGGCCCTCCCCGTCGTCGTGCGCGCCTCGGAGACCACGGAGGGGCGCGCCGGGCTGTACCAGGCGCGCAAGGCGCGGGACAGGGCCGCGTACGCCCTGCGTTCGGGCTTCCTGGAGCGCACGGTGCCCAAGCTCGGCCTCAGCGCGGAAACGCCGCCGGAGGCGGTCGTGGAGACCGTCGCCGCCAGGACCGGGGACGACCCCGCCCACCTGCGCGCCCTCCTCCACCCGGACGGCCACGACCCCTACGCGGCCGACGACGACGCGCTCGTCCGGCTCGCCGACGAACTCGACGAGCGCGCCCGGAGGCTGAGGTGACCCCCGCGGCGCCCCGCCGGGCGCCCGCCCCCCGCCACGACACAGTGAACGACCAGGTATCGAGAGAGGTAGACGGCACGTGAGCGCCTTCACACCCGAGGCACCGCCATCCGCCGACGAGGCACGCGCGGCGCTGGTCGCCCTGCGCCGCGAGGTGGCCAAGGCGGTCGTGGGCCAGGACGAGACGGTGACCGGCCTGGTCGTGGCACTGCTGTGCCGCGGCCACGTCCTGATGGAGGGTGTGCCCGGCGTCGCCAAGACGCTGCTGGTGCGCACCCTCTCCGCGGCCCTGTCCCTGGACCACAAGCGGGTGCAGTTCACGCCCGACCTGATGCCGGGCGACGTGACGGGCTCGCTCGTCTACGACCAGCACACCGCGAAGTTCGAGTTCCTCAAGGGGCCGGTCTTCACCAACCTGCTGCTGGCCGACGAGATCAACCGGACGCCGCCCAAGACCCAGGCCTCGCTGCTGGAGGCCATGGAGGAGCGGCAGGTGACGGTGGAGGGCAGCCCGGTCGCGCTGCCGGACCCGTTCATGGTGGCGGCCACCCAGAACCCGGTGGAGTACGAGGGCACCTACCCGCTCCCCGAGGCGCAGCTGGACCGGTTCCTGCTCAAGGTCACCGTCCCGCTGCCCGAACGGGCCGCCGAGGTGGAGATGCTGGGCCGGCACGCCGCCGGTTTCGACCCGGGCGACCTGGCCGCCGCCGGGGTGGTCCCGGTGGCGGGCGCCGCCGAGCTGCGGACGGCCCGCGAGGCCGTGCAGCGGGTGCGGATCGCGCCCGAGGTGCTCGGCTACATCGTCGACCTGTGCAGGGCCACGCGGCACTCGCCGTCCCTGCAGCTGGGCGCGTCCCCTCGCGGCGCCACGGCGCTGCTGCGCACCAGCCGCGCGTGGGCGTGGCTGTCGGGCCGCGACTACGTGATCCCCGACGACGTGAAGGCCCTCGCCAAGGGCACGCTGCGGCACCGGATCGCCCTGCGTCCGGAGGCCGAGCTGGAGGGCGCGACCACCGACGGAATCCTGGACGGTGTGCTCGCCTCCGTCCCGGTACCGCGCTGATGGTGGTCACCGGCAGGGCCGTCCTGCTGGCGTTCCTCGCGACGGTCGCGGTGGCGCTGTCCGGCCTGGTCGGCGCCTGGGTCGCCGTCGGGGCCCTGGCGCTGCTGGCGCTGCTGCTCGTCGCCGACGTGTGCCTCGCCGCGAGCCCGGCGGCGCTGCGGCTGTCCCGGGACGGGGACTCCTCGCTGCGCCTGGGCGACTCCGCGGCGGTGCACGTGACCCTCGCCAACCCGACCCGGCGCAGGCTGCGCGGTTCGGTGCGGGACGCGTGGCCGCCGAGCTCGCACGCGACGCCGCGCAGGCAGCCGGTCCGGGTGGACGCGGGCGAGAGGCGCCGGGTGACGACGACCCTGACCCCGAGCCGGCGCGGCGACGCCCGGGCCGCCGGGGTGACCGTGCGCACCATCGGCCCGCTGGGCCTGGCGGGCAGGCAGAGGACGCTGCCCGCGCCGTGGACCGTGCGGACCCTGCCGCCGTTCCACAGCCGCCGCCACCTGCCCGGCAAGCTCTCGCGGCTGCGCGAGCTGGAGGGCCAGCACACGGCGATGGTGCGCGGGCAGGGCAGCGAGTTCGACTCGTTGCGCGACTACGTGCCCGGCGACGACGTGCGGTCGATCGACTGGCGGGCCACCGCCCGCAACGACGGCGTGGTGGTGCGGACGTGGCGCCCCGAACGGGACCGGCGCATCCTCATCGTGCTGGACACGGGGCGCACCTCGGCGGGACGGGTGGGCGACACCCCGCGGCTGGACCACGCCATGGACGCCGCCCTGCTGCTGGCCGCGCTGGCGGGCCGGGCGGGCGACCGGGTGGACTTCATGGCCTACGACCGGCGCACGCGCGCCCAGGTGCGTTCGTCCGGCAAGGGCAGCCAGGTGAACCGGATCGTGGAGGCCATGGCCCCGCTGGAGGCGGAGCTGGTGGAGTCCGATCCGGCCGGGCTCGTCGGAACCGTCCTGGGCACCCAGGGGCGGGCCAGGCGGCTCGTGGTGCTGCTCACCGACCTGAACGCGGCGGCTCTGGAGGAGGGGTTGCTGCCGAGGCTGCCCCTGCTGACGTCGCGCCACCTGCTGCTGGTCGCGGCCGTGCGGGACCCTGCGGTCGACGGGATGGCGGGGGAGCGCGGCGGCGCCGACGCCCTGTACCGGGCCGCGGCGGCCGAGCGGACGCTGAGCGAGCGGCGGCGGGTGACCGCCGAGCTGCGCAGGTTGGGCGTGGAGGTGGTCGACGCCGACCCCGAGCACATCGCCCCCGCGCTGGCGGACGCGTACATCAACCTGAAGGCGCAGGGGCGGCTGTAGGGGCCTGCGACGCTCCCGGGGCGCCCGCCCGGACCCCCGTCCCCTTCCCGGGACGGCCTCCGGGCGGGCACCATGGCCTCATGCCCCTCTCCCCCGGAGCCGCCGACGGCTCGTGCGACGACAGGTCCGCCAACGCCTTCCGGGGCGACGTCCACGGGCAGCTGGTGCAGGCCCGCGACATCCACGGCGGTGTCACGATCCACGCGTCGCAGGCGCCGCCCCCGCCCCCGCCCCCGGCCCCGGCCGACGTGTCCTTGGACGCCCCGCGACCGGCGACCGCCGTGCGCGGACGCGACGGGCTGCTGGAGGCCCTGGGCCGGGAGATGCGGGCCGGCGCCCCGGTCCCCCACGTGCTCACCGGCCCCGGCGGGTTCGGCAAGACCACGGTCGCCGCGGCGCTGGCCGAGCGGGCGCGGGCCCAGGGGTGGACGGTGTTCTGGGTGCGGCCCGGGGACGTGGCGGCGAGCATGGTCGAGGCCGCCGTGGAGGCGGGCGGCCCGCGGCGGGAGGCGGAACGGGTGGGGACCGGCCGGTACCGGGCCCTGCGATGGGCGTGGCGCCACCTGGACGCGGCGCCAAGACCCTGGCTGCTGGTGATCGACAACGCCGACCGGCCGGAGGAGCTGGACCCGGGGAACCGCCCCGGGGACCAGCTGGGATGGATGCGGCCGAGCCCGGGAGGGTTCGTCCTGGTGACCAGCCGGGTGGACGACCCCCTGCTCTGGTCCCCCGCGCGGGTGCACCGGGTCGGCGAGCTGGACGCCCCGGCGGCAGCCGCCGCGCTGGCCGACCACGCGGGCCTCGCGGAGCTCGCCGGGGCGGAGGAGCTGGCGGAGCGGCTGGGAGGGGTGCCGCTGGCCCTGTCCCTGGCCGGGCGCATCCTCGCCACGCACGGGGTGCTCTTCCCCGACGCGCACGCGCTGCTGGACGGGCTGCGCGAGGACGTCGGCGCGCTGGACGGGCTGGCCGCGCCCTTCGTCCCCGTGGCCGACGCCGACCGCGGGCTGCTGGCGGGCGTGTGGGAGCTGTCCCTGCGGCTGGTCGCGGAGAGGGAGCCCGAGGCCGCGCCGCTGCTGCGGATCCTGGCCGTCCTGGGCTCCGGCGCCGTACCCGTCCCCCTGCGCAGGCTGCCCCTGTCCGAGCTCGCCGGAGGCGTCCTCGGGCCGCTGGACGAGGCCGCGTTCGCCCGCGCGGTCAACGCCCTCGTCGTCCACGGCCTGGTCACCGTGGAGCGGCGGGAGGCGGAGGCCTTCCTGCGCCTGCACCCGCTGGTCGCGGAGACCGTTCGGGCCGGTCTCACCGAAGCCGACCTGCCCCTGGTCGCACTCGCCGAACGGCTGCTCGACCACCAACGGCACAGGGACCTCCGGTTCGAGCTCCAGGCCCTCACGGCGATCGTCTCCCTCCGCGTCCGCGTGCGCCCCGCCGACGAGGACGCAGTCAGGGCCTTGACGGCCACGGCCGCCGCCGTGCACGCGGAGGCGGTCCGGACCGTCGTGTCGCTCGGCGGCACGCTCCTGCGCCTCGGCCGTCCCGAGGCCGCGGAGGCCGCCCTGGCCCCCGTCGTGTCCACCGCGGAGGAACAGCTCGGCCGGACCCATCCCGCCGTGCTCTCCGGGCGCCACCTGCTCGCCGAGGCCCGGCTGAACCTGGGCCGCGTGGACGAGGCCGGGCGGTCCTTCCGGGAGCTGCGCGCGGACCGGGCCGCGGCCCTGGGGCCCGAGCACCCCGACACCCTGGACACCGCCTACCAGCTCGGCCTGATCTCGATCCGCCGCGAGCGCTGGGCCGAGGCCGGGGAGATCCTGTCGGAGGTGGGGGAGGCGCGCCTCCGGACGGCCGGGGAGGAGGACCCCCTCCACCTGTTCGCCGCCCAGAACCTCGCCTACGTGACCATGCGCCTCGGCGACCCCGCCGCGGCGGAGACCGGGTTCCGCCGCGTGCACCGCGTGCGCGAACGCTTGCTGGGGGCGGGGCACCACCTCACCACGGACGCGGCCTACTACGTGGGCCGCGCGGCACAGGAGCGCGGGGAGCGCGCCGAGGCGCTCAGGATCTTCACCGACGTCCTCCGGAACTGGGAGGAGCAGCTGGGAGAGGACCACCCGCAGGTGGAGACGGTCAGGGGACGCATCGCGGAGGTCGCGGGGCCCGGTCCCGGGGCGACCCGCTGAGCCTCCGCCTCAGGAGCCGTTGACCGCACGCACCAGGGCCGCCCACCCCCCTGCGTCGAGCCCGAGCGTCCCCGCCCCCCTGTGGGCGGAGTCCCGCACGCGGACGGCGGACGCGGTGACCGCCACCTCGACGCAGCAGGTCTCGGCGGCGCTGTGGGAGCTCGTGAACCACACGGGCACGTCGGGCGCCGTCTCCCGGGGCCGGCTCCCCCGGACGTCGCCGCGCGGGCCGTGCCGGGGGGTGTCGTCGTCCATGCCCCGATGGTCGCACGGGCGCCCCGGCGGTGTCAGGTGTCTCAGGCCACCGGGACGGCCTGCGGGGCGTCCCTGATGTCGCCGGTCTCGCCCGCCAGGTACGCCCTGCGGCCCACCGTGAACACGTAGAGCACGAACAGCGCCTCGGCGACCACGCCGATGCCGATCCTCTGCCAGGTGACGTGCACCCAGCCGGTCACGAAGCCCTCGATCAGGCCCGAGACGAACAGCACGACCACCAGGCCCAGCACCACGGCGATGGCGGCGCGGGCCTCCTCGCCCAGGGCGCGCATGCGGGTGCGGTCCCCCGGGGAGATGATCGTCCAGCCGAGTTTGAGGCCCACTCCCCCGGCCACGAACACGGCCGTCATCTCCAGCAGGCCGTGCGGGAGGATCAGCCCGAAGAACACGTCGCCGCGCCCGTGGGCGATCATCATGCCCGCCGCCATGCCGATGTTGACCCCGTTCAGGGCGAGCACCGCGATGGTGGGCAGGCCGAACGCCACCCCGAAGATGATCGCCTGGGCGGCCACCCACGCGTTGTTCGTCCACACCTGGGCGGCGAACGAGCCCGCGGGGTTCTCGACGTAGTAGTTGGCGAAGTCGTGCTCGACGTACCGGGCCATCGACTCCGGGGTGCCGAGGGCGTGGAGCACGTCGGGGTCGTTGACGATCCACGCGGCCGTGACCGCGGCGACCGCGACCGTGCCCGCGGTCGTCCCGATCCACCACCACCGGAGCCGGTACAGCACCGCCGGGAACACCCGGGTGAAGAAGCCCCCGACGTCCCGCCACGCGGACGCGTGGGCGCCGGTCACCGCGGAGCGGGCGCGCGCCACCAGTGCCGACAGCCTGCCGACGAGGGCCGGGTCCTGGCCGGAGGAGCGCACGACCGAGAGGTGGGTGGACACCCTCTGGTAGAGCTCGACGAGTTCGTCGATCTCCTCACCGTCCAGCGAACGGCGCCTGCGCGCCAGATCGTCCAGCCGTTCCCAGTCCCGGGCGTGCACCGCGGCGAACACGTCGATATCCACGCATCGGACCCTATCGGTTCGGCTCGGGGCGGCGGCTGCGCGGCGAACCCGCCGTCCCATGTGGCGGGTAATGTCATGGGGACGGTTTCAGACAGCCCTGAGGGAGCGTGTGCTGGTGTCCTATCCCGGCAACGGTGACACCCGCGGCGACGTGTACGGCGTGACACCACTGGTCACCGGTGACGCGGTGGTGCTCGACCTGCGTCCGGCGGGCTTCGCCACGAGGGCCGCGGCCCTGGCCATCGACGTCATCGTCCAGATCATCGCGCTGATCGCGCTCGGCATCCTGACGTCGTGGATCAGCACCGGCATCGACGCGGCGGCGACGGCCGCGGTCTCGCTGGCCGGCCTCGTCCTGGTCCTGGTCGGCTACCCGACCGTCTTCGAGACGGTCTCACGCGGGCGCTCGCTCGGCAAGATGGCGCTGGGGCTGAGGGTGGTCGGCACCGACGGCTCGCCCGAGCGGTTCCGGCAGGCGCTGGGGCGCGGGCTCGCGTCGTTCGTGGAGATCTGGATGACCACGGGCATGGTCGCCCTCATCACGTCGATGGTCAACCGGGACGGCCGCCGTGTGGGCGACTTCGTCGCCGGGACCATGGTGGTGGAGGAGCGCGGCGGGAGCCGCCGCGACGAGGTCGTCCCCATGCCGCAGCACCTGGCCGGGTGGGCGGCGGGCGTCGAGCTGTCCCGGCTGTCCGCGGAGACCGCGGCCGCCGCCCGCCAGTACGTGCTCCGCTACGGCGAGCTCGCCGAGCACACCCGCCACGAGATGGGGATCCGGCTGGCCGACGCCGTCGCCGCGCAGGTCAGCCCGCCTCCGCCGCCCGGCACCACCCCTCCGTACTTCCTGGCCGCCGTGCTCGCCGAGCGCCGTCGGCGCCACGAGGCCGCCGCTCAGCCGCCCCCGCAGGGGTACCCGTACCCGGGGCGGCCGGACGGCCACCCGCAGCAGTACGGCGGGTTCGGGCAGGCCCCGGGCCAGCCGCACCGGCCGGGGTACACGCAGCAGTACGGCGGCCACCCGCAGGCGGGGCCCCCGCAGGGCGGACCGTACCCCCACCGGTGACGGGCCCCGGCGGCGCGGCGCGCCCGGGGCTCAGGGGCGCCAGGAGCGCAGGTAGTCCTCCTGGCCCGGGGTGAGCGAGTCGATCCGCACCCCGAGCGAGGCCAGTTCCAGCCGGGCCACCTCCGTGTCGATGCCCGCGGGCACCTCCAGCACCCCCGGCCCCATGCCGGCGTGGTTCGCCGCCAGCCACTCCGTGGTCAGGGCCTGCACCGCGAACGACATGTCCATGACGGCCGCGGGGTGGCCCTCGGCGGCGCCGAGGTTGACCAGGCGCCCCTCCGACAGGAGCAGGACGCGGCGCCCGTCCGCGAACACGTACTCCTCGGCCTGGTCGCGGACCCCCCGGTCGACCGCGACGGCCAGCCGCTCCAGGGCGGCCAGGTCGATCTCCAGGTCGAAGTGGCCCGAATTGGCGAGGACGGCGCCGTCCTTCATCCGCTCCAGGTGCTCGGCCCGGACCACGTCGCGGTTGCCGGTGACGGTGACGAACACGTCACCGACCGGCGCCGCCTCCTCCATCGTCGTGACGGTGTAGCCCTGCATGACCGCGTCCAGGGCCTTGACCGGGTCGACCTCGGTGACGACCACCCTGGCGCCCATGCCGCGGGCCCGCTCGGCGAGCCCCCGTCCGCAGTAGCCGAACCCGGCGACCACGACCGTGCGCCCGGCGAGCAGCGCGTTGGTCGCGCGCAGGATGCCGTCGATGGTGGACTGTCCGGTGCCGTACCGGTTGTCGAACATGCGCTTGGTGGCGGTGTCGTTGACCGCCACCATCGGCAGGCGCAGCTCGCCCTCGGCGCTCATCCTGCGCAGCCTGATGACGCCGGTGGTGGTCTGCTCGCAGCCGCCCAGCACGCCCTCCAGCAGGTCGGGCCGGTCCGCGTGCGCGGTGTTGACCAGGTCGCACCCGTCGTCGAGGATCAGGTGCGGGCGCGTCTCCAGGACCGTGACCAGGTTTCGGTCGTAGGATGCCGGATCCATCCCGGCCCACGCGTAGACCGAAACACCGTACTCGGCGACCAGTGCCGCCGCGGTGTCGTCCTGGGTGGACAGCGGGTTGGACGCCGCCAGCGCCACCTCGGCGCCGCCCGCGCGCAGGGCGCGCAGCAGGTTCGCGGTCTCGGCCGTCACGTGCAGGCACGCGGCCACGCGCAGCCCCTCCAGGGGGCGCTCCGACGCGAAGCGCTCGCGCACGCTGCGCAGCACCGGCATCGAGTGCTCCGCCCAGTCCACGCGGCGGATCCCGGCACGGGCCAGGCCGAGGTCGGCCACCTCGTGCGCGGTGTCGGTCATGTGCTCACCAGAGTCCCTTCGCCGGTCCGGGCCCCGTGCCCGCCCGGGGCCGGGACGGGGCACGGGCGCCGCCGGCGGTCCCGGCGGCGCCCGGTCGGCCGGCCTCCCGGCCGGCGCCCGGCACTAGTAGCGGTAGTGGTCGGCCTTGTACGGGCCGGCGACGTCCACCCCGATGTAGGCGGCCTGCTCCTTGGTGAGCGTGGTCAGCTTGACGCCGAGGGCGTCCAGGTGCAGGCGGGCGACCTTCTCGTCCAGGATCTTGGGCAGCGTGTACACGCCGATCGGGTACTCGTCGGGCTTGGTGAACAGCTCGATCTGCGCGATGACCTGGTTCGTGAAGCTGTTGGACATCACGAAGCTGGGGTGGCCGGTGGCGTTGCCCAGGTTGAGCAGGCGGCCCTCGGACAGCACCAGGACGGACTTGCCGTCGGGGAGGGTCCACTCGTGGACCTGCGGCTTGATCTCCTTCTTCACGATGCCGGGGACCTTCGCCAGGCCGGCCATGTCGATCTCGTTGTCGAAGTGGCCGACGTTGCCGATGATCGCCTGGTGCTTCATACGGGTGATCTGGTCGGCCATGATCACGTTGAAGTTGCCGGTGGTGGTGATGAAGATGTCACCGGTCTCCAGCACGTCCTCCAGGGTGGTCACCTGGAATCCGTCCATGGCGGCCTGGAGGGCGTTGATCGGGTCGATCTCGGTGATGATGACGCGGGCGCCCTGGCCGCGCAGCGCCTCGGCCGCGCCCTTGCCGACGTCGCCGTAGCCGCAGACCACGGCGACCTTGCCGCCGATGAGCACGTCGGTGGCGCGCATGATGCCGTCCGGCAGCGAGTGGCGGATGCCGTACTTGTTGTCGAACTTGCTCTTGGTGACGGAGTCGTTGACGTTGATCGCCGGGAAGGCGAGGGTGCCCTCACGCTGCATCTCGTACAGGCGGAGCACACCGGTGGTGGTCTCCTCGGTGACGCCCTTGATGCCCTCGGCGATCCCGGTCCACTTGGCGGGGTCCTCGGCCAGGCTCCTCTGGAGCAGGGAGAGGACGACCGCGAACTCCTCGCTCTCCGCCGTGGAGGGGTCGGGGACGGACCCGAGCGACTCGAAGCCGGCGCCCTTGAGGACGAGCATGGTGGCGTCTCCGCCGTCGTCCAGGATCATGTTGGGGCCGTCGGCGCCGGGCCAGGTCAGCGCCTGCTCCGTGCACCACCAGTACTCCTCCAGCGTCTCGCCCTTCCAGGCGAAGACCGGGACGCCCTTGGGGTCCTCGGGGGTGCCGTCGGGGCCGACGACGACCGCCGCCGCGGCGTGGTCCTGGGTGGAGAAGATGTTGCAGCTGACCCAGCGGACCTCGGCGCCCAGCGCGACCAGGGTCTCGATGAGGACCGCGGTCTGCACCGTCATGTGCAGCGAACCCATGATGCGGGCCCCGCTCAGCGGCTTGCTGTCCCCGTACTCGGCGCGGGTGGCCATGAGACCGGGCATCTCGTGCTCGGCGAGTCGGATCTCGTCGCGGCCGAAGGAAGCCAGGGAAAGATCGGCGACCTTGAAGTCGAAAGCCATGCGTTCCTCACTCGTGGTGGTCGTTGCGACCACGATTCTAGGCCCGCGGCCCCGGCACCAGCACAAAGCTGACAAAGTCCTGTCAGATTCGCGCCGACCGGTGGCGGCGTTCGGTTAGGGTCGCGTGCATGGCCGCCCTCGACGACGCCCCGCCCGCCCCCGACCGGACCACCTGGCCGGCGGGCCCCGTGCCGATCTCCGCCGCGGCGGAGCGGGTGGGCACCACGGCCCGGATGCTCCGCTACCGGGAGGGGCTGGGACTGCTGCCCCGCACCCAGGAGCAGCCGACCGGGCGGGGGCACCGGCACCGCCGCTTCACCGAGGAGGACCTGCGCACGATCGGCGTCGGCCTGGAGCTGGAGCGGGAGTTCGACATCCCTCCCGCCGCCCTGGCGTTCGCCCTGCGCGTGCTCGCCGAGCCCGACGTCCTCGCCCGCGTGCGCGCGCACGGGGAGCGGCTGGGCAGGCTCGCGGCCGCCCCCGCGCGGGCCCTCGACTTCGAGAAGCAGAAGGCCATGCGGCTGCTCGACGGTCGCCGTTCCTGATGTGACGGGTGTGGACGCGCGTGAACACGAAGGGTTCACACGCACGTGCGTCCGGTCACGGCCACAGGTGAAGGCGTTCGGCATGTTTTGGCAAAGTGCCGACGGGCTACGGAGAGGACGTGAATACCCTACGCAGCGGCGCGGCTCCGGACCGGCTCCCGAACCCCGTGCGCGAAGACCTGATGGACGTCGACCGGCTGCGGGTGATCTGGGCCCAGCACCGCCAGGGCCGTCCCCGCGGGGAGGCGCGGCGGGAGCTCACCCGCCGCCGCGTCCGTTCGCTGGGCGGCGGTCCGGCCCTGGAGGAGCTCGTCGAGTCCGCCTCGGAGGACCGGAGGTGGGGTGAGCCGGTCACGGCCGCCCACGTCGCGGAACTCGCCGAGCGCGCACGCGCCCTGCCCGAGGACGGCCCCACCCGGTCCCCCGGACTCACCCTGGACTCCGAGCACGCGCTTCGCCTGGCCGGGGCCGCTTCCGCCCCCGTCCACCCGGTGGTGCGCGCGGCCCACGTGTTCGCGGAGTGCTCCGCGGTCCTGGACGAACTCGCCTCGGCCGCCGGGGACCTTCCCCGGGAGCGGGCGGACCCCGACGACCGGCCCTGGGCCCTGCCCTGGGTGCTGGCCTCGCTGGTGCTGCGGAGGGCGGACTTCCCCCCGCTGGTGCCCGACCGCCTCACGGAGCCCCCGTCCTCGGGGGCGGACCCCGAGGAGCGCCTCGCCGGGCTGGTGCGGCACTTCGCCAAGCTGGTCAACCGGTCCCTGCGCGAGGAGCTGAGCTGGTCGTCCGACAGCACCGCCCCGGCGCCGCGGTCGCCGGCCTCTCCGCTGGCCGCGGTGACCCGCCGCCGCGTCCAGGACTACGTGCGGTCGCGCAGGGAGCCCGTCGCCCTGATCCTGCGGGCCCTGGACCCCGGCGCCCGGGCCCTCGTGCACTCGGGCGGCTCCGACGACCCGGCCCCGGAGGGCCCGGTCGCGGCGACCGCGGCCCGGGCCGTGCTCACCCCGGGCGCGGCGCACTGGTGGACGGCCCTCGAACTGGTGGTGGGCGAGGCCTCGCTGTCGCTGTGCGTGGTCGTGCAGGAGATCGGACGGCCCCGGACCGGCGTCCTGGCGGTGTCCGCCGACGCGCGCCTGACCACGCCGGACGGGGTGCGGGACGCGCTGGGCATGTCGGGGACCGACAGCGTCACCGTGATGCCGACCGACTGCGTGGACGACCGCTGGCCCCAGGTGCGCGACCTCGTGGACGAGGCCGTGTCCCGCGCCATGAACGAGCTCACGCGGGTGTGACGCGCGACCGCGTTCCTCGCGGGAGGGGATCGCGCGTGCCCCGGTCCGCGCGGGGGCGGTCGCGCCGCCGGTCCGTCCGACGCGGCCGGCCGCCCCGGTCCGTGCGGGGCCCGGTCCGCGCGGGGGTCGGTGGCGACCGCGCCGGACGCCCGGGACGGTGTGGCGCGGGGCCGGGCCGGGGCGGGGCCCGGAGGACGCGCGCGGACGCCGCGGGCCGGTTCCGCCGGAGCGGTCGGCACGCGTGCGGATCAGCCTCCGCCGAGGGCGATCAGGATCAGGAGCAGCAGGAGGATCACGATGGTGATGAGGACCGCCGGGATGACCCAGCTCTGCTGGAGCACGGAGTTCTGCTCGACCGGGCGCGGCATGGGCTGCCGGGGGCCGGGACGGGAGTAGGTCTGGTTGGCGGCCATGCCCGTGAGCATCGGGTTGCCCACGTTGTGCGCGCCGTGGTGCATGGCGTGCGGCTGCTGGTGCTGCGGGTACCCCGGACGCGGGTTGGACGTGCCGGGGTGGCCGGGCACGCCGGGCCGCGGGCCGGAGGCGCCGGGGTGGGCGAACCCGTGCCGGGGGTCGGGGCCCCCGGGGTAGCCCGGCAGGCCGGGGTGCGGGCCGGAGGAGACGGGCGGGTAGCCGACGGCGCCGGCCTGCGGGCCCGTCGACGGCTGGGCCCGGTACGGCGTCTGGCCGCCGGTGGCCGGGGTCGCCTGGGCGATCTGCTCGCCCTGCCTGACGACGTCGTCGGTGGACGGGCCGCTCGTCGCCGGTCCGTCGTGGCCGAGCAGGCGCATCAGCAGCGTCTGGGCGTTCGGCCGGTTGGCGGGGTTCTTGTCCAGGCACGACTCGACGACCGGGCGCAGCGCCTCGTCGACTCCGTCCAGGTCCGGGGGCGCGCTGACCACGCGGTGCACCACGGCGGGGACGGTGTCCGAGCCGAACGGGGCGCGTCCGGAGGACGCGAACGCGATCACGCACCCCCACGCGAAGATGTCGCACTTGTCGGTGATGCCGCGGCCCTCGATCTGCTCGGGGGCCATGTAGGAGGGCGTGCCGACGATCGAGTTGGTCATGGTGGCGGTGCCGTCGTCGACCCGGGCGATGCCGAAGTCGATCACGCGCGGCCCGTCCGGGCCGAGCAGCACGTTGCCGGGCTTGAAATCGCGGTGGACGATGCCGGCCCTGTGGATCGCGACCAGGGCGGTGGCGGTGGAGACCGCGAGCCGCTGGAGCGTGGACCCGCGCAGGACCGCGCCCTTGGCCACGGTCTCCTGGAGGTCCTTGCCCGGGACGAACTCGCTGACCACGTACGGGGGGTCGCTGTCGAGCTGGGCGTCGATGATCGCGGCCGTGCAGAAGGAGGCGACCTTCTGGGCCGCGCGGACCTCCTTCTCGAACCGCTTGCGCAGGTCCGAGTCCTGCGACCACTGGTCGTTGAGGACCTTGACCGCGACCTCCCCGCCGTCCGCGTCCTCCGCGAGGTAGACGACGCCCTGCCCGCCCTTGCCCAGCCGTCCGGTCACGCTGTACTCACCGAACGAGGAGGGGTCGCTCGGAAGCAGCGATTCGGAACCGGGCATCGGGGTCCTCCAGGGAGGTCGTCTTGAGCGGGGCGCGCAGGAACAGGGTACGGGTTGCGGGGAATGCGGGGGTGCGTCCCGTCATGCCCCGGGGAGGGACCTCAACCCCTGCCGCACACGATATGACTGCCGGAACAGCCGTGCCGTTCCATCCGACCTCAACCGATTTTTCGCGCCTCGTCGACGAGCAGGACCGGGATGCCGTCCCGGATGGGGTAGGCGAGGCCGCTCTCGTCGCAGACCAGCTCGTCCGTCTCGGGGTCGTGGCGCAGCGGGGCCTGGCTCTGGGGGCAGGCCAGGATCTCCAGCAGCCAGTCGTCGATCTTCGTGCTCATGGTCCTCGTTCCTCGTGTGTGTGCGGGCCGGGGGCGGCCGTCGCGCCGGACGGCGGTACGGCCGTCCCCTTCCCGCCATGATGCCTGTTCAGGCGCGGATGACGGCCAGCACCTCGTCGCGGAGCCCGGCCATGGACGCCTCGTCGGGGGCCTCGACGTTGAGCCGCAGGAGCGGTTCGGTGTTGGAGGCCCGCACGTTGAACCACGAGCCGCCGGGGAGGGAGACCGTCAGTCCGTCGAGTTCGTCGACGGTGGCGCCGTCCCTGCCCGCGAACTCCGCCCGCACGGCCGCCAGGCGCCCGGGGGCGTCGGCGACCTTGGAGTTGACCTCGCCCGATCCGGCGTAGCGGGAGTACTCCTCGGTGATCCGGGAGAGCGGGCGGTCGTCCGTCCCCAGGACCCGCAGGACGTGCATGGCCGCGAGCATACCGGTGTCGGCACGCCAGAAGTCGCGGAAGTAGTAGTGGGCGGAGTGCTCACCGCCGAAGATCGCGTCGGTCTCGGCCATGGTGGCCTTGATGAAGGAGTGCCCGACCCGGGTGCGGACGGGGACCCCGCCCCGCTCGCGCACGATCTCGGGGACGGCCTGCGAGGTGATCAGGTTGTGGATGACCGTGGCTCCGGGCTCGCGCTCGAGCTCCTCGCTCGCGACCAGCGCGGTGAGGGCGGAGGGCGGCACCGCGTCGCCGTGCTCGTCGACGACGAAGCAGCGGTCGGCGTCGCCGTCGAAGGCCAGGCCGATGTCGGCCCCCGTCTCGCGCACCTTCGCCTGGAGGTCGACCAGGTTGGCCGGGTCGAGGGGGTTGGCGGGGTGGTTGGGGAAGGTGCCGTCCAGCTCGAAGTAGAGGGGCACGATCTCCAGCGGGAGGCCCTGTTCGAGGACGGCGGGGACGGTGTGGCCGCCCATGCCGTTGCCCGCGTCCACGACGACCTTCAGCGGGCGGATGCCCGACAGGTCCACGAGGCCGCGGAGGTAGTCGGCGTAGCCGGGGAGGAGGTCCTTCTCGGTGACGGTCCCGGAGGGCCCGTCGTGGACGGGGACGCCCTCCTCGGCCAGGCGCCGGATCTCGTCCAGGCCCGTGTCGGCGCTGATGGGCGCCGCCCCGGCCCGGCACATCTTGATGCCGTTGTACTCGGCGGGGTTGTGGCTGGCCGTGAACATGGCGCCGGGCAGGCCGAGGTGGCCCGAACCGTAGTAGAGCAGGTCGGTGGAGCCCAGTCCGGCGAAGACCACGTCGAGTCCCTGGCCCGTGACCCCGTCCGCGAAGGCCGCCGCCAGCTCCGGCGAGGAGGGACGCATGTCGTGCGCGACGACGACGGCGTCACCGCCGACGACACGGGCGAAGGCCGCGCCGATCGCGCGCGCGATGTCCGCGTTCAGGGTGTCCGGGATCACACCGCGCACATCGTATGCCTTGAAGATGCTTCCGAGATCAGCCACGTCTTCTCCGGACGGTCGGTCCTGCTCCACGTTCGGTCCCGCGCGGAACCTGCCGCGCGGTACCACGCTAGCAAGCGGCGGCGCGGCGGCCCCACCGGCACCGCGGTGTCTAGCGGGGTTCGGACGGGCCCGTGTACGGCCGGCCGGCGGGACCGCCCGGCCGCTGCTGGTCGCCCCGGCCCGGGTCGGACCTGACCACGCGCAGATGACCTCTGCGCAGCGTCTCGGCGCCCTCCCCGACCTCCTCGGGGGGTGTGCTCCGGGCAGGGGGGCGGGCCGCCTCACGTACGGCGTCGGCGAGGGCCTCCAGGTCGTCGCTGCCGGGGCCGCCCCCCGCCGTCTCGACGGGGAGTCGGACGACCTCCCAGCCGCGCGGCGCCGTCAGGCGGTCGGCGTGCATGGCGCAGAGGTCGTAGCAGTGCGGTTCCACGTAGGCGGCGAGCGGACCGAGGACGGCCGTCGAGTCGGCGTAGACGTACGTGAGCGTGAAGACGGCAGGCTGCCGGCAGGCGGTACGGGAGCAGCGGCGAACAGGGCTCACAGCGTTCGACTGTATGCCTTTACTGAGGGACACGCCAGCATCGTTCCACGAGCTGGTCTGTTCGCGCTCCATCCACGGCCCCGCGCGCCGCCTCCGGCGGTCCCCGGGAGGGACCGGGAGGCCCCGGTTCCGGGAGTCGGCCACCTTCGCGGCGGAGGGGACTACGCGCGGGGCCCCTGATGGCTTAGTCTCGAAGTGTGCGACGAGTGCGCCTTTCCAGTGGCCAACCAGACCGAATGCGGCGCCGGGACCGCCGCGGCCGAGGCATCCGCGGTCCTCTCGTGCCCTCTGACCTGCCGGTGTTCCGCAGCCGGGCGCAGGCTTTCGACGATCTCGTCCTGGACGCCGTCGAACGCCTCGAACGTCTGTGGGCGCGCGAGCTGGCCAATGTCGACTTCCTCGTGGAGGACGTCCCGCCCATCCCGCGCCACGGCCCCCTCTCCGAGGCGATCCCCTTCTCCCGCCTGGAGACCGATCCCTCGGGCCGGTCCCGCATCGTGGTGTACCGGCGCCCGGTGGAGATCCGGACCAAGGACCCCGAGGAGATGGCCCTCCTGGTCCACGAGACGGTGGTCGAGGAGGTCGCCAACCTGCTCGGCGTCGAACCGGAGTCGGTCGACCCCGAGAGCTGACGCCCCGCGGGGCGCCCCACGGGGGCCGGGGGCTCCGGCACGGGCGGGGCGGGGCGTCGAGGCCCCCCGGCCCGGTGGCGGACGTCACCGTCCGCACCGGCGCCGGAGGCCCCCTGCGCCCGGGGCAGGCGTCCCCGACCGCCGCGGCCGGTACTCCTAGGGGACGATCCCCACCATGCTGTCGCGCACCACCGGGAGCGGGATCTGGACCGGGGCGGGGCGTACCGGCAGCACGCTCACGCCGTCCCCGTCGCGCAGCACACGGGCGACGTGGAGGGAGGAGCCCTCCACGAGTTCCAGGCGGACCGCGTACCCGTCCTCCGGATCGGCGCCCGGCGGGGCCTCCCAGGGGTCCTCCTCCGCGCCGAAGACGACGGTGGTCCCCGCGGCGACCGCGACGCGCACGGCGTCCCCCTGGGTGCCGTCGGCGGTGACCGGGGTGGCCATCAGCGAGGCGTCGCCCTCCGTGGCGCTCAGGACGAGCTCCGTGTCCGTGCCCTCGGGGACGTCGGGCAGGACGGCCGTGGCGTCCAGCGGCGGGCCGAGCGGCGGCACGGCGGCCGTGTAGGCGGTCTCGACGACGTCGTCGCCGTCCATCGCCTCGGCGGCGACGCCCGCGACCACGGGCACGTCCGACTCCACGACGACCGCCCCCGCCTCTCCCCCCAGGACGCTCTCCAGGGTCACCCAGGCTGCCGCGGCCGGGGGCACGGCGACGACCAGCGGGTCCTCCGCCGTCCCGGAGCCGCCGGCTCCGGAGGCGTCCTCCTCCCCGCCGTCCCCGGGCGGGGCGACCGCGTGGACGCGCACCTCGGCGGGCTCGTCCCCCGGGGCAGCCAGGAACAGGTGGCGGCGCCCGTCCCCGCCGAGGATCCCCGGGACGACGTGGTGCACGGCGGGCGCCGCCGTCGGCGGCACCCAGTCGGCCCCGCCGGAGGCGTGCTCGGCGAGGAGGGACGCGGCGACCCTGCCGGTGCTGGTGCGGACGTGGACGCCGATGGCCCCCGTGCTCCGGACCAGCTCGGTCAGGTCGAGCTCGGTCGACTCCCCGGCCGGCAGGGAGATGCCCCGGCTCTCGGAGGAGTAGGAGGGGCCGCCCTCGGTGTAGACGTCCACGCTGACCGTCGCCCGGGAGTCCTCGGGGTTGGCCAGGCGGGCGGTGACCGCGTCGACCTCCACGGCCTCGCCCCCGCCGGCTCCGGGCAGGGCGAACCACGTGCCGATGGAGGGCTCGACGCAGCGCACCTCGGTGACGGAGCCGCCGGAGAGGGTGGTCTGGGCGGCGTCCAGGCCCGAGGCCAGGGAGCCCTCGGCCCGGACGGCGGTGGGGTCGGAGGCGTCGGAGGCGTCGGCGCTCCACACCCGGCCGGGCTCGGTCAGCTCCTCACCGAGGAGGTCGCGTCCCGCGGCGTCCTCCGCGTCCGCGTCCCCGGTCCCGCCCTCCTCGTCCCCGTCCTCCTCCGGTGCGGCCGGGACGGACTCCGCCCACAGTTCCCCTTCGTCGTCGCGGCCCACCCGGGGGGCGAACGCGGCGACGGTGCTGTCGCCCTCCTCGTGCGGGGCCGGGCAGACCCGCACCGCGCGGTCGGGTCGCACGGCGCCCGGCCCGGTGACCCCCAGCTCGGCGGTCACGGGCCGGGTGGCGAAGGCCACGCCGAACAGCGCGGCCAGGGCCAGTGCGACCAGGCCGAACAGCGCGAACCGGTTCTCCACGATCAGTCGCACGGACTACTCCTCCCGCTCGGTCCGGGACGCTCCGGCGCCCCCGTCGTCGGCTCCGGGCCGGCCGCCCGCGCGGCGCCTGCCGGGGGCCTTCCTCCGGACCCCGCGGGCGCCCCGCGTCCCACGTCGGCGTCCCCCCTCGGGGGTGACGGGCACGGAGCCCGTGCCCGGCCCGGCGCCGGGCTCCGGCGCGGACACGGCCGCCCCCTCCTCCGGCCCCTCGGCGTCCTCCGCCCCGGCCGGGGAGCGGTCCGTGCCCGGGGCGGGGCCTCCGCGCCGGGAGCGCCCCCTCCGGCGCGAGTTCACGCGCAGCCGCTCGGGCCGGCGCGGACGCGGGGCGGGGGTCGACTCGATCAGGCGCACCTCCTCCTCGGTGCGCACGCCCGGCGCGGCGATGACCGCGGCCACCAGGAGCAGGACCCCCTGGGTGGCCAGCCAGGCGACGTGGACGGGGTCGGTGTGCCACACGCGCAGCTCGCCGCCGTCCGCCGGGAGCTCCCACGCCTGGGTCCCGCCCTCGGTGGCGACCGGGGGCAGTTCGGCCCCGTCGAGTGCGGCGTGCCACCCGGGGCCCGCGGTCTCGGCGAGGGCGAGGCGCCGCCCGGTGCGGCCCCGGGGCGCCTCCGCGGTCCACTCGTCCGCCGACCCGCTCACCTGGAGCGGCTCGGACCCGGTTCCGTCCTCGGAGACGACGCGCAGGACTCCGGTGGGGACCCCCACCTCCCAGAGCGCGTAGTGCTGGGACAGCGACTGCCTGCCGAGCCCCGGGGTGCCGTCCAGGGTGTCGACCATGGTCGCGTCGGCGGGGCCGCTCACCTCCGGGCGCGGGTAGAGCACGTACTGGATGCCGTGGTCGGCCAGGGTGTGGACCTGGTCGCCGCCCTGGCCGGCGGCGAGTCCGGCGACGGCGCGGTCCATGGCCGCGCGCGCCCCGGCCGGGGGGACGACGCGCTCCTCCCCGAGGCGGGGCTCGCGCCCGCGCACCACGACGTAGTCCACCCCGCCGTCCCCGTCCGGGGTGACCACGAGGGTGCGCGGCTCGGTGCCGCCGCCGCTGGCGCTGGCCAGCGCCCCGGGGACGACGGGCGTCGCGCGGGCGGTGAGCGGCCCCTCCACGCCGTTCCACATCCACAGGGCGGCCGCGGAGGCGGGGGTGGCCAGGGCGAGCACCGCCACGGCCACGGCGAAGACCCGGCGCGCCCCGCCCAGGCGCACCATGTCGCCGAAGGAGCGGGCGGCGGTCGCCGCCGACAGCAGGACCGCCGTCGCGGCGAAGGCGAGGGCGACGCCGGGCCAGACCGGGGCGGGCGGCCCCCCGTAGTAGGGCTCGATGACGACGCGGGAGGTCAGGACGGCCACGAGGACGCCGAAGAGCGCCAGCGACCACCCGGCGGCGACCAGGACGCGGTTGCGGAGCAGGAGGAGTGAGCACAGGGCGGCGACGACCAGCCCCGCCGTCACCCAGAACGGAGGGGTGCCGGGGCCGCCCGGCGAGAGCAGGAGGAGCTCCTGCGGGGCGGCGCCCGGGGCGGACAGCTCGGGGCGGTGCAGCCCGGCCTCCAGCAGCCACAGGGTGGGGTGCAGGAACAGCTCCACCGACCACGGGAGCAGGAGGACGAGGGGGAGCCCGAGCCCGATCGCGATGCTGACGTAGACGCGGCGGCCCAGGTGCCCGAAGGCCAGGGCCACGAGGACGCCGGTCACCAGGGACAGCAGCCACACCATGGGCACGAACGCGGTCGCGACGGCCAGGACCAGGCCGAGGGCCCACGCGGCCCGGCGCGAGGACCGCGGGGGCATGGCGACGAGCCGCACCAGCAGCAGACCGAGCACGGGCATCAGGACGTGGACCAGGGCGGTCCCGATCCGGCCCTGGGCGACGGCGCCGGTGGCGACCGGCAGCAGGGCGTACGCGGCCGCCATCCACAGGCGGGCGGGGCGGAACCCCAGCACCTGCCGGGCGAGGGCGTACGCGGTCGCACCAGCCAGGGGCACACAGCCCAGGAGGACGACGGTGACGGCCAGCCACGGCTTGCCGAGGGTGACGGTGGACAGCAGGGCGAGGAATCCGACATAGGGAGGAACGGGCCCGTCCGAGCCCAGCCCGCTGTCGGGGCTGCCGGACAGGTAGAGGGCCCACATGTCGCCGGCGGTGCCCGCGGCCGGGGGCAGCGCGCCTCCGGCGAGGAGGTCGCCGAACAGCAGGGAGCGCTCGGCGACGAGCGTGACCGCGGTGAGTCCGAGGAACAGCAGCGCCCCCGGCTGGAGGAGGACCCTGCGCACGAAGCCGTTGCTGTCGGTCGGGGCCTCGTCCTCGTCCTCGGCCGCGGGCGGCGCGGTGACGGCCTGGTGGCGGCCGGGGGTGTTGCGGACGGGCTCTCCGGACAGCAGGCCGGTGACGACGTCGTAGAACTGGCGCACCGCCACCCCGCGCGCGAGGAACGGGCGGATGGCGCTGTAGGTGCGGCGGCGGTCGCGGCGGCGCCGGAAGCGGGCCCGCGCGAGCTGGAAGGGCCGCACGTACACCAGTGTGATCGCCGCGGCCTCGTCCAGCGCGTTGGCGGGCTGCTTGATGAGCAGGTAGGTCACCACGCGCAGCAGCGACGCCACGGAGTTGCGGACCAGGGCGCCCACCATGCCGCCGAAGGGCAGGTTGGCCAGGAGGACGAAGACCGCGTGGCGGCGGTCCACCCTGCGCGGGTGGTTGCGGGTGGCGGTGATGGGTCTGCGCCTGCGGGCGGAGGCCTCGGCGTGGTAGGCCACCGCGTCCGTGACGAGCAGGGCGCGCAGCCCGGCCCCGCCCACCCTCCAGCAGAAGTCGATGTCGTCGCGGAACAGGGGGAGCGCCGGGTCGAAGCCCCCGAGCCGGTCCCACACGTCGCGGCGGATGAGCATGCCCGCGCTGGAGACGGCGAGGACCTGGCGGTTGCCGTCGTGCTGCCCGTGGTCGAACTCGCGCTGTTCGAGGCCGGTCTCGCGGCGTCCGGCCCCGTCGATGGTGACGCCGACCTCCACGAGGAGGCGGCGGTCGAACCAGTCGCGGAGCTTGGGCCCGAGGACGGCGGCGCGCGGGTCCCGGTCGGCGGCGGCCAGGAGGTGCGCGAGGGTGTCCTCCTCCGGGGTGAGGTCGTCGTGGACGAGCCAGATCCACTCCGTGGCGTCCTCGTCGGCCCCGCGCACGGCGATGCTCGCGCGGGGCAGTTCCAGGGCGGCGCGGACGGCGTCGCCGTATCCGGTGCGCGCGGGCAGGTCGACGACCGCGCCGGACGGCAGGTGCTCGGCGAGGATGTCGGCGCTGCCGTCCGCGCTGCCGGTGTCGGCGGCCACGACGCGCTGCACGGGGCGGGACTGGGCGCGCAGGGCCGACAGCGTCTCGGGCAGCCAGCGGGCGCCGTCGTGGGACACGATGACCGCGGTGACGACGTGTCGGTCGGAAGCGGGGTCGAGCACGGCTGGGTGGGGTCTCTCCGGGAGAAGGGGCAGGACCCCGTTCGGGTCCGCGTGGGTCCGGCCGTGGGGCCGGCGGGCGCGTGGGTGCGTGGGTGCGCCGGGGGCGGCTCGCGCGCGCGGGACATCACGATACGCCACCCGGCGCCATTACGGGCCTATTCGTCTCGCCCCGACACCGGACCGCCATATCGGCTTATTCACTACCCGGGGGCGTGCGCGGCAATCGTCACCCGACCCCCGGAAGGGCCGGGAACATGAAAGACGCGCGCCCGGGCTCGTGGCCCGGACGCGCGTCGTGGACGCGTGCCCTAGAGCATGTCCGCCAGGAAATCGAAATCTCCCCCGGCGGCTTTCTTCAGCCTACGGCGCTCGCGTTCGGAGAGTCCCCCCCAGATGCCGAAGCGCTCATCGTGCTCCAGCGCGTATTCCAGGCACTCCGCACGTACCTCGCACGACTGGCAGACCTTCTTGGCCTCCCGTGTCGAGCCGCCCTTCTCGGGGAAGAACGCCTCCGGGTCCGTCTGCGCGCACAGGGCACGTTCCTGCCAGCCCAGATCTTCGTCCGAGCCGTGCGCCAGCGGGATGACCTCGCTCATGCGCACCTCCTGTTGCCCCCCATAGATGTCCCCGACCCATTTTCGTCCCCCGGGCCGGGTGGAATCCCACCTTGAAATTACACGCGCGCCGCTTGCTTCGAGTCAAGCGCCCTGCGTGGTAATCCACTGAATATCATGTAACGAACCGCCAACGGCGACTCGGAGATGTCCGTTCTGTGGATTACCACGCAATTCACGGCCTTCCAGGGCGGTGGAGTGCGTGGAGCCCCGATCGGGGATCAGCGCTTGTCCTCGCTGCCGTACCAGCCCTGCTGGCCACCGGTACCGCCCTGTCCTTGCTGGTCAGAGCCGTATCCGGCACCGGAGCCGTACTGGGCTCCGTACGATCCGCCGCCCTGTCCGGACGCGTCCGTACCGTTGTTCTCACCCGAGTTAAAGAATGGATCAACTTTACCCTCGGACTGGGCGTCCTGCGCGGGCCGTCCCTGGTCGGCGCCCTGGTACCAGCCGTACTGGATGGCGTCCTGGGCGGCCTGATCGCCGACGACGGGCATCTGCTCGGTGCTCTGCGGGGCGTACTGGGCCGGGTCGTAGGCCTGGCCGTACTCGGCCTGCTGCCCGGAGGCGTCCGCCTGCTGACCGTACTGCTGGGAGGCGTCGTACCCTTGCTGGGCATAGCCCTGCTGGGCACCCGTCCCGTACTGCTGCTGGGCGGCGTCGGTCCCGTACTGCTGACCGTACTGCTGCGAGGCGTCGTAGGCCTGCTGCTGCCCGGAGGCGTCCGCCTGCTGACCGTACTGCTGGGAGGCGTCGTACCCCTGCTGGGCATAGCCCTGCTGGGCACCCGTCCCGTACTGCTGCTGGGCGGCGTCGGTCCCGTACTGCTGACCGTACTGCTGCGAGGCGTCGTAGGCCTGCTGCTGCCCGGAGGCGTCCGCCTGCTGACCGTACTGCTGGGAGGCGTCGTACCCCTGCTGGGCGTAACCCTGCTGGGCACCCGTCCCGTACTGCTGCTGGGCGGCGTCGGCCGCGTACTGCTGACCGTACTGCTGCGAGGCCTCGTACCCCTGCTGGATCCCGGACCCGGTCTGCGCGGGGTCGGCCGGGGCCGGGAAGCCCGCGTCCTGCGCCGGGTACGCGGGCTGCGCGAAGGACTGCTGCGCGCCGGTCGCGGGCGGGTACTGCTGCGGCGGGTACTGGTACTGCTGCTGCGGCGCGGGCCGGGGCACCAGCGTCGGGTCCCCGAACACCTTGAGCAGGGCGAAGCCGACGACGCCGAGCACCGCGGCGGAGCCGAGCGTGGACACGAAGCCCGCGAAGCCCAGGCCGATGTTCCCGGCGTCGGCCGCGCCGACGAACTCGGTGATGAGGTTGATCGCGGCGAACAGCAGGCCGACCGCGCTCATGACCATGCCGATGAGCACGATCGGCGACGCCGCCCGACGCGTGCGCTCGCTCGTCAGCACGAGTGCGGCCGCGGCGGCCAGCAGCAGCGGGACGTGGAGGCCGAAGAACGACCCGCTCGCCCCGCCCATCGCACCGGAGAAACTGCCCGGGTACACGGAGCCCGCGATCAGGCGGATCAGGCCCGAGAGCATGGACGCTCCCACCGCGCCGACCAGGACCCAGGCCCCGGGAAGGCGCAGGCGTTCTAGTGTTTCGTTGTTCAAGAGAGGTTCCCCTCTGCTGCTTCTTCGCCGTCGCGTCGGTGGAAGCTTGGCATATCGTCGGACTGTCGGGTGAATCGGCCGCGTCCTGGTGAAGGTGCGGGGGGACACCGGAGCGGGCCGAAGGGGTGAGACGGCGACCTTCGCCCCGGGGTTCACGGACTCCCGGTACCGGAACGGTCACACGAGGGGCGCGAGCCCACGGCGGGGCAGACGACCCATACACGCCCCCAGCCTGCCAGACTTGGACGCATGCGGATAGTCGTACCGGCCGGCGGTATCGGCGGTGCGCGTTTCCTCCGCGGCCTCAAGGCCGCGCTCGGAATCGGCGCACCGGCCACCGACGAGCAGACCACGGTCAACACCATCACCGTCATCGGGAACACCGGTGACGACATCACCCTCTTCGGGCTGAGGATCTGTCCGGACCTGGACACCGTGATGTACACCCTCGGCGGGGGGATCGACGAGGAACAGGGCTGGGGCAGGGCGGACGAGACCTTCACCGTCAAGGAGGAGCTCGCCGCCTACGGGATGAAGCCCACCTGGTTCGGCCTGGGCGACCGGGACACCGCCACCCACATCGTGCGCGCCCAGATGATCGCGGCCGGGTACCCCCTCTCCGCGATCACCGAGGCGCTCTGCGACCGCTGGCGGCCGGGCGTGCGCCTGCTCCCCATGACCGACGACCAGGTCGAGACGCACGTGGTCGTCGACGACGGCGGCGGGCGCCGGGCGATCCACTTCCAGGAGTGGTGGATCAGGCACCGGGCCGCCCTGCCGGCCGAGCAGATCATCAGCGTCGGCGCCGACGCGGCCGCGCCCGCCCCCGGCGTGCTGGCCGCCGTCGCCGAGGCCGACGCCGTCATCATCCCCCCGTCCAACCCAGTGGTCAGCGTCGGGTCGATCCTCAACGTGCCCGGCATCCGCGAGGCCATGGTCGGCAAGACCGTCGTGGGCGTCTCCCCCATCATCGGCGGGGCGCCGGTGCGCGGCATGGCCGACGCCTGCCTGACCGCGATCGGCGTGGAGACGGGCGCGGGCGCGGTCGCCGAGCACCTGGGCTCCGACCTCCTGGACGGCTGGCTGGTGGACGACGCCGACGCCGGCACCCGGGTCGAGGGCGTGGAGGTGCGCTCGCGCCCCCTCTACATGAGCGATCCGGCCGCCACCGAGGCGATCGCCCGTGCCGCGGTCGACCTGGCCGTGGAGCTGTCGGGGAGCGGCGCCGCGGACGGGGGGACCACGGGTTGAGCGCCGAACTGCGGGTACGCGGCCTCGGCGGCATCCCCGAGGTGCGCGAGGGCGACGACCTGGCCGCCCTGGTCGCCGACGCGGCGGAGGCCTCCGGGACCCCCCTGGCCGACGGCGACATCGTCGTGGTCACCTCCAAGGTGGTCAGCAAGGCCGAGGGGCGCTCCCGGCGGATGGACCGGGAGGAGGCCGTGGACGCGGAGACCGTCCGGGTGGTCGCCCGCGCGGGCCGCACCCGGATCGTGCAGACGCGGCAGGGCCTGGTCATGGCCGCGGCCGGGGTGGACGCCTCCAACGTCGAGCCCGGTACCGTCCTGCTGCTGCCCGAGGACTCCGACGCCTCCGCCCGGGCGCTCCGCGCCGGGCTGCGCGCGCGACCGGGTGTGAACGTGGGGGTGATCGTCTCCGACACCTTCGGACGCCCGTGGCGTATCGGCCAGACCGACGTCGCCATCGGCGCGGCCGGCCTCTCGGCCGTCCAGGACCTGCGCGGCACCGAGGACTCCCACGGCAACCTGATGGAGGCGACGGTCAACGCGGTCGCCGACGAGATCGCCGCGGCGGGCGAACTGGTCAAGGGCAAGACGAGCGGTGTCCCGGTCGCGGTCGTCACCGGCCTGGGCTCGCTGGTCACCGAGGAGGACGGGACGGGCGCGGCCGCGTTGGTCCGGCCGGCGGACGAGGACCTCTTCCGGTACGGGTCGCGGGACGTGGTCCCGGCGCGGCGGACGGTGCGCTCGTTCACCGACGAGCCCGTGGACCCCGCCGCCGTGCGGCGCGCGGTGGCCGCGGCGGTGACGGCCCCCGCGCCCCACCACACGACCCCGTGGCGGTTCGTGCTGGTGGAGTCGGCGCAGACGCGGAAGAGGCTGCTCGACGCCATGCTGCAGGCATGGGTGGCCGACCTGCGCGGCGACGGTTTCACCGAGGAGCAGATCGCCCGGCGGACGCGGCGCGGCGACGTGCTGCGCGGTGCGCCGTACCTGGTGGTGCCCTTCCTGGCGGCCGACGGCGCGCACCCCTACCCCGACGCGCGCCGGGCGGACGCCGAGCGGTCGATGTTCCAGGTGGCGATGGGCGCCGGGGTGCAGAGCCTGCTGGTGGGGCTGGCCATGGAGGGGCTGGGCTCGGCCTGGATCTCCTCGACCATGTTCTGCGCGGACGTGGTGCGCGAGGTGCTGGACGTGCCCCGGGACTGGCAGCCGATGGGCTCGGTGGCCGTGGGGCACGCGGCCGAGCCCCCGCGGGACCGCCCGCCGCGCGACCCGGAGGACTTCGTCACGGTGCGGTAGCGGGCGCTGCGGCCCCGGACGGGCCCGCGTCCGCCGCCCCGGGACGCCGGTTCCCGCACCGCGGGGCCGGCGTCCGTCCTGTCCGGGGCCTGCCCGCGTCGGCGGCTCCGAGTCGGACGGCGCGGCCCCGGGACCGTCCCCTCCCGCCGGTCCCCCGGCGCGTCCGGAGGCGCCGGGGGGCCGTCGGCGCGATCCTGGTCCGGCCGGGAGTCGAGCGGGGGGCGCGGGATGAACGTCGAGGAGTACGTGGTCGCCACGCTGGTGATCGTGGTCGCGGTGATCTGCGGCCGACTGGTCGCGGGGCGGCTCCGGGTGCCGGGCGCGGTCGTCCTGGCACTGCTCGGCATGGCCCTGGGGGCCGTGCCGTGGATGCACTCGCTGTCGATCTCCCCCGAGGTCATCCTCCTCGTGTTCCTGCCGCCGCTGATCTACAACGCGGCGTTCTTCTCCTCGCCCCGGGACATGCGCGACCTGATGCGGCCCATCGCCGTGATGGCCGTGGGGGTGACGCTGGCCACCGCGTTCGGCCTGGCCGCGGTCGTCCACCTGCTGATGCCCTCGGTGGGGTGGCCGGCCGCGATCGCCCTGGGCGCGGCGATCGCGCCGACGGACGCCGTGGCGGCGTCGGCCATCCTCAAGCGGGTGGGCACCCCGCGCAGGGTGCTGACGATCCTGGAGGGCGAGTCCCTCATCAACGACGGGGTGGCGCTGACCCTGTTCAGCCTGGCCGTCACCGCGATGGCGCGTCCGCTCACGCCGCAGGAGGGCGTGGTGGAGCTGGCGAAGGTCGTGGCGGGCGGCCTCCTCTACGGGGCCGTGGTGGCCGCGGCGGTGGCGTGGTCGCGTATGCGCATGCGGGACCCGTCCCTCCAGCTGATGGTGGTGCTGGTCACGCCGTTCGTCGCGTACATCCCGGCGGAGATGGCCGGGTTCTCCGGCGTTCTGGCGGCGGTGGTCGCCGGGTTCTACCTGGGCACGCGGGGCGAGGGCCTGCTGCCGCCGAGGGTGCGGGTGAACGGGCAGACGATCTGGTCGACGCTGGTGAGCCTGCTGGAGTCGATGCTGTTCGTGGTGCTGGGGCTCCAGTTGGACGCGGTGGCGGCGGCCGTGCGGGAGCACTTCGCCCTCCTGTGGCTGCTCGGGGTCGCCCTGGCGACGACGGCCGCGGCGGTCGTCCTGCGCATGGCGCTGATGCTGGCCGTCATCCCGGTGCAGCGGGTGGTGCGGTTCCTCAACCTGGAGGTCTCGTCCTTCCGGGAGCGGATCGTCATCGGGTGGAGCGGGATGCGCGGGGCGGTGTCCTTGGCGATCGCCCTGTCCCTGCCCGCCACCCTGGGCGGGGAGCCCTTCACCGACCGGGGCGCACTGGTGTTCGTGGCGGGCGTGGTGGTGCTGGGGACGCTGGTGGGTCAGGGGACGACGCTGCCGCTGGTGCTGCGGCGGCTGGGCCTCGCCGAGGAGGGCGCCCGGCAGCGGGAGTTCCTGCGGGCGGACGAGCAGATGAGCTGCGCGGCGCTGAGCAAGGTGGACGAGCTCCTCCGCGAGGGGGAGCTGGACGAGAAGACCGCCGACTCCCTGCGCGGCGTGTACGTCCGCCGGGTGGGCCAGGTGCGGGGGCTCCTCGACGCGGAGGACGGCCGGGCCCGGCGGCGGGTGGACAGCGGCAAGGCGGTGCACGCCCAGATCACGCAGGCGAGGCGGGACACGCTGATGTCGATGTACCGGGAGGGCGACATCGACCACGAGGTGTTCCGGGCGATGAGCCGCGACCTGGACATCCGGGACACGGGCACCGGCCCGTACGGCGCGTGAGCGGGGCCGGGCCCGGGTCCCGGCGGGGACCGGTACCCCGAGGCGCCCGGGCCGTTGCGCGGAAGGCTGACCCGAAGAAAGTGGTACGCGATCCCAAAGAAAACTACAAACTTTCCTTACCATTTCCATTGACGGGACCGGAAGCCAACTTTAAAGTTTCTTAACAATTAAGCGGCTCCCCCGGGAGCCCCCTTCGTCTCCCCCGCTCGACGAAAGGAGCACCCCCATGCTCAGGACTCAACGCCACCGCCGGTCCAAGGGGCGCAAAGCCGCTCTCACCGGCACCTTCGCGGTTCTGGCCGCCGCCCTCGTGGCGGGCTTCACCCAGATCGCCCCCTCTCCCACCGAGGCGGAGACCGTGGCCGACGGCGAAACCGTCCAGACCCAGCAGACCGGGCAGTGGCTCACCGGCTACTGGCACAACTTCGAGAACGGCTCCGGGGTGATGCCGCTGACGGAGATCCCCGCCGAGTACAACATGGTGGCCGTCGCCTTCGCCGACAACCACGCCACCCTCGACGGCGGCATCACCTTCAACCTCGCGAGCAGCGAGCTGGGCGGCTACACCGACGCGCAGTTCCGGAGCGACATCGCGGCCGTCCAGGCCCAGGGGCGCAAGGTCATCATCTCCGTGGGCGGCGAGCTCGGCCACGTGAACGTCACCAACCCGACCCAGGCGCGGAACTTCGCCGACACCGCCTACGGGCTGATGCAGGACTACGGGTTCGACGGGGTCGACATCGACCTGGAGCACGGCATCAACGCCCAGCACATGTCCGCCGCCCTGCACGACCTCGGCTCCCGGGTCGGCCCGGGCCTGATCGTCACCATGGCGCCGCAGACCATCGACTTCCAGAGCCCCGACCGCGAGTACTACAAGCTCGCGACGGACATCGCCGACATCCTCACCATCGTGAACATGCAGTACTACAACTCCGGGTCGATGCTCGGCTGCGACGGCCAGGTGTACAGCCAGGGCACCCCGGACTTCGTCGCGGCGCTCGCCTGCATCCAGCTGGAGATGGGGCTGCGCCCCGACCAGGTGGGCCTGGGCCTGCCCGCGGTGCGCTCCGCGGCGGGCGGCGGCTACATGGCGCCGAGCCAGGTGGTGCGCGCCCTCGACTGCCTGGAGACCGGCGCCAACTGCGGCTCGTTCTCCCCCCGGACGCCGTACGGCCCCATCGGCGGTGTGATGACCTGGTCGATCAACTGGGACGCCACCAGCGGTTACGCCTTCGCGAACACCGTCTCCGCCCGCCTGGACAACCCGGGCGGCGGCGGGCAGCCGACGGAGCAGCCCACGGAGCAGCCGACCCAGCAGCCCGGCGAGTGCACCGCCTCCGCCTGGTCGTCCGGCTCCACCTACACCCAGGGCGACCGCGTGGCCCACGGCGGCCGTGAGTACCAGGCCCGCTGGTGGACCCGGGGCGAGGAGCCCGGCACGACCGGCGAGTGGGGTGTCTGGACCGACGTCGGCGCCTGCTAGGACCACGACCGCGCGGAGGTCCCCTCCCCTCCCGCTGCGCGCGGCCCCCGCGGACCCCCGCCACTCCCCTCCCGGGGGGTCCGCCTCCCAGGAGAAGGGGCGGAACGCCGTCACACGGCGTTCCGCCCCTTCGTTCTCCCCGGCACCGGGGTCCCCGGGCCCGTCCCGCCCCTCAGACCAGGGGGAGGGACGGGCGCAGAACGCTCGGCGCCACGCCGTCGCTGGCCTCCGCGACGCGCTGCCGCTCCTGGGGCACCTCCCCGTAGAGGGTGGTGCGCTGCCGGACCGGCCGGCCGGTCGGCCCGACCATGGAGCGGATGTCGGTGATCGTCTTGAACGACCCCTGCCCCGAACCGGCCATGCGGCTGATGGTCTCCTCCATCAGGGTGCCGCCCACGTCGTTCACGCCGCCCGCCAGCAGCAGTCGGCAGGTGTCCTCCTCCAGCTTCACCCACGAGCACTGGATGTTGTCGATGTGGCCGTGCAGCAGCAGGCGGGCCAGGGCGTGCACCGCCCGGTTCTCCCTGACGGTCGGGCCCGTGCGGGCCAGCCCGGCCAGGTAGATGGGCGAGTTCGTGTGCACGAACGGCAGCGGCACGAACTCGGTGAACCCTCGGCGCCCGTTGCGCTCCACCGAACGCTCCTGGAGGGAGCGCAGCAGCTTGATGTGCGCCACCCAGTGCCTCGGCGAGTCCACGTGGCCGTACATCATCGTCGACGTGGTCGGGATGCCCAGGTCGTGCGCGGTGGTGATCACGTCGATCCACTCGCTCGCGGGCAGCTTGCCCTTGGTGAGGATCCAGCGGACCTCGTCGTCGAGGATCTCCGCGGCCGTGCCGGGGAGCGAGCCCAGCCCCGCCTCGCGGGCGCGGGTCAGCCACTCGCGCACCGGCAGGTCGGTGCGGGCGGCCCCGTTGACCACCTCCATCGGGCTGAACGCGTGGACGTGCATGTCGGGGACGCGCTCGCGCACGGCCGACGCGATGTCGAAGTAGGCGGTGCCGGGCAGGTCCGGGTGGATGCCGCCCTGCATGCACACCTCGGTCGCACCGGCCTTCCACGCCTCCTCGGCCCGGTCGGCCACCTGGTCGAGCGAGAGCGTGTACGCGTCGGCGTCGGTGCGGCGCTGCGCGAACGCGCAGAACCGGCAGCCGGTGTAGCAGACGTTGGTGAAGTTGATGTTCCTGGTCACCACGTACGTGACGTCGTCGCCGACCACGTCGCGCCGTACGCGGTCGGCCAGATCGGCGAGGGCTTCGAGCTCGGGGCCGTCCGCGTGCAGCAGGGCGAGCGCCTCGTCGTCGTCCAGTCCCGCGGGGTCGGCCTCCGCGCTGCGCAGCGCCGCGGCGATGTCCGGGTCGAACCTGCGGGGCACGGCGCCGTCCCGGTCCACGCCGGAGCGCAGTTCGTCCCAGTCGCCGTAGACGGAGTCGAAGTCGCTCCGGCGGTCGCCGGTGCGCCCCTCGGCGTCGATGCCCGTGTGCAGGTCGGTGCGGCCGGAGGAGACCAGGACGGCCTCGCGCTCCTGCCAGGGCCGCCCCTCGATGACCGCGTCCTCCCGTGCCAGGCCGGTCTCCGGGTCGGCGAGCGCGGCGACGTGCCCGGCCAGGCGGGGGTCGAGCCACGGCTCGCCCGCGCGGATGTACTCGGGGTAGACGGTGAGCCGCTCGCGCAGCGTGAACCCCTGGCCGGCGGTGCGCGCGGCCAGGTCGTCGATCTGCGGCCAGGGGCGCTCGGGGTTGACGTGGTCGGCGGTGAGCGGCGAGACGCCGCCCCAGTCGTCGATGCCCGCGCGCAGCATCAGCGCGTACTCGTCCACGCCGCCCGACTCCGCCCCGATGAGGTTCGGGGGCGCCTGGATGTGCGCCTTGGGGCCCATGACCAGGCGGGTGACCGCGATCGTGGCGGCCATCTCCTCGCGTTCTGCGTCGGGCCGGTGCATCATCGCGGTGCCGGGCTTGGCGCGGAAGTTCTGCACGATGACCTCCTGGACGCCGCCGTGGCGGCGGGAGACCCCGCGTATCGCGAAGACGGACTCGGCGCGGTCGGCGACCGTCTCGCCGATCCCCAGGAGGATGCCGGTGGTGAAGGGGACGCTGGAGCGGCCCGCGTCCTCCAGCGCCCGCAGCCGCACCGCGGGGTCCTTGTCGGGACTGCCGTAGTGCGCCTGGCCCTTCTCGGTGAAGAGCCGGGTGGAGGTGGTCTCCAGCATCATCCCCATCGACGGGGAGACCGGCTTGAGCCTCTGGAAGTCCGCCCAGGTCATGACGCCCGGGTTGAGGTGCGGGAGGAGCCCTGTCTCCTCCAGGACCATGATCGCCGTGGCCCTCACGTAGGACAGGGTGTCGTCGTAGCCGTGCGCGTCGAGCCACTCGGCGGCCTGCTTCCACCGGTCCTCGGGTCGGTCCCCGAGGGTGATGAGCACCTCCTTGCAGCCCGCCCGGGCGCCCTCGCGGGCGATCTCCAGGACCTCGTCGGGCGACATGAAGGGCGCTTCCAGGCGTCCGGGGACCGTCGCGAACGTGCAGTAGTGGCAGCGGTCGCGGCACAGGCGGGTCAGGGGGACGAACACCTTGCGGCTGTAGGTGATGACGCCGGGGCGGCCCGCGGCCTCCAGCCCGGCGTCGCGCACCCTGCCGGCGTGTTCGAGGAGGGTCTCCAGGTCCTCCCCCCTCGCGTGCAGGAGGACCTCCGCCTCGGCGACGTCGAGCGTCTTGCCGTCCCGGGCCCTCGCCAGGGCCCGGCGCATCGCGGAGGGGGTCGGCGGCCTGGAGGCCGGGGCCTGGGAGGACACGGGGAAGGGGTCGTTCGCACCACTCATAGAGCGCACCCTACGCCCCGCCCGTTCCGCCCGCGCGGACGCACCGCCGCTCGCGGAGGGGCCGGGGCCGCCGCCCCGGCGCGCGTCGGCGGAACCCCCGTCCTGTGCCGGGGCCGCCCGTTCGCGGCCCGGCGGTGATCGCGCCCCGGGCCCTCCCCGCCGCCCGTACCGGACCGGAGCGGGCGCGTCCCGGCCCGGAGGGGCGCCGGAGCGTCCCCGGACGGGGGGACACCGGACCGTCCCCGGACGGGGGGAAGAGACATAGGGTCGTCAGGTGAACGAAGGAGGAGTGGCGTGCTGAGTCGGCTGCGCGGCAACCCGTGGGTCCGGTCCGCGCTCTTCCTGGCGGTGTGCGCGTGCGCGGGCGCGGCCCTGCACGCGAACTGGGCGCAGGCACGGGACGCCGCCGCCGAGCTCCCGCTGTGGGTGCTCCCGGCCGCGGTCCTCTCCGGCATGGCGGGGCTGACCGCGCAGATGCTCGCCTGGAGGGCCCTGCTGGCCGGGCTCGGCTCACCGCTGCCGCGCCGGGTGGCGTCCCGCGTGATGTTCGTGGGCCAGCTGGGCAAGTACCTCCCGGGCTCGGTGTGGGCGTTCGTCGCCCAGGTCGAGCTGGCACGAGACCGGGCCGTGCCGCGGTCCCGGGGCGCCGCCGCGACCCTGCTCGCCGTCGGCGTGACGGTCGCGGTGAGCCTGGCCGTCGCCGCGGTCGCCCTGCCCCTGTCGTCGGCGGAGGCCGCCCGCCGCTGGTGGTGGGCGCTGGCCCTGGCCCCGCTCCTGCTCGCCGCCCTGCACCCGCGCGTGGTCGGCCTGGGCTTCCGGCTGGCCGCCCGCCCGTTCGCGCGCTTCCGGGAGGTGGCGGAGGCCGGCCCGCTCGGCGTCGGCGGGAGGGCGATGGCCGCGGCCGCGGGGTGGACCCTGGTGGCGTGGGTCCCCCTGGGGGCCCACGTGTGGCTGCTGACCTGGGCCGTCGGCGGCGACGCGGTGCGCTCGCTGGGCCCGGCCGTCGGCGCCTACGCGCTGGCCTGGACGCTGGGCCTGCTGGTCGTGTTCGCCCCTGCCGGGCTGGGCGTGCGCGAGGCGGTCCTGGTCGTGGCGCTGGCCCCGGTGGTGGACGCCGGGGCGGCCCTGGTGGTGGCGGTGCTGTCGCGGCTGGTGATGACCGCCGCGGACCTGGCCTGGGCCGGGCTGTCGGTCGTGTTGTCGCCCGCGCCGGAACGGGGCGCCGGCGCCTCGCGCGGCGGTCCCGCTCGGGCTCGCTGAGCCCGGACCCGCGTCCTCGCCCGGCGCGCCGACGTCGGCCGTACCCGGCCCTGACCCGGTGGGGCCCTCCCCGGGCACGCTCACGGGCCAGGCCCCGTCGGGGCCCGATCCGCGGTTCTCACCGTCCCCGCCGGGCACGCGCGGGCGCGCCGACGGCGGGCCGCACGGACCCCCTTCGCCCTCCCGCCCTCGCCAAGCGCGCTCACGGGCCAGGCCCCGCCGGGCGGCCGTCCTCGCCGGGGCCCGACCCGCGGTTCTCACCGTCCCCGCCGGGCGCGCGGGCGCGCCGCGTACCGGAGCACGTCCTCCCCCGGGCCCCGCTCAGGCCCCGAGCAGGCGCTCGGTGTAGGCACGCCAGTAGGGGTCGGCGTCCACCGGGCGGACCCCGGCGCGCAGCCGCGCCGGCTCCCCCGGGGCGTAGAACTCGCCGAGCGCGCGTGCCAGGTCGGCCGCGTCGCCCGGCTCGCACAGCAGGCCGTCGACCCCCTCGCGCACGTGGTCGGCGAGCGTCCCGGCCCGGGTCGCCACGACCGGCAGCCCGTGCTCGTGGGCCAGCCACACGTTCTGGGTGGCGGTGGCGGTCCGGTAGGGCAGGACGACCGCGTCGGCCGAGCCGAACAGGCCGGGGAGGTCCTCCGCGGGCACGTACCCGTCGAGGAACCGGACGCGGTCGGCGACCCCGAGCGCGGCGGCCTGGGCCGCCAGATCGGCCGTCCCGCCCCAGAACTCCCCCGCGACGGTCAGCGTCACGTCCGGCGGCGCTCCCTCCGCCAGGGCGCGCAGCAGCAGGTCGACGCCCTTGTAGGGGCGGACGATGCCGAGGAACAGCAGGTGCCTGCGCTCGCCGCCCGGGGCCGCGCCGTCCGGGGTCGCGGTTCCCCCCGTCTCGGGCAGGTGCGGCGGCATCTCGGCGACCACGGGCCGGTCGCGGCCCGGACCGAGCAGGCCCTCGGCGAGGAGGGCCTGCCCGGGCGAGTGCGTGAGCACGCCGTCGGTCCGGCGCAGCAGGGCGCGGACCAGGGACACGTCGACCGGCCGCCGCTCGTGCGGCAGCACGTTGTGGCACAGCGCGACCACCCGGGCGGCGCCGCGACGGGACCTCACCCCGGCGAGGATGCCGAGGTAGGCGGGTACCTGGACCGGTGAGAAGACGGTGAGGACCACGAGGTCGGCCTCGCGCGCCAGCCGCCGCCCCGCCCGCCACCACCCGTCCGGCCGGTACCAGGCCAGGTCGTGGCGGGTGTCCGGGTACGGCTCCCCCTCGGGAGCGGCTATGGTCTGCCGCCCCGGGTACAGGGCGGCGGGGTACTGGGCGCGCCAGGACTCGATCGCCGTGGGGTGGCCGAGCGCGCTCAGCCGGTGGGCGAGCTCGGTGGTGTGCCTGGCCCCGCCGCCCTTGTACGGGTGGGCGGGCCCCACGAGCACCACCCGGGACGGAGCGCCGGTCACGGGTTCTCCCGGGAGCGCACGATCAGGTCGGCCAGCAGCGCGATCGCCGCGATGATCAGGCCCGTCATCAGGATCATGACGGTGTTGTTGGGGATGTACAGCGGGTTGCGCACCTGGTCGAACACGAACTTGGCCGTGCCGAGGCCCAGCAGTACCAGTGCCGGCGGCATGAGGACCTTGAGGGGGTTGAAGTACATGACCATCCGCAGCACCTGCAGGATGTACCGGTAGGCGTCGCTGACGAAGTGGAACTTGGACTTGCCCGCCCGCTTCGCGTACTCGATGGGCACGTACCTCACCGGGTGCTGGTTGGACAGGAACGCCAGCGTGATGGTGGTGACGCAGGAGAACCCGGGCGGCAGCAGCCTCAGGTAGGGACGGGCGACGTCGCGCCGGAAGACGCGCAGCCCGGAGTTGAGGTCGGGGATGCGGGTGTTGGTGAGCCGCTCGGCGATCTTGCGGATCATCCACTTGGCGGGGACCCGCAGCGCCTTGTGCGACCCCATCTCCTGGGTGCGGGCGCCCACCACCTGGTCCAGCTCGGGGTCGGCGTCGAGCATGGCGACGAGTTCGGGGATGCGCTCGTTGGGGTAGCTCATGTCCGCGTCGGTCCACACCACGAACTCGCCCCGCGCCCGCTGGCTGCCGAGCCGGCGCACGGTGCCGGATCCGCCGTTGTGCCCGAACGCGATGACGCGCATGTGCGGGTAGAGGCCCTGCACGTCGCGCAGGCGCTCCAGGGTGCGGTCGGTGGAGGCGTCGTCCACCGCGAGCAGCTCGTAGCCGTAGCCGGAGCCGTCCATGGCGGCACAGATCCGTTTGACCTCGTCGACGACGTGGTCTTCCTCGTTGTAGCAGGGCAGCACGATGGTGACCCGCACGGGCGGGGTCTGGTCGGGCCGGCGGGTGTCGTCGCTCGTCTGGCTCATGGGTTCTTCTCAGCGGGTGCGGGTGCGGGAGGGGGCGTGGCGGGGCCGGTCCGCGGGGGCGGGGTCATCCCCCGGCGGGGAGCACGGACACCCACACGCTCTCGTTGAAGGTCCAGTGGCCTGTCGGGGGTTCCATGAGGGTACTCGGATCCATCTCGGCCAGGACGTGGAACGGCCGCTCGACGTTCTCGGTGCTCCCGGTCAGGTCCTCCAGCACCTGCCACTGCGAGGCCGCCAGGACCGCGTCGCGCCCGCGGCCGTGGATCTCGGCGACCACCCGGTCGACGTCCTCCGGCGTCGGCTCGTCCATCGCCGCGGTGGGGACGCCGCAGACGTTCCTCAGGAGCGGCATGTAGTTCCCGGCCATGCCGGGGTCGACCACGACCACCGACGCGTCCTCCGGCAGCGCCGCGCACAGCTCCTCGGTGGCCGCGACCGATCCCACGTCCTGCCGGTACCCCATGATCCCGGCGGCCGAGGTGGCCGCGGCGGGGCCGAGCACTGCCAGGGAGGCACTGGCGGCGACCACCGCGGGGAGGACCTGGAAGGCCGGCCCGCGCCGCCCCGGGGCCGCGGCGACCGTGCAGTAGCGGGTGAGCCACGCCAGGAACCAGACCGCGAACAGGATGAACGCCGGGATGACCAGCACGATCAGCCGCCGGCTCGCCCAGGGGTGGTCGGGGGTGATGGCGGGGCGCAGGAGAGTGGTCGTGACGGTCCACACCAGCAGCATGGCGGGCAGCAGCCACTGGGGGTCCCGGCGCAGGACGAGGCGGCGCAGCACCAGCGCCACGCCGAGGGAGGCGAAGAGGACGGTGCCCAGGCCCACGTACCAGCCCACCCAGTACAGGCTCATGTCGTAGTAGGTGCGGCTGCCCTCGATGGGCCACAGCCCCTCCCGCTCCTGGACCGAGGCCACCCAGGCATCGGTGAAGTCGCTGCCGTGGCCGTAGTCGGGCCAGAACAGGGGGCGGATCGCGAACCCGACCATGGTGAGGAGGGCGAGCGCGGTCACCGCGTGGGGAAGCCAGCGGACGCGCTCCACGCGGGGGACGCCGAAGCGCCACAGGGCGGCCGTGGCCGCGGCCGTGACCGCGATGACCGCCGCGCTGATCAGCAGGAGGGGGTTGAGGGAGTCGGACAGGTACTCCAGGTAGGGCAGGGACAGCCCGTACCCGGCGTACAGGCCCAGGCCGACGCCGAGCACGAGCCCGCCGAGCAGGGGGAGTGCCTGCCCCCGCCTGGCCAGGAGCAGGAGGCCGATGAACCCGACCACGGGGAGCAGGTCGCGGATCGCGTCGATCCGCACCACCAGGGCGAGGCCGAACGCCAGCCCCGCCGCGGCGGCGAGGGTGTGGGAGGCCGACCAGCGGTCGGTGAGGACGGTGCGGCGGACGAGCGCGTCGTAGGCCAGGACCATCCCGCCGATCAGGAGGATCTGGGTCAGGGGTTCGCTGTAGGTGAAGCGGCTCACCCACTGCTGGGGCAGGCACACGGCGAGCACGAGGGCGCCCAGGGGGGCCCAGCGCGCGCCGACCAGGCGCGCGGTGAGCCCGGCGAAGGCGAGCACGCCGAGCGCGCCGAGGAGGGGCGTGGTCACGAGCATGCCGTCGAGCCCGCCCAGCCAGTAGCCGATGGAGGTCACCAGCGGCGCGCCCGCCATGAACTGGGGCCAGATCACCCCGTCCCGGTCGTAGTGGGCGAGGCTCTGGTAGCTGAGCGCCGGATCGTCGCCCGCGATGAGCTCGCGCTGCTGCGGGATGGGGAGGTGGCCGTTCTCCGCGATCCACACGGTGTACATGGCGTAGGAGGCGGGGTCGCGGCGGATGACCAGGGCCTCGGCGTGGTAGGCCACCTGGACGGCGGCGAAGCCGACCGTGATCACCGCGACGAGCACGAGGGGCCACCAGGGGACGGCCTCGTCCTCGGGCGGGTCCGGGACGAACCGCGGCACGAGCACGCAGGCCGCGATGACGGCGGGCGTCCCCAGGACGGCCGCCGCCACGGGGGTGAAGGAGCCGAGGGCCAGGAGGGGGAAGGCCACCAGGAGCCAGGCCGACACGGCGATCGCGGGGAGCGCGGTGACACGGGCGAGGAGCCGTCCGGGGAGCAAGCGCATGGGGCAACTCTGGCAGTTCCCGGCGGGCTGTGCACACCGTGCGGCGGTTCTCGTCGGACGTTCCGGTTCCGGGGCCCCGCCGTGGCCGGGCGGAACCGGTCCGGGACCGCCCGGACACGGCGGACGGGGCGGGCGCGGGACGGTGTGCCGTGCGGGGGCGCCCCTGAGGGCCCCGGGCCGACGGCGGGGTCGAGCGGTTCGACCGGATCCCGGCCGGGGACGGGCCCACGCCCGCCCCTGCCGGTGCGGGACCGGGAAGCGGGAGGCGTTCACCGGACGGCCGCACCACTGCGATCACCGTGAGTCCTGGGGTGGCTGGTCCGGGACCGGCCGGTCGGAGCAGGCGTCCACCGGTTCCGCACCGCCGTCGGCGCCCCTCCCGCCTCCCTCGCTACCTCACCTCTCAGAGCAGTACACCTAGAGTGGCGGTCATGTCCGAAACTCCCGCGCAGCTGTGGCGCGCACTCGTCTCCGCCGACCCGTCCCGTCCGTTCGTGACCTCCTACGACCCCTCCGGCGGCCGTGTGGAGCTGTCCCGGGCCACGTTCGACAACTGGGTGTCCAAGACCTCGAACATGCTGGTGGACGGCTTGGGCGTGCAGCCGGGCGACCGGGTCGTGATCGCCCTCCCGGTGCACTGGCAGTCGCTGGCGTGGCTCCTCTCGTGCTGGTCGGTGGGCGCGGTGGCGGAGTTCGTCCCGGACGGCGGGGACGTCCCCGGGGGCGCGCAGGTCGCGGTCGCCGGAGCCGGGCTCCTGGAGAGCGCGCTGGACAGCGGCGCCGACGAGGTCGTCGGCACCTCGCTGCACCCGCTGGGCCTGCCGCTGTCCGAGGTCCCGCCGATGGTGCTCGACTACTCCGTCGAGGTCCGGGGGTACGGCGACCGCTTCCCGGCCTACCCGGTCGACCCGGACGGGCAGGCGCTCCTGGGCCCCGGCCCCCGCACGGGCGCGGACCTGGCGGCCGGGGCCCGGGAGCAGGCCGCGGCCTGGGCTCTGTCGGCCGACGACCGCCTGGGCCTGTTCCTGGAGCCGGACGCGCCGATGACGGCGCTGGGCGGGGGTGCGGAGCTCCTGCTCGCACCGGTCGCGGCGGGTTCTCCGATCGTGGTGACCCCGGCGGACCCCGCGGCCCCGGCGAAGGTCGTCGAGCGGGCGGAGATGGAGAAGGTCACGGTGGTGGGGACCGCCGCCGGGACGGCGCCCCTCGACGGGATGCCCTTCCGGTCGGTCGGCCCGGTCTGAGACGTCCGGGGGACGCGCCCGGGGCGTCCCCCGGGGCTCCCGGCGGCCCGGCCGCCTCAGACGGCCGGGGCGTGCGTCCCGCCCTCCCCGTGGTCCGGCGGTTCCGACCGCCGGGCGCGGTCGGCCCGGCGCCGCTCCGCATGCGCCGGGCGGCGCGCCCCGCGGACGAGGCGGTCCCGGGCCGCCTCGCGCTCCCTCTCGGCCCGGTAGGCCGCGGCGGCCTCGGCCGCGGCGTCGTGGTGGTGGTTCATGGGGCCTCCCCGGGGTCCGTGCGCCGGGAGAACCCCTCCCGACAGGCTCCAGGGTCGGTCTGAGGCGGCCGCGCCCGCCATCGGCACATCACCCGAATACGGCGCGGGCCCCGCCTCAGAACGCCCCCGCGACCGCGCACCTCGGCCTAAGAGGGCCTCAGGGGCCTGAGGCCGCGGGACCGTTCCGGCGCTCCGCGGGCGGCACGGGACGCGGCCCCGGCCGGTCCCCACCGCACCCGGGACCGCGCCCCCACGTCCTAGTCCTCCCGGTAGAAGGCGTCCAGGGCCGAGCCCGAGCGCTTCTCCTCGTCGTAGGTGTAGACCTCGCGCCCCTCCACGAACACCCTCAGGGCTCGGCTCATCACGTCGAGCGGGTCGCCGGACCAGACGACCACGTCGCCGTCCAGCCCCGGCGTGAGCGAGCCGACGCGGTCGGAGATGCCCATGATCTCGGCCGGGTTGACCGTGAGGGCGCGGATCGCGGACTCGGGCGCCATGCCCTCCTTCACGCACAGGGTGGCCTGGTGGACGAGGAACTCGATCGGGACGACGGGGTGGTCGGTGGTCAGGGCGACCTTCACCCCGGCCCGGTCCAGGATGCCGGGGTTGGCCAGCGTCTTGTTCTTGACCTCCACCTTGGAGCGGCTGGTCATCAGGGGGCCGGTGATGACGGGGATGCCCCGTGCGGCGATCTCGTCGGCGAGCAGGTGGCCCTCCGTGCAGTGGTTGATGATCAGCCGGTAGCCGAACTCGTCCGCCAGGCGCATCGCCGTGTGGATGTCGTCGGCACGGTGCGTGTGCTGGCACCAGGGGATCTCGCCGTCCAGGACCCTGGTCAGCACCTCCAGGGTGTTGTCCCGGTCGAACGGGGTGCCCTCGCCCGCGGCGTGGTCGCGCCTGGCCTTGTAGTCCTGGGCCTTGGTGAAGGCGTCCCGGATGACCGCGGCCACGCCCTGGCGGGTGGAGGGGACCTGGTCCTTCTTGCCGTACACCCGCTTCGGGTTCTCGCCCAGGGCGCTCTTGACGCTGGCCGGCTGCTTGATCAGGCGGTCCTCCATGCTGCGGCCCCAGCACTTGACGGCCACGGTCTGTCCGCCGATGGGGTTGCCCGAGCCCGGCTTGACGACCGAGGAGGTGACTCCGCCGGACAGGGCGTCGACGAAGCCCCGGTCCGCGGGGTTGATGGCGTCGAGCGCGCGCATGCGGGCGCCGTTGGGGTCGGTCATCTCGTTGGTGTCGTCCCCGGCCCAGCCGACGCCCTCCTCGTCGATGCCGAGGTGGCCGTGGGCCTCGACGAAACCGGGGAGCACCCACTTGCCGGAGGCGTCGACGACGGTGGCGCCCTCCGGGACGGGGGTGTCGGCGTCCGCTCCGACCGCGGTGATCCTGCCGTCGGAGATGACGACGGTGCCGCCGTCGATGGGGTCGCCGTCCACGGGGACGACGTATCCGGATGTGATCGCGATATCCATGGCGGGCAACCTAGCCCATGACGGGACGTCGCCCCAAGGACGGGAGCCGGCGCCCGTCAGCCGGAGGGCCAGCGCGCCGTCAGCAGCTCCGAGCGGGGCGTGAGTTCCACGGCGGCCTCCTCGATGGCCTCGCGGACCATCGCGCAGCGCCCCACCTGCTCGGACTCCGCGGTCAGGTCGCCGCCCTCGGCCGCGAACGCGTACACCATCGTGGGCCGGTCGGCGAACTCCATCATCCGGAACGCGCCGCCCAGGCCGGGGTGGTGCGCGGTCTGCTCGGGGATCACGCCCACGGTGACGATGCCGGCCCCGATCAGGTCGGCGAGGAAGTCCCGCTGGGCGTTGAGGACCCCGGCGCCGCCCTGGGGGCGCTGGAGGGCGGACTCGTTGAGCACGACCCGCAGCGCGGGGCCGTCCGGTCCCGTCATCGCGGCCCGGTTGGCCATCTCCTCCTCGACCATCAGCTCCACCTCGTCCGGGGACAGGGCGGGGTGGCCGGGTCCGAGGACGGCGCGGGAGTACTCGCGCGTGCGCAGGAACACCGGAACGGCCATGGGCTGGTGCTCCCACAGGTCGGTCGCGTGCACGGCCAGCTCGCGCTCGTCGCCGAACTCGTTGGGGAAGGCCTCCGCCTGGAGGGTGATGGCCCATGCCTCGACCAGCTGGTGGTCGGTCCCGAGGACGTTGTCGACCCGCTCCACCAGCGAACGGGCCGGTCTGCAGTGGGCGTCCTCGACCGCCCGGAGCTTGTCGTCGGTCACGCCGACCGTGGCGGCGAGCTCGGCGCGCGAGAGTCCCCGGTCGGAGCGGGCGCGCAGGATCCGCGCGCCGAAGGGGAGCCACATCGCAGACGGCAACGCACTGTTCACACCCATGTCCCCTCCCGTCGCCTGGCGGGGCCGGCCTCGCATACCCTCGGGTCGACGCCCCGACCTCGTTCCCCGACCCTCTCTCGCGTCGGGGGCGCCGGTCAAGCGATCGGGCGGGTGCGGCGATCCGTGATAAGTCATCACAAGGACTGACAATGCCGCCCGCCGTTCGCGCGATCCCCCGATTGGAAACCCCCGTTGTCCCACCTCGCCCTCCTGCTGTTCGTCGTCGCCCTCGGCGTCTGGATCTACGCCCTGTTCGACGTTGTCGGCTCCGACGCCGACGCGGTGCGGCTGCTGCCCAAACCCGCCTGGACCGTCGTCGTTCTGCTGTTGCCCAAGATCGGGGCAATACTCTGGTTCGCCCTGGGCCGGCCCCGCCGGGCCCCGTCCGCCGCGCCCGCCGGGCCGCCCCCGCCCTTCCCGGAGTACGACCACCCCCACCGGGCGCGCGCCGCGACCCCGGAGGAGGACGAGGAGTTCCTCCGCCGCTGCCGCGAGCGGGCCGACGCCCAGCGGCGGCGCGCCCGCGAGGCACAGGAGAAGGCCGGGGGCGAGGAGGCCGAACGGGGTGACGGCGACGGAGGCGAGGGGCGTGACGGTGACGGGGATCCCCGCCCCACCTGACCCGGGCGCCCCTGGAGCCGCATCGTGGTCGAGGCATGACGGACTGTGCGACACCCCGGGACCGGGGTGCTCCACGGCGCCGAGTACGCTTTGTGCCGCCCGACCGCGCCACTCACCCCGGAAGTGAACCGATGAAGCCTTTCACCCTGTCGGCGACAGCCGTACTCGCCTGCACCGCGCTGCTCGCCACCACAGCCTGCGGCGGCGACGGGGCGCCGGCCGACCAGGGGGAGCCCGCCGGCGGGGACTCCGCGGCGCCCGAGCAGGAGCAGACCGGCAGCCCCGCCGAGGTGGACGTCACCGACGTCGAGGGCGCCACCTTGCACACCAGCGAGGGCGACATCGAACTGGAGCTGTTCCCCGAGGACGCGCCGGTCACGGTGTCCAACTTCGTCGGCCTGGCCGAGGGCGAGGGCGTGCCCAACCCGGTGACGGGCGAGGCGGCGTTCTACGACGGCACGGTCTTCCACCGCGTCATCGCCGACTTCATGCTCCAGGGGGGCGACCCGCAGGGCACCGGCCAGGGCGGTCCCGGCTACACCTTCGAGGACGAGGTCGAATCCGGCCGGGAGTTCTCCGAGCCCGGTGTCCTCGCCATGGCCAACCGGGGAGGGGGCACCAGCACGAACGGCTCCCAGTTCTTCATCACCGTCGCGCCGACCCCCCACCTGAACGGCGAGCACACCATCTTCGGCCAGGTCGCCGACGAGGAGTCCATGGAGATCGTGAACTCCATCTCCGTCACGGAGACCGACGCGAACGACCGCCCCACGCAGGACGTGGTCATCGAGTCCGTCACCGTCAACCGCGCCGGCTAGCCGCACCGCCCCGAGACGCCGGGCACGCGGGTCCCGGCCGCCCCGAGCCCCCGGCCGCCCTCCCCGAGGGCGCGGGGGCCGCGCGGAGCGGTCCGCGCGGCCCGGGACCGGCGCGGGGCAGGCCCCGCGCCTCAGCGGCGGCGCTTGGCGCGGGCGGCCCGCGCCCGCTCGACGGCCGGGCCGATCGCCTCCACCAGGGCCGTGACGTCCTCGCGCGTGGAGGTGCGCCCCAGGGACAGCCGCAGGCTGCTCAGGGCGGTGTCGGGGTCCGCCCCCATCGCCAGGAGCACGTGGCTCGGCTGGGCGACGCCCGCGGAGCAGGCGGAGCCGGTGGAGCAGGAGATGCCCCGGGCGTCGAGGAGCATCAGCAGTGCGTCGCCCTCGCAGCCGGGGAACGACAGGTGGGAGATCCCGGGCAGCCTGCGCTCGCGGTCGCCGTTGACGACCACGTCCGGGACCACGGCGCGGACGCCCTCCTCCAGTTCGTCGCGCAGGCACGCGAGGTGCTTGGCGTGCTCCTCGCGTTCGGCGACGGCACGGTCGACGGCCGTGGCCAGGCCCCTCAGCAGGGGCGTCGAGAGGGTCCCGGAACGGATGTCGCGCTCCTGGCCGCCGCCGTGGAGGACGGGGGTCGGGGCGGTCCCGCGGGCGATCAGCAGCGCCCCGGCTCCGACGGGGCCGCCGAGCTTGTGCCCGCTGACGGTGAGGGCGGTGACGCCGGCGGCGGCGAAGTCGACCGGCTCCGCCCCGACCGCCTGGACGGCGTCGGTGTGGAAGGGGATGCCGTGCTGGGCGGCGACGGCGGCGAGCTCCTCGACGGGCTGGACCGTGCCGACCTCGTTGTTGGCCCACATGACGGAGACCAGCGCGACCGACCCGGGGTCCCGCTCGACGGCCTCGCGGAGGGCCGCGGGGTCGAGCCTGCCCAGGGCGTCCACGGGCAGCGCCTCGTGGACGGCGCCCTGGTGCTCGGCCATCCAGTGGGCCGGGTCGAGGGCGGCATGGTGTTCCACGGCGCTGGTGAGGATGCGCCGCCGGGCGGGGTCCTCGGCGTTGCGCGCCCAGTAGAGGCCCTTGACGGCGATGTTGTCGGACTCGGTCCCGCCTCCGGTGAAGACCACCTCGTGCGGGGTGGAGCCGAGCGCCCGCGCGATCCGCTCGCGGGACTCCTCGACGGTGCGGCGGGCGGCGCGGCCGTGGCCGTGCAGGGAGGAGGGGTTGCCGAGGGAGCCGAGCTCGGCCGCGATGTCGGCGACCACCTCGGGACGGACCTCGGTCGTGGCAGCGTGATCCAGATACACCATGGCGTCACCAAGGATACGTCCGTCCCGGGCCGTCCTCGGCCCCGCGGGGGCCGCTCCCCTCCCGGCCGTGCCGAGGAGGGGTGTGCCGTCCGTCCCCGGCCGTCCACAGGCCGGTCTCCACGGCTCCCCGTCCTTTTCCGGTCCCGATAACCTTGGGTCATGCCCGACTCCATGTCCTCGCAGCCCGCCCAGACCGACACGACCCCCCGGACCGCCGCCGAGGGCCCCCACTGGCCCGCGCCCGTGGCCGAGCGGCCGGTGCGCGCCCGGCTGGCCCTGCCCGGCTCCAAGTCGGTCACCAACCGCGCCCTGATCCTGGCGGCGCTGTCCGAGACGCCGTCGGTGGTGCGCCGGCCCCTGGTGAGCCGGGACAGCGAGCTGATGGTGGACGCCCTGCGGGCGCTGGGCACGGGGGTCTCACAGGTCGGGGACGACCTGGAGGTCACGCCCGCCGCGCTGCGCGGACCGGCCTCGGTCGACGTCGGCAACGCGGGCACGGTGATGCGGTTCGTGCCCCCGCTGGCGGCCCTGGCCGCGGGCGAGGTGCGCTTCGACGGGGACCCGCGCGCCCGCGAGCGGCCCGTGGGCGAGCTCCTCGGCGCCCTGCGGGCGCTGGGCGCCGACATCGACGACGGCGGCCGGGGCGCGCTGCCCATGACCATCCGCGGCACCGGCGGCGTGCGCGGGGGCGAGGTGGTCCTGGACGCCTCGGGTTCGTCCCAGTTCGTGTCGGCCCTGCTGTTGAGCGGGGCGCGCTTCGCCGAGGGCGTGCACGTACGCCACTCGGGGCCGCCGGTGCCGTCCCGGCCGCACCTGGACATGACGGTGGAGATGCTGCGCGCCGCCGGGGTGTCCGTGTCGGTGGAGGAGAACTCCTGGAGGGTCGAACCGGGACCCGTCCGGGTCGGCGACGTCACGGTGGAACCGGACCTGTCCAACGCCGCGCCGTTCCTGGCGGCCGCGCTGGTCAGCGGGGGCGAGGTGACGGTCGAGGGGTGGCCCGGGCGCACGACCCAGCCCGGGGACGAGCTCCGTTCGCTGTTCACGCGGATGGGCGGGGAGGTGACCCTGTCGGAGGCCGGCCTGACCCTGCGCGGCACCGGGGAGGTCCGCGGCATCGAGGCCGACCTGCGCGACGTCGGCGAGCTCACCCCCACCGTCGCGGCGGTGGCCGCGCTCGCCTCCACGCCCTCCCGGCTGACCGGCATCGCGCACCTGCGCCGCCACGAGACCGACCGGATCGCCGCCCTGGCCGCCGAGGTCAACCGGCTGGGCGGTGACGTGGAGGAGCTGCCCGACGGCCTGGTCATCCGGCCGCGCCCCCTGCACGGCGGGGTGTTCCACTCCTACGACGACCACCGGATGGCCACGTCCGGCGCGGTGATCGGGCTCGCGGTGCCCGGGGTGGAGGTGGAGAACATCGCCACCACGCGCAAGACGCTGCCCGACTTCCCGGGCCTGTGGGCGGAGGCCCTGGCATGAGCCGCACGCGGGGCGGGGGACGCCACCTGGACGAGGACGACATCCGCGTGCGCGCCCGGGGCGGTTCCAAGCCCCGTACCCGCAACCGGCCCAAGCACGAGGGCGCCGTGGAGGGCATGGTCACCGCCGTCGACAGGGGCCGGTACCGGTGCCTGGTCGACGGCGTCCCCGTGGTCGCCATGAAGGCCCGCGAGCTGGGCCGGGGCTCCATCGTCGTCGGCGACCGCGTGGACGTGGTCGGCGACCTGTCCGGCCGGGCGGACACGCTGGCCCGGGTGGTGCGGGTCCGCGACCGCGGGTCGGTGCTGCGCCGCACCGCCGACGACACCGACCCGGTCGAGCGGGTGATCGTCGCCAACGCGGACCAGTTGGCCATCGTCTGCGCCCTCGCCGACCCGGCCCCGCAGCCGCGCTTCGTGGACCGCTGCCTGGTGGCCGCGTACGACGCCGGGCTCTCCCCCCTGCTCTGCCTGACCAAGGCCGACCTCGCCGCACCGGACGAGCTGGTGCGCGTGTACGAGCCCCTGGGGGTGCCCTTCGAGGTCCTCAGCCCCGAGGGCGGCCTGGAGGGGCTGCGGGAGCGCCTCTCCGGCCGGACCACGGTCCTGGTGGGCTCCTCCGGTGTGGGCAAGTCCACCCTGGTCAACCGGCTGGTCCCGGGCACCGACCGGGCGGTGGGCCACGTCAACGCGGTGACGGGGCGGGGCCGCCACACGTCCACGTCGGCCGCGGCCCTGCCGTTCGAGGGCGGCTGGCTGATCGACACCCCCGGGGTGCGCAGCTTCGGCCTGGCGCACATCTCCCCGGAGGACATCGTGGCGGGCTTCGCGGACCTGGCCGAGGCGGCCGAGGGCTGCCCGCCCGGATGCGCGCACCAGCCCGACTCCGCCGACTGCGCGGTCGGCGCGGCGCTGGAGCGCGGCGCGCTCGACCCCGCCCGTGTGGCGTCCCTGCGCCGCCTGCTCGCGAGCCGCGAGGGGGACACCGACGAGCCGGAGGCCTGATCCGGCCCGTTCTCGGCGGCTCCCCGCCCGTGCCGTTCCGGGGCGCCTCCCCCTCCCCCGGCGCCCTGTCAGCCGCCGACCGGCTGCCCCGGGCCCCGGACCGGCTCCCCGGGTTCGGGCGGGACCCCTCCGATGTTGGCGCGCCCCCAGTCGCCCAGCGGGGCGAGCGCGTCGTTCAGGGAGCGGCCGAGCGGGGTCAGGGAGTACTCGACCCGGGGCGGCACCTCGCCGAAGTCCTCGCGGTGCACGATGCCGTCGTCCTCCAGCTCCCTCAGGTGGGAGGCGAGGACCTTCTCGGTGACGCCGTCGAGCGCGCGCCGCAGCTCGCCGAAGCGGTGGGGACGCTCGTCCAGGGCCCAGAGGATGAGCACCTTCCACTTGCCGCCGATCACGTCCATCGCCGCGTCGATACCGCAGTGGTAGGCGTCCGCCCCTCGTCTGGTGACCATCCCCGCACCCCTTCCGCCTGCACGCTTACCCGCGGGTGAGCACGCACTCCACAGTGCGTACTTGTCGGCCCCCGCGCCGTGGACGAGCCTAGTCGACATGACGAAGACCTCACCGGGCACCGACCCGACCGCCGAGCCCCGTATCGCCCTGCTCGGGCTGGGGGCCATGGGCGCCGCCCTCGCCCGGACCTGGCTCGCCGCCGGGTACCCGCTGACCGTGTGGAACCGCACCCCGTCCCGCGCCGAGCCGCTCGCCGCCGAGGGCGCCGACGTCGCCGCGACCGCCGCCGAGGCGGTCGCCTCCGCCCGCCTCGTGGTGACCTGCCTGCTCGACGACGCCTCCGTGGGCGAGGCCCTGGAGGGAGCCGACCTCTCCGGCAGGGACCTGGTGGACGTCACGACGGGGACCCCGGCCGAGGCCCGCGCCCGCGCGGAGTGGGCCCGGGAGCGCGGGGCCCGGTTCCTGAGCGGCGGCATCATGGCGGTCCCCCCGATGGTGGGCGTCCCCGAGGCGGGCGGCTACGTGCTGTACAGCGGCGGGTCCGAGGTGTTCGAGGAGCACCGGACCGCCCTGGAGGCGCCGCTCGGCGCGAGGTACGTCGGCGGGGACGCCGGTCTGGGGCCGCTCCAGGACGTGGCCCTGCTCAGCGCGATGAACGGCATGTTCGCCGGGATGGAGCACGCCCTCGCCCTGGTCCGGGACGAGGACGTGCCCCTGAGGGGGTTCGCGGGACTCCTCGCCGACTGGCTCGTCGCGATGGCCCCCGCGGCCGCCCCGGTCATGGCCGAACAGGCGGGGACCGGCGACTACACGACGGACACGGACTCCAACCTCGCCATGCAGATCGAGGGCAACAGGACCCTGATGCGCACGGCGCGGGAGCAGGGTGTGGGCACCGAGCTCCTGGCCCTGTACGGAGACCTCATGGAGCGGCGCCTGGCCGCCGGTGGCGCCGCCCCGGCCGCGGCCGAGCGCCGCTGACCCCGGCCCGGGGGGGGGCCCGGGGGGGGGGGGCGGGGGCCGGGGGGGGCGGGGCCGGGGCGGGGGGGGGGGGGGGGGGGGGGGGGCCGCGCCCGCCCGCCC
>NZ_JBIWMK010000004.1:324520-342335 GCF_044766605.1 Nocardiopsis sp. NPDC101807 | reverse complement strand
GGGGGGCGGTTCGCGCCCCCGGGGGGGGGGGCCGGGGGCCGGGGGGGGGCCCCCCCCGGCCCCCCCCCCCGCGCGGCGCCCCCCCCCCCCCGCGGGGGGGGCCCCCCCGGGCCCGGCGCCGTCTGCGGACGGCACGGGGCCGGGGGGCCGGGGGGCCGGGGCGTCACAGCTCGACCGTGCCGCCGCACCGCCAGTACCGGGTGCGGTCGCGCTCCATGAACCCCTCGTCGACCAGCCCCCTCCGGAGCGCGGACACGTCGGCGCTGAAACCGCGCAGGACCGTGTTGACCTCGTCCACGCTGTAGCGGACCCCCGGCTCGAAGGCGCGCGCGACCCGGTCGAGCAGGACCAGCCGGGCGGAGCGGCGGACGGGGATCGCGGTGATCCGCCCGTCCTTCATGCAGGAGCGCAGCACCTCCAGGCGCTCGTGCTCCGGCAGGGGTCCGTCCAGCACGCCGCGGGCTCCTCTCAGCGGCCGACCAGCAGCATTCCGTGCACCACCGTCTCGACCCGGCGCGCCGCCTCGTCGGGGTCGATCGGCTGGAGGGCGTAGGAGACGGTGAGCCGCACGTTGACGTCGGCGACCGCGTCGGCCACGGACGGGTCCAGGTCCGGGCGCCGCCCGTTCAGCATGGCGGCGATCCGCTCCCCCAGGACGTCCAGCAACGGGGCCGAGCGGGTGGTGAGCACCGGCAGGAGGTCGCGGTCCCCGGTCACGACGGCGTGCAGCAGGGGGCTGTCGCGGGCCGCCCTCAGCACCAGCCGGGTGGCCCGGCTGACCACGTGGGCGGGGTCCCCGTCCTCGGCGTCCAGCAGGAGCACCACGCGGTCCAGCAGTGCGTTGACCTCACGCACCACGATGGCCTGGAGCAGGCCCTCCTTGCTGCCGAACACGTTGTACAGGGTCTGCCGGGAGACCCCGGCCGCCGTGGCGATGTCCGCCATGCGGCGCTCGGCCCAGCCCCCGGAGACGACCTCCGCGCAGGCGGCGTCCATCAGCCGCTCCCGCGCCGGGACGCCCTCGGCCCGCGTCCGCCCGCTCACCGTGTCCATCCCCCCATCCTCCCATCCGCGGCGGTGCCCGGCCGTCCCCCGCGGGGCCCGGCGGAGGCCGGAGCGCCGGGTTTGGCCCCCGCGGGGCTCCGCTAACACTCTGATCACGCGCGTGTGCCGCTTTGGCCATGTTCGTGCCGGGGAGGGTAGCGTTACCGGCCATGGCGTCCTATGACGATGATCTGCGGCTGGCCCACGTGCTCGCCGATGCTGCCGACGACATCGCGCTCAAGCGCTTCCGAGCGCTCGACCTCGTCGTCGACACCAAACCCGACCTCACCCCGGTCACCGAGGCCGACCGGATGGTGGAGGAGACCCTCCGCGGCGTCCTCTCCCGTGCCCGGCCCCGGGACGCCGTGGTCGGCGAGGAGTACGGCCGCACGGGCAACAGCAACCGGGTGTGGGTCATCGACCCCATCGACGGCACCAAGAACTACGTGCGCGGGGTCCCCGTGTGGGCGACCCTGATCGCCCTCCTGGAGGGCGACCGGCCGGTGGTGGGCGTGGTGTCCGCGCCCGCGCTGTACCGCCGCTGGTGGGCGTCCAAGGGCGCCGGCACGTGGCAGGGCCGCAGCCTGTCCAAGGCGACGCGCTGCCACGTGTCGAAGGTGCCGGACCTGTCGGACGCCTCCCTGAGCTTCTCGTCGCTGACCGGCTGGGAGGAGCAGGGCCGGCTCGACTCGTTCCTCGGGCTGACCCGGTCGGTGTGGCGCACCCGCGCCTACGGCGACTTCTGGTCGCACGTGATGGTCGCCGAGGGCGTCGTGGACGTCTCCGCCGAGCCGGAGCTCTCACTGTGGGACGCGGCCCCGCTGCCGATCATCCTGGAGGAGGCGGGCGGCCGGGCCACCGACCTGCGGGGTGAGGGCTTCGAGGACGGCGGGCCCCTGGTGTGCACCAACGGTGCGATCCACGACCAGGTGCTGACCTGGCTGAACGGCGGCCCCACACCGCTGCGCCGGAGCTGAGCACCCCTCCCACACCGCCCACCACAATCACATAATGCGCTCACTCGAACACGTTACGTAGTAACGTGCGTCGTGTGCTGACCACGAAAACCCTCGGGACGGCCCTGTGCGGGGCCGCCGTCCTGCTGGTCACCGCCTGCGGCGGCGGCCACGGGTACAGCCCCGAGGAGCTCAACGAGATGATCGCCGACGCCGTGCGCACCTCGGCCCGGGACGGCGTGGGCGGCCTGGGCGTGCCCGACACGTCCTTCGACCCGACGACGTACATGTGCGCCCCCGCCGTGGACGCCCCGGACACGGACTCCTGGCGGACCGAGGCGCCCCGCTCCCCGACGGAGCGCGGCGAGGCGGTCGAGCTGGGCGTCCTGGTGCCCGCGGACGCGGGGGCCTCCTCCCTGACCGCCTCCGTGATCGGGCCGGGCGGCGAGGCCGCCACGGCCGGGGCGGAGGCCGTCCCCGGGGAGTGGAGCCGTCTCAGCTACCCCGACGACTTCGACACGGGGGCCGAGAGCGGCGTCCACACCGTGGTCTGGTCCGACACGGACTCGGGGACACCGCTCACCTGCGACGGCTTCGAGGTGGACTGACCCCCGGGCCACGCCCCGAGGCCGCGGTTCCGGTCACACCGGGCGAAAAACTCCGACAATCCGAAATTACCGCCGTTCGGGGTGAACCGAACCCGCCCTTCCCTGCGATGGCTCTGATGAAACCCCGCTGAACGCGGGCATCCCGGCGCCGCCGTCGCGGCGTCGGCCCACAGACACCACGGAAGGGGCCGAATGCTGCGTTCCCTCATAGCCGGGATCGTGCTGGCCTTCGCCGGTTCTCGGGCCAACGTGGCCAGGACCATCCTCTCCTGCGCGGGCATCGTCGTCGGCGTGGGCGCGCTGGTCCTCGTGGTCAGCGCCAGCGACTTCGGCCAGCGGTTCGCCACCGCCTACAGCGAGGCCAACGCCGGCCGTCCGGCGACCCTCGAGGTCAGCGTGTTCGAGGAGACCATCACCGACCGCGCGGCCTTCGAGGAGGACCTCGTCCGCGCGGGCGGCCGGGACGTCTCCCTCTACCAGGCGCCCGTGGAGCCGCCCGCGATCCGCTCGGGCGACACGGTGGTCACCGAGGCGAGCTTCACGGGGGTCGACCCGTCCCTGGGCGACATCCGGCGGATGAACATGCTGGAGGGCCGCTGGTTCACCGACGCCGACACCGGATCCCTCGCCCCCGTGATGATCGTCAACGAGGAGCTGGCCGCCGCGATCGGCGACCTCGCCCAGGTCCAGGTCGGCACCGACCACTGGATGGACGTGCGCGTCATCGGCGTCCTGGAGAGCTCCGCCCTCGACTCCGGCTGGTACAGCGCGTACATCCTGCGCTCCCCCGCCTCCGAGGGACTGATCTTCGGCTCCGGCCCCTCCGAGGAGGAGGAAGAGGCGGAGGCGATGTACGCGATGGGCGTCCCCACCACGTACCAGGTGCGCATCGACCCGGAGGACCCCGCCGCGGACGACCCCTGGGGGGAGGTCTTCACCGAGCGGCTCGGGTCGGCGTCGTGGCGCTGGGGCGTCGAGAACCGCGAGTCGCTCTCGTCCTACCGCTCGGACTACGCGGAGATGACGAACGAGGCCATCACCTACCTGTCCCTGGCCCTCATGGGCATCGCCGCCATCACCCTCACCACCGGCCTGCTCGGCGTGCTCAACGTCGGCCTGGTCACCGTGCGCGAGCGCCGCCGCGAGCTGGCCACCTACCGGGCCCTGGGCGCGAGCCGGTTCACCCTGTTCGTGGCCGTGGTCATGGAGTCGGTCGTGGTGTCGCTGGTCGCCGGGGTCATCGCCATCGCCGGGTGCTGGGCGGTGCTGGCGGTCGGCGGGGCGGTCCTGGGCTCCTTCGTCCAGCTGCCGGACGACATTCCGCTGAACATCCCCCCGGCAGGGGTACTCGTCGGCCTGGGCAGCGCCGCGCTGGTCGGGCTGCTGGCCGGGATCATCCCCGCGATGCGGGCGCTCGGCGCGTCCGTCGTCGCCGGACTCCGGGAATAGGAGACACACGTGAAGAAGTGGATCGTCATCGGTGCGGTGCTGGTCGTCCTCGGAGGACTGGCCGGCACCGGCTATTTCCTGCTGGGCCGCCTGGGCGGGCCCTCCGACGAGATGCTCATGGACCCGAGCGCCATGGACGTCGGCGGGGTGCCGGTCGAGGTCGAGATGGGCGCGATCAGCTCCGTGATGGTGCTGGACGCCGTCGTCGAGGCCGAGCCCGGCGAGGCCGTGAAGGCGCGCGGCGGCGGGACCGTCACCCACCTGTGGGTGGCGGACGGCGCCGAGGTCGAGGAGGGCGCGCCGATCGTCAACGTGAGGGTGCAGGCCGAGACCGCGCCCGCGCCCGGGGACGGCGAGGGGGACGCCCAGGCCCCGGCGACCACGGAGACCACCCTGTACGCGCCGACCGGCGGCACGGTGTCCGGACTGGACGACGTCCTCGTCGGCGACGTCCTGGAACCCGGGGCCGCGGTCGCCGAGGTCGCCCCCGACCAGTTCCGCGCGGTCGCGTCGATCCCCGCTAACGACCTCTACAGGTTCTACGAGGACCCCGAGGACATCATGCTCAAGATCGACAAGGGCCCGCCGGCCGACGCCTGTGAGTTCCTGTCCCTCGGCACGGGCGGCGGTGGCGGCGGAGAGGACGCCGGAGGCGAGACCGGCGAAGAGGGGGCCGGCGGTGACGGCGGCAGCCTGCTCACCTGCCGTGTCCCCTCCGACCTCCAGGTGTTCGACGGGGTGCGGGGCCAGCTGTCCGTCACCACCGGCGAGGCGGAGAACGTGCTGGTCGTCCCGGTGACCTCCGTGCGCGGCACCTCGGAGGAGGGCGAGGTCGTGGTGGTCTCCGGCGACGGCTCCGAGGAGGTCCGCGAGGTCCGGCTCGGCATGTCCGACGGCTCCTTGGTCGAGGTCACCGAGGGGCTGGGCGTCGGGGACATGATCATGGACCCGGTGCCCCTCGACCCCCGGTTCGACGTCCCCGGCGCCGGGGACACCGAGGAGGACCTGATGGGCGAGGAGGGCTAGATGTCGGTCCACGTACCGGCCCCGGAGGCCGGATCGGCCCCGCCGGACCCGGCCCCCCTGCTGAGCGTGGAGGGGGTGGCACGGCACTTCACCGTGTCGGGGGACCGCATCGACGTCCTGCACGACTGCACGTTCCGGGTGCGGCGTGGGGAGGTCGTCGCGATCGTCGGGCAGTCCGGCTCGGGCAAGTCCACCCTGCTGAACATCCTGGGCCTCCTCGACAAGCCCAGCGGCGGCTCCTACACGTTCGACGGCGTGGACACCACGGCGCTCGGCGAGGGGCGCAGGTCCTGGCTCCGGGGCGAGGGCATCGGCTTCGTCTTCCAGCAGTTCCACCTGCTGGAGCGGCGCACCGCCCTGGCGAACGTGGCGGTGCCCCTGGTGATCGCCGGGGTCCCCCTGCTGCGCCGCCGCGCCCGCGCACGCGAGCTCCTGGAGTCCGTGGGCCTGGGGCACCGGCTGAACTCCGAGCCGCACCAGCTGTCCGGCGGCGAGCAGCAGCGTGTGGCCCTGGCGCGCGCGCTGAGCCGCGACCCCGGGCTGGTCCTCGCCGACGAGCCCACGGGCGCCCTGGACGCGGCCAGCAGCACCATGATCATGGACCAGCTGCTGGAGCAGGCGAGGATCCGCGACTCGGCCGTGGTCGTGGTGACCCACGACCCCAAGGTGGCCGCCCGGGCCGACCGCGTCGTCGAGCTGGTGGAGGGCCGTACCCGCTGACCTCGCGGGAGCCCGGGCGCGATCGCGCCCGGGCTCCACCGCGCACGGTGAGGGTCCGCATACGAGAAAACACCGGGTGGAATTCCACCCGGTGTTTTCCTCGGTAGCGGGGACAGGATTTGAACCTGCGACCTCTGGGTTATGAGCCCAGCGAGCTACCGAACTGCTCCACCCCGCGTCGTGATCTCTATTTTAGGGCTTGTGACCCCGGGTGGCAAATCGGTTTTCCGTGAGGACGACCGGTGAGATCCCACCCTGTGGCCTTCCGGTTTCCCGTCTGGCCTGTGACCACTCTACCAGGCTTCTCTTCCCGGTCGGGCCACTCAAGCGCGCCCTTCCGGGCGTGTTCCCCGAAATCCACCGAAACGGTAATTCCGAGAAAAGCACCGGACCCGGGATTTCTCCCGGGTCCGGGTCTTGGTAGCGGGGACAGGATTTGAACCTGCGACCTCTGGGTTATGAGCCCAGCGAGCTACCGAACTGCTCCACCCCGCGTCGTTGTGTTCACAGACTAGCGTGCCCCGGCCGATAACCCAAATCAGCGTTCCGGGACGCGGGCGCCGGCGTCCGCGGCGTCCCGCGGGGCCCGCACGAGGACGGGGCGGGGCCCGAAGGCCCCGCCCCGCCGGTGCGCCCCGAGAGGGGGGCGGACCCGGTCCTACTCGTTCATCTGCTCCTCGATGGCTTCCAGGGCCTCGCGCAGGCGGTCGTTCGCCTGCTCGTTCGACTCCTGTGCCTCCTCCCAGGCCTCCACGGCCTCGTTGAGGGCGTCGGTGAGCTCCTGGTCGGAACCGCCCCCGCCGCCACCGCCGCCGGCCTCGTTCTCCTCAGGGGTCTCCTCGGGCGCCTCCTCGGGGGTGCCCTCGGCGCCCTCGAAGAGGTTGCTGAGCGCGTCCGGCAGGTTGCTGCCGATCGCGACCTCCTCACCGAAGCCGACCATGACCTGCTGGAGCAGCGGGAAGGACGCGCTGCCGCCCCCGCCGGCCTGCACGTAGAGGGGCTCCACGTAGAGCAGGCCGCCCGCGAACGGCAGGGTGAGCAGGTTGCCCCGCGTCACCTCGGCGTTGGACTGCTCCAGGGGCAGCAGGACCTCCCGGACGTCGGCGTCCGCGTCGAAGGCGTTCTGCACCTGTCCGGGACCGAAGATCACCGTGCTCCGCGGCAGTTCCAGCAGCTTGAGCTGCCCGTAGTCCTCGGAGTGCGGATCGCTGTCCACCGCCATGAAGGCCGCCAGGTTCTCCCGGCCGCGCGGCACGAACGTGCTGGTCAGCGAGAAGCTGGCCTCGTCGGCGCCCGGGTACTGGATCGTCTGCCGGTAGGGCGGCTCCGGCGCCTCGGTACCGCCGGTCGGGTCGTTGGGCACGGCCCAGAAGTCCTGGCCGCCGTAGTAGGCCGCGGCGTCCGTGACGTGGTACTCGCGCATGATCTCGCGCTGGACCTTGAACAGGTCGTCCGGGTAGCGGACGTGGTCGATGAGCTCCTCGCTCATCTCGTCCCGGCTCGTCACCGTGCCCGGGAAGGAGTCCATCCAGGTCTGGAGGACCGGGTCCTCCTCGTCCCACGCGTACAGGGTGACGGTGCCGTCGTAGGCGTCGACGGTGGCCTTCACCGAGTTCCGGATGTAGTTGACCTCGTTGCCCGGCAGGGCGCCGACCTGCTGCGCCGAGCCGTCCGTGAACGTGTCCGTCACCGCCTGGGTGAAGTCGATCCGGTTGGCGTACGGGTAGCCGTCGGAGGTGGTGTAGGCGTCGACGATCCAGACCACCTTGCCGTCGACGACCGCCGGGTAGGGGCGGCTGTCCACGGTGAGGTACGGGGCGACCCTCTCCACGCGGTCCAGCGGGTCGCGCTCGTAGAGGATGCGCGAGTCGCCGGTGATGGCGCTGTTGAGCAGGATGTTCGGTTCCTGGTACTTGATCGCGTACAGGATCCGGTCGAAGAAGTTGCTCAGCTGGACGCCGCCGCTGCCGTCGTAGCGGTTGTAGGCCTGCGAACCGCTGGGGTCGGCCTCCTCGTCGGTGCCCTCGGTGCCGTCGCCGCCCTCGGCGGGCGGGTCCTCGTTCGTGGGCTCCGGGCTCTCCTGGGTGTCCGCGTCGCCCGGCGCGCGGGCCTCGTCGGGGGCGGGGCTGACCTCGGGCTCGACCGCGTCGTCCAGGGTCGGGACGTCCGCGGTGTCCTCCTCCGAGTCGAGGGGGTAGTCGTACTCCTCCTCGGCCTGGACGATGACGTACTCGGCGCCCTCGCGGCCGTAGTAGATCCGCGGCTGGTACTCGCCGACGACCTCGCTCAGCTCGCCCCGCGGCGGGATGTTGTACTCGGTGAAGACCGGCCGGCCCTCGGCGTCGATGTCGCTGCCGGTGGCGGCGACCATGCCGTAGCCGTGGGTGTAGATGAGGTGCCGGTTCAGCCAGTTGTCCTGGTCGTCGGGCGGGCCGTCCAGCTCGCGGACGGCCACGATCGTGTCGATCAGGTTGCCCTCGGCGTCCGGGTAGCGGTCGACCTCCAGGACGTCCGGGAACTGGTAGAAGCCGCGGACCTGCTGCATCTGCTGGAAGGTCTGGGACACGACGGAGGGGTCGGCCAGGCGCACCTTGGTGCCCTGGGACTCCTCGACCAGGTCCTGCGCGCTGAGCTCGGTGGTGGCGTCGTAGGGCTCGACCTCGGCGTCCGTGATGTCGTACGCGTCGCGCGTGTACTCGATGTTGCGTTCGATGTACGGGCTCTCCAGGCGCTGCTCGTTGGGGTTGACCTGGAAGCGCTGGACGATCTCGGGGTAGGCGACGCCCACCAGGACCGCGGAGAGCACCAGGAGCCCGAGGCTGGCCATGGGGACCATGGTGTTCTTGAAGTAGATGTTCGCGAAGAACAGCACCGCGCAGATCACCGAGATGACGGTGAGGATCATGAGGGCGGTCTTGACGGCGTTGACGTCGGTGTAGGACGCGCCGAAGGTGTAGCCGCGCTCGGAGAAGACCAGTCCGTAGCGGTCCAGCCAGTAGGAGCCCGCGCGCAGCAGCACGAAGAGCCCCAGGAGCACCGACAGGTGCACGCGGGCGGCCGGGGTGGCGCGCTGGCCGGTGTCGTTCTGGAGCCGGACGCCGCCGTACAGGTAGTGCACGATCACCGCGGCGATGAACGCCAGGATGACGGCCGCGTACAGGTAGCCCAGCAGGATGCGCAGGAACGGGTAGGTGAACGCGAAGAACGCGACGTCCATCCCGAACTCGGGGTCGTTCACACCGAAGTCGGTGCTGTTCGTGAACTGGAGGTACGCGCGCCAGTCACCGCTGGCGGCGACCCCGGCCAGGAGCGCCAGGGCCCCGACGGCGATCCAGAAGAAGAGCTTGCGGTGCGGGTCGATGGACTGCCGGTAGCGGTCCAGTCCCTGCTGCTCCAGGCTCATCGGCCGGATGCCCGGCCGGGAGCGGTACGCGAAGTAGACGCTGGCGCCGACGATGACGGCCATCACCAGGCCGGCGACGGCGAACAGGAGCACGCGGGTCCACAGCTCGGTCAGGAAGACCGAGGTGTAGCCGACGGAGCTGAACCACTTGTAGTCGGTCCAGAAGTTCGCGGCGAGCATCAGCCCCGCGATGATGACGACCACGGTCGCCGCGACTGGCGCGAGCAACCTTGATCGGCGAGGCATACGCGCAGGTGGTGCGCCGGGCGATCGGAAGCTCACGCCTCCCCCTCGTTCTGGCTTGGTAGGTGCGTTCGGAGCGCGTGTGGCGCCTTGTTACTGAAAACTTAAATGGTGGGTGCCGGGTTCCCGAAATCACCCTCACGCGGGTGACAAGGCTGCATCGTTGCTGTATCGGAGTCGCATCCGGGAGGCCCCGTTGCGACCCTACTGTCCGGGAACGGGGGCCGCGGGGTTCCCACATCGGTCACTATGGAAACGTGTCGAACATTCGCGAAGCCGTCATGGACCTCGAACGCCACACCGCCGCGCAGGGCTGGGACCGGCCGCTGGGGCTGTACGCCCTGGTGCCGACCGCCGAACTGCTGCGGGCCGAACCGGCGCTGGCCGATCTGCTGGGGATCGGCTCCCCGGCCGATCCCGACGAGTTGACCCCGGTCGAGCAGGAACCGCTGCCCGACGACCTCCCCCTGGAGGAGGCGCTGGGGCGCATCCTCTGGCCCGAGGGCGTGGCGGGGTGCGCCCTGGTCATGGAGCGCCTGGTGGTGAAGGGCTCGGACGAGACCCTGGCCGCCGGCGAGGACCCGAGCGCGTCCGGCCGGGAGACCGAGGAGATCCGCATGGTCGCGGGTGTGATGCGGGACGGCTCGCGGCACTGCGCGATGCGCATGCGCAGCCACGACAGCGAGTCCGAGGTGCTCAACGGCGCGGACCTGATCCCGGCGCTGACCTCCGCGCTGGCGCTGACCCTGGACCTGGAGGAGGACCCGGACGGGGAGTGACCCCGCGCCCCCGGCCGGGCCGTCCGACCGCGGCGGTCAGGGGCGCGGGGCGGCTCCGGCCGTGCCCGCCCCGCGGCCCCTACTCGCAGCGGGGGAGGTCGTCGCCGCCGCCGCGGATGGTCTCCAGGGCGTCGACCGCGTCCGTGAGGGTCTCGACGCGCACGACGTCCAGTTCGCCGTAGGCGGCCGACTGCGCGACCTGGGAGCAGCTGTCCGCGGCCACGAGGAAGTACTCGGCGCCGGCGCGCTGGGCGCTGACCATCTTCTGCGGGATGCCGCTGATGCCGCCGACCCGGCCGTCGGAGGTGATGGTGCCGGACCCGGCGACGTCGACGCCTCCGGTGAGGCCCTCCTCGCTGAGCCGGTCCATGATCCCGAGGGCGAACATCATGCCCGCGCTGGGGCCGCCGATGTCGCCGATCGTGATGTCCACGTCCACGGGGAAGTCCATCTGGTCGGAGATGAGCACGCCGACCGCGGCGCCGCCGTCCTCGCCCTCCGTAGTGGCGATCTCCACGTCGACCGTCTCCCCGTCGCGCTCCAGCGTGAGCCCGACCGGCTCTCCGGGCTCCCGCTCCCCGACCCGGTCCACGACCGCCGAGCTGCCGACGGCCTCCTCCGAGCCGTCGCCGCTCACGGTGGGGACGTCCGCGCCGTCCACCGCGAGGATGACGTCGCCCTCCTCGACCTCCCCGTGCGCGGGCATGCCCTCGACGGTCCCGTTGACCACGGGGACCGCCTCGTACTCCATGCCGAGCTCGTTGAGGGCGGCGGCCGTGGCGCTGGTCTGGGAGTCGTTCATCTGCACGGTCTGGCGCTCGCTGACCTCCTCGGGCGTGCGCCCCGCGGGGAACAGCAGCTCCTCGGGGAGGACGGCCTCGGTGGGCGAGAGCCACGCGGTCACGACGCCGAAGAAGTTGAGCCGGTGCTGGGGTCCGCCCGCGTACTGGACGGTCACCATCGACAGGGAGCCCTCGTGCTCGTAGCTCTCGGCCCCGCCGATCTCGATCACGGGCCCCTCCTCTGTCTCCCCGACCGTGTTCACGGTGAGGCCCGGGGCCGCCACCAGGTAGGGCAGCGGGAGGAGGAGGCTGCCTGCTCCGAGCCCGACGAGAAGGGCGAGAGCGACAACAAGGGTCATGACACGACGAACCATGCGCACAGCTTATGGCCGACGGCGGGCCCGGTGCGTTCGTCCCCGCCCCGGTTCGTCCTGGCCCGCCGGGGCGGGGTCCGCGGACGCTCCCGGTGGGCCCGGCGCCCGCGCAGGTCCGCGCGGCCCCGGAGAGGTCCGCGGAACACGGCCTACGGCCGGGGCTCGCCCACCCACTCGCCGTCGCCGTCGCTGAAGGCCTGCTGCTTCCAGATGGGCACCTGGGCCTTGAGGTCGTCGATGAGCCTGCGGCAGGCGGCGAAGGCCTCCTGCCGGTGCTCGGCGGCGGCGGCCACGACCACGGCGAGGTCGCCGATCTCGAGGTCGCCCACGCGGTGCGTCGCGGCCATCCGCACGACCGGGCGGCCGGGCGCGGACGTGTCCGCCAGGACCTTCTCCATGACGGAGCGCAGCTTGGCCTCCACCGTGGGGTGCGCGGTGTAGGACAGCGCCGCGACGTCACGGCCGTGGTCGTGGTCGCGGACCGTCCCGATGAACACGGCGGTGCCGCCCGCGCGCGGGTCGGACACCGCTGCGAGCACCTCGTCCACCGACAGGGGGGTGTCGCGTACAGACGCCAGAGTGATCTCTTCCACGGTCCGACCGTACCAATCGGGCGTTCCCCCATGTCGCGGCGGGAGTGCGCGTTCCGGGCACGTGTGCGCCCGGACGTGCACCGCCCCCGCCTCACCCGCCCTTGCGTTTGCGCAGGTGGCGAATGGCGGCGGCGGTGCCTATGGCCGCGGCCGCGGCGCCGGCCGCCCCGGCCGCGGTGATGGTGACCTCCTTGCGGCCCAGGCTGCGCCCCACGAGGGCGTGCTTGCCGCTCCTGGACTCCAGGAGGGCCCGCAGGGCCGACTCGTTGTCGTGGCCGGGCTTCCAGCCCGCGTCGCGCAGCGCGGCGCAGTCCACCACGCACGGGTAGACGAGGAACTTGAGCTCCCCCTCCGCGGCGGGGGTGATCCTGGCCTGGTGGAGGCGCCGTATCGCGCCGAAGGCCAGGTTGGCGGGCACCTCGAAGTGCTTCATCCCGGCGACCGCCTCCACGTCCTCCTGGGTGAGGGAGCCCTCGCTCGCCACGGCGACGACGCCGTCGGGGCCCTCCACTCCGTGCAGGGCGCAGAAGGCCAGGGCGTCGGCGAGGTCGTCCTCGTGACAGAACTGCCAGTGCTGCCTGTGCCCCTTGACGGTGAGCAGGCGGGGCGCGGAGAAGTGGCGGCTGAGCAGGGTGTCGAGCCCGGGGCCGACGAGCGGTGCGGGCCTCACCACGGTGACCGTGAGGCTGGGGTGGGCCCGGCGCGCGCGCTCGGCCAGGGCCTCGATCTCCGCGAAGTCGCCCATCAGCCCGTCGCCGTTGTCGGAGACGCGGGTGGCGTTCTCCGGGAGCGGCACGGGGTTGTCGGCGGCGGCGCCGTAGACCATGGTGCTGGTGACGAGGATGACACGCGGGACCCCCGAGGCCGCCGCGGCGGTGAGGACCGTCTGGGCCGCGCGGATGTTGTGCGCCCGGCGCTGGGCCGGTCTGGTCTCCAGGGAGCGGTCGTCCGCGGTGTGCACGAGCACGTCGACCCCGTCGAGGCGGGACACCAGCCCCGGGTCGCACACGTCGGCGATGCGCCATGTCACACCGCGCAGGTCGGCGAACTGCTCGTCGATCGCGACGATCTCCCGGGGGGCCGTGGAACCTTCCGGCGTGGCCAGGCGTTGCACGAGGAGCCGGCCCACTCCGGACGCGGCGCCGGTGACAGCGACCACCGTGCCCGCTCCTCCGGAACGGCTGTGCTCTGGGCGAACCTGGCTGCTTTCGGTATTCACTCCGGGCGACTCCCAGCTAACGTGACAGTGGAGACCAAACCTAATCCTGCCTGAGGTCTGATGTGAGCGACCTGCCTTTCGGTTTCAGCATGCCGAACGATCCCGATGACGAGTCCGGACGCCGATCTGGCGACTCCGGCTCGGGTGCCGGCAGCGGCCGCCCGGGCGGAGGGGACTCCGGAACGCCGGACGGATTTCCGTTCGGCGACCCGCAGCAGATGGCCAACATGCTGCGCCAGTTCGCCGACATGATGTCGGCACAGCCCGGCCCCGGCCCCGGGGGCGGCGGCAGCGCGCCGTCGTCCGGGGTCAACTGGGAGATGGCCAAGGACGTGGCACGGCAGACGGTCGCCCAGGAGGGCGACCCGAGCGTGCCGGTGTCCGACTACGCCAAGGTCGAGGAGGCCCTGCGCCTCGCTGACCTGTGGCTCGACCAGGCTACCGACCTCCCGTCCGGTGTCCAGACCGCCCAGGCCTGGAGCAGGTCGGAGTGGGTCGAGAAGACGATGGAGTCGTGGGTCCAGCTGTGCGACCCGCTGACGAGCAGGACCGTGCGCTCCATGGGGCAGAACCTGCCCGAGGAGATGCAGTCCGTGGCCGGCCCGCTGCTGGGCATGATCCAGCAGATGGGCAGCATGATGGTCGGCCGCCAGGCCGGCCAGGCGGTCGGCGAGCTGTCCCGCGAGGTCGTCGGCACCGCCGACATCGGGCTGCCGCTGGCCGGAGAGGGCAACGCCGCGCTCCTGCCGGGCGGGGTCGAGCGCTTCAGCGAGGGCCTGGAGGTCCCCGCCGACGAGGTGCGCCTGTACCTGGCCGCGCGCGAGGCCGCGGTGCACCGCCTCTACGCCCACGTGCCGTGGCTGCGCTCGCACGTGTACCGGCTCGTCAGCGAGTACGCGGACGGGATGTCGTTCGACGTCAGCGGCCTGGAGGACAGGCTCGGAGAGATCGATCTCACCAACCCCGAGGCGCTCCAGGAGGTTCTGGGCGGCGCGGGCGGCGAGAGCCTGCTCCAGCCCGAGGACACCCCTCAGCAGAAGGCGGCCCTGGGCCGCCTGGAGACCACCCTGGCCCTCATCGAGGGGTGGGTGGCGACCGTGGTGTCGTCGGCGGTGTCCGAGCGCCTGCCCCAGTCGGACGCGCTCTCCGAGGCCACCCGCCGCCGCCGGGCGACCGGCGGCCCCGCGGAGCACACCTTCGCCGCACTGGTCGGCCTCGAACTGCGCCCGCGCCGCCTGCGCGAGGCGTCGGCCCTGTGGTCCGCCCTGGAGGAGGCGCGCGGGATCGAGGGTCGGGACGCCGTGTGGCAGCACCCCGACCTGATGCCGACCGGCGAGGACCTGGACGACCCGGACGCCTTCGTCAACGGCGGCGGGGAGTTCGGCGGCGCCGACTTCGACATCTCCTCGCTGACGGGCGACGCCCCGGGGGCGGGGCCCGACCGCGGGGGCGCCCCGGAGGCGGACGGCTCCGAGGACGACGGGGACGACTCACGCGGGAAGGACTCCTAGGTGTCACTGCACGACGACGCCAGGGCGGTGCTGGGCGCGTGGACCGCGCCCGACGCCCGGCAGGAGGAGCTGCGCCGCTCCTACGTGGAGCACCTGGACGGGCACCCGGACGGCATGTGGCGCGCCTGCCTGCCCGGCCACGTGACGGCGAGCACCGCCGTCATCTCCGCCGACGGCTCGAAGGTGGTCCTCACCCTGCACCGGATCCACGGGAAGTGGTTGCAGACGGGGGGCCACTGCGAGCCGGACGACGCGACGCTGGGGGCGGCCGCCCTCCGTGAGGCCGTCGAGGAGTCGGGGCTGCGGGACGTGACGCTCCTCCCCTCCCCGGTCCGGCTGGACCGGCACAGGGTGCCCTGCGGCGGGGGCAGCTTCCACCTGGACGTGCAGTACGCGGCGGTCGCCCCGGCGGAATCCGTGCTGGTGTGCGACCCCGAGGAGTCGGCCGACCTGGGATGGTTCCCCGTCGACGACCTGCCGGAGCCCACCGACGACTCCGTGCGCGACCTGGTGCGCGCCGCCGCCGGAGCGGTGGCCGCGTACCGCGGCGCCGCGAGGGCCGCGGACGCCTGAGCCCGCGGACGCCCGGGGCCTGCGCCTCACCGGGACTGCGCCTCCCGGCGCGGAGGGTCTGCCCGACGCGCGCCGCAGTCCCCGCGGACGCGTTCTGCGGGCTCCGGGCGCGCGGGGCCGTGCAGGCGGGGGTCGTGCGCATGACGGTCCTGGGGGCGGTCCGGCCGGGTGGGCTCCGGGCGCGGGGCCGTGCCCGCGGCGCCCCGTCCGCCTCCGGACCGCGCCTCCCGGCGCGGGGGCTACTCCTCCAGGGCGACCTCGGCGATGCCCAGTTCTTCCACCTCGTCCGCTTCCCCGTCCTCGTCGTGGTCGCACGCTTCGGTCCGCGAGGCGGCGCTGAACCCCTCCAGGTACCCGCGTGCGCGTTCGGCCCGGGGATAGCGGCGCACCAGGGCCCAGAACTCCCGTCCGTGGTGGGGGATGGACAGGTGCGCCAGCTCGTGGACGAGGACGTAGTCGACCACCCAGGACGGCATCCCGGCGAGGCGTCGGGAGATGCGGATCGTACGGGTGTCGGGGGTGCACGAGCCCCAGCGGGCGTTCTGGTTGTCGACCCAGCGGACGCTGTCGGGGAGTTCGGCGCCGCCGAGGTAGCGGCGGGCCAGTTCCAGCGCCCGGTCGCGGAGCTCGGTGTCGCCGGGGTGCCGGCGCCCCTCCCGGGCCTCCAGCCGTTGCAGCATGCGGCCCACCCAGCGCTTTTCCTCTGCGCGGGAGAACGTCGCGGGCACGAGGACGACCGTGGTGTCCCCGTCCCTGTAGGCCGACACCGTGCGTCGGCGACGAGGACTGCGTCGTACCTCGACTTTGGTGTTCGAGGGCACGAACTTTACGGTAGCCGAGACGAGAGCTTCCGCACAGATATGCCTTGTCCCGTTATGTCATTGATTTCCCGTGATCCCCGGAACGCGGGAACCCGCCGGAAATCACGGCCCCGACGCGCGTTCCGCCCTGACCAGCGCGGTCCGGACCTCGTCCGAGAGCACACAATCGGCGTCCGCGAAGCCCTCCCTTCGCACGAACGAGACGAAAAAGAGACCGGACGGTTACCCTTCCCGGGGTCCCGTCCGGTCTCCGACCGGCTCCGTGATCACCTCGGGGCGCTCAGCGCCCCGTCATCCCGCCGTACCGCCACGGGTCAACACAGGCGGGACCACGCGAGTTCCATGAGTGCCCTTTCGGCACGGCGCTCCTCCCGCTGACGGGCGCGCATCACACGGGCCGTGAGCCGTCTGCTCTGCATCTCACGGGTCTCGACGTCGCTCTGTTCGGCAAGGCGCAGGAGTTCCATCAACATCATCTGTCTTCGTCCTTCGGAAGTTCTCGGGGTTGCGGGTGGAGTTCGGGCGAGGCGTCAGGCCGCGACCGGGGCGGGGTTCTTCCGGGGGCGGCCCCTCGGGCGCTTGCGCGCCACGACCTGACCGGAGACGAGCAGCTGCCCGCCCCACACGCCCCACGGCTCACGCCGCTCCAGGGCGTCCGTCAGGCACTGCTCCCTCACGGGACAGGCGCCGCAGACGGCCTTCGCGGCCTCGACGTCGGCGGGGGCCTCGGCGAAGAACAGGTCGGGCTCGAGGCGGCAGGGAACTTCGGTGTCGCCCATCCAGGGCGTCTCCAGGACCGACGCAAGCATCGGTGCCCTCCAAGATCTTTGATCGTTTCGTACAACGCGGTCGGTGATGGTCACCGGAACCGGTCCGGTGAGGGACCTGGACTTGCGATGCCGCCGCCCTCTTCCCTCGTCCCTGGGGGACGGGGATCGGACGGAGATACAAAGAAAGCCGCGGCCCCTGTGTCGGGGTCCGCGGCCACGGTCGAAACTCTCGGCCCGTGTAGCTCTAGGCCGGAATCCTCCGTGGACACTCCCCCGATGCGCCATAGAGGCGCCGGGTAGCTTCAGCGTGTTCCGTCATGCGCTTGCCTCGATCAAGGGCGAGCTCAGGATTGGCGGGCACACCACTGCCGTTGCCGACACCGGTCGGGACGACCGGGGACACCATCGACAGGCCGTGGGACGAGAAGGTCCCCCACCCGTCGCGGTGGTCCTTGGCGCCGTGACCGACACCGGTGGTGATGAACTCGCCGGACATGGCGAGGACGCCCGCGTGACCGCTCTCGGCGGTGCCCGCGACAGCCGTCAGGGACTGCTGACGGGACGACACGGCGAAGCCAGCGATGAATCCGGTGGTCTGCGTGGAGTTCGTCATTTGATGGGGCACCTCCTTCTGAGTCGGGCGGCAGGGTCTTCCACCTGCGCCTGGCGCGGTCATTGCGACGAAGTACAGACTATGGGGTGCCCAACGAAGACGGCAACCCATTTTTGACCTGGGAAAACGTCCGCATCCGGCCACCGGGGCCGGGGAATTGCGCGGGGCCCGGGAGCGTTACCGGACGGCCCGGCGGAGCCTTCCCCGAGGGGCCCGGGAGACGGCGCGGGCCCCGCCCCCCGGCGGGGGCGGGGGCCGCCCCCCGCCCCCCCGCGGGGTCCGGAACCCCGAAGCGCGTCGGGCCCGCCCGCGGCGGCCCCGCCGCGGCTCA
>NZ_JBIWMK010000004.1:289472-324510 GCF_044766605.1 Nocardiopsis sp. NPDC101807 | reverse complement strand
GGGGGGGGGGTGGGGCGGGGGGGGGGGGGGCGGGCCGGGGGGGGGGGGGGGCGCCGCCCCGGGGGGGGGGGGGGGGGGGGGGGGCCCCCCCCCGGGGGGGGGGGGGGGCCCCCCCCACGGCCGTTCCGCGGTGTCAGGAACCCGGAAGCGCGTCGGACCAGCCCTCGGCGTCCACGACGCGGATCAGCCCCTCCTGGACGACGGAGCAGACGAGCCGGCCGTCGCGGGTGTACACGAGCCCCCGGGCCAGGCCCCGGGCGCCCTGCGCGGTCGGGGCCTCCTGCGCGTAGAGCAGCCACTCGTCGGCGCGGAAGGGCCGGTGGAACCACATCGCGTGGTCGAGGCTGGCCATGGAGATGCCCGCGAACGAGCGGCCGTGCCTGAGCAGGACCGTGTCCAGCAGGGTCATGTCCGAGGCGTAGGTCATCAGGCAGACCTGGGTCAGGCGGTCGTCGGGCAGCTTGCCGTCCACCTTGAGCCACACCGGGTTGGTGGCGGTCCGCAGCTGGGGGTCGCGTTCGGCCTCGAAGGACAGCGGACCCACCGGGCGCAGTTCGATGGGGTGCCAGCGCACGAACCCCGGCACCCTGCCGAAGGCGGCCTGCAGGCGCTCGCGCGCGCTCGGGAGGTCCTCCGGCGGCGGCACGTCGGGCATCGGGATCTGGTGGTCCAGCCCCGGCTCCTCCTTGTGGAAGGAGGCCGACAGGGTGAATATCGGCTTTCCGTGCTGGACGGCCACCACCCTGCGCGTGGTGAACGAGCGGCCGTCCCGGACCCGGTCCACCTCGTAGACGATCGGCACCTCGGGATCCCCGGGGCGTATGAAGTACGCGTGGAGGGAGTGCACGTGGCGCTCCGAGGGAACGGTGCGTCCCGCCGCGACCAGCGCCTGGCCCGCCACCAGCCCGCCGAAGACGCGCTGCGGCCCCTCCGCCGGGCTGCTCCCCCGGAAGATGTTCACCTCGATCCGCTCCAGGTCGAGGACGGCCAGCAGGCCGTCCAGGGACTGGCCCCGCGACCGCGCGTCGGCGCTCTCAGTCATTCGCTGCTTCCTCCCCGTTGCCGCCGGCGGGGTCGCCCATGACGTCCGCCGGCTCCGCGCCCGAGACCAGCGCGAGCACGGCCTCACCGTAGCGATCGAGCTTGACGGCGCCCACGCCGGACACGGCGGAGAGCTGGGAGACGCTCGTGGGCTCCTGTTCGGCGATGGCCTGGAGGGTGGCGTCGGTGAAGACGACGTAGGCGGGGACCTTCTGCTCCTGCGCGTTGGCGCGGCGCCAGTCGCGCAACCGCTCCAGCAGGGCCTCGTCGTAGCTGGAGGGGCAGTCGAGGCAGCGCCCCAGCTTGCGCTCGGCGGCCTCGCCCAGGGCGTTCCCGCACACCCGGCAGCGGGCCACGCCGCTCTTGCGGCGTTCGGCCCGCTTGGCGGCCGTGGACGGCGAGGCGGGCCGGAGCCCGTCCAGGAACCGGGAGGGCTTGCGGCTCTTGCGCCCGCCGGGCGAGCGCGCCAGCGACCAGGACATCGCCAGGTGCTCGCGGGCGCGGGTGACCCCCACGTAGAACAGGCGCCGCTCCTCCTCCACCTGCTCGTCGGTCTCCGCGTAGATGATCGGCATCATGCCCTCGGTGAGGCCGACGAGGAAGACGGCGTCCCACTCCAGGCCCTTGGCCGAGTGCAGGGAGGCGAGGGTGACGCCCTCGAAGCCGGGCGCGTGCTCGGTGGCCATGCGCACCTCCAGCTCGTCCACGAGGTCGGCCATGGTGACCGCGCGGCCGTCGGGGGCGGGCTTGGCGGCCATGTCCTCCGCGAGCTGGGCGAGCGCCGCGAGCGACTCCCAGCGCTCGCGCGCCTGGCGGCCCTCGGGCGCCTGCTCGGTCAGTCCGAGTTGTCCGAGCAGCTGGCGGACCGTGTGCACCAGGGGCTCGGGGGCCTCCCCCGCGGCCTCGTGCCGGGCGCCGCGCAGGGTGTGCACGGCCTGCTTGATCTCGGGCCGCTCGAAGAACCGTTTGGTGCCGCGCACCGTGAACGGCACGCCCTCGTCGGCCAGCGCCTGCTCGTAGGCGGCCGACTGCGAGTTGGTGCGCACCAGGATCGCGATCTCGCCGGCGGGCGTCCCGTTCTCCATCAGGACGCTGATCTTGCGGGCGACCCCGGTGGCCTCGGCGGGCTCGTCCTCGTACTCCTGGTACATGGGGTCGGGCCCGTCGGGCCGCTGCGCCTGCAGGGTCAGGTGGCCGGCCGAGGTGGTGCCGCGGGCCTGGGCGATGACGTGGTTGGCGACCCGCACCACCTGGGGCGTGGAGCGGTAGTCGCGGACCAGCCGGACCACGGTGGCGTGGGGGTAGCGCGCGGCGAACCCGGTGAGGTAGCCCGGGGTGGCGCCCGCGAACGAGTAGATGGTCTGGCTCGGGTCGCCCACCACGCACAGGTCGTCGCGGTCGCCCAGCCAGGCGTCGAGGAGGAGCTTCTGGAGCGGGTTGACGTCCTGGAACTCGTCGACGACGAAGTAGCGGTACTGGTCGCGCACGCGCTGGGCGATGGCCGGGTACTCGTTGATCATCCCGGCTGTGAGCTCGAGCATGGACTCGAAGTCGAGCAGGTTGCGCTCGCGGCACAGCGCCTCGTAGGCCTCGAAGACCCGGGCGATCTCGCCGGGGGGCATGGGGGCCTGGCGGCTCGTCTTGGCGACCGTCTTCTCGTAGTCGGTGGGCCGGACCTGGGTGACCTTGGCCCACTCGATCTCGCTGGCCAGGTCGCGCAGCCCGGTGCGGTCGGGCTGCACGCCCACGGAGTTGGCGGCGCGGGCGACCGCCTGGAGCTTGCTCTCGATCAGGGTGGGCTTCTCGCCGCCGATGACCTGCGGCCAGAAGAACGACAGCTGCCTCAGGGCGGCGGCGTGGAAGGTGCGGGCCTGCACGCGGGGGGCTCCGAGCCCGCGCAGCCGCCCGCGCATCTCACCGGCGGCGCGTGCGGTGAAGGTGACCGCGAGCACCTGCTGCTCGGACACCACCCCGCTGGAGACCGCGTGGGCGATCCGGTGGGTGATGGCCCGGGTCTTCCCTGTTCCGGCGCCGGCCAGGATGCACACGGGGCCGCGCAGCGCCCGCGCCGCCTCGGTCTGCTCCGGGTCCAGTCCCTCCAGGACGCGGTCGGGGTCCATGGTGCTCCTGCTGTGATCGGGGCGGCTGTTCGGGTGCGGGGACGGGGATGATGTCCGGGGGCACAGTCTCTCAAGTATCGGTTGTGGCGGCGAGCGGATCGGCACTCTGCCCCGATCGAGCGGAATGACACATTCCAGAACCAGTTGGGCCTGTGAGGCGTCCCACGTTGTGTCGCACGGTCGCGGGAAGCGGGCCGGACCACTCGGTGTTGAGATGTTGGACCGGACGAAATACCAGCGATCGTAGGCAGAAGGACGTGAGCGAGATGACGAGTACGGCGACCGAACAGTTCACGATGTACACCACCCCCTGGTGCGGGTACTGCAAGCGGCTCAAGAGCCAGCTCTCCCGCGAGGGGATCACCGGCGGTGAGGTGAACATCGAGGAGCACCCCGAGGCCGCCGACCTCGTCATGAAGGTCAACGGCGGCAACCAGACGGTGCCGACGCTGGTCTTCAGCGACGGGTCGGCGATGACCAACCCGTCGCTCGCTCAGGTGAAGAAGAAGCTGGCCGAGCTGTCGTAGGACGGTACGCGTGCCGCGGTCGCACCCCGGGGTGTGACCGCGTTCCGTGTCATGGGCCCCGATCGTGACCGACGACGGGACTCCTCCGACGGCGCTCGGGCGCTACCAGGCTCGGACGAGGACGACGGGGAGTGTTGAGTTGGGGGACGACATGAGGTCTCATGACATAGCGGTCGCCGACACGGTGGACACCGGCGTGGTGCGCCGCACCCCGAACGGGTGGCGCGTGGGCAGCGGACAGGAGGTGCCCGACCTGGTGAGCGCGATGGTCCTCGCGGACCTGCTGACCGGTGAGTCGGGGACCGGCCGCCCGCGGTCGCAGGCGCCCGGCCGGGCCCCCGAGGGGGCCTCCGAGGTCGAGCGGCTGCGGCACACCATCGCGCAGCTGGAGCACGCGCTGCACTCGCGCGTGGTCGTGGAGCAGGCGATCGGGGTCCTGGCGGAGCGGCACACGATGGCGCCCCGGGAGGCGTTCGAGCGGCTGCGCTCGTCCGCCCGCTCGCGGGGACGGAAGGTGGCCGACCTGGCACGGGACGTGGTGGAGAGCAGCACGAGCCCTCTCACCTCGCTCCCCGACGAGTTGAACACCTCCCCCGGCTCCGGCTGAGGGGCCGGGGTGTCCGGCGGCCGGAGGCGGCGGCGGTGCGCGGCGCCCCCGCGCGCGAAGGCGTGCGGGGGGAGTGCGCGACCGCCCCGCCCCGACGGCCGCGTCACGTGACCGGCCGGCCCGGCCCCGGGATCCCGGCCTCCCCTCCAGGGTAGGCGCCGACCGCGGGGGGCGCAGGCCCCTCCGCCCGCCTGTGGACGGCCGGGGCTCCGGTCACCAGCCCCCGGGGAGCTCCGCCCCGTACCAGTGCTCGATGAGGGTGCGGGCGATCGACACCCGGCCGGGCAGCAGGACCTCCCCGGTGTGCACCGCCTCGGCCAGCTCGGGCCGGGTGAACCAGCGGGTGACGGCGATCTCGTCGTCGGTGCGCTCGGTCTCCCCGACGGCCCGCGCGGTGTAGCCCATCATCAGGCTCCGGGGGAAGGGCCACGGCTGCGAGGTGAGGTAGCGCGGCCGTTCGACCACCACGCCCGCCTCCTCGGCCACCTCCCGCACGACGGCCTGCTCCAGCGACTCCCCCGCGTCCACGAACCCGGCCAGCACGGAGAAGCGCCGGGCGTCCCAGTGGGGGTTGTTGCCGAGCAGGACCTCCTCGTCGCCGCCCCGGTCGCGGTGCACGAGCATGATCACCGCGGGGTCCATCCGGGGGTACTGCTCGGTGCCCTCCTCCTCGCACACGCGCACGTGGCCGGACGCGGCCGGAGTGGTGCGGGCCCCGCAGCGGGGGCAGAAGCGGTGGGTGGCGTTCCAGTTGGCGAGGGCGACGGCGCGGGTCAGGAGGCCCGTGTCGCGGTCGTCGAGGACCGCGCCGACCTCGCGCAGCGACGCCGGCTCCGCGACGGGGGTGGCGAGCAGCTCCCGCGGGGAGCACACGGCGAAGTAGGCGCGGCCGCCCTCGGTGCCGAGCAGGTAGCGCTCGCCCTCGGGCGCGTCGCGGGTGGCGGTGAGCACGAGTCCGCGGGTGTCCCCGGTGGTGACCAGCGCGCGGGACTGCTTGGCCATGAGCGCCTGCCAGCCGTGGCTGCCCGGGTCGCCGCCCTCCAGCACCAGGACCTGGGAGTCGGGGTCCGCCCACGCCTTGGCCAGCCAGTCCTCGTCCACGCGCCTGTGTCCGGCGGCGTCGACGGTGGAGCGGGAGAGTGAGGGGATCGCGTCGGCGTCCATGGGTCCTTCCAGGGGTCGGGGAGGGCCGTCCGCACGACCCCCGTATACAGGGGTAACACCCCGGAGGGCTCCGTGCATGCCCGTTCCCGGAACACACGCGGCGGCCGCGTGCGCCCCGGGGCGCGGAAGGGGGCTTCAGGCCCGGGTCGCGGAGCCCAGTTCCTCCCACAGGTAGGCGATGCTCTCCGCGCCCTTGAGGAGGAGGGGGATCTCCACCTTCTCGTTCGGGGCGTGGATGCGGTCCTCGTCCAGGCCGACGGCGACGAACACCAGGGGCGCGTCGAGGATGTCGGCGATGTCGGCCTCGGGGCCGCTGCCGCCCTCGCGGGTGAACAGCACCTGCGTGCCGAAGGCCCGCTCCATGGCCGAGCGCGCCGCCTTGAGGGCGGTGGAGGACAGGTCGGAGGCGCAGGCGCGGACACCGGGGCCGCCGAACTCCAGTTCGGCCCGCAGCCCGGCGGGGGTGTTGGCCTCCACGTACGCGCGCACGCGGTCCTGGACGCGCAGCGGCTCCTGGCCCGGCACGAGCCGGAAGCTGACCTTGGCGTGCGCCGAGCGCGGCACGATGGTCTTGCCGCCCGCGCCGGTGTGCCCTCCCCACATGCCGTTGATCTCGGCGGTCGGCCGCAGCCAGATCCGCTCCAGGGTGCTGTAGCCCTTCTCCCCCCAGGTGGCGGTGGACGCGGCGGTCTCCAGCCACTCCCCCTCGTCGAAGGGCAGCCTGGCGATGAGGGCCCGCTCCTCCGGGTCCGCCTCGACGACGCCGTCGTAGAACCCGGGGACCGCGATGCGGCCGTCGTCGTCGTGGAGGCCGGACAGCAGGTCGCTCATGGCCTTGAGAGGGTTGGGGACCGCCCCTCCGAAGGAGCCGCTGTGCAGGTCGCGGGCCGGGCCGTACAGGTTGATCCCGACGTCGGTGACGCCGCGCATGCCCACGCACATGGACGGGGTGTCGGCGGCCCACATGGTGGTGTCGGAGATGACGGCGACGTCGCAGGAGAGGCGGTCGCGGTTGGCCCTCATCAGGTCGGCGAAGTGGACCGAGCCGGACTCCTCCTCGCCCTCCACCAGCAGCTTGACGGTGACCGGCGGCGCGTCGGCCCCGCTGGCCGCCAGGGCGGCGCTCACGCCGAGGGCGTGGAAGAGCACCTGGCCCTTGTCGTCGGAGGCTCCGCGCGCGAACAGGGAGGCGCCGCGCCGGGTCGGGGTGAACGGTTCGGTGTCCCACTCCTCCACCGGGTCGACGGGCTGGACGTCGTGGTGGCCGTAGACGAGCACGGTGGGGGCGCCGGGGTCGGCCGCGGGCCACTCCGCGAACACGGCGGGCAGACCGGGGGTCTCCCACACCTCGACGGTGGGGAAGCCGGTCGCGGCGAGGTGGTCGGCGAGCCACCGCGCGGACCGCCGCACGTCGTCGTGGTGCGCGGGGTCCGCCGAGATCGAGGGGATCGCCAGCCACTCCCCGAGCGAGGCGAGGAACTCGTCCTTGTGGGCCTCGATGTGGGCGCGCGCGTCCATCTGCCCGTCCTTTCCTAGACGTCCTTGTCGTGATCGAGCCTAGAACCTGGACGAACCGGTCACGCCCGGCCCCGGCGGCACGGTGCGCCCGTGCGGTGCCCTCCCCGCTCCCCGCCCTTCCGGGGCGGGCGGCCGGCGCGCGGGACCGGGGGCGGCGGGGCCGTCGGACCCCTGCCGCCGTGCCCGGGCGCGCGCGGGGCCGGAGGGCCGGCCGGCCCCGCGCGCCCCGGTTCAGCCGCCCGTGGCCTCGCGCCAGGCGTCGAGGTACTCGGGGAGGCGGGCGTCGATGTCGTCCCAGTCGGGCTCGAAGACCTCCACGCCCTCCATCAGCTCCTCCAGCGCCTCGGCGTCCTCGCCCTCGGAGGCGACGTCGGTGCGGGCCGGGAAGCCGCCCGCGACGGGGGCCACCCTCTGCTGGGCGTCCTCGGTCAGCAGGAAGTCGAGGAGGGCGCGGCCGTTGTCGGCGTTGGGGGCGCCCTCCATGAGCCCCGCGGTGTAGGGCAGGGCGAAGGTGGTGGGGTCGCCGCCCTCCCTCGCCGGGAACCAGATCCCGAGGTTGGGCATGGTGCGGGACTGGGCGTGGTTCATCTGGACGTCGCCGTTGGCGACGAGGAGCTCCCCCTTGTCGACCTTCGGGCCGAGCGCCCCGGTCGACGAGGAGGGGCCGACGTTGTTGGCCTGGAGCTCGCCGAGGTAGTCCATGGCTGGCTCCAGCCCCCCGAAGTCGTGCATCGCCTGGATCACGACCGCGGTGCCGTCCCCCGCGACGCCGGGCGTGGAGTACTGGAGGCGGCCCTCGAACTCGGGTGCGAGGAGGTCCTCCCAGGTGGTCGGGGGCTCGGCCAGCTCCTTCTTGTTGTACACGAACGCGAAGTAGTTGTTGACGACGGCGGTCCACTTGCCGTCGGGGTCCTTCACGTCGACGTTCTCGGAGCCCTCGGGCTCGTACGGCTGGAGGAGGCCGAGGCCGTCGGCCTGCTGGATGAAGGGCGGCAGGGTGATCATGACGTCGGCCTGGGTGTTGGTGCTCTCGCGGTCGGCGCGCTGGACCATCTCCCCGGAGCCGCCCTCGACGTACTGGACGGTGAGGCCGGTCTCCTCCTCGAACTCGGCGAAGAGCTGGTCGAGCCACCCCGTGCCCTCCTCGTCGCGCAGGCCGTCGGCGGAGTAGACGGTGACGGTGTCGGCCGCGGCCTCGGTGGGGGCGCAGGCGGCCAGGGCGGCGGCGAGGGCGAGGGCGGACGCGGTGGCGGCGGCCGTCCGGATGCGTGCGGTCATGGCGGTGCCTCTCGGTTCGGGCGGAGCTGGCGGGACGGAGGGGGGCGACGGGCCGGGGCGGCGGGGTCGGCGCCGCGCCGGGTCAGCGGAACGACGCCCGGGTGCGGACCCGGGACAGCAGGAGGAGGACGAGCAGGGTGGTGGCCATCAGGACGAGGGCGGAGGCCGCTCCCGAGAAGAGGGCTCCCCGGTCGGTGGCGGCGAAGATCCGGACGGGCAGCGGCATCCAGTCCGGCGGGTAGAGCATCATCGTCGCGCTCAGCTCGCCCATGGACAGGGCGAAGCACAGGCCGGCGGCGGCGCCGAGCGCGGGCAGCAGCAGCGGCAGGCGGACCTGGAGCAGGACCCGCGCCGGCCTGGCGCCGAGGGAGGCCGCGACCTGGGAGTACACCGGGTCGAGGCGGTCGAGTGCCGCGGAGACCGACTGGTAGGCGAAGGCCGTGACCAGCACCGTGTGCGCGATGACCACGATGGCCTGCGTGCCGTTGAGCAGGATCGGCGGACGGCTGAACGCCACCAGGAGCGCCAGGCCCACCACGACCGTGGGGACCGCCACGGGCAGCATGAAGAGCGCGTCCAGGACGGCGCGGCCCCGCCGGCGCAGGGAGGTCGCGACCAGGGCCGCCCAGGTCCCGGCGGTGAGGGCCAGCAGGCCGGCCACGGCGGCGGTGACGGCGCTGACCCGCAGCGCCTCCAGGGTCCCGCCGCGGGTGAGGCCCGAGAAGTTGTCGAGGGTGGGGCCGGAGGGCAGGACGCCGCTCCAGCTGGTGGAGAAGGCCGCGGCGGCGATCACGCCCAGCGGCAGCAGGAACAGCGGCAGCGCCAGGGCGGCGAAGAGCCCCCACACCGCCCAGCGGGCGAAGCGGTCATGCACGAGCACGGCGGCCTCCGTCGGAGCTCAGGCGGGCGGTGGCCGCCCGGTAGACGAGGTAGAGGGAGACCGACAGGGCCGCGTTGACCGTGGCGACGACGCAGGCCGTCGTGTAGTCGGACCGGAGGATCGCCGCCTGGTACACGAGCATGGGCAGGGTGACGACGTCCTTCGCCCCCGTGAACAGGACGATCGCGAACTCGTTGAGGCACAGCACCAGCACGAGCGCCCCTCCGGCGACCAGGGCGGGCCCGGCCTCGGGCAGGATCACCTCGCGCACCACCCGCAGGGGCCTGGCCCCCAGGGACGAGGCGACCTCCAGCTGCGCGGTGTCCAGCTGGCCGAACGCGGCGAGCAGGGGCCGCATGACGAAGGGCGTGAAGTAGGTGATCTCGGCGAGGATCACGCCCCAGGGCGTGGCGAGGAACCGGAAGGGCCCGCTCTCCGCGCCGGTCAGGTCGGTCCACATCCCGTTGGCCATGCCCACGGTGCCGTAGACGAACAGGAGCGCCAGGGTGATGAGGAAGGACGGGAAGGAGAGGTAGGTGTCGATGAACCGGGCGGTGGCGCCGCTGCCGGGGAAGGGCACGAACGCCACGACGAGGGCGAGCAGGAACCCGAGCACCAGGCAGCCCGCCGTGGAGGCGACCGCGACGAACACGGTGGTGCCCAGCGCCGACCGGAACGACTCGGAGCCCAGGACGTCGGCGTGGTGGGCGAGGGTGAGTCCGCCGCCGGGAGCGGCGACGGACTCCGCCGCGACGAGGACGAGCGGGTAGAGGAAGACCGCCGCGAGCAGCGCCACCGGGGGCACAGCCCACACCCACACGGGGAGCCGTCGCGGGGCGCGCCCCGGCACGGGGTCCGCCGGGGGCTCCGGGGCGCGGGCCGCGGGCGGCGCGTCCGCCTTCGGGGCCGGGTACGCGGTCACGATGCCTCCTCCGGGGTGAGCAGGACCGCGTCCCGCCGGGTGAAGCCGAGGGTGACCGTGCTCCCGGGCTCCGGCGGGGCGGGGCTCTCCGTCAGCTCCGCCGTGACCGGGTGTCCGCCCACGAGCGCGGTGACCCTGTGGGTGGAGCCGCGCCACTGGACGTCGGAGACCACGCCCTCCAGGGTGTGCTCGGCCTCTCCCAGGGCGACCCGGTGCGGGCGCAGGCACACCCGGAGGTCGTCGCCGTCCGAGGCGCCCGGGGGCAGGTCGGCGGGGTCGGCGTCGAGGACGGCGCCGAGGCAGTGCACGCGGCCCCCGGTCAGGCGGGCGGGCAGCAGGTTGGCCCCGCCGACGAACCGGGCGGTGAAGGCGGCCCGGGGACGCCCGTACAGTTCGCGGGGCGTTCCGTGCTCGCGCAGGCGTGCGCGGTCCAGCACGGCGACCCGGTCGGCGAGGGTCAGCGCCTCGCTCTGGTCGTGGGTGACGTAGAGGACCGTGACGTCGGGCAGTTCGCGGTGCAGCCGGGCGAGTTCGGCGAGCATGTCCGAGCGCAGCTGCGCGTCCAGGGCGGACAGGGGCTCGTCCAGGAGGAGCACGCGGGGGCGGATGGCCAGGGCCCGGGAGATGGCCACGCGCTGCTGCTGCCCGCCGGACAGCTCGCGGGGGTGGCGGCGTGCGTAGTCGGCCATCCCGGTCATGCCGAGGGCTTCCTCGACGCGCCCGGCGACCTCCCTGCGGGGCACGCCCTGGGCGCGCAGGCCGAAGGCGACGTTCTGGTCGACGCGCATGTGCGGGAAGAGCGCGTAGCTCTGCACCACCATGCCGACCCCGCGGGCGTACGGCGGGAGGCCGGTGACGTCGCGCCCGCCGATCAGGACGCGCCCGGAGGCGGGCCGGACGAACCCGGCCACGGCTCGCAGGGCCGTGGTCTTGCCCGAGCCGGAGGGGCCGAGCAGGGCGGTGAACCCGCCGGGTTCGACGGTCAGGTCCAGGTCGTCGAGGACCACGGTGTCCCCGTAGGCGACGCTGACGTGGTCGAAGCGGATGCCCACGGCTCAGCCCTCCCGGTCCGCGAGGAGCGCGGGCAGGTCGGCGACGCCGTCCAGGACGTGCGTGGCCCCGGCGGCGAGGAGCGCGTCCGCGCCGTGGGCCCCCGTGCGGACGCCGGCGACGACCGAGGCCCCGGCCCGCAGCCCGCTGCGGATGTCGGCGGCGGTGTCGCCGACGACGGCGACGGCGGCCACCGAGCCGACGCCCGCGCGCAGGGCGGCGGTGAGCACCATGTCGGGGTGGGGCCGCCCCCTCCCGCCCGCGTCGGCGGGGCAGAGGGTGAGGTCGGCGATGTCCTCCCATCCCAGGGCCCGGAGGATCCTGTCCTGGGTGTCACGGGCGAAACCCGTGGTCAGCGCGGTGGTGCGGCCTTCGGCGCGGAGGCGGCGCAGGGTGTCCCCGGCTCCTGGCAGGGGCGCGCAGAGGCCCTGGTCGACGAGCCGGGCGTAGGCGCGCTCGAAGGCCCGGTTGGCCTCCTGGGCGCGCTCCTCGTCACCGCCCGTGAGGTGGCGGAAGACCGAGATCTTGGATTCGCCCATGGTGGCGCGCACGTGGTCGGCGGCCTCGGAGGTGTGCTCGGGCAGGGCGGCGGCGAAGGCCCGCTCCACGAGCCCGTCGTCGGCGACGGTGGTCCCCGCCATGTCGAGGACGACGAGTTCCACGGGCGTGCGGTGTGCGTCGGTACGGTTCACGGTCACCATTCCAGTTCGTCGGCGGTCGTCTCGGCGATGGCGGGCGAGCAGGTCATGCCGCGCCCGCCGGGGCCGGTGACCAGCCAGGCGTCGGGCCCGACGGAGGCGCGGTGCACGACCCGGGAGGGGTCGGCGCACTGGGCGTAGACGCCCGCCCAGCGGCGGCGGAACGGGGGCAGCGGGCGGCCGAGGAGGCGGCCGGCGACCTCCGCGAGGTGTTCGTAGGGGTCCTCCTCCGTGTCGAAGGAGAACGGGGCGTCGTACTCGTGGGTGTCGCCCACGGTCAGGGAGCCGTCGGCACGCTGGACCATCAGGAGCTGCATGCGGTGGCGGTCGGCGACGGCCGCCTGGGGCTGGCCGGCGTTGAGCGCGTCCAGGGCGGGCCCCCGGTAGGCCGGGTAGTAGCGGAAGCTGTCGCCGTCGGCGACGGAGGTGGTGAGGGTCTCCCCCAGGGGGGCGGTCTCGGCCATCTGGAGTCGGACACGGCGGACCGGCAGGTCGGGGGCGAGTTCGCGCACGAGTCCGCCGAGCCAGGCGCCGGTGCACAGGACCACGGCGTCGCCGCCGTGGATCCGGCCGCGGTCGTCGCGGACGGCGCCGGGCCCCGCGAGGTCGCGGACCTCGCACCCGGTGACGAGGGTGTAGCGGCCGCTGCGGGCGAGTTCCCCCTGGAGGGCGGCCTGGGCGGTGCGGGGCTCCACCTGGGCGTCGCTGCGGCACCAGAGCGCGCCGAGGACGTCGCCGCGCAGGGCGGGGTTGACCTCGCGGACCCGGGCGGCGTCGAGGAGCCGGTAGCCGCGCTCCTCCGCGTCGTGGGCCCCGGCGGCGGCCTCGGCGACGGCCAGCTCCTGCTCCGTGGTGGCGACCGTGAGGGAGCCGGAGGGGCGGAACCCCAGGCCGGGGATCCGTTCGGCGATCTCCTCCCACAGGACGCGTGCGCGGCGCGCGGACTCCAGTTCGGCTCCGGGGGCGCGTCCGCCGACCCAGACCAGGCCGAAGTTGCGGACGGAGGCGCCCCGGGCTGCCTCCTCGCGTTCGAGGTGGACGACCTCGTGTCCCCGGGAGACGGCCTGCCAGGCGTGCATGGTGCCGAGTACTCCGGCACCGACGATGATCACTCTCATGGTTCGAGGTTCGGGGGCGCGGATGGAGAGCACCGAGCGAGGTGGGGACGCCCCGGTGAACCACGGTCGAACTATGGACTAGACCCGTTATCTTCTCGTTATAAAAAGGAGGCTCGTCGACCGCCGGACGAGCGGGTCGGGACGCGGCGCGGGAGGGCGGGGGCGGCCCCGGGCCGGTCGGCGCCGCAGGCCCGGGCACGACGCCGGACACGGCCCGGCGCGGTGACCGGGGAGGGCCGCGGCCCCGGCGGGTTCGAGGGCCCGCACCCCCGGCGGGGGCGGGGTCCTCCGGGTCACCACCCCTGGCGTCCCACCGGCAACGGTTCCGGGCGGACCGCCGGGAGGTGTTCCGGGGACGCGGCGTACGGCGCGTGCGGGGCGCTCCCCCCAAGGCCGAGGAAGGAGCCGGGGCGGGGCCCTGTCGACGGACGAGGACTCCGCGGGCTGGGGACAGACGGACGCGAACCCGGGACGGCCCGCGGGACACGGGCCCGGGACGTGTTCCGCGGACGCGGCGAGGGGCGTGCCGGGGCGACGCGCAGCGGGGCGGGCGTCCGCGGAACGGCCCTAGGAGTCCCGCCCGTCCCCGGACAGGCGGGTGGTGAAGCTGAAGCGGTCGCCCCGGTACAGCGAGCGCACACGCTCGAAGGGCCGGCCCTCCCCGTCGCGCGACACCCGGTGGATGAGCAGCATCGGCAGCGCCGGAGGGGTCCCCACCAGGAGCGCCTCACGCGGCGCCGCCAGCACCGTCTCCAACCGCTCGTCCGCGTCGGCGAACGCGATGCCCAGCCTCTCCCGCAGGTAGCCGTAGAAGGTCGAGTCCGGGTCGAACTCGACGTCCAGGCGGGGGGCGCGGGCCACCGCGATGTAGGTGGACTCCAGGCCCACCCGCTCGTCGTCGGCCAGCAGCACCCGCTCCATGTGCCAGACCGGTTCGCCGACCGCCAGCCGGAGCTCCTCGGCGAGCCGGGGCGGGCACGGCCAGCTGCGCAGGTCGATCAGGGACCGCCCCGGCCTCCGGCCCTGTCGGCGCACGCCCTCGGTGTAGCTGGCCAGGGACAGCGGCTGCTCCAGCTTGGGGCCCGCGGCCACGGTGCCGCGCCCGAGGCGGCGCAGCCTGCCCTCCAGCAGCAGGTCGCGCAGGGCCTGCCGGACCGTCTCCCGGGCCGCGCCGAAGCGCTCGGCGAGCTCCCGCTCGGTGGGCAGCGCCTGCCCCTCGGCCAGCTCGGACACCAGCTCCGTCAGGAGTATCCGCACCGCGTAGTACTTGGGGACCCGTCCGTGCTCGGGCACGCCCGCGCGCACCGGTGCACTGCTGTCCTGGGGGATTCCTGGGCTCGACACGCGGGACATTGTCCCGCACGCCGGTGAACGCCCCGGCAACGCCGGGGGACGTCCACGGGCGTACCCGCGCCGGGTCCCCGGGGCCCGGGGAGGCAGGAGGCGGGGACCTGGCGTTCGGAGGCCGGGGACAAGGGGCAGGGATCGGAGCCCGGGAGGCCGGGGCAGGGAACGGGCGCGCGAGGGCCGGGGGACAAGGACAGGGAGCGGGCGCGCAGGGGCCGGGAGACAGGGGCAGGGAGCCGGAGCGCGAGGGCCGGGAGACAAGGGGCGCGGACCGGCGGCGGAACCTTTCCGGGCGCGGGAGACTCAGAGGAGCACGGGGCGGGAAGGGCCCGCCCCACGACGAGAGGACGCACGTGAGCACCACCCCCGCCGAGGCGACCGCCGTGAGGTTCAGCCGCCTCTTCGACGCCCTCGACTCCGACCACGACAGTTCCGTGACCTGGGCGGACTACGAGCGCCTGGTCGAACGCTACATCGAGGGCTACGGCCTGGACCGGCAGGAGCGCAAGGCCCAGGCCGTCCACGCGTCCTACCAGATGCTCTGGCTGGAGCTGCTGCGCCACTCGGGCGCCGAGGCCGCGCGCCTGGACCGGGAGCGGTTCGTCCGGGCCATGCACGCCGCCGCCGAGGACCGGAGCCGGTTCAACATGACGGAGGGCGTGGCCGAGGCCGTCTTCGACCTCCTCGACACCGACGGGGACGACCGCGTCAGCGCGGCCGAGTTCCTCCACTACGCGCAGGTCCTCGGGGCGGAGGCGGCGGACGCCGCGGACCGGTTCGCCGTCCTCGACCCCAACGGTGACGGGTTCATCAACCGCGAGGAGTTCGTCCTGTCGTCCCGCGAGTACCTCTTCGGCGACGACACGCGCTCGCCGGGCGGGTTCGTCTTCGGCGTGGTCTGAGGACCGCCGCGGCCCCGGACCGGGCGCGGGGCGCCGCAGCCCGGTCCTCCCCCCCCTGTGCGCGGACCGGCGGTCGCGGCAGCACCGGCCCGGACGCGGCGCCGGTCCTGCCCCGCGCACGTGGGCCGGTGCCAGGGCTCCGTCCCCGCGCACCCTCGGCGCCGGTCCTCCCCCCGCGCGGGCCGTCCCGCGGGACGGCGCCGGGGACGGCCCCTGCGCAGGAGGCCGGCCGCCCCCGGTGTCAGCCCGGTTCGGGGACGGCGGAGATCAGCGCCGCCAGGCCGTCGGCGTCGAGCAGGTCGGCGGGGCGCACCGTCCTCCCCGCGAGCACGTAGTGGAACGCGGCCCGCACCTCCTCCGGGCCCACCCCCGCCAGGTCGGCCCAGGCCAGCCGGTAGGCGGCCAGCTGCACGCCCACGGCGCGGCGCTCCGCGTCGTTGCCGGGCGGGCGCCCCGTCTTCCAGTCCACCACGTCGTAGCGGCCCGAGCCGGGGTCGTGGAACACCGCGTCCATGCGCCCGCGGATGAGCCGGTCGCCGATCACCGTCTCGAACGGCACCTCCACCTCGACGGGGACACGGGACCCCCACTCGCTCTCCTCGAAGCGGCGCTGGAGCTCGGCCAGGTCCTCGTCCTCCCCCGCGGTCTCGTCCGCCGCGCCCGGCAGCTCGTCCAGCAGGGTCGCCCGCTGGCCGAACCTCTGCTCCAGCCACGCGTGGAAGGCCGTCCCCCGCCGGGTGTGCGGTGCGGGCGGGCGCGGCAGCGGGCGGCGGATCTGCCGGGCCAGGGCCGAGGGGTCCCTGGCCAGCCACACCATGGACGACACCGACAGGTGGTCGGGCAGCTCCACCTGCACGGGTCCGCCGCCCGGCCCCGCGCCCTCGGCGCGGCGGTGCGCCAGCAGCAGCTCGGTGTCGCGCTCCCATCCCTGGAGGCGGCGGCGCAGCCCCGCGGGCGGCTCCGGCCCCTCGTCTCCGGCCTCCCCGGCGAGCAGGCGCGCGCGGGCGCGCTCGACCAGGGCGGCCCCCTCCCGGATCTGCGCACTGCGGTCGGCGGGCCCGTCCGGGGACTCCTCCTCCGGCGGCCACACGGCCGAGCCCTCCTCGTCGTCGTGGGGGTTGGTCTCGTCCTCCCCCGGCGGCGGGGCCCACCCGACGACGGTCCCGGCACCGTTCTCGCACGCCTCCCGGACCTCCTCCAGGAACACCGACGGCCCGCGCGGGGTGGACCCCGTGCGGCCCCACCAGTGGCCGGTGCACACCAGGGCGAACGAGGCACGGGTGACGGCGACGTAGGCCAGGCGGCGCTCCTCCATGAGGTGGCGGTCGTGCTCGGCCCGGCGGAAGTCGGCGATGGCCTCCTTGTCGACCCCGGCGAGCCGGGGCAGGCTGTCGCGGTCGCCGCGCAGCGGGTAGGGCAGCAGGTGGTCGGCGCGTGCCCAGGCGAGGGGGTCGCGGGCCTTGGCCGGGAACAGCGGGGACCCCTTGCCCGCGCTGATCCCCGGCACGATCACGACCGGCCACTGCAGGCCCTTGGCGCCGTGCATGGTCATGAGCTTGACGCTGTCGGAGCGGCCGACCCGTTCCCCGGGCGCGAGCCCGCTCTCGTTCTCCTCGGCGGCGTTGAGGTAGCCGAGGAAGCTGCCCAGGGTGGGGTCCTCGCTGTTGCCGACGAAGCGGACGGCGTGGTCCACGAACGCGTCCAGGTCGGCGCGCGCCGACAGCGGGTCGCGGCCGGTGCGGGAGCCCACCTCGATGTCCAGGCCGAGCATCCGCTCGACCTCGGTGACCAGGTCGGGGATCGGCTGGCCGACGAGCTTGCGCAGGACCCGCAGCTCCTCGGCCAGGCGCCCCAGTCGCTCGTAGGCCGTGTCGGAGTAGTTCTCGGCGGCGCCGGGGTCGTCCACCGCGTCCACGAGGCTGCCGCTCCCGGCGGTCAGGTCCAGGACGGTACGGCGCAGGAGGTCGTCCTCCGCCCCCCGCCCGTCCCCGCCCGGGTCGGGCGAGGTCACGTCGCGCCGGGTGTGGCGGGCCAGCTCGGTGGCGCGGGCGCCCAGCGCTGCCAGGTCGCGGGGGCCCAGGCGCCAGCGGGGGCCGGTGAGCAGACGGGCGAGCTCGTTCCCGGCGGAGGCGTCGTGGACCACGCGCAGGGTGGCGATGATGTCGCGGACCTCGGGCACCGTCATGAGCCCGCCCAGTCCGACGACCTCCACCGGGATGCCGCGCGCCTCCAGCGCCTCGCGCAGCGGCGGGAACTGGGACCGCTTGCGGCACAGCACCGCGACGTCGCCGGGGCCGACTCCGCCGTCCTCGGCCCCGCCCGACTCACCCTCGGGCCAGGGCAGGGAGTCGGGGGCGGTCCGGGCTCCGCCCGGCTGGTCGGGATCGGCGTGGACCAGGCGGTGCACCTGGTCGGCGATCCAGGCGGCCTCCTCGGTCTCGGTGGGGAACAGCGCCGTCAGGGCGGTGCCCCGGCCGCGCCGGGCGGGCCCGGGGTGCAGGACGGGGACGTCGCGGGCCTCGGCGCGCAGCTCCTCGGAGACGCGCTCGGCCACCCGCAGGACGCGCTCGCCGTTGCGGAAGCTCGTGGACAGGCGGCGCACGGACGCCGGCCTGCCGGGGGCCGCCGGGAAGTCGGTGGGGAACCGGGTGAGGTTGGCCGCGATGGCGCCGCGCCAGCCGTAGATGGACTGGCAGGGGTCGCCGACCGCCGTCACCGGGTGCCCCTCGCCGAAGAGGGAGCGCAGCAGGACCAGCTGTGCGTGGCTGGTGTCCTGGTACTCGTCGAGGAGGACCACCCGGTACCTGCCGCGCTCGATGAGCCCGACCTCGGGGTGGTGCTCCGCGATGCGGGCGGCCAGCGCCATCTGGTCGCCGAAGTCCATGGCCTCGCGCGCGTGCTTGGCGTGGTTGTAGCGGTCCACCAGCGGCAGGAGCTGTTCGCGCCGGCGCTGGGCGGCGACCAGGTCCCGGGTCTCCTTGGTGGGCTTGCGGGTCATGCCGTCCACGCCCGCCTGGATCCACCGGCCGATGCCGCGCACCCGGTCGGTGGTGGTGAGGTGGTCGGCGATCTCCCCGGACAGGTGCAGGACCCGCTGGGTGACGGTGTCGGCCCCCACGGTCACCAGGTCCATGGGCCCGTCGTACCCTCCGACGACCCTGGCGGCGATCTGCCAGGACTGGCCCTCGCTGAGCAGCCTGGACGTGGGTTCGACGGCCTCGCGCAGGGCGTGGTCGGCGACGATGCGCCCGGCGTACGCGTTGTAGGTGGACACGGTGGGCTCGCCGTCGAGCAGCTCCTCGGGGAACTGCTCGGTGGCGCGCAGCTGCTCCAGCCTCTTGCGCACCCGCTCCGCCAGCTCCGCGGTGGCCTTGCGGGTGAAGGTCAGGCCGAGGATCTGCTCGGGCCGCACGTGGCCGTTGGCGACCAGCCACACCACGCGCGAGGCCATGGTCTCGCTCTTGCCCGACCCGGCCCCGGCGATCACCACGCCCGGTTCCAGCGGCGCGGAGATGACCTGCGACTGCTCCGCGGTGGGTTCGGGCTGTCCGAGGAGGCGGGAGAGCTCGGCGGGGCCGAGGCGGGGTGGGGGCGGGGGGTCGGGCGGGGTCGCGGGGGAAAGGGGATGGGGTTCAGACATGTCGGCCCTCGTCCTGCACCGGGCAGCAGGCGCGCACGGCGCACGCGTTGCAGCCCTTGTTGCGAATGGCGGTGAACCGCGAGCCGCCCATGCCGCCGGCGACGTCGAACACCAGGTCCTGGGCCCAACGGGGGTCGGGGTCCTCCCCGAGCGGCGGCTGCGGCTGTTCGCGCGCCTTGTGGGTCAGCGCGGCCCCGCCCACCTGGACGAGCGTGGCCCCGCCGGGCTCGGCCAGGCCGAGTTGGGCGAACGCGCCCTTGAGCACGGCCATCTGGTAGACGCCGAGCTGGGGGTGGCGTGCCAGGTCCTCGGCCTTGGTCCGGCCGGTCTTGATGTCCACGACCACGGCGCGTCCCCGGCCGTCGCGTTCGAGGCGGTCCACGCGGCCGGTGATCTCGATGCCGCCGACCTCGACCTTGAACCCCTCCTCGGTGACCACCAGCTCGCGGTCGTTGGACGCGTCCCAGGAGATGAGCTTGCGGACCATCTCGTCGGCGCGCTCGCGCTGCTGGGCCGCCTGCCAGGGGCCGCCGAAGTCCAGGTCGGCCCAGATCTCGTCCATCCGCCCGCTGATCTCGTCGGCGCCGCTGCCCTGGGCGACCAGGACGGCGACGGCGTGCACGACGGTGCCCAGCGCGGACGCGGAGTCGCCGGAGGAGGCCCCGGCGGCGCGTTCGAGGAGCCAGCGCAGCTGGCAGTCGGTGAAGCTCTCCACCTGCGACGGCGAGACGCGGATGGTGTCGCCCTCCCCGGCCAGGGGCCGGTCGTCGCTGAAGGGGGTGAGCGCGTACCACTCCGACGGGTCGGCCCCGCGCACCCCCTCCTCGGCGAGGCGGGCCAGGTGGTCGGCGGCGGCCGTCCGGAGGGGATCGGGCGCGGAGGGGTCGGTGACCACGGAGCGCAGGTCGGCGACGAGCGCGGGCAGGGACAGCCAGCGGCGGCCCGTGCCGACGAGCTCGGGTTCGCCCGTGCCCATCTCGTTGAGGAAACGGGAGGGGCGCTCGTCGGCCCCCTCCCCGCCCACGGCGGTCACGACGAGGGTCCGGCGGGCGCGGGTGAGGGCCACGTAGAACAGGCGGCGCTCCTCGTCCATGAGCTTGGAGGCCATGGCGGCGCCCGAGGAGTCGGCGGCGTGCGCCTCGGCGTCGACCAGCTCCTCCACGCCGAGCAGGGACCCGCGCAGGCGCAGGTCGGGCCAGGCGCCCTCCTGGACACCGGCGACGACGACCAGCCCCCACTCCAGTCCCTTGGAGCGGTGGGCGGTGAGGATGCGCACGGCCTCGCCCTCGGGGGCGCGTTCGGCCAGGCTGTCCCCGGGGATCTCCTGCGCGGCGAGGTCCTCCAGGAACCCGGCGGGGTTGCCGGGGGGCAGCCGGTCGCAGTAGCGGGCGGCGCTCTCGAACAGGGCCACCACGGCGTCGAGGTCGCGATCGGCCGCCGCGCCGCGGCGCCCTCCGGCCAGGCTCGCGCGGAGCAGCCGGTCGGCGAGCCCGCTCTCACGCCACAGCTCCCAGAGGACCTGTTCGGCGTCGGACCCCTTGGCGGTCAGCTCGCGCACGGTCCTCAGGGCCCGTGCCACGCGTCCGGCCGGCGCGGCGATGTCGGGGTCGACCAGGGCGAGGTCGGCGGGGTCGCGCAGGACGTCCACGAGCAGGCGCGCGGCGGGCCGGTAGGCGCCGCCGCCCTCGTGCTCGCGGTCCAGGTCCAGGCGGCGCAGGGCCCGGACGAGCCTGCGCAGCCGCACGGTGTCGGCCTCGCCGAAGGGGCCGGTGAGGAGCTCGCGGGCGGAGTCGTCGTCGAGCAGGTCCGGGGACAGGCCGTAGCGGATGAGGGCGAGGAGGGGCCGCACGAGCGGCTCCGCGGCCACGGGGAGGTCGTCGGCGCCGACCGCGACGGGGACCGACGCGGCGGTCAGCGCACGCCGCAGGACGGGCAGCTGGCGGGTGGAGGAGCGCACGAGCACGGCCATGTCCGACCAGGGGACACCGTCCACCAGGTGGGCGCGGCGGAGGGTGTCGGCGATGACGGCCGCCTCCTGGGTCGGGCTCTCGGCGGTCATCACGCGGACCTCGCCGTCGGGCACGCCGGGGGCCGGGACCAGGTTCCGGTGCTCGTTGACGTGGCCGCGCGCGGACGCGACCGCCGGCAGGCGCCGGGTCAGGGCGCGGGAGGCGGCCAGCAGGGCGGCCCCGCCCCGGCGGGAGGTGCGCAGGGCCACCACGGGCGCCTCGGCCCGCCCGGCGGTCCTGAAGCGGCGCGGGAAGTCGAGGATGTTGTGGACCTCGGCGCCCCGGAAGGCGTAGATGGACTGGTCCGGGTCGCCGACCGCGACGAGGTCGCGGCCGTCCCCCGCCAGGGCCCGCAGGAGCTCCTCCTGGGCGGGGTCGGTGTCCTGGTACTCGTCCACGAACACCACCTCGTGGGCGGAGCGCTCGCGTTCCTGGATCGCGGGGTCGGAGAGCATGTTCGCGGCGACCCGGACCAGTTCGGCGTAGTTGAGGGTGGGCACGGGCGCGACGTCGAACCGGCCCGTGTAGCGGTCGAGGAAACCCGCGGCGGCCACCCAGTCGTCGCGTCCGCGCTCACGTCCGAGGCGTTCCAGCTCGGCGGGGCCCAGGCCCCGCTCCTGCGCGCGCATGAGGAAGTCGCGCAGCTCCTCGGCGAACCCCCGCGTCTCGAGCGCGGGGCGCAGGCGCTCCGGCCACTCCGCCGCTCCGTCCCCCGCCTCCCCCGCCAGCAGCTCGCGGACCTCCATCAGCTGCTCGGGGCCGGACAGCAGGCGCGGGGGGAGGTCGCCCACGCGTTGGAACTCGCGCCGGATCAGCGCGTAGGCGTAGCTGTGGAAGGTCAGGGCCAGCGGTTCGCGGGTGGTGCGGCGCAGCCGCGCGGTGATGCGCTCCCTCAGCTCCTGGGCGGCCTTGCGGCTGAAGGTGAGCACGAGGATGCGCGAGGGGTCGACGCCGCGGTTGTCGATACGGTCGACGACGGCCTCGACGATCGTGGTGGTCTTGCCCGTCCCCGGCCCGGCCAGGACCAGGAGGGGGCCGCCCGCGTGGTCGACCACGCGCTGCTGGTTCTCGTCCAGCACCGGCGGCGGCTGCACCTGGTTGGCGCGCCGCACGAGTCGGTACGGGGATGTGTTCACACCACCAGTTCACCAGAAGACGGCGACCTTCTCGGACGCCTCCCGGGCTTCCAACCAGCCCCTCAGGCCCCGGATGCCCCGTCCCAGCGGGCTTTGCGCATGTCCACCCGGTCGCTTCCCGGTCGCATGGGCGTGCTCTCCGCCGCATAGTGGGAAAGCGCACGTACCTCGTGGCCGGACGCCGGGCGCCCGTCCGAGCGCACCACCCGCCACCAGGGCACCCCGCCGCCCCACGCGGACATGACCGAGCCGACCTGGCGGGGGCCTCCCCGCCCGACGTGCTCGGCGATGTCGCCGTAGGCCATCACCCGTCCCGGCGGGATCCGCTCGACCAGCGCGAGGACGTCCTCCGCGTAGTCGTCCGGCCCGCCCTCCTCGTCCGTGAACACCCGCGCAGCCTATCGAGCGCGTACGGGGCCCGCCCCCCCGCGGGTACGGCCCCCGTGTCCCCGGCCGCCCGGCCGCCCGGCCGGCGGGTCAGGTCGGGATCTCGTTGACGTGCGCGCTCCAGGCGAGTTCGGGGTCCCGCTTGCGGGCCCGGTCGGCCTGCGCCAGGCCGAAGGCCCCGAGCAGGGCGATACCGCCGCCGATGACCCACGCCGACCAGGCGGCCGCGGGCAGGTGGGTGAAGCCCAGGAGCCAGGGCATCGCGAACACCAGCACGCCGATCGCGAGGACCCCCAGCTCGCTCGACAGGGCTCCCGGACGGGTGAGGGAGAACGTGGCGGCCACGACGACGCCCAGCCCGAGGACGAACAGCGCTCCCCCGCTGAACCCGTACATCCCGTGCCAGAGCCAGCTCACTCCCAGGGCCAGACCGGCGGCGACCGCCACCCAGTCGGCCCGGCGTCCCTTCTCTCGCATAGCGCCACCTCCCAGCAGCAGGGCCGCCCCGGAGATCGGCCGACGGCCTCTGGGTTCTTGTACCCACTCCCTCCCGGGGAACGCGAACGGCGCCGGGAGAGGTTCCCGGCGCCGTTCGGAGGGGTCTTCCCCGGGCCGCTAGTAGGCGGGCAGGCTGGGGTCGACCTGGTTGATCCAGGCCAGGACGCCGCCGCCGACGTGCACCGCGTCGGAGAACCCGGCGGCGTGCACCGCCGCGAGGGCCTCGGCCGAGCGCACGCCCGACTTGCAGTGCAGGACGATGCGCTTGTCCTGCGGCAGCTGCTCGAACGCCTTCCCGTTGAGGAACTCTCCCTTCGGGATGAGCGTCGCTCCCGGGATGCTGACGATCTCGTACTCGTTCTTCTCGCGGACGTCCACGAGGAAGACGTCCCCGGGCTTGTTGTCCAGGAGCTCCTTGAGCTCGGGCGCGGTGATCGTCGAGCCGGCGGCGGCCTCGGTGGCCTCCTCCGACACGGTGCCGCAGAACGCCTCGTAGTCGATCAGCTCGGTGACGGGCTCGGTGTCGGGGTCCTTGCGGACCTTGACCTCGCGCCAGGTCATCTCCAGGGCGTCGAAGATGAGCAGGCGGCCCACCAGCGGGTCGCCGATGCCGGTGATCAGCTTGATGGCCTCGTTCACCATGACGGAGCCGATGGAGGCGCAGAGCACGCCGAGGACGCCGCCCTCGGCGCAGGACGGCACCATGCCGGGCGGCGGGGGCTCGGGGTACAGGTCGCGGTACTGGGGCCCGTACTCGTTCCAGAAGACGCTGACCTGGCCGTCGAACCGGTAGATGGAACCCCACACGTACGGCTTGTTCAGCAGTACGGCGGCGTCGTTGACCAGGTAGCGGGTCGCGAAGTTGTCGGTCCCGTCCAGGATCAGGTCGTAGGGGGCGAAGATCTCCAACGCGTTGTCCGAATCCAGGCGGTCCTGGTGCAGGACGACCTCGACGTTGGGGTTCACCTCCTTGATGCTGTCCCGGGCGGACTCGGCCTTGGGGCGGCCGACGTCACTCTGCCCGTGGATGACCTGGCGCTGGAGGTTGGACTCGTCCACGACGTCGAAGTCGATGATGCCGAGCGTGCCCACGCCCGCGGCAGCCAGGTAGAGCAGCGCCGGGGAGCCCAGGCCGCCCGCGCCGACGACCAGCACCTTGGCGTTCTTCAGGCGCTTCTGCCCGTCCATGCCCACGTCGGGGATGATCAGGTGGCGCGAATAGCGGCGCACCTCGTCCACGGTCAGCTCGTCAGCTGGTTCCACCAGCGGCGGCAGCGACACGGTGACTCCTCATGTCTGTTCAGGGTGCTTCGGACCGCCCGTACCGGACCGGGGAGGGTGCGGGGGCGAAGCGTGCTTGCACTTATACCCAACCTAACGGGTGGGGTTTTCCATTCCCACCGCGGGGAGGCGTGGGACACGACACCCGCGTGCCCGTCCCTTCCAGCACCAACGAACGCGTCCCGGCAGTTCATTCCGGGCGGCCCCGTGTGCCGCGCGGACCGGCGGGTAGTGTCGCCTATACGTTCAGCGACGACGTGGGGAGCACCCCGTGACTTCAGAGAACAGTTCCGCCGACGGGCGTCCGGCTTCCGGCGGCGCCCCCGAGGAGCAGGGGGCCGAGGCGCCCGAGGTCGAGGTGCCCGAGGCCGACGCGGCCGAGCAGCGCGCTCCCGCGGGCGGTGACGACGGCCGCTGGGACGCCCCCTCCGAGGAGAGCTTCGACCAGGCCGACGAGGGCGACGTGGTGGAGCAGTCCCTGGAGGTCGGCGACGAGGAGGAGCGCCGGTGAGGCCGCTCCGGCCCGCCCGCCCCGCGCCGCGGTTCCGGCGTCCGGCCGCCGCGCCGGTCCGCCCGCGGGGAGGGGCTCCCGTGCCTCGATCGTCCCTTCCGTCCCCTTCTCCACGCCCGCACGGAAGCTACGCGGGAGTAGGATGGGGCGAAAGCTGTGACGGCGCGCCGGTGACCGGCCGCGTCCGGCAGCACTAGCCACGCAGATGTTCGGACATGGCGCGCATCTGCCATGCCGAGTTCGGAGGGTGTGGGTGTGACAGCTCCTTCAGACGCCCGCGCCCGGGGCACCCGCTTGCCCCGGGTCAGGCGGCGCCGCCAACTCCTGTCCGCAGCACAGGAGGTCTTCGTCGCCCGCGGCTACCACGCGGCGGCGATGGACGAGATCGCCGACCGCGCGGGTGTCAGCAAGCCGGTGCTCTACCAGCACTTTCCCGGGAAGCTGGAGCTCTACCTCGCCCTGCTCGAAGAGCACTCCGAGGCGCTGGTCGAGAAGCAGCGCGAGGCCCTGGAGAGCACGGACGACAACCGCCAGAGGGTCGCCGCCAGCTTCCAGGCCTACTTCGACTTCGTGGCGGGGGACGGCGAGGCCTTCCGGCTGGTGTTCGAGTCCGATCTGCGCAACCTTCCAGCGGTGCGGGAGAAGACCGAGCAGACCTTCCAGCGCTGCGCCGAGCTCATCGGCGCGGTGATCCGGCAGGACACCAGCATCTCCGACGAGGAGGCGCACCTGCTGAGCATCGGCCTGGTCGGCATGGCCGAGACCAGCGCCCGGTACTGGCTCAACAACCACGGGGCGGTCCCCAAGGACGCCGCCGAGCAGCTCGTCGCCCGGCTGGCCTGGCGGGGCATAAGCGGCTGGGACCTCCAGCGCAGGGCCGACGAGCAGGACGCCCAGGCGTAGGCGGCCCGAGAGGTCGCGGACGCGGGCGGCGGGAGACCCCGGCGGACCGCGCGTCCGCCCGAACGCGAGGACCCCCGGGCGCAGGGTGCGCCCGGGGGTCCTGCGTTGTGGCGGAACCGATCGTCCCGGCGGCATTGTCCCCCCTCACCGCGAATCCCTCTCCCCCTTTTTCGCAAGAAATTCACCAAGAAAAAGCAATCCCCTCTCCCGATGTCTGACAAGCGGTTCGATTCCCGTTCGCCGGGTATCGCCGGAATGAGAAGTAAATGGCTTCTCTTCGCGGAGTCCGCCCGCGCCGAATTCGGCACGCCGGCGGAGTGAGCGATGTGGGGGTGAAGACGTTATGGACATGGGTCAGGGCCTGACGACGGCCTGGCAGGCGGTGGCGGGTTTCGTGCCGCTGCTGATCGGCTTCCTCGTGATCCTGGTTCTGGGCTGGTTCATCGCCTGGCTGGTGGGCAAGGGGGTCGCGAAGGGCCTGCACGGCGTCGGACTGGACCGCGCACTGCACCGCGGGGGTGTGGGCGAGTACTTCGAGCGGAGCCGCTGGACCGCCAGCGAGCTGTGCGGAAAGATCATCTACTACGTCGGACTGCTGTTCGTGTTCACGCTCGCGTTCAACGTCTTCGGTCCGAACCCGATCAGCACGCTGCTCAGCGACGTCATCTCCTGGATCCCGCGCGGCATCGTGGCCCTGGTGATCGTCGTGGTCGCCGCAATGATCGCGAAGGCGGTCCGCGACCTCATCTCGGGCGCGCTGGGCGGCCTGTCCTACGGCCGGTTCCTGGCCAACGTGGCGGGGGTCTTCATCCTCGCCCTCGGTGTCATCGCGGCACTGAACCAGATGGGCGTCGCGGTGAGCGTGACCATGCCGGTCCTGATCGCCGTCCTGGCCACGATCGGCGGCATCCTCGTCGTCGGCGTGGGCGGCGGCATGATTGAGCCGATGCGCTCGCGCTGGTCCCGCTGGCTCGACGTGGCCGAGCGCGAGACCGGCCGCCTCAACCAGGACGAGAGCTACCGGGCCGGCAGGGAGGCCGCGATGAGCGGTCCCACCGAGCGCAGGGAGGGCGCCACGGCCTCGGGCCAGGCGCCGTCCGCCTCCACCCGGCCCGGACCGGGCGGCGGGCCCGCCTCGTGACGGAGGGGTCCGCGGATCCCTGAGACCGCGGACAGCAGAGGAGGGCGGGGCCGTGGGGCCCCGCCCTCGCCGTGTGCGCCGCGCCCTTGCGGGGCGGCCCTCAGAGGAACTCGGAGTCGCGCAGCTCCAGGCGCGACAGGTGCTCGATCCTCCGGAAGGCGAGGACGACGGAGGCGATGATCGGCAGGAAAGCCAGCCAGAAGGCGAGGTTCCCCGGCCCGGTGAAGAACATCGACACCAGTGCGACGACGATGATCAGTGCGAACAGCGCGAAGTCGACGCGGTCCTGTTGGATCAGGACGCCGACCGGTGGGCGCGCAGCCCCATGTCGACCGCTCCTCATTCGCATTCCTTTCTCGCGGCTCTGCGGGCCGCTCCGCCAGTTACGGCGTCCGCCGGTCCGCTTCCGGACCGACATAACACCGCGAATCCCACGTTGCATTCCGCAGTGCCCTGGTCCGACCACGATGCGCCGGGCCGCTTATCGGCCGCACGGAGCGGCCTACGCCTTTCAGCGTACGCCCGGCACAGGTTTTTCGCCGGAGAACCGGAACGGCAGGTGCCCACGGGGGACCTCGCGTCGTGGGTCACACCCGCCTGCGGACGTCACCAACCTAGCGGACGAAACCACGGTCCTTGGCCAGTCGGCAGATCGCGAGAATGCGGAGGGTCTCCCAGTCGTATTCGACCGCCTCCGAGTCCCAGCCCCTTTCGAGGCACCCGTCGAGGAAGCCGTGGAGGTAGGTGCCGAGGGTGCGGGCGCTGATCCCGCTCCCCGAGGAGGCGATGCCCTCGCACACCTGTGCGGCGTGCTGGTCCAGCTCAGAGCACATCCAGGGATCGATCGGGCCGTCCAGCGGGCCGATCTCGTGGAAGTCACGGGTGAGTCCGGCCAGCGGATGGCGCACGGAGGTCCCACGGGGCATGGAAGTACCTACTCGCGTGGTCAGGAGACGGGAGACTTCAACGAGTTTACGTGTCCCCACCAACGAATCGTCACGAAAGTGTTGGATATTACCCCCGCTTGACCAAGGGAGCCCCTGGTACGGGTCAAGTCTGCGCCGTGTCCCCGGTCCGGCGCGGCCCGTGTCAGGCGGACAGGCCCATGGCGTCGAGGCGCGCCTTGTGGCGGTCGGTGAGGGAGGCGAACATCCGGCTCACGGCGGCCAGGTCGCCGAGCGCGGTGGCGTCGGAGGAGCCCTGGGCGTCCTCGGCCAGGAGCGCGGCCAGCCGGGGGCGGGCCACCGCCACGTGCTGCGCCTGGCTGAGCGCCTCGCCGACCAGCCGGCGGGCCCACAGGGAGAGCCGCCCGGCCAGCTTGGGGTCCTCCGCCACGGCGGCGCGCACCGCCCCGGAGACGAACTCGGCGCGCCCGGTCTCGGCCAGGACGCCCTCGACCAGGGCCGCGGTCTCCTCGTCCGCCAGCGCCGCGACCTTGCGGTAGAAGTCACCCGCGATGCCGTCGCCGACGTAGGTCTTGACGAGGCTCTCCAGCCAGCTCTGCGCCTCGGTGCGCTCGTGCCAGGCGTCCAGGGGCGCCACGAACGGCTCCATGGCCTCCTCGGGGACGACCCCCAGCTCCTCCAGGCGGTCCCGGAGCGTCTGGTAGTGCGCCTGCTCGGCGGCGGCCAGGGCCGCCAGCTGGCCCTTGCCCCGCAGCGACGGGGCGAGTCCGGCGTCGTCCGCGAGACGGAAGAAGGAACCGAGCTCCGCGTAGGCGAGCAGCCCGAGCAGGTCGATCACGCCGGGGTCGGCAGAGGGGCCTTTGGTCATGCCCGCCAGGGTATCGCCCGGCCGCGCGGGCGCGGAACGTGGGGACCGCGGGGACTAAACGGGCCGCCGGCACGGTTGCACACGCTGGGAGCGGGTACGGTCCCAGCCGTCCACAGCCGGAGTGAACTGCTATGTCCACCCGGCGCGTCACCAGCTAGACTCTGCGTGATGACCGGCGTGTGCGGTCGACCCGACACTCTCCTCACACACGCGGGGACGCTCCCACGCTTCGGCGCCGCTCCCGCGGCGCCCACCAGGGCGCGGACCCGCACCACCGACGTGGTCGCGGAACACCGCGCGAGGAAACGACGAACCACGGATGCTCCCCGTCCACGCGGGGACGGTCCGCGATCCGCGGAGGGGTCTCCCCACGCCGCACGGATCACGCAGGCAGCGCCACCGCGCCCCGACGGCAGCGGTGAGCCGCGCCCATCGCGGCGGCCACGAGCCGACCGCGACCGCACCCCGCCGCGGCCACGCCACGTTGCGGCCCGCCAAGATGGAGGCTTGAGCCCTGAGCACCGCAGATGACACGACCAAACCCAAGACGACCTTCCGCGACCTGGGAGTGAGCACCGAACTCGCCGACGCCCTGGAGGCGGAGGGGATCACGGAGCCCTTCCCGATCCAGGAGCTCGCCCTGCCGATCGCGCTGCACGGCAGCGACATCATCGGCCAGGCCCGCACCGGTACCGGCAAGACCCTGGCCTTCGGCCTCCCGCTGCTCCAGCGGGCGCAGCAGGCCCCCGGCACCTCCAAGCGCCCCCGCGCGCTCGTGGTGGTCCCGACCCGCGAGCTGGCCATCCAGGTCGCCGCCGACCTGACCACCGCCGCCAAGCGCAGCGGCGGCCGCGTGCTGACCGTCTACGGCGGCCGTTCCTACGAGCCGCAGGTCAACGGGCTCAAGGAGGGCACCGACGTCGTCGTCGGCACCCCGGGGCGGCTGCTCGACCTGGAGAACCAGAAGCACCTGCGCCTCGACGAGGTGTCCGCGGTGGTCCTGGACGAGGCCGACAAGATGCTCGACCTCGGCTTCCTCCCCGACATCGAGCGCATCCTCACCAGGATCCCCGCCGAGCGCCAGGTGATGCTCTTCTCGGCCACCATGCCGAGCGAGATCGTCTCCCTGTCGCGCAAGTACCTGCGCCGGCCGACGCACGTCCGCGCGGGCGACGACAACGAGATCGACGGCTCCGCCATCACCGGGCGGATCACGCAGCACGCGCTGCGGACCCACCAGATGGACAAGATCGAGATGCTCGCCCGCCTGGTCCAGGCGGAGGACCACGGCCAGAGCATGGTGTTCTGCCAGACCAAGCGCGCCTGCGACCGCGTGGCCACCGAGCTCAAGACGCGCGGGTTCGCCGTCGCGGCCGTGCACGGCGACCTGGGGCAGAGCCAGCGCGAGCGGGCGCTGCGGGCCTTCCGCAACGGCAAGATCAACATCCTGGTCGCCACCGACGTGGCCGCCCGCGGGCTCGACGTGGACGACGTCACGCACGTCGTCAACTACGAGACGCCCGAGGACGAGAAGACCTACACGCACCGCATCGGCCGCACCGGCCGCGCCGGGCGCAGCGGTACCGCCGTCACCTTCGTGGACTGGCAGGAGATGCCGCGCTGGAAGCTGATCAACGCGGCCCTGGACCTGCCCTTCGCCGAGCCGGAGGAGACCTACTCCACCTCGCCGCACTTCTTCGAGGCGCTGCGGATCCCCGCGGGGACCAAGGGCAAGCTGGCCGCCGACAAGCGCGCCGACCACGCCGGCCTGGAGGCCGAGGAGATCGAGGACATCGGCGACACCGGTATGCCCCGGGGCGACCGCGGCGGTCGGCGTGAGGGCGGCCGCGGCCGGGGCGAGGGCGGCCGCGGATCCGGCGGCCGGGGCGAGGGCGGCGAGCGCAGCCGCAACCGCTCGCGTCGCCGCACCCGCGGCGGCCAGGGATCGGCTCCGGCCGAGGGGACCGCGGTCAAGGCGGAGACCACCGCCCCGGCCCAGGCGGAGACCCCCCGCGGCGGCGCCGCGCCCACCGACGACGGCGCCCGCAGGATCCGGCGCCGCCGCCGCACCCGTGGCGGCGCCGCCCACCGGGACCCCGAGAACACCTGACCCCTCCGCCGTGCCGCGCCCGTGAGGACGGGCGCCACGGCGAGCGCACGACGTGCGGGCACCGCGTCTCCCCCGCGGTGCCGGTGTCGGCGGCCGCTCCGACGGCCACGGCCCGGGCTATCCCGGGCCGGGCCACCGATCGTCTAGGGTGGCCCGACGTGAGTACACCTCAGTTCATCGACCTGCCGCCGGGCGTGCGGCGCACGGACCTGCCCCTCTCCTACGGTCCCCTCGCCGCCCTGCGCGCTCTGCCCACCTCAGGGGGTACCGAGCTGGCTCCGGCTGTCCTGGTGCACGGTTTCACCGGCAGCAAGGAGGACTTCATCGCCCTCCTCCAGAGCCTCGCCCAGGCGGGCCGGGAAGTGGTCGCGATCGACCTTCCCGGCACCTACGAGTCACCGGGGCCGGAGACCCTCCGGGCTCCCCCGGGCGTCCAGCTCCCCGACTACCGCCTGTCCTCCCTCGGCGGCGTGGTCGCCGAGGTCCTCCACCTCGTCGGCGGAAGCGGACAGGCCCACCTGGTGGGGCACTCCTTCGGCGGCCTGGTGGCCCGAGAGACCGCTCTGTCCGGGCTCGCCGACCTCGCCTCGCTGACCCTGATGTGCAGCGGCCCTGCGGCCCTGGGCGGCCAGGGCGCCATGACCGCCCGCGGCCTCGTCGCCGCCCTCTCCGTCGACCCCACCCCCGAACGGCTCCGCGAGCTGTGGGACGGGCGCTTCGACGCGGAGGCGCGCAGCCGTACCCCCGACCCGGTGATCCGGGAGTTCCTCCGGGAGCGCCTGCTGTCCAGCAGCGCCCTGGGGCTGATGCGCACCGCCGAGGAGCTGCTGGGCGCCGACGACCGGGTCGGCGAACTCGCCGACCTGAAGATCCCCACGCTCGTCGTCTACGGCGAGAACGACACCGCGTGGACCCCCGCCGCCCAGGACGACATGGCCGAGCGGATGGGCGCGCGAAGACTGGTGGTGCCGGGCGCGGGGCACTCCCCCAACGTCGAGGCGCCCGAGACCACGTCGGGTGTGCTGACCTCGTTCTGGAACGAGACGGAGTCGGTCGGCCGGCGCTGACGGGCCGCCCGGAACCGCTGCCGGTGCGACGCCGGGGCCGCCGCCCCCGATGCTCCCGTCCGTCCTCGCGGCCGGTCCCGGCTCCCGGCCCCGCCTGGGGCAGGGGACCACGGCGGAAGGGACGGGGGCCGGGCGTCCCGGGGCCCACGCGCCGGGTGCGTCATGCCGGGGTCGGCGGCACGCCCGGCCCCGCCCACCGCAGCGGGGCGGGCCCCGTCCTCGCTCCCGGCCCCCGAACGCGCCGTGGCGGCGCCCCCGGGGGGGGGGGGGGCCGCCGGGGGGGGCGGCGGGGGGGGCCCCCCCCCGCGGGCCCGGGGGGGGGGGCCCCCCCGGGGGGGGGGGGGGGGGGGGCGCCCCCCCCCCCCCCCCCCCCCCGGGGGGGGGGGCCGCCCCCCGCCCCCCCCCCCCCCCCCGCGCCGCGGCCCCGCCGGGGGGGGGGGGCCCCCCCCACGGCGGTGCTCCCGGCCGGGGTCAGACCCAGGAGTCGAAGTTCTTGCTCTCCGCGCCCGAGGTGGTGGACGGACCGCGGTCCGGCAGGATGCGGGTGTCCGGCGGGAGGGACAGCAGCGCCTCACCGATGGAGGCCAGCTGCGTCGTGTAGTCGATGTAGGTGTTGCCGACCATGCCCGGCTCGCCCTTGCGCAGCGCGTCGCCGCTGAAGACGACGCCCAGTTCGCTGATGTAGTAGCCGACGCTGCCGGAGGAGGTCCCGGGCAGCGCGAGGACGTCGATGTGCAGGTCCGCGATGTCGAGGGCGCCCTGGCCCTCCACCTCGATCTCGGGCCGGTGCTCGGCCCCGTGGTGGCGCCGCCAGGCGCGCATCTCGCGGGGGTGCAGCGCGATGTCGGCGTCCGCCTCCTCGGCGACCTTGATGGCCGACTCGATGTGCGGGCCGTAGGCGTTGGTGCAGGCCACGAGGTAGATCTCGCGGTCCCCGACGGCCTCCAGGACGGCCTCGGCGTCGTAACCGGGGTCGATGACGATGACGCCCTCGTCGTCGGCCTTCACGATCCACGTGTTGGCGACGACGTCGAACTTCTCGTCGTCGAACTCGAAGACGCCGACGCTGCGCACGCGCGTGATGCCGTCGGGGTCGGGGCCGGTCACGCCGGCCTCCTCCGTCTCGTCGGCGAACAGCCCGACGGGCTCGTCCGCCTCGGCCGCCACGTCCTCGGCGTCCCCGTCCGCTCCGGCGGTCTCCGCGTCCGCGTCGGGCTCCTGCTCACCGGCGGCGGGCGTCTCGGCGTCGGCGTCGGGCGTCCCGTCCTCGCCAGACTTCTCGTCGGTGACGGCGGCGGGCGCCCCGGCCGCGGAGTCGGCGGCCGCCTCGGCCCCGCCGTCGTCCTTCCCGGAGCCGTCGGCCCGACCGGTGTCCTTCTCCGCGGCCTCCGCGACCGCGTCCTTCTCCTCGGACGGGGTCGCCCCGGCCGTGCCGGAGTCGGTCGCCCCGGCCGCCGCCTTGTCGTCCACCGCGACCTCCGCAGCGGAATCGGTGGCCTCCGGGCCTTCCTGCTTCTTCGGCTTCCGCTTCCAGAACACGGCGTCAGACCTTTCGGTTTCGTCCAGGTACAGGTAGTTCTGCTGCGACCATTGTCGCGCTACCGCGCAGTGGTCGGTACCGTACCGGACGCCGGAGGGCGACACGCTGGTCACCCCTTGATCAGAGGGACCCCCGTCGCGGGCTCCACGAGCGCGTCGAACGCGTCGGGGGCGGTGGTGTGGCGTCCGAGCCGATGCCCCGTGAGGCTCCCGTGGTCGTCGCTGGAACCGGTGACCACCACGCCCAGGTCGGCGGCCACGCCCCGCCAGTACGCGGTCTGCTTCCGGTTGTGGGAGGGGTGGTCCGCCTCGATGCCCCCCAGGCCCGCCTCGACCATGCGCTCCACGAGGTCGAGCGGGACGGCCCCGTTGAGGGAGCCCTCCGCGCGGGCCGGGTGGGCCAGGGAGCACACCCCGCCCGCCGCCCTGACCAGGCCGACCGCGCGGACGGGGTCGATCGCGTACCGGGAGGCGTAGGCGGGGCCGCCCGAGCCGATCCAGCGGTCGAAGGCGTCCTGGACGTCGCGGGCGGCGCCGGCCTCCACGATCGCGCGGGCCAGGTGGGGGCGGCCGATCGTGTTGGCGTCGGCGTACTCCGCCCGGCCCGCCCCCGCGATCTCCAGCACCCGCTCCCAGGAGACGTCCACCCCCTGCTCCCTGAGCTTGCGGACCATCTCCTCCGCGCGGGAGGCCCTGTCGGAGCGCACCCTGCGCAGTTCGCCGTCCAGGCCGGGGTCGTCGGGGTCGAAGAGGTAGGACACCAGGTGGACGCTGGAGCCGGCGTGGGCGCAGGACAGCTCCATCCCCGGGACGAGCGTGAACCCCGGCGGGAGGTGCGCGGCCGCCTCCTCGATCCCGCCGACGGTGTCGTGGTCGGTGAGGGCCAGGACCTCCAGACCCGCGGCGACCGCGTGCCCGACGACGTCGGCGGGGGCGTCGGTCCCGTCGGAGACCGAGCTGTGCGAGTGCAGGTCGATACGTGTCACCGGGCGATTGTACGTAAGTCCCGGCCCGCGTGCCCCGAACGGGTGGGCGCGCAGGCCCCGGTCAGCCTTCCCGGGGAGCGAGGACGCGGGAGAGGAAGGGGCTCGCCGCCCCGAACGGCGGCTCCAGCGCGACGCCGCCGTCGTTGATGTCGCGCAGGTCCCTCAGGGAGTTGATCTCGCACATGAGGAGGCCGGTGTCGGCGGAGGCGAAGACGATCCACAGCCAGTGGGCGAGCGCCTCGCCCGCGTACACCGCCCGTTCGCGTCCCACCGCCAGGTTCCACAGGGCGATCTCATGGCCGTCGAACCGCAGTTTGGCGTCGGCCGCCGCGGCGTCGAAGCCGTTGCCGGGGTCCGGCCCGTCCAGGCCGGCGAGGCGTGCGCCGAGCCCGACGCCGGGGTCCTCGGCGACGACGGCGATCTCGCCGATCCCGCCGAGGGGGTCGGGCCCGGACAGGGCGACGGCCGTGGCGAGCGCGCCGCTGCGTTCGTCACCGGCCCCGGCGAACCCGGTGACGACCCAGTTGGCGGGCAGCGGCCAGGGGATCCACACCGGGACGCGCGCCTGGGGCAGGAGTGCTTCGAGCGAGGACGTCCCCGGGGCGCGAACGCCCTGCAGCGGGGCCACGGCTCCGTGGACGTCGCACTGCCAGGCGCTGGTCCACAGCCCCGGAGGCTGGACCGCGCGCCCGCACCGGGGACACGAGGGCTCGGTCTTCATGCTGTTTGCGACCTACCCGGGCATCCCGGCGGGAAAACGCCCGGTGGGGGGGGGGGGGGGGGGGGCCCCCCCCCCCGGCGGGGGGCCCCCCCCCCCCGCCGCGGGGGGGGGGGGGGGGGGTGTTGGGGGGGGGGGGGGGGGGGCGGGCGGGGGGGGGGGCGGCG
>NZ_JBIWMK010000004.1:279105-289462 GCF_044766605.1 Nocardiopsis sp. NPDC101807 | reverse complement strand
GGCGGCCGGCCCGCGCCCCCGCACCGGGGCCACGCGGGCTCGTTCTTCATGTTGTTGGCGACCTCCCCGGCCACCCCGGCGGGAAACCGCCGGGGGGGCGGGTCGCGTACGCGACCCGCCCACCGTGTGAGACCCCGTACGCGCTACGAGGACTGCTGCTGACGCTTCTTGTTGGCCGCGGTGCGGCCGCGCTCCTTCTGGTCGAGGACGACCTTGCGGATGCGCACGTGCTCGGGGGTGACCTCGACGCACTCGTCCTCGCGGCAGAACTCCAGGGCCTGCTCCAGGGACAGCTTGCGCGGCGGCACCAGGCGCACCAGCTCGTCGCCGGTGGCCGAGCGCATGTTGGTGAGCTTCTTCTCCTTGGTGATGTTGACGTCCATGTCGTCGGAGCGCGAGTTCTCGCCGACGATCATGCCCTCGTACACCTCGGTGGTGGGCTCGACGAACAGCGTGCCGCGCTCCTGGAGGTTGAACATCGCGAACGGCACCGCGACGCCCGCCCGGTCGGCCACGAGGGACCCGTTGGGACGGGTGCGCAGCTCGCCGAACCACGGCTCGACCTTCTCGAAGACGTGGTGGGCGATACCGGTGCCCCGCGTCTCGGTGAGGAACTCGGTGCGGAAGCCGATGAGGCCGCGGGAGGGGACCAGCCAGTCCATGCGCACCCAGCCGGTGCCGTGGTTGACCATGTTCTCCATGCGGCCCTTGCGGACGCTGAGCAGCTGGGTGATGGCGCCCATGTACTCCTCGGGGGCGTCCACGGTGAGGCGCTCGACGGGCTCGTGGACCTTGCCGTCGATGACCTTGGTGACCACCTGCGGCTTGCCGACGGTCAGCTCGTAGCCCTCGCGGCGCATCTGCTCGACCAGGATGGCCAGCGCCAGCTCGCCGCGGCCCTGCACCTCCCAGGTGTCGGGCCGCTCGGTGGGCAGGATGCGCAGGGAGACGTTGCCGATGAGCTCCTTCTCCAGGCGGTCCTTGACCAGGCGAGCGGTGACCTTGGAGCCCTTGACCTTGCCGACGAGCGGCGAGGTGTTGGTGCCGATGGTCATGGAGATGGCCGGCTCGTCCACCGTGATCAGGGGGAGCGGGACCGGGTTCTCCAGGTCGGCGAGGGTCTCGCCGATCATGATGTTCTCGATGCCGGCGATGGCCGCGATGTCGCCGGGCCCCGCCTTCTCGGCGGGCTTGCGCTCCAGCCCGTCGGTCATCAGCAGTTCGGTGATCTTGACCTGCTGGGTGCTGCCGTCGGTGCGGATCCACGCGACCTGCTGGCCCTTGCGCAGCTCGCCCTGCTGCACCCGGACGAGCGCGAGGCGGCCCAGGAAGGGGGAGGCGTCCAGGTTGGTGACGTGGGCCTGGAGGGGGGCGTCCGGGATGTACTCCGGGGCCGGGATGGTCTCCAGGATGGTGCTGAAGAGCGGAACGAGGTTGTCGTTCTCCGGCACGGTGCCGTTCTCGGGACGCTCCAGGGAGGCCTTGCCGTCGCGGGCGCAGGTGTAGACGATCGGGAACTCGATCTGCGACTCGTCGGCGTCCAGGTCCATGAACAGCTCGTAGGTGTCGTCCACGACCTCGGCGATCCGGCTGTCGGGCCGGTCGACCTTGTTGATGACGAGGATGACGGGGAGCTTGGCCTGGAGGGCCTTGCGGAGCACGAAGCGGGTCTGCGGGAGCGGGCCCTCGCTCGCGTCCACGAGCAGGACGACGCCGTCGACCATGGACAGGCCGCGCTCGACCTCGCCGCCGAAGTCGGCGTGGCCGGGGGTGTCGATGATGTTGATGACCACGTCCTCGCCCTCGGGCGTGGTGTAGTGGACGGCCGTGTTCTTCGCGAGAATGGTGATGCCCTTCTCGCGCTCCAAGTCGTTGGAGTCCATCACCCGGTCGTCGACGTCCTGGTTCTCACGGAACACGCCGGACTGCCAGAGCATGGCGTCAACGAGGGTCGTCTTGCCGTGGTCCACGTGGGCCACGATCGCGACGTTGCGGAGGTCGCTGCGGCGTGCGGAGCCCTCGACGGGCGTAGCGCTGGACATGGGAAAGTCTCGATCTCCTGGTACTGGGAAGAGACCGCAGGTTGCCACGGCCCGTTGCCAGTTTATGCGGTCATAGTGGTCTGGTTGGGAAACGTGCGGGTCACCCCGGTCACCCCCGACCGCCCGGCGCAGGCGCCGGCCACCCCGCGTTCACCGCGCGGACGGCCGTACCGGCCCGGGAACGGCGGCGCGGGGTCGGCCCGTGGAGGATCCGCGTGCGTCGCCGCCGGTCCGCGCCTTCGGCGCGGTGGGTCGCCCGGTGCTTCCCCGAGCCCGTCTCCCTCCCGGCGCCGACCGCTCGACCGGGCGAGGGCGGTGCCGGGGTGGTGCTCTCCGGCGTCCGCCGGGGCGTGTCCCGGGCGCCGGCGGAGGCCGGGCACGGGCCCCGGTCGCGGACGGACCGGTGGGTACAGCCTACGGGTGGGCGGCGGTCCCCGGTGCGAGCAGGGGTGCGATCAGGTCGAGGAAGGGGACGTCCGCGGGCAGCCACGGGACGGTGCGCAGCTCGGAGGCGGTGAACCAGCGCAGGGAGAGGTGTTCCAGCGCCTCGGGCTCGCCGTCGACCAGTTCGGCGCGCCAGAGCCGGAGCACAGCGGGCCTCGGCCGGGAGGGGCCGGGGGCGGGGAAGGGCGCGTCCTCACCGATCCTGTGGAGGGGCCGGACGGTGACGCCGAGTTCCTCCCGGCACTCGCGGACCACCGCGTCGGCCGAGGCCTCCCCCGGGTCGACCTTGCCGCCGGGGAACTCCCACCTCCCCCGCAGGGCCGGGGGGTCGGCCCGCTGGGCGGCCAGCGCCAGGCCGTCCCGGATGACGACCGCGCCCACCACGACCAGGGTCTGCTGCTCCGTGTGATCCACGCCCGCCAGCCTAGACCGGCGGCGCTCCGTCCGGCGCCCGCGCCCCTCGGCCCGGGGCCGGCGCGGAGCCCGCGTTCAGGCGCCCGCCGGGGCCGACCGGAGCCGGTGCGCCAGGGCGGTGTGCCGGTGGCCGGAGGAGGCGTTGCGGACCGCCTGGGCCAGGGCCCGCCGGGACCCCACCAGGACGACCAGCCTCTTGGCCCTGGTGACGGCCGTGTAGAGGAGGTTGCGCTGGAGCATCATCCAGGCGCTGGTGGTGACGGGCACGACCACGGCGGGGTACTCGCTGCCCTGGGAGCGGTGCACGGTGATGGCGTAGGCGTGGGCGAGTTCGTCCAGTTCCGCGAAGTCGTAGACGATCTCCTCGTCCTCGTCCGTGCGCACCGTGATCTCCTGGGCGACCGCGTCGATGCCCTCGACCACGCCGAGCGTCCCGTTGAACACCCCGTTCTCGCCCTTGTCGTAGTTGTTGCGGATCTGCGTGACCTTGTCGCCGACGCGGAAGACGCGGCCGCCGAAACGGCGCTCCGGGACGTGTTCGCCCGCCGGGGTCACCGCGGACTGGAGCACCGTGTTGAGGTTGGCCGCCCCGGCGGGCCCGCCCTTCATGGGGGTGAGCACCTGGACGTCCCGGCGCGGGTCGAGGCCGAACCTGCGGGGGATCCGGTTGGCGACCACGTCCACGGTCATCCGCGCGGCGTCCTCGGACTCCTCGCAGGGGAACAGGAAGAAGTCGGCCATGCCCTCGAACCGCGGCGGCTCCCCGCCGTTGATCCTGTGGGCGTTGGTGATGACGCCGGAGTCCTGGGCCTGCCGGAAGACGTGGGTCAGGCGCACGCTCGGGACGGGGGAGCCCTCGGCCAGCAGGTCCCTGAGCACCTGGCCCGCCCCGACCGACGGCAGCTGGTCGACGTCGCCGACGAACAGCAGGTGGGCCCCGGGCGGCACCGCCTTGACCAGCTTGTTGGCCAGGAGCACGTCCAGCATCGACGCCTCGTCCACGACCAGCAGGTCGCAGTCGAGGGGGTTGTCGCGGTCGAAGGCGGCGTCGCCCCCCGGCCGGAGTTCGAGGAGCCGGTGCACCGTGCGCGCCTCGATCCCGGTCATCTCGGTGAGCCGCTTGGCGGCCCGGCCCGTGGGCGCGGCCAGGATGATCTTCGCGTGCTTGGCCGCGGCCAGCGTGACGACGGACGCGACGGTGAAGGACTTGCCGCAGCCGGGGCCGCCGGTGAGCACGCACACCTTCTCCGTGAGGGCGAGCCGGACGGCCTCGCGCTGGGCCTCGGCGAGGTCGGCACGGGTGCGCTCGCGCAGCCAGTCCATGACGACGTCCCAGTCCGCCCCGGCGAACGCGGGGATGCGGTCGGCCGGGTGGGCGAGCAGCGAGCGCAGCCCCGAGGTGAGGCCGATCTCGGCGCGGTGCATCGGCAGCAGGTAGACGGCACGGACGGGTTCGCCCGCGGGGCCGGGCACGGTCTCGCGGACCACGCCCTCGGCGGCGACGAGTTCGGCGAGGCACTCGATCACCAGGCCGGCCTCCACCTGGAGGATCTTCACCGCGGCGGAGATGAGCTTCTCCTCGGGGAGGTAGCAGTGGCCGTCGCCCGTGGACTCCGAGAGGGTGAACTGGATCCCGGCCATCACCCGCTGCGGGCTGTCGTGCGGGATGCCCACGGCTCGGGCGATGGTGTCGGCGGTCTTGAAGCCGATCCCCCAGACGTCGGTGGCCAGGCGGTACGGCTCCTTCTGCACGACGTCGACGGAGGCGTCGCCGTACTTCTTGTAGATGCGCACGGCGAGGGAGGTGGTGACCTCGACCCCCTGGAGGAAGACCATGACCTCCTTGATGGCCTTCTGCTCCTCCCAGGCGTCCGCGATGAGCCTGGTGCGCTTGGGTCCGAGGCCGGGCACCTCGACGAGCCTCTCGGGGTGCTCCTCGATGACCTCCAGCGCCTCGGTGCCGAAGTGCCCGACGATGCGCTCGGCCATCTTGGGGCCGATGCCCTTGATCAGGCCCGAGCCGAGGTAGCGGCGGATGCCCTGCACGGTGGCGGGCAGGACGGTGGTGTAGTCGTCCACGTGGAACTGCCTGCCGTACTGGGGGTGCGAGCCCCAGCGGCCGTGCATGCGCAGCGCCTCCCCCGGCTGGACCCCCATGAGGGATCCGACGACGGTGAGGAGGTCGTGCGCGCCCCGCCCCGTGTCGACCTTGGCGACGGTGTACCCGTTGTCCTCGTTGGCGTAGGTGATGCGTTCCAGGACACCCTGCACGACCGCGGGCCGGAAGGTCCCGTCGGACACGTGGCCGCCCTCCTCTCCCGTGGACCGGGCGCGTTCACGCCTGTTCCGGTGCCGCCGCGCCCGGCCCTCCGAGGTCCGGCGCGTCCTCGCCGAGCACGGCGAGCACGCGGTCGCGGTCGGCTCTGCGCAGGCTACTCGCCACCAGGACGTAGGAGTGCCTCAGCATCTCCGCGACCTCGTCGTCGGGCACGGTGCCGTCGAGGAGCACGGAGTTCCAGTGCTTCTTGCTCATGTGGTAGCCGGGGGTGACGGCCGGGTACCGGTCCCGCAGCTCCAGGGCCAGGTCGGGATCGCACTTGAGGTTGACCGTGGCCGGGACGTCGTCTTCACCGCCCTGGTCCGATCCCCCTGTGAGCAGGGCGAACATCTTCTGCCCCGCCACCTTGTAGACCAGGGCGCCGGGACCGAAGGGCTCGCTCTCGTCGGCCTCGGGGAACCACAGCGCCGCGTCGATGAACTGTCCGGGTGTCATGGCGTCGCCTTCCTCTCGCCCCCGACAGTGCCAGAGGGCGACGACGTTCGGGAGGGTCCGGCGCCCCCGGCGGGGCGGGCCGCCGGGGCCGGGTGCCGTGCGGCGCGTGCCGACCGGCGCCCGGGAGGGCCGCGGATAGACTCCGGCGCAGCACCCCACCGACAAGGGAGCGTCCATGAAGGCCAGAGGCGCGCGCAGGCTCGACCCCCTGGAGCCCGGGGACCCCCGCGAGATCGGCGGGCACAGGGTGCGCGGCCGGATCGGTTCCGGTGGCATGGGCACGGTGTACGCGGCGGACTCCCCCGGCGTGCACGGCTACCTGGCGGTGAAGGTCGTCCACCCCGAGCAGGCCGCCGACCGGCGGTTCCGCGAGCGGTTCGCGCTGGAAGCCCGCCTGCTCTCCAGGGTGAACAGCCCCTCGGTGGCGCGGTTCGTGCGCGCCGACGTGGAGGCGGACCTGCCGTGGATGATCACCGAGTACGTCCCCGGCCCGACCCTGCGGCACCACGTGGAGCGGTTCGGGCGGCTGCGCAGGGGCATGCTGCTGGGCCTGGCCGTCGGTACGGCCGAGGCGCTGCGCGCCGTCCACGCGGCCGGGGTGGTGCACCGCGACCTCAAGCCGAGCAACGTGGTGCTCTCCCCCACCGGGCCCAAGATCCTCGACTTCGGCATCGCGCACCCCGTGGAGGACCCCGACCCGACCAAGTGGATCAGGCTGCGCCGGATGCGCCGCGCCTACCGCGACCTCGGGCTGCCCTCACCGGACACCCTGGCCGACGAGCGGGTCGCCTCGACGGTGGACCGGCTGGGAACGCCCGGGTGGATCAGCCCCGAGCAGTACCGGCGCCAGCCGACGACGCAGAAGGCCGACGTGTTCCTGTGGGGGGCGGTGACGGCGTTCGCCTCGGTGGCGCACGACCCGTTCGGGAGGGCGGACGTCAAGGAGATGGCCCGGCGTGTGATGTTCGAGGAGCCCGACCTCCAGCACCTGCCGCCCGGCCTGGAGCGGCTGGTGCTCGCCGCGATGTCCAAGGACCCGGACGAGAGGCCGGACTCCGCGGAGCTGCTCCGGGCGGCGCTGGCCCTGGAGTCCCCGGAGGGCGGGGTGCGTCCGCCCGCCGACGGGGAGGCGTCGCCGGGAACGGGTGCCGCGGCCGTGCGCCGCCTGTTGGAGCGCAGGTGGACGGAGGTGGCGGTGCGCCCGCCGCAGCCCCCGCGCGAGGGGGCGCGCCTGTTCGGCCGCGCCGCCCCCGGCACGGGGGCGGACGGGACCGCCCCGTAGCCGCGCGCCGGGGCTCCCCCCGGCGCGGACCGCCGAACGGGCCCGGGACGTTCCGCGGAGGCTTTCGGTCGGCTCGGCGCCCGCGTCGACCGCGTCGGGCGGTGGCGGAGCCGTCCGGACGCGGTCGGCACCGCGAGGGGGCGGCCCGGCGGACGCCGAACCGGACCGGTCCGGGGGAGACGGGCCCGGGCGTGTTCCGCGGGCGCCGCGCGCCGGGGCGGGCGTCCGCGGAAGGGCCCTAGAGGAGCCCGTAGTGGGCGCGGCCCTCACGGGAGAACATGTAGGCGATCATCGTGACCGCGAAGCCCAGCGGGACGGCGGCGATCAGGTCGCCGACGACGAGGTTCCACAGCAGGAGCCCCCCGGCGACGGTCTGGAAGGCCACCACGCCCCAGAAGACGCCGACGGTGCGCTGCCGGATCCGACCGGCCAGGAGCGTGGACAGCAGTCCGTACACACCGGTGACGGCGGCCATGGTGATCATCATGGAGCGCATCATCTCGACGGTGACCGCGAGCTCGACGCCCTCCTGCGCGGCGAGCTCCGCCTGCTGCCGCAGGGCGTCGGCCATCACCTCCTGGGGCACGCTCAGCCCCAGCAGGAACAGGGCCGTCAGCCCGAGGCCGCAGGCGCCGCCGATGTACATCAGCGTGCGCACGACCGCCACCTTCCTCGGCAGCGGCGCGTCGGGGCGGAGCGCGTCGAAGCGGGCGCCGAAGTCGGGGATCCCCCTCTGCGGCGGGACATCGCCTCCGCCCTGTGCCCCGTCGGGGTCGTACGGGTCCTGGCCAGAGGGAAACACTGACGTCCTCCGAGGGTGTCGAGCGAACTTGCCTCCCCCATGGTAGGGGCGGCCGGCCCGCCGGGCGCGGGATCGGGCGGCGGATTCCCCCGACACTCCCCCTCGGGAGGGGCGACGGCGGTCACCGGGGGTGATGATAGGGGGCATGAGAAGCTGTACGCGGCGATACGGCTGGGACGGAACCCCCGGTCCGCACCGCAGATCCTGCACATCGTAACCCCTCGGCGCGTGCCCGATCCGTCCCGCCCTCCGGGGTGACCCGCTCCGGCCCCCACCCACCGCAGGCGGACCCCCGCCGATCCCCCGAAGGAGTCCCGCAGACATGTCCAGACTCGTGCGCGCCTCAGCGGCGCTGATGCTGGCGGGCGCCTTCGCGGTCCCGCTCCCGGCGGCCTCGGCCGCGGTCCGGCCCGCGGCCCCCGGCGCCTCCCCCGACTTCACGCTGACGATCCTCCACGCCAACGACCCCGAGTCCCAGCTGCTCTCCGCCTCCGGACAGGGCGACTTCGGCGGCGCGGCCCGCTTCACCACGCTGCTCGACCGGCTCCGGGAGACCGAGGGCGCCGGCGCGGAGGCCGGGGCCGACGAGGCCCGCGAGCGCGGTGTCGTGACCGTCAACTCCGGCGACATGTACCTGCCCGGGCCCGAGTTCGCCGCCTCCCAGGAGGACGGTGCGCCCTCCTACGACGCCATCGCCGCCAACCACGCCCGCTACGACGCGATCTCCATGGGCAACCACGAGTTCGACTTCGGTCCGGACGTGTACGCCGACTTCGTGGACCAGCTCACCGGGGACACGACGGTGGTCGCCGCGAACGTGGACGTCTCGGCCGAGCCGAACCTGGCGGCCCAGGAGGCGGCGGGCCGGATCGCCCCCAGCACCGTGGTCGAGGTCTCGGGAGAGCGGGTCGGCATCGTCGGCGCCCTCTACCCCCCGCTGGCCACCATCACCAGCCCGCGCGGGGTGGTGGTCGAGGACCTCGTCGTCCCGGTCCAGGCCGAGGTCGACCGGCTGACCGGCGAGGGCGTCGACAAGATCATCATGATCTCCCACCTCCAGAACATCGCCTACGAGGAACGTGTGGCCCGGGAGCTGACCGGCGTCGACGCCGTCGTCGCCGGGGGCGGCCACGAGGTGATGGCCGGCCCCGACGACGTCCTGGTGCCCGGGGACGAGGTCACCGCCCACCCGGAGACGGGTGAGCCGCTGGCCTACCCGCTGGTCGCCACCGCTCCGGACGGCACCGAGGTCCCGATCGTGACCGCCGGGTCGAACTACAAGTACGTGGGCCGCCTGGTCGTCAACTTCGACGGGGGCGACGTGGTGTCGGTCTCCGAGCGCTCCGGCCCGGTGCGCGTGTCCGGTGCGGGCGCCGACGCCGTCTCCCCCCACCCCGGGGTCGAGGCCGAGGTGACCGGGCCGGTCTCCGACCACGTCGCACAGCTCGCCGAGACCGAGGTGGCCCTGAGCGAGGTCGACCTCGACGGGGTCCAGAACCCGGGCGTGCGCACGCGGGAGACGAACCTGGGCAACCTGGTCGCGGACGGGCTGCTGGACACCGGGAGGCGCAACGCCGGCGAGTACGGGGTGCCCGAGCCGCAGATCGGCATCCAGAACGGCGGCGGCATCCGCAACGCGTCGGTGCTCCCCGCGGGGCCGCTGAGCGCGCTGGACACCTACTCCGTCGCGCCGTTCGCCAACCAGGTGGCCGTGGTCCCGGACCTTCCGCGTTCCCAGGTCAAGGAGCTGCTGGAGCAGGGCGTGGCCGCCGCTCCCGCGGCCAGCGGGGCGTTCATGCAGGTCGCCGGGGTCAACTTCGCGTACGATCCGGCGCGCACCGCGCAGGCGGTGGACGGCGCGGGCACCGTGACGACCCCGGGCGAGCGGGTGCGCAGCGTGATCCTGCACGACGGCACCGTCCTCGTCCGGGACGGCGAGGTCGTCGACGGCGATCCGGTCACGGTGGTCACCAACGACTTCTCCGCCCGGGGCGGGGACATGTACCCGTTCCGGGACGCCCCCTTCACCGTCGTCGGCGCGACCTACCAGGTGGCCCTGGAACGCCTGCTCACCGACACCCTGGAGGGCAGGGTCACCGCGCAGGCATATCCCGAGGGCGGCTCCGGCCGCATCGTCGTGGGCGAGGAGGCCACGGTGCCGGACGGCGGCGGCGAGCCCACCGAACCGCCGGTCGGTCCGACGGCCGGCCCCACGGACCCCGCGGAGCCGACCGGTCCGCCGAGCACCGGGCCGACCGCTCCGGGAGGGGGCGGGCCGGGCGGCGACGGGCCGGGCCGGCCGGACGGCGCCGACGGCGCGCTGCCGACGACCGGGAGCGCGCTGTTCGGCCTGGTCGCCGCGGCCGCGGTCGCGGTCTGCGCGGGCGGCGCCGCGCTGTACCTGAGCCGTAGGCGCACGGGCGCCGGTACCGCTTCCGCCGGACCGGAGTCCTGACGGGGGGCGCGCCGGTCCCCCGGGACCTCCGCGGGGGGGGGGGGCCCCCCGGGGGGGGGGGCCGGGGGGCCCCCCCCCCCCGGGGGGGGGACCCCCCCCCCCCGGGGCGGGGCCCGCCCCCCCGCGGGCGGGCCCCCCCCGGCCC
>NZ_JBIWMK010000004.1:199755-279095 GCF_044766605.1 Nocardiopsis sp. NPDC101807 | reverse complement strand
GGGGCGCGGGGGTGGCGGGGGGGGGGGGCCCGGCGCGGGGGGCGGGGGGGGGGGGGGGGGGGGGGGGGGGGGGGGGGGGGCGGCGCCCCCCCCCCCCGCGGGGGGCGTCAGCAGCCGGGAAGGCCGGCGACCGGCTTCCAGGGCTCGGCGCCCCGGAGGGCCGTCGCGCTGACGAAGACGTCCCGGTTGGCGCTGTCGTCGGTGAGCACCCACCACGTGGAGTAGCGGCCGTCCCCGTCGGAGTGGGGCTGCCCCTCGGTCTGGCAGAAGAAGTAGTGGCGCCCGGTCGGCAGCACGGTCCCCGTGGGGTGCTCGGTGTCCCGCTGCCGGTAGGTGCGGGCCTCCCGCCAGGTGGAGTAGTAGTGGCGGACCGAGTAGGAGCCCGGGACCACGTGGACGTCGGACGCGCCGTGGTCCCCGGGCTCGGCGGCGGTCTCCTGCGGGGGCGGGTCCGCCGCCGCGGCGGCGACCGGCGCCGCCAGTGCCGTGGGGAGGGCGAGCGCCAGTACCGCCGTCGCCGTTCTCAGGATGCCTCTGTGTGCCATCGCCGTTCCTCGCGTCTTCCGGGACCGGCACCGCCGCGGCGTCACGGAACCGTCGTCCACAGGAGACGGTGGGACCTGGCACCGGGCCGGGTGGTCCTGGTGGAATGGACGCGGGGGGACCTGAAACCAGGCCAACCCCCGCCAACGCCACCATTGTCACGCAGAGTATTCCATGCACCACTCAACGACACGAACCCCTCGCACTCGGCCCGGGCCGCTCCGGCGTGGACCGCCCTCCCGGGCGTTCCGCCCCGGTCGGCCCGCCCGGGCGGCGGACGGCCCGATCCGCCGCCCCGGGCAGCGGATCGGCCCTCCCGTCAGGGGCAGCCCGCCGCCTCCCGGGTCGCCTCGGCCATGTCGTCGCGCTCGCCCTGGTCCATGGCGTCGCCGTCGAACCAGATCAGCACGAAGTGGCAGGCCTCCTGGACGTCGGCGGCGGTGCTGTCCTCGCTCTCCTCCAGGGCCATGGCCGCGAACATCGCGATCCCGGCGCCGTCGAAGGCGATCGCCCGCATCAGGTTGGTGTCCACGGCGGAGGTGCACTGGAAGGGGTTCTCCTCCTCGTTCTCCGCCGTGCAGATGTCGTCGGTGACGTCCACCCGCGCCTCGATGGGGAAGTCGCGGCGCAACTCGACGACCAGGTCCTCGGCGGTGATGAGCTCCTCCGCCCCGACGGACGGCTCGTCCGTGGGGAGGGGCTCCCCGGTGGGCGGGGGCGCCTCCTCGGGGGAGGGCGCGGGCGTCGGCGCCCCCTCCTCCGATGCCTCCCCGCCGGGCTCCCCGGAGGGCTCGGTCGCGGCGACCCCCGCCGCGCCCCCGGTCACCCTCCAGGCCAGGGCCATGCCGCCGCCGAGGAAGGACGCGCCCGCCAGGACCGCGATGACGGAGAGGACGGCCAGGAGGCCGGCGCCGTAGCGCCCCGGCCGGGACCGCCGGGCGGGGGCCGGACCGAACGGCCCCTGCGGCCCGTGGGAGGAGGGCGGGTCCTGCGGGGCCCCCGGTCCCCCCGGGAAGCCCTGCACGCCCTGGCCGACCACAGGCCCCCGGGCCCCTGACGCCCCGGCGGAACACCGCAAGCCCTGCTGCCCATGAGCGCCTTCAGACCCCTGCGCCCCCTGGAACCCCGGAGCCCCCTGCGGCCCTCGGTACCCCTGGACCTCCGGAACCCCCTGCGGAACCTGTCCGTGCGGGGGCGCATGGTGCTCCCCGGGGCCCTGCCCCCGCCCCGCCCCCGGCAGGGGCGGCCCGCCGGCCGGCTGCCCCTGGAGCGGCGGCGTCGGCGGCAGTGGCGGCGGCCGGAACCGCGGCTCCTGGGGGCCTGGTCCCGGACCGGGGCCGGGCGGCGGGCCCCCGTCGGCGCCGGGCCCGCCGGGAGGTTCGGCGCGGCGGTCCGTTCCGGGGCCCTCCGTCGGGCCCTGGTTCCCCGGGGGGCCGTGCGCCCCCGGGACGTCCTGGCGGTCCGGGGCCTCCCGGCGGCCCTGCGCGCCCGGCGGCCCCTCCGCCCCCTCGGTTCCGCGCGGCGGAGTACCGGGCACGCCGTCCGGCCCGTGTTCGTCGTGGGGGTTCACGTACAGACTCCTCGCTGTCGGGGGACGCCGGCTCGGGCGGGTTCGTCGGTGGGACTGCCGGGGCGGGCGGGCGCCGACGGGGCTTCCCACCCGCTTCACGACGCCTTACTACCCCTTTTGTTATGAATCCTCCCACTTTCCCATTCGGAGTGACCTTCAGGGGGGAGGCATGGGCGTGCGCACGGCTCCGGGAACCGCTCCCGGGGCGCGCGTACGACCAAGACTCCCAGTTTCAACAACTAAGTGCAAAGAAAAGTCTCATGAGAGCAAATCGAACCATTTGCACGGTATGGGATTAGAGTATTTTCAGCCAACCTTGGGACATCCGGCGCGCATAATAGGGAAATGCGCGACCCCGGACCTACGATCGACAACATGACCTGCGTTTTGCTGGCCGAAGACGATGTCTCGATCTCCGAGCCTCTCGCGCGCGCACTCCGTCGCGAGGGCTACACGGTGGACGTGACCGTCAACGGCATTGAGACACTCGACCGTGCCCGTGCGGGAGACATAGACCTGATGGTCCTGGATCTCGGGCTGCCCGAAATGGACGGGCTAGAGGTGGCACGTCGGCTCCGCGCCGAGGGCCACGGGACGCCGATCCTCATCCTGACCGCCCGCGCCGACGAGGTGGACACCGTCGTCGGCCTCGACGCGGGCGCCGACGACTACGTCACCAAGCCCTTCCGCCTCGCCGAACTCCTCGCCCGCGTCCGCGCGCTGCTGCGCCGGGGCGGGGCGGAGGTGCCCGTCGTGCACGGCGTGCGGATCGACAACGACTCCCGCCGCGCCTGGCTGGGCGAACGCGAACTCCAGCTGACCACCAAGGAGTTCGACCTCCTGCGCGTGCTCGTCCGCGACGCGGGCAAGGTGGTGACCCGCGAACAGATCATGCGCGAGGTGTGGGACACCAACTGGTGGGGTTCCACCAAGACACTCGACATGCACATCTCCTGGCTGCGCCGCAAACTCGGCGACGACGCCAACCAGCCCTCGTACATCACCACCGTCCGGGGCGTGGGCTTCCGGTTCGAGCGGGACTGACACGACCGTGGGGTCCGACGCGCTCAGCGCCGGTCGGCCCGGTCGGGGTCGGACGGACGTGAGGTGACATGCGCAGGCGGATGGTTTTCTCCACCCTGGTGGTGACCGTCATCGCCGTCATGCTGCTGGGGCTGCCCCTCGGGGCTCTCACGTACAAACTGGTGCACGACGAGAGCAGCCGCCAGCTTCAGGGCGAGGCGGAGCTGATCGGCGCCGAGAGCGACACCATGCTCGAGGTCCACGGGCAGCTCTACCCCGACGAGTTCGACCGCGACCACCCGGCCCGGTTCATCCGGATCACACCGGCGGGCGACCCCTCGGGGGCGACGGCGGGGGACCCCGCCCTCGACCCGGAGAACCCCGGCGCGCCCGGTCTGCAGAAGGCCACGGCGACCACCGGCAGGGGAACGCTGGTCGAGGTGTGGACGAGCGCCGAGACGGTGCAGCAGAGCGTCGTCCGCGCCTGGCTGGGCATCGCCTCGCTGTCACTGCTGGCCATCGGCGTCGCCGTGGGGCTGTCCATGTTCCAGGCGCGGCGGCTCACGCTGCCGCTGGCGGACCTGGCCGCCACCGCCGAACGCCTCGGCTCGGGGGTCACCACGCCCTGGGGGCACCGCTACGGCATCCCCGAGGCCGACCGGGTGGCAGAGGTCCTGGACCGCAGCGCCGAGCGCATCGCGGGGCTGATCGCCACCGAGCGCCACTTCGCCACCGACGCCTCGCACCAGCTCCGCACCCCGCTCACCGCGCTGACGATGCGGCTGGAGGAGATCATCGCGGAGTCCGGCAACCCGGACGTGGTCCGGGAGGAGGGCGAGGCCGCCCTCGCCCAGACCGAACGCCTGGTGGAGACCGTGGAGAGCCTCCTCGGCAGGGCGCGCAAGAGCCAGAACCCCGAGGTGGAGGCGGTCGAGCTCGACCCCGTCCTCCAGCACCTCCAGGCCGAGTGGCAGCCGGTCTTCCAGCAGGAGCGGCGCGAGCTGGTCATCACCGGCGTCTCGGGGCTGACGGCGGTGACCGTCCCCACCGACCTGACGCAGATCATCGCCACCCTGGTGGAGAACGCGTACAAGCACGGCGCCGGGACGGTGACCATCCGGCGCCTGGACACCGGGCAGTCGGTGCGCATCGAGGTCAGCGACGAGGGCGAGGGCGTGCCCGAGCACCTGTCCGGGCGGATCTTCGAGCGCGAGGTCAGCGGAGGCGGCGGCACCGGCCTGGGGCTGGCCCTGGCCCGACACATAGCCGAGTCCGAGGGGGCCCGGATCGAGCTGGTGCAGACGAGGCCGACCACCTTCGCGCTGTTCCTGCCCGCGGGGGCGGGCGGGCTGTCGAAGATGACCGGCCCGGTCTAGGTCGTACCGACCACCGGGGCCGGGCGCACCGGCCCCGGGGTTCAGGCGTCCGCGGGCGCGGCCTCCTGCGCCGGGTCCGGCACCTTGCCCCGCACCACCAGGTCGCTCCAGAGCGAGCGCACCCTGCCCAGCCCGTACGCCTTGGTCACCTCGGTGCGCGCCCGCTCGGCCTCGGCCGCGAACCCGCCCCCGCTGACCGTCTCGTGGATGGACTCGGCCATGGCGACGGCGTCGTCGTGGATCCAGTGCGGGTCGTAGATGGTGTCGGCGCCCGGCCACGGCAGCAGCGCGGGGATGCCACCCGAGGCGGCGCACTCGGCGGGGGCCAGGTGGAACGACTCGTCGTCGCTGGTGGAGAGCATGAACCCCACCCGGCGCAGCCAGGTCGCCACGTCCGGGCCGAACGGGTCGAACACCACCCCGGCCGCGAGCCGCTCGTCGCGCTGGATCCGCCGGTAGACCCGCTCGAAGTAGGCGCGCTCCTCCGGCCGGTTCCAGATCCACCAGTAGTCCCACGGCTGCTTGGTCTTGACCGAGAGCGTGTACCGCGGATCCATGCGCCGCAGTTCCGCGAGCACGTCCAGGCCCCGGTCCAGCCGCTTGCGCGACGGCGCGATCCCGACCATGCCCAGCGAGTACTCGGCGCCGGAGAGCTTGGGCCGGTCCAGCTGCTCGTCGTCCACCCAGTTGGGCACCACGACGACCTTGTCGGCGGGCCAGCCGGTCAGCTCCCGGGTGAGGTCGGCGTAGTGGGGGCTCACGCAGACCACGGCGTCGACCTTGTCGATGTCGAGCTTGCGCGGCCACTCCGCGTACAGCTCGAACCGGTGCAGGCGCACCACCAGCCGCTGGTCGGGGCGCTTCCACTTGGAGTAGAACAGGGCGTTGGGCCCGCACCACTCGCAGATCACCACGTCCGCCCAGGCCGCCAGCTCGCGGGACCGGTACTGGTCGTGGCTGTTCAGCCCCTCCCACTCGTCGATGCGCACGTCCAGCCCGGGCAGGGAGTCCAGGTACTCGGCCAGGCGGGTGAAGAACTTCATGTCGTGGCCGGCGACGACCACCTTGAGGGGCCGCTCTGCGTCGACCCCGGCCGGAGCCGGCGGCAGGGCCTCGGTGAGGTAGCCGCGCAGGCGTTCGGCCGCCCGTTCGAGCGTGTGGCCGGCGGCGGCGTCGCGGCAGCGCGCGGCGGCGTCGGCGTAGAGGGCCCGGTCGTGGTGGGCGCGGGCGACCGCCTCGGCGACGGACTCGACGTCGGCCCCCGCGAACAGCGGGTAGTCGGCGCCGAGCATGGCCTCGTGCATGGGGGTGCGGTTGAGCACCACCGGCAGGCCGAGCGCGCCCAGTTCCAGCACCTTCGTGGAGAGCTCCAGGCTGGCGTCCATGGAGGGGTCGCGCCAGGAGATCCCGAACCCGCACTCGGCGGCCTGGCGGAGCGCCTCCGCGCGCGGCATGCCGCCGCGCCAGTCCACCCCGGGGGTGCCCTCCAGCGCCTTGCGCATGCGCTTGGCCCAGTCAGCGGGCTCGGCGTGGATCTTGTCGCCGATCATCACCAGCTCGGCGTCCACGCCCCGCGCGGCCAGTGCGGCGGGGAGCGCGGTCATCTCCAGGGTGTTCCACGCGGGCGCGAACTTGCCGGTGTAGGCCAGGCGCGCGCGGGCGTGGACGGCGCCGTCGGCGCGCACGTCCTCGGGGACCACCACCACGGGCGGGAACAGCACCGAGCGGCCGCAGGCCGCCGACACCGACGACTCCAGGAAGGCCCGCAGCTCCTCCGTCTGGCAGAGCAGGAACCGGGACGCCACCGCGATCTGGGTGAGTTCCGCGGTGGCCGTCGCCGACAGCTCTCCCACGCTGTGGGGGAAGTCCGTCAGGTAGGTCCACAGCCTGCCCGCCAGAGCGTCCTCCTGCGCCGCGAGCCCGGCCAGGCGGCGTCCGCGCACCACCACCAGGTCGAACGGCTTGCGCTCGTGCTGGCGGGTGAGCAGGGTGACGGCCTGTTCCGGTGTGAGCCCGCGCGGGCCCAGGTCCGGGAGCAGCTTGTCCTCGTAGGGACGCAGGAGGCGGACCCCGGGAACCCTGGTGAGGGGCTCGGTCAGCCGGTCGGTGCGCACGGGTGCCTTCAGCAGCAGGGTGACCTCGCATCCGGCGGCGGCCAGGGCCTGCGCCATCGACTGCGCCCAGACAGCGGAGCCGTCGATGATGTTGAGGTCCACGTCCCCGTACAAGAGTGCGCGCGGAGGAGGTGTGCTCACGTTCTTCCCTTCGGATGCTTTCTGGTGGCCCGTGCGGGGCTGACGGCGCTGTCGGTGGGGTCGGGGTTCAACCGACGGCACCGGTGGAGGCGTCCGTGGAGTTGTACACGGCGTCCTCGTCGTCGGCGTCGGGGCCGGCGGGGCCGTTGTCCGGGCCCAGGGCCAGGAGCCTCGTGCCGCGCCGGTTCCACTCGTCCGGGTTCCAGCCGCGCCGCAGGAGGCGGGTGCGGGCGAGTTCCGGGACGACCTCGCTGACGAAGACGTACTGCGGCGCCCCCGTGTCCGGGCGGTCGAAGAAGCCGAGGTCCCCGGCCCCGTCGAGCGGGCTCCCGGGCCCGGCGCCGTCCCCCGCGCTGGCGCCGACGGCGTCGGCGTCGGAGCACTCCACGGCGCACACCAGGTCGGCGAGCCTGGTGGGGCTGAGAGGCCCGTTCCACAGGTGGGCCCAGGGGGCGGTGGCGCGTTCGGCCAGCGCCGCCCAGCGGTCCGGGCCGAGCCCTCCGACGCGCGGGACGGGGGCGCCGGGCGTGTTCCGGGTGAGCTCCTCGGGCGTGTCCGGGGCGCTGAAGCGGACGGTGCGCACGGTGATGCCCTCGGCGCGCAGGCGCTGGATCCCGGGGAGGCGCGACGCCGAGTGGGGCACGACGACCTCGGTGGGCCGCAGGACGGCCCCCGTCAGGTCGGCGGCGAGCAGGTCGGCCTCGGCCTCCCCCGCGGGGTCGGCGAGGACGGCGACGGAGCGGCCGCGGAGCGGCAGCTCCGAGCCGGGCGTGCCGGGCGGGAAGTCCAGGTCTCCCAGGATCTCGGCGAGGCGGACCGGGGTGGCCTCCTGGAGGAAGACCTCGCGGAGCCGGAGGCGCATCGCGGAGGGGGTGACGCGCTCCGCGCGCATGCGCGGCACGGAGACCGCGAGGGCCTCCGCGTGCGGGTTGGCCGCGTGCGGGACCGGGGAGTGGGTGATGACGCCGGCCCCGCACGCCCAGGCGCGGCGGCGGAGCCGCGCGTCGTCGGCCGGGAAGGCCGGGACGACGGCGACGTTGGCGGCGCGCAGGGCGTCGGCGAGACCGGGCGAGTCGGCGTCCACGACCCCCGCGTCGAGCTCGGTGAGCACCTCGGGGACGGGGGCGTCGGGCGTCTCCCGGACGAACACGGCCTTCGGACCGGGGGTCAGGTCGGCGGCGACCGGGTTGAACAGGTGCAGCGGGACCCCGGCGTCCCCGCGGTGGACCCGGTCGAAGCCGAGTTCCCGCAGGGCGGGCGGGGCCGGGGCGTCCTCGAGGAGCACCGTGGGGATGCCGCGCGCGGCGGCGGACTCCAGGACCCAGTGCAGGGCGCGTGTGCGGTCGGCGGCGGCCGGGTCACCGACGTGCGCCCACGGCGACCCGGCGGCCGCGGCGGACGCCGAGACCAGGACGAGGTCGACGTCCACCCCGTCCATGACGATCTGGGCGTCGTGGGGGCGCAGCGGAACGGAGTGCAGGTAGGGGGACACGGCGTCCTGGATGGCGGAGCCGACCACGGTGGCGACGACCAGCAGGTCCTCGCTGTTCCCGGCCATCCCGCTCAGGAGTCTGGCCTCCTGGCGGTCGGCGTCGAAGGAGCGGACCGGCTCGGCGCCGGGGCGGCGGCGCTGGACGTGCTGGGTGGTGCCGCTGCGCCGCCAGAGCCGGTAGAGGTCTCGCGGGAGTCTGACGAGGGATCGGCCGGGCCGCTTGGCGGCGGCCGTGAGCGCACGCCCCACCTGGAGTGAGGTGGAGTCCTCCACGGCGGCGAGCCGGGTGCGCGCCTCCTGGAGCTGGGCGTCGCGCTCGGCGAGGGCCTGTTTGAGCTGTTCGGTCTGGCTCTGTTCACGCCGTTTCACGGTCTGCCACCTTGCGTTCTGGTCGGATCGGCGAAACCACCGCGTCCGTCGGGCGTGTCGTGTCCGACGGAGCCGGGTGCTGCTCCCGGCGGCTCCCCGGCCGGGTGCGGATGCCCATGGAGAGGCGCGTCGAGGGCCGGGCGGGACGTCTGGACGGGACGGGGGAGGACGGGTGGGAGTGTGCCATGGGGGATCACCTGGACCGCTGCGCGGGTACCGGGACGACGCGGCGGCCGTCGCGGCGGGGACGCGGGGACGGGATCGGGGCGGAGCGCTGCCGGCCCTCCCTCGGCGGGGGGACCGGGCCGGGCCGTCGTGCGTGCGGCATCGGCGTCACCGGGACCACTGGGTGAGGACGGACGCGATGCGCTCCCCGGCCCGGCCGTCCCACAGGGGCGGGGTGTCGTCGCCGATCCGCTCGGGGGTCTGTCCGTGCAGGACCTTGGTGACGGTGGGGAGGAGATCGGCCTCCGTGACGAGCTGGTTGGTGCCGTGGGTGATGGTGACCGGCCGTTCGGTGTTGGGCCGCAGGGTGAGGCAGGGGACCCCGAGGACGGTGGTCTCCTCCTGCACGCCGCCGGAGTCGGTGACCACCGCGGCGGCTCCGCGGGTGAGGGCGACGAAGTCGAGGTAGCCGAGGGGTTCGAGGAGGCGCACCCGCGGGTGGTCGCCGAGCCCGGCGCGGTCGAAGGCGGCCTTGCCGCGCGGGTGCACGGGCATGACCACGTCGGCGAGGTCGGCGATCTCGTGGAGGCGGGCGGTGAGGCGGGCCACGCTGTCGGGGTCGTCGACGTTCGCGGGCCGGTGCAGGGTCGCGGCGACGTAGCGCTCCGGCAGGCCGAGGCGGGCGCGCAGGGCGTCGGCGTCGAAGCGGTCGAGGTTGCCCAGGAGGGTGTCGATCATCGGGTTGCCGACCAGGTGGACCCGGTCCGGCGAGATCCCCTCGGCGGCGAGGTGCCCGATGGCCTCGGGGCTCGTGGCGAAGCACAGGTCGCTGAGCTGGTCGGTGACCCTGCGGTTGATCTCCTCGGGCATCGTGTCGTCGAAGGAGCGCAGGCCCGCCTCCACGTGCGCGACCGGGATGTGCAGCTTGGCGGCCACCAGGGCGGCGGCCACGGTGGAGTTGACGTCGCCGTACACGACGACCATCCCGGGCTCGCGCCTGCCGAACTCCTCCTCCAGGCCCACCATGAGCGCGGCGGTCTGCGCCGCGTGCGACCCGGAGCCGACGCCCAGGTCGACGTCGGGGGTGGGCAGGCCGAGGTCGCGGAAGAACACGGCCGACATGCGGTCGTCGTAGTGCTGTCCGGTGTGGACGACCGACTGGTGGGCTCCGCGCCCGCGAAGGGCGGAGACGACGGGCGCGGCCTTGACGAAGTTGGGGCGCGCGCCGACGACGTGCACGATCCCGGTGTCCTGGCTCCCAAGGGGGGCGCTCGTTGCCACGACTCTCACGTTTCCTTCTGTTGGAGTGCTCTTATCGTTGCCGAGGGGCGCGACGCGCCGGGTCGGGCGGTGTTCCTTGCCCGAGCCGTCCCGTCCGTGTCGCCGTGGTGTCACCACGTGGTCACGTCCGCATGGTTGTGTGACTGACCGTGCATGACACCCAGATTCCCGAAACCCAGGTTCCCCGTCCGCGCACCCGCTGGCCGCGGGCGGTGACGTTCACCGTGTCGTTGGCCTGGCGACACCTGCGCTCCGACCCGGCGCGCCTGCCGCTGCTCGCGCTGCGGCTGGCGCCCGGCGCGCCGCGCCGGGCGGCACGCTCCGTGGCCGCCCGCCTGGGCGGCCGGGCCCGCGCCTACGCCCTGTGGGACCAGGGCCGGCGCGCGGAGGCCCGCGAGGCGGTGCTCGACGCCGCGGACGGGGCCTCGCCCCGCCGGGTGGGCCGCCTGGTGGCGGCCTGCCTGGCTGCGGGTGATGCCGATACCGCCCGTGAACTGGTCGAACGCCTCCCCCGGGGTGCGGCCCGGGAGGCCGCTGAGCACCGGACGGCGCTGGCGACGGGACGCGCTGTTCCCGCGTCTCCGTCCCCGTCGGCTGACCATCACGGAATCACGTTAACCCGCGGTGCCCGAACGCGGCCCGACGACACGGTGAACGCTCGGCGACCGGAGGCGCGAACAGGTGAACCGGGGGTCCCGGCCGGTGAACGCCGGCTCCCGGCGGACGGCGCGTCGGCCCCCGGCTCCGGGCTCCGGGTGCTGCACCTGGTGACGAACGCCCTGCCGCACACCAACGCCGGGTACACCCAGCGCACCCACCGGATCGCGGTGGCCCAGCGCGAGGCCGGGATGGACGTGCACGTGGTCACCCGGGCGGGGTACCCGCTCACCAAGGGGGTCCGGGACCCGCGCACGCTGGTGCGGGTGGACGGCGTCTCCTACCACCGGCTGATCCCGTGGACGGCCCCGGCCGACGCGACCGGGGAGCTGGCGGTGGGGGTGCGGATGGCGTCGGAGCTGGTGGAGGCCGTGCGCCCGGACGTGCTGCACGCGGCGAGCAACCACCACAACGCCCGCCTGGCCCTGGAGCTGGGCCGCAGGTTCGACCTGCCGGTGGTGTACGAGGTGCGGGGCTTCCTGGAGGAGTCGTGGCTGTCCCGCGACCCGTCCAGGAGCGTGGACGACGCCTTCTACCGGGCCGAGCGCGCCGCCGAGACGGAGTGCATGCTGGCCGCCGACCTGGTGGTGACCCTGGGCGAGGCGATGCGGGCGGACATCGAGGCGCGCGGGGTGGCCCGGGAGCGCCTCCTGGTGGTGCCCAACGCGGTGGACGCGTCGTTCCTGGAACCCCTGCCGCCGGGCGCCGGCGTGCGGGCCGGCCTGGGGATCGGCGAGGCGGACTTCGTGGTGGGGACCACCACGAGCTGCTTCGGCTACGAGGGCCTGGACGTGCTGCTGGACGCCGTGGCGCTGATGCGCGAGCGCGGGGAGCCGGCCCACGCGCTGATCGTCGGGGACGGGCCGGAGCTGCCCTCCCTGCGTGCCCGTGCGGCGTCGCTGGGACTGGAGGGGGCCGCCCACTTCCCCGGCCGGGTGGCCGCCTCGGAGGTGCGGTCGCACCACGCCGCGCTGGACGTGTTCGCCGTGCCGCGCCGGGACGACCGGGTGTGCCGCGTGGTGACGCCGCTGAAACCCGTGGAGGCCATGGCGGGCGGGCTTCCCGTTGTGGCAAGCGATCTTCCGGCGTTGCGAGAGATTGTGGAACCGGGAGTGACTGGAGAGTTAATTCCCGCGGGCGAATCGGCACGTCTAGCTGATGTCCTGACAAATCTCGCCTACAGTCATGAAAAGCGAGCCGCCTACGGCCTCGCAGGTCGCAGCCTCGTCGGCGCCGATCGCACGTGGGCCGAGGCCGCATACCGCTACAACCAGGCGTATCGGGTTCTTATTCAGAAACTGTCCGAACCAGGCCAGAACCCGTGAGCAGAGGCAACACCTACCTACACTCGGACGCCCCGGGCACTGAGTAATGGCGGTCCTCGAAACTTGCGCCCGTTCACGAAATGAATGCGAGTGTGACCACGAAGTGGATGCCGCAGCCTCCAACCCAGCCCTTGTCCCCGAGCAGTCCGCCGCGGCGGTCAGCGACCTCGTCGTCCTCGGACTCGGTTACGTCGGCCTGCCCCTGGCGGCCGAGGCCGTGTCCGCGGGCCTGAAGGTCACCGGCCTCGACGTGAGCGACCGAGTCGTCGACGGCCTCAACAGCGCGGTCTCGCACGTCGACGACCTCTCGTCGGAAGACGTCGACCGCATGCTGGCGAACGGGTTCACCGCGACCACGGACCCGGCCTGCCTGGCGGCGGCGCGCACCATCGTCATCTGCGTTCCCACGCCCCTGTCGCCCGAGGGCGGCCCCGACCTGGGCGCGGTCACCTCCGCGGCCAGGTCGATCGCGGCGCACCTCCAGCCGGGGACCCTGGTCATCCTGGAGTCCACCACCTATCCGGGCACCACCGACGAGGTGGTGCGTCCGCTGCTGGAGGAGTCCGGCCTGGTCGCCGGGGCCGACTTCCACCTGGCGTTCTCGCCCGAGCGCATCGACCCGGGCAACGCGACCTTCGGCGTGGCCAACACGCCCAAGGTCGTCGGCGGGCTCACGGAGGAGTGCGGCGAGGCCGCCGCCGCCTTCTACGGCAACTTCGTGGCCACGGTGGTGCGCACCCGCGGAACCCGCGAGGCCGAGATGGCCAAGCTGCTGGAGAACACCTACCGGCACGTCAACATCGCCCTGGTGAACGAGATGGCCATCTTCTGCCAGGAGCTGGGCGTCGACCTGTGGGACTCCATCGCGGCGGCGGCCACCAAGCCGTTCGGCTTCCAGGCGTTCTACCCGGGTCCGGGCGTCGGCGGGCACTGCATCCCGATCGACCCGAACTACCTGTCGTACAAGGTCAAGACCCTCGGCTACCCGTTCCGCTTCGTCGAGCTGGCCCAGGAGATCAACAGCCGGATGCCGTCCTACGTCATCCAGCGGGCCCAGGAGCTCCTCAACGAGTCGGGGATGGCGCTGTCGCGGTCCAAGGTGCTGCTGCTCGGCGTCACCTACAAGGCCGACATCGCCGACCAGCGCGAGTCGCCGGCCCGGCCGGTGGCGCGCAAGCTGGCCGCCAAGGGCGCCACCCTCTCCTACCACGACCCGCACGTCGAGTCGTGGCAGGTGGACGGGGTGGACGTGCCCCGGTCCACCGACCTGGACCAGGCCATCGCCGAGGCCGACCTGACGATCCTGCTCACCGACCACGCCGAGTACCGCCCCAAGCGGCTGGAGGAGTACGCGCGACTGCTCCTGGACACCCGCGGCGTCCTGCGCCGCCCCGACCCCGAGGCCGGGACCGCGACCGTGCCCGCCCAGGCGCGACGCCGTCCGAGCCGCGAGGGGATCCAGGTCCTGTGACCTGAGGCCCGGGCCGGGACGTCCCGAACCGCTCCCGGCCCGCGCGGGCCCCTGACCGGCACGCCGACGCGGACACCCACGGTGTCCATCGGCGTGCCTTGTCGTGTTCACCCGGCGCTCCTGGAAGGTTCACCCGATTCACCCCGCCTGGCCACCGCGCTTTCCTCGACCCGTTTCCGCTGGTGAATACCGTGTCGAACAGCACGTATCGCCATCACAAAGCGGATCATCTTCGTAGATGGCCCCATTCGGTGACACAGGTAGGTGAACTCGATGCACGCGCTTGTGGCCACGGTTGTGCACCACCCGGAGGACGCTCGGATCCTGCACAGGCAGATCCGCGCCCTGTTGGACGCTGGACACACGGTGACCTATGTGGCCCCGTTCCGGGAGTGCGGCGTGACCCCGTGGGCCGAGGTGCGCTCGGTGGACGTGCCGCGCGCCTCGGGCCGCGAACGGCTGACCTCGCTGCGCGCCGCCCGCGCGGTGCTCGCCGAGCACGCGCCCCACGCCGACCTGATCCTCTTCCACGACCCCGAACTGCTGCTGGCCCTGCCGGCGAAGCGGCCCGTGACGGTGTGGGACGTGCACGAGGACACGGCCGCCGCCCTGCTCACCAAGCCGTGGGTGCCCAAGCCGCTGCGGCGCCCCCTGGGCGGGGTGGTCCGGGCCTTCGAGCGGCGCGCGGAGCGCCGCATGCGGCTGCTGCTGGCGGAGGAGGGGTACCGCTCCCGCTTCCGGTGCGACCACCCGGTGGTGCCCAACACCACCGAGGTGCCGGAGATCCCCCTCCGCGCCCCCGGGGACGACCGGGTGGTCTACCTCGGTCACGTCTCGATGGCGCGGGGCGCCCGCGAGCTGGTGGAGCTCGGCCGGATGCTCCGCCCCCACGGGGTGCGGCTGGAGGTCATCGGCGGAGCCGACGTCGGCGTGCGGCCGATGCTCCGCGAGGCCCAGCAGGAGGACGCCCTGGACTGGTACGGGTTCGTGCCCAACGACCGGGCGCTGCGCATGTGCGCGGGCGCCCTGGCCGGGGTCAGCCTGCTGCACGACACCCCGAACTACCGGCACTCGATGCCGACCAAGGTCGTGGAGTACATGGCGCACGGCCTGCCCGTCGTGACGACGGCGAACCCGATGGCGGAGGGCCTGGTGACGGGACGCCCGGAGGGCCCCGCCGGCCTGGTCGTCCCGTTCGGGGACGTGCCGGCCGCCGCGGAGGCGGTACTGCGGCTGAAGCGCGACGGGGAGCTGCGCGAGCGGCTGGCCCGGACGGGGCACGAGATCGCGCAGGCGTCCTACCACTGGCCGGTCCAGGCCAGGGTGTTCGTGAAGCGCCTGGAGGCATGGGTGGACGAGGCGGCCGGCCCGGTCCCCGTCGTCCCCCTGCCGAGGGGGGCGCAGGGCACAGGGGTCCGTGAGGGAAGCCACACCTACCAGCCCTAAGAAATATCTTCCTAGTCAACCAGGTTGTTGCTCGTGCCGAGCGCTTTTCGGCATTCTCCCTGATCACGAGCGCAACCGAGGTATGACACATGAGTGAGACGCTGGTTCTCGACAAGGCCGCGCAGGACCTCCTGTTCCGCGACGCCCGCACCGCCAACTCCTTCACCGACGAGCCGGTGACCGACGAGCAGGTGCGCGCGATCCACGACCTCGTCAAGTACGGGCCGACCGCCATGAACAACCAGCCGCTGCGGGTCACCGTCGTGCGCTCGCCGGAGGCCCGCGAGCGCCTCGTCCCGCACATGGCGGGCAACAACGCGCCGAAGACCTCGACGGCCCCGCTCACGCTGATCCTGTCCGCGGACGGCGACTTCCACGAGCACTTCCCGAAGACGTTCCCCGTGGCCCCGGACGCCCGCGACAACTTCGCCGGGATGCCCGCCGAGGCGCGCGAGGCCATGGCCGCCCAGAACACCCTGCTCCAGATCGCGTACCTGATCGTCGGGGTCCGCGCCGCCGGCCTGGCCGCCGGCCCCATGACCGGCTTCGACGCCGAGGGCGTGCGCCGGGAGTTCTTCGGCGAGGACTCCCCCCTCCGGCCGCTGGTCGTCATGAACATCGGCAACCCCGGCCCGGACGCCTGGTTCGACCGCCTCCCCCGCCTGGACTTCGAGGAGACCTTCACCGAGATCTGACCCGCACCACGGCCGAGGGGCCGGACACCGTTCTCGGGTGTCCGGCCCCTCGGCCGTGTCCGGACCGGCCAGCCGCTCCGGCCGCCCCGCGCACGGCGGGGCGGTCGGGCGCCGTCCGGGGTCAGATGACCGGCGGGCGCCCGGCCCGGGTCATCCGCCACGCGGTCGACCAGCGGATCGGGGTGCGCGGGCCGGCGTCCTCGCGCCAGCCCTCGCGGAACCCGGAGAACCACGAGCGCAGCGCGGCGCGGTCGCGCTCGCGCAGCACCGTCAGCCCCACCCAGGTGCCGAGGTAGGCGAAGGCGAGGGGCCACGGGAGGTTGCGGCGGGCCAGCCACACACGGTTGCGGGCGTTGAGCCGGTAGAAGTTCTCGTGCCGCGTCGGCGCCACCGCGGGGTGGTACATGACCGCGTCGGCGTCGTACTCGATCGTGTATCCGGCGTCCATGATGCGCCAGGCGAGGTCGGTCTCCTCGTGGGCGTAGAAGAAGTCGCCGGGCAGCCCCCCGCCGGCCTCGAAGGCCGTGCGGCGGATGGCGCAGGCCCCGCCGAGGAACGTGGTGACCACGCTCGACTCCCGGGAGTCGCCCACGCGCAGGCGCGGCACGTGGCGCCGCTGGTCGGGGCCGCCGTCGGGGTCGGCGATCCGGAAGGACAGCGCGCCCAGCGACGTGTCGGCGGCGAACCGCTCCCGCACGTGGCGGGCCAGGTCGGTCGAGCGGTACCAGCCGTCGTCGTCCAGGAAGAGGATGATGTCGCCGTCGGTGGCCCTGACCCCGTGGTTGCGCCCCTCGGGGATGCCGACGTTCTCCGGGAGGAGCACCGTGGTCACGCCCTCGGGCATCTCCGGCAGCTGCGCCCCGTTGCTGACCACCACGACCTCGACGTCCGCGTCCTCCTGCTCGAACACGCTGGTGATCGCGCGGCGCAGCTCGGCGGGGCGGGTGCCCATCGTCAGCAGGACGCAGGAAAGTGTGGGCTTGCTGCTACCGGACACCTGGGCGCGGCTCCGTTCGGCTCTTGGCGCTCGGGAGACCTCAGCCGCGGACGTCGCGGTGTCAGACGCGGGTGGGATCACGGGTGTGGCCATGTTTGCGACCGTTCAGTGGACGACATGCTGCTGGCAGGTTGACACCCGCCAACATTCGCAGAAACAGACTAACGAAAGAATAAAAGGGAGGTGTACGGGGCCGTGGACGGGGTACCCGACCGCGGCCCCGTGGGAGGGGCGGCTCACCGGCGCGACGGCCGGCGGTTCACTCCAGGCGCCGTGAGGCGAGGACGCTCACGAAGTGGGCGAAGCTCATCACCACGGCGACGAACGCGCACGCCACCACCAGGAAGCGGGTGGCGGCCAGGTCGCCGAGGAAGGCGTCCACCACGGCGGCCGCCACGATGATCAGGGACAGCTCCACCGCCTGGATGAGCCGGTGGACCTTGAGGGCGGAGGCCAGGCGTCGCGCCAGGCTCAGCCCGGAGGAGCGCGGCCGCATCGCCTCGTCCGAGACCTTCTCGGGCAGCCCGGCCTTGGCGCGGGCCACCACGACGTTGTCGGTCTCGGCCTTGATCAGGGCGACGCCGATCGCCGCGGCCATGCCCAGGATCACCCAGCCGCCCGCCTCCCACTCGCCCTGGGCGCGGATGCCCAGGCCGATGAGGAGCGCGATCTCGGACACGTAGTGCCCGATCCGGTCCAGGTAGATGCCCGCGACGCTGGTGCGCCCGGTGTACCGGGCCACCTCGCCGTCGGAGCAGTCCAGCAGGAGGTAGACCTGGATGAACACCGCCGCGAGGACGGCCGACCACAGTCCGCCGAACGCGACGACCACCCCGGACAGGACCCCGAACACCATCATCAGGTAGGTGATGGGGTTGGGCGGGACGCGGAGCCGGACGAAGAACGTCGTCAGGTACGGGGAGATGTCCCGCATGTAGAGGCGGCCGGCCCAGTGCTCCTCGTTGGTCCGCTCCTTGATGCCGGCGGGCTGGCCCCCTGCTCGGACCTCAGCGACCGACGGCTTCGACATAGTCCTTGACGCTCCGTCCGATCTCGTCCTCGGAGAGGTTCAGGTGTTCCAGGATGGTGAAACGGCCCGGCCGGGTGTCCGGCGCGTGGACCACCGCCCGCGCGAAAGCCGCCTCGTCGAGGCCGACGTCGGAGGGGACGACGGGCAGCTCGTGGCGGAGCAGGCAGTCGCGGATCTCGTTCATCCGCGCCTCCGACCAGCCCAGGTGCCGCACCCGCAGGAAGGACGCGTAGAGCGCGCCCAGCCCGGCCAGCTCGCCGTGGTTGCTGACGCCCGGGTGGAGCTGGGTGACCGCGTGCAGGATCTCGTGGCACGCGCCGCTGGCGGGCCTGCTGGACCCGGCGACCGACATGGCCATCCCGGAGAGCACGAGGCCCTCGGCGAGCACGGTGAGGAACGCGTCGGACTCCACCGAGTCGGGGCGGTGCAGGACCGCCTCGGCCGCGACCCGGGCGAAGGTGACGGCCATGCCGTCCACGGGTTCGCCGTTGACGCGGCCGGCCAGCTCCCAGTCCTCGATGGCCGAGATGTTGCTGACCACGTCGCCGATGCCCGAGCGCACCAGGTGCGGAGGGGCCGCGCGGACGTAGTCGACGTCGATGACGACGGCGATGGGCATGGTGACGCCGATGGACGGCTTGCCGCCCTCGTGCTCCAGGGAGCTGACGGGGGAGGCGATGCCGTCGTGGGCGAGGTTCGTGGCCACGGCCACCATGGGGATGCCCGCCATGGTCGCGGCGAACTTGGTGACGTCGATGGTCTTGCCGCCGCCGATGCCCGCGACCGCCTCGTACGCGCCGGAGCGGAGCTTCTTGCCCAGCTCGGTGGCGGCGTCGACGGTGCCCTCCTCGACGTGGAAGACCTCGCAGTTGGGCAGGTCCAGGTCGGCGGCGATCTGCGCGCCCTGCCCCGGGCCGACGGCCACGGCGATGCGGCCCTCGGTGGCGATCCGCCGGTCGGCGAGCAGCGTCCCGAGGGAGGAGACCGCCCCCCGCCGCACGTCGATCGCCAGCGGGGAGGGGAGCATTCGGGCTAGTAGCGGCACGCGATCTCCCTGGCCTTGGCGAGGTCGTCGTGGTTGTCGACCTCGACCCAGTCCACCTCGCCGATGGGCGCCACGGCGACCTTCTCGCCCCGGTTGACCAGCTCCTGGTAGCCGTCCTCGTAGTAGAGCTGCGGGTCGCGCTCCCAGGTGGCCTTGAGGGCGTCGGCGAGGCGGGGGGCCAAGGACCCCTCGATGAGGGTGGCGCCGATGTACTCGCCGGCGGCGGTGGCCGGGTCCATGAGCTTGGTGATGTTCCTGAGGTGGCCGCCCTCGTCGAGGGTCACCTTCATCTCCTCGTCGGCGAGGCTTTTCACGTTGTCCACCGCGAGGAGGAGTTCCGGTCCCCGGGCGGCGAGTAGCGTTTCCTCGACGCTCACCGGGTGGACGGTGTCGCCGTTGACCAGGAGGACGCCCTCGGAGAAGAACTCGCGCGCGGTCCACAGGGAGTAGGCGTTGTTCCACTCCTCGGCCTTGTCGTTGTAGCTGAGGGTGAGCTTGACGCCGTGGCGCTCCTCCAGGGCCTCCTTGCGCGCCTCGACGGCCTCCGCGCGGTAGCCGACCACGACGACGACGTCGGTGAGCCCGGCCGCCGCCAGGTTGCGCAGCGAGATGTCCATGATGGTCGTCTCGCCGTCGACTGGCACCAGGGCCTTGGGCAGGGTGTCGGTGTAAGGACGCAGCCGGCGCCCCGCGCCTGCGGCGAGAACCATTCCGAGCATGAGGGCGTGTTCCTCCTTGTGTCGGGGAGGCTGTCACGCCTCCCCGTTCGTTCCGGCGGCCGGTTGGCCCCCGTGTCCGCTGCCGGGTCGGGAGATCCGGGGATCTCCAGGGCCCGTGTCGCCACCGCCGGGGGGAGCGGTGGTCGTGGTACGCACGTCGGTCACCGGTGTCGCACTCCAGGTGCGCACGGACTCCCGCACGAGCAGCACCGCCAGGTATCCGGCGAGTATGCCGTAGGCGGGGGTGGGCGCGTGGAGCGCGCCCCCGACGGCGACGGCGAGCATGCGGCCGTCCCACCCGAGTGCCGCGCCGCGCACCCACGCCGGTCTGGCCGTGCCGGCCAGGGGGCGTGCCACGTCGTCGCGATGGTGGCAGACGACTGCCACCAAGAGTACGAACACCAGGGGACCTGGTACGCCGGACGCCAGTCCCAGCACCGCCAGAAAGGTGTACTCCGTGGCACGGAGGACGGGTGGCACGAGCCAGTCGGACCGTCCGTCGTGGGGGTGGCCGGAGGCCAGTCCGGACAGTAGCAGGGCAGCGACCGGTGCGAACAGGGTAATGCCTGCCAAGTGTCCTCGCTCTGCCACGAGGAGTGTTCCGACGACCAGGGCCCCGGCGAGCGCGGGCAGCAGGGGAGGTACGGCGCCGGGCGCGATCCGGCCCAGCAGGTGGGCCATGTGACCGTCATCACGGAGAATTCGCAGGTCCGGAGTGGTGGGGACACGCCCTCCCCCGGCGCGCGCCCCGGTCGCACCCGCCCCGTTCCGGCTCACCGGCGCACCCCGCGCGCGGTGGGGTCGACGAGTTCCGCGGTGACGGCGATCGCGCAGCCCACGATGAGGGTGACGAAGGCGACCCGCGCGTCCCAGACCGTGGCGGTCACGGCGATCACCAGGAAGCGCGTCGGCTGGGAGAAGGCCGTGAGCCGCCGGACCGCGGCGGCCGGCCCCGGGGCCCCGGTCCGGGCGTCCGGCGCGCCGCGGTCCGCGCCCTCCCCCGCGCCGGGCCCCCGGACCGGTCCGGAAGCGCGGCGGGGGCCGTTCCCGGCCGTGCGGCGCCCGCCGGACCCGGCCTCACGCGGCCGGGGCGGGATCACGTCGGGCCGGACCCCCGCACCGGCCGTGCCGTCGGAGCCCGTCCCCGGGACCCCGTTCGCCCGGGGCCCGCGGCCGGGCCCCGCACCGGCCTCCGGGGCCACGGCGCCGAGCAGCCGGCTCGTCAGCCCGGGGTCGCCGTCGCGCGGGGGACGGGTGGGACAGTAGGGCGCGAATCCACCCAGGAGGCCGCCAGCGCGCCCCTGGGAGGGCAGCGGGACGCGCCTCACGTCCCGTCCGGGGGAGGCCGCGACGGGGGCCTCCTGGGCCGCCAGGAGCGAGTCCCGCAGGGCCAGCGCGACGAGCGCGCCCGCCGCCCAGCCCCACGCGCCCCCGAGGCCCGCCAGGACGGCGCCGGCGGCAAGGCCCAGGTAGACCACGCACTCCCGCAGCTGCGCCAGCATCGCCGCCAGCCACAGGGTGAGCGCGTCCCCGCGGTCGGTCCGCATGCGCGCGCGCACGGAGTCGCAGAACAGGACCGCCGCCAGAAAGGCCGAGCCGGCCAGGCCGCCGACCGCGTCGGCCCGGGAGAACCAGACGGCGGCGCCGACCGCCCCGACGACGCCGATCCTGGTCATCCCGGCCCGGGTGACGTGTCTGCGCTCCAACATTCGCGCGGCCGACCGCGCCGCCGTGTCGTAGACCACGGGTGCCCTCCCACACTTGGTGAGTGACACCGTCGCCTACGGTGCGTAGCCAATCAAACACTGACACGCACCTTGTGTCCGCTAAGCCTGGGTCCGGCCCCGCAGGGGCCTTTCGTGCGGACCCCGGAAGGGCCGGACCCCGGAAAGGGGCGTGCGCACCGCCGGAACACACCGGCGATGCGCACTACGGCCTTCCGGGACGGGCCGGGCGGCGGGGCGGACCCGCGCGGGGCGGCTCAGGCGGTCCCGCCGCCGTCGGCCCCGTCCTCGCCGGGCTCCTGCTCGTCGATCTTCTGCTCGGCCTGCTCCGCGCGCTTCTTCTTCGCGGCGTCGCGCTTCTTGCGCTCGGCGATCTCGGCCTTGGTGTCCTCGTCGTACGCGGCCAGGGCGGCGTCGATGTCGGTGTCCAGGGCGAGCCCGCCGCCCTTGACGTACAGGCCGCGGTTGCAGAACCGGCGCAGGTCCCTCTCGCTGTGCGAGACGAGCACCATCGTCCGCTGGTTGGCCAGCATCCGGTCGATGGCCTCGTAGCACTTGCGCTTGAAGGCCTTGTCGCCGACCGCGAGGACCTCGTCGACCAGCATGATCGGGTGCTCCAGCTGCGAGATCAGCGCGAACCCGAGGCGCACCTTCATGCCGCTGGAGTAGTGCCGGACCGGGGTGTCGATGAACTTCGACTTGATCTCGGCGAAGTCGACGATCTCGTCGAAGCGCTCGTCGATCTGCTTCTCGGTCATCCCGTGCAGGGACCCGACCAGGTACACGTTCTCGCGGCCGGTCAGGTTGTCGTTGAACCCGGCCCGCAGCTCCAGGAGCGGCGCGACCTTGCCGTGGACGTGCACCTCGCCCTCGTCGGGCATCAGGACCCCGGCGATGAGCTTGAGCAGCGTGGACTTGCCCGTGCCGTTCTTGCCGACGATGCCGACGCACTCGCCCCGGTTGATCTCGAACGCCACGTCCCGCAGCGGCCAGAACTCGTCGCCCTCGGCGTTGGGGTCGCGCTTGCTGCCGTGGATGAACATCTCGCGCAGGCTGCGCTTGCGGCGGCGGTTCACGGCGAACTTGACGCCGAGCCCCTTGGCCTCGATGACCGGCCCACTGGTCAGCCCGGCGCCGTAGTCGGTCTGCGCCATCACAACTCCTTCAGGACGGACATCTCCAGGCGGCGGAACGTCCAGTATCCGATGATGAGCATCAGGATCGAACCGACCACCGAAGAGGTCAACGCGAGGGTGCTCGGGGTTAGTTCCGCGAACTCAGGGAACCACACCGCGCGGTGCATCTGGAAGATGCCCATCAGCGGGTTGAGCTGGTAGAGGGTCTTCAGCCACTCGGGGATGCCGGCGCTGAGGACCATGGAGGCCGGGAACAGGATCGCCGATCCGTAGAACAGCAGGCGGCTGAGGATCCGCACGAGGCGCTCCACGTCGCGCAGCAGCACGTTGACCGACGACAGGAACAGGGTCACACCGAGCCCGAACGCGAACGTCAGCACCACCGCGAGCGGCAGCCAGACCAGCAGGCCCATGAGGGTGAAGCGGCCGCCCAGCGCGAAGACGAAGACCAGCAGCACCGGCCAGGTGAGGAGGTACTCGATGAACTTCGTGCCCACCGTGGCCATCGGGAAGATCTCCCGGGGCACCTTCATCGTGGTGATCAGCTTGGAGTGCGTGAGCATCGCCCTCGGCGCCTCGTTGAGGATCGCGCCGAAGGTGGTCCACGGCAGGATCCCGGCCACGAGGAAGAGCACGAAGCCGCCGTAGGCGTGAGCCTCCGGCGGCATGCCGCGATCAGCGCTGAGGATCACCCCGAAGACGAAGAAGTAGACCATCGTCAGAGCCAGGGGCTCCAACATCGTCCACGCGTACCCCAGTACGGACTGCTGGTACTTGACCTTCAGGTCGCGCCGGACCAGGAGGCCGACGACCTTCCGGTGCTCCCAGACGGCCAGCGCCCTTGACGCCACCGCCACCTCCAAGGGTTGTTTTCTCGTCCGGTCAGCGAGGTGCCGGACAGGCGTGTTCGTGTCTCGCCTGTGCGCACCGGTCGACACGCGCGGTCCACCCCGCGCCGGATGTGCCGGAAACGGGGGAGCGTGTCCGGGCGACCGGGGGATGTCACGGACCGCGCCCGGTTCCCACCGCATCGGAGGAGGTCTGGACCGGGCACGCCATACAGGCGTCCATAGGTTACCGCTGTGGACGACGGGCCGCGCCAACCAGCCCTCCCCCCGCGGCCGGTGCGCGCGGTCACGCCCCGTGTCTCCGGGGCGGTCCGCTAGCCTCGGCCCGAGGGCGGAGATCACGTCCTTTACGGGGAGCAACCGGGCGCGCGTCCCGTTCCGGCGGGGGCCGAAGGCCCTGCGCACGCGGACGCCGGCGGGGACCGGCGCGTCCTGCCGAGCGGTCCGCCGGCGGCGGCCGGGTCCCGGGACGCGCCCCCGGACGAGCCCTGTGACGAGCGCCGCGGCGAGTGCGGCCAAGGGAACGGCGACACCAGCCGTGGACGGAAGAGGTGGGGCCATGCGCCCGCGTGTGATCGCGGCGGTTCTGGCCGGAGGGGTCGGCGCCCGCATGGGCGCCCCCTCCCCCAAGCAGTTGCTGCCCCTGGAGGGGCGGCCCATCATCGAGCACTCCATCGCCGCGTTCGAGGCGTGCCCGGAGGTGGACGAGATCCTGGTCCTCATGGTGCGGGAGTACGTGGGAAGGGTGGAGGACGTCGTCGCCTCCGCGGGGTTCACCAAGGTCACCGCCGTGCTTCCCGGCGGGGGGACCCGCACCGACACCTCGTACGCCGCCCTCTCCGCGATGGGGGGCGCGGCCGACACCGACCTGGCCCTGCTGCACGACGCGGCCCGGCCGCTCGTGCGTCCCGCCACGATCGGCGCGTGCGTCGCGGCGCTGGGGGAGGCGGGCGCCGTCGGGGTGGCGGTGCCCAGCGCCGACACGGTCGTCAGGGTGGCCCCCGGCCGGACCGGCGGCGAGGCCGTCGTCCAGGTGCCGCCGCGCTCGGAGCTGCGCCGCATGCAGACCCCGCAGGGGTTCCGTCTGGGCGTGGCGCGCCGCGCCTACGCCCTGGCGATGGCCGACCCGGGGCTGGTCGCCACGGACGACTGCGGGGTGGTGCTGCGGTACCTGCCCGGCGAGGAGGTGCGGATCGTGCCCGGCGAGGAGGACAACATCAAGGTGACGAACCCGGGGGACGTGGAGGTCGCCGAGACGCTGCTGCGCCGGGCCCGCGCCCGCGCCGTCCCGGCGGAGGCGGACTCGTGAGCCGGGTCTTCGGGGCCACCGAGGTCATCGGGCACCGCGGCGCGGGGCGCGGCGTGGTGGACGGCGCCCGCGAGAACTCGCCGGAGTCCTACGCGGCGGCGGCCGCGGCCGGGGCGGACTGGGTGGAGGTCGACGTGCGCCGCACGGCCGACGACGCGCTGGTGCTCCACCACGACGCCGCCCTGGCCGACGGCCGGGCGATCGTCGACCTGACCGTGCGGGAGTGCGCCGCGGCGGGGCTGACCGGACTGGACGAGGGGCTCGCGGCGATCCCCGCGGGGGTCGGGCTGGACGTGGACGTCAAGTCGGTCATGGAGGACGCGGTCGACGCTCCGTCACGGCGGACGGCCTCCCTTCTCCTCCCGTACCTGCGCCGTGAGGCCAAACGTCGCCGGGTGTTCGTCTGCTCGTTCGACCCCGGCGTCCTCGTGGCCGTCCACGGGGGCGCCCCGGAGGTGCCGACGGCGTGGATGCCGTTCGTGCGCAACCCGCTGGACCAGGCCGTGGCGGGCGCCGCCGGCCTGGGGTGCGCGATCGTCGCGGTGGACGCGCGGTCGTTCGGGCTGACCGGCGACGCCCCCCGGCCGGGCCGCCGTTCGGTGCCGTACACCGTGGACCTGGCGCACCGGGCGGGGCTGGAAGTGGTCTCCTGGTGCCCGGACCCGGTCGACGCGGCCCGTTTCGCGGAGGCGGGCATGGACGCGGTCGTGGTGGACGACGTGCCCGGAGCGGTCTCCGCCCTCAAGGCCCGGGAGGGCGGGGCCCGCACAGGGGGCTGAGGCCCCGGGCACGGCGGGCCGGGTCCGGGAGGGTCAGATCCGGCCGAGGAGCTCGGCCTTCTTCGCGGAGAACTCCTCGTCGGTGAGCAGGCCCTTCGCGTGCAGCTCCCCGAGGCGTTCGATCTGCTCGAAGATCCACGCGGTGTCGGCGCCCCCGACGCGAACGTCCTCGGAGGCCCGCCCCTCCCCCGGCGCGGCCCCTCCGTCGGCGCCCGGCCCGTCGCTCTCCGCGGGGGCGCCGCCGGGACGGTTCAGGGCGAGCGCGGAGCGGCGCACGGCGTCCAGCGCGCTCCTGGCGGTGTCCCTCCACCAGGCGTCGTCGTCCCGCCCGGTCCGGCCGTCGCCCGGTGTTCCGCCCGCACCGGGCGCGGGCCGCGCCCGGGCGTCCCGGGCCCACATGTGCGCGGTGACGGTGGCGGCGAGGAGGAACACCTGGTGGATCTCGCTGCCCTCCTCCCCCGCGCGCAGCACGTTGAGGTCGTTCCGGGGCTTGGCCGCGGCCTGCCCCGCCCCGTCGGCGGTGATCACCCGGACGAAGCCCCAGCCCCAGTCGTCGAGGGGGGACCACTCGACGGCGGCGATGTCGGCCAGGTCGAACTCGCGGCGCTGCTGCTTCTTCTTGAAACCGCTCGCGTGCCCCCCGCCCCACACCAGGGTCAGGCGCCCCCGGTCGAGGTGGGCGGTCCCCTCGGAGGTCCTGACGTGCAGCGGCAGCGGCGGGACGAGGGCCGCCGGGGTCGCGCCGTCGGGCTCCCCGGCCTGCCCGGCGGCGAACCTCACCTGGTCCGCGAGGTACTCGGCGACCAGCTCCGTCGACGCGGGCCCCGTCAGCCTGAAGGGCTGTGCCCGCTCGTCGAGCATCGCCCCGACCGCGGCGTAGGGGTCCATCCGCTCCCGCAGCCGCAGGTTCATGGCCCAGCCGCCCTTGCGCGCCGCCCCGGGTCGGAAGTCCACCTCCTCCACCGCCGCGAGCGGCACGCTCAGGCCGCCGAGGAGTTTCAGGAGGGGGCTCTTGAACCAGCCCTTCGTCTCGTACGCGATCGCGATCGACTCGCCGTCGAACCGCCACGCGGCCTGGTCGCCCCGCAACTCGTCCATGGGTTCCTCTCCGTGTCCTGCTCCCTGGGTAGCAGAGGGGCCGCCCCCGGTGCGAGGGCGGCCCCTGGCCGGACACGGCCGTCTTCGCGGGACCCGCGGCGGCGGGCGCGTCAGGCGCTGGCGCCCTGCGCGGTGCGCGAGTCCGAGCCGAGTCCGGGCGGGCTGGTGATGAAGCCGGCGCCCCACGACATGTGCATGGTGGCCAGGGCCAGCGGGATCAGCGGCAGGCCGGCGGCCGGCAGCCCCCGGCCGAGGGGCACGGACGCGGCGGTGACCAGCGCCAGGTAGGCGGCGGGGACCAGGAACAGGGGCCAGAACGCGAACCCGCCGACCAGGCCCGCGACCACCCCGGTCAGGGCGACGGGGGGCGCCAGGTAGCGCAGGTTCATGGTGCCCTTGTGCTGGCGGGCGACCACCCTCCGCCAGCGGCCGTAGTGGAAGTACTGCTTGGCGAGCAGCCGCACGTTGCGGCGCGGCCGGTAGGAGACCGTCATCCGCGGCTGGAACCACACGGTGCCGCCCGTGGTGCGGATGCGGTGGTTCATCTCCCAGTCCTGGGCGCGGAGGAAGGCCTCGTCGTAGCCGCCGACGCGCTCCAGCGCCGAGCGCCGGAAGACGCCCAGGTAGACGGTGTCGGCGGGACCGCCCTCGCCCCCGGTGTGGAAGCGCGCGTTGCCGACGCCCACCTTGGAGGTCATGGCGGCGGCGACGGCCTTCTCCCAGGGGGTGGTGCCCTCGGCGGCCATGATGCCGCCGACGTTGTCGGCGCCGGTCTCGCGCAGGGTCTCCACGGCCACACGGAGGTAGTCGGAGGGCATCATGGCGTGCCCGTCGATACGGGCGACGATGTCGTGCGAGGAGGCGCCGATGGCGGCGTTGAGGCCGGCCGGGGTCCTGCCGGTGGGGTTGTCCACCACCTTGACGCGGGGGTCGGCGGCGGCGAGCCCGTCGGCGACCTCGCGGGTGCGGTCCGAGGAGGGGCCCACCCCGAGCACGACCTCCAGTTCGCCCGGGTACTCCTGGGCGAGGACGTGCTCCACCGCCGAGGCGAGGTGGCGTTCTTCGTTGAGTACGGGCATGACGACGGAGACAGGCGGCCAGGACACGGGCACTTCCCAAGGTCAAGACGTGTCGGGGACTCGCGAGGGGCTTCCCTCGCGCGCGTCAACGGTACTGCACCCGTACGGCCCGGAGCGCCCGGCGGGATCGCCGCCGGGCCGCGCCGCCGACGGGTCAGCCCTGGTTCTTGACGGGCAGGCCCTGGGCGTCCTTGAAGTTGCCCATGATGACCATGATCAGGTCGATGAGGGCCCAGACGCCGGCGCCTCCGCAGGTGATCAGCATGAGGACGCCGGTGCCGGTCTTGCCGACGTAGAAGCGGTGGACCCCGAGACCGCCGAGGAAGAGGCTGAGCAGGAGCGTGGTGAGCCAGTTCTTCGGGGACACGGCTTCGTACTGGGGCTGCTGGTACATGGTGGTACTCCGGGATGGTGCGGGGAAAAGGGAAAGGGGAAGGGGTTGCGACCGGTCCGCGGCGGGCGGGCAGTGCGGCGCTCCCCGGAAGCGGGGGGCCGCCGTGCGCGTACCGGAAACGATCATTTTTGCGCGTAAGTCACTCCAAGGCCATGGATTTCGGTCACACGCTGGTACCGGATACGCCTCAGGACGGCTCCCCGTGCCGGCGGAACCCCGGCGGCTCCGGCCGCGTCCTACCCAAAGCGGAGGACAACACGCCGAGGGTTGACATCCCGCGCTCTTCGGCGGATCGGGTGACAACCTAGGGATAAGGACACCGTGGGTCGGTTGGGACGGGGACGCCGATGAGCGACGACAGCTCGGGAACGCAGGGGCCGGGGGACGGCTTCCGGCGAGAGCGTTCCCAGCCGCTGCCGCCGGAGGACCGCCGGTCCCCCAGGTCGGGCCGGGTGACCGTTCCCAGCAGGGCCGCGCGGCGGCGCCGCACGGGTCTGCTCCTGATGGGCGCCTTCTCCGTCCTCGTCCTGCTCGCCTCGGGCACCTCGTGGGCCCTCACCGGATGGATGTCCGGCTCCCTGAACAGGTTCGACGTGTTCTCCGGCCTGTCGGACGGCGACCGGCCGGAGGCGACCGGCGGCCTGACCTTCCTGGTGATCGGCTCCGACAGCCGCGAGGAGGTCGACCAGGAGGACCGGAACGACCTGAGCGTCGGCTCGACCCCGGGCCGGCGCTCCGACAGCATGATGCTGGTGCGGCTCAACCACGAGCGCGACCGCGTGACCGTCGTCGGCATCCCCCGCGACCTGTGGGTGGACATCCCGGGCGAGGGCGAGGACAAGATCAACGCCGCCTACGCCTACGGCGGGCCGCAGCTGGCCGTCCGGACCGTCGAGTCGGTGACCGACGTGCGGATCGACCACTACGTCGAGGTGGACTTCCACGGCTTCGTCGACGTGGTCGACGCCCTGGGCGGCATCCAGGTGTGCCTGCCCGAGCCCGTCGACGACCCCAAGGCGCAGCTGGACATGGCCGCGGGCACGCACGAGGTGGACGGGACCGAGGCCCTGGCCTTCGCCCGCACCCGCGCCACGTCGCGCGGTGACCTGGACCGGATCGACCGCCAGCAGCAGGTGCTGTCCGCGATGCTCGACCGGGCGCTGAGCAGCGAGACCCTGTCCGACCCCGCCAAGCTGACCGCGTTCCTGGACAGCGCCCTCTCCTCGGTGACGGTGGACTCCGGCCTGGACACCAGCACGATCAACGAGCTCGCCTACCAGATGCGCGACCTGGACATGGGGGCCGTCACCTTCACCCAGGTCCCCATCGCCGACATGAACCACTGGACGCCGCGCGGCGACGTCGCCCTGCTGTGGGACGAGCCGGCCTCCCGGGAGCTGTTCGCCGCGGTCCGCGCCGACCGGCCGGTCGCCGAGCCCGGGGAGGAGGCCCCGGCCGGGGGGAGCGGCGACCCGGACCCCGGTGACGTCCGGGTGAGGGTGTTCAACGGGGTCGGGACCCCCGGCCTCGGCGCGCAGGTGGACGAGGGCCTGACCGGGGCGGGCTTCGCGCTGACCGCGCCCGCCGAGAACTGGAGCAGCAACGACGTGCCGACGACCGAGGTGAGGCACGGGCCGGACGACGGGGCCGACGCCGCGTACGTGGCCGGGATGATCCCCGGCGCGGAGGCCGTCGAGGACGCCGCCCTGGACGGCGAGCTCCAGGTCGTGATCGGATCCGACTACACCGGGTTCCACGCCCCGGACGGCGCGGAGTCCCCCGGGCCGGAGGCGGAGCCCTCCGCCTCCGAGGGCCTCTCCACCTCGACCGCCCGGGACAACGTCTGCGGGTGACCCCCGCGAAGGAAGGACTCCTGTGCTCCGACACCTGGTCGGCCTGCTCGCCGGTATCGCCCTCGCCCCCGTGCTGTGGGTCGCCGTCGCCTGGTCGGCCGAGGCCCTCCCGCGGCTCGCCGAGGGCGACGTGGGCGTCGCGACGGTGCTGTCGGCGGCCGTGTCGTGCCTCACCGGGGGCGTGTGCGCCTACCTGGTCGCGTCCCGGGCGTCCCCGCTGGCGGCAGGGGCGTCGGGGGCCCTGCTCACGGCGCTGTGCCTGTGGCCGGCCGTGCATCCCGCGTCGATGGGCCCCGCCCTGGCGTGGCTGAACGACGAGAGCTTCCTGTACCCGGCCGGCGCGGGCCTCGCGGTGGGGCTGCCGCTCGGGACGCTGCTGCTGGTCTCGGCGGCCATGCCGGCCCGCTGGCGGACGGCCGCCGACGCCGGGCTCCCCGCCCCCCTGACCGGTCCCGGCCGGGACCGGTACCGCGGCGCCGTTCCCGACGGGGCGGGCGGGGCCCCGCGGGGCGACCGCGGTCCCGTGGGCGACACCGTTCCGGACGCGGTGCCCGCACCGTCCCCCGTCCTCGACCGGGACGATCCCTTCGCCGGTGACCCGGACCGGACCACGACCCCCTTCCGGCGGGACGCGTCCGGCGCGACCTGGACGCCCCTGGACGACGAGAGCGGCGGGGCGGGCCCCTTCCGGGGCGGTCCCCGCTGAGCCGCGCCCCCGTGGCCGAGGGGCCGCACCCACCGGTAACCTGAGCGCCTGACTGTTCACGCGGTGTTCGGTCATGCGCCACACCTCGGCGCGTAAGGTGATGCATCGCGCCCCCGGGGCACCCCCGTCGGCCGAACCATGTCCGTTTTCTGCCCTCCACCGGGGTGTTGACCGCCTTCTGCGGGAACAACCACCGGCACAGGCGACGGACGAAAGCGAGGAAGGACTCAACCAGTGGTCGAAGCGGACCGTATGCGCGTCTCCGTCATCGGTACCGGTTACCTGGGCGCCACCACCGCGGCCTGCCTGGCCGAGATGGGGTTCGAGGTGCTGGGGCTCGACGTCGACGAGGCCAAGATCGAGATGCTCCGCTCCGGCAGGGTGCCCTTCTTCGAGCCGGGCCTCGACGAACTGCTCGGCAAGAGCCTGGAGACCGGGCGCCTCGGCTTCACCACCTCCTTCAGCGAGGTCGCCGAGTTCGCGGACCTGCACCTGATCTGCGTGGGCACCCCCCAGCGCGACGAGTCCGGCGCGGCCGACCTGCGCTACGTCAACGCCGCGATCGACCAGCTCGCCCCGCACCTGCACCGTCCCGCCGTGGTCGTCGGCCGCTCCACCGTCCCGGTGGGCACCGCCGCGACCCTGGCCGCGCGGCTGGCCGCGCTCGCCCCCGTGGGCGGGGAGGCCGAACTGGGGTGGAGCCCCGAGTTCCTGCGCGAGGGCTTCGGCGTCGAGGACACCCTGCGCCCCAACCGGATCGTGATCGGCACCGACTCGCCCCGGGTCGAGAAGGCCGTGCGCGCCCTGTGGCAGCAGCAGGTCGACGAGGGCGTCCCCTTCCTGGTGACCGACCTCCAGACCGCCGAACTCGTCAAGGTGTCGGCCAACGCGTTCCTGGCCACGAAGATCTCCTTCATCAACGCGATGGCCGAGGTGTCCGAGGTCGCGGGCGCCGACGTGATCCAGCTGGCCGAGGCCCTGTCGTACGACGACCGGATCGGCGGCAAGTTCCTGGGCCCCGGCCTGGGCTTCGGCGGCGGCTGCCTGCCCAAGGACATCCGCGCGTTCATGGCGCGCGCCGACGAGCTGGGCGTGGAGCCCGCCCTGTCGTTCCTGCGGGAGGTGGACGCGATCAACCAGCGCCGCCGCGCCCGCACCATCGACCTCGCCCGCCAGCTGATCGGCGGCAGCTTCGCCGGCCGCACGGTCACCGTCCTGGGAGCGGCGTTCAAGCCGAACTCCGACGACATCCGGGACTCGCCCGCGCTGGACGTCGCCTCGACCATCGCGTCGCTCGGCGCCCAGGTGACGGTGTACGACCCGGTGGCGCTGGAGCGCGCCCGCGCGGAGCACCCGCAGCTGAACTACGCCGACTCCATGCTGGAGGCGGCGCGGGGGGCGGACGTGGTGCTCCTGCTCACCGAGTGGACCGAGTTCCGCGAGGCCAACCCGGAGGAGCTGGCCACCGTGGTGGCCCGGAAGAGGATCGTGGACGGGCGCAACGCCCTCGACCCCACGTTCTGGCGGGCCTCGGGGTGGGCCTACCGGGCCCTCGGCCGCCAGTAGGCCCCGACCCGCTCCTGACGGCCGGTCCCCGAGGGGGCCGGCCTCCGGCGTTCCCGGAGCGGGAGCCGCCCCCCGGCGACCGCGTGGGGCGGGGCGCCCCTCCCCTCCTCCGGTCGGCAGTTCCGGCGAACCCCGGGTGGTGACCGTCCGTCCGTGCTTCACTTCACTCCGTGGTCGAATGCGGGCGGCCGGCACCGGGTCGGCGCCCGAGGAAACGAACGGAGTCCGATTCGTGAAGCTCTCCGCGGTGGCAGGCGCCGCACTGGCCCTGCTCCTGGTGGCGCCGCCCGCCCACGCCGACGTGCCGGCCCCTCCCGGGGCGCCGTCCGCGCCGCAGGCCGGCTGTCCGGTGCTCGATCCCCCGCCCACCGAGGAGGACCTGGCGGCGTACCTGTGCGGCGACCGACGCCTCGGGCCCGCCGAGCTCCCCTCGGAGGGCCCCGTGGGGTCGCTCGTCCGCTCCTACGACAGGCTCGGCGACCTCACCCCGGCGGAGTTCCTGGACAGGTGGGCCACCCCCCAGGGCTGGGACTACCCCGAGCACATGGGTTTCGTGGTGGTGGACGGCGAGCCGGTGAACGGGCTCCGACGCCTCCGCGAGGGACGGATGCTGGACCGGTTCGGATCGCCGCGTGGCACCTTCCTGGCCCCGGCGGGCGCGCCGTACGAGCGCCGGGCGCTGCCGCCGGACTCCCTCAACACCTGGCCCGGCGGACCCGAGCACAACTACAACTGCTACGAGGTGGCGACGGGGTTCACCGCCCTGGTGGGCCCGATCGCGCCGCACTTCGAGCAGCCGGGCGGCGGTGAGCAGGTCCTCGCACCGGCCGGGGAGCTCCCCGAGGCGCAGGGCGACGGGTACGTGCCGGTGAGCGACCTCCTGGAGTGGGGCTACCTGGAGCAGAGGCCCGCCGAGGAGTGCGCGGCCCCCCGGCGCTACGCCCTCGGGGCCTGATCCCGGTCCGCCGCCGGGGCGCCCGCCGCCGGGGCGCCCTCCCCACCGGCGGCCCCGACGGGTTCCCCTCCTGCCCCCGGGGGCAGGCCCCGCAGGGCCGCGGCGACGAGGAGGGCGGCGACCGCGAGCACGGCCGCGCCGGTGAGGGCGGCGGTGGAGACCCCGGCGGTGTAGGCGGCGAAGGCCGCGTCGAGCAGGGCCCCGGGGTCCTCCGACCGCGGCGCGGCGGCGACGGCGCCGGCGACGGTCTCGCCCGCGGGCCCCTCCGCGCCGGACGGGCCCTCCTCCATGGCCCTGCGGTAGATCCCCGTCGCGGCGGTGCCGAGGACCGCGATGCCCAGGGCCGACCCGAACTCGGTGCTGGTCTCGGAGACCCCGGCGGCGGCGCCGGCCCGCTCGGGCGGCGCCGCGGCCAGCACGAGGCCGTTCGCGAGGGTGCCGACGACGCCGACGCCGAAGGTCGTCACCGTGTACCCGACGACGAGGACGGCCAGCGGCGAGTCCGCCTCCACGGTCCCCACCACGGCGAACCCGGCGGAGCCCGCCAGCAGGCCCGCGGCCATCAGGGGGCCGGGGCGGACCCTCGGCGAGGCGGCGCCCGCCAGGACGGCGCCGAGGACGGTGCCGGCGAACACGGGCAGGGACCACAGCGCGGCCTGGAGCGGGCTGAGGCCGTGCACGGTCTGGAGGAACGTGAAGACCAGGAGGCCGAGTCCTGCGGCGGCGAAGGCCACGGCGGTGTTGCTGCCCACGGCGGCGCTGAACGCGGGGCGGGCGAAGAGCGCGACGTCGACGAGCGGGTGCTCGGCGCGGCGCTGGCGGACCGCGAACAGCGCCAGGAACGCCGTGCCGACGAGCAGGGCGACGACGCCCTGGAACTCGATGCCGTGCTCGGCGAAGCGCTTGGCCGCGTAGACCAGTCCGAGGACGGCGACGAGCGAGGCGCCCGCGCCGGGGAGGTCGAAGCCGGCCGCGCCCGGGTCGCGCGACTCCGGGACGAGGAACGGCGCGAGGGCGACCAGCAGGACCATGAACGGCAGGTTGACCAGGAAGGCCGAGCCCCACCAGAAGAACTCCAGGAGCAGGCCGCCGAGGATCGGACCGGCGACGGCGCCGCCGGTGAAGGCGACGGTCCAGGCGCCGACGGCCGCCCCGCGCTGCCGGGGGTCGGTGAACATGCTGCGGATGAGGGACAGCGTGGACGGGGCGAGGGTCGCCCCGGCGAGGCCGAGGAGGGCCCGGCCCGCGATGAAGAGCTCGGCGTTGGGCGCGAAGGCCAGGAGCGCCGAGGCCGCGCCGAAGAGCGCGGCGCCGGCGAGGAGCAGCCTGCGGCGCCCGAGGCGGTCCCCCAGGCCGCCCATCGTGACGAGGAGGCCGGCGAGGACGAAGCCGTAGACGTCCATCATCCACAGCCACTGGGTGGCGCCGGGTTCGAGCGCCTCGGCGATGGCGGGTGCGGCGACGAAGAGGATCGAGATGTCCATGGACACCAGCAGCGCCGGGATCAGGAGGAGGACGAGTCCGGCCCAGGCGCGCGGCGCGGCCCGGCGGCCCGTCGTGTTCGGTGGGGTGTGCATGCCTTTGATCGTACGTACGTCAAAATCAGAGGTCAATATGTACGTACGTACAAAAATGCTAGGATCCCCGTATGAGCCAACGAGACGACCTGCTGGCAGGCGCCAGGAAGTGCCTGGTCGAAAAGGGGTACGGCAAGACCACGGCCCGCGACATCGCCGCCGCGTCCGGGGCGCACCTGGCGTCCATCGGTTACCACTTCGGGTCCAAGGACAACCTCATGAACGCGGCGGTGCTGGAGGCGTCCGGCGAGTGGGGCGACTCCTTCCAGGCGGCCGTCGACGCCTCCCGCTCGCAGGAGCCCGAACAGCGGATGCGCGCCCTGCTCGGCTCCGTCTTCGCGTCCCTGCCGGAGGAGCGGGACCTGCTGGTGGCCAGCGTCCAGGCCTTCACGCAGGCCGAGTTCGACGAGGGCGTCCGCGAGGCCCTCGCCGAGGGGCTGGCCGGGGGCCGCCGGGAGCTGGCCGCGATGATCCTGGGCGTGGAGCCCGGCGAGGTCGACCCCGGCACCGTCGCGGGCCTGGGGTCGCTGGTCTACAACCTCATCGCCGGCTACGTGATCCAGTTCCTCGTGGACCCGGAGGCGCTGCCCACCGTCGACCAGGCGATGGACGGCCTGCGCGCGCTCCTGCCCGCCTCCGGCTGACACGCCTCCGCCCCGGGCACGGCGCGGCCCCGGCGCCGCTCGGGGCGCCGGGGCCGCTCGGGGCGCGGTCCGCGGAGGCCCCGGTGCCCGCGCGGCTAGAGGCCGAAGCCGGTGGGCCTGCCGCCCTCGGCGACCTCGCGCCGCAGGCGCTCGCCCTTGGCGTGGGCCTGGGACCTCAGCTCCTCCTGGAACTTCTTCATCCGCCCGGACAGCTCCGGGTCGTGCGCCGCGAGCATCCGCACCGCCAGCAGGCCCGCGTTGCGCGCCGCGCCCACGGCCACCGTCGCCACCGGGACGCCCGCCGGCATCTGGACGATGGACAGCAGGGAGTCCATGCCGTCGAGGTACTTGAGCGGCACCGGGACGCCGATCACGGGCAGCGTGGTCACGGAGGCCAGCATGCCGGGCAGGTGGGCGGCGCCGCCCGCCCCGGCGATGACCGCCTTCAGGCCGCGTCCGGCGGCCTCCTCCCCGTAGGAGATCATCTCGTGCGGCATACGGTGCGCGGACACCACGTCGGCCTCGAACGGCACGTCGAACTCGCGCAGTGCCTCGGCGGCCTCGCGCATCACCGGCCAGTCCGAGTCCGAGCCCATCACGATGCCCACGACGGGGGCCTGGTTGCTCACTGGTCGTCTCCTCGCAGGTAGGCGGCAGCGTCGCGGGCGCGCTCCAGGAGGTCCTGGTGGTCGTCGCCCATCACTGTGACGTGCCCGATCTTGCGGCCCGGACGCACGTCCTTGCCGTAGAAGTGCACCTTCACCTCGGGGTCCTTGGCCATCACGTGCAGGTAGCGGCTGTAGACGTCGGGGTCCGTGCCGCCCAGCAGGTTGGCCATGACGGTGAAGGGGGCGTTGGTGCGCGGCGACCCCAGGGGCAGGTTGAGGACCGCGCGCAGGTGCTGCTCGAACTGGGACGTGCGGGCGCCCTCGATGCTCCAGTGGCCGGAGTTGTGGGGCCGCATGGCGAGTTCGTTCACGACGACGCCCTCGGCCGTCTCGAACAGCTCCACGGCCAGGACCCCGGTGACGTCGAGCGCCTGGGCGATCTCGATGGCGAGTTCCTGCGCCCTCGTGGCCTTCTCGTCGGAGAGGCCGGGGGCGGGGGCGACGACCTCGTGGCAGATGCCCCCGCGCTGCACGGTCTCCACGACCGGGTAGACCGCGACCTGGCCGTGCGGGGAGCGGGCCACCTGCACCGCGAGCTCGCGGGAGAAGGCGACCTTCTCCTCCACCAGGAGGGGGACGCCCTCGGCGGCGGCCCGTTCCACGACCGCCCGCGCCTCCTCGGCGTCGGCGGCGATCCACACGCCCTTGCCGTCGTAGCCGCCGCGCGCGGCCTTGAGGACGACCGGCCACCCGGTGCCCCCCTCGCCGTCGGCGAACCCGGTGACGTGCTCCGGCGCGGTGACGGCCCTCCACCGCGGGGACGGGGCGCCCAGCTCGGCCATGCGGGTGCGCATGCGCAGCTTGTCCTGGGCGAAGCGCAGGGCGTCCCGGCCGGGGCGCAGCAGCCCGCCCGCCTCCTCGACGGCGCGCAGGACCGGCTCGGGGACGTGTTCGTGGTCGAAGGTCACCACGTCGTTGGCCTTGGCGAAGGCCATGACGTCGTCCAGGCCGCGGTCGTCCCCCAGCGTGACGTCGCCGCAGACCAGGGCTGCGCTGTCGGTGGGGGAGGCGGCCAGGACGGAGAAGTGGACGCCCAGCCCGATGACCGCCTGGTGGGTCATCCGGGAGAGTTGGCCACCTCCGACCATTCCCACGCGGGGGACGGTGCGGTTACGCTCGCTCACAGTTCCTCAACTCACATGCTCGTCAACCGCGGTGACGGGACGGCTCCCCTGCGGGGACGCCTGGCCGGTTCGGCTCGGAACCCGCGGCCGGGGCCCTGCTCAAGTCCCCGGGCTAGAGTCTAGAGCGTGCGCGCACGGCGGCCGGAAGCCCCTCTCGCCCCCAGGTCGGCGGCCCGTCCGAAGGCGCACCCCCGATCACACGACTGGAGGCGACGGCCGTGCGCGACTTCTCCGCCCGCCATCCCAAGCTCGCGAAGCTCGCCGCGGAGGTGGGCAAGTTCGGTTCCGTCGGCGCGGTCGCCTACGTGGTCCAGCTGGGCGCCACCAACCTGCTGTGGGGGGTGGCGGGCCTGGGCCCGCTGTCCGGGCAGGTGGTCGGGACACTGTGCTCGATCGCGGTCGCGTTCGTCGGCAACCGGTTCTGGACGTTCGGCGACCGGGAGCGCACGGGCTACGGGCGCGAGACGCTGCTGTTCCTGGTGATGAACGGGGTCGGCCTGGCCATCCAGCTGGCCTGCCAGGGGTTCTCCGTGCACGTGCTCGGCCTGGACGGGGTGCTCGCGCAGAACGTCGCGGGCAACGTGGTGGGGGTGGGGATCGGCACGCTGTTCCGGTTCTTCGCGTACCGGACGTGGGTGTTCCCCGAGCGCCCGGAGGCGGTCGCGGAGGGCGCCCCCCGGGAGCCGATCGCCTGAGCCGCGGACCGGACGGGCTCAGCGCGGCGTGTCGGCGCTGGTGCGGCGCACCCCTCGGCGGCGGGCCAGCCAGACCACGCCCAGCGTGTACAGGCCGACCTGGGCCGTCGTGAGGAGCAGGACGATCGGCGAGCCGGCGCCCAGGGGCAGCCCCGCGCCGACGACGGCTCCCGTGCCGATCTCCGACAGGCGGTCCTCGAAGACGCACAGCGTGAACTGCACCAGGCTGTTGACCGTGTGCAGCGCGATCGCGGCCTCCAGGCCGCCGGTCCGCCAGGTCAGCCAGGCCGCGCCCAGGCCCATGACGACGAGGGCGGCCGTGGTCCAGAGGTCGCCGGGGTGCGTGGCCAGGTAGAGCGCGGCGAACAGCGTGCCGCCCGCCAGGACCGAGGGACCCGGGGAGCGCAGCACCCGGGCCATCGCGGAGTCGCCGCCCCGCTCGCCGGGGCGCGCCCCGAGCGCGCCGACCATCTGCATGACCAGGCCGCGCAGGGTGATCTCCTCGGCCGCGGACTGGAACGGGACCAGGACCAGGACGACCGCCATCGCCGCCGCGAACACCTCGGTCCCCCCGGCGCCCTGGTGGGGCACCAGGCCGGGCTGGACGATGCGGGCCAGCGGCAGGAAGGCCGCCACGCCCAGGGCCACCGGCAGGACCGCCGCGGCGGTGCAGACCGCCAGCCAGCCCCAGCGCACCCGGCCCGCGACCGACATCAGGGAGCCGACGCGGCGCCACTGGACCACCCGTACGACGAAGAGGACGATGGGGATGAGCAGGGCCGACGACAGCAGGCCGAAGGCCAGCTGGGCGATCTCGCTGATGCGCACCGAATCGGGGGCGAGCCCGCTGCCCTCGACGATCGCGACGATCGTGACCGAGAGCAGGATGGCCATCCACAGGAAGAACAGCAGGACGGCGAACCCCGCCAGGGCGAGGGGCGTCGTCCACCAGCGGAAGCGGGAGGTCCGGCCCAGCCTGTGATAGGACTCACCCCTGGGCAGTTCCGCGCAGGCGAACTCGTTCGTGCGCACCGGCCGGGGCGGTGGCCAGGCCCACACCCCCGGATCGGGGTTGACCGCCGGGTGCCCGCCGGGCGGTGTCAGCCGCCCCCCGCCGGGGGGTCCGGCCCAGGTCTGCTCCTGCGCGTAGGCCCCAGAAGCCCGCCCCTCCGGCCCTTCGGGCGCGGCGGGCCAGGACGAACCAGGCGGTGGCGGCACATTTCCCATCGTGCGCCGAGACTACTATCCGGCCGTGTATTGCCAGTGTTAAGGCCACGCCGTTATCGCCTGGTCACAGTATGAACAGGGGATGGCCGAACGCCGCCGCCGCGAGGAATGAGGGACGCCCCCGGCTGGTTGGAAACGGTGGTACGTGCGGGTGACACCGCAGACCAACCATCCCGCCCCGCTGACCTACGATTGAGCACATGTCCTCCACAGCAACCACCGAGCAGGTGCAGAAAGCCCTCGCCACGGTGCAAGACCCGGAGATCCACCGTCCCATCACCGACCTCGGCATGGTCAAGAGCATCGACATCGCCGACGACGGTGCCGTGAGCGTCGGGATCTACCTCACGGTGGCCGGCTGCCCCATGAAGGGCCGCATCGAGAAGGACGTGACCGCGGCGGTGACCAAGGTCGCCGGCGTCACCTCCGTCCGCGTCGAGCTCGACGTGATGAGCGACGAGCAGCGCAAGGAACTCCAGACCAAGCTCCGCGGCGGCCAGGCGGAGAAGGAGATCCCCTTCGCCAAGCCCAACTCCCTGACCAAGGTCTTCGCCGTCGCCTCCGGCAAGGGCGGGGTCGGCAAGTCGTCCGTCACCGTCAACCTCGCCGCGGCGCTCGCCGCCCAGGGCCACAAGGTCGGCGTCGTCGACGCCGACATCTACGGCCACTCGGTGCCGCGCATGCTCGGCGCGTCGGACTTCCCGACCAAGGTCGAGGACATGATCCTGCCGCCCACCGCGCACGGCATCAAGGTCATCTCCGTGGGCATGTTCACCCAGGGCAACCAGCCCGTGGTGTGGCGCGGCCCGATGCTGCACCGCGCCCTCCAGCAGTTCCTGGCGGACGTGTTCTGGGGCGACCTGGACGTCCTGCTGATGGACCTGCCCCCGGGCACGGGCGACATCGCGATCTCGACCGCGCAGCTGCTGCCGAGCGCCGAGCTGCTCATCGTGACCACGCCGCAGATGGCCGCCGCCGAGGTGGCGGAGCGCGCGGGCGCGATCACCGCGCAGACGCACCAGCGCATCGCGGGCGTCATCGAGAACATGTCGTACTTCGTGCCGCCGGGCGGCGGGGAGCCCCTGCACCTGTTCGGCGAGGGCGGCGGCCAGACGGTCGCCGACGCGCTGACCAAGACGCTGGGGACCACCATCCCGCTGCTGGGCCAGGTCCCGCTGGACACCCGTCTGCGCGAGGGCGGCGACGAGGGCACCCCCCTCGTCCTGGGCGACCCGGACACCGAGGCGAGCAAGGTCATCTCCGGCATCGCCGAGTCCCTGGTCGGCAAGCCGCGCGGCCTGGCGGGGATGCAGCTGGGCATCTCCCCGGCCGGACGCTGACACCCTCCCGGGCCGCCCGCGGCGCCGGGAGGAGGAACGGCGAAGGCCCCCGGGCGACCGGGGGCCTTCGCGTGTCCGGGGCGGGCACGTCCGGGCCGCTCCGGGCCTCAGTCGTCGGTCGAGCCGAGGACGATCGTGGTGCTCTCGCGCTCGCCGTCGCGCTCGTACTCGACGGCGGCCTCGTCGCCGGGGGCGCGGCTGCGCAGCATCGCGAGCAGGTCCTCGCCCGAGCCGACCGGACGGGAGTCGAGGGAGACGATCACGTCACCGGGCTCCAGCCCCGCCTCGTCGGCCGGACCGCCCGGCTCCACCGCATCCGCCCCCTCGGCGATGACCGCGCCCGCGAGGGGGCTGCCCTCGTCGATGTCGGCGCCGATGTCCGCGTACGTGGTCTCGCCGTCCTCCATGAGGCGGTTGACCACGCGCTCCGCCTCCACCGAGGGGATCGCGAAGCCGAGGCCGATGTTGCCGCTGGTCTCCCCCATGGCGCCCATGGTCGCGATCATCGAGTTGACCCCGATGACGCGGCCCTGCGTGTCCACCAGCGGCCCCCCGGAGTTGCCCGGGTTGATGGCGGCGTCGGTCTGGAGGGCGTAGAAGCGCCCGCCGCTCTCGCCCTGGCCCGAGCTGACCGGCCGGTTGACGGCGCTGATGATGCCCTGGGTGACGGTGCCGTTCAGGCCGAGGGGGGCGCCGATCGCGATCACCTCGTCCCCGACGATGACCTCCTCGGAGTCCCCGAACTGGAGCGGTTCGACGTCGTGGGGGTCCGCGATCGACAGGACCGCGAGGTCCGAGCTGGGGTCGGCGCCGACCACGGTGGCGTCCGAGAGGGTGCCGTCGCTGTACTCGATGACGATGCCGTCCGCCTCCAGCCCGCTGGAGACGTGGTCGTTGGTGACGACGTAGTCGCCGTCGATGACGAACCCGGAGCCGCCTCCCGGGACGCGCGCGTCGGCGCTGATGAGCGAGACCACGCTCGGGCTGACCCGCTGCGCCACCCCGGCGATGGTGTCGGGGTCGCGCTGGGGCGCCTCGGGCGGGGGCTCGTTCATGACGGGGCCGTCGTCCTCCGGTGCGGTGTCGGAGGCCGCGGAGCCGTTGAGGAGCCCGCCCGCCACACCGCCCGCGCCGCCCGCGATGAGCGCGACCACGAGCATGCCGGACAGGGCCATCCACGCCGGGACGCCGCGTCCGCGCGGTCGGGGCGCGGCGGGCGGCGCGATCCCGTAGGCCGCCTGCGCGGACTGCGGCGCGTGCGGTCCGGAGGGGCCGGGCGCGTCCGCGGGGGCGTACGGACCGGGTCTGCCCATCTGCCCGGCGGCGTCGGGGTCCGCCCGGTGGAAGGGGGCCGAGTAGCCGGTGGGATGGTCGGGGCCCGTCGGGCCGTGGGGCGCGGGAGGCCCCTGGGGGGTCGCGTGGCCCGGGCCTCCGGGGGCGCCCGGCCCGTGGCCGGACACGCCCGGAGGCCCGGCTCTCCCCGCGGGGTTCTGGGGGTCGGCGGGGCCGCCCGGGACCGGCTGGTGACCGGTCCGGTCCGCGGGGTTCGAGGAGGCGCCGGGCTGTCCGCCCTGCCCGGGAGGGGTGTGGTTCATGGGATCTCCACTGCGGGGAGAGGCGGATGGGGACGGATCGGGGGCGGCACCCGGGCCGGCGGCGGTGACGGGGGCCGGGTCTTCGGGAACCGGGTGGCCGGGAGCGGCCCACCGGCGTTCCGCGGGTGTCCGGCCGGGCGTGGGCGCCGCCCCCCGCGGTCCGTCCCCGGGGGGCGGTGCGCCTTCCGGCGGGGCCGGCCGGGAGGGCCCTCCCCGGTGGTCCGAACGGCCGTTCTCCTCAGTCAAGACCTGCTCCGTGGGTCGCTCTGTCGCTTGGCTCGCGGTCGACACGCGACCCGGCGCGGGTCCCGCCGCACGGGCCCCCGGGCGGTGCGGACCGCCCGCCGCCCGGCGGGTCCGCCTCGACCGGAGGGCACCCCTAGAGGAACCCCAACCGGGACATGCCCCGATGCACTCTGGCCCAGAAGCCGGAACTCTCGGGTCCCGGCAGCGCGGTCACAGCGGACGAGGCGATCCCGGCGGGGGCGTCGGCCAGCACCGTGTAGACGAAGCCGCCCGCCTGCCACATGCTCTGGTACTGGCCCACGTCTCCGCCGAAGATCGTGTCGTGTTGTGTTGTGACGCCGCCTCCCCCCATATCGGTTCCGGCGTATCCGTCACGGAGTGAAGCGGCGTGTTTCGTGTCCAGCTTCCCACGCTGGATGAAAACCGACACCTGCGACAAACCATCCGAATAGATCGCGTGCACGACGCGGCGGCCGGCGTGCTCGGTGGAGCGCGCGTCGACCAGCCTGAGGTTCCAGTGGAGGTGCTCGGGGAGCGTCCACCCGTCCTCCCGCAGACCGGCGCGCTCGCCCCCGGTCAGGGCGTCGCCCCAGGGGGCGCCGCCGACGGCCCCCTCCGGCCAGTCGCCCTCCCCCGGTGCGAGGCCGGTCAGGCGGACGCCGAGCGCGGGCTCCCCCGACTCCTCGTAGACCGTGCTCCCGACGAGCAGCCCGGTCCCGGTGTCGACCCAGAACCGCCCGGCGACGGTGCCGTCGGCGCGTCCGGCCTCCACCACCCGGGCCTCCCGGCCGTCGAGGTCGGCGGTGCCCGCGTCGGTCACCTCGTAGGTGTCCTCCAGCATGTGCAGCAGGCGCTCGTCCAGCGCCTCCAGGGCCGAGGAGGCCCTCACCACGAACGCGGACTCCTCCTCCCCCACGGGAGCGAGCGCGAGGCCGTCGCCGGGCCGGTGCACCACGTGCACGTGGGACGGCGCCTCCCCCTCCGCGCCGGTCACCTCGCGCACCGCCGAGTAGGCCGTCTCCTTCCCCGCCACGGCGGCCCGGCGCAGGACGGGCATGCCGTCGTCGGACCCCTCGGCGGGGACCTGGTCCGCGTCCGGGCACGCGGCTCCGGTCAGCAGGACCACGCACAGCGCCAGGACGGCGACGAGCGCGGCCGGACCGGAGGTGGCGGAGGAGGGTGCTCCCGCGCTCACCGCGTCGTTTCGGTGGAGCCGTACCCGGGCGGGGTCTCGGTCCCCACGGGACGGGCCTCCGCCGGGCGGGAGTCCACGACGGGTATCTGACGGCTGGTCACCGCGTGCTCGACCGCGTAGTCGGACAGGCGGGGCTCCACCACGGGCGCGTCCTGCGCTTCTCCGCCCGCGACGAACGCGGTGCCCAGGAGCGCGGTGGCGACCGCGAAGCCGGCGACCGCGTAGCGCCCTCCCGGGAAGTCCGGGAGCAGGTGGGAGAAGCGGTCCCCGCCGCGGCGCCTGACGGGGCGGGCCGACCGCTCGGGGCGGACGGGTCCGCTGCGCCCCGTCCCGGCCGGCGCGGGCTCCGCCGCGGTCTCCACGGCCGGAGCGCCCCCTGCGGGGAAGCCGCCGAGGGGACGCGATGACCCCAGCGGCGGGCGGAGCCCGAAGCCCGCGCCCCCGGGCGGCGGATCGGAGGGGCCCCGGCCCCCCGGTCCGGGGTCGCGGGACAGGCTCGTGAGCCGCCCCATGAAGTCCAGGTCGGGCTCCGGCTCGCGCAGGCCGGTGAGGCGGCGCTTGAGTCGGCGCAGCATGTCGGCCTCGAACCGGCACGATTCGCACTTGGCCAGGTGGATGAGGGCGCTCTCGTGCTCGACGGGGCCCAGTTCGCCGTCCACGAGCGCGGAGAGCCGCTCTCCGAGGTGGTCCTTGCTCACTCCGCCTCCCCGTTGCTGACGTTGCCGCCGCTGCTCACCCCGTGCTGCTCGGCGGCCAGGGACCTCCGGTGCTCCAGGGCCCGCCGCAGCTGGGCGCGGCCCCGGTGGATACGGCTGCGGACGGTGCCGAGCTTGACGTCGAGCGTCGCCGCGATCTCCTCGTAGGAGAGCCCCTCGATGTCGCAGAGGACGACGGGGGCGCGGAACTCCGCGGGCAGCGCGTCCAGCGCGGACTGGATGTCGGCGTCGAAGTGCCGGTCGTCGTAGCGCTGGGCAGGGGAGGGCTCGCGCCCCTCCAGCCGCTCGTCCGCGTTGTCGGCCAGGCCCTCGAAGCGGATACGGGCCTTGCGGCGGGCCATGTCCAGGAACAGGTTGGTGGTGATGCGGTGCAGCCACCCCTCGAAGGTGCCGGGGGTGTAGTTGGCCAGCGAGCGGAACACCCTGATGAAGACCTCCTGCGTGAGGTCCTCCGCGTCGTGCTTGTTGCCGGTCAGCCGGTAGGCGAGCCGGTAGACGCGCGGCGAGTGGGTCCGGACGACCTCGTCCCAGCTCGGGGGTTCCCATGCCTCGAATTCCACGGCAGGGCCGGTCTCTGGCACCGCTGCTCCCTTCATCCCGTCGATTCGCCGACTGGCTGGTCGGGGGGAGTTTGCTTCGTGGCGATCAACGTACGTTCATCCCGATTCAACGCCGGGAGGCGTGGATTAAGTTCCCGCCGCCACGCTCGGAGTTCGCTCCGGATCAGGCTAGTCTTCTGCCAGGCGCCGGACCTGGTCGGACCATCATTCCACGGTGGGTGACGGCTTCCCGGTCGGGCCCACGACACGTAGGTGACCACAGCAGCGGGAGGCCGTCATCACCAGTCCGGAGGAGACAGCGGCCCGGCTCACCTGGGTCCGCACCGAGCAGGCCCGTTTCGAGCGGGACGCCATGGAGGACGAGCCGCTCGCCGACGCGTACGACGCGGGCCTGCGGTCGACGGCCCCGCCCGTGGACGCCGCCACGGGGGGCGCGCTGCGCTTCCTGGCCGCCTCCATCAGCGCCCGGTCCGTGGTCGAGATCGGCACGGGGTGCGGTTCCTCCGGGATCTGGCTGCTGCGCGGCATGACGCCGGACGGCATCCTCACCACGGTCGACACGAACGCCGAGTACCAGGAGTACGCGCGGTCCGCGTTCGCGAGGGCGGGGTTCGGCGCCGGACGGGCCAGGCTGATCCGCGGAGCCGCCCTGGACGTGCTGCCGAGGCTGACGGACGGCGGCTACGACCTGGTCCTCGTGGACGCCGACACCGTCTCCTACCCCCTGTACCTGGAGGAGGCGCGGCGCCTGCTGCGTCCGGGCGGGATGGTGGTGTTCAACGGCGCCATGGCGGGTTCCTCCGAGCCGGACGGACCGCTGCGCATGCCGGACCCGAGGGAGACCGCCGTCCGGGAGGTGATCGGCCGGCTGCGCGCGGAGGAGGCGTCCATCCCGCTGTTCATGCCCGTGGGCGAGGGGCTGCTGGCCGCCATCCTGTAGCCGCGGGACGAACGGTGGGGGAGGGGGAGCCCCCTCCCCCACCGTGGTCCGGCCGCCGTCCGGCCCCGCTCAGCGGCCGGCGAGCCAGCGCAGGAGGGTGCGGGTCGTGAACGCCGTGCCGCCCTTGCTGAGCAGTCCGCTCTCCTTCATGGACCTTCCGGGCCCCGCGATGTCCAGGTGCGCCCACGGGACGTCCCCGGCGAACTCGCGCAGGAACAGGGCGGCGTCGGTGGCGCCCGCGGGGCCGAAGTCGCGTCCGCGGGTGCCGATGTTGGCCAGGTCCGCCACCCGCGACTTCGTGGTCGGCACGTACTCCTCCGTGAGCGGCATCCGCCACAGGGGTTCGCCGGACTCGCGTCCGGCCTCCTCCAGCTGGGCGGCGAGCTCCTCGTCGTTGCTGTACAGCGCGCCCGTGCCGGTGCCGAGGGCCACCTTGGCGGCGCCGGTCAGCGTCGCGACGTCCACCAGGACGTCCGGGGCCAGCTCGCCGACCGCGTAGCCCATGGCGTCGGCGAGGACCAGGCGGCCCTCGGCGTCGGAGTTGAGCACCTCGACGGTCGTCCCGGTGTAGGTGGTGAGCACGTCGCCGATCCGGGTGGAGTCGCCGGAGAAGGCGTTCTCCGCCAGGGCCAGCAGGCCCGTCACGCGGACCGGGGCGCCCACGGCCGACAGGGCCGACAGCACCGCGAGGACGATCGCGGAGCCGCTCATGTCGGTCTTCATCAGCGACATGTTGTCGTTGGGCTTGAGGGAGAGCCCGCCGGTGTCGAACGTGATGCCCTTGCCGACCAGGACGACGTGCGCGGAGGGGTTCTCGGGCGTGTAGGAGAGCTGGACCAGGCGCGGCGGGCGCGAGGAGCCCTGCCCCACGCCGAGGATCGCCCCGAACCCCTCGTTCTCCAGGTCCTTCTCGTCCCACACCCGCACCTGGAGGCCCTTGTCCGCGGCCACGTCGCGTGCGCGCGCCGCCATCCACTCGGGGTCCTTGGTCAGGGAGGGGGTGTTGATGAGGTCGCGGGCCAGGGCGGTGGCCGCGGCCAGGGCCGTGCCCCGCTCCAGAGCGCCGGCCAGGGAGCCGTCGCCGCCGTCCCCGGCGGCGACCTCGACCGAGGCCGCCGGGCGCCGGTCGTCCGGGACCTCCGAGGTCTTGAGGCTGAAGGTGTAGGAGGCCAGGAGCACGCCCTCGGCGAAGGCGGTGGCGGCCTCCGCGCCGGAGCCGGGCCAGGCGAGGGCCACGCGCTCGATCCCGCGGGCGGCCCGGGCCAGGGCCGCGCCGGCCTTCCGGAGGTCGTCGGGCGAACCCGTTCCGACCCCCAGAAGCGCCAGGCGGACCAGGCCCTGGTCCCGGGGCACCGGGAAGTGGGCCAGCTCTCCGGGTTTCCCGGTGAGCGAGTAGTGCGCGAACAGATCGGTGAGCGATGCCGGTAGGACCTGTGTCAGGCCGCTCTCGGCGACCCCCTCGACCGCCTCGGGTCCGCTGTCTCCCGGAATCAGGGGGAGGACCAGCAGGTCCGCGGTGGAATCGACGAGCTTCCCCGGTACGGGGTGGATCTCCGTGGCGAAAGGCACAGGCCGCTCACAATCGTTCACTTGGGAGGTGTACAACCTCGGGGGTCGTCAGGGCTTTCCGGCCCGGGGTGGGGGACGGTTCACTGCCGAACTAGCCGACGACACCCTTGAGCGCGTCCCGGAGCTCGGACGCCTCGTCTGGAGTCAGCTCGACAACCAGGCGTCCGCCGCCCTCCAGCGGGACCCGCATGATGATGCCGCGACCCTCCTTGGTGACCTCCATCGGCCCGTCGCTGGTCCTCGGCTTCATCGCCGCCATGCCATTCCCCTTTCTAGTGTTCCTCGCGGGTGACCGGGGCCGACCCACAGCACCGGCGCCGATCCGCGTGACCGGTCTCGGCTCCGGAGCCGCATGCCGGTTCCGGGTGACTCATGCCCGTGTGGCTTAAGGGGCGTGAATCACTCTTCGACCATTATCTCGGAGGTTCACCCCTCCGTGTGCGCCAGGCGACAGCGGGGCCGCCGCCGCGAGCACACGCCCACGAGGAATCTTCGGTCAGTAAGGTTATATCGGTCCTGACCGAAACTCGGGGAGTATCCGGGGCGCGGAGAGCTCCGCGGCCCCGGGCCGACCGTGCGGACGCGGCCCCTCGGGACGCCCCGACCTGGGGCCGGTCCCGCGCCGGGTCAGCCGAGGTCGCCCGTCGAGATCATCCGGGTCCCCTCCCGGGTGATGGAGGACCACTCCGCCCTCAGCCCGCCGCCGTCGGACGCCGACCACACGGTCAGCTCGGCCTCGTCGACGCACCGGTCCTCGGGGTCGGCCGTCTCGGTGTAGGCGTAGACGCGGCGGTCGTTGTCTCCGGCCGACAGGACCAGGGTCCCCGAGCAGGAGAAGGTCGTCCAGGCGGTGCTGCCGCGCTCGGCGCCCTCCTCGATCCGGACCTCCGCGTGCCAGTCGGCCACGTGCTCGCCGTCGGTGTCCACCTGGCTCATCTCGCCGGACCACGCGCCGACGAAGGCCTCGGCGGGAACGGTCGGACCGCTCTCCTCCTCGCCGGGCTCCGCGAGCACGGCCCACGCCGCGGCCCCGCCGCCGACGAGCAGGACGGCCGCCGCGGCCGCGGCCAGGAGGGCGATCTGGCGGCGGCGCTTCCCGCTGTGCCGGGTCGACCTGGGCGGCGGCCACAGGGACAGCTGTTGCACGGGGTGGGCCGGGGTCACCGAGGAGGCGGGCGCGTCGCGCCTGTCCCCGGCTCCCGACTCGAGTTCGGCTGCTGTGTCCATCCTCGCCATCCTCAACAACGCTGCACCCGCTCCGGCGGAACGGGGGTATCGGGTACAGCGACCGAGAATAGAGCACGCCAACCCGCCGGATCCGCCACAGAACGGCGCCGCGGCTGTGATGCACGGCATAGCGGGCGCCGGATCGGCAGGTCGGGCCGGGTGGAAGCGCACCGCGATTCCGCGGCCGACGCCGCCCCCGGACCGGGCGGACCGGGCGCCCCGGCCCCGCCGCCGGGTCCGGTCAGCGCTGGTTCCCGCCGACCGCGGCGTCGTCCGCGGCTTCCTCCGCGGCGTCGTCCACGGCGACCTCCGTGGCCTCGTCCGCGGACTCGCCCCGGGTGCCGTCCCCGGGATCCGCGGGCTCCCGCCCGGCGTCCCCGCCGGGACCGCCGTGCGCGTCCGCCCCCTCGGGACCGGTCCCCGCCACCGCGCCGGGCGCGTAGGCGTCCCCGGGCAGGTGCGACCCCGGGAGCGGTCCGGTCCCCTCCGGGACGTAGGAGGGGTCGAGCCGCGACAGCCGCCACTCCAGGTCCTCGATCCGCTCCTCCCTCTCGCGCAGGGTGGTGGTGAGCCGCAGCAGCAGCTCGTCCACGGCGCGGACGTGGTAGCCCCACAGGGCGAGGGGGAGCATCACGCGACCGAGGTCGCGCGCCCTGACGGCGCGGTCGTCCGGCAGGGGGAGCGGGGGGTAGTCGGCCTCGAACCGGGCGAGCTGACCGCCCTTGCCGAGCACGACGTAGACCACGCCGACGAGCACGGCCAGCGCGGCCGCGGCAACCAGGATCATGATGAGAACAGGCACGGACCCGATCGTGCCACACACCGGCGCCCGTGGGGAGGCCGGCGGGAGGCGGCCGGGCGGGGCGGCTCCGCGCGGGCCGCGCCCCGGGGGCCCGACCGCCTCCCGCCCCGGAAGGGGCGGCGCCGGGCGCGTGTGGCCGGTCCTTACTGCTCGGGCCCCGCCTCCGACCGCGCGAGCTCCTCCTGCTCCCGGGCGATGTGCAGGTGGGACTTGCGGATGATGTCGACGACCTCCAGGGGGTCGTCGACGATCTGGACCAGCTCCATGTCCTGCGGCTTGATCAGCTCGTTCTCCAGGAGGCTGGTGCGGACCCACTCCTCCAGCCCGCCCCAGAAGTCGCGGCCGACCAGGATCACCGGGAACCGGGTGACCTTCTTCGTCTGCACGAGGGTGGCCGCCTCGAACAGCTCGTCGAGGGTGCCGAAGCCCCCGGGCAGCACCACGAAGGCCTGCGAGTACTTCACGAACATCGTCTTGCGGACGAAGAAGTACCGGAAGGTCATCCCCATGTCGATGTAGGAGTTGAGGGACTGCTCGAAGGGCAGCTCGATGCCGAGCCCCACCGAGAGCCCGCCCGCCTCCTGGGCGCCCTTGTTCGCGGCCTCCATCATGCCGGGGCCGCCGCCGGTGATCGTGGCGTAGCCCGCCTCAGCGAGCCTGGCGCCCACCTCGACGCCCAGGTCGTAGTAGCGGGTCCCGGGCTTGATCCTGGCCGAGCCGAACACGCTCACCGCCGAGGGCAGTTCGGACAGGAGCCCGAAGCCCTCCACGAACTCCGACTGGATGCGCAGGACCCGCCACGGGTCGGTGTGCACCCAGTCCGAGGGGCCTCGCCGGTCGAGGAGTCGCTGGTCGGTGGTGGTGCTGGGAATCGAGCTGCCCCGGTAGGTGAGGGGGCCTGCCCGCCTTACGTTCTCGTCTTCGGTCATGTCGTAAAGCTATCCGCGTGGGAACGGCTCACACCTGAACCACACGTGACCCGGTGATGGCCACGAGCGGCAGGTTCGCCCCCGGGCCTCCGTCGCGGCCGGTCACGCCGCCCCCGGGCGGCCGGGCCGGGCCCGCGGTGCTCAGCGGGCCCCGGTCAGCCAGGCGACCATGCGCTCCTCGGCCTCGCGGATCCTCGCGATCTCCGCGTACTCGTCCTTCGTGTGCGCGAGCACGGGGTCGCCGGGGCCGTAGTTGACGGCGGGCACCCCCAGCTCCGAGAAGCGCGAGACGTCGGTCCACCCGAGCTTGGCGCGGGCCTCCCCCTCCCCCACCGAGGCGACGAACGCCGCCGCCGAGGGGTCGTCCAGCCCCGGGCGCGCGGGCGCCGCCGCGTCCACCACGCGCACCTCGAAGCCGTCGAACACCTCGCGCAGGTGGGCCTCCGCGTCCGCGACGGACAGGTCCGGGGCGAACCGGTAGTTGACCTTCACCACGCACTCGTCGGGGATGACGTTGCCGGCGACCCCGCCCTCGATGAACACGGCGTTGAGGCCCTCGTGGAAGCGCAGCCCCTCCACCTCGGGCTCGCGGGGGGTGTAGGCGCGCAGGACGTCGAGGACGGCCCCGGCGCCGTGGATCGCGTTCTCGCCCATCCACGACCGGGCGCTGTGCGCGCGCCTGCCCCGGGCCACGACCTCCACCCGCATGGTCCCCTGGCAGCCGCCCTCGATCACCCCGTCCGTGGGCTCCATCAGGATCGCGAAGTCCCCGGCCAGCCACTCCGGGTGGTTGCGGGTGAGCCGGAGGAGGCCGTTGCGGGACGCGTCGACCTCCTCGTTGTCGTAGAAGACGTAGGTGACGTCGTGCACGGGTTCGGCCACCAGGGCGGCCAGCTTGAGCTGGACGGCGACCCCGGCCTTCATGTCGGTGGCGCCGCACCCGTAGAGGCGCCCGTCCTCGACGCGGGAGGGGACGTTGTCCACGATCGGGACGGTGTCGATGTGCCCGGCGACGACCACGCGGCGCGGGCGGCCCAGTCCGGTGCGGGCGACCACGGCGTCGCCGTCGCGGGTGACCGCGAGGTGCGGGAGGGCCTTCAGCGCCCCTTCGACCGCGTCGGCGAGGTTCGCCTCGTCGCCGCTCTCGGAGCGGATGTCCACGAGTGCGGCGGTCAGGTCCGCCACGTCAGAGGTCAGGTCCAGCATGGTGTCGCCCCGTTTCCGAGCTGTGTTCTGCCGTCGTGCCGCGGGCCCGGCCGTGTTCGCGCACCCCGGCGGGTGCGCGGGCGGGGCGCGCGTACGGCCACCCTAGATCGTGTTCCGCGGGCACTCGCCCTGCCGCGCGTCGCCCCGGCACGCCCCTCGCGGCGTTCCCCTCCGTCGACAGGACCCGCCCCGACCCCTTCTCCGGCCTTGCGGTGAACGCACCGGATGCGCCGCTCGCGACGGACGGCGTCCACGGAACACACCCCGGGCGTACCGGCCGGGGAAGGGCGCGGCACACGGGCGGCGGGAGGTCCGCCGGACGCGGCGGCGGACCGGCGGGGACAGCGGCGCGGCCGCGCCCCTCCCCCGCCGGACGTCCCCCACCGGGACCTCCGGGCGTGTTCCGGAGCCGGACCGCGGGCCCGGTCCCGGAACCCGCCTCGGGGCGGCGCACGGAACGCGCGAGGGGCGCCCCCCGCCTTCGGGGGGCGCCCCTGCCGGACGCGGCCGGCGTGCCGCCGGGCGTGCGGCCCGGCGGACGCGTGTCAGGCGTTGACGCCGTGCTCCCGCAGGAGGTCGTTCAGGGCGAGCTTGTCGTGCTCCTCGCCCTCCTGCAGGCGCTTGAGCACCAGCAGGACCGGCATGCCGAAGTCGCCGCCCGGGAAGCTCTTGGTGCGGTTCGCGGTCACGCACACCGACCAGACCGGGGCCTCGCCGCGCTCCAGCTCCTCGCCGGTCTCGGCGTCGAACACGCGCGTGGAGGAGGTCAGGATGGTGCCCGCGCCGAGCTTGGCGCCGGTGCGCACGCGGGCGCCCTCGACGACCATGCTGCGGGAGCCGAGGAACGCGTCGTCCTCGATGACGACCGGGGAGGCCTGCGGGGGCTCCAGGACGCCGCCGACGCCGACGCCGCCGGACAGGTGGACGTTCCGGCCCACCTGGGCGCAGGAGCCGACCGTGGCCCAGGTGTCGACCATGGTGCCGGAGCCGACGTAGGCGCCGATGTTGGTGAAGGACGGCATGAGGACGACGCCGGGGGCGAGGTAGGAGCCCCAGCGGGCGATCGCCCCGGCGACGACGCGGACGCCGTCGAAGCGGGTCTTCAGGGGCATGCGGTCGTGGTGGCGGAAGTCGCCGACCTGCGACTCCTTCATGTCCAGGACCTTGAAGCCGAGGAGGATGGAACGCTTGGCGCGCTCGTCGACCACGACCTCGTCGGTCGCGGGGTCGACGAAGGCGACACGGGCCTTGCCCTCGTCGATCAGGTCGATGGCGCCGGTGATGGTCTCGCGCGCCTCGGCGTGGGAGGGCGTGAGTTCGGAGCGCTTCTCCCAGAGTTCGTCGATCCGGTCGGGCAGCGGGCTGGAGTACGAGCTGGTCATGTGCACACACGTTAGTGGTTCGCGAAAGGTGCGGGGGTACCCCCCGCCCGTGTGTGCCGACCGCCTCCGGGGATCCGCCCCTCCGCGCCGCCCGGCGCGGACTACAATGCGGCCTGGGCTCGCTGCGGGCCCCGCGCGGCACGGGTGACGTTCCTCTCCGTGTGGTGCACCCCACCTGCTCCCGACCCTTGGTTCGCCTGTGCCCAGTAAGCGCCGGAGGCTCTCCGCCTTCGTCAAGATCCTGTTGTCCCTCTTCCTCGTGTGCGGCCTCCTCGTCGCGGGCGCGTACTACGTGCTGACCACGTTCGAGCCGGTCGAGACCGCGGTCGAGGCCCCCGATCCGGGCTGCCGTCTGCAGCTGTCCGACGGCAAGTACGAGATGGAGATCGCCCAGGCGGTGAGCGCGACCACGGTGGGCGGGGTGGCGTTCAGCCGCGACCTGCCGCCCGAGGCCGTGACCGTGGCGTTCGCGACCGTGTGGCAGGAGACGGCGTTCTACAACCTGGAGTACGGCGACCGGGACTCCCTCGGCCTGTTCCAGCAGCGGCCGTCCCAGGAGTGGGGCGAGCCGGAGGAGATCCTCGACCCGGTTTTCGCCACCCGCGCGTTCTACGACGAGCTGGTGGAGGTGAACAACTGGTCGGAGATCCCGGTGTTCGAGGCCGCCCAGGCGGTCCAGCGCAGCGCGGACGGCTACGCCTACGACCAGCACGAGGCCCTGTCGGCGCGGATGGCCGAGGTGACCACCGGAGAGCTCGGTCCGAGCCTGACCTGCTGGTACGACGCCGAGGCCCTGGACGCCCTGCGGGCGGGCGACGCGGACGCGGCGGGCGCCCAGGAGGAGATGGCGCGTGTCTTCGGCGTGGACCCGGCGGAGCTCCCCCTGAACGCGGACGAGGCGATGAGGACCGGCGACCTCGGCTGGGCCATGGCCCTGTGGGCGGTCGCGCACGCCGAGGAGTACGGGCTGACCTCGGTCGCCTACAACGACCGGCTGTGGCGTGCGTCGGACGGCCTGGACGGCGCCGAGGCGTGGACGGCGGCCGGGGAGGACACCCGGGGGCGCGTGGTCCTGGGCTGACCGCCGCGCGGTGACGTGCGAGGGCCCCGGCGCGCGTCGCGCCGGGGCCCTGTGCGTCCGCGGCGGCGCCGGGGACCGGCCCGGCGGCCGTTCCCCGGGGCCGTCCCGCTACTCCGCCAGCCGCTCGACGGCGGCCCCGACGCGCTCGTCGGTGGCGGTGAACGCCACCCGCACGTGTCCCGCCCCCGCGGCGCCGTAGAAGTCGCCGGGGGCGACCAGGACGCCGCGCTCCGCCAGGTGCGCGACCGCGCCCCAGGCGTCGTGGCGGGGGTGGCTCGCCCAGAGGTACAGTCCGGCGTCGGAGTGCTCGATCCGCCAGCCCGCCCCCTCCAGGGCCGCGCGGAGCCGGGTCCGGCGGGCCCGGTACCGCTCCTTCTGCTCGGCGGCGTGGGCGTCGTCGTCCAAGGCCGCCCGCATCGCCGCCTGGACGGGTGCGGGGACGATCATCCCGGCGTGCTTGCGCACCGCCAGCAGCTCTCCGACCAGGGCGGGGTCCCCGGCGACGAAGGCCGCCCGGTAGCCGGCCAGGTTGGAGCGCTTGGAGAGCGAGTGCACCGCGAGCAGGTTGTCGTGCGACCCGCCCGACACGTCCGGGTGCAGGATCGACACCGGTTCGGCGCCGTCCCAGCCGAGGTCCAGGTAGCACTCGTCGGAGGCCACCACGGCCCCGCGCTCGCGGGCCCATTCCACGACCTTGCGCAGGTGCGGGACGCCCAGGACGCGCCCGGTCGGGTTGCTGGGCGAGTTGACCCACACCAGCCCCGCCGGGGCCGGGCCCAGCGCCGTCAGGCCGTCGGAGGCGACCGGGGTCGCACCGGCGATCCGGGCGCCGACGTCGTAGGTCGGGTAGGCCAGCGCGGGGTGCACGACCGTGTCGCCCGCACCGAGGCCGAGGAGGGTCGGCAGCCACGCGACGAGCTCCTTCGAGCCGACGGTGGGCAGCACCGCGCCCTCGGCGACGTCCACGCCGTGGCGGCGCGACAGCCAGCCGCGGATGGAGGCCCGCAGCTCGGGCGTTCCCCAGGTCAGCGGGTATCCGGGCGAGTCCGAGGCTTCGGACAGGGCCTTGCGGAGGGACGCCGGGACCGGGTCGACCGGCGTGCCGACGGACAGGTCCACGATCCCGCCGGGATGCGCCGCGGCCGTGCGCTTGTACGGCGCCAGCCGGTCCCACGGGAAGGTCGGGAGCCGGTCCGCCACGGGTCGCCGCTCGGCCATCGGTGCACACTCCATCCATCGGTTTCGGTTCGCACAGCAATCGCGCCGACCCTCCGGAGGGGGTCGGCGCGACACGTCACCGCGCGGGTGACCCACGCCCGCGCACCCTCTGCGCCAGGGGGGTGCGGTGGCGGCTCGGCCCCTGTCGGGCCGGAACGCGGACTGCGCGGCTACTCGGCCTGCGGGGGCAGCTTCGCGACGAGCGGGTGGTCCCGGTCGATCTTGCCGACCTTCGACGCGCCGCCCGGGGACCCCAGGTCGTCGAAGAAGTCGACGTTGGCCTTGTAGAAGTCGGACCACTGCTCGGGCAGGTCGTCCTCGTAGTAGATGGCCTCGACCGGGCAGACCGGCTCGCACGCACCGCAGTCGACGCACTCGTCCGGGTGGATGTAGAGCATGCGGTCGCCCTCGTAGATGCAGTCCACGGGGCACTCGTCAATGCACGCCTTGTCCAGCACATCAACACAGGGCTGCGCGATGACGTAGGTCACGTCGTACTCCTTGTCTCACCCCCGCTTTCCACGGGGGAGGCGGGGACCTTGAGAACCCCGGACCGGGTTCGGCGTGCGGGCGCCTAGGCCCTGCTCCCGGGCTCTGCAAGCAAATGGCACAGATGTCGTCCTCCTAGTATGGCGGCGAAGAACAACCGGCGCACAATCGGGGGGCTCGTTCGATGCACATGGGAGGACGTCTCGTCCACCGGATAACCCCGGAGGACGTGGGCCGCCGGGTCTCCGTACGCACGGTCCTCGCCGGGGGCGGGTTCACCGACGTCGTCGGGGTCGTGGAGTCCTGGGAAGGCGGCGTCATCACCGTGCGCCGGCGCGACGGGTCCGCGGTGGAGGTCGAGGAGTCGGCCGTCGCCGCCAGCCGCGTCGTTCCGCCGGTGCCCCCGCGCCGCCGCGGCGGCCCGCCCCCGGATACGGCCTGAGCCCCGCGGCGGGCGCCGCCCGGCCCGCCGGGCGCGGCGTCCACACCGCGCCTGGACACAGGCATTCTTCGCCCCGTGCGGGGTAGGAGACGCACAGTCCCGGAGCGGGCCCCGGCCCGACCCCCCGGGGACAGACGAACGAAGCAACGCGCCCCCCTGCGGAACACCGCGCGGACGGGCGCGGGTACGCGGGGAGGTGGTGAGCGCCCGTCATGCGCGAAGCAGTAGCGTCCGCCCTCGCCGAGCTGGGCCGACGGGACGAGCGGGCCGCCGACACGGCCCGGACGGCGTTGGACGTCCTGGCGCCGGACCAGGAGATCGAGAGGCTCAACCAGCACGCCGTCCAGCGGTTCTGCTGGTTCGAGCTCCCGGTCCGCTTCCAGGACTCCGCCGACGAGCAGCTGTTCGCCGTGCGCTCCCTCGGCAGCCTCTTCTCCCTCCTCCAGCTCTACCGGTACGCGCAGATCTGCTCGGCGCAGGAGACCGCCTCCCTGATCGCCGTCTACTCCGAGGACCACGCGGCGGGGCTGGCCATGTACGAGCGGCTCATGTGGGAGTCCGGGGTCGAGCCCCCGGACCTTCCCGAGCTCACGTGGGGCACCGCGGTCGGCGACGCCGAGATCCGCGCCCGCGACGAGACCTCGGCCGCCCTGGAGCTGGCCATCTCCCTCGGCGACGTCAGGCCGGGCAAGCGCGGGTGGCGTCCGGCCCAGGAGCAGTTCGCCCGCTCCTTCCTGACCCGGCCGGGCCGTCGGGGCCTGAGCCACCTGGACCTGGTGCGGGAGGAGCGGGTCCGCGCGTGGCTCAGCTCGTCGGCGCACCCGCACCGGCAGCGGCTGTGGCCGCTCGTCGGGCAGATCATCGCCGGCGCGGACGTGCCGCGCGCGGCGGACCGGTCGATGGCGCCGCTGCAACGGCTGCTGGACCTCGCCGCCGACGGCATCGCCCTCACCCAGATCGGCTACATCTCGCCGGGCGTGGTCCGCCAGATGTGCGCGGACTTCGGTTGGCGGACCACCCCGGAACCCCCGCGCAGCGAGACGGACGCGACCCAGCTGATCGCCCTGCACCAGGCGCTGCGGGGCATGCGCGCCGTGCGCCGGTCCGGGCGCAGGCTCGTCCTGACCCGGCGCGGCCGGCAGCTGCGCGAGGACCCCGAGGCGCTGTGGCGGGCCTCCACCGAGACCCTGTGCCGCACCGGCGGACTGGAACAGGCGGCGGCGGAGACGCTCCTGGGCATGCTGCTGTCCCGCTCCCCGCAGGGCGGCGGTTCGCACGAGCGCCGGCGGGAGTCGGACGTGGAGGCGGCCGAGAGGACGCTGACCGAGTCGGGCTGGGTGCCGCCGGAGCCGCCGCTCGCGTCGGGTCGGCACGCCGCCTCGCACCGCAGGACCGCCGAGGCCGCGTCGGACCGGGTGCGGGCGCTGGTGATGGCGGTGTGCTGGCTGCTGGAGACCCTCGGCCTGCTCGGCGAGGACGACGGCGCCGGGCACCGGGAGCTGACGGCGCCCGGCCGCGCCTTCGCGGTCGCGTGCCTGCACCAGTCGGCGGTGGCCCCCCGGGCGGTCGTGTAGGCCCCCGTGCCGCCCCGCCCCTGGACCGCACCCGCTGCGAACGGGTCCCGCCCAGGGCCTAATCTGGAGCGCGACCCACCCGCGACCAGCAGGAGCACCATGCCCACGCCCGAACCGCCCCAGAAGGCGGAGACGACCGACGTGCCCGGACCCGACCGGGGCGCGGACGAGGCACCCGGCGTCGACCCGTGGGACAGGATGCCCGAGGGCGCCCTCAACCGCCCCGACCTGGGCGGGGACGACGACGAACCCGCGTCCTCCGGAGAGGGGGGCCCAGGGGCGCCCGGGCCCGGCGGGGACTCCGCTGACGTGGAGGGCCCCTCCGGGGGCGACGGCGCGCCCGCGGACGGTGCCCCGGTCCCGAGCCGCGTCGACTTCCTGCCCAGCCCGGTGTTCGTCCTGCTGCTGGGGCTCACGGGGTTCGCCGGCTGGCTCTCCTGGCGCGCGGTCGAACTCGACTGGGCCGCCGAGGGCGCGAGCGTCACCCCGCTGATCCCGCCCCTGCTCATCCTGCTCGGGTGGATCGTCTCCTCGGCCGTCCACGAGTTCGCGCACGCGCTCGCGGCGTACCTGGCCGGGGACCGCTCGCTGCGCGGGAGCGCCTACCTGAGGCTCAACCCGTTCGCCTACCCGCAGGCCTTCGCCGGGCTCGTGCTGCCCTCGCTCTACCTGGGCCTGGGGGCCTTCGGCATGACCGGGCCGCCCTCCTACGTCGACTGGGACCGCATCCCGTCCCGGGGCCGCCGCGCCGCGGTGGCGCTCGCCGGCCCGCTGGCCAGCCTCCTGCTGTCCGCGGTCCTCGCCGCCGTCGTGACCGTCCTGGTCCCCCCCGGCAACGACACCACCAACTGGGCGATCGCCGCGATGGCGCTGCTGTCCTTCGCGAACCTGACCGCCGCCCTCGTCAACCTGCTGCCCGTCCCGGGCCTGGACGGCTTCGAGGTGCTGGCCGCGGCGGCGCACCGCGCACCGTGGGTCCCCGCCGCCCGCCGCAACGCCCTGTTCGGCTCCGTGGCCGTGTTCGCCGTCCTGTGGTTCCCCGGGGTCAGGGAGGCCCTGGTGAACCTGGTGTACGGCCTGTTCGACCTGGTCCTGCCCAACCCGGTGTTCCCCGGGATCGCCTTCTACGGAGAGCTCCTCCTGCAGTTCTGGGCCTGATCCCGTATACGGGGAGAGGACCCCGGGGCGATCCCCGGGGTCCTCTCCCCGTATACGGCCCGACGCCGGGGTCAGGCCCCGTCCGGCGGGTGCGCGCCCGACGGGGACCGCTCCTGCGGCCGGGCGCCGCCCGGAGGGGCCGGGGGCAGGAAGATCCCGCTGCGGACCACGGAGATCGCCAGGACCAGCATCGTCCCGAACAGGTACGCGTTGTGCATGAGGTGGTTCCTGAGGACGGCGTCGCCACCGGGAAGGTAGCTGACCAGGGCGATCAGCACCGCCAGGAACCCCACCGCGAAGGCCACCGCCCCGGACGGGCCCCGGGTCCCCCACGCGCACAGGCGGCCCGCCCCGTACAGGAGCGCCAGGAAGGCCACCAGCCCCGCCACCGACAGCACCGTCGCGGGCCGGCCCGCGTCCCAGTAGCGGGTGAGCCAGCCGGCGCCGGTCGTGGACAGCAGGCCCAGGAGGGCGCCGAGCAGCAGCAGGACCGCGAAGGTGGCCGCGGTCAGCAGCGGCGACAGGGACGTCCGGGGCGGTCTCCGCTCTCCGGCCCCGGTGGACTCAGGTGTGCTCACAGCAGACGAGGGTAGACGGTCGCCCGGACCGCCCGGGATCACAGCCCGGAGAACAGGTCCGTCTCGTACTCCCCCGGACGGACGCGCGGCGCCGGTCCCAGCAGCAGCGTGAAGTACTCGACGGCGTCGATCTCCTGCGCGATGCCGTTCGACAGGGCGAACCGCTCGCCGTCCACGGTGATCTGCGTGGCGTGCGCCCGCATCGCCATCGCCTTCGCCGCCCAGTGCGCCCCCGCGTCGACGCGCGTGGTCACCAGCTCGTCCGGGGTGCCGCGCGCGATGTCGGACACCTGCGCGGGCGGCGTGAACGGGCCCGCCTCCTCGTTGAGCCGCGCGATCGACGCCTCGATCACGGACACCGGCTGGGCGATCGCGTAGAGCTTGCCGACCTGCCAGGGCGTGCCCGCCATGGAGCGCTCACCGGCCCGGGCGCACGCGCGCCGGGTGATCCGGTGCGCCTGGACGTGGTCCGGGTGCCCGTAGCCGCCGTACTCGTCGTAGCTGACCAGTACGTGCGGCCTGACCTCGCGGATGATCTCCGCGAGCATCGTCGCGGCGGCCTCCGGGTCGGCCCCGGCGAACGCCTTCGGGTGGTCGTTCGCGGAACCGCCCGCCATGCCCGAGTCCCTGTAGCGGCCGGCGCCGCCGAGGAACCGGTGGTCGCGCACGCCCAGGGCGACGCAGGCCTTCTCCAGCTCGCCGACCCGGTGGCCGCCCAGGGTGTCGTCGCGGTCGGCGGCCAGGTGCGCGAGGTCGTCGGGGATGACCTCGCCCTCCTCGCCGAGGGTGCAGGTCACCAGGGTGACGCCGACCCCCTCGGCCGCGTACTTCGCCAGCGTCGCACCCGTGACGATGCTCTCGTCGTCGGGGTGCGCGTGCACCATCATCAGTCGCCTGTCAGTCACATAGCGAACGATACCGGTCGCATCGCGACATGCCGGGACCTTCACCCGCCCGTGTCCGACCGGGGCCAGGGCCCCCGGTGCGAGCGAGCGGGCGGGGGCGGGGCCGGGCCGCGGTTCCCGCGGCACGAGGGGGCCGGGGCGCGGCACGCGCGGGTCGCCCCGCGGCCTCCCGGGGCGCGAGGGGGCGGGTGCGGCCCCCGGGCGCTCCGGCGCGGACCTCCGCGCGCCGTGGCCGGCGGGGAGGGGACACTCCCTCGTTCGGGCGCGGCATGGGACACAATCCCCCTATGAGTTTTCCTCGCCAACAGGCCCGTACCCAACGCTTCACGATCGGTGTTCCGCGCGCGTTCCAGATCTCGCCGGACGGACAACGCGTCGCCTTCCTCCGGGGGCGCGACGGAGTAGACACGGGCACGTGCCTGTGGGTGCACGAGACGGAGGCCGGGACCGAGTCGGTGGTCGCCGACCCCAAGGCCCTGGGCGCCGACGACGAGAACCTCCCCCCGGAGGAGCGGGCGCGCCGTGAGCGCCTCCGTGAGAGCGGCGGCGGCATCGTGGCCTACTCGGTGGACGACGCCTTCACGAGGGCGGTCTTCACCCTGTCCGGACGGCTGTTCTACGTCGACCTGGTCGGCGACGGGGGCGCGCCCCGCGAGCTGCCCGCGGCCACCCCGGTCGTGGACCCGCGGATCAGTCCGGCGGGCGACCGCGTCGCCTACGTCAGCGGCGGGGCCGTGCACGTCATCGACGTCGCCGCGGCCGAGTCCGACCACGGCGACAGGGTGGTCGCCGAGCCCGACGGCGACCACGTCACCTGGGGACTGGCCGAGCTGGTCGCCGCCGAGGAGATGGGCCGCTACCGGGGCTTCTGGTGGGCCCCGGACGGTTCCTCGCTGGCCGTGGCCCGCGTGGACGAGTCCGCGGTGAACACCTGGTACGTCTCCGACCCCGGCCGCCCCGGCCAGGAGCCGACGGCGCTGCGCTACCCGCCGGCGGGGGGCGTCAACGCGGACGTGCGCCTGGCCGTGTTCCCGGTCGGTTCGGCGGGGGCGTACCGGCGGGACGGCCGCCCCTCCCCCACATGGGTGGAGTGGGACCGGGAGGCCTTCCCCTACCTGTCGACGGTCGGCTGGACCACCGGCCCCGACGGCACCCCCACCGTCGTCCTCACCGCGCAGGACCGCGGCCAGCGCTCGCTCACCCTCCTCAGCGCCGACCCGGCCACCGGCCTGGTCGCCGAGGTGCGCACCGACACCGACGGCGTGTGGGTCGAGCTGATGCCGGGCGTGCCCGCCCACACGGCCTCCGGGGACCTGGTGTGGATCGCCCGCGGCCCGGAGGGGCCCGACGGGCCCGGTGAGCGGCGCGTGTACGTCGGCGGCACGCCCGTCAGCCCCGCCGACGTGTACGTGCGCGGGGTCGTCGACGTGGACGGCGACCGCGTCCTCTACACGGGCTCGCCCGCGGGGAGTCCCGGCGACGTCTCCCTGTGGCTGGCGGACCCGGCCACCGGCCTGTCGGAGCCGGTGGAGGTCCCCGGGCACGGCTGCTCCCGGTCGGCCGACTCGGGGGCCCACAGCGGCCTGCGGTCCGGGCGGCTGCGCGGCGGCACCCTCGTCGTCCAGCACCGGTCGATGGACTTCGCCGGGGTGCGCACCGTGGTCGTGCGCAACGCCGGCACCGAGACGCGACGGGCGTACTCCGAGATCCCCAGCCTCGCGGAGGCGCCGGAGCTCCCCGAGCCGAGGGTGGAGTTCTGGCGCGCCGGCGAGCGGCGGATCCCGACCGCGCTCGTCCTGCCGTCCTGGTACCGCGAGGACCTCCGTCCGCTCCCGGTGCTGGTGGCCCCCTACGGGGGACCGCACGCCCAGCGGGTCCTCAACGCGCGCGGGGCCTACCTGACCGCCCAGTGGTACGCGGAGCAGGGCTTCGCGGTGCTCATCGCCGACGGCCGCGGCACCCCGGGGATCGGGGTGGAGTGGGAGCAGAGCATCCACCTCGACCTGGCGGCTCCGGTCCTGGACGACCAGGTGGCGGCCCTGCGGGACGCGGCGGCCCGCTTCCCCTTCCTGGACACCTCGCGCGTGGGCATCCACGGCTGGTCGTTCGGCGGGTTCCTCGCCGCGCTCGCGGTGCTGCGCCGCCCGGACGTGTTCCACGCGGCGGTGGCGGGCGCGCCGGTCATCGACTGGGCGCTGTACGACACCCACTACACCGAGCGCTACCTGGGCACCCCCCAGGAGCGGCCGGAGGCGTACGGGCGCAGCTCGCTCCTGGAGGAGGCGGCCAAGCTGGAGCGCCCGCTGATGATGATCCACGGCCTGGCGGACGACAACGTGGCGTTCGCGCACACCCAGAGGATGTCGTCGGCCCTGATGACGGCGGGCCGCCCGCACACGGTGCTGCCGCTGTCGGGGGTGACGCACTCCCCGTCCGACCCGACCGTCGCGGAGAACCTGATGCTGCTCCAGGTGGAGTTCCTCAAGGAGAGCCTCCGGGGCGAGTAGCGGACGGCCCGGGCCCCGGCACGCGCCCGGCCGGGGCCCGCCGTGCCCGGGCCGGGTGCGGCGCCGGTACCGCGCCTCCACCGCCTCCGTCCGGGACGCGGCGCCGGGTACGGGAGCCCGGTCCGGGGACACGGGTCCGGCCGCTCCAGGGGTCCCCGCGCCCCACCGGCCGCGGTTCCGGCCGGCCCGTTAGCCTGGTGGCATGCGTTCGTATGCGGTGCCGCTCGCCTTCGCGGCCGACCTGGTCTGTGTGCTCGCCTTCGTCGTGATCGGCAGGGTCGACCACGAGTCGGGGACCGCCCTCGCGGGCATCTGGGGCACGGCCTGGCCGTTCCTGGCCGGGACGGTCCTGGGATGGGCGGTCACCCTGGGCTGGAGGGCACCCGACCGGATCTGGCCGGTCGGCCTGTTCGTGTGGGCCGTGACGGTGGCGGGCGGTATGGCGCTGCGCCTGCTGACCGGTGAGGGCGCACCGATCAGCTTCGTCGTCGTCACGTCCCTGTTCCTGGCCGCGGCCATGCTCGGCTGGCGCGCGGCGGCCCTCCTCGTCGCCCGGAGCCGGCGGAACGGCCCTCGGAGCGGAGGCTGAGGGGCCGACGGCGACCCAGCCGAGGAGGCGCCGGGGGTTCGTAAGCTGGAACGGATGAACGAGCATCCCGCACCCCAGGCCACCCTCCCCTCCTCGGCCGCGCCCGACGCGCCCGACGGCAACGGCGAGGACGAGGCACGCGAGGTCGGTGTGGGCCCCTGGTCCGGACCGTGGCCCGAGGGCGACCACTACGACCCCGACCTCCTGGCCGGGGGCGACCGCCGCAACGTCGTGGACCGCTACCGGTACTGGCGGCGCGAGGCGATCGTCGCGGACCTCGACACCGTCCGCCACCCCTTCCACGTCGCGGTGGAGAACTGGTCGCACGACTTCAACATCGGCTCGGTCGTACGCACCGCCAACGCGTTCGGGTGCGCGGCGGTCCACATCGTCGGCCGCCGCCGCTGGAACAAGCGGGGGGCGATGGTCACCGACCGCTACCAGCACGTCCACCACCACCCCGACACGGACGCCCTGGTGGCGTGGGCCGAGGAGCGCGGACTCCCCCTGATCGGGATCGACAACCTGCCGGGCGCGGTGCCGCTGGAGACCTACCCGCTGCCGAGGGACGCCGTCCTGGTGTTCGGGCAGGAGGGCCCGGGGCTGTCCGAGGAGGTGCGGAAGGTGTGCCGGGCGGTGCTGTCGATCGCCCAGTTCGGTTCGACGCGGTCGATCAACGCCGGCGCGGCGGCCGCGATCGCGATGCACGCCTGGGTGCGGGCCCACGTCTTCGACCAGCCGGTGTCCGGACAGGTCTGCGCCACACCCGCCGAGGCGCTGCCGTGATGGTTCCGTGATCTACCATGTGCGTGAGGCCGCCCCCTACCAGAGAGCAGTGCGCATGAGTCCGACCGTCACCTCCGCAGCCCGTCCCGCCACCATGGACGACGTCGCCGGCATCGCCCGGGTCCTGAGCAGATCCGCCCACGAGGACCCGTTCTTCCGCTGGCTGTTCCCCGACGACGAACTCCGCATCGCCAAGACGCGGCGCTTCTTCGCCCTGACCGCCGGGTTCGGCTACGTCCCCGCCGGCGGCACCCGGGTCGCCGAGACCGTGGACGGCACGGAGTCCGCACCGGTGGTGCGGGGAGCGGCCCTGTGGGCGCCGCCCGAGGCCAACCCCGAGGGCCAGCTGGTCTCGCTGCGCACCTGGCCCCACTGGGGCCCGCTGATCGGCCGGGCGCGCCTCACCGCGTTCGTGCGGGTGTTCGCGGAGTGGAAGCTGGCCGCTCCTCAGGAACCCCACCTGTACCTGGCCACCCTGGGCGTGGATCCCGTGGTGTCGGGCACCGGTGTGGCGGGCGGCCTCCTCTCCGACGGCCTGGACCGGGCGGACTCCGCAGGGCTCCCCGTGTTCACCCAGACCCTCGATGACAAGACCGTCGGCTTCTACGAGCGGTTCGGCTTCCGTGTGTCCCGCGAGGTGGAGAGCCCGGACGCGGGCGCCCACTACTACCTGATCCGCGACCCCTCCTGAGCCTCCGCGGGGCTGGAGGGGGAGCCGTGCGCGGGACCCGCGGGGCGGCCTGGGGCCTTCCTCGGAAAACGCCGCACCCGGGATGTTCGCGCGATCTACCATGAGCGGTGACCGGAGTCCCGTGAGAGGGAAGAGGCACCCCCGTGAGCCCCACGGCAGCCGCGGCGCGGACCCTTCGCACCGCGAACATGAACGACGTCCCCGGCGTGGCCCGGCTCCTGGGGCGCGCCTTCCACGAGGACCCGTTCTTCCGCTGGTTCTTCCCGACCGAGGACCGGCGCATGGCGCGGACCGCGCGGGCCTGCGCGCTCCTGGCCGGGTTCGGCTACGTCCCGAGCGGCTACACCACGGTGGCCGAGTGCCGTGAGGACTCCGTGCGCGGCCCGGTGGTGCGGGGAGCGGCCCTGTGGGCGCCGCCCGGCGCGGCGCCCGAGGGGTTCGCGGTGACGCTGCGGTCGCTGCCGCACTGGTCCCGCCTGGTCGGCCTCTCCCGGATCCCCGAGATCGCGCGGTACACGGGTGAACTGCGCGCGGTCGTCCCCGAGGAACCGCACTGGTACCTGGCGCTGCTGGGCACCGACCCCGGGGCCCGCGGGACGGGTGTGGGCTCGCAGCTGCTGCGCGCCGGCCTGGCGAGGGCCGACGCGGACGGCGTGCCCGTCCACCTGGACACGACCAACCCCGCGAACCTCGGCTACTACGAGCGGTACGGGTTCCAGGTGGTGCGGGTGGTCAGCGACCCGCGGGCCCCCTCGGCGTACTGCATGGTCCGCCCGCCTGCGGCCTGACGGGGAGCCGGCGCCCCCTCGCCCCCTTCCCGGGCTGACAGGATGGCCGGGTGAACATCCGAGGCGTCTCGTACCACAGCGACCACCTTCCGGCCGGTGCGGCCGAGCGCGACATGCGCACCGTGCGGGAGGACCTGCGCTGCACGGCCGTGATGCTGGTCGGCGACGACGTCGGACGGCTGGAATCGGTGGCCCGGGCCGCCCTGGCCGTCGGCCTCGACGTGTGGGTGCGCCCCCGGTACGACGGCCGGACGCCCTCGGACCTGGTCGTCCGTCTCGCCGCCGTGGCGGACATGGCCGAGGGGCTGCGCGCGGCCCGGCCGGGCCGGGTCACCCTGATGGTCGGCACCGAGTTCTCGCTGACCGTCCCCGGGCTGCTCCCCGGCCCCGGCGAGTTCTCCCGGCTCCAGATCATCAGGCGCCCCCGGCTGCTCAGACTCTTCTCCCGGCGCCTGAACCGCAGGCTCCACACCCTGCTCGCCGCCACCGCCGCGGTGGCGCGCGAGCGTTTCCACGGCCCCCTCACCTACGGCGCCGCGGGGTGGGAGCGGGTGGACTGGTCGGTGTTCGACGTCGCCGGGACGAACCTGTACCGGGCGGGGACCGACGACGCCGCCTACGCGGAGGCCCTCGACGCCCGCATGCACGAGGCCGGGCGCCCGTTCGTGGTCACCGAGTTCGGGTGCGGCGCGTACGAGGGCGCCGACCTGCGGGGCGCGGGCTCCTTCTTCGCCGTGAACTGGTTCGCCGACCCGCCGCGCCTGCGCCGGGGCACGGTGCGGGACGAGGGCGTCCAGGCGCGCTACCTCGCCGAGCTGCTCGACCTGTACGAGGACCGGGGTGTGGAGGGGGCCTTCGTGTTCACGTTCGCCATGCCCGGGTTCCCGCACAGCGAGGACCCGGAGTTCGACCTGGACACGGCGGGGTTCGGCCTCGTACGGACCCCCGCCGACGACCCGGCGGCGTGGACGCCGAAGGAGGCCTTCCACGCGGTGGCGCGCCACTACCGCGCCCAGGAGGCCGGATCCCGGTAGTACCGCTCATCGGTACCACCCCTGGGTACCGTGTCCCCATGAACATGAACCCGCGCCTCCCGGAGGACGTGCACGCCCGCATCGAGGAGGCGGCCGAGGAGGACGGCACCGGTGTGGACCCCGAGGTCGTGACCGCCGTCGGGGAGTGTCCGGCACGCCGCCGGACCGAGAGGGTGCGCCGGCACGCCCTGGACATCGCGCAGGAGGACGCCGAACTCCTGGCGAGGCTGGCCGAGTGACGCACTGCCTCACGAGGGCCGACGTCACCGTGATCGTGGGGGTGGACGTTCCGGAGATCGCGGAGCGGCTGAGGAAGCTCCTGACCCCCCGGCGGTGACCCGCGCACGGGGACGGGGCCGCACCCCCCGGAAGGGGTGCGGCCCCGTGGGACCGGACCGGGGTACGCCCCCGGCAGAGGTCGTGCCTAGCCGATGCCCTTGCTGAGCGAGCCCAGCAGGTCGCGGTTGAGCTGCGAGATGGTGTCCAGCGGGATGCCCTTGGGGCAGACCGCGGCGCACTCACCGATGTTGGTGCAGCCGCCGAAGTCCTCCTCGTCCTGCTGGTTGATCATCTTCACCACGCGCGACGCCCGCTCCGGCTGTCCCTGCGGGAGCATGCCGAGGTGGGTGACCTTCGCCGCGGTGAACAGCATGCTGGACGCGTTCGGGCACGCCGCCACGCAGGCGCCGCAGCCGATGCAGGTCGCGGCGTCGAAGGCGCGGTCCGCGTCCGGCTTCGGGATCGGGTTGGCGTGGGCGTCCGGCGCGGTACCCGTCGGGGCGCTGATGAAGCCGCCCGCCTGGATGATGCGGTCGAACGCGCCCCGGTCGACGACCAGGTCCTTGACGACCGGGAAGGCCGAGGCCCGCCACGGCTCGACCGTGATGGTGTCGCCGTCCTTGAAGCTGCGCATGTGCAGCTGGCAGGTGGTGGTGCGCTCGGGACCGTGGGCCTCGCCGTCGATCACGACGCCGCAGGCGCCGCAGATGCCCTCGCGGCAGTCGTGGTCGAACGCGACCGGGTCCTCGTTCTCCAGCGTGAGCTTCTCGTTGAGGACGTCGAGCATCTCCAGGAAGGACATGTCCGGCGAGACGTCGGTGAGCTTGTAGGTGACCATGCGACCCTCGTCGTCACGGCCCTTCTGTCGCCACACGCGCAGGGTGATGTTCACTTGTAGCTCCGCTGCTTCATCTCGACGTACTCGTACTCCAGGTCTTCCTTGTGGAGCACGGGCTTGCTGTCCACGCCACCGAACTCCCAGGCCGCGACGTAGGCGAACTCGTCGTCGTGACGCAGGGCCTCCCCGTCCTCGGTCTGGCTCTCGGAGCGGAAGTGACCGCCGCAGGACTCGCGCCGGTGCAGGGCGTCGATGCACATGAGCTCGCCCAGCTCCAGGAAGTCGGCCACGCGGTTGGCCTTCTCCAGAGCCTGGTTGAACTCCTCGTTGGTGCCGAGCACCTTGACGTCGCGCCAGAACTCGGCGCGCAGCTCGCGGATGAGCTCGATGGCCTTGCGCAGGCCCTCCTCGTTGCGCTCCATGCCGCAGTAGTCCCACATGATGTGGCCGAGCTCCTTGTGGAAGGAGTCGACGGTGCGGGAGCCGTTGATGGAGAGCAGCTTGTCGATCCGCGCGGTGACGTCCGCCTTGGCCGCCACGGCCTCGGGGTGGGTCTCGTCGAGCGGCTCGAAGGGGCCGGCCGCGAGGTAGTCGTTGATGGTGTTCGGCAGGACGAAGTAGCCGTCCGCCAGCCCCTGCATCAGCGCGCTCGCGCCCAGGCGGTTGGCGCCGTGGTCGGAGAAGTTGGCCTCACCCGTCACGAACAGGCCCGGGATGGTGCTCTGGAGGTCGTAGTCGACCCACAGCCCGCCCATGGTGTAGTGGACGGCCGGGTAGATGCGCATCGGGACCTCGTACGGGTTCTCCCCGGTGATGCGCTGGTACATGTCGAAGAGGTTGCCGTACTTGGCCTCGACCGCGTCGCGTCCCAGGCGCTCGATGGCGTCCGCGAAGTCCAGGTACACGCCCAGCCCGCCGGGGCCGACGCCGCGGCCCTCGTCGCAGACGTTCTTGGCGGCGCGCGACGCGATGTCGCGGGGCACCAGGTTGCCGAAGGCCGGGTAGATGCGCTCCAGGTAGTAGTCGCGCTCCCCCTCGGGGATCTGGCGCGGGTCCCGGTCGTCACCGCCCACCTTGGGCACCCAGATGCGGCCGTCGTTGCGCAGCGACTCGCTCATCAGGGTCAGCTTGGACTGGTAGTCGCCGCTGACCGGGATGCAGGTCGGGTGGATCTGCGTGTAGCAGGGGTTCGCGAAGTGCGCGCCCTTGCGGTGGGCCCGCCACGCGGCGGTGACGTTGGAGCCCATGGCGTTGGTCGACAGGAAGAAGACGTTGCCGTAGCCGCCGGTGGCCAGGACCACCGCGTCGGCGAAGTGCGTCTCGATCTCGCCGGTGACCATGTCGCGGGCGATGATGCCGCGCGCCTTGCCGTCCACGACGATGACTTCCAGCATCTCGTGGCGGGTGTTCATCTTGACGGTGCCCGCCGCGATCTGGCGCTCCTGGGCCTGGTAGGCGCCGATGAGGAGCTGCTGGCCCGTCTGGCCGCGCGCGTAGAAGGTGCGGGACACCTGCACGCCGCCGAAGGAGCGGTTGTCCAGGAGGCCGCCGTACTCGCGGGCGAAGGGAACGCCCTGGGCGACGCACTGGTCGATGATCTCGACGCTGGTCTGCGCCAGGCGGTAGACGTTCGACTCGCGGGAGCGGAAGTCACCGCCCTTGACCGTGTCGTAGAACAGCCGGTAGATGCTGTCGCCGTCGTTGCGGTAGTTCTTCGCGGCGTTGATGCCGCCCTGCGCGGCGATGGAGTGCGCGCGCCGGGGGCTGTCCTGGTAGCAGAACGAGGTGACCTTGTAGCCCGCCTCGCCCAGGGTCGCCGCCGCGGACGCGCCGGCGAGGCCGGTGCCGACGATGATCACGGAGAGCTTGCGCCGGTTCGCGGGGTTGACCAGCTTGGCGCCGAAGCGGCGCTTGTCCCAGCGCTCGTTGATCGGGCCTTCGGGGGCCTTCTCGTCCCGGATCGGGGCGCCCTCGATGTACAGGTCGTTCTCAGACAATTAACTCACCAGTCCAAAGGTGACCGCCAGGGGCGGGAGCAGGAAGCCGACGGTCACGACCACGGCGATCGCCATGGCGACCGCGTTGATCTTGCCCTGGCGGCTGGCCTTGTTGAAGCCGAGCGTGGCCATCCCGCTCCACACACCGTGACGCAGGTGGAAACCGACCGCGATCACGGAGGCGAGGTAGAACAGCGTCACGTACCAGAACTCCGGCTGGAAGCCGTTCACGAGCCGCTCGTACGGGCTGTCCGACTTGCCGCCGGGAGCGATGACGTTCGCCGTCAGGTGCAGGATGTGGAAGATCACGAAGAGCGCGATGAGGATGCCGCCGTAGCGCATGGTGTACGAGGCGTAGGTGCGCTGCACCCGCTTCTTCACCTGGTAACGGTCGGTGCGGGCCTTGCGCGCGCGCATCGTGAGGACCGCTGCGGAGTAGATGTGGATGAGAACGCTCGCCAGCAGGACAACGCGCGCGATCCACAGGAAGCCGCTCTCGGGCAGGAGCGGGTAGCCGAGCTCACGGAGGCCGTGCGCGTAGCCGTCGAAGGCCTCCTGGCCCGAGAAGACTTTCAGGTTGCCGTACATGTGCGCGATCAGGTACAGCACGAGGATCACGCCGGTGACCGCCATCGCGGACTTGAGCGCCACCGTGGACCTGTAGGCCGTAGATCGCTTCTTGGTCAAGGTACTGTTCGCCACAGCCTGCCACTTTAATTTCGGGTTAACTCGGACGTCCAAGTCATCGGGACCCTGGTCTCCATAGCCTTAGGCTATGGAGCATGCAGTTCCAGCAGCTGGCTTACTTCGTCGCCGTGGCCCGCACCCGCCATTTCACCCGCGCAGCCGAGCTTTCACGCGTCGCCCAGCCGAGCTTGAGCAAACAGATCCGCAGCCTTGAGCGGGAGTTGGGCGCGCCGTTATTCAGTCGTGCCCGGGGAAACATCACACTCACCCCGGCGGGCGAGGCACTGCTCCCGCTGGCCCAGCGCATGCTCACCGACCTGGAGACGGCCCGTCGGGAGGTGGCCGAACTGGCCGGGGTGCGTCGCGGGCGGGTCCGCCTCGGGGCGACCCCCTCGCTGTGCGCGGGACTGCTGGCCGATGTCCTCGCCCACTTCCATACCCGCTTCCCCGGGATCGAACTCCGGGTGGAGGAGAGCGGTTCGCGCGACCTCATCCGGGACCTGGGGCGGGGCGAGCTGGACCTGGCGCTGATCATCCTCCCCCTCCAGAGCAGCGACCCCGACTTCTCGACCACGCCGATCCTGAGGGAGAACCTCGTCGTGGTGAGCCCGATGTCGCAGCCCTCCCCCAACGGAAGGGCGTCGATCCGGATCACCGAGCTCCGGGAGCGGGCGCTGGTGATGTTCCGGCGCGGGTACGACGTGCGCGAGGCCACGCTGCGCGCCTGCCGGGCCGCCGGCTTCGAGCCCGACCTGGCGGTGGAGGGCGGGGAGATGGACGCCGTGCTGCGCTTCGTGGAGGCGGGGCTGGGTCTGGCCGTCGTGCCGAGCATGGTGCTCAAGAACAGGCCGGGTCTGCGCGGGACGCCGCTGGCCCGGCCCCGCCTGCTCCGTACCGTGGCCCTGGCGCGGCGCAAGGACGTGGAGCCCTCGCACTCGGCGGACGCCTTCCGCCGGCACCTCAACGAGTACCTGCTGGGGATGACGAAGGAGGACCTGGGCCCGGATCTGGAGGTGCTGATCTCGGACGCGGGCGCGGGCGGGCCCGAGGAAGACAGGTTCTCCGGTAGGAATACCGGAGAAATTTCCTGAGCCCCAAAACACCCAGGGGACAAACCCGCCCCCTATCACCACTCGTTTGTCAAAAGCAACGAACATGACACTCGGGATGTTCGTCGGCTTTTAGTGACAAAGGGCCACAAATGAATGACTAAAAGTGGCCTAATTCACACTCGCCTCCCAGGGGTTTCTCCACAGCCGGGACGTGACCGTGATCACAACGTCCTAACGTTGCGTTGCAGACCGGTCCTACAGCTTCTCCCGCAGCCGTGCAGCACTCACGGAGAGCGGTCACCGCCCGGGCCCGGGGTCCCGCACCCCGGTCGCCGCCCGGCCGGCGCCCTCTCCACAGGAGGTGGAGACCTCGGTGACCCCCGACGACAGCGCGCGCACCGGAGCCGTCCGGGCGCGCATCCCCCGACGAACCCTGCGGACCGACCGATGGTGGCTCGGCCCGGTCCTCACGACGGCGGGCCTGGCCGCCTTCGTGGTCTACGCCACCCTCCGGGTGTTCCAGCAGGACCACTACTGGGTGGCGGAGCACCACTACCTGACCCCGTTCTACTCGCCGTGCCTGGCACAGCAGTGCGCGCCCGAGGCCGCGCTGTTCGGGCGGCTCCCCTTCGAGTTCCCCCCGCTCGTCCCCTACGCCCTGCTCAGCCTGCCCTTCCTGCTGCTGTTCCGGGTGACCTGCTACTACTACCGCAAGGCCTACTACCGCTCGATCTGGCAGGCGCCCACCGCGTGCGCCGTACGCGAGCCGCACAGCCGGTACACGGGTGAGACCCGACCGCTGATGCTCCCCCAGAACGGCCACCGCTACTTCTTCTACGTCGCCCTCGCCATCACCCTGGTCAACACGTGGGACACGGCGGTCGCCTTCCTCCACGGGACCGACGGCGGCTTCGGCATCGGGCTCGGCAACCTCGTCATGGTCCTCAACGTGCTGATGCTCTGGGGCTACACGCTCAGCTGCCACTCCTGCCGCCACATCATGGGCGGGCGCCTGCGCAGCTTCGGCCGGCACCCCGTCCGCTACTGGATGTGGAGCCGCGTCTCGACCCTCAACGACCGGCACATGTACTTCGGCTGGTTCAGCATCGCGTCCCTGATGGCCACCGACGCCTACATCGCCCTGGTGGCCGGCGGCGCCATCACCGACCTGCGGATCCTCAACTGAGCCCCGGGGAGGGCCGTCCCCTGGAAAGGCACACCCACATGCCCCCCACAGCAGACGCCGGCATCACCCGGTACACCTACGACGTCGTGGTGATCGGCGCGGGCGGAGCCGGGCTCCGCGCCGCGATCGCCGCCCGCGAGCAGGGCAAGCGCACCGCGGTCATCTCCAAGTCGCTGTTCGGCAAGGCGCACACGGTGATGGCCGAGGGCGGAGCCGCCGCCGCGCTGGGCAACGCCAACCCCTCCGACGCGTGGCGCGTGCACTTCCGCGACACCATCCGCGGCGGCAAGTTCCTCAACGACCCGAGGATGGCCGAGCTCCACGCCCGCGAGGCCCCGGAGCGCATCCTCGAACTGGAGCACTGGGGCGCGCTGTTCGACCGCACCGCGGACGGGAGGATCAGCCAGCGCAACTTCGGCGGCCACGAGTACCCGCGGCTGGCGCACGTGGGCGACCGCACCGGGCTGGAGATGATCCGGACCCTCCAGCAGCGGATCGTCGCCCTCCAGCAGGCCGACGCCGCCGAGCTGGGCGACCCCGAGGCCCGTCTGCGGGTGTTCGCCGAGACCGCCGTCACCGAGCTCGTCACCGACGGCGGGAGGATCGCGGGCGCGTTCGGCTACCGGCGGGCGGACGGCGGGTTCGTGGTCTTCGAGGCCCCCGCGGTCGTCCTGGCCACCGGCGGCATCGGCAAGGCGTTCCGGACCACGTCGAACTCCTGGGAGTACACCGGGGACGGGCACGCCCTGGCCCTGCGGGCCGGGGCCTCGCTCATCAACATGGAGTTCGTCCAGTTCCACCCCACCGGCATGGTCTGGCCGCCCTCGGTCAAGGGCATCCTCGTCACGGAGTCGGTGCGCGGCGACGGCGGCGTGCTCCGCAACTCCGAGGGCAGGCGCTTCATGTTCGACTACGTGCCTGACGTGTTCCGCTCCCAGTACGCCGAGACGGAGTCGGAGGCGGACGGCTGGTACGACGACCCGGAGAACCACCGCAGGCCCCCCGAGCTGCTGCCCCGCGACGAGGTGGCGAGGGCCATCAACAACGAGGTCAAGGAGGGGCGCGGCTCCCCGCACGGAGGCGTGTTCCTGGACGTGTCCACGCGGCTCCCGGCCGAGGAGATCCGCAAACGGCTGCCGTCCATGCACCACCAGTTCAAGGAGCTGGCGGACGTGGACATCACCGCCGAGCCCATGGAGGTGGGCCCCACCTGCCACTACGTGATGGGCGGGGTGCGGGTGGACGCCGACACCGCCGCCTCCGACGTGCCGGGGCTGTACGCCGCCGGCGAGGTCGCCGGGGGCATGCACGGCTCCAACCGGCTCGGCGGCAACTCCCTGTCGGACCTGGTGGTGTTCGGCCGCCGCGCCGGCCTGGCCGCCGCCGCGTACGCGGACGGACCGGACGGCGGGGCGGTTCCGAGGGGGGCGGTGGACCGGGTCGCCGCCGAGTCGGCCCGGTACGCCCTGGAGTTCCTCAAGCAGGGCGGCGGCGAGAACCCCTATGCGCTCCACGCCGAACTCCAGGACACCATGAACGACCTGGTGGGGATCATCCGGCGCGGGCCGGAGATGGCGGAGGCCGTCGCCAGGCTGGACTCCCTGGCGGAGCGGTCGTCCATGCTCAGCGCCCCCGGGGACCGCGTCTACAACCCGGGCTGGCACCTGGCGCTCGCCCTTCCCAACATGATCCTGGTGTCGCGGGCGATCACCGCGGCCGCCCTGGCGCGCGAGGAGTCGCGCGGCGGGCACACACGGGACGACTTCCCGGCCATGTCCGCGGAGTGGCGGCGGGTGAACCTGGAGGTGCGGGCGGACCGGGCCGACCGGGTGACCCTGGCCCGGCGCCCGGTCGCGGACATCCCGGCCGCGCTCCTCGCCCTCTTCGAGCGCGAGGAGCTGTCCAAGTACCTGACGGAGGAGGAGCTGCCCGAGGAGGGCGGGGCGGGTGGAGCGCACCCCGCGGACGACACGGCGCACGGCGCCGCCGAGGAGGACGGGTCATGAGCGAGCGCGTGTTCAGGGTGTGGCGGGGTTCCGGCGAGGGCGGGCTCGCCGAATACCGGGTCGAGGTCAACGAGGGCGAGGTGGTGCTGGACGTCCTGCACCGGCTCCAGGCCACGCAGACCCCGGACCTCGCGGTCCGGTGGAACTGCAAGGCGGGCAAGTGCGGTTCGTGCTCGGTGGAGATCAACGGGCGGCCGAGGCTCTCGTGCATGACCCGGATGAGCGTCTTCGACGAGGACGAGGTGGTGACGGTGACGCCGATGCGCACCTTCCCGGTGATCCGGGACCTGGTGTGCGACGTGTCGTACAACTACCGGAAGGCGATGGAGATCCCGTCGTTCGCACCGGACCCGGAGTCGGAGCCGGGCGACTTCCGCATGGCGCAGGTCGACGTGGAGCGCTCACAGGAGTTCCGCAAGTGCATCGAGTGCTTCCTGTGCAACAACGTATGCCACGTGATCCGGGACCACGAGGAGAACAAGGAGCACTTCTCGGGGCCGCGCTTCCTGATGCGCGTGGCCGAGCTGGAGATGCACCCCGAGGACACGGCCGACCGCCGCGCGATCGCACAGGACGAGTTCGGCCTGGGCTACTGCAACATCACCAAGTGCTGCACGGAGGTGTGCCCGGAGGGCATCCACATCACCGACAACGCGCTGATCCCGATGAAGGAGCGGGTCGCGGACCGCAAGTACGACCCCCTGGTGTGGCTGGGCTCGAAGATCGGGGTCCGCCCGAAGGACACCCCGATCGTCCCGAACGTGCGCCCTACGGCTGACCGGCCCCGGACGGACGGCTGACCCGCACGGCATGCGCGCGGCCGGACGCGCGCCCGTGGTCCTCGGGCCCCCGGGGGGACGCGCCCCCCGGGAGCCCGCTCGGCCCTCACCCCGGCGGGCGGGTCAGAACCCCCGGGCGGCCCAGGCGTCCAGGTGCTCGGCGGCCTCGGCGACGGTCGTGGTCTCCCCGTGGCCGGGGTGGACGACGGTCTCCCCCGGCAGGGGCGCCAGGCGGTCGCGGATGGAGGCGATGATCGTCGGGAAGTCCGAGAAGGGCTGCCCGGTGGCCCCCGGCCCGCCCGGGAAGAGCGTGTCCCCGGTGAAGACCGCGCCCAGCTCGGGCGCGTACAGGCACACCCCTCCGGGGGTGTGGCCCGGGGTGTGCAGGATCTGGAGCTCCACGCCCCCGACCAGCAGCGCCTCTCCGTCCAGCAGCGGCGCGTCCGGCTCGCGGTGGGGGTGGACGTGGTGCCACAGCTCCGCGTCGTCGGGGTGCAGCAGGATCGGGCAGTTCGCGAGGTCGGCGAGCGCGACGGCGGCGTTGACGTGGTCGCTGTGCCCGTGGGTGGACACGATGGCCATCAGCTCGCGGTCGCCGAGGCCGCGCGCGATCGCCTGGTGGTCGTGCGCGGCGTCGATGACGATCGCGCTGTCCTCGTCGCCGACGATCCACACGTTGTTCTCGACATCGAACTCGCCGCCCTCCAGGCTGAAGATGCCCGAGGTGCGCAGGCGTTGGATGGGAGGAGGCACGCTCACAGGGTTCATCACCTGACGTCTTGTGGGCCGGTACGGCGGTTCCGAGCCTATCCCTCCCGCACTCTCCGCACACGCCTGTTCGGTAAGAGGGGAGTGAGAGTCGGCGCGTCCCCGGGGCCGGGGCGGCGCGTGCCGACCGGGCGGGTCAGAGCCCCGTGGGCTCGAAGTTGCGGCGCAGCGCGTACGGCTGGATGAGGCCGAGCCCGTGCGCGTGGCGAGCCCTCACCCGGACCACCTGGAGGCCGTCCTCGTCGGTGAGGCTCTCGGCGAGGCTCTCGTCGATGAGGACGGTGCCGGGGCGGGCGAAGGAGGTCAGTCTGCTGGAGCGGTTGACGGTCGTGCCGAACACGTCGCCGTGCAGGGTCAGGACAGGCCCCGCGGCCAGGCCGACCCGCACGTCGGGCACCTCCACGTGGGTCTTGACGCCGGAGGCGAGGCGCAGGGCGATGTCGGCGGCCTCGGCCGGGGAGTCGGCCACGTAGAGCACCTCGTCGCCGAGGGTCTTGACGACGCGGCCCCCGCCGGAGGCGACGATGTCGGCCGCGGTGGCCTCGAAGCCCTCCACCACCCCGGCCAGCTCCACCTCGTCCAGCTCGCGGCTGAGCGTGGTGAAGGAGACCAGGTCCGCGAAGCCGACGACCAGCGGGTAGTAGTTGGGCACCCCGTCGGTGCCGTTGGACATCACCGCGAGGGTGCGTGCCGTGGAGGCGGAGAGCTGGCGGCGCCAGATGTGCAGCAGGAGGCGTTCGACGTCCGGCAGCAGCTCCTTGACCTGGTTCATCAGGGGGGTCGCGGAGTCCACGCCCTCCTTGTAGATGAGCGTGCTCAGGATGCTGGTCTGCCAGTCCGCGAGGCGGGCCATGGTCTGGCCCATGGCGCGGGCGAAGCGGACCACGCCCTCCTCGTCCAGGACGCCCTCCTGGAGCAGGCTGTTGGCGATCCGCAGCGACTCCACGTCGCTCTCCGCGAAGGTGACCGTCTCGTCACCCTGGTTGGGGAACCCGAGGGCGCGCCAGATGCGGCCGGCGAGTTCGGGGTCGGCACCGGCGAGCTCGATCGCCTGTTCCCTGGTGTAGACAGGTTCGCCGCCCAGGAGGGCGGCCTCGATCGCTTTCGGGTCCGGACGCGACGGCATACGTTCTCTTTCACGGATCATCCCCGGATGGCGGGGAGCAATCGCCTCGTCACCGTGCCGGGACGCGGCGCGGATCACCTCCAGCTTACGCCCGTGCCCCCTCCTCGGAAGGGGCGGGCGCGTACCGGAGGCGCATGGTCACCTCTGCGGCCCCGCCGACGGCTCCCGTCTCCGGGCGGCGTCGACCCGTCTTCGGGTCCCGGCCCGGGGCCGCTCCGGCCCCGTCGCCCGGTGCAGGAGCGTTCCCCCCTGCTCGGAGGCCGCCTGTACGGACAACGTCCCGTACCGCGGGATGCGTTCCCGGGGGACGTCGAGCTCCTCGTCGTCGGAGGGACAGCGGTCCGCGATAGCCATAACGGTGATGATGGCACAAGGCGGTCGGCCGCGGGAGTGAGCGGAAGCCTCTTGTGGACGATCCCGCCCGGAGATCCGCCGCTCCGGGCCCCGCCCGGCGGACGGGGCCGGTCAGTCGCCCGGGCGCACGTGGACGACGTCGCCCGCGCTGAGCGCGCGCTCGCCGTCCGGCCCCCGGACCAGCAGGCGCGCCTCGGAGTCCACACCCGTCGCCGTCCCCTCCAGCACCCGGCCGCCGGGCAGGTGGACCCGGACCGGGCGCCCCAGGGTGGCGCACGTGTCCCGGTAGACGGGGGCCAGGCCGCTGGCCTCGGCGTCGCCCCCGGCCGCCGCCCATACCGTGTACAGCTCCTCGAACTCCCCCAGGACGGCGGCGAGGAGCGCGCCGCGGTCCAGGGCCGCGGAGCCCTCGCCGCGCAGGGAGACGGCGTTGTCGACGGGCAGCTCGGAGCGCGACTGGGACACGTTGAGGCCGATGCCGACGACCACGGCGGGGTCCCCGGAGGAGAAGTCGACCTCCGCGAGGATGCCCGCGAGCTTGCCGTCCGACCGCGCCGGACCGGACCGCAGCCCGGCGGGGACGATCACGTCGTTGGGCCACTTCAGGGACGCCTTCACCCCGGCCAGGCGGCGCACCGCGCCGACCCCGGCCACGCCCATGAGCGGGGACAGCCAGCTGAGCGAGGAGACGGGGGTGTCGGGGCGCACCAGGAGCGACACGGTGAGGGCCGCACGCGGGGGGACGCTGAACCCTCGGCCGAGCCGGCCCTTGCCCGCGGTCTGGTGCTCGGTCACCAGCACGCTCCCGTGCGGGGCGCCGGCCGCGGCGCGCGCGGCCAGGTCGGTGTTGGTGGACCCGGTCTCGGGCAGCACCTCGATCCGCCGCCACAGGCCGCCCGGCCGGACGAGGACGGCGTCGAGCGCCTCCGTGTCGAGCGGTGGACGCGGGAAGGGGTCGGGTTCGCTGGTCATACGCCCATTACAGCAGCGCCGGAACCCGTTCCGGAAACCGGTGTGGGAAAGAAGCCCGCCGGTTAGTCTGAAACCAGCACATCGGTGATCGTGCCTCGCTACGTTCAGCTACCGGAGGTGACGCGGCAGATGAGTATCGCGGAAACGGAGACGCCCCCCGGGGCGCACTCCCACTGGGACCTCATGCTGCGCACCTGGAAGGAGTTGGACCTGCCGGACGGCTGGCGGGCCGAGATCATCGAAGGCGGGCTCTTTCTCGTGGCACCCCCTACGGTCGAACACGCCCATATCGTCTCGCTGATCCAGCGAGAGCTCTATCGCGAGTTCCTCCGTGACGGAGGCGGGCTGTCAGAGGCCAGCGTGCACCAGACCCTCGATGTCCGCGTGCCTCTGCGCACCGGTGTCTACGTCCCCGACCTGGTGGTTCTTCCCTACTCCGCCATGGAGTACGAACCCGAGGCCATGATGTCCGACGCCCTGCTGGTGGTCGAGGTGACCTCCAGGAGCACCGCCGACCGGGACCGCAGACCCAAGCTCTGGGGTTGCGCCCACGCCGGCATCCCCCTGTACCTGCTCGTGGACCGCTGGGACCCGGAGACGGACAGGGGCGAGGTCACCCTCTTCTCCGGACCGGAGAACGGTGTGTACACCAGCGCGACCAAGGTGCCGTTCGGCAAGGAGATCCACCTCCCCGCGCCGTTCGACCTGACGCTGGACACCGGCGGCTTCCCCGCCTGACGCACCGCGCCCGGCCCCGTGACGACCGGCGGCGGGCCCCCCCCCCCCCCCCCCCCCGGGGGCCCCCCCCGGGGGCCCCCCCGGGGGGGCCCCCCGGGGGGGGGGGGGGCGCGGGGGGCCCGCCCCCCCCGCCCCACCGCCGTCGGGGCACGCCGGCGCCGTCGGGGACG
>NZ_JBIWMK010000004.1:152051-199745 GCF_044766605.1 Nocardiopsis sp. NPDC101807 | reverse complement strand
CGCCCAGCTCGTCTGACCCCGCCCCCCCCCCCCCCCCCCCCCCCCCCCCCCCCCGGCCCCCCGGGGCCCCCCCCCCCCCCCCGGGGGGGGGGGGCCCCCCGCCGCGGTCGCGGGGCCGTGGCGGTCAGCCGGTGTTCTGGAGTCCGGCGGCGACGCCGTTCACGGAGAGCAGGAGCAGCCGCTCCAGGTGCTGCTGGTCCTGCTCGGAGAGCGAGTCCGCCTCCTCGCCCCGCAGCGTCTCCAGGGCGCGGAGCTGGAGGTGGGACAGCGCGTCCACGTACGGGTTGCGCAGGTCGACGGCCCGGGAGAGCACCGCCCGGTTCTCCAGCAGGCGGCTGTGGCCGGTCACCCGCAGGACGAGCTCGCGGGTGAGGTCGTACTCGTCCAGCACCCGCGCCGTCAGCTCCGGTCGGCCGCCCAGCGCCAGGTAGCGCTCGGCGATGGTGCGGTCGGTCTTGGCCAGGCTCATCTCCGCGTTGTCGAGCAGGGACGCGAACATCGGCCACTCGCGGTACGCGGCCTGGAGGGCGGACACGTCCTCGACGGCGGCCAGCCCCGTCCCGAGCCCGTACCAGCCGGGCAGGTTGACCCGGGTCTGGGTCCAGGCGAACACCCACGGGATCGCGCGCAGGTCGCCGAGGCCGCGCGCCGCCCCGCGGCGCGCGGGGCGCGAGCCCAGCCGCAGCTCCCCGAGCTCCTCCAGGGGGCTGACCCGGGAGAACCACAGCGCGAAGTCCTCGGTGTTGATCAGCTCCAGGTAGGTCTCCTGGGCCGCCCCGGCGATGGCGTCGGCGACCCCGCGGAACCTGGCCTCGGCGGAGCGCTCCCGCTCCTGCACGGCGTCGGTGGAGGCCATGAGCACCGCGTGGCCGACCTGCTCGATGTGGCGGCGGGCGATGGCGGGCTGCCCGTACCGGGCGAAGATGACCTCGCCCTGCTCGGTGACCTTGAACCGGCCGCCGACCGACCCGGGCGCCTGGGCGAGCAGGGCGCGGCTGGCGGGCCCGCCGCCGCGGCCGAGCGACCCGCCGCGGCCGTGGAAGAGGGTGAGCCGCACGTCGTGCCGCTCCGCCCACGCGGCCAGCCGGGCCTGGGCGTCGTACAGCCGCAGGGTGGCGCTGACCGGACCGACGTCCTTGGCGGAGTCGCTGTAGCCGAGCATGACCTCGACGCGGCGGCCGGTCCGGTCGAGCCTCCGCCGGATCTGGGGCACCTCCAGCATGCCGTCGAGCACGTCGGGCGAGGCGTCCAGGTCGGCGCCGGTCTCGAACAGGGGGATGACGTCGAGGACGGGCATCCGCTCGGGAGGCAGGGCGTGGGAGGCCAGCTCGTACACGGCGGCGACGTCCTCCGCGGTGCGGGTGAAGCTGACGATGTAGCGGCGGCACGCCTCCACGCCGAAGCGCTCCTGGATCCAGGCGATGACCCGGATGGTCGCCAGGACCTCCTCGGTGCGCTCCGAGGGGGCCTTCCCCGCCCGGAGCTCCTCCAGGGCGGCGGCGTGGACCTCGCTGTGCTGGCGGATCTCCAGCTCGGCGAGGTGGAAGCCGAAGGTCTCCGCCTGCCAGACGAGGTGCTGGAGCTCGCCGTAGGCCTGGCGGACGGCGCCCGCGTCGACCAGCGAGTCCTGCACCGTGCGCAGGTCGTCGAGGAAGGCGTCGGCGTCGGGGTAGGCGAGGTCGGCGTCGCGTTCGCGGGTGGCGCGCAGCCGTGCCGCGGCCAGCAGCAGGAGCTGGCGGTGCGGCTCGTTGGGCGAGCGCTCGCCGATCCCGGCCATCAGGGCGGGGTGGCCGGCGCGGGCCGCGGACAGGGCGTCGAGCAGCGCCGGGCTGGCCGGGGTGAGGTTGGAGTAGGCGGTGAGGGTGCGGGCGACCCTGTCCGCGGCGCCCTCCAGCCCGCGCAGCACGTGCTCGGACTGGATGAGCACGGCCTCGCGGGTCACGTCGTGGGTGACGTACGGGTTGCCGTCCCGGTCGCCGCCGATCCAGCTGCCGTAGCGGACGAAGGGCGTGGCGCGCGGGGGCCGGACACCGGTGCCGTCGGGGTCGATGGCGGCGTCCAGGCTCCGGTAGACCTGCGGGATGACGGAGAAGATGGTCTCGTCGAACGCCGCGAGGGCGGTGCGCACCTCGTCGAGCGGGTCGAGCCTGGTGTAGCGCAGCTGGGAGGTGCGCCAGAGGAGGTCGATCTCCTCCAGCAGGCGCCGGTGCGCCTCGGCGGCGGCGCTGCTCCCCTGGTGGGAGGCGTGCCAGGCGTCGAGGTCCTCGCTGATCCGCTGGATGGAGGTGGAGACGGCGCGGCGCCGGGCCTCCGTGGGGTGGGCCGTGAGCACGGGGTGGAACTCCATGCCGGCCACGAGCTCGTTGAGGCGCTCCTCCCCGCCGTCGGCCTCCCGGATGGCGCGCACGGCGGCGGCCAGGGACTCGCGGGGAGGGTTGGCGGCGTCGTCGCGCTCGCGCAGGGCCCGCATCCGCTGGTGCTCCTCCGCGAGGTTGGCCAGGTGGAAGTACACCGTGAAGGCCCTGGCCACCTGCTTGGCGCGTTCGAGGGGCCAGGCGGCGACGATCGCGGTGATCTCCTCGCCTGTGACGGAACCGTCACGGGCGCCGATCACGGCGTGTCGGAGCTTCTCGACATCGGCGAGCAGTTCCTCGCCCCCGCTTTCGGCGAGGACCGTTCCGAGCATCTCGCCGAGGAGTTTGACGTCATTCCTGAGCTGCTCGGGAACTTCCTGCCGGGCACTGTCGCGTTCTGCGCTTACCGCTGTCATGGGCCCGACACTACAGAGATCGGACCGGACGCCAGGCGCGCGGGGGCGCATTTCCGACGCACTTTGCCCGGGCGTTAAGCATTGTTGCGCAAGGGAATGGAGCGCACATTTACTCACGTCGTTTCCGCGTCCCGACGGGCCCGCCCGACCCCTTCCGGAGGGGGTCGGGCGAGGCCGTGCCGAACCGCACCTACTGGCGAGTAACCAGGACCGCGTGCCCCGGTCCCGCGAGGACGCGGTTAACCTGCGTAGTTATGGCCACCGAAGCCCCTGAACCGCCGCCCGCGGACGAGATCGACATCCACACCACCGCGGGCAAGCTCGCCGACCTGCAACGACGCCGGTACGAAGCCGTCCACGCGGGCTCCGCTCGAGCCGTTGAGAAACAGCACGCCAAAGGCAAGATGACGGCCCGCGAGCGCATCGACGCGCTCCTCGACCCGGGGTCGTTCGTAGAGTTCGACGCCCTGGCCCGACACCGCTCCACGAGCTTCGGGCTGGAGGGCAACCGCCCCTACGGCGACGGTGTCGTCACCGGCCACGGAACCGTCGACGGGCGCCCCGTCGCCGTCTTCAGCCAGGACGTCACCGTCTTCGGCGGCTCCCTCGGAGAGGTCTACGGCGAGAAGATCGTCAAGGTCCTCGACCACGCCCTCACCAACGGCTGCCCCGTCGTGGGCATCAACGAGGGCGGCGGCGCGCGCATCCAGGAGGGCGTCGTCGCGCTGGGCCTGTACGCGGAGATCTTCAAGCGCAACACCCACGCCTCGGGCGTCATCCCGCAGATCTCCCTCATCATGGGGGCCGCCGCGGGCGGACACGTCTACTCCCCCGCCCTCACCGACTTCGTGGTGATGGTGGACGAGACCTCGCAGATGTTCATCACCGGCCCCGACGTCATCAAGACCGTCACCGGCGAGGACGTCTCCATGGAGGACCTGGGCGGGGCCCGCTCCCACAGCACCAAGTCGGGTGTGGCCCACTACATGGGCGCCGACGAGCAGGACGCCATCGACTACGTCCGCACCCTGCTCTCGCACCTGCCCGACAACAACCTGGAGGAGGCGCCGGTCCTGGCGCCCGAGGACGAGCAGGGCGACGAGGTCACCGACACCGACCTGGCCCTGGACGCCTTCATCCCGGACTCGGCCAACCAGCCGTACGACATGCGGACCGTCGTCGAGGCCGTCCTGGACGACGGCGAGTTCCTGGAGGTCCACGCCCGGTTCGCCACCAACATGGTGGTGGGCTTCGGCCGCGTGGACGGCCGCTCCGTCGGTATCGTCGCCAACCAGCCCATGAGCTTCGCGGGCTGCCTGGACATCGACGCCTCCGAGAAGGCCGCGCGCTTCGTGCGCACCTGCGACGCCTTCAACGTCCCCGTCCTGACCTTCGTGGACGTGCCCGGCTTCCTGCCCGGCACCGACCAGGAGTGGGACGGCATCATCCGGCGCGGCGCCAAGCTGCTGTACGCCTACGCCGAGGCCACCGTGCCGCTGATCACCGTGATCACCCGCAAGGCCTTCGGCGGCGCCTACGACGTCATGGGGTCCAAGCACCTGGGCGCGGACGTCAACCTGGCCTGGCCCACCGCGCAGATCGCGGTCATGGGCGCCCAGGGCGCGGTGAACATCCTGCACAGGCGCACCCTCGCCGCCGCCGACGACGTCGAGGCCGAGCGCGCCCGGCTCGTCGGCGAGTACGAGGACACCCTGCTCAACCCCTACTCCGCCGCCGAGCGGGGATACGTGGACGGCGTCATCATGCCGTCCGAGACCCGGGGCCAGATCTCCAAGGCCCTCAGGGCCCTGCGGAACAAGCGCAAGCAGCTGCCCCCCAAGAAGCACGGGAACATCCCGCTGTGAGCGCGCCGAAGAACCCGCCGCACCTGGTCGTCGTCCGGGGCGAGCCGACCGCCGAGGAGGTCGCGGTCCTCACCGCCGTCCTCGCCGCGCGCGCGAACGCCGCCCGCGCGGCCTCCGACGCGCCCGGGGCGGACCGGCGCCCCTCGGGGTGGAGTGACCGCTCCCGGAACCTGCGCGCCCCGCTGCGCCCCGGGCCCGGGGCCTGGCGCCTGAGCACGAGGTGACGGCCCCCGTGCTCCACCACCACCCAGACGTCGCAGGGAGCGGCCGGTGCGCCTCCGCCCCACGCCACAGCAGAAGGACTTCCCACCGTGCGTAAAGTACTGATCGCCAACCGCGGCGAGATCGCCGTGCGCATCGCCCGCGCCTGCTCCGACGCCGGCCTGGCCAGCGTCGCCGTCTACGCCGAGCCCGACCTGGACGCCCTCCACGTCAAGCTCGCCGACGAGGCCCACTCCCTGGGCGGGTCGACCCCGGCCGACTCCTACCTGGACATCGCCAAGCTCCTGGCCGTGGCCGCCGCCTCGGGCGCCGACGCCGTCCACCCCGGCTACGGGTTCCTGGCCGAGAACGCCGACTTCGCCCAGGCGGTCATCGACGCCGGCCTGACCTGGATCGGCCCGCCGCCCTCGGCCATCACCGCCCTGGGCGACAAGGTGCAGGCCCGCCACATCGCGCAGAAGGTCGGCGCGCCCCTGGTCGCGGGCACCCCCGACCCGGTGGAGTCGGCCGAGGAGGTCGTGGCCTTCGCCGCCGAGCACGGGCTGCCCATCGCGATCAAGGCCGCCTTCGGCGGCGGCGGGCGCGGCCTCAAGGTCGCCCACACCCTGGAGGAGGTGACCGACGCCTACGAGTCCGCGGTGCGCGAGGCCGTCACCGCGTTCGGGCGCGGGGAGTGCTTCGTGGAGCGCTACCTGGACCGGCCCCGGCACGTGGAGACCCAGTGCCTGGCCGACGCCCACGGCAACGTCGTGGTGGTGTCCACCCGCGACTGCTCGCTGCAGCGCCGCCACCAGAAGCTGGTGGAGGAGGCCCCCGCCCCGTTCCTGAGCGCCGAGCAGACCCGGCAGCTCTACGCCGCCTCCAAGGCCATCCTGGCCGAGGCCGGGTACGTGGGCGCGGGCACGTGCGAGTTCCTGGTCGGGGTGGACGGCACCATCTCCTTCCTGGAGGTCAACACCCGCCTGCAGGTGGAGCACCCGGTGACCGAGGAGGTCACCGGCATCGACCTGGTCAGGGAGATGTTCCGGATCGCCGACGGCGAGGAGCTGGGCTTCGGCGACCCCGAGGTCCGCGGGCACTCCTTCGAGTTCCGCATCAACGCCGAGGACCCCGGGCGGGGCTTCATGCCCGCCCCGGGCACCATCACCGAGCTGAAGCTGCCCGGCGGCCCGGGGGTGCGGGTGGACACCGGCTGCGAGGCCGGGTTCACCGTCCCCCAGGCCTTCGACTCCATGGTCGCCAAGCTGGTGGTGTCCGGGCGCACCCGCGCCGAGGCGCTGGCCCGCTCGCGCCGGGCGCTGGCCGAGTTCGAGGTGGGCGGGATGCCCACGGTGATCCCGTTCCACCAGGCGGTCGTGGCCGACGAGGCGTTCGCCCCGGCCGACCCCGAACAGCCGTTCGGCGTGTACACGCGGTGGATCGAGACCGAGTTCGACAACACGATCGCGCCGTGGTCCGGTGAGCCCGGCCAGGCCGAGCCCTCCGGGCGCGAGAGCGTCACGGTGGAGGTGGGCGGCAGGCGGATCGAGGTGGTGCTCCCCGCGGGGCTGGGCGCGACGGCCCAGGCCCCGGCCGCGGACGCGGGCCGGCGCAAGCGCTCCTCGCGCAGGGGCGGGACGGGCGCGGCGGCCGCGAGCGGGGACTCCCTGGTCTCGCCGATGCAGGGCACCGTGGTCAAGGTCGTGGCCCAGGAGGGGCAGGTCGTGGCCGAGGGCGAGACCGTGGTCGTCATCGAGGCGATGAAGATGGAGCAGCCCCTGGCCGCCCACCGGGCCGGGACCGTCAGCGGCCTCAAGGTCTCGGCCGGGGAGAGCGTGGGCAACGGCGCGGTGGTCTGCGAGATCAAGGACGCCTAGCCCACGGCCGACGGAAGCACGCGGGGAGGCGCCGGCCGGCGCCTCCCTCATGTGTCACGCCCCGCCGGCCCCCTCCCGGCACGTGAGACGCGGGTCAGGTCGATGTCCAGGTCGCACGGCGCGCTGGTCTTGAGCCGCTCCCGGTACACGGTCAGATTCCCGTACTTCTTGTTGACCGGATCGAGTTCGTAGGCGTACACCACCACTTCCATGTGCGCTTCCTCCTCGACGAGCCAGAAGTAGGGGATCCCCGCCTCCGCGTAGAGCTGTGGCTTACGCTCGCGGTCACGCACCTCGGACTCCGGAGAGGTCACCTCGACCGCCAACGCGACGAGCTGCGGTTCGATCCAGGTGTCGTGCACCCCCTGCCCGTCGCCTTCACGGACGAGCATGAGATCCGGTTCGGGCCTCTGCCGCTCGGCGAGCCTGACCGTCATCTCCCGGTACGTCACCATGTCTTCGGGGACCTGGGCGTCCAACTGCTGTTCGAGCAGTTTGAGCACGAACATGCGAAAGCGCTTCTGGGGGCTCACCAGTACCAGGCTTCCGTCGATGAGTTCGGTGTGCGGCGGAAGATCCGGGATGCGGTCGAGGTCGTCGGCGGTGAAGCCCCGCCGGGGTGGCATCGGGATCGTCACCTCACCGAACTCGGAGACCAGGATTTCGACCGCGGTGGGAACAGACATGTCGCCGTCTCCGTGCGTCGGATCGTTCTCGTCGCCCACGGTAGCCATCACTGTCACTCCGTCACGGTGGTTTCCACGGATCCTTCCCGGATCCGGCGATCCACGTGATCCTCGCCCCATCCGGGCGGAGCGGAGGATCGAAAAAGCCCACGGTGTCGACAGTGTGGCCCCTGGGACAGCAAGACGTCGACACACATGTATGGAATAAGTAAGGGATCGAGGCTATTGTCCTTGATCGTGACGAACATCTGGGGACTGACACGAAGGTGGCACATCGACCTGTGCCGCCGCGGCTGTCAGGCGTGTAGCTAGGTCCACGCGCGCCCGTCCGGGCAGCGCGCCGCACACCCGTACCCACCATCCGTCACCTTCCCCCTGGTGATCCCGCCATTCCCCGAGCCGGGGCCGCGTCCCACCGCGCCGACCGCGTCGTCGTGCGCTCCTCCGGCTGCCTTCACCACCTGGAGTCACATCCCGTGTCCGCACAGAGCACCGAAGCGCCCACGAAGCGCAGACGCTTCCGATTCCCGTTCGCCGCCCAGGTCCTCCTCGGCCTCGTCCTCGGCGTCGTCCTCGGCGTCGTCGCCTTCCAGATCGGCCCGGTCGGCGAGGCGGGCGACCCCAACTGGCTCGCCGTGACCCTCGAGACCATCGGCTCGACCTTCGTCACGCTGCTCCGGACGATCGTGCCGCCGCTGATCGTCCTGGCCGTCATCTCCTCCATCGCCAACCTGCGCAACGTCACCAACGCCGCGCGCCTGGCCTGGAAGACCCTGCTGTGGTTCGGCGCCACCGCCCTGGTCGCCGTGGCCATCGCCATCGGCCTCGGGCTGACCATCCGGCCGGGCCTCAACAGCGCGGTCGACGCCTCCAGCGCGGGCGACCCGTCCGGCACCGGCTCCTGGCTGGCGTTCATCGAGAGCATCGTCCCGGCCAACTTCCTCGGCCTGGCGGCGGACACCTCGGTCGCGGACGACGGGTCCGTCAGCACCTCGCTGGGCTTCAACGTCCTCCAGCTGATCGTCATCGCCATCGTCCTGGGCATCGCCGCGGTCAAGGTCGGCAAGGCCGCCGAGCCCTTCATCGCCTTCACCGCCTCCGCGCTGGAGGTCGTGCTCAAGGCCCTGTGGTGGGTCATCCGCCTGGCCCCGATCGGCACCGTGGGCCTGCTGGGCAACGCCGTGTACAGCTACGGCTGGACCACCATCGGCGCCCTCGGCAAGTTCACGCTGACCATCTACATCGGCCTCGCCCTGGTGCTGTTCGTCGTCTACCCGGTGATCGCCCGGCTCAACGGCCTGTCCCCGGCGAAGTACTTCAGCGGCGCCTGGCCCGCCATCCAGCTCGGCTTCGTGTCCCGCTCCTCCATGGGCACCATGCCCGTCACGCAGCGGGTCACCGAGCAGAACCTGGGCGTGCCGCGCTACTACTCGGCGTTCGCCGTCCCGTTCGGCGCCACCACCAAGATGGACGGCTGCGCCGCGATCTACCCGGCGATCTCGGCGATCTTCATCGCCCAGTTCTTCGGGATCGACCTCGGCGTCACCGACTACCTGCTGATCGTGTTCGTCTCGGTCATCGGCTCCGCCGCGACCGCCGGCACCACCGGCGCGACCGTCATGCTGACCCTGACCCTGTCCACGCTGGGCCTGCCCCTGGAGGGCGTCGGCCTGCTGCTGGCCGTCGACCCGATCCTGGACATGGGCCGCACCGCGGTCAACGTCGCGGGCCAGGCGCTGGTCCCGACCGTCGTCGCCAAGCGCGAGGGCATCCTGGACCTGGACCGCTACAACACCAGCCCCGACGCCTCCGGCTTCGTGCCGCTGGACGAGCCCGAGGCCGGATCCGACGCCGCCGCCGCGGACGGCGCGGACACGGAGGCAGGCAGGGAGGTCGCCGCGAGCGGCGCCCCCGCCAAGGGCTGACGCCCGCCCCCGGCCGACGGGGCCCGCCGGTTCCCGGCGGGCCCCGTCGCGTTCCGGGGCGCGCGTAGTCTGGTGCAAACGGCTCAGGTGAGAACGGGCACAGCGGGAACTGTCGGGGACCGTCGTTCGTCCGAGTCAGTGAGGTAAGGCGAGAGGAACGACATGTTGCGCCGCTTGGTAACACCCGCAGTGCTGACCGCCGGTTTCACGGCGGCGGTGGTGAGCACCTCGGTGGTGCCCGCCTCGGCCGACGCGCGGCCGGAGCTACCAGAGACCCAGGCCGTCGTCGAGGAGCTCGAGGGCGACGGCGTCTTCATCGACCCGAGCATCGACGCGATCCCCTCCGCCGAGGAGGGCGCCCTGGAGACGGCCTCCGCCGACTCGGAGATCCCCGTCTACTACGTGATCCTCCCCTCGGACGCGGTCGCCTCCCAGACCGGCCTCGACGCCCTCATGAACCCGGTCATGGAGGACGTCGGCGACGGCGTCTACGCCGTGTTCGCCGGCAGCCAGGACTTCGTGGTCCTCTCCCCGAACATCGAGGACACCGCGGGCATCCGGGAGATCGCCGTCCAGGAGGGCCAGGGCAACCAGGTCGACACCCTGGCCGCCGTCCCCGACGCGGCCCAGCAGCTGGAGGACTCCGAGGCCGCCGGCGCCACCTCCGGGCTGGTCCTGCTCGGCGTCCTCGTCCTGGTCGTGGCGGCGGGCGCCCTCTTCGTCCGCAACAGCCGCAAGAAGCGCGCCGCCGAGAAGGCCAAGCAGCTCCAGGAGATCAAGCAGATGGCGACCGAGGACGTCGTCCGGCTGGGCGAGGACGTCTCCCGGCTGGAGATCGACGTGGCCAAGGTCGACGACGCCACCCGCGAGGACTACTCGCAGGCCATGGACGCCTACGACCAGGCCAAGACGCTGCTCGACACCATCCAGGAGCCCGAGCAGGTCCGGATGGTCACCAGCGCCCTGGAGGACGGCCGCTACTACATGGCCTCCACCCGGGCGCGCATGAACGGCGAGCCGGTCCCCTCGCGGCGCGGCCCCTGCTTCTTCAACCCGCAGCACGGACCCTCCGTCGAGGACGTCACCTGGGCCCCGCCCGGCGGCGCGCCCCGCGAGGTCACCGCGTGCGCGGCCTGCGCCGAGGCGGTACGCGTCGGCGGCCAGCCCGACGTGCGCCTGGTCGAGGTCAACGGCGAGCGCCGGCCGTACTACGACGCCGGTCCGGCCTACTCCCCCTACGCCAGCGGCTACTTCGGCACCGACATGATGATGGGCATGTTCACCGGCATGATGATGGGCTCCATGATGGGGTCGATGATGGGCATGGGCATGGGAATGGGCATGGGCGGCGGGGACGTCGCGGCCGAGGGCGACATGGGCGGGGGCGACATGGGCGACTTCGGCGGTGGCGGCGACATGGGTGACTTCGGGGGCTTCGACTTCTGACCCGGTCCGCGCCGCACCGCGCGTGAGACGAGGAGGGCCCCGGGCGTTCGCCCGGGGCCCTCCTCCGTCCTACGGGCTCAGCCCGCGGCGGCCTCCGCGGCGTCGAGCCCCTCGATCCACCGGCACACGGCGTCCGCGGTGTCGGCGGGGGCGGTGTGCGTGGTGTCGACCAGGGTCATCGGCGGGTCGAGGCGGGCGGCCTCGGCGGCCACCCAGGCCGCGAACTCGGCGTTGTCGGCGATCCGCTCCTCGTCCCACTCCCGCCAGGCGGGGCGGGCGCGCAGGCGCTCGGCCAGGGCGGCGGGCTCGCAGGACAGCGCCAGGTAGTGGACGTCCGTGAACAGGGCGCGCTCCGGCAGGGGCTCGAACTCCGGGGGCACGACGGTCCCGCAGAGCACCACGGGGCGCCCGCTCTGCTGCACCATCGCGGCGGTGCGCAGCCAGGTGGAGCGGAAGCGGCGGTGGTGGCCGGCGGGGTCGCGGAGCCCGCTGACCCACAGCAGGTCCTGTTCGAGCACGACGAAGCGGTCCCTGAGGCGTTCGAGGAGCAGTCCGGCGATGGTGGACTTGCCGGTGCCGCTCGGGCCGGAGACGACGTAGAGGGGCGCGCGGAGGAAGGGGCGGGTGCGCCCGCAGGAGGCGCAGCGCAGCACGGAGACCCCCGCGCCGGTGTCGGGGGTCTCGTCCCATTCCCCGCAGTGCGTACAGATCAGCGGGTGCATGGATGGTTCGGCTGTACTAGTCGAAGAGTTGTTCCAGGAAGCCCTTGCGGCGGCCGCGGTAGGGACGGGGCGAGTCCCGGTAGCCGCGCGGGGAGTCCTGGTACCCCCCTCGGTAGCCTCCGGGGGAGTCGGGGTAGCCGGCTCCGCGGTGCGGCCGCGCGTGGGGCGGGGGCGGGGCGTGGCGCGGGGAGTGGGGGTCGGGCGGCGGGGCGACGCCGTAGTGGCGCTGCTCGCCGTCGGCGATGCGCTCCAGCTCTCCCCGGTCCAGGAAGATGCCCTGGCAGCCGTCACACCTGTCGATGTGGACGCCTTGACGATCGAACGTTCGCATGGTGCTTTGGCACTTGGGACAGATCACGTCAAGACATTACTCGATTCGTGTCAAAAAGGGTTAAGGAAACCGGGGTCCACCGCGAACTTCTTCGCGCGGCGGCCCCGGCGGGGGCGCGGTCCGGCGTCCCTACTCCGGCGAGGCCAGCATCAGCGAGCGGGCGGCCTCGGTCACGCTGCCCGACAGCGACGGGTACACCGAGAAGGTGTGCGCGATGTCGTCCACCGTCAGGCGCTGCTGCACCGCGATGGACACGCCCAGGATGAGTTCGCTGGCGCGCGGCCCGACGATGACGCCGCCCAGCACGATGCCGGTGTGCTGGCGGCAGATCAGCTTCACGAAGCCGTCGGTGACCTCGTTCATCTTGGCGCGCGGGTTGGTGTTGAGCGGAAGGGTGACCGACCGGCCGTCGATCCGCCCGCTGCGCACGTCGTCCTCGCTCGCGCCCACCGCGGCGAGCTCGGGGTGGGTGAACACCGTGGAGGCGACGGTGGACAGCTTCAGGGGGGACACGGCCTCGCCGAGGGCGTGCCACATGGCGATGCGTCCCTGCATGGCGGCGACGGAGGCCAGCATGTTCACGCCGGTGCAGTCGCCGGCGGCGTACACGCCGGGGACCGTGGTGCGGGAGACCCGGTCGACCTCGACGAACCCGCCCTGGCCCAGGCGGACCCCGGCCTCCTCCAGCCCGAGGTCCTCGGTGTTGGGGATCATGCCGACGGTCATCAGGCAGTGGCTGCCCTCGACGGTGCGGCCGTCCGAGAGGGTGACGAGGACGCCCTTCTCGGTGCGCACGACCGACTCGGCCCGGGTCTGGCTGAGGACGGTCATGCCGCGGCGCATGAAGACCTCCTCCAGCACCTCGGCGGCGTCGGCGTCCTGGGTCGGCATGACGCGCTCGCGCGAGGAGACGAGGGTGACGTCCGAGCCGAGCGACTGGTAGGCGCTCGCGAACTCCGCGCCGGTCACGCCGGAGCCGACCACGATCAGCTTCTCCGGGAGCTCCTCCAGGTCGTAGAGGTGGCGCCAGGTGAGGATGCGCTCCCCGTCGGGCTCGGCGGTGGGGAGCTCACGGGGGTGCGCCCCCGTGGCGATGAGGACGACGTCGGCGCGCATGCGCTCGTCCCCGACGGCGACGATGTGGGGGTCGACCAGCCGGGCCTCGCCGGTGACGACCTCGATGCCCTCCTTGTGGAGGCGGGCCCGGGTGTCCTCGGACTGGGCCTGGGCCAGGCGTTTGATCCGGCTGTTCACCTCGTCGATGTCCACGCGGACCGGCGCGGTGGCGGTGCCCGGGATGTGGATGCCCAGGCTCTGGGACTCACGCACGTACGTGGTCCGGGTGGAGGTGGCGATGAGGCTCTTGGAGGGCACGCAGTCGGTGAGGACGCAGGAGCCGCCGATGCCGTCGCGCTCCACCACCGTCACGTCCGCACCGAGCTGCGCTGCGACCAGTGCCGCCTCGTAGCCCCCGGGCCCGCCACCGATGATCACGACCTTCGTCACTCTGCCTCACTCCCTCTACGTCGGACCCCCCACGCGCGTTCCCGGTCCGGGCGATATTCGGGCATGGTGGGGCACCGCCAGTTCTCATCGCTTCCTCCTATTGTCGGCCATGTCAACTGGCGAAATCCTCGGGCACCCCCGGTCAGCGGGTCTACGATGTTGCCCGTGTCCATCTACGCCGCGTACGGAACCAATCTCGACCCCGCGCAGATGGCCCGCCGGGCACCGCGCTCACCGCTGTTGACCACGGGCTGGTTGGAGGGTTGGCGGCTGACCTTCGGCGAGGGCCTGCCCGCCGACTCCGGCGCCCTGGCCACACTGGCGGAGGACCCCGGGCAGCGGGTCTTCGTCGCGCTGTACGACCTCATGGAATGGGACGAACCCCACTTGGACTCGTGGGAGGGCGCCGACCGGAGGGACGGGTTCGGCCCCGGCGCGGGCGCCGCCTGCGCGTACCGCAAGGTCACCGTCCGCGCCCGGACGGCCGACATGGGGGCGGTGACGGCCTGGGCCTACGTGCTCGACGCCTACGAGGGCGGCCTGCCCTCGGCGATCCAGCTGGGCCAGCTGGCCGCCGCGGCCGAGAAGGCCGGGGCGCCCGGGTCCTACGTCTCCGACCTGCTGGCCCGCGAGTGCCTGCCCACCGAGCTGTGAGCCCCGTGTCCGCCCGCCGGACGCGCGTTGCGTTCCGTCGCCGGGCCACTACCCGGGGGTAGCATCCGTCGTGTGAGCGAATCAGAGCAGCGGGCGACGACCACAGGGGAAGCGAAGGAGCTGGCCGCCACCGCGGCCCACGACCTGCTCGCCCGGACCGGGGCCGACAGCTTCGACGCGATGGTGGTGCTCGGGTCCGGTTGGGCGGGGGCCGCGGAGACGCTGGGCTCCCCCGACATCGAGTTCGACGCGACCGAGCTGCCCGGCTTCCACGCGCCCGGGGCGGAGGGGCACTCCTCCAGGGTCCGCAGCATGTGGGTGGGCGACAAGCGGGTCGTCGTGTTCATGGGGCGCGTCCACCTCTACGAGGGCTACGACCCGATGGAGACCGTCCACGCCGTGCGCACCGGGATCGCCGCGGGCGCCGGGACGGCACTCCTCACGGGGTCGGCCGGGTCGCTGCGCACGGACTTCGCCCCCGGGCAGCCGGTCGTGGTCCGGGACCACATCAACCTGACGTCGCTCTCCCCGCTGACCGGGCCCTCCTTCGTCGACCTCTCGGAGGCGTACAGCCCCCGGCTGCGCCGGATCGTCCACGAGGTGGACGGCTCCCTCGCCGAGGGCGTGTACGCGGCCGTGCTCGGCCCCCAGCTGCAGACGCCGTCCGAGCTGCACGCGCTGCGCCGGTCCGGCGCGGACGTGGTGGGGCGGTCGATCGCCCTGGAGGCCATCGCCGCCGTGGAGTCCGGCGCGGAGGTGCTGGGGCTGGCGATCGTCAGCAACGACGCGGTGGGCGCCGTGCTCGACCCCTTCGAGTCCGACCGCGCGCTGGAGGTCGTCACCCAGCGGGCGCGCAGGCTGGGCGGACTCCTGAACGGGGTCCTCGCCCGTTCCTGAGGGCCCCTGGACGGCGCAGGGGCCCGGCACGTGTGTGCCGGGCCCCGTCGCGCGTGGGACGCCGTGCCCGGACCCCGTGTCGCGGGGTCCCCGCGGACCCCGACCGCGCGGGTCGTCCGAAGCATCGTGAAGTGGTGGGGCGCCTCCGACCGGGCCCGCCCGGTACCGGCGTGGCGAGCGTACACCCCGAGGCCTTGGGGTGGACGGTACCGGCCGTGGCCCGGCCGGAGGCAGTGCTTGCCCCGGTGTCCTCCGTCGCGCGGAATCCCCGCAGATCCCGTTGGACTCGCGACTCCGACACCCTTCTGTACTTCCCGATATTCAGTTGAACCGCGCGTCGCCCTCGGACCGGGGTTCCGGGCTGGTGGCCATCCGCGCGAAGCCCGCCCGCCCGGAACCCTCTCCCTTAGGCATGCCTTACCTAACCAGAACGGGCGGGTGCGCGTCAACCCCCCGGGCGGAACGCGCCGGACCCGGCTCCCCTCGGGCGGGGAGCCGGGTCCGGCGCGGTCGGGAGCGCCTCAGGCGAGCAGGAACACCGCCGCGAGCAGCACCGCGGTCGCCACGAGGACCACGATCACCTCGACGGGCACCATCGTCTGCGGCTCGTCCTCCGCCCCGAGCGCGGCCGGCCCCGCCTCGTCCACGTCCCGGATGGGGCCGCTGAGCGGCCGGGCCTTGTGCCGCTCTGCGTCCTGGCGCAGCTGCCGCGCGGCCAGGTCGACCGGCCGCATCGACGCGGGGTCCTCGTCGTCCCCTCCCGGGTCCAGGAAGCCCGCGTCCCGGCGCATGTTGTCCCGGACCCGCTGCCGCTTGGTCTCGCGGAGCGGCCAGGAGCGGACGATCCGCCCCGGCGTGTGCACCCTCAGGACGTCGGTGACGTCCACCCACACCACGGCGGGCCACGGCACGAAGGTCTCCCGCAGCGGATTGACGACCCTCAGCCCGCGCTCCGTGGAGACCACCCGCGGGCGCAGCCACACCAGGTGGACCGCGGCGATGCTCGCGGCCAGCAGGGCTCCGGCGATCCAGGACGAGCGCCCCTCCCCGCGCCAGAGCACGTCCAGCAGGAGCAGGACCGCGATGACGATCCACACGATCGCCGCCACCCGGGAGAAGGTGGAGTAGTGGCTGGTCGGCTTGGGGCGGTCCATCAGGTCGCCGCCCACTTGAGCTGCGCGAACCCCGGCTTGATGATGCCGTTGATCAGCGCCAGGCGTTCGTCGAACGGCAGGAACGCCGACTTCATGGCGTTGACCGTGAACCACTGGATGTCGTCCCAGCCGTACCCGAAGGACTCCGAGAGCTTCGCGAACTCCTCGGAGAGGGACGTGCCGCTCTGGAGGCGGTTGTCGGTGTTGACGGTGACCCGGAAGCGCAGGTCGTGCAGGAGCCCGATCGGGTGCGAGGCGATGGACTCGGCGGCCCCCGTCTGCACGTTCGAGCTGGGGCACATCTCCAGCGGCACGCGCTTGTCGCGCACGTACTGGGCGAGGCGGCCCAGCCGCGGGGCGCCGTTCCCGCCGGCGTCGATGTCGTCGATGATGCGGACGCCGTGTCCGAGGCGGTCGCACCCGCACCACTGGAGCGCCTCCCAGATGGAGGGGAGTCCGAACGCCTCGCCCGCGTGGATGGTGAAGTGGAAGTTCTCGCGGCGCAGGTACTCGAAGGCGTCGAGGTGCCGGGTGGGCGGGTTGCCCGCCTCGGCGCCCGCGATGTCGAAGCCGGAGACGCCCGCGTCGCGGTAGCGGACCGCGAGCTCGGCGATCTCCGACGAGCGGGCGGCGTGCCGCATGGCGGTCACCAGCTGGCCGGTGCGGATGCTGCGGCCGGCCTCGGCCGCGCGCTTCTCCCCCAGGTCCAGGCCCTCCTGGACGGCCTCCACGACCTCCTCCAGGGTGAGGCCGCCCTCCAGGTGCTGTTCGGGGGCATAGCGCTGCTCGGCGTAGACGACGCCGTCCGCGGCCAGGTCCTCCGCGGCCTCGGCGGCGACGCGCACGAGGGCCTCCCGGGTCTGCATGACCGCGGTGGTGTGCGCGAACGTCTCCAGGTAGCGCTCCAGCGAACCGGAGTCGGAGGCGTCGCGGAACCACCGGCCCAGTTCCGCCGGGTCGTAGGTGGGCAGGTCGGTGTAGCCGGCCTCCCGGGCCAGCTCCACGACGGTGGCCGGGCGCAACCCTCCGTCGAGGTGGTCGTGGAGGAGCACCTTCGGCGCCCGCCGGATCTGCTCAACTGTGAGTGGCTGGTTCATGGATTCAGGATGCCACCAGCACGGGACGGCCCTCGCCACCCCGGGGGACCCGCGGCGGATCCGGCGGACACCGGGCCGGGGCAGGGCGGACGCCCGGCCCGGCGCGGAGGCCCCGGGGGTGGCGGCCCCGCGAGAGGTCCACGCGATGTGCGCCCGAGGCCGGAGCGGAGCCCCGGGCCGGACGCGGCCGGACGACCGCGGGGTTCCGGACCCGCTGCGGGCTGCCGCGCCCCCAGGCGCCCCCTCGGCGCCGGGGCCGAAGAGGCCCCAAGGCCCCGGAGGGCACGCACCGGGCGGCCGGGTCCCTCAGGCGAGCGCCTCCTGGCTGTCCGCCCGGACCCGGGGCTCGGCGGCGTGCCCGAGGGCGGTCAGCGCGGTGGTGACCATGAAGCGGGTGCCCACGCCGATCGCTCGCTCGTCCACGTCGAAGGTGCCCCGGTGCAGGTCCAGCATCGGCCCGTCCCAGTCCGGGGAGTGGGTGCCCAGGCGGGCGAGGGCCCCGGGGACGTTCTCCAGGTACCAGGCGAAGTCCTCGCCCCCCAGGCTCTGCGGCGTGGACGCCGCGGCGTCCGGGCCCAAGGCCAGGCCGACCGCCTCGCGCATGATGTCCACGCTGGTCGCCTCGTTGATGGTGGGGGGCACCCCCCGCCCGTAGGTCACCTCGGCCTCGGCCCCGTAGGCGGAGGCCACGGACTCCACCAGGCCCTTGATGATGTCGGGGGCCGAGTGCCACGCCTCGTCGTCCAGGCAGCGCACGGTGCCCTCCGCGACGGCGTCGTCGGGGATGACGTTGGGCGCCGAACCGGCGCTGATGCGGCCCCACACGAGGCTGAACCCGGCCCGCGGGTCGATGCGCCGGGACAGCGCGGCGGGCAGCTCGGTGACGACCTTGCCCATGGCGTAGACCAGGTCGGACGTGAGGTGGGGGCGCGCCGTGTGCCCGCCCGGGCCCGAGAGCCGCACCATGAGCTGGTCGCAGGCGGCGGTGATTCCGCCGGTGCGCAGGCCGACCCGGCCGACCACCAGGCGCGGATCGCAGTGCAGGGCGAAGATCCGGTCGACGCCCTCCATCGCCCCGGCGTTGACCACCTCGACCGCGCCGCCGGGGAGCTCCTCGGCGGGCTGGAAGACCAGCCTGACCCGCCCGGGCAGCGCGCCCGCGCGGTCCTGCTGGGCGAGGAAGACCCCCGTCGCCAGCAGGACCGTCGTGTGCACGTCGTGCCCGCAGGCGTGGGCCGCGCCGGGGACGGTGGAGCGGTAGGGGACGTCCTTCTCGTCGGCGATGGGCAGGGCGTCGATGTCGGCCCGCAGGGCCACGAGCGGCCCGGGGCCCGAGCCGATGTCGCAGACGAGCCCTGTGCCGTGGGGCAGCTCCCGGGGAGTGAGACCGACATCACGCAGCCGTTCGGCGATCCGACCGGTGGTGCGGTGCTCGGCGAAGGCGAGTTCGGGGTGCATGTGCAGGTCCCGGCGGAAGCCCGTGAAGTCCCGCTCACGGCGCGCCAGAAAAGCGGTCAACTGTTCCGGCAGGTCACGTCCCTGCATCCGAGGGTCCCCTCTTCATTCACGTCTTGCGTGCACCGGCTCAGCCCCCGACACCGACCTCCGCGTAAGTGGGACCGCCGTGCAGCTCGGCGGCGAGCATGTCCACGACGTCGTCGAGGGAACCGCCCCCGGCGATGACCGCGCGCTGCCGTTCGTAGGAGGCGCCCTTGTCCAGGGTCTCGGAGACCAGGTCCAGGTCCTCGGCGCAACCCAGGCGGGTCGCGACCGGCTTCAGCTCGCGGACCAGCTCATACAGGTCGTCACGGATCGGAACGGTGGTTCCGTGGGCGTCCGTGATGACACGAGCGTCGAGTCCGTAGCGGGTGGCACGCCACTTGTTGTCCTTCACGAGCCAGGACGGCGGGCTGGGCAGGCCGTACCCGCGGTCGAGCTGGCGATCGAACAACTCCACCAGGCTCTGAGAGAGCGCGGCGGCCATTCCCACCTCGCGCAGGGTGGGAATCCCGTCGAACATCCGGATCTCGATGGTGCCGAAATCCGGGTGCGGACGGATGTCCCACCACACTTCCTTGATAGAGGCGATGGTACCCGCCCTGAGAAGCGTTTCGAGGTATTCCTCGAAAGCCGCCCAGTGCGGCAGGTTCGGAGGCGGCCCGGAAGTGGGGAGCGCTCCGAAGACCACGGACCGCGCGGAGGCCAGCCCGGTATCGTGACCCCCCCAAAATGGGCTAGAAGCACTCAAAGCAAGAAAATGAGGTAGATACTTCGCAAGTGCATTCACGATGGGTATGGCCTTCTCCTGGCTGCGCACACCCACGTGGACGTGGACGCCGCAGGTGAGAATGCGCCGGGCCAGCCACTGCATCTGCTCGACGAGTTCGCCGTACCTTTTCCCGGGGCTGAGCTCCTGGTCCCGCCAGTCGTCGATGGGGTGGGTCCCCGAGCAGGTCAGCGTGGTCCCCCAGGGAGTGAGGACCTCCCGCATCCGGTCGATGTTGCGGCCGAGGTCGCTCTTGGCCTCCTCGACCGTCTCGCAGATGCCGGTCACGACCTCCACCTGCGACTGCATGAGTTCGTGCCGCAGCGGGGGCGAGGCCGTGTCGGAACTGAGCTCGGGGAGCTCGGAGAGGAGTTTCGGGGCCTCCTGCCGCAGGTGCCGGCTGCGCCGGTCCACGAGCTGGAGTTCCCACTCCACCCCGAGCGTCGCGCGTTCGGATGACGTGAATGCGATGCCCATCTGCCCTCCGAGGGGGGGTTCGCCGGCCTTCCTGGCCGACGCACGTTCGCGCCCCGGCGAACCGGTCAACCGGGACAGGGGAGGACTACCCTCCGCACACCACACGCATACGGGACAAGAGTCTCGCAATAACGCGAATTCCCGGGAGGTCCGCTCGCCTCAGGCGCCGCCCCCGCGACGGTTGCGCAGGGCCCACGCGGCGGTTCCGGCGGCGCCCGCCGCGCCGATCAGGGACAACGCCCCGGCGACGGCCCGCTGGGCCCGCCGGCGGGCGGCCAGTTCCCTCTCCGGGACCCGCAGGACCGGCGCGGGCCGCGTCCAGTCCATCCCGTTCTCCTCGGGCATGGGCAGGGACCCCGTGTAGGGGGGAGGCATCGGCAGCCACGTCGCGGTCCACGCGGCGCTGAACATGACCAGGCGCATCACCAGGTTGATCCACACCAGGAGCCCCACCAGCACGGCGAAGGAGGCGTAGACGGGGTTGCTGAGCGTCCCCGACAGCAGCAGCGCGGCGGCGGCCTTGAGGATCTCGAACCCGACGGCGCCCATCAGCGCCCCCCGCCACATCATCCGTGTCGGCCGCCCGCTGCCCGACAGGAGCGAGAAGGCCAGCATGAAGATCCCCATGTTGACCGCCACGGCGATGGCGAGGGCCAGGACGCGCAGCGTCAGGGAGGCCAGGAGGGAGCCGTCCAGGCCCACCAGCGCCAGCAGCCACTGGGTCGCGGCCTGCGCGACGCTCGTGAACGCCACCGCGAACAGCAGCGCCGCGCCCAGGCCCAGCATGACCAGGATGTCGCCCGCCTTGCGCAGCAGGACGTTCGGTCCCTCCTTGAGGTTCTTCAGCCAGATCGCGTGCAGTGCCTCGCGGAGCGCCGAGACCGAGTTCAGGCCCGCGTACAGCAGGCCCAGCGTGCCGATGACGCTCGCTCCCACGCGCGCGTTCGCGATCTGCTCGACGGGCAGCTGGTCGGAGAGGCCGGGCAGCACCTCGTCCAGGGCCGCCTGGAGGTAGTCGCCCACCTCGACCTGCATCGACGCCAGGAAGCCGACCGCGGCGAAGGCCAGCGCCAGCAAGGGGAAGAACGACAGGAAGGCGAAATAGGTGACCGCCCCGGCCAGCTGGTTCCCGTTGCGGTCGGCGTAGCGCTCGTAGGCGCGCACGAGGTGGTCCGCCGCCGGCCTCCGGCGCCGCAGTTCCCAGTAGGCGTCCATCGCGAGGTTCCGGTAGTGCCGCGCCGCGTCCGCGGCCCGGTCCCGCCCTGAGGCCAAGGTCCCTCCCCCACACCCGTCCGCCGGTGGACCGCAACCCTAGCGGCGCCGCGCCGGGTCCGTGAAGCCTCCGCGCCGCCCCGGGCACTCCACCGCCTTGGGCAGACTGGGGGCAGCAGGCCGACGGGGAGAGGGGACAGCGGTGGGGGGCGCGGGGGCGCGGTTGCGCGCGGTGCTGGGTGTGCGGTCGGCGGGGCCCCGGGGGGCGTGGCCCGCGGAGGCGGCGGACGCCGACGCCCTGGCGGAGGGCTTCCGCGCGCGGTTCGGCGAGGCGCCCGCGGGCGTCTGGCACGCGCCCGGGCGGCTGGCCGTCATGGGCGAGCACACGGCCGCCTCCGGCGGAGTCGGCCTCTACACCGCGCTGCCCTGGGGGGTGACGGCGGCGGTCGGCCCGGCGCCGGGTCCGGGGGTGCGCGCCGCGACGCTCAGCGGCCCCCTGCGGGCGAGGGAGACCGCCGCCCGGGCCGTGGCCGACGCGGTGGCCGCCGCGCGCCGGGCGGGCGTGCTGGACGCCGCCACGGGCCTACGGGTGCTCCTCGGCGCGGACCTGCCCGAGCACGCCTCCCTGGGGTACGCGGGCGCCGTGGGCGCGGCGGTGTCGCTCGCCCTCGCCGACCTCGGGGGCGGCCCTCCCCCGGAGGGCGCCACCGTCGACCAGCGGGTGGCCCTGGCGGCGCGGCCCGGGTGCGCGGTGCGCGTCAACCTCAAGAGCATGCGCACGACGGTCCTGCCCTTCGACCTCGCCGGCGAGGGGATGCGCCTGGTCGTGGTGGACACCGGGGCCCTGCCCAGGCGCGACCTCCGGGCCGTCCGCTCCGCGGAGCTGGAGCGGGCCCAGCGGACGCTGGGTCCGCTCCGCTCGGTCCAGGACCTGCCCGGGGCGCTGCGCAGCCTGCCCGAGCCCGCCCTGCGCGACCGGGTGGAGTACGCCGTCACGGAGGTGCACCGCCTCAACGCGGCCGTCGGGCTGCTGCGCGCGGGGAGGTTCGGGGAGACGGGGCCGATCCTGTCCGCCTCGCACCTGTCACTGCGCCGTTTCGGGCTCCCGACGCCCCAGGTGGACCTGGCCGCCGAGACCGCGGCCAGGGCCGGGGCCCGCGGCGTACGGATGTCGGGGTGGGCCGGGACCGCCCTCGCCCTGGTGGCCGAGGAGCGGACGGAACGCGTCGCCACCGCTCTGGCCAGGGAATTCACCGCGAGCGGCTGGGTGCCTCCGCGCGTGCGCGCCTCCCTCCCCTCGGCCGGGGCGCACCGGTTGCGGTGAGGGCCGGTTCCGTCCCCTAGGGGTGCCCTGGTCCCGGTTCAGGGACATCCGTGTGAACCCGGCTACCCTTTCTGCGATCAGACAGGGTGGAAGCGGCGACGGAGCGCTCCACAGCGCGGAGCAGATAGGCGATTCGATGGCTGACCGACGTAACCGGGGTGACGCCGGCTCGACCGGCGAGCACGACCGGCAGGGCGTGTTCAGGCGCGGCGGCACCCCGGGCGGCGCGGACGAGTTCGAGAAGCTCTACCGGTCGCGCGAGTCCGAGCAGAGGGCGGTCGGCGGGACCCGGCGGCTCCCCTCCGCCGACGAGGTCCCCCCGCTCCGCCCCGAGCGGCCCAGGCGCCGCACCCACCACGCCGGCCGCGAGTACGACGGCACCGGGACCAAGCGGCGGGCGCGCGAGACGCGGCAGCGGCGGCTCCGGAACACCGTCGTGACCGTCCTCGTGGTCCTGCTCGTGGTCCTCGTGGTGCCCCCCGCCGCGCTCTACTTCTGGGCGGACTCCCGGCTGGCCCGGGTGGAGGCCCTGACCGACTACGAGGGCCGCCCGGACCGCCAGCCCGGCACCACGTTCATGATCGTGGGCTCGGACAGCCGCGAGGGGATGGACGAGGAGCAGATGCGGGAGCTGGCCACCGGCAGCGCCGAGGGCCGCCGCACCGACACGATCATGGTCCTGTACATCCCCGACGACGGCGAGCCGACCATCGTCAGCGTCCCCCGCGACTCCTACGTGCCGATGGCCATCCCCGGCTACGCCGATAACAAGATCAACACCGCCTTCGCCGACACCGTCTGCGGCACGGACGAGGCCGGCGAGGAGGTCTGCGGCGGCCCGGCCCCCCTCGTGGAGTCCTTCGAGCGCGCCTCCGGCGTGCGGATCGACCACTACGCCGAGATCGGCATGGGCGGCTTCGTCGACATCGTGGACGCCGTCGGCGGCGTGGAGCTGTGCCCCGAGGACGCCATGGCCGACCCCAAGGCCGGGCTGGACATCGAGGCGGGCTGCCAGACGATGGACGGCGGCACCGCGCTGGGCTACGTGCGCACCCGCGCCACCCCCCGCGCCGACCTGGACCGGATCGCCCGCCAGCGGGAGTTCTTCTCCGCGCTGGTCGCGGAGGCGAGCGCCCCGTCGACGCTGTTCAACCCGTTCCAGTCGCTCCCGCTGGTGACGGCGGGCACGGACACGTTCATGGTGGACGAGGGCGACCGCCTGCGGCACCTGGGCACCATGCTGCTGGCGATGCGGGGCGGCACCCAGACCACGGCGATCCCGGTGGGCAGCACCCCCACCCTCGACCAGGTGGGCTCGGTGGTGGTCTGGGACGAGGTCCGCTCGGAGGAGATGTTCTCCGCCATGCGCGAGGGCGAGCCGATCCCCGAGAGCGCGTTCGAGGACTGACGGCCGCCCGCCGGGAGCGGGGCCGACGGCGCACCGCTCCCGGCGGGCCGTCCGGGGAAAGGCGAAGGGCCCGCTGCCGAAGCAGCGGGCCCTTCTTCGTGACGTTCCGTACTGTGCGCGCCTACCCCCCAGCGGGCGCACGGCCGGCACGTCGGTTCGTGGTGCCGAGCGGGCTCTCACCCGCTCTGGCCTGCCGGTTCTCACCGGCGTGTCTCCACAATAGGTCAAAGTTCGCGTAAGGGGCGAATCCAGTTCACGTGTCCTACGTCGCACCGCCACGCCACCCCGCTGATCCGGCACCGCCATCCTCCCACCAGGAGGACCCGCGTGTACGCCGAACACGGGAAACACACCGGGAAACTTCCGCCGGTTCCCCTCCGCAAACCCCCGCGAACAACGCTTTCCCGACGGCTCGGACCCGGACACGGGCCCCGGACGCGGCGACGCCCGGGCGCCCCCGCGGTGGGGACGCCCGGGCGTGGCCAAGGTCTCATCCGGAGCCGTCCGCGGACCGCCGGCTCATGGCGGCCCGTGAACGCCTCCGGACCGCGGCCTCCCGGACACGGGTTCCGGAAGCGCGGGCCCCGGACTAGGCCAGGCGCTTGGCCAGGTTCTCGTCCAGGGCGGCGAGGAACTGCTCGGTGGTCAGCCACTCCTGGTCGGAGCCGACCAGCAGCGCGAGGTCCTTGGTCATCTGGCCGCCCTCGACCGTCTTGATGACGACGTCCTCGAGGGTGTTGGCGAACTCCAGGACCTTCGGGGAGTTGTCCAGCTTGCCCCGGTGCTCCAGACCGCGGGTCCACGCGAAGATGGAGGCGATCGGGTTGGTCGAGGTGGGCTTGCCCTGCTGGTGCTGGCGGTAGTGGCGGGTCACCGTGCCGTGGGCGGCCTCGGCCTCGACGGTGCGGCCGTCGGCGGTCCGCAGGACCGAGGTCATCAGGCCGAGCGAGCCGAAGCCCTGCGCGACGGTGTCCGACTGGACGTCGCCGTCGTAGTTCTTGGTGGCCCAGACGTAGCCGCCCTCCCACTTGAGCGCGGAGGCGACCATGTCGTCGATGAGGCGGTGCTCGTAGGTGAGGCCCGCCGCGTCGAACCGCTCCTTGAACTCGGAGTCGAAGATCTCCTGGAACACGTCCTTGAACATGCCGTCGTACGACTTGAGGATCGTGTTCTTGGTGGACATGTAGACCGGGTAGTCGCGGTCCAGGCCGTAGTTCAGGCTGGCGCGCGCGAAGTCCTCGATCGACTTGCGGAAGTTGTACATCCCCATCGCGACGCCGCCGCCCTCGGGGAAGTTGGCGATGTCGAACTCGACCGGCTGGCTGCCGTCGGCCGGGGTGTAGGTCATGGTGACCGTGCCGGGGCCGGGCACCTTGAAGTCGGTGGCCTTGTACTGGTCGCCGTGGGCGTGGCGGCCGATGATGATCGGCTTGGTCCACCCGGGCACCAGGCGCGGCACGTTCTCGCAGATGATGGGCTCGCGGAAGACGACGCCGCCGAGGATGTTGCGGATGGTGCCGTTGGGCGACCGCCACATCTTCTTCAGGCCGAACTCCTCGACCCGGGCCTCGTCCGGGGTGATGGTGGCGCACTTGACGCCGACGCCGTACTCCTTGATGGCGTTGGCGGCGTCGACGGTGATCTGGTCGTCGGTGCGGTCGCGCTCCTCGATGCCCAGGTCGTAGTACTTCAGGTCGACGTCGAGGTAGGGCAGGATCAGCCGGTCCTTGATGAAGGACCAGATGATCCGGGTCATCTCGTCGCCGTCGAGCTCGACTACGGGGTTTTCGACCTTGATCTTGGCCATGGCTGTGTGGCTGTCCCTTCAGTCTTCGCTACCGCCTCGTGCGGCGGGGAAGGCTTCCGGCCCGTGGCCGGAACCGCCCCGCGCGCGCGGCGATCCCCTGATCCCGCCCGGTGTCCGTGCCTGCCGGGGAGGCGGTGGCTTGTCAGTGTCGCGGTATCTCGACGTCAAGCTTATTAGACGCCTAGGAGGAGAGTTGCGGCGCCACCCACGCCAGCACGATCAGCAGGACCGCGAGGCCGACGAGGGTGAGCAGATCGATCCAGCGGCGGCGGACCGCGAGCATGCCGATCCAGTCCTTGGGCAGGAACAGCCGGAACGCCGCCGCCAGCAGCAGCGCGCCCGCGATGATCGCCGGCCCGCGCTTGAAGTAGGCCGCGGCCACGACCACGATCCCGGCCGCCAGGGCCGACATGACGAGCAGGTACGGGATCTGGGAGAGCCAGTACGGCACCGCCGGGACGGCCTGTTCCCCGTCCCCGGCGGCGGGAGGCGCCTCGGCGTCCGCCGCGGGGGCGGGGGCGCCGCCGGGCTCCCGGGGGACCCCGGCCGGCGGCGCGCCCGCCGCGTCGGCCGCGCCCCCCTCGGGGCCCTCCGCGGAGTCCCGCGCCCCCTCGGGTCCGGCTCCCCGGGGGTCGTCGTCCCGGGAACCGCCCGTGTCCGCCACGTCCGTCCGCCCCACGTGTCCTGTCCGGCCCTTCGGCCCCACCCTGTCCACCGCGTCCCGACCCGTTCGCTTCCGAGGTTGCCTGGCCGCCGCGCGGCTCCGTTCACGGTCCTCCCCGGAACTGGCACAGACCGGCCACCCGCCGAGGAGGGGGTGTCCGAAACCGAGCCGCGCCGGGAACGGCACGCGTTCCTGGTGGCTCCGGCGGCACTGTGCCCGAAACACTCCGGTCCGTCCGGAGAAGACTCCGCCCATTGTAGTGATTCGCGTCGCGGTCTCCTCAGGGCTCACTGAAACGGCCCGGCCCTGCGCGCACGCTTCTCCTGTCCGTTTCCCGCGTCCGGTACGGCCACAGCACCGTAATTCCGCGTCTTATCCGTCTAACTCCGGAGTAAGCGCGTAGAACGCGTGGCTGCCGGGTAACCCAGCTGGAGATGAGTGCACCGGTGAGCGAGGACCACCCCCATGAAGCCCACTCGACACGTCGACCGAACCCCCGTCCCTCGGCAGCCACCCCTCCCCCACCGTCGCCCGCACCCCCACCGGCAGCGTCACCCCAGCCCGGGAGGAGTCACCGTGGACGGTCCCTACCTCCGGGTCGAAGAGACCGGGGACATCCGTCAGCTCACCGGCGAGGTCACCACGGTCGGCCGCGGTGAGGGCGCCGACATCCGGTTGAACGATCCGAGCGTCTCGCAGCTGCACGCCGAACTGGTCCGCCGCGGACCCTACGTCTACGTGGTCGACCTGGGGCTGTCGCGCAACGGCACCCGCGTCAACGGCCGCCCCATCGCCCGCCGCGTCCTCGACGAGGGCGACGTGGTGAGCTTCGGCACCGCGCGCTGCCGGATCGGCGGCCTGCCCCGCGAGCAGATCAGCCCCGACCTCGAGCTCCGCAGGGGCGCGGCCCCGGAGCTCACCCGCCGGGAACTGGACGTGCTCACCGCACTGTGCCGGCCCGCCCTCTCCGAGGAGGCCTTCGTCGCCCCGGCCACCGCACGCGACATCGCCGAGGCCCTGGTCGTGACCGAGGCGGCCGTCAAACAGCACCTGCTGCGCCTCTACCAGAAGTTCCGCATCCCCGAGGGCCAGAACCGCAGGACCCGGCTGGCCAACGAGGTCGTGGCCCTGGGCCTGGTCAGACCGATGCCCGTGAGCGGTTCGGCCCGCCGGGCGAGCTGAACCGGACCGCCCGCCGCCCCGGTAGCGGGACGCGGGCGCCGGCGGGCGTGCGTGCGAACGCCGGCGGTCGGTGCGCGGGGCACCGCGCCGCTCCGGCCGGCCGGGGGCTCAGACGTCCTCGCGGTCCGGGCGCGGGCACGGGCGTCCGCTCTCCTCGGCACGGGCGACCTCGGCGATCGCGGCGTCGAGCCTGTCCCTCGTGTCCGCCATCGAGGCGATCCGCCCGTCGAGGCGGTCGCGCTCCCCGCGCAGCAGGCCGACCAGCCCGGGCGTGGCCTCCCCCGTCTCCACGTGGGGCAGCAGGCCGACGACGGTCCGGCTCGGCAGGCCCAGCGCGTACAGCTCCTGGATGTGCCGGACGCGCGCGACCGCCCTGTCGGGGTACCTCCGCTGGCCGCTGGGGCTGCGCCACGCGTCGAGCAGGCCCTGCTCCTCGTAGTAGCGCAGCGCGCGCACGCTCACGCCCGATCTGGACGCGAGCTCGCCGATGCGCATGCCGCCCTCTTCCATGACCTGGGACACACTCCCCGCCTTCGAGCTTGCCTCTGACGTCAACGTCAGGTTTTAGCGTAACCCGGGTCAGGCCGCCACCGCGCGGCCCGGAACCACCTCGGAAGGCACACCACCATGGAGATCACCGGCTCGGTCGCCCTCGTCACCGGCGCCAACCGCGGCATGGGCCGCCACTTCGCCCGGCAACTGCTGGAACGGGGCGCGGCCCGGGTCTACGCGACCGCGCGCAGGCCCGAGCTCGTCGACCTGCCCGGCGCGGAGCCGCTGGGGCTCGACATCACGGACCCGGCGTCCGTCGCCGAGGCCGCCGTCAGGGCCCGGGACGTGACCCTGCTGGTCAACAACGCGGGGGTGGCGACGTACCAGGACCTCCTGACCGGCGACCCCGACCTGGTCCGCCTGGAGATGGAGACCAACTTCCACGGCCCGCTCGCCGTGATCCGCGCGTTCGCCCCGGTCCTCGCGGCCAACGGGGGCGGAGCCGTACTCAACATGCTCTCCGCCCTGTCCTGGACCTCCCACGAGGGCGCCAACGCGTACGCGGCGTCCAAGGCGGCGGCATGGAGCCTCACCAACGGTGTCCGGCTCGAACTCGCGGGCCAGCGCACCCTGGTGACCGGGCTGCACGTGGGCAGCGTCGACACCGACATGATGGCCGGTTGGGACGTCGAGAAGAGCGACCCGGCCGACGTCGTCCGCGCGGCGCTCAACGGGATCGAGGCCGACGCGCTGGAGGTCCTCGCCGACGAGGCGAGCGCGGGCCTCAAGTCCGCGCTGGGCTCCGACCCGGGCGTCCTCTACCCCGGGACGCTCCCCTCGTCGTGGACGCCGTCCCGCCCGCGGAACCCGTAGGGACGCGGGCCCGCGTCCGCGGGAGGGCGGCCCCGGTCCCCCGCGGACGCGGAAGGGGCGGCCCCGGGTCCCCCGCGGCCGCCCCCGTGCGCACTCCCCGGTCAGACCGCGGCGGCGGCCCGGCGCTCGGCGGCCTCCACCACGTTCACCAGCAGCATCGCCCGGGTCATCGGGCCGACACCGCCGGGGTTCGGGGACAGGTACCCGGCGACGTCCGCGACGTCCGGCGCGACGTCGCCGACCAGCCCGGCCTCGGTGCGGGAGACGCCGACGTCCAGGACGGCGGCGCCCGGCTTGACCATGTCGCCGGTGATCAGCCCGGGCACGCCCGCGCCCGCCACGACGATGTCCGCGTTCCTCGTGTGCTCGGCCAGGTCACGGGTGCCGGTGTGGCACAGGGTGACGGTGGCGTTCTCGGAGCGGCGGGTGAGCAGGAGCCCGAGGGGGCGGCCCACCGTGACCCCGCGTCCGACCACGACCACCTCGGCGCCCCGGAGCGGGACCTCGTAGCGGCGGAGGAGCTCCACGATGCCGCGCGGGGTGCACGGCAGCGGGGCCTCCTCCATCAGGACCAGCTTGCCCAGGTTGACGGGCTGGAGGCCGTCGGCGTCCTTGACCGGGTCGATCAGGCCGAGGACCCGGTTCTCGTCCAGGCCCCCGGGCAGGGGGAGCTGCACGATGTAGCCGGTGCAGGCCGGGTCGGCGTTGAGCTCGTGGACGGCCTGCTCCACCTCCTCCTGCGTGGCGGTCCCCGGCAGGTCGCGCCGGATGCTCGCGATGCCCACCTGCGCGCAGTCGCGGTGCTTGCCGCGCACGTACGAGTGGCTGCCCGGGTCGTCGCCGACGAGCACCGTCCCCAGTCCGGGGGTGATGCCCTTGGCCTGCAGCTTCGCCACCCTCTCGGCGAGCTCCTCGCGAATGGACTTCGCGACGGCCTTGCCGTCCAGAACGATCGCGCTCATGCGTTACCCCTCGCTGCTGTGAAGCGGAATCAGTGGAAGAAGTGGCGGGTGCCGGTGAGGTACATGGTCACCCCGGCGGCCTTCGCCGCGGCGACGACCTCCTCGTCGCGGACGGAGCCGCCGGGCTGGACCACCGCCCTGACACCGGCGTCGAGGAGGATCTGGAGACCGTCCGCGAACGGGAAGAACGCGTCGCTCGCGCCCACCGAGCCGCTCGCCCGGTCGCCCGCGCGGGTGACGGCCAGCCCGGCGGAGTCCACCCGGTTGACCTGGCCCATGCCGACGCCGACGGTCGCACCGTCGGAGGCGAGCAGGATGGCGTTGGACTTGACCGAGCGCACCGCCCTCCAGGCGAACACCAGGTCGGCGAGGGTCGCCTCGTCGGCGGCCTCACCGGCGGCCAGCGTCCACGAGGAGGGGTCGTCGCCGGAGGCGTCGATCACGTCCCGGGACTGCACCAGCAGGCCGCCGCTGATCTGGCGGTTCTCGACCCCGGACCGGAACCCGTCCCCGTCGGCGACGAGCAGCCGGATGTTCTTCTTGCGGGTGAGGACCTGGACGGCCTCGGGCTCGAAGGCCGGGGCGACGACGACCTCGGTGAAGATCTCGGCGATCTGCCCGGCGAGCTTCGCGCCGACGGGGCGGTTCGTGGCGATGACGCCGCCGTACGCCGACACGGGGTCGCCGGCGTGGGCCTTGAGGTGGGCCTCGGCGTTGTCGGAGCCGACCGCGATCCCGCAGGGGTTGGCGTGCTTGATGATCGCCACGCACGGCTCGTCGAAGTCGTGGGCGGCGCGCAGCGCGGCGTCGGCGTCCACGTAGTTGTTGTACGACATGGCCTTGCCGTGCAGCTGCTCGGCGCCGGCCAGCCCGGTGGCGGGCTCCCCCTCGACCGTGTAGAGGGCCGCCCGCTGGTGCGGGTTCTCGCCGTACCTGAGCACGTCCCGGCGCTGGTAGCCGATGCCGATGAAGCCCGGCCAGCCGGTCCCGGCGGCCTCCTCGTCGGGGGCGTAGGCGCCGGAGAACCACCCCGCGACCGCCGCGTCGTAGGAGGCGGTGTGCCGGAAGGCGAGCCCGGCCAGGCGCTTGCGCTGCTCCAGGGTGAACCCGCCGTCGCGGACCGCCTCCAGGACGGAGTCGTAGGCGGCCGGGTCGACCACGACCGCGACGCTCGCGTGGTTCTTGGCGGAGGCGCGCACCATGGCGGGGCCGCCGATGTCGATCTTCTCGATGCACTCGGCGTCGGAGGCGCCCGAGGCGACGGTGTCCCGGAAGGGGTAGAGGTTGACCACGACCAGGTCGAAGGGGGCGATGCCCAGTTCCCTGATCCTGGCGACGTGCTCGGGGTTGTTCTGGTCCGCGAGGAGGCCCGCGTGCACGGAGGGGTGGAGGGTCTTGACCCGGCCCTCCATGATCTCGGGGAAACCGGTGACGTCCTCCACGGACGTGACGGGGATGTCGGCGTCGCGCAGCCGCGCGGCCGTGGAGCCGGTGGAGACGATCTCCACCCCGGCCTCGGTCAGGCCGAAGCCCAGCTCCTCCAGCCCGGTCTTGTCGTACACGCTGATCAACGCACGCCTGATGGCCTGCTGGCTCACCGGTTCTCCTTCGTGTCGGTCGCGTCGGCGACGCTCTGCTCGGTGCGGCCGAACCGCACGTGCCTGCCGTCGATGGTCCAGCCCTCGCGGGCGAGCCGGCCGACCGTGTCGACCAGCATCCGCCGCTCCACGGCCTTGATGCGCTCGTGGAGGCTGGACTCGTCGTCGTCGTCCTGGACGGGGACCGCGACCTGGTCGATGATCGGCCCGGAGTCGACGCCCTCGTCGAGGAAGTGGATGGTGGTGCCGGTGACGCGGACACCGTGGGCGAGCGCGTCACGCACCGCGTGCGCGCCGGGGAAGGAGGGGAGGAGCGCCGGGTGGATGTTGACCGCGGGGTGGCTGCCGACGACGGCGGGCCCGAGGATCCTCATGAACCCGGCGGAGACGACCAGGTCGGGCTCGTACCCGCTGATGTGCTCGGCCATGGCGGCGTTCCACAGGGCGCGGTCGCCGTAGTCGCGGAAGTGGGCGACGAAGGTCGGCACCCCGGCCCTCTCGGCGAGCTCGATGCCGCGGGTGCCTCTGCGGTCGGCGCCGACGGCGACGACGGTCGCCCCGTAGCCGGGGTCCTCGGCCGCCTCCAGCAGGGCGGCCATGTTGCTGCCCGTGCCCGATATGAGGACCACAACTCGCGCGGACAAATGCTTCTCCCAGTGTGTAGAGAACGGTGCGGGAGCGGTCTCCCGGCTCCGGGGGCGCCGGGGGACGGCGCAGCATCCGGATGTCGCGTACGCCCCGCACGGAACCCGGGGCCGGGCCCCGCGTCGTGTGGGGGCGCCCCACCCGCACCCCGAGGAGCAGCCTCCAAGGGCGGTCGCGGGTGACGGCCGGGCCCGCTCGGCCCGTCCGCGTTCCCACCCTATCGGGCCGGGTAGCGTCTACCCACGGGGAGTCGGCGTTGGCGCCACTGTGACGGGGGCCGCCACGGCTCCCGGACCAGCCCCGGGACCGCACCGAGACCCGGCACGCTCCGCCCAGGCGTGAGCGGCCCACCACGCCCCGGCGGGGCGTCCGTAAGGAGAGAACCTTGACCGACAACAGCCCGGAACCGCGAACCGAGGGGCAGCCTCCCAGAGTCGAACGAGGCGGCCTGTGGGGTCTGTTCTTCGGGGCGGCCGGCCTGCTGCTCCCTCCCTACGGGGCCGTGCTGTCCGTGTTCGGCGTCGTGCAGGGTTTCCGGGCGCGGAGGACGGCGAGGCGGAACCGCACCCAGGCCCCGGGCGCTCTGCTGAGCGTGCTCGTGGGAGTGCTCGGCATCGTGGTGTCGTTGGCCCTCACCTCGGTCTTCGTGGTGTACCGCGACCAGGTGACGGAGTTCCGCGACTGCTCGGCCCGCGCGCACACGGTGACGAGCCAGAAGGTGTGCGACGAGGCGTGGGAGTCGTCCACGGGCCTGCCGCCCACGGTGGTCGCGGCCTGACGGGCCCTCCCGACCGCCCCTCCCTCCGCGCTCCCGGCGCCGGCCCCGCGCGTCACCCGTGCGCCGGGCCGCCGGACGGCCCCCGCCGCGGCGCGCCCCCTCCCCCGTCGCGGTACGGGGTTCCCCCCGATGACCCTGTGTGAGGGGGCGGCGGCGGCAGTCCGGCCGCCCCCTCGGACACCCGCAGGCCCCTCCCGCAGGCGGGCCGGGCCCCTCCGGCCGCCGCCACGGTGAATCGACTGTTTTCCCCAGTGTCTGCCACCCCCAAAGGGACTACACTTAGTATGCAATCGTTCACTAAAAGTGTTGACCACGCCTGCGCGAGAGGACTCGATGGACAGCGACGTCCCCGGATCGTCCGGACCGGAACTCAGGGAGTACACGGCGCTGCTGCGCCGCCGCTGGCGGCCGGTCTGCGCCGGGGTGGTCGGCGGGCTGCTCCTCGCCACCGCCGGGGTCCTCGCCCTGCCCTCCGTCTACACGTCCGCCACGGCGGTGCAGGTCCGGCCCACCGGGCTGGAGCGGTTCACCGGAGAGCAGTCCGGGCGCCTCGCCGGGGACGTCAACCTCGACACCGAGGCGCAGGTCCTGGTGTCGGACCAGGTGTCGGCCGTCGTCGCGCGGACCCTGGCCGGGACCGGATCCGGGCCGGCGCCGACCACGGCCGAACTGCGCGAGCGCGTCGAGGTCAGCGTGCCCCCCAACAGCAACGTCCTGGAGATCCACTACTCGGCGGGGAGCCCCGAGGCGGCCCGTGCGGGCGCGGAGGCCTATGCCGACGCCTACCTCGCCCTGCGCCGGGACCGGGTCGACGACCTGATCGACAGCCGCCTGGAGGCGCTGCGGGCGGAGCAGGAGAACCGCTACGAGGCGCTCGCCGAGGCCGCCGGGGACGGTGCCGTCTCCCCCCAGGCCACGGCCCGGGCCGACGCGCTGCGCCAGGAGATCACCGACCTCGGCAACGGGATCAGCCCGCTCAGCGCCCTCCGGGAGACGGTCAGCCCCGGCGCCGTGATCACCCCGGCCGGGCTGCCGGAGAGCGCGAGCAGCCCCGTCCCCGCCCTGTGGCTGGTCGGCGGCGCGGCCCTCGGGCTCGTCGCGGGCCTGCTCGCGGCCGTGGCCCGGGACCGCCTCGACCCCCTTCTGCGCGACACCGAGGAGACCGTCCGCGTCGGCCGGCTGCCGGTCCTGCTCGACCTGTCCGCCCGTTCGTCCCGGTCCCCGTCCGACCGCTCCCCCGGCCTGCTGGGCGAGGAGGGCGGGGGCCAGCGGGTCAACGAGTTCGCGCACCTGGTGCGTGCCCGCCTCGCCGTCCCCGCGGCCGGGCCGGACGGGGTCCCCGAGCAGGCGGGGACCGCCGTCGACGGGCCCGGCCGCGTCATCCTCGTCGCCGCGGGCACACCCGGCCGGGCGGGCGCGGCGACGGCCGTCAACCTGGCCGCGGCCCTGGCACGCACCGGTTCGGAGACGCTGCTGGTCTGCGCGGACCCGAGGACGGACACCGTCGGCGAACTGCTCGGCCTGCCGGAGGGGCCCGGCCTGGCCGAGGCCCTGCTGGAGGGGGAGGACCCCGGGGGGCTGGAGGTGCGCCCCGACGCGGTGCCCCGCCTGCGCGTCCTGCGCCACGGGAGCCCGGGACTGACCGCGCCGGTGCAGGGGACGGCCATGACGGAGCTGGTGCGGCTGCTGCGCACGAACGCCGACTACGTGGTCGTGTCCGTCGCGGCGGTGGGCGAGCGCGCCGACGCGCACGCCCTGGCCGGGGCGGCCGACCTGCTCCTGCCGGTGGTCGAGCTGGGCCGGACCCGGCGCGCGGACCTGGTCGGCCTGCTCACCCTCGCGGAGCGGTTCGGGGTGCCCGTCCCGGGCGCGGCCGTGCTGCCGGCCCAGCCGCAGGCCGGGCCCGCTCCCGTCGCCGCGGAGGGGCCCGCGCCCTCGGAGGACGGGCCGGCCCCCGCCTCCTCCGAACCGGAGGAGGCGGACCCCGGGCCCGGGAACCCGGACACCGGGGACACCGGGCCGGAGAGCGAGGTCCCCGCGGGTGCCGAGGACGCCGAACCGGACGTCGTGGTCCCCGCGGACACCGCCGAGACGGCGGCGGCCGTCAGGTTCGCCTACACCGCGGAGGACTGGGAGGCCCCGTACACCACGCAGACCTGGGAGAGCTCCTACACCGCGGAGGACTGGGAGTCCGCGTACACCGCCGAGACGGCGGAGACCGTCCCGGCTTCCCCGGCGGCCGGGGCCCCCGGCGGGTCCGCCGGGAACCCGGGGGAAGCGGGGGACGCAGAGGGCCCGGTGAACGCGGGGGACACGGGGAACACAGGGGACGCGGTGAACGCGGAGGGCACGGGGGACGGCGGTCCCGCGTCCGTCGACACGTCCGTCTCCGGAGCCCGGCGCTGATGGCCAGAGGCTCGTCCGCCCGCGGCCCCCGGCCGTACGCGACCGTTCCCCTGGGCCCCTGGACGGCGCCGGGTCCCGCACGGGCGTCCGTGTCCGGCGTGCTGCCGGGCACGGGCGCCCCCGGCGCCGCCGGGCGACCCGTGGTCTGGCTGCTGGCCGGGTACCCGCTCTGGTGGGCGCTGGGGATGGGGCAGTTCGCGTACTGGCTCTTCGCGGTGCCGATGGCCGCCGAGCTCGTCCGCCGCCACCGGACGGCGGGCCTGCGGGTCCCGCCGGGGTTCTGGCTCTGGGCCCTGTTCCTGGTGTGGTCGCTGCTCGGCCTGCTCCTCGTCCCGCTGGACATGCCCGGCGCGGTCCCGGGCAGCGGAGGCTACGGCGGCGCCCTCCTGAGGCTGGTCAACTACCTCGTGCTGACCGTGCTGCTGCTCTACGTCGGCAACCTGACCGAACGGGAGCTGCCCGCGCGGGCCGTCGTGTCGGCGCTGTCGGTGCTCTGCCTGGCCACGATCGCCGGCGGCTACCTGGGAATGGCGGCGCCCCGGTTCGAGTTCACCGCGCCGCTGGAGTACCTGCTGCCGCCGGGACTGGCCTCCGACGCGTACATGCAGACCCTCGTCCACCCAGCGTCCGCGCAGGTCATGGACATCTTCGGCTACGACTCGGCCCGTCCCAAGGCCCCATGGGAGTACACCAACATCTGGGGGTACATGCTCTCCCTGCTGCTGGTGTGGCTGGTGGTGGGCTGGGTGGTCCAGGGGGCCGGCTGGATCCGCTGGGGCGCGTCGGCCGCCGCCGCCCTGGCGGTGGTCCCCGCCGTGTACTCGCTCAACCGGGCGCTGTGGGTGGGCCTGGCGCTCTCCCTCGCCTACGGTGCCGCGGTCGCGCTGCGCCGGGGCCGGGCGGTGCTCGTGGGGGCCTGCGCGGCCGCCGCCGTCGCCGCCCTGCTGGTCCTGGCGGCGTCGCCGCTCGCGGACGTGGTGAGGGCGCGTGCCGACGCCCCGCACAGCGACGACGGCCGGGCCGCCACCAACGCCGCGGCCGTGGAGGCGGCCGACCTGTCGCCCGTCATGGGGTGGGGCACCACGAGGGAGTCGCAGGGCAGCTCCGACTCGATCGCGGTCGGCCCCACGTCGGAGTGCCCCGGCTGCGGCCAGCACGTCATCGGCAACGCCGGGCAGCTCTGGATGACCCTCATCACGACCGGCTGGGTGGGCGCCGCCCTCTTCACCGGGTTCTTCGCGCGGGTCGCGTGGCGCTACAGGGCGACGGCCTCGCCGGTGGGACAGGGCGCACTGCTGACCGTGCTGCTGCTGTTCTGGTACATGTTCTTCTACGTCGCGCTGATGTCCCCGCTGGCGGTCACCATGGTCGCCGTCGCCCTGCTGTGGCGGGACGGCGGGACCGGACCCCGGCGGCGCGGGGCCGCGCGCACACGCGGAGGTCTGCGTTGAACAGCGAGACGACCTATCTGACCGACCTCGCCGCGGTGCTGTGGCCGTGCGGGGGGCTGCTCGGGCCCGGGGACAGGGGCATGCGGCGCCGGGTCCGCCGCGACCGCGGCAACCAGTACCTGCCGGTGCCCAGCGCCCACAACCCCCGGGTCATCCTGCCCGCGTACAACCGCTCGGCCGCCACCCGCGGCATCACGTCCTTCGCCCAGGGGCACTCGCTGGTGGAGAGGGCGCGCACGCTGCTGCTGACGGGGGCGTTCGCCACCGGGATGGCACCGCTCCTCCTCCGCGACCGCCTGTACGTGGGCGCGGGTCCCGGGATCGAGCACGCGCTCACCGCCGCCCTCGACCGCGACCTGTCCATCGCGATCCACGTCGGTCCGCCCAGGGCCAACCGCAAACCCGTCCTGCTCCTGCTCACGCCGGGCGGCCGGACCATCGGCTACGCGAAGGTCGCCGTCAACGACCTGACCTCGCGCCTGGTGCGCGCCGAGACGCGCGCCCTGCGGCACCTCGCCGGGTCCCCCCTGCGGGACGTGACCGTGCCGCGCCTGCTGTACGAGGGCGAGTGGAACGGCCACCCGCTGCTGGTGCAGGAGGCCCTGCCGGTCGGGGAGCAGACGGACCGGCCCACCCGCCGCCAGCTGCTGCGCTGCGTCACGCAGATCACCGCGGTGGCGGACGTGCGGGAGCTGAGGCTCTCCGCCAGCCCCTACCGGCACTCGCTGGAGGAGCGGATCGTGGCGCTCGGCGCCCGACCCGAGGCCGCGCCCCTGCGCGCCGCCCTGCGGCGGCTGCCGGACGTCCACGTGCCGTTCGGGGCCTGGCACGGCGACCTCACCCGGTGGAACATCGCCAGCACGGCGCGGCGCGCGTTCGTGTGGGACTGGGAGCGGCTCTGCCTGGACGCCCCGGCGGGCTTCGACGCCCTGCACTACGACCTCAACGAGTGCGTGCAGGCCGGGGTCCACCCCGGCGTGCACCGGTGGCTGGACAGCGGCTCCCGGCTGCTGCGCGACCCGCTCATGTCCGGGACCGGGCTGCAACCGCACACCGTGTCCACCGTCATGGCGCTGTACCTGATCGACCTGGCCACGCGCTACCTGCACGACCGGCAGGCCGAGAGCGGCGGCCGCCTCGCGGCCGTGGACGACTGGCTGCTCCCCGCGCTGGAGGGGCTCCAGGAGAGAGCGGCCCACGAGGCCGCCCGTCCCGCCTGACCCGGGACCGGCGTTCCCGTGGCGGCGCGGTGAGGGGACCGCGCCGCCGACACGCCACCGACACAGGGCCTCGACGGCCGCCGGCGCCCGCACCGGCGCACGCCCGCGGCCCCTGCCGCCGGAACCGCCCGCCGGGCTCCGGCGGACACCACGTCCGCAGACCAGAGAGGGACCACCCGATGCCGCGGAACACCTCCCCCGCACTGCTCCACCGCCTGGCGGCTCCAGCCCGGCGGGCCCTCCTGCCCCTGGCCGACGGCCTGGGCGGGATGACCAGCTCCGCCCGCGCCGTTCCCGACTTCCTGATCTGCGGCGCACAGCGCGCGGGCACCACGTCGCTGTTCAAGGCCCTGGGCCGGCACCCGGCCGTGACCGGGCCGACCCTGCGCAAGGGCGTCCACTACTTCGACACCGGGTACGGCCGCGGGCCGGACTGGTACCGGTCCCACTTCCCCCTGCGCGCGACCCTGCGGGCGCGCCGGGGGCGGCCCGGGGTGAGGGTGTGCGAGTCCAGCCCGTACTACCTGTTCCACCCCCTGGCCGCCGAGCGCATCGCCCGCACCCTGCCCGACGTGCGGGTGGTCGTGATCCTGCGCGACCCGGTGGAGCGGGCGTACTCGGCGCACGCGCACGAGTCGGCGCGCGGGTTCGAGACCGAGCCCTTCGCCCTCGCCGTCGAGCTGGAGTCCAAGCGGCTCTCCGGCGAGGAGGAGCGCCTCGCCGGGGATCCGGGGTACCACTCGCACGCCCACCAGCACCACGGGTACGTGGCGCGCGGGCACTACGCGGACCAGCTGCTCAGGATGGAGCGGCACCTGGGGCGCGACCGGATCCACGTGGTGGACCACGCCGACCTCTTCGACGGGACGGCGCGCGCGCTGGCCGGGATCGAGCGGTTCCTGGGGCTGCCCCCCGGCCCGGGGGAGGCCCCGGGCCGGCACAACGCGCGCGAGCGCGCGGGGATGCCGGAGGGACTGCGGGCGGAGCTGACGGAGCGGTTCGCCGAGAGCGACGCCCGCCTGGCGGCCTGGTGGGGACGCACGCCCTCGTGGCGCGCGTGACCGACACCGCGGACCGGCGGGACGGGGCGGCCGGGCCGGGCGCGGGCCTGCGCCCCGTCCTGCGCGGCGGGGTCGTCAACATGGCGGGGGCCGTGGTCGGGGCCGGGCTGAACCTCCTCCTGATCGTGGCCATCACCAGGGCGTTCTCGCAGGAGACGGCGGGCCTGCTGTTCTCGGCGACGTCGGTGTTCCTGATCGCGGCGGTCGTGGCGAACCTGGGCGCGCCGGACGGGCTCGTCTACTTCATCGCCAGGATGCGCGTGTTCGGCCGGCCCGGTGGCGTGCCCCGCCTGCTGCGGCTGGCCATGGGGCCCGCCGTCGGCGCCGCGTGCGTCCTGGCGGGAGCGCTGCTGGTGTTCGCCGAGCCGATGGCCGGCGCCCTGGGGAGCGGGGAGGCCGCGGCCTACCTCCGCCTGCTGGCGGTGTTCCTGCCGTTCGCGGTGCTCACCGACTCCGCGCTGGCGGCGACGCGCGCGCACCACGACATGGCCGGCACCGTGCTGGTGGACCGTGTGGGGCGCCCGCTGGCACAGCTGGGGCTGGTGGCAGGGATCGCGGTCACGGGATCGGCCGGGCTGCTGGCCCTGGCCTGGGCGGGGCCGTACCTGCCCGCCGCGGCGCTGGCGTGGTTCTGGCTCGGGCGGATCCTGCGGCGAGCGCGGGCCGGGGCGGGCCCGGGGCACGGTCCGGGGACGGACGCGGACCAGGAGACCCCGGCTTCCGGGAGCTCCGGGTCGGCAGGGGATGCCGGGGCCCCTGACGCCGCCGGGGCAGGGCCGGTCGCCGCCCGGGAGTTCTGGGCGTTCGCGCTCCCCCGCGCGCTGGGCGGGCTCGCCCAGATGGGGGTGCAGCGCGGCGGCGTGGTGCTGGTCGCCCTCCTGAGCGGCCTGGCCGGCGCGGCGGTGTTCACGGCCGCCACCCGGGTCATGGTGGTCGGCCAGTTCGGCACGCAGGCGGTGCTGTTCGCCGCCCAGCCGAGGTTCGCCGAGCAGGTGGCGACGGGGGACCACGAGGGGATCAGGTCCCTGTACCGGGCGGGGACCTCGTGGCTGCTGTGCGTGACAGGGCCGCTGTACCTGTCGGTGCTGGTGTTCGCCCCGGAGGTGATGCGGCTCTTCGGGCCGGGCTACGCGGAAGGGGCGGCGGCGCTGGTCGTGGTGTGCGCGGGGCAGCTGCTGGGCTCCGTGCTGGGCATGGGCGACCTGATCCTGACGATGACGGGACGCACCGGGCTGAACCTCCTGAACAACGTGCTGTCGCTGGCCGCGAACGTGGCGGTGTGCGCGGCACTCGTGCCGTGGGCGGGGGCCACGGGGGCGGCCGTGGCCCTGGTCGCGGCGGTCCTGGTCCGCAAGGCGCTCCCGCTGTGGCAGCTGCGGTCCCAGGTGGTGCTGCACCCGTTCAGCCGGCCGGTGGCGGCCGCGGCGCTCAGCGCCGCCGTGTGGTTCGGCGCCCTGCCCCTGCTGGCGGGAGCGGTGGCCGGCGGCGGAGCCGCGGCGGCGGCAGCGGCCCTGGTCGCGGGCGCCCTGGGACACGCGGCGACGGTGTGGTCGCTGAGGGGGCTTCTCGGCCTGCGCCCGCGCGGGTGAACCGCGCCGCCGACCCCGGTCGCGGGCGGTGCGGGCGTCCCCCACCGGGACGTCCGCCCGCGCCGGCCACGGGCCGCGGGCGACGCGGACGCGGCGCCCGCACCCCGCACCGGACCTGCCCCTTCCCGGATCCCGCGCAGGAGGGGCGCCCCCGTGCCCGGGCGTCGCCGGACGCCGCCGCGACCCGCGCGGCACGGGGCGCCGACCACCCGTATGACTACTCTCAGTTATGGAATGATGACAACATGTCTGCATCCCCGGTTCTCCTGGTGGCCTCCAACGGCGGTCACCTCGCCCAGCTGTGCTCGCTGCGCCCCTGGTGGCAGGGGCGCGAGCGCACGTGGGTGACCTTCCGGACCCCTGACGCCGAAGCCGCCCTCGACGGCGAGCGGGTGCACTGGGCCTTCCACCCCACCACGCGCGACGTCGGCAACCTGCTGCGCAACACGCGGCTGGCCCTCAGGGTCCTGCGCGAGCGGCGCCCCTCCGCCGTCGTCACGACCGGCGCCGGGGTGGCCCTGCCGTTCTTCGCCCTGGCCTGGCTGCTGCGGATCCCGACCGTCTACATCGAGGTCTACGACCGCATCGACACGCCGACCCTCACCGCGCGCCTGTGCCGGCCCTTCACACGCCTGTTCCTCACCCAGTGGGAGGAGCAGCGGACCTTCATGCCGACCGCCATCACGGTAGGACCGCTCCTGTGACAGAACAGACCACCCGCCCGACCCAGAGGCCCGAGGCCGGCGACCACCCCGACGTGGTCGTCAGCATCGGCACCGACCACCACGCCTTCGACCGCCTGGTCCGGTGGGCCGACGACTACGCCCGCCGCCACCGGGACCTGAGCATCCTGGTCCAGCACGGTCACAGCGCCGCGCCGGAGGTCGCCGCGGGCACGCCGTTCCTCCCCGGCGACGAGCTCGGCGCCCGCATGCGCGAGGCTCAGGTGGTCATCACCCACGGCGGTCCGGGGACCATCGTCCAGGCGCGCCGGGCCGGGCACCTGCCCGTCGTCGTCGCCCGCGACCCCGAGCTGGACGAGCACGTGGACGACCACCAGCTCCTCTTCGTCCGCCGCCTGGAGCAGGCGGGCCGCGTCCGCGCCTGCTCCAGCCCCCAGCAGCTGTCCGCGCTCATCGACGAGGCCCTCGCCTCACCGGAGGCGTTCCGCGTGCGTCCCTCCGACGACGGGGGCCCGGAGCGGGCGGCGCTGCGCGCGGGGGAGCTGATCGACCTGCTGACGGACGCCTGCACCGGCCCCGGCGCCCCCGCGCCCGCCGTGCCGCCCGCCGGCGCCTGGCCCGAGGTGACCGTGGTGGTGCCCACCCGGGACCGCCCCGAGCTGCTGCGCCGCACCCTGCGCGCGGTCGAGGAGCAGGAGTACCCGGGCCGCATCACCACGATCGTGGTCTTCGACAACGACCAGCCCGACCCCGCCCTGGCCCGCGCGGGCGGCGAGCGCCCCGTGCGCGTGGTCACCAACACCCTCACCCCGGGCCTGGCCGGGGCCCGCAACACCGGCGTGCTCGCGGCCGACACCGAGCTGGTCGCCTTCTGCGACGACGACGACACCTGGATGCCGGGCAAGCTCCGGGCCCAGGTGGAGGTCATGCGCGCCGAACCCGGGACCGAGATGGTGTGCTGCGGCATCAGGGTCGTCTACGACCGGGTCGAGGCGGAGCGGAGCCTGGACCGCACCAGCGTCACCTTCGGCGACCTGCTCGCGTCGCGGCTGACGGAGCTGCACCCGTCCACGTTCCTGATCCGCCGCGGCGCCATGCTCGACGGGTGCGGGACGGTCAGCGAGGAGATCCCGGGCAGCTACGGCGAGGACTACGAGCTGCTGCTGCGGCTGGCCAGGCGCGCGCCCATCCGCAACATCCCCGAGCCCGGCGTCCGGGTCCTGTGGCACCGCCGCTCCCACTTCGCCGGCCGCTGGCAGACCATCTCCAAGGCGCTGCGCTGGCTGCTGGAGCGCTACCCCGAGTTCCGGCTGGTGCCGCGCGGCTACGCCCGCGTCGCCGGGCAGATCGCGTTCGCGGAGGCGTCGGCGGGCCGGCGCGGGGCCGCGCTCGGATGGATCGGCGCCACCCTCCGGCACCGGGCCGCCGAGGGGCGCGCCTACCTGGCGCTGCTGGTGGTGTGCGGCGTGCCGCCCGGGTGGATCACGCGCGCGCTCCACCTCCGCGGGAAGGGTGTGTAGCCTCGTATGCCGTGTCCCGGGCCCGTCCGGGACACGGTCGGGACGGGGGAGCACATGGTCAGGGAAGCTGTGGTCGGGGACGTGGAGCGGGCGGCGGACACGCTCACCGCGGCCTTCGCGGACTACCCCTTCACACGCCACACCATCTCCGCCGACGGCCACGCGGCCCGGCTGAGGGAGTTCCAGCGGCTCTTCCTCGCCGAGATCGGCCTCCCGCACGGCCGGGTCTGGGTCCGCGACGGCCTGGACGCCGTCGCGGTCTGGACGACCCCGGACTCCGGCGGCGCCGAGGCCGTCATGGAGCGCCTGCTGCCCGCGTTCGTGGAGCTCGCGGGCGACCGGGCCGCGGCCTACGCCTCGGCCGAGGAGGCGATGGGCCGCCACCGCCCCGCGGAACCCGTGTGGTTCCTGGGCACGGTCGGCGTCCACCCGGACTCGCAGGGGCGGGGTCTGGGTCGCTCGGTCGTCGCCGCCGGGCTGCGCGAGGCCGACGCGGCCGGGGTCCCCGCCTTCCTGGAGACCTCCGCGTACCGCAACGTCGGCCTCTACGAGTCCCTGGGGTTCGCCGTGACCGCGGAGTACGACCTGCCGGACGGCGGTCCGAGGACCTGGTCCATGGCGCGACCCGTCGGGGGCTGAAGCGCCTCCCCGCGTCGGGCCGCCCGCGCCCGCACCGCCTCCCGCGCCGCGTGTCCCGGGCGCCCCGCGGGGCGCCCGGGGCCTCCGGCCTCAGTCGCGCCGGGCGGCGTCCTCCGCGAGGCGCCGCACCCGCTCGGGCAGGCGCACGTACGGGTCCTGTCCGGCCAGCTGGAACCCCCGCCGGGCGTACTCGTTGGCCCCGATGCGGAAGTCGCACCCCGGGGTCAGCTCCTCGTCCCACATCTTGACCGCGCGCACCCGCTCGTAGCGGCGCAGGACGTCGGGGATCTCGGAGTACCACTCCAGGGTCTCGCGCGGCCCGATGTCGGTGGTGCCCATCTCGCCGATCATCACCGGCTTGTCCGGGTCGATGCCGTGCGCGGGCCCCTCGCTCTGGATCCAGTCGTAGGCGGGGCGCAGGGCCTCCTCGAACGAGTGGGGCTCTGTCCAGTTCGGCTGGGCGTCGCAGGTGGACATGTTGTACGCCTCCCAGCTGAGCCAGTCGACGTAGTCGTTGCCGGGCCAGAGCCCGGGGAGGCGGTCGAGGTTGGCCTCCCACCCGGTCACGTTCCACACCCAGATGGCGTTGTCCGCGCCCTCGGCCCGGTAGAGGTCCACGATGTGCCTCCAGGAGGCCACGAACTCCTCGGGCGTGCCGCGCTTGTTGTAGCGCCTGTTGGCGTCGGCCTCGTGGTCGAAGGTGACGAAGTAGGGCACGTCCAGGGCGGCGATGCCGCGCGCCTGGGACCGCAGCTGCTCGTCGAACTCGCCGTCGACGATCGACGCGTAGGAGACGGCCGGGTGCCCCGGGCGGGTGAAGCGGCGGGCCTCGATGTTGGTGTGCACGAACTTGCCCTCGGCGGCCATGCTCCGCTCCCGCCGCCCGGGGACGTCCGCCTGGTCGATGCCGCGCCAGGTGTACACGATGTCCATGTCGCGGTCGGCGGCCTGCTCCAGCTGCTCCACCTGGTTCTCGTGGGGGCTGGCCCCCCACCAGACCCCGCAGGAGGGCTCCAGGATCTCCGACACCGTGCAGCGGTACTCCGTCGCCGCGGGCAGTCCGAGGAACGTCGCCGTGTCCTTGGACGGCGTGTCGGGCGGGACGGACCGGCGGTCGGGGCCCGCGGCCTCCCCGGGCGGCGCGCTCGCGGCGCCGATGAGTGTCATGGCGAGGGCGAGTGCCCCCGCGGCCGCCATCGCCCGTACCGGTCCCCTGTCCACTTCGAGCCCCCCAGCCAGAAAATCACAACTCAGAGTATTCTCTTGACTACTATACGTTACAATTTCGGCACGCAACACCCTCACCGGGTCCAACGCGACACGTCCTCGGAAAACGGACCCCGCCGCGGGGCGGGGCACGGGACGCGGACGGAGGAGGCCGCGGACGCGCCGGGAGCCGGAAACCCGTTCCGCCATGCGGGCCTCAGTATCCGTAGCGCCCGCGGGACGGGGCCGTCACCGCGGTCACCAGGTGGCGCCGCCAGGGCGCCAGGGACTCCCGCCACCCGTGGTCGGCGCGCACGCCGATCCGGCCCGCGGTGAACCGCATGGGGTTCCCCGACACCGCGTGGCCCCCCGAGAGCCGGCCGCCGCTCCCCTCGGCCGCCAGCGGACCGCCAGCGCCCCCGGTCTCGCCCGCGTAGCCCGAGAACGCGGCGATGCGGGCGAACTCCGCGCCCGGTTCGGCGACGAAGTCCTCGTAGCGGATCCTCAGGGTGGGGGTGCCGAGCCGGGCGAGGGCGTCGAACGCGGCGTTCTGGGCCATCCACTGGACCGCCGCGCGTCCGGCGGAGTACCTCGCCATCTCCGGTTCGCTGCTGGCCTCGGTCGCGTCCGGGCGGACCGTCCTCTTGCCCCAGGAATGGGCGACGGCGCGGGGGTCGCGCACCACGTGCAGCAGCCGCATCCGGGAGCCGTAGCGCAGGCGCAGGCACGCGGCCAGGGAGGCGTGCTTGCTGGCGTCCACGATCACGCGTGCGCCGCTGACCCGGGACACGGCCGCGTAGAGGCGGTGGTAGAGCTCCGTGTAGCGCTCGCAGCGGGCGGCGAGGCGGCCGCCGCGCGCACCGTCCAGCAGGGCCGGCAGGAACCGGGTCCGGTCGACCCCGTCCTTGAGCCGCAGCACCTGTCCGGCGTCCAGGCGGCCCCAACCGCCGAACGCCTCCTCGCCCACCTCGGCCCAGAACCCGCACTCGGAGAACGGCCGGCCGCAGCCGCACCTCTCGTTCTCCACCAGCCCCCGACGCCACAGGTGCACGATCTCGCCCACCGAGCAGAACCCGGGCAGCTCTCCGAGCAGCAGCTCGATGAGGGTCGACCCGGACCGGCCCATGCCGCCGACGAACACCAACCGATAACCGTCATCCACACCCCCAGACTATTACTCCCGGTCAGGATGCGGTCTCGCAACGCGACAACCCGCCGGGGGGCGGGCCCCGGCGGGAAGGCGTTTCCCGGAGACGGCGAACGGCCCCGGTCGGGGAGGTCACGCCCCGACCGGGGCCGTTCGTGTTCTCACTCAGGCGTCATGGAGTGAGCTGTGGACGCGCGGGGTCTCCACAGCCGCTCCGGCTACAGGCCGGTGACGTTGAGCAGCAGGTTGACGGTGCCGGAGGGCACGCCGCTCAGCTTGTCGGCACTGGCGTTGGCGACGAGCCAGTCCTGGATGGTCGCCTGGTCGTCGTCGCCGACGCTGCTCTTGTAGAGCGCGGCGGCGCCGGCCACGTGCGGGCTGGCCATCGAGGTGCCGTTGTAGGAGTCGGTGCCGCCACCGGGGACGGTCGACTCGACGTCCACGCCCGGGGCGTAGATGTCCACGTCCTCACCGAAGTTGGTGAAGTAGGCCGAGGTGTCGGTCGCGTCGGACGCCGCCACCGTGGCCACGCCGTCGGCGCCGCCCGGGGAGACGTTGCCGGCGTCCTGGCCCTCGTTGCCCGCCGCCACGGCGACGAACACACCGGCTGCGGCGAGGTTGTTGACGGCCTCGTCCAGGGTCGGGGAGACCGGGCCGCCCAGGGACAGGTTCGCGACCGAGTTCGGGCCGGCGTTCTCGGCGACCCAGTCGACGCCCGCGACGACGTCGTCGTAGGAGCCCGAGCCGTTGTCGTCGAGGACCTTGACGCCGAACAGGTCGGCGCCGGGGGCGACGCCGTAGGTGTCGGAGCCGATGGTGCCCGCGACGTGGGTGCCGTGGCCGTTGCCGTCGCCGCCGTCGCCGCCGTACGCGTCGAACGCGGACGAGGCGCGGCCGCCGAAGTCCGGGTGCGAGGCGTCGATGCCGGTGTCGATGATGTAGGCGGAGACCCCGGAGCCGTCACCGGTGGTGCTGTACGAGCCGTCCAGGGGGAGGTCCTCCTGGTCGATGCGGTCCTGGCCCCAGGTGACGGTGGTGCGCGCGACGCCGACCTCCTCGACGTAGGCGACACCGTCCTGCGCCCGCAGCTCCTGGACCTCGGCGGCGCTCAGGCTGGCGGAGTACCCGTTGAGGACCTCCTCGTAGGTGTGGTTCACCTGGTCGGAGGAGATGCCGAGGGACGACGCGCTGACGGAGGAGGCGCTGAGCGAGTCCTCCAGGACGACGAAGTAGTCACCGCCGGCAGCGGCGTCGCTGGTGTAGAGGGGCGCGAGCTCGTCGGCGCTCGCGGCGGCGGCGCCGGAGAGAGCGAGGGGGAGGGAGAGGGCACCGGCGGCGGCGACGCTGATCGCCACGCGCCGAGTGGTGTGCTTCTGCACTCTTATTCTCCTTGTTGGGGGTTTGGGAGTGGGAGGTGCACAGTGAGGCATAACCGAGTGTGTTCACTCGATTGCACCCTTCCTGCGATTCGATACCTTAGTAACCTTCTCTCCTTTATGCCAGGGTTAGAGCGAAGTTTTTTTACGTCCAACGAACACGCCGGCCCCGCCGCACGGGGCGATCGACACCGCACGGACCTGCCCACATGGCTCAGCGCATCCGAGTGGACACAGCCCTGTAGTGGGGAAACGCCTTTCACTCCGCCGCTCGCGACACCCGGTACCACCGGCACTGAAACAGGGTTTTACGATCGGAAACCATTTCGTAAGAATCCGAATGACTCCGCCTTCGTCTCGGAAAACTCCGGCGCGGCGCACTTACGCCGCCCCCGGGGAGGAGGCGCCCGACCCTCCCCCTCCACCGGTCCGGACCGGTCCTGACCACACCCGTCGGAGGGGCCCCGGGAACGCGGGCGGGGGGGGGCCCCCCCGGGGGCCCCCCCCCCCCCGGGCCCCCGGGGGGCCCCCCCCCCCCCCGCGCCGGCGGGGGGGGGGGGGGCGGCGGAGGGGGGTG
>NZ_JBIWMK010000004.1:0-152042 GCF_044766605.1 Nocardiopsis sp. NPDC101807 | reverse complement strand
GGGGGCCCCCCCCCCCCCCCCCCCCCCCGCCGGCCGCGGGGGGCCCCCCCCCCGGGGGGGGGGGCCCGCGGCCCCGGGGGGGGGGGGCCCCCCCCGGGCCCCCCCCCGCCCCCCGGGGACCCCGGTCGGCCCCTCCTCCCCCGGCGCCGGGGGAGGAGGGGCGGCCCGCTAGTCGGTCTTGACGACCATGCCCGCTCCGACGGTGGTGTTCGTGGCCTCGTCGATGAGGATGAACCCGCCCGTCTGCCGGTTCCGGGAGTACTCGTCGACGAACAGCGGCTGGGTGGAGCGCAGGCGCACCCTGCCGATCTCGTTCAGGGCCAGGTGGTCGGCCTGCTCGTCGCGGTGCAGCGTGTTGACGTCCAGCCGGTAGCGCAGGTCCTTGACGAGGACCTTCGCCGTCCGGGTGGTGTGCTTGACGAGGAGCCTGGAGCCCTGGGTGAGCTTGCGCGCGTCCGTCATCCAGCAGACCATCGCCTCCAGGTCCTGCGTGACCGTCGGGGTGTTGTTGGGGCGGCAGATCATGTCGCCCCGGGAGATGTCGATCTCGTCCTCCAGCAGGAGGGTGACCGACATCGGCGAGTAGGCCTCCGCGACGTCCCCGTCCGCGGTGGCGATCCTGGCGATGCGCGTGTGCAGGCCGGAGGGCAGGTGGGTGACCTCGTCGCCCGGCTTCAGGACTCCGCCCGCGAGCTGGCCGGCGTAGCCCCGGTAGTCGTGCAGCTCGGGGTCGTCGGACTTGTGCGGGCGGATCACGTACTGCACCGGGAAGCGCGCGTCGATGAGGTTGCGGTCGGAGGCGATGTGCACGTTCTCCAGGTGGTGCAGCAGGGAGGGCCCGGTGTACCAGGGCATGTTCTCCGAGCGGGTCACCACGTTGTCGCCGTGCAGCGCGGAGATCGGCACGAAGGTGAGGTCGCGGGCGTCGAGCTTGGTGGCGAAGTCGCTGAACTCCGCCTTGATCTCCTCGAACCGCTCCTCGGAGTGGTCCACCAGGTCCATCTTGTTGACCGCCAGCACCAGGTGCGGAACCTGGAGCAGGGTGGTGAGGAACGCGTGGCGGCGGCTCTGCTCCTGGAGCCCCTTGCGGGCGTCCACCAGGATGATCGCCAGGTCGGCGGTCGAGGCGCCGGTGACCATGTTGCGCGTGTACTGGATGTGCCCGGGGGTGTCCGCGATGATGAAGGTGCGCCTGGGCGTGGCGAAGTAGCGGTACGCCACGTCGATCGTGATGCCCTGCTCGCGCTCGGCCCGCAGGCCGTCGGTGAGCAGCGCCAGGTTGGTGTGCTCCTCGCCCCGCGCGGCGCTGGTGCGCTCCACGGCGTCGAGCTGGTCCTCGAAGATCGATTTGGAGTCGAAGAGCAGGCGGCCGATCAGGGTGCTCTTACCGTCGTCGACGGAGCCCGCCGTCGCGAACCGCAGGATGTCGTTGCTCATGCTTGCCTGGTCCAATGTGGGAAGTGTGGGCGGCTCATCAACCGGATGGCGGAGGCGGTGGCCCGCGCCGGGACGTCCGTCGGCCGGCGGGCGTCCGGTTCCGCGGCGCCGGTGTCCGTAGGGGTGGTGGAACCCGGTGGGGCCGGGGCTGTGCCGGAGGCGTCCGGCGGGGCGGGCGGGCTAGAAGTAGCCCTCCTTCTTGCGGTCCTCCATCGCGGCCTCGCTGGCGCGGTCGTCGGCCCGGGTCTGCCCCCGCTCGGTGATCCGGGTCGCGGCGATCTCCGCGATGATGTCGTCGATCTCCGCCGCCGTGGACCGGACCGCCCCCGTGCACGTCAGGTCGCCGACCGTGCGGTAGCGGACGGTCTCGTGGAACGGGACCTCGGTCTCGTCGCGCTGGATGATCGGCGAGTCGGCGAGCAGGATGCCGTCCCGCTCGAAGACGCGGCGCTCGTGCGCGAAGTAGATGGAGGGGAGCTCCAGCCGCTCACGCCGGATGTAGGCCCACACGTCCAGCTCCGTCCAGTTGGAGATCGGGAAGACCCGGATGTGCTCGCCGCGGTCGATGCGGGTGTTGAACACGCTCCACAGCTCGGGGCGCTGGTTCTTGGGGTCCCACTGGCCGAACTCGTCGCGGAAGGAGAAGACCCGCTCCTTGGCCCGGGCCTTCTCCTCGTCGCGCCGGGCGCCGCCGAAGGCCGCGTCGAAGCCGTTGTCCTCGATGGCCTCCAGCAGCGCCGAGGTCTGGAGCCTGTTGCGGCTCGCCCAGCGCCCGGTGGGCTCGGACACCTTGCCCGCGTCGATCTGCTCCTGCACCGAGGCCACCACCAGGCGCACCCCGGCCTCGGCGACCCTGCGGTCGCGGAACTCGATGACCTCGTCGAAGTTGTGGCCGGTGTCGACGTGCATGACGGGGAACGGGACGGCTCCGGGCCAGAACGCCTTCTCCGCGAGGCGGAGCATCACGATGGAGTCCTTGCCCCCGGAGAAGAGCAGCACCGGCCGCTCGAACTCCGCGGCCACCTCGCGCATGATGAAGATCGCCTCGGCCTCGAGGACGTCCAGCTGGGAGAGCTGGTAGCGCCCGGGCGCCTGCTGACTCGCCTGACCCATGAATCCGCCTTAGAGATACCGCACGGCCGACGGCGCGGGGGTCCTTCGGTCAGCCCCCCGCGTGCGGACCCGCGCTGTCCAGGTCCGCGCCGTCGCGGATGCTTGCCAACAACATACCCGACAATTCCGATCGGCATACAAGGACATCGGGGAGTAGCGGGTCGGCTACGTTGTAGCGCAGTTCGGAGCCGTCGATCCGGGAAGTGTGCAGGCCGGAGGCCCGCGCGACCGCCACCGGGGCCGCGCTGTCCCACTCGTACTGGCCGCCCGCGTGCACGTAGATGTCGGCGATGCCGAGGAGCACCGCGCAGATCTTCGCGCCCGCCGACCCCATCGGGACCACCTCGGCGCCGAGCTGGGTCGCCATCCGCTGCACGAAGGCGGGCGGCCGGGTCCGGCTGGCCGTGATGCGCAGCCGCTGGCCCGCCGGGCGCTCCTCGGGCAGCCAGGGCGGGTCGACCGTGGACAGGGTGCTGCCCTGCGCGGGGAGCGCCACGGCCCCCGCGACCAGGTCGCCGTCCTCCCACAGGGCGACGTGCACCGCCCAGTCGGTGCGGCCCGCCTCCGCGAACTCCCGGGTGCCGTCGAGCGGATCGATGATCCACACGCGCCTGGCCCGGAGCCGGGAGTGGTCGTCGGCGCCCTCCTCGGAGAGCACCGCGTCGCTGGGCCTCAGCCGGCCCAGCGCCGAGAACAGGAACTCGTGGGAGGTCCGGTCCCCCAGCGTGCGCAGCACGTCGGGTTCGTCGAAACCGTGCCGGGCGCGCAGGCGCAGCAGCAGCTGTCCCGCCTCGCCGGCCAGGTCGCGGGCCACCTCATGATCGTTTCGGATGCTCTTCACCGGCTAGTATGCTCCCGCCCCACGGATCACCGCTGACCACGTCTTCCACAGGATCTGGATGTCCAGCGTCAGCGACCAGTTTTCCACGTACCGCAGATCGAGGCGGACCGATTCCTCCCACGAGAGGTCGGACCTGCCGCTGACCTGCCACAGGCCCGTCAGCCCCGGTTTGACCACCAGCCTCCGGCGGACGTCGTGCCCGTACTGGGCGACCTCCTCCGGCAGCGGCGGCCTGGGGCCGACGAGCGACATCTCACCCCGGACCACGTTGACGAGCTGGGGGAGCTCGTCGAGCGAGTACCGGCGCAGCCATGCCCCCACGGACGTCACCCTGGGGTCGCGACGCATCTTGAACAGCACACCGTCGTGCTCGTTGCGGGGCTGGAGCATCGCCTTCAACGCCTCGGCCCCGACCACCATGGTACGGAACTTGTACACGGTGAACTCGGCGCCACCCCGGCCCACGCGGGTCTGCGTGAACAGCGCGGGGCCCCGGCCCTCCCCCCGGATGAGGACGAACAGCACCAGGAACAGGGGGGACAGCAGGATCAGGGCAAGCGCGGCGGCGGAGCGGTCGAAGACCGACTTGAGCACGCGGCGGACGCCCACCAGCTCGGGGTGCTCCACGTGCAGGAGCGGCAGGCCCGCGACCGGCCGGATGGAGGTCCGCGGCCCCGCGACCTCCATCAGCGCCGACGCGACGATGATGTCGGTGCCGTTCTTCTCCAGCCGCCAGGCCAGGCGGCGCAGTTCGACCCCGTCCATCTCGGGGCAGGCGAGGACCGCCACCGTGTCGGCGCCGACGAGGGCCGCCGCGTCCGCCGCGTCCTCGAAGGAGCCGAGGACCGGGCAGTCCTCCACGGAGTCCGTCCCCATGCCGGCGACGGTGTCGTCCGGCGGCAGGCACACGCCGACGACGCGCATGCCGTGGTAGATCTCGTCGCGGAACCGGCGGATCAGCTCCCCCGCGGCCGTCCGGTGCCCGACGACCACGACGCCGCTCATGCACAGCCCGGAGCGCCGCCTGCGGTGCAGGGCCTTGCGGCGCGCGTACCGCAGGGCGAGGCTGGCCAGGAGGACGAGCGGGAGCGCGACGAGGGCGTAGCCGCGCGCCAGGTCGAACGTGACCGCGTACGCGCCGATCGCGACGGACGCGGCGAGCGCGACCCCGGCCGTGGCGACGCGCCGGTACTCCTCGGTGCCCACGCCGAGGAAGCGCCGCGCGTAGCCGCCGCCCAGGTAGACGAACAGGACCCACACGAAGGGCAGGAGGAGGGACAGCAGGAGGTGGGTGGAGGCGGCGGGCGCGCCCGGTGAGCCGTGGAAGCGGAGGACCGTTCCGCCCAGGGTCGCGGCGTAGGCCGCGGCGAGGTCCAGCACGACGAGGCTCGCGACGTAGGGCCGCGTCCAGGACCCGGAGCGCGTCCGCGGCCCGGCGCCTCCCCCGGTGAGCAGCGGTCCGATCCCGGCGTCCCGCCCGCCGGCGCCGTCTCCGGCGCCGACGGCGGTGCGCGCCGGCTGTTCACGGACGGCCTTCACCCCGCTGGTGACCATGCTTCCCCCAAGACCACGGCTGTGGAGCCCTACTACGCGTCATCACCCCGGGCGCCACTGGCATCGACACAGAGGGCATGAGCGGGGCGTCTGGTCGGGCGCACACAGGACCGACGACCCGAACAGTAACCAAAAGTAGTGGAAAAGTCGCGCCGAGTGGCAGGTTGTCGGGCAAGAAGACCTGGTCAAGCCAAGAATGTGTCTGTTCCGAGACGCGAAACGCCCCGGAGGACACGCCGGGGACGGACAGAAGCGGGCCCGGGTAGGGGACGACCGAAACCGTGCGCGGAACGTGACGACCCGCGGGCCCGGCGCACCCGTGACCGGCTGCGCGCCGCCCTCCTCGCCCTGACCGCCGAGCAGGAGCTCGCCGACGTGACGATGTCCGCCGTGGCGCGGCGCGCCGAGGTGAACCGGGCGACGGTGTACCAGCACTACGCCGACCTGGACGCCCTCGTCGCCGACGCCGTCAGGCGTAGGAGGGGACCATCGCCCCCGCCAGGCGCAGGTGGAGCGCGGCAGACTCCTCCTCCCCCTGGCGCTGGAGGGTCCGCCCCAGCAACAGGCGGGCGTAGGCGTCGTCCGGGGCCTCCTCGACCAGGGCCTCCAGCCCCCGCCTGGCGCGGTTGAGCTGCGCGGAGCGGTAGTGGGCGCGGGCGGCGAGCAGGCGCACGCCCCGGTCGGCGGCATGCCCGTCGAGCAGCGGCCGCAGGAGCACGAGGGCCCCGAGCGGGTCGCCCGAGTCCAGCAGGGCCTCCGCCAGGCGGAAGCGCTCGACCTCCTCCGGGAGGCCCCGGGGCTCGTGCCCGGCGGCGGCGACCAGGAACCCACGGATCTCGTCGGGGTGCTGCGCGCCCTCCAGGGCGCGGCCGTTGGCGACGAACGTCGGGGAGGTGCGGACACCGGCCGCCCGGCCGCGCAGGACCAGCTCCCGGACCTCCTCCCCTCCCTCCCCCGCCCGGAGGAGGCTGCCGCCGTCCGGGAAACCGGCCTCCCCGGCGATCCGGTCGAGGACCGGGGCGGAGCCGATGTCCTCGCCCGCCACGAAGTGGGCGCGCAGGACGCCCTCCACGACGACGTCCTGGAGTCCGGGCCCCCCGGCCCGGCCGGCGAGCAGGACGAGCCTGTGGGCGTCGTGGCTGCTGACCCTCCAGGTCGCGCCCCAGCAGGGCCCCAGGCCCTCGGACGCCGCGATCTCCGCGACCCGGGCCCGGTTCTCCCCCGGCGTCAGCGCGGGTGCGCACGCCCGGAGGGCGTCGTCCACGGAGGGGTCCTCCAGCAGCGCGCCCAACGGCTCGCCGGCCGCGGGGGCGGAGGGGTCGATCCGGTACGGGCGCCAGACCACCTCCACGGACTCCGCGTCGGACAGGCCGGCAAGGGCCCGCTCCAGACGCCGCTTGCCGATGTACATCCAGGGGCAGACCACGTCCGCCCAGACCTCGATCCTCATACCCCGGACTCTAAACAACAGCTGTCGTTTAAGCAACAGGTGTTTTTTAGGCTGGCGTGTCCTAGCCTGGAACGGTGAACCCCGACGACCCGCGGGCCCGGCGCACCCGTGACCGGCTGCGCGCCGCCCTCCTCGCCCTGGCCGCCGAGCAGGAGCTCGCCGACGTGACGATGTCCGCCGTGGCGCGGCGCGCCGAGGTGAACCGGGCGACGGTGTACCAGCACTACGCCGACCTGGACGCCCTCGTCGCCGACGCCATGGACGACGCCGTCGCTCACGTGGCGCGGTGCGCGGCGCTGTGTCCGCTGGACGCCCCGCGGGACCGGCCGCCGGAGCCTCTGGTGGACCTGTTCACCCACGTGGCCGAGAACGCCGTGCTGTACCGGCGGATGCTTTCCGACCAGGGGAGCCCCCGGTTCGCGAACCGCCTGCGGGAGCGCCTGGCCGGGGAGCTGGCCGCGCGCCTCGCGGCCGGGGAGGGGCCGGCAGGGTCGGACGACGTGCCCGTGCGCACACACGCCGCGTACCTCGCGGGGGCGCTGGTCGGGGTGATCGCCGACGGCGTCCGCGCCGGAACCGGCGGGCCGGGACCGGCCGAGGGACGGCCGGGCTCGGAGGGGGAGGACGGCGGGGCGGTCGGCGGGGCGCACGCCCTCGCCCTGGCGACCTGGCGGCTGCTGCGCGGCTGAGAAGCGGGGCCGGGGTCCGGGGCGCGGAGGGGGAGGCCGTCCGGGCGGAGGTCCCCGGCGGCAGGAGGCGGCTTGAACGGGGGGCCGGCCCGGCCCGGGCCGGGGCGCCCGGCGAGGGCGGGCCGTCCGTGACGGCCCCCCGGCCGCCCCCTCAGGCCGCGGTGTGGAAGATGTTCTGGGCCCGGCCCAGACCGTCCCGGAGGACCGTGCGCACGGCGTCCGCGGCCCGGTCCACCTCCAGGTCCAGCTCGGCGCGCTCGGCCGCGGAGAAGTCCTTGAGCACGTACGCGGCCGGGTCCATGCGTCCCGGCGGACGTCCCACCCCGAAGCGCACGCGGATGTACTCCGGGCTGGACAGGGACGCCGTCATCGACTTGAGCCCGTTGTGCCCGCCGGGCCCGCCGCCCTTCTTGAGCTTCAGCGCACCGAAGTCGATGTCCATCTCGTCGTGCACCACGATGATCCGCTCGACCGGCACCTTGTAGAACCTCGCCAGGCCGGCCACCGGGCCGCCCGACAGGTTCATGAAGGTCCGGGGCTTGGCTAGGACCACCGGCACGCCCTCCAGGCGCGTCTCCACCACCTCGGCGTGCGCCTTGTGCGCCTTCCAGCGCTCGCCGCCGGCGAGCGCCCCGACCACCAGGAAGCCCGCGTTGTGCCGGTTGCCCGCGTACTTGGGCCCGGGGTTGCCCAGCCCCACGACGAGCCAGCGCTCGGCCTCGCCCATGTCCCCGCTCCCCCCTTCGGCGCCCCTGCCGCCGCTCCCGCCCGCGGTGTCGCCACCGCCGGCTTCCTTCCTGCCCGACAACGCCCTCAACCAGGTCCACATGGGGAACGACCCTACCGATACGGCGAACGCGCGGCCCCCGTGGGAACCGCGCGTTCGTCCAGATCCGTGGACAGCTCCACCGCCCTACTCGGCGGCGGCCTCCTCGGCGGCCCCGGCCGCCTCGGTGCTGGTCTCCGGCTCCTCCTCCACGCGGGGCGCGGAGACGGTGAGCACGATGGTCTCGGGGTCGGTGACCAGGGTGGCGCCCGTGGGCAGCTTCAGGTCGCCTGCGGTCGGGTTGGCCCCGATCTCCAGGCCCTCGATGTCGAAGTCGACACCGGTGGGGATGTTGGTGGCCTCAGCCTCGACGGTCACGGTGACGAGCTCCTGGTTGAGCACACCCGGGGCCTTGACCTCACCGGTCAGGTTCACCGAGATCTCAACCTCGACCTTCTCGCCCTTGGACACGACCAGGAGGTCGATGTGCTCAAGGAAGCCCTTGATGGCGTCGCGCTGCACACTCTTGGGCAGGGCGAGGTTGTCCTTGTCCAGGCCTTCGAGGCGGATCAGGACGTTAGGGGTCTTCAGGGCGAGCATGAGCTCGTGGCCCGGCAGGTTCAGGTGGCGGGGCTCGGTGCCGTGGCCGTAGAGGACGGCCGGCACCTTACCCGCGCGGCGGGCGCGACGGGAGGCGCCCTTGCCGAATTCCGTGCGGGGCTCGGCAGCGATACGTACCTCGGACACGACAAAACTCCTCGGGTTCAACCCCGCAGCACGGGGAACACGACTCCAGTAGTACGAACGATTCCCGCCCTCGGCGGAGAATGCGGCGGGGTCTCCCCTCAGGCAGGGGACGCGACCGCCCTGGTTCCAGGCGTGCCCGGCGAGCCGCCACCGGACCCGTCCGGCCCGGGAACGCTCGTCGCGCACCCCTGCCCGTGCTCCTGAGCGAAGCCGAACACGACTCCACCCGGGCACGGGGACACTCGGTCAAGTCTACTGGCTTCACCGACGACTCAGAACACGCCCCGTCGGCGGACGCCTCCCGGACCGGGAGGCCGTCAACGGGGCGCGCGGGACTTGGCGGGAACTTGGCGCGGGCCTACTCGAACAGGCTCGTGACCGAGCCGTCCGTGAAGACCTCGCTGATCGCGCGGGCCACCAGCGGGGCGATCGAGAGCTGGGTCAGCTTCTCGAAGGCCCGCTCCTCGGGGACGGGGAGCGTGTTGGTGATGATCACCTCGGAGATCCGCGAGTTCTGGAGGCGCTCGGCCGCCGGGCCGGACAGCACGCCGTGCGTGGCGGCCACGATGACCTTCCTGGCCCCCTGCTCGAACAGGGCCTCGGAGGCCTTCACGATGGTGCCGCCGGTGTCGATCATGTCGTCCACCAGGACGCAGACGCGGTCCTTGACCGTGCCGACGACCTCGTGGACCTTCACCTGGTTGGCGACGTCCGGGTCGCGCCGCTTGTGGATGATCGCCAGGGGGGCGCCGAGGCGGTCCGCCCAGCGGTCGGCGGTCCGGACGCGGCCCGCGTCCGGGGAGACCACGGTGATCTCGGAGCGCTCGACCTGGCTGGCCACGTGGTCGGCCAGGATCGGCAGCGCGAAGAGGTGGTCGACCGGGCCGTCGAAGAAGCCCTGGATCTGGTCCGTGTGCAGGTCGACGGCCATCATCCGGTCCGCGCCCGCGGTCCGGAACAGGTCGGTGACCAGGCGCGCCGAGATGGGCTCGCGGCCGCGGTGCTTCTTGTCCTGGCGGGCGTAGCCCAGGATCGGCGTGACCACGGTGATCCGCTTGGCGGACGCGCGCTTGAGCGCGTCCACCATGATCAGCTGCTCCATGATCGACTCGTTGACCGGGTCGGCGTGGCTCTGGATGACGAACGCGTCGCAGCCGCGGACCGACTCCAGGTACCGCATGAAGATCTCACCGTTGGCGAAGGTGTCGAACCGGGTGGGGACCACCTCGATCCCCAGCTCCTTGGCTACCTCCTCGGCCAGCCCCGGGTGCGTGCGTCCCGAGAACAGCATCAGGTTCTTCTGGCCGGTGGCCTTCATGCCGGTCACGTGTTTCTCCCCCACAGTCACTGCTTGTCGTCGGCTCTGTGCCGATCGGCCTTGTCCGCCGCCTCGGCGGAGGGCGTGCCCGGGCGCTTGCGCCGGGTCCAGCCCTCGACGTTGCGCTGGCGGTGCCCCTCGGAGATCGCCAGCGCGCCGGGCGGAACGTCGTCCCTGATCACGGTCCCCGCACCGGAGTAGGCGCCGTCGCCCACGTGCACGGGCGCGACGAAGGTGTTGTCGCTGCCGAGCCGCACGTGGTCGCCGATGACGCTCCGGTGCTTGTCCACCCCGTCGTAGTTGACGAACACGGAGGAGCAGCCGATGTTGCTGCCCACGCCGATGTCCGCGTCCCCGACGTAGGTCAGGTGCGGGATCTTGGATCCGGCGCCCACGTTCGAGTTCTTGATCTCGACGAAGGCGCCGGCCTTGGCCCGCCCGGCCAGGCGGGTGCCCGGCCGGAGGAAGGTGTAGGGGCCCACCGTGGCCCCGGGACCGATCTCGGCCCGGTCGGAGGTCGTCTCGCGCACCTGGGCGCCCTCGCCGACGACCGTGTCCCTCAGGTCGGCGCGGGGGCCGACGACGGCGTCCTCTCCGACGACGGTGGCGCCGAGCAGGCGGGTGCCGGGCTCGATCACGGCGTCGCGTCCGATACGGACCTGCGCGTCCACCCACGTGGAGGCGGGGTCCACCACCGTGACCCCCGCGAGCATGTGCTCGGTGAGGAGGCGGTCGTTGAGGACGCGGCGGGCCTCGGAGAGCTGGACGCGGTTGTTGACGCCCTGCACCTCGTGCCAGTCCTCGGCGATCCAGGCGCCGACGCGGTTGCCGTCCCCGCGCAGGAGCGCGACCGCGTCGGTGATGTACTCCTCGCCCTTGGCGTTGTCCGTGGACAGGCGCTTGACGACCGCGGACAGGAGCGCTCCGTCGAACGCGTACATGCCCGAGTTGATCTCGTCGATCGCGTGCTGCTCGGGGGTGGCGTCGGCGTGTTCGACGATGCCGGTGAAGTCGCCGTCGCCGTCGCGCACGATGCGCCCGTAGCCGTGGGGGTCGGGGACGCGGGCGGACAGCACCGTGACGGCGTTGCCCTCCTTCTCGTGGGCGGCCACCAGCTCCGAGAGCGTGGAGCCGCGCAGGAGCGGGGTGTCCCCGCACGTCAGGACGACGGTGCCGGCGAGCTCGGTGCCCTTGGCGGCGAGGTCCTCGACCGCCATGCGCACGGCGTGGCCGGTGCCGTTCTGCTCCTCCTGGACCGCGGTGGCGGCCTCGGGGGCGACCTCCGACAGGTGCGACCGGACCTGCTCCCGGGCGTGGCCGACGACCACGACCGAGTGGTGGGGGTCCAGTTCGCCCGCGGCCGCGAGAACGTGGCCGAGCATGCTGCGGCCGTTGAGTTCGTGGAGGACCTTGGGAAGCTTCGACTTCATTCGGGTGCCCTCGCCCGCCGCGAGGACGATGACGGCAGCCGGACGGTTCACGCTCACTGAAGGAGACCCCTCGTGATAGCTGGCATTGAACTGTCGGCTCACCCTTCGGCGGCTCGACCCGCGTGCCGCGCGGGCGGCCGTCGGATGACCAGCGGCCGACATGGGAAGGATACATGCGTGTCACAGGCGTCCAGCGGGCGCGTGACGCCGGGGCGTGGAGCCGGGGCCGGGCCGTGCCTGTGGCGTCGGGTTCCGGGGCGTTCTGTGAGATGCGCCGCGCCACCGGGCCGGGCCCGGCGCCGGGGCGCCCGGGGCGTCCGCGCGCAAGGGCCGGGGCCGCCCTCGCGCGTACGGGGGACGGGTCCCGCTCCGGCGCGGCCGGGCGGGGGCGGAGGGTTTGCCTCGCGCGCACGGGGACAGGGGTGGGGGGAAAGGGTGAAGGGCTCCCGGACCAGGGCTCGAACCTGGACGATGGGGACCAAAACCCCACATGCTGCCGATTACATCATCCGGGAAGGCAGGGCGCGCACGCGTTGCGCCGTACGCCAGGCACCAACATAGCGCCTCCGGTGGAGGGCTTGCCAAACCTACGGGGTCGTAGGTTACGGTTACGTAGGAATAGGTTGGGCCGTCGCGACGGGTGCTCCGCGCCTCTCGGACACCGTCCGACCGCGAGGACCCTGCCGTGACGACGAGGTGTGTACGACCATGACCGCTGCTGCCGAGCTGCCGACCGAGAACGCCGAGGGGAAGCGCGAGGCGATCCCCGAGTACGAGCCGGAACTGCGGGGCAGGGCCGAGCGCTTCACCGTCTTCGCGTTCGTCTTCATCCCGCTCATCGCCCTGCTCGCCTCCGTCCCCTTCTTCTGGGGATGGGGCCTGAGCCTCACCGACATCGCGATCGCGTCGGTCTTCTACCTCATCAGCGGCCTGGGCATCACGGTCGGCTTCCACCGCCACTTCACCCACGGCTCCTTCAAGGCCAACCGCCCGCTGCGGATCGCGCTCGCGGTCGCCGGCTCGCTGGCCATCGAGGGCAGCGTCATCAAGTGGGTGGCCGACCACCGCCGCCACCACAAGTACGCCGACGCCGAGGGCGACCCGCACTCGCCGTGGCGCTTCGGGGACGACTGGAAGTCCGTCGCCAAGGGCCTGTACTACGCGCACATGGCCTGGATGTACCTGGACGACAAGAAGACCTCTCCGCGCCGCTTCGCCCCGGACCTGCTCAAGGACAAGGACATCGTCCTCGTCGACAAGCTGTTCCTGCCGATCGTGATCTTCTCCCTCGGCGCCCCCGCCCTCATCGGCGGCCTCGTGACCATGTCCTGGTGGGGCGCGGTCACCGCGTTCTTCTGGGCGAGCCTGGTCCGCGTGGCGCTGCTGCACCACGTCACCTGGTCCATCAACTCCATCTGCCACACCATCGGCGAGGAGAACTTCGAGGTGCGCGACCGCTCCCGCAACGTGTGGTGGCTCGCCATCCCGTCGTTCGGCGAGTCCTGGCACAACCTGCACCACGCGGACCCGACCTGCGCGCGCCACGGCGTGCTCAAGGGCCAGATCGACATCTCCGCCCGCGTGATCTGGGCGTTCGAGAAGCTCGGCTGGGCCACGAAGGTCCGCTGGCCCAACAACGACCGGCTCGCCGCCAAGCGGGTCAAGGTCTAGGATCAGTAGCCATCATGGGAGCAGCCGACAGCGAACAGAAGGTCCGCGTGCGCCGCAAGCGCATGACGGGCAAGGAGCGTCGGCAACAGCTGTTGGAGATCGGCCGGGAGCTGTTCGCCGAACGCGGGTTCGACGCGACCTCCGTCGAGGAGATCGCCGCACGGGCCGGGGTGTCCAAGCCCGTCGTGTACGAGCACTTCGGCGGCAAGGAGGGCATCTACGCGGTCGTGGTCGACCGTGAGATGCGCACCCTCCTGGAGATGATGGGCGAGGCCCTCACCGCCGACAGCGCACGGGGCAAGATCGAGAAGGCGGCGCTGGCCCTGCTGCGCTACGTGGAGGAGAACACGGTCGGGTTCCGGGTGCTGACCCGCGACTCCCACGTGGCCTCCGGCACGGGAAGCTTCGCCAGCCTGATCAACGACATCGCCAGCCAGGTCGAGCACATCATGGTCGACGAGTTCGCCGAGCGCGGCTACGACCCGGCGCTCGCCCCGATGTACGCGCAGGCCCTGGTGGGCATGTGGGCGCTGACCGGCCAGTGGTGGCTCGAGGTCCGTCGGCCCAAGCGCGAGGTGGTCGCGGCGCACCTGGTCAACCTGGCCTGGAACGGGCTCGCGAGCCTGGAGCCCAAGCCGAGGCTGCAGACGAGGCGGCGGGGCGGGGGCTGACCCCCGGGCCCGGCGCACCGGGGGACGGGTCCGCCGCGGCCCGCCCCCGCGCCGCAGCCGCGAGCGGGGAAGCGGGGAGTGCGCCATACCCGCCCCACTATCTTGATGTCAAGAGATAAGCTGTCCCCATGCGCGATGAGGTGGATGGGCTGATCGAGGCGTGGCGCTCCGAACGCCCGGACGTGGACGTGACACCCCTGGAGGTGTTCAGCCGTGTGTCCCGGCTCGCACGCCACCTGGACCGCGCCCGGCGCACGGTCTTCACCGAGCACGCGCTGGAGCCCTGGGAGTTCGACGTGCTCGCGGAGCTGCGCCGCTCCGGCCCCCCGTACGAGCTGAGCCCCGGACGGCTGCTGCGCGCCACCCTGGTGACCTCCGGGACCATGACCAACCGGGTGGACAGGCTGGCCGCCGCCGGCCTGGTCAAGCGCCGCCCCGACCCCGACGACAAGCGCGGGGTCCTGGTCCGGCTCACCGAACGCGGCGCCGAGCGCATCGACACCGCCCTGGAATCGCTCCTCAGCTACGAGGAGACGCTTCTCGCCCCCATGCCCGACGGCGACCGGCAGCAGCTGGCATCGTTGCTCAGAAGCCTCCTGGCCCCCCTCGACAGGGACCCGTCCCGACCGCAGGGCTGAGGGCCGTCCCGCCAACGGTCCCGGACCGCGCGGCCGCCCCTCTGAGAGACATCTCCCACCCGGGCGCTCGACGCGGACCCTCGGCGGCTGGCATCGTGGCCCGGACGCCTTCCGGTTCCCCCACGTGAAGGGCCCGGCGGCGCCCGGGAAGGGCGGCGCGTCCGCCCACCGGGCAGCCCCGGGCACGTACCTGCAACCGACCCGGGTGGGAGACAGAGAGTGCGAATCCGCTGGATCGCGGTGACGGCCGTCGCAGTACTCGCGGCGGGGTGCGCGGGCGCCGACGGGGAGGGGACGGCGGCGCCGGGGACCCCCGGCGCCGAAGGGGGCTACTACCTGTCCCTGGGCGACTCGCTGGCCGTGGGCGTGCAGCCCGACGAGGACGGGACGCCCGCCGAGACCGAGGAAGGGTACACGGACGTCCTGTACCGCACCCTGCTCGACGACGACCCCGGCCTCCGGCACGAGCGCATGGGCTGCGCGGGCGAGGACACGACCACGTTCCTGGAGGGCGGCCTGCCCGACTGCGAGGAGCGCTACGACGACGGCGAGCAGCTCCGGGCCGCCGAGGACTTCCTCGCGGAGCACGAGGGAGAGGTGGACCTGGTGACCCTCACCATCGGGGCGAACAACTTCACCCGCTGCGTGCAGGGGGTGAACGCGCCGGACGGCCGTGCGAACAGCTCCGAGGACGTCGACATCGACGCGGAGTGCGTGGCCGACGGCCTCGACCGCCTGGAGGAGGAGGTGCCCGAGATCGCCGAGCGGCTGCGCGCCGCGGCGGGCCCGGACACCCGGATCGTCGCGATGACCTACTACAACCCGTTCCTCGCCTTCCTCCTGCTCGACGACGACCCCGCCGGACAGGCAGCGGCGTCCGCGGAGGAGGCCGAGGAGGTCTTCCCCGAGCACGAGGCGCGGGGCGGGCTCGCCGAGGAGGCCGTGGACATCCTCACCGAGGTCAACGGGACGCTCACCGAGGCCTACGAGGCCGAGGGCATCGAGGTCGCGGACGTGGACTCCGTCTTCCAGGCCACCAACAGGGAGGTGCCCGAGGGCAGCGAGACCGGCATGCCCGCGAACCTCCAGAACGTGTGCGACCTGACCTGGATGTGCGACGCGGAACGGGGTCCGGACATCCACCCGAACGAGGAGGGGGCGCGGGAGATCGCCTCCGTCTTCGCGGAGGAGGTGCGCTGAGGGGAGGTCCGCCCGCGTGCGGACCCGGCCGGGCCTCCCCGCCCGCGGGGGATCCGCGGCCCGGCCCCCGTGCCGGACCGGGCTCCGGCCCGCCCGCGGGGGCCGGGCCGGTGCACGTCGTTCCGGCGCGGACCGGAGGAGACCGGCTACCGGGCCCTCACGCCTCCCCGGGGAGCGACTTCTCGATGAGCGCGACGATGGCGGGGTCGTCCGGCACGGTGGTCGGGCGGAAGCGGTGCACGGCGCCGTCCGGGAGGACGAGGAACTTCTCGAAGTTCCACTTCACCTTCCCCGCCTGGCCGTCCGCGTCGGGGGTCTCCGTGAGCACGCCGTAGAGCGGGTGGCGGTCCTTCCCGTTGACCTTGACCTTGCTCATCATCGGGAAGGTCACCCCCCACGTCGCGGAGCAGTACTCGGCGATCCTGCCGTCGCTGCCGAACTCCTGGAGGAACTGGTTGCTGGGGAACCCCAGCACGGTGAACCCCCGGTCGGCGTAGCGGCTCTGCAACTCCTCCAGCTGCCCGTACTGCGGCGTGAGCCCGCACCGGGAGGCGACGTTCACCACCAGCCTGACCTTTCCGGCCCACTCGCCGAAGGTCGTCTCGCGCCCGTCGATCAGCGTCACCGGAATCTCGTCCAAAGCGGTCATGCGGGTTCACTCCTGTCCACTGGGAGGGCGGCGCCCGGCGTACGGTCGGCCGCGGCGGCCCCATGTCCCCGGAGGCTACTCGACGGCGCCCCGAGCGCCCGGCGGCGGCGGGGCGCCCCCGGTGCTCGGGCGGGGCCGGTCCGGGCACGGGGCCGGCGGGGCGCCCGCCAGCCCCTCGGCGGGGCCGGGCGCACGGGAAAGGCCGCAGGGCCCGTGCGGACACGGCCGGGGGAAACCGAAGAGCCCGTGCGGCCACGGCCCGGGAAGGGACCCGGGAACCGCGCGGACACGGCCGGGCGCCACGGCCGCCCCCGGCCGGGGGGGGCGGGCGGTCGGCGGTCAGTCGCCGACGATCTCCGCCTGCTCCAGCCAGACCTCCTCCAGCTCTCCGCGCTCGGCCGCCAGGGCCTTGGCCTCGGCGTCCAGTTCGGCGAGCCGGGCGTAGTCGTTGGCGGCGGCGGCCATCAGCTCGTGCAGCTCCGCCTCGCGCCCGGTGATGCGGTCCATGCGCCGCTCGACGCGCTGGAGCTCCTTCTGGGCCGCGCGGCGCTCCGCCGCGGAGACCGCGGGCTGCTCGGCAGCGGTCGCGGACGCAGCGGCCTCGGACGAGCCGAGCGGTACCGTGGCCTCCCCCGCGGTCACCGCGCGGCGCTCCAGGTACTCGTCGACCCCGCCGGGCAGGAAGGCGAGGCTGCCGTCCCCCATGAGCGCGAGCACCCGGTCGGTGATGCGCTCCAGGAAGTACCGGTCGTGGCTGACCAGCACGAGGGAGCCCGGCCAGCCGTCGAGGAGGTCCTCCAGCTCGGTGAGGGTCTCGATGTCCAGGTCGTTGGTGGGCTCGTCCAGCAGCAGCACGTTGGGCTCGTCCATGAGCAGGCGCAGGAGCTGGAGGCGGCGGCGCTCGCCGCCGGACAGGTCGCCGATCGGCGTCCACTGCCGGTCGCCCCGGAAGCCGAAGCGCTCCAGCATCTGGCTCGCCGTGTAGTCGCGCTTGCCGATGGTGATGTGCTCGCGGACCTCCATGACGGCCTGGAGCGGGCGCGCCTTCGGATCGAGTTCGGCGACGTTCTGCGACAGGTGGGCGAGCCTGACGGTGCGGCCGGTGCGCACGCTGCCCGAGTCGGGCGCGCGCTCCTCGGCGAGGATCTTGAGGAGGGTGGACTTGCCCGCGCCGTTCACCCCCACCAGGCCGACCCTGTCGCCGGGGCCCAGCTGCCAGGTGAGGTGGTCCAGGAGGGTCCGGTCGGGGACGGCCACCGACACGTTCTTGAGGTCGATGACGGTCTTGCCGAGCCGGGAGCTCGCGAACCGCACCAGCTCGACGGTGTCGCGGAGCGGCGGCTCGTCGGCGATGAGCTGGTTGGCCGCCTCGATGCGGAACTTGGGCTTGGAGGTCCGGGCCGGGGCGCCGCGGCGCAGCCAGGCCAGCTCCTTGCGCATGAGGTTCTGGCGCCGCTCCTCGGAGGCGGCGGCCTGGCGGTCGCGTTCGGCCTTGGCCAGGACGTAGGCGGCGTAGCCGCCCTCGTAGCGCTCGACGGCGCCGCGCCCGACCTCCCAGGTGCGGGTGGTGACGGCGTCCAGGAACCAGCGGTCGTGCGTGACGACCACGAGCGCCTCCGGGCGTCCGCGCAGGTGCTCGGCGAGCCAGGCGATGCCCTCGATGTCGAGGTGGTTGGTGGGCTCGTCCAGGACGATGAGGTCGTGGTCGCCGATGAGCAGCCGCGCCAGTCCCGAGCGGCGGCGCTCGCCGCCGGAGAGCCCGGACATGGGCGTGTCCAGGTCCCAGCCGCCGAGGAGGCCCCGCAGGACGTCGCGGATGCGGGAGTCGCCCGCCCACTCGTGCTCGGCGCGGTCGCCCAGCACGAACCCGCCGACGGTGGTGTCGGGGAAGGTGTCGCGCTGGTGCAGGAAGCCGATGCGCAGCCCGCGGTTGTGCACGACCCGCCCGGAGTCGGGCTCGGTGATGCCGGAGAGCACGGAGATCAGCGTGGACTTGCCGCCGCCGTTGCGGCCGACCACGCCGATGCGTTCGCCCTCGTCGACGCCGAGCGACACCTTGTCGAGGAGTACGAGCGGCCCGTAGGCCAGGGACACGTCCTGAAGGTTGACCAGATTCGTCATCACCTTCCATTGTCCCGGGTCCGACCCAGTGCCCTGGCCGCCCCTCCCCGGGATACGGGCCCCGCGGCCCCGCCGGCGGGGCCGGGGGCCGGACGCCGTCACGCCCGGGGCCGCGGCGCGCCCCGGAACGCGCCCGGGCACGGGCGGCGCGGCGCCTCGCGCGCGGCCGCGGCCCGGACGGCGCGTGCCCCCGCGCGGAACGCGCCCGGGGCCGCACCACGCAAGGCCCCGGGCGCGTTCCGCCCCGCCGGGTTCCCGGCCCCGGCCTACACCAGGAAGAACCCCCTGGCGGCCTCGGCGAGGCCCTCCGCGTCCAGTCCGTGCGCCCGCGCGTGCTGCGCGGGGGTGCCGTAGGCGCGCAGTTCCCGGTGGCGGGCCACCCCCAGCCCGAGCTGCCGGTGGCGCCGGTCCGCGAGGGCCGCCGCGACCTCGTGCGCGGAGGTCCCGGCGAGGTAGGGCTCCACCACGAGCACGTCGGCGTTGCCCGCCGCCCCGACCAGGGCGCTGAGCCCCGCCCGGTCGAACGGGCGCACGGTGGAGGTGTAGGCGACCGTCACGTCGAGGTCGGCGGTGGCCTCCAGCACGCGGTCCAGCATCGGCCCGACGGCGACCACCACGCCCGAGGAGCGGGGCGACCCCGTGCGCACCGCGGACAGCAGCCCGTCCACGGGCAGGGGCACGCGGTTCGAGGTCTCCGACAGCCTCACGTACACGCGGTCGTCGCCGGGGATGGCGGACTCCAGTGCGGCGCGGGCCTCGTCCGGGTGGCCCGGCACGTGCACGGTCCACCCCGGGAGGGTGTCGAGCAGGGCGACGTCGCCGGGCGCCTGGTGGGTGCGCCCCTCCTCGGAGGCGTCGTAGGAGCCGCCGATGCTGACCAGGACGGCGCCCACGTCCTGGTGGGCGAAGTCCAGCTTGACCTGCTCGAACGGCCGCTCGACCAGGAAGGGGGCGTAGCTGTGCACGATCGGGCGCATCCCGGTCAGGGCGAGCCCGCCGGCCACCCCGATCATGGCCTGCTCCCGGATGCCGACGTCGACCACCCGTCCGGGGTGGCGGGCCGCGGCGGAGCGGAACATGCCCGCCGAGATGGCGGCGAGGACCACCGCGACGCGCGGGTCGCGGTCCATGGCCTCGCTGACGGTGGCGGCGAAGGTTTCTCGCATGGCCGGTCTCCTGTCCCCTACCTGGTCCGGACGCGGGCGACGACGGCCAGCGGCCGTCCTGTGTGGGGCCGGGTGAGGGCCTCGTGGAGGGCGTCGTGGTCGCGCCCGGCGACCTCCCGCGCCGCCCACCCCTCCCCCGCGAACCGGGCGGCGACACCGCCGGGCCAGCCGTGGGTGCTGGAGGCGTTGTCCACGACGACCGCGGTGAGGTTGTCGACGCCGAGCCGCCCGGCGACGGCGATCGCCTCGTGGTTGCTGCCCTCGTCGAGTTCCCCGTCCCCGAGGAGCACGACCACGCGGGGGGCGGCGCCGTCGGGGCGGCGGACGCCCTGGGCGCGCAGGCCGAGGGCGCTGCCCAGCCCGAGGGGCAGGCCGTGGCCGAGGGAGCCGCTGCCGATCTCCACCCCGGGCACGAGGACCCGGTCCGGGTGGTGGCCGAGCGGGGAGTCGAAGGCCGTCCAGCCGCGCAGGGCGGCCACGTCCACGAACCCCTTGGCGGCCAGCACGGCGTAGAACGCCGCGGGCCCGTGGCCCTTGGACAGCAGGAAGCGGTCCCTGGCGGGGTCGTCGGCCGTGGCGGGGGTGACGGCCAGGACGCGGTCGTAGAGGACCCACACCACGTCCAGGGTGGAGTGGGCGGCGCCCATGTGCTTCTCGTCACCCTCCATGAGGCCGATGAGGGCTGGCAGGTCGGCGTAGCGCGACAAGGCGGTTGCGGTCGTCATGCACACCAGTGTTCGACCTCAACCGTGGTTCAGGTCAACTGGGCGAAACCCCCACAGAACGGAAGAAACTCCAGTGATTTAGATCACAGGACAACGGCGCCCGGCACGTCCCCGTGGGCCGTCACCACCTGCTCGCACAGCCCGCTCCCCTCCAGGGCCGCGACCACCGAGGCCTCGCGCTCGGCCACGACCGCGGCGTCCTCCGGCCCCCCGCCCACCAGGAACGCGCAGGTGGGTCCCGAGCCCGAGACCAGGGCCCCCAGGGCTCCGGCGGCCCGCCCGGTCCCGAGGGTGCGCTCCAGCTCCGGCAGGAGGGACAGGGCCGCCTCCTGGAGGTCGTTGGTGAGCGCCGCGCCGACGGCCGCGGGGTCTCCCAGCGCGAGCGCGCCGGCCAGGGCCGGGTCGAGGCGCGGCTGGGGGGCGTCCGGGCGGATCCGGTCGTACTCGCCGAAGACCCGCGCCGTGGACAGGCCGTGCGGCGACAGGGCGAAGACCCAGCGGAAACGGCCCGGACTGGCCATCGGGGAGAGGACCTCGCCCCGCCCCGTCCCGACGGCCGTCGCGCCCACCACGGCGAAGGGGACGTCGCTGCCGAGCTCGGCGGCGCAGTCGAGGAGGGCCTCCCTCGACAGACCGGCGCCCCAGAGCCGGTCGCAGGCGACCAGGGCGGCGGCCGCGTCCGCGCTCCCCCCGGCCATGCCGCCCGCCACCGGGATGTTCTTGTCCAGGTGGACGGTGACGGGGAAGCCCTTCCCCGTGCGCTCGGCCACCAGGGCCGCCGCGCGGGCGGCCAGGTTGCTCGCGTCCAGGGGGACACGGGACAGGTGGGACCCCAGGCCGCCGCCGGCGGTCAGTTCCGCGACGACGGAGCCGTCCGCGTCCGGGGGGCTCGGCCGACGCGACCGGGCCTCCTTGACGGTAACCTCATCGAACAGTGAGACGGCGTGGAACACGTTGACGAGGTCGTGGAACCCGTCCTCGCGTCCGGGCCCCACCGCCAACTGGAGGTTCACCTTCGCGGGGACCCGCACGGTTACGGTGGTATTAACGGTCACGAGTCCCCAATCGTAAAGGAACCCCCACCTTGCGTGAACACGTACCCCGTCAGGGGCGCCGGTGTGTTCACCCCCTCCGACCGGGGCGAACGCCATCGGCGGAAGGAATCGGGAACCAGGATCACGATCCGGGGATCGTCACCACTGTCATGTCAGTCACCGCCTGCCCCCAGAACGGCCCCCTCGGGCCGCTGAGGGGGAATCAGGGCACAAACACCGCTACCTTGGGGCAAGGCGGGGTTTGGACACCGTCGGGGAGGGTCGCTTGCCGTCGGATGGGCTCCCGAAGAACCTGGAACCGCTGGCCGCCGGGGATCCGGCCACCATCGGTCCCTATGTGCTGTCCGGCAAGCTGGGCAGCGGTGGCATGGGCACCGTCTACCTGGGCAGTATGGCGGACCGGAACAACCAGGTAGCCATCAAGGTCATCCGTCCGGAACTCGCCTTCGACGAGGCGACCCGGGCGCGTTTTCGCGATGAGATGGAGAACGCCCGCAAGGTCGCCTCCTTCTGCACCGCCAAGGTGCTCGACCACGGGACGTTCGAGAACCGTCCCTACATGGTCACCGAGTACATCGCCGGCACCGCCCTGGCCGAGCACATAGCCGAGAACGGCCCGCTGGACTCCTCCACCCTGCACGGCTTCGCCCTGGGCGTGGCCGCCGCGCTCGCGGCCATCCACCGCACGGGGCTGGTCCACCGCGACCTCAAGCCCGCGAACGTGCTGCTGTCGCTGTCGGGCCCCCGGGTGATCGACTTCGGCATCGCGCGCGCGATGAACACCGCCACGAACCACACCCAGACCGGCATCGTCATGGGCAGCCCCGGGTGGATGGCGCCCGAGCAGCTGTTGGAGGAGCAGGTCACCACCTCGGCGGACATCTTCGCCTGGGGGTGCCTGGTGGCGTTCGCCGGCAACGGCACGCACCCCTTCGGCAACGGCGACGCCATGACGCTGGGCAAGCGGGTGCTGTTCGCCGAACCCCAGATCGGCAACCTGGACAGCCCGCTCGACCGCCTCGTGACGCGCGCCCTGGCCAAGGAGCCCAACCGCCGCCCCACCGCCCAGGACCTCCTGCTGGAGCTGGCGGGCGGGGAGGACAGCACCAACCCCAACGACATGGTGTCGCACGCGCTGCACCAGTCGTGGCGGCCCAACCTTCCGCCGATGCCCCCCGGCCCGCCCCCGGGCATGCGCCCCCAGCAGGGCGGCCCCGGACCCCAGACCGTGACGGGCATGCGCCACCCGGCGCCCGGCCAGTACCAGGCGGGCCCGCCCATGCCCGCGCACCAGACGGGCAACTTCCAGCACCCGCAGGCTCCCCCGGGGCCGCCCCCGGGCTATCCCGCGACCGGACACCAGCCCGGCCCGCCGCCGGGCGGCCAGGCACAGCAGCCCCGGCAGGCGGGCCCGCCCCCTGCCCAGCACCCGGCCTCGACCGGGCCCATCCCGATGGTTCCCCCCGCCGACCAGCAGGCGAACCGCCCGGGGCCGCAGCCGTACGTGCCCCCGGTCCCCCCTCCCCCGCACCAGCCGGCCGCGCCGAACCGGCGCCGAGGACTGGTCGTCGCGGTGGCGATGGGCGCCGCGGCGCTCCTGGTGCTCATGGCCGTTCTGACGGTCCTGGTGATGAACAGGGACGACTCGCCGTTCTCCGGCGGGGACGAGACCCCGCCCGCGGGGGCCGGCTCGGAGCAGGACGAGGCCCAGGAGCCCGAACCGGACGACGGCGCCGGCGACTCGGTCCCCCCGGCCGAATCCGACGCGGTCTCCGCCGACGGCACGGTCGAGTACCGCGTCGACTCCGTCCGCTGCGGGATGGAGACGCTGGAGGGCCGCTCCGCGCTCCGCAGGGGCGAGTACTGCGTCGTGGGCCTGCAGGTCACCAACCTCCTCGAGGGCGAACGCTTCGTGTTCGACAGCAAGTCGCAGTACCTGGTCACCGAGTCGGAGGCCGAGTTCGTCGCGGCGACCCCGTCCAGGGACGAACAGGTGAGCTCGCTGTGGGACACCGGCGGCCTCGCCCCGGGCTCCCCGGCCGCGGGCGAGCTGGTGTTCATCCTCACCGAGAACGAGGCCCCGGCCAGGCTCCTGCTCAACAACTCCCCCGGCGGCGCGCCGACCTCCATCGACATCCGGCACATGGTGACCGACTAGGCGTGCTGACCACGGAGGTCGGTGACACCCGCCCCGCCCGGCACACGTGAAGAGGGCCTCCGGCGACGGTGTGGACCGCGATGCCCGCCACCGGACCGGAAGGCCCCCGACGCCCCGCACCGCCCTCGCACCCGCCGGACGCCTCGCGCCGACCCGCTGCGTCGCCGCCCGGGTCCGGCCGTCCGAGCGCGGTCGGCGCGGCGAGGGGCGGCCCGGCGGACACGAACCCGGAACGGTCCACGGGACACGGCCCGGGCGGTGGCCGCAGGGGTGCGCGGCCCCGCCCTGCAGCGCCCCCCGGGCGCCGGGACCGGTCAGGAGTACGGGTCACCGGCGCGGGGCCGCCCCCTCACGCCGCAGCGGCAGCGGTTCCGGCGCGTCGGCCCGGGCCGTCCGGAGGCGCTGCCGGGCCCCGCGGTTCCGGACCGCGAGGCGCGGCGGGGGCCGGAGAAGGACGAGCCCGGCACACACGCGGTGTGCCGGGCCCGTCCGTGCTCCGGGGAGGGGCGCTCCCCTACTCCCACTCGATGGTGCCCGGGGGCTTGCTGGTCACGTCCAGCGTCACCCGGTTGATCTCCCGGACCTCGTTGGTGATCCGGTTGGAGATCCTCGCCAGCACGTCGTAGGGCACGCGCGACCAGTCCGCGGTCATGGCGTCCTCGCTGCTGACCGGGCGCAGCACGACCGGGTGGCCGTAGGTGCGGCCGTCGCCCTGCACGCCCACCGACCGGACGTCGGCGAGCAGCACGACCGGGCACTGCCAGATCTCGCGGTCCAGGCCGGCGCGGGACAGCTCCTCGCGGGCGATGGCGTCGGCCTCGCGCAGGATCTCCAGGCGGTCGCGGGTCACCTCGCCGATGATGCGGATGCCCAGGCCCGGCCCGGGGAACGGCTGGCGCCACACCATCTCGGCGGGCAGGCCCAGCTCCTCGCCGACCTTGCGCACCTCGTCCTTGAACAGCTCGCGAAGGGGCTCGACCAGGGTGAACTGCAGGTCGTCGGGCAGGCCGCCCACGTTGTGGTGCGACTTGATGTTGGCGGTCCCGGTGCCGCCGCCGGACTCGACCACGTCCGGGTACAGGGTGCCCTGCACGAGGAACTCGACCTCGGCGCCGCCCTCACCGCCCTCGGCGACGACCTCGCGGGCCGCCTGCTCGAAGACGCGGATGAACTCGCGGCCGATGATCTTGCGCTTCTCCTCGGGGTCGGTGACCCCGGCCAGCGCCGACAGGAACCGCTCCTCGGCGTCCACGACCTTGAGCTTGGCCCCGGTGATCGCGACGAAGTCCTTCTCGACCTGCTCGGCCTCACCCTTGCGGAGCAAGCCGTGGTCGACGAACACGCAGGTCAACTGGTCGCCGACGGCGCGCTGCACGAGGGCTCCGGCCACGGCGGAGTCGACGCCGCCGCTCAGCGCGCAGATGACGCTCTTGTCGCCGATCTGCTCGCGGATGCGCTCCAGCTGCTCCTCGACGATGTTCACCATCGTCCAGGTGGGACGGCACCCGGCGCCCTCGTACAGGAACCGGCGCAGCACCTCCTGGCCGTGCTCGGTGTGCATGACCTCGGGGTGGAACTGCACGCCGAACAGACGGCGGTCGGTGTCCTCGAACGCGGCGACCGGGGCTCCGGCGGTGCTGGCGGTCGTGGTGAAGCCCTCGGGGGCCCGCACCACGGAGTCGCCGTGCGACATCCACACCGACAGGTCGGAGGGGGCGCCCGCGAACAGCAGGGAGTCGGTGACGGCCGTCAGCTCGGTGCGGCCGAACTCGCTCAGGTCGGTCCGGTCGACGGTTCCGCCCAGGGCCCGGGTCATCGCCTGGAAGCCGTAGCAGATGCCGAAGGTCGGGACCCCGGTCTCGAACAGCTCGGCGCCGACGACGGGGGCGCCCTCGGCGTAGACCGACGACGGGCCGCCGGAGAGGATGATGGCCTTGGGTTTCTTGGCGAGCATGTCCTCGACGGGCATGGTCGAGGGCACGATCTCGCTGTGCACATGGCATTCGCGGACGCGTCGTGCGATCAGCTGCGCGTACTGCGCGCCGAAGTCCACGACGAGAACGGTGTCGAACGTGCTCTCAGCACCAACGGACACGACGGAGGACCTTCCGCAGGAAGTACAGGGATAGGCGTCCAGTCTAGGGCGTTCCCCGTGCTCAACCGGTCCTCCGGGGTGTGCGGTGGGGCTCAGGCCCCGGCGCCCTCGAAGCCGCCGGGGTTGGCCGACTGCCAGTTCCACGCGTCCCGGCAGGCGTCGTCGACGGTGAGAGCCGCCTTCCAGCCCAGGTCGCGGGCGGCGGCAGAGGGGTCGGAGTAGCACACGGCGATGTCGCCGGGGCGCCGGTCGGCCACCTCGTACGGGACGGGTGCGCCGGTGGCGCGCTCGAACGCGCGCAGGCCCTCCATGACGGAGGTGCCGCGGCCGGTGCCCAGGTTGTAGACGCGGCAGCCCGCGGTGTCGCCGAGGTGGTCGACGGCGGCCAGGTGGCCCTGGGCGAGGTCGACCACGTGCAGGTAGTCCCGGACGCCCGTGCCGTCGGGGGTGTCGTAGTCGTCGCCGTACACGGTGAGCCGCTCCCGGCGCCCGGCCGCGACCTGCGCGATGTACGGGAACAGGTTGTTGGGGACGCCCCGGGGGTCCTCGCCGATGAGCCCGCTGGGGTGGGCGCCGATCGGGTTGAAGTAGCGCAGGGAGACGATGTGCCAGCGGGGGTCGGCGGCGGCCAGGTCCTCCAGGACGCGCTCGATGAACAGCTTGGTGGCGCCGTAGGGGTTGGTGGCCGAGAGGGTGCTGTCCTCGGTGAGGGGCAGCCGCTCGGGGTCGCCGTAGACCGTCGCCGACGAGCTGAACACCAGGTTCCGCACGTCGTGCCCGTCCATCGCCTCGGCGAGGTTCAGGAGCGCGTCGAGGTTGTTGCGGTAGTAGCGCAGCGGCTGGGCGACGGACTCGCCCACCGCCTTGAGCCCGGCCAGGTGGATGACGGCGTCGACGTCGTGGGCGTCGAAGATCCGGCGCAGCGCGGCGGGGTCGGTGCAGTCCGCCCGGTGGAAGGCGACGCTCCGTCCGGTGATGCGCTCGACACGGCGGACGGCCTCCTCGCTGCTGTTGACGAGGGAGTCGACCACGACGACGTCGTGTCCGGCCTGGAGCAGTTCGACCGCGGTGTGCGAGCCGATGTACCCGGCCCCACCGGTGAGCAGTACGTTCATCTCTCGCTTCCCTGGCTGGAGGAGCGCCCGCCCTCTCGCGGACGCTCCCCAGGATAGGGGGCGGCCGGGTCCGCCGCCGGTGACACGCACCACCACCGCCCCGCCGTGACCGGCCGCTTCCCCGGGCCCCGCCGGCTCGGGGCCGCGGGTGTGAGGAGGGGGCGGGCGCGGCCGGGCGCCCGCCCCCTCCGGGCCGCACGGGTCAGCCGCGTCCTGGCGGGGTGCTCCGGCGGGTGTCCAGCCACAGCACCTGCGGGTCGTGGTCGCTGATCTGGTCGTGGAACTCGGAGTTGAGCCGCGCGACCGCGTAGTCGACGCGTCCCGCGAGGGCCTGGTTGACCAGGATGTGGTCCAGGGCCTGGGAGTTGCCGTCGAACACGTAGTTGTAGCGCTCCCCCTCGGGCAGGTCACCCATGGGGTTGTGCAGGCGCCCCTCCCCGGTGAGGATCTCCAGGGTCCGCGAGAACTGGAAGTCGTTCAGGTCCCCCATGACGACCAGGTTGGCCTGCGGGTCCGCCGCGAGCAGTTCGTCGGCGAAGGCCCCGACCAGCTCGGCCTGGGCGTGGCGCTGGGCCTCGCTGGTGCGGTTCGGCGGCTGGTTGACGCCGTGGAGCGGCTCGTCGCCGCCCTTGGAGTTGAAGTGGTTGGTGACCACGTAGACGTCCCGGTTGAGGGCGCGGAAGTGGCCGACCAGCGGCTTGCGGCTGGAGTCCCACGCCGCGTCCCGCGGGCTGATGCGGCCCGGGGACACCGACAGCTCGGCGCCCCGTGCGCCCTCCACGACCTCGACGGCGGTGGTGGCGTCGCCGCCCTCGCGGTCCACGAACTCGACCCGCTCGGGGTCGAACAGGAAGGCGTTGCGGATGTTGCCGCCCGGCTGTCCGCCGTCCTGCTTGTCCTCGGGGCTGATCTGCCGCCACTCGTAGGCGGGGCCTCCGTGCGCGGCGACGGCCTCCACGAGCCGGTCGAGGGTGAGGCCCGCGTCGACGGTGCCGTCGTCCACAGGACCGCTGTCGTCCTGGATCTCCTCCAGCCCGATGATGTCGGGCGTGCCCAGGTGGTCGACGATCCCGGCCGCGAGCGCGTCGAACCTGGCCTGGTCGTCCCGGCCGCCGAGGTTCTCGACGTTGTAGGTGGCGACGCTGACCTCGTACCGCTCGGCGTCGCGGACCGGGGTGCGCTCCAGACCGCCCGGGACGTGCTCTCCCAGGGTGGTGGCGCGGATCAGGTAGCCGCCGTACGGGCTGTGGTGGAGGGGGCCCTCGGTGACCCCGGCGAGGGTGTCGCCGACGTTCGCCTCGGGGAAGGGGTGCTCGGCGCGGTCGAGCAGGGACTCGACCTTGACCCGCCCGGAGTTGGGTTCGTCGTAGGAGCCGTAGGCGGTCCCGCCGTTGACGGTGGGGTTCTGGCCGGGGTCGGTGGTCACCCACAGGGCGTGGTAGTCGTCCGTGGCGCCCACCACGGGGGCGTCCTCGACGCGGACCGTCATGTGCTCGTGCGCGGCCCAGAAGTCCAGTGCGTACACGTCGGGCTCCAGCTCCAGGCCGGAGACGTCGCCGCCGTGGTCGGGCGCGTACGCCTCGGGGAGGGCGTCGGCGTCCAGCAGGACGGGGTCGGGGAGCGCGTTGCCGGCGGACAGGACGGTCCAGCGGGCCCCGTCGAGCTGGGTGGTGGTCTGGTGGCCGGCGGCGGGCCGGTACTCGCCGACCCGTCCGGCGACCAGGACCTCGTCGCCGGGGGCGACGGAGGGCGTGGTGGAGCCGGTGAAGACGAAGAGGGCCTCGCTCGTGCGGGGGTCGCCGTCGCCCTCGGTGTCCTGGAACCAGAATCCGCGGGCGCCGCCGAAGGCGTTGACCGCCGTCACCACCCCGGGCAGGCCGGTGACCTGGCGGCCGGCGTACGGGGAGGTGCGGGTGGTGCCCTGTACGTCGTGGACGCGCAGGTCGCCGGGCTCGACGGGCTCCTCCGGCCCGCCGCCGTCGCCCGCCGTCTCGCCCGCCGCGTTGGTGGGCGTGGGGTCCCCGGCGGTGAAATCGGCGGCGTTGTCGCCCGTGTCGGTGAACGCGGCGTCGCGCGAGGCGGACGCGGTGTTGGAGAGCCCCGTGACGGGTGATCCGGCGTGGACGGCGGCGTTGCCGTAGCCGACCACGTCCACCACGGAGCCGTCCTGCGCGCACGCCGCCGCGGTCCGGCAGGCGACCGGCTCGGTGCCGGAGACGAGCAGGACCGTGCCCGCCGTCGCGGACATGCTGGTGCCGCCGACGGTGTCGGGGGCGGGGAGCTCGACGCTGCCCCCGGCGCCCGCCGCCTGGCGGACGAGGTGGTGCCCGCCCGCCGGGATCTCCCCGGTCAGGGCCGTGACCTGCACCCGTGTGGAGGGCCCCGGGGTGGCGGGGAGGTACTGGACGCTCCAGCCGTCGAGGTCGGCGGGCCCGCCCGCCGGGTTTCCGAGCTCGACGAAGTCGTGGCGCAGCAGGGCTCCGCCGTTGCCGCCTCCGCCGTACACCTCGCTGATCACGGGCGCGGCGTCGTCGGCGAGGACGGGCGGCGCCGCCGCGAGGCCGACGCCGAGGAGGACCGCGGCCGCGGCGGACGTGGACGCGATCAGGCGTCCGGGTCGGGTGGGGGACACATCTGCTCCGGGGGTCGCTGGGCAACGGGGGCCCGCACATCATCACCCGCGCGGATGTCCGACCGGAAGAGGACGCGTGAAATGGAGGCGAAGCGGGCGGCCGCCGGCGCGGCCCGCCCCGCGTCGCGCGTCCCGCCCCCGGGCGGGCGCCCGGGGGCGGCCGGGGCTCCCGCGCCCCTGCCGGGACCGCGGGCGCCCGGACACGGTGGGCCCCCGCCCCGGCCCCTGCCGTCCCCGGCCGCGTGTCCGGACGGCGCCCCGGACGGGGCCGCCGGGCCGGACACGCGGTCGCGGACGCGCGTCTACAGGCGCGGGTCGACCGGCTCGGAGGCCAGCGCCAGGACCGCGAACACGGGCTCGTGCACCCGCCACAGGGGTTCGCGGCGGGCGTGCCTGGCCAGGGCCTCCAGCCCCAGTTTGTGCTCGCGCATGGCCAGGCTGTTCTTGCGGCCGAGGTTGCGGTCCTTGAGCACGGCCAGCCTCCCGGGGTCGGTGTAGTCGGCCCCGTAGACGATCCGCAGGTACTCGGGCCCGCGCACCTTCAGCCCCGGCTGGACCAGGCCCTTGCGGCCCGTGGCCCGCGCTCCCAGGACCGGCTTGACCACCATGCCCTCGCCGCCCGCGGAGACCAGGTCGGTCCACCAGTCGGCGGCCGGGCCGCAGGCCGCCGGGTCGGTGGTGTCGACCACCCGGTAGCGGGTGGGCCGCACCAGCCCTCCGGCCTCCGCGAGCCGTTCGGCGATCGCCATGTGCCACAGGTGGTCGGCGTCGGAGTACTCCCGGCCCTCGGAGGCGAGCACCGCGAACGGCGCGTACCGGAGCCCCGCGGCGCCGTCGGTGTCCCACGAGTAGCGGCGGTAGACCCGGCTGAACGCCTCCGTCTGCTCCGTCCGCAGGGCCACCTTGTCGACCAGGCCGTCCACGGGCACACCGCGCGCGGCCGCGGCGCGGAGGGCGGCCGCGGCGGCGGGCAGGGAGGCGCGGGCGGCGGCGCCCACCGACGCGTACTGCTCGCGGATCAGCGGCCGGGCCTTGGCCGACCAGGGCAGGAGCTCGCCGTCCAGGGCCACCCAGTCGGTGCCGAGCCGGTCCCACAGGTCCGCCTCGGTCACGGCGCGGCGCAGCTGGTCGACGACCTCCGCCCGGAGCGCGGGGTCCTGGAAGAACGGGCGCCCGGTACGGGTGTAGACCGTCCCCAGCTCGCCGGGGACGAACCGCCGCCCGGCGGCCTCCTCGTCCCTGCACAGCACGGCGACGGCGCGCGAGCCCATGTGCTTCTCCTGGCACACGACCTCGCCGATCCCCGCGCCCCGGAAGTACGAGAACGCCTCGTCCGGGTGCTCGAGGAACCCCGGCGCGGCGGCGGTCGGCGCCGGGGCCATGGTCGGCGGCAGGTACAGGAGCCAGCGCGGGTCGACCGCGAACCGGCTCATGACCTCCAGCGCGGACAGCGTGCCGCCGCTGTCGGTGCGCACGGCCCCGTCGGCGGTCTCCACGTGAAGGCCGGGCGCCGATCCGCCGTCGCCGACCCCGACGTCGGTGATGTCGACGGCGTCGTCGGCGCGCCGCTCCCCGTCCTCCGGGGGCGTGCCCGACAGCGGCCGGACCGGCTCGTACCAGGTGCGGTGGGCGTCGACCCCGACCAGTTCGCGTTCCGGGTGGCGCAGCGCGGTGAGCTTGCCGCCGAACACGCAGCCCGTGTCCAGGCAGATGGTGTTGTTGAGCCACTCCGCCTTGACGGTGGGCACGTGGCCGTAGACCACGGCCGCCTTCCCCCGGTACTCGCGGGCCCAGGGCAGCCGCACGGGGAGGCCGTACTCGTCGGTCTCCCCGGTGGTCTCGCCGTACAGGGCGAAGGAGCGCACGCGGCCCGAGGCCCGGCCGTGGTACTCCTCCTTGAGCCCGGCGTGGGCGACGACGATCCTTCCCCCGTCGAGGAGGAGGTGGCTGACCAGGCCGTCGCAGAAGGCGAGCACCCTCGCCCGGAACTCCTCGCTCTCCCGGCCCAGCTGCTCCAGGGTCTCGGCCAGGCCGTGGGTGGCCTGGACCTTGGCGCCCTTGAGCGCCCTGATCAGCTTGTTCTCGTGGTTCCCGGGCACGCACAGGGCGTCGCCGTCGGCGACCATGCCCATGACCAGGCGCAGCACGCCGGGGCTGTCCGGCCCTCGGTCCACGAGGTCGCCGACGAACACCGCCGTGCGCCCGTCGGGGTGGCGCGCCCCCACGGGGCGCCCCTCCCCGTCGCGGGACAGCTCGTAGCCGAGGACGCCGAGGAGTTCCTCCAGCTCCTCCCGGCAGCCGTGCACGTCGCCGACGATGTCGAAGGGGCCGGTGAGCTCCGTCCGGTCCGGCCAGGCGCGCTCGAGCTCGACGGTGGCGCGGTCGATCTCCTCCGGGCCGCGCAGGACGTGGATCCTGCGGAAGCCCTCGCGGGACAGCCGCTTCAGCCCCTGGCGGAGTTCGCGCCGCTGCCGCCGGACGACGTGGTCGCCGAAGTCGCGGTCGGGCCGCCCGCGGTTGCGCTCCCTGGCCAGGGCCTCGGGGACGTCCAGCACGATCGCGGTGGACAGCACGTCGTTGGCCTTGGCGATGCGCACCAGTTCCCCGCGCGCCCTGCTCTGCACGTTGGTGGCGTCCACGACGGTGAGCAGTCCCCGCCGCAGCCGGATGTCCACGACGGTGTGCAGCAGGGCGAACGCGTCCGCGCTCGCGGACTGGTCGTTCTCGTCGTCGCTGACCACGCCCCGGCAGTGATCGGAGCTGATCACCTGCGTGGGCGCGAAGTGCTCGGCGGCGAACGTGGACTTGCCGGACCCGGACACCCCGATCAGCACGACGAGCCCCATCCTGGGCACGCCGAGCACACGCGGCTCGGGAATCCGGTCCTCCTCGGTCGTGCTCATCGGACGAAGACTCCCATCTGGGTCGGGGAACCGGTCTCCGGGTCCTCGGACCCGACCGGCAGGAGGCGGACGCGGTAGCCGTACCGTTCGGCGACGCGGTCGGCCCACCGGGTGAACTCGGCGCGCGTCCACTCGAACCGGTGGTCGCTGTGCCGGAGGGAGCCGTCCGCCAGGCCCTCGTAGTGCGTGTTGTACTCGACGTTGGGGGTGGTGACGACCACGACGCGGGGCCGGGCGGCGCCGAACACGCTCGCCTCCATCGCGGGCAGCCGCGACGGGTCCAGGTGCTCGATCACCTCCATCAGGACGGCGGCGTCGTACCCGGAGAACCGCCGGTCGCGGTAGACCACGGAGCCGACGAGCAGCTCGGGGCGCGGCGGCGCCCCGTTCGCGCCCGCCGCCGCGCCGGTGACGGCGGCCGGAGGCCGGTGGCGCCTGCCCCCGCCGGGGTCGCAGCCCCGGCAGGTCCTGCGGTGGGCGTGTTCGAGGGCGGTGACGCTGACGTCCACGCCGGTCACGCGGGTGAGGGAGCGGTCGGCCGCCAGCCGCGCCAGCAGCCGGCCGGAGCCGCAGCCCAGGTCGATGACGCTGGTGGCGCCCTCCGCGTCCAGCACCGCCAGGACCGCCCCGGCGCGCTGATCGGCCAGGGCGGGTGCGCGTTCCCCGTGCCCCTCGGCCGGGGAGCCCGTCCCGGCCTCCTCCGCCGCGGGGTCGTCCGCGCCGTCGCCCTCCGCGAGGCCCTCGGCCTCGGCGAAGCGGGCCAGCGCGGTCCGCACGTAGGCGTCGCGGCGGTCGAGGTAGCGGCGGGTGATCCAGTCCCGCTCGGGGTGCCCGGCCAGCCAGCCGACGTCCGCGCCGGGCCCGTCGCCGTCCTCCGCGGGCGCCTCCGGCGCGGCCGCGGACGGCCCGTCCACGGCCGTCCGCGGCGCGGCGCCGGGCAGGCCCCCGGCGCGGAGGAGCTTGTCGACCTCGCTCCGGTCGACCCAGTAGTGCTTGCCGCCGTCCATGGCGGGGAGCAGCACGTACAGGTGGCTGAGGGCCTCGGACAGGCGCACGGTCCCGGTGAGGGTGAGCGAGAGGTAGTGGGAGTCGCCCCAGCCCGGCAGGCCGGGGTCGAGCGGGACCGGTTCGGCGTCGACCGTCCACCCCAGGGGCCCGAAGAGCGCCCGGGCGCGCTCCGCACCGGCGCGGCAGGGGACGGCGGGCATCCGCAGTTCCAGCGGGAGGGGGGTGCGCGCGAGGTCGGGCCGGGCCCCGCACGAGCCCCGCAGCGCGGACCGGAACACCCTGCCCAGCGCCACCGTGAACAGCGAGGACGTCGCGTAGGGGCGGTCGTTGACGTACTGGGCGAGGGAGAAGTCGGGCGAGCTCACCGACGTGCGCGCCCGCAGGAGCGCCTGGGCGTCGACGTCCAGGAGGAGGGCCGCCGTGCAGCGCTCGTCGGTGGCCTCGGGGTAGAAGACGTGGGCGGTTCCGAAGGACTGCTCGAAGCTCTGCGCCCTGTCCGGGTGCTTGTGCAGCAGGAAACCAAGGTCCGTCGCCGGGGCCGCCGTGGTCGTGATCGTCAGTAGCACCCGTGCATTGTGTCCCCCCGGTCCGGCGCGGTGCCAGGGCTTTTCCGGCGGGGGCCGCGCGTCCGGCCCGAGTCCCGGGGCCGCGGGACCTCGCGGCGGGCCGCTGCGCGGGGTCGCCGGGGGTCAGCCGCCGGCGCCCTGCCGGGCGTGCCCGGCGGCGTGCAGGCGGGAGGTGACCAGGGCGGCGCCCGACAGGGAGAGCACGGAGACCACCGCGTCGACCGCGCCCATGGTCAGCAGCGGGTCGACCTCGGTGTAGGCGGAGCCGACCGGGACGGCGGTGTCGATCCACACCCACACCGTCAGGCCCACGAACGACAGGACCAGGTAGGGGACGGCGAAGACCAGGGCGGTGAGCCCCGGGCGGGGCAGCCGGACGAGGCGGAGGAGGGGCCAGGCCAGGAGGGGGGCGACGAGGACGGGCACGAACGTCAGGAGCATGCCCGCGCCGATGTTGGCGTCGGGGCTGTCGTCGTAGGCCCCGATGGCGGCCCGTGCACCCCAGGAGGCCAGGAGCAGCAGGACGGACATGACGAGCGCCGCGGCCGAGGCGAGGAGCATCGCCCGGGGGACGGAGACGGGGGCGTGGGGTCGGTGGGTCATGGTCCCAGCTTCCCCCGCGCCTCCTCGCCCCGCATGAGTACGCCTACTCATCGGGTCCGGGGCCCTCAGGACGGTCCCGGTCCGCCCGTCGTGCGGGCCGGGTCCACGCCGAGCTCCCCCATCGCCCGGGCGACCTGGGACCGGGCGCCTCCGAAGAACGACCACGGCTGGTCGCAGTAGACGTTGCCGACGGCGGACAGGTGCCATCGGGCGGCCTCGGTCATGCCCGCGCGGTGGAAGGCCCAGCCGAACAGGTGGTGGGCCTGGACGTCGCCGGGGTGCGGCTCGGACGCGGTCGCCCACCCCTGCGCGAGGCCGAACAGCTCCTGCGCCGCCCCGCCGTGCAGGCGGCCCAGCGCGTTGTCGACGACGAAGGGGGTGTTGCCCTCGGCGGCCAGCCTCTTCTGCTCGGCACGCACGTGCTCGGCGTGGGCGAGCGCCAGCACGGACGGCAGCGGGTGCCCCTCGGGCGCGGTGTCGGCGGCGGCGCCCGCGAAGGCGAACATCTCCTCGGTGCTGCCGCCCCTGGTCGCGGACAGGGAGCGCGTGCGGATCAGGTGCGCGGGGAACAGGTGCGGCGCCCGTCCGGCGATCTCGCGCCAGAGCCGGTCCTTGTCCTCGCGGTCGGCGCCCAGGCCCATCGCGACGGTCTGGAGGCCGGCCCAGGGGGCGGCGTCGTCGGTGCGCAGCCGCGCCGACGCCTCCAGGGGGACGCGGGCCTCGTCCAGGGCCGCGGTGAACGCCTTGCGGTCGGCCTGGCGGGTGTCCGGGCCGCCCGCCGGCCGGCGCAGCGCGCGGGCGAGGAGCGTGTGCCCCAGCCAGAGCAGGACGTCGGCCCGGTCGGCGCCGTCCCCGATGAGGTCGACGACGTTCTCGGGGCGGTCCGCGGCCGCGCGGCCGAGCGCCTCCGCCTGGATCACGCGGGTCTCGGGGTCCTCGCGGGACTCGGCCAGCAGCGGCAGCGCGGCCGCGGCCTCCCCCTCGCGCACGGCCTCGCACCCGGCCCGGAGGAGGGGGTCGGCGCCCAGGGACGCGGACACCAGGCGCGCCTCGATGTCGGTGCCGCTGGGCACCCTTGCCGGATTGCGTCCGAATCGCCACATGTGTGCGAGCGTAGCGGGCCCGTCGCACCTGGACGACGGGCCCGCGGTGGCGCATCGGGGTCCGGGCCGGACCTGCTCGGACGCGGGGTCCGGGCAGGTCCGGGGCGTGCCGGGGCCCGCGGAGGGCTCCGCTACCCGGACGCGGGGGTCCCTGCCCTGTCCGCGTTCCCCTCCGCCCCGCCGGTGCCGGGGACCGGCGCGGCCTCCGGGGCGCCGCCGGCGCCGGGGGCGTCCGGCGCGGGGAGCGCGCCGCGGGCCCCGTCCCTGCGGTGGTTGACGACCTGGAGGACGATGAGCACGACGCCCAGGACGGAGCCCGCGAGCACGAACCAGCCGGGGTCGACGGACGCCGACAGGACCGCGCCGGCCAGGGCGCTCCACTCGGGGGCGACCATGACGAGGGCCGCCGCCAGTGCGAGGGCGAGGCGTTCGCCGAGCAGGGTGCGCCGCAGGAAGTGCCCCTCCAGGGCCATCGCCGCGACCGCCAGGGCGATGCCGCCGCTGAGCACGGCGACCACCAGGTTCGTCACCGGGCCCTCGACGGCCATGAGGGCCGAGTAGGCCATCAGGACGGGGATGAGGTACAGGCCCTTGGCGAACTTCCACGCGGACAGGCCCGAGCGCATCGGACTGGCGTTGGCGATGCCCGCCGCCGCGAACGCGGCGAAGGCCACCGGCGGCGTGACGTTGGAGTCCTGGCTGTACCAGTACACGATCATGTGGGCGACGATCACGGCCAGGCCCAGCTCCTCCAGCGCCGGGACCGCCAGCACCGCCAGGACCACGTAGGACGCGGTGACCGGCAGGCCGATGCCCATGACCAGGGAGGCCAGCGCCACCATCAGCAGGGTGAGCAGCAGGCTGCCCGCGAAGGCGGTCACCAGGACGTCGGAGAAGACCAGGCCGAGACCGGTCAGGCCGACCATGCCGACGATGACGCCCGCCACCGCGCAGGCGACCGAGACGGACAGGGTGCTGTTCGCGGCGAGGACGAACACCTCCAGGAAGTCCCTGGCGGACAGTCGGCTCCCGGCCCGGAGCATCGCCACGACCAGGAGGGCCCCGCAGGCGTACAGGCCCGCCCGGGTCGGCGGCACGTACTGGAGCAGCAGGACGACGAGCAGGACCAGCGGGGCGAGGAAGTGCCAGCCCGCCTTCATCACCGTGCCCAGGGAGGGCAGGTCGGAGTCCTTCGCGAGGCCGATGCCGTACTTGCGCGCCAGGATGTCCACGAAGAGGAACATGACGCCGAAGTACATCAGGGCGGGGATGATCGCCACCTTGACGATGTCCGCGTAGGGGATGCCGGTGCGCTCGGCCATGATGAACGCGCCCGCGCCCATGATGGGGGGCAGGATCTGCCCGCCCGTGGAGGCCGCGGCCTCCACGCCGGCCGCGTCGTGCTTCCTGTACCCGACCTTCTTCATCAGCGGGATCGTGAACGGCCCGGTGCTGACGACGTTGGCGATGGCGCTGCCGGAGACGGAGCCCATGAGGGCGCTGCCCAGGACCGCCCCCTTGGCGGGGCCGCCGACCATGCGCCCCGTGAGCACGTACGCCAGCCCGACGAAGAAGCTGCCGCCGCCCGTCTTGGACAGCAGCGCTCCGAACAGGATGAACACGAAGACGAAGGTGACGACCACGCCGAGGGTCATGCCGTAGATGCCGTCGCCGAGGTAGCTGTGCGTGGCGATGCGCTGGACGGTCGCGCCGGAGTGGCCGAACTGTCCGGGGATGAGCGGCCCGATCCAGGCGTAGAACACGAACACGGCGACCATCGCGACCATGACCAGGCCGACCGTCCGCCGGGTCGCCTCCAGCAGGAGGAGCATCGCGGCCAGGCCCATGATCCAGTCGGTGTCGGTGTAGGCGCCGGCGCGGGAGGCCAGCTCGGCCTGGAACACCATGGGGTAGAAGCTGACCGCCACGGTGCCGGCGATCAGCACGAGGTCGAGGACCAGGGCCGGGACGGAGCGCCCGGCGCTTCCCTTCAGGGGCGGCTTGACCAGAAACACCAGCACCATGATGAACATCAGGTGGATGAGGCGCTGCTGGCGCGCGTCGAAGCCGGCGCGCAGGGCGATGTAGAGCTGGAAGAGGGTGAGCGCGGCGGCCAGAACCAGGACGGCGACGCCGACGGCGGCGGCGAGGGGGGTCTCGCCCCAGCGGGCCGCGGCGATCCGCCGCCAGGCGGGCCCGGCCTCCTCGTCCTCGCCCTCGACGTCGGGCAGCGCGTCGGCGGAGGTGCCCGTCCTGCGCCTGCCCCTCGCCGGCCGCGGCCGTGCCCCGTCCCGGAGGTCGGCGGGGGCCCCGGCCCGGCCCTCCGGGGACGGTCCGGCCTGCGCGTCGGCGGGGTCGGCGGGCGGGGTGTCGTCCCGCTCCGGCGGGGGTGTCTCGGCCATGCTTCTTCCTCGGTGCTCTCTGGGCTGGGTCGTGCGGGTCGCGGGCGGCGGAGGGCGGTGTCAGCACTCCGGCTCGGGGACGGTGGCGAGGGGCAGGAGCAGCGTGGGCAGCAGCACCGGCTCGACGCGCACGGGGTGCGCGGCGAGGCACGGCGACAGCCGCACCTCGGCCCCCGGGGCGCGGATGCGGTGGTCGACGGCGGGGGCGCCGACCCGGATGGTCAGCTCCGTGCCGATGTCGCGCTCCATGCCCTCGACGACCCACCACTCTCCGTCGGCGCGGCCGGTCCCCTCTCCGGGGACGTGGCCCATGCCCGCGCCGAACTGGCGGACGCGGGTGGAGTCCACGACCAGGCGCCCGTCCCGGACGAGGAGGTTCTCCTCGATCGGCAGGCCGTCGATGGAGTGGACGTAGGAGACCGTGAAGGACCCGCCCCCGGCGAGGCGGAGGTGGCCCAGGGTGTCGCCGCCGTCGCTGAGCCTGAGCGCGGGCCACACGGGCAGGAGGAGGGCGGCCAGGACCGCGCCCGCGCCCAGCAGGGCGGCGGTCCGCGGCCACCGGGGCCTCGCGTCGGCCGCGGACCGCTCCACGCGCGGCGGGGGCGTGGTCTCCATCGCGGCGCGCCCCCTACGGGAGCAGGTCCCCGGGGATCTCGACGCCCTGCTCCTCGTAGAAGCGGACCGCGCCGGGGTGCACCGGGACCGGGCTGTTGGCGATGGTCTCGGGGACCAGGTACTCCTCGCCGGGGGCGTACACGTTGAGGACCTGGTCGATGTTCTCGAACAGGGCCGAGGTGATGTCGTAGGCCTGCTGCTCGTTGAACTCGCCGGACACGACCAGGGCGTTCCAGACCGCGATGGTCTCGACGTCCTCGTCCACGCCCGGGTAGGTGCCGCCCGCGATGACGTGCTCGGTGTAGCCGCCGTACCCGTTGACGACGGCGGAGCGCTCGTCGTCGCAGAGCGGGATGATGGAGATGTCGTCGGTGGTGCCGAGCTCGGTGATCCCGGCGTGGCCCTCGCCGACCACCCAGGAGCCCGCGTCGAGCTGGTTGTTCTGGAGCGCGCTCGCGGTCTCCGCGTAGCCGAGCTGGTCGATCTCGATCTCGGTGAGGGCGATCTCCAGCGACTCGAAGACCTGGTTGGTGGTGGCCTCGTTGCCGCTGCCGACGTCGCCGACGGAGTAGCGGTTGCCGACCACGTCCCCGAAGCACTCGAAGCCCTTGGCCTGCGCGATGGAGTCCAGGGTCACCGCGTGGAAGACGTTGGGGTAGAGGACGGCCAGCGAGTAGGTCTGGACGGGGTCGCCCTCGAAGTCCGCGCTGCCCTGGGCGGCCTGGTCGGCCGCGTCGCCCTGGACGATGCCGATGTGGCCCTCCCCGGAGCCCAGCAGGCGGATGTTCTCCACCGACGCGCCCGTGGCCTCGACCGAGCCGGTCTGCCCCTCGACGTGGTCGCCGATGATGGTGCTCAGGGCGCCGCCGATCGGGTAGTAGACGCCCGCGGTGCCGCCGGTGACGATGCTGAGGCGCTCCTGCACGGGTCCGGCCCCGAGGCCGGCCTCCTCGCCCCCGGACTCCGCGGGCTGGGCGCAGCCGGCCAGCAGCAGGGCGCCGGCGGGGATGGCGGCCAGGGACAGCATCGGGCGTCGCATGGTCGGGGGTGTCCTCTCGGGGGAAGGCGGGGGCTGTGGCGGAGCGGCTCCGACCGGAGGCGGGATCCGCTCCGAGCAGGGGCGATGTGGCTCAGGCCACTCCGCTGACCTGAAACGTAGCCGTCACGCGCCCGCAACCCGTAGCGGGACGGAAGGGATTTGAGCCTCTCCTGAGGTTTCGCGGTCCTTGCTAGTGTTCGGGCCATGGCGCGATCCCCCGTCCAGCGGCTGTCCGCGACCGCCGGGCTCCTCCTCACGGTCGTGGTCGCGGCCCCCCTCCTCACCTGGTCGCAGACGTGGGTGTCCGACCCGCTGCGCCTGTCCCTCGGCACGGGCGGCGAAGGGGGCGTCTACCACGCCTACGGCTCCGGGCTCGCCCGGATCGCGACCGCCCGCCCGGACACCGAGATCACCGCGCTCACCACCGCCGCGAGCGTGGAGAACAACCGGAGGGTGGCCGCCGGCTCCCTGGACGCCGCCTTCACGCTGGCCGACGTCGCCGCGCTGGCGGTCGCGGGGGACCCGCCCTTCGAGGAACCCCTGCCCATCACGGCGATCGCCCGCCTCTACGACAACCACACGCATCTGGTGGTGCGCGCGGACTCCCCCTACGAGGAGGTCTCCGACCTCGCCGGGGCCACCGTGTCCGTGGGCGCCCGGGGCTCGGGCACCGAGATGATGGCCGACCGGCTCCTGGACCTGGCCGGGCTCCGCCCGGCGCCCGCAGGATCCGAAGGCCGCCTCCGGGAGGGCGGGACCGTCCGGCTCCAGCTGGGCATCGGGGCCTCGGCGCGGGCCCTGGAGACCGGGGAGGTCGACGCGTTCTTCTGGTCCGGCGGCCTGCCCACCCAGGCGGTCGCCGACCTGGCGGAGCGCACCCCCGTCCGGCTGCTCGACCTGGCAGGGCACGTCCCCGCGCTGGTCGCCGGGTACGGCGAGTACTTCTCCGAGCGGCCGGTGCCCGCGGGCACGTACCCGGGCGTGCCCCCGGTGCGCACCGTCGGGGTCCCGAGCCTGCTGATCGCCGACGCGTCCATGCCCGACGACTCGGCGGAGGACCTGACCCGCCTGCTGTTCGAGTGGCGGGACCAGCTGGCCCGGATCCACCCGGTCGCGCTGCACCTGGACACCCGGTCGGCGATCGCGACCCTGCCGATCCCCCTGCACCCCGGCGCGGCCGAGTACTACCGCGAGGTCAAGTACGCCTACGACGGGCCGGTCGGCGGCGGGGCGGCGGACGCGCTCAGGCCGGCAGGCGGATCCTCGCGTCGATCCCGTGCGGCGAGGCCGGCCGCAGGGACAGGTGCGCCCCCTGGAGCTCCAGCAGCGTGACGACGATGGACAGGCCCAGCCCGGAGCCTCCCACCCCGTCGTGGCCGTCGCGCCAGAACGGCCGGGACGCCTGCTCCAGCCGCGCCTCGGGCAGTCCCGGCCCGTCGTCCACCACGTGCACGTCCACGTGGCCGGGCCCGTCGGGGCCCGCCTCCCCCCGCTCCACCCGCACCGTGACCCGCACTCCGCTCCCGCCGAACTTCAGGGCGTTGTCGATGAGCGCGTCCAGCGCCTGGTCCAGGGTCCCCTCCGCGCTGCGGACCCGCACCCCCTCGTCGCCCTCGCGGACCAGCACGGCGCCCGCGCGCTCCGCGATCGGCTCCCAGGACGCCAGCCGGTCGTCGACGACCTCCAGGACGTCCTCCCACACCAGGGACGGCTCCGTGTCCTCCGTCCGGGCGAGGGTGAGCAGGCTGTCGCAGATCCGGGAGAGGCGGTCCACCTCGTCCAGTGCCATCCGGTGCTCGCGCGCCCCCTCCGGGGTGAGGTGCCGCGACAGGGAGTCCACCCGCAGCCGCAGGGCCGCCAGGGGGTTGCGCACCTGGTGGCCCGCGTAGGACACGAAGGTGCGCTGGCTCTCCAGCATGGAGGTGATGGTGTCCGCCATCCGGTTGAACGACTCCCCCAGGCGGCGCAGCTCCTCGGGCCCCTCCTCCGCCCGCACCCTGGTGTCCAGGCTCCCCCCGCTGACGGCGCGGGTCGCCTCGTCCAGGTCGTCGATGGGGCGCAGCACCCAGCGCGTGAGGGGGCCCGCCGCGGCGAACCCGGCGGCCATGAGGACGGCGACCGCCGCCCAGGCCACGCACCACTGCACGAGGGTCGAGCGGCGCAGGGAGCCGGTGGGCGAGGCGGTGACCGCCGCGCCGACGACCTCGCCCGAGCTGCCGATGGGCTCGGCCACGACCAGCGGCCCCCGCTGCCAGGGGTAGACCACCCTGTCGGCGCCCATGCGGTTGCCGGCCAGCGCGGTCCGCACCGCCTCGGGCAGCTCGCCGCCGTGCTCCCCCCGCCGCCCGGGTTCCAGGTCCGACAGGTCGGCGCCCTCGCGGGAGGAGGCGACGACGGCGCCGTCCCGGTCGACGACGAGGGCGGTGATGCCGTACAGCCGGTCGTAGGCCGCCAGTTCGCCCGTCAGGCCCGTCGCCGACCCCGTGAGCACACTCGGTTCGGCGAGGCCGGCGAAGCGGGCGGTGTCGTTGATCCGGTCCAGGAGCATGTCGGAGGTGCCCCGGGCGGCGATGCTCCCGCACAGGGGCAGGGCCAGCCCGAGGCAGGCCGCGACCAGGAGGGTCGCGTACACGGTCAGCACGCGTCGGCGCATGGCGGCGCCCCGGTCGGGGCCGGGCCCCGGTCAGGCCCGCCGGGCCGGGGCGGCCTCGGCGGCGCGTCCGGCCGGGTCGGGCCCGCGGTCGGGCCCGCGGTCGGGCCCGTGACGGGAGGCGGGGACGCCGCTCCCGCCCTCCGCCAGCCGGTAGCCGACGCCGCGCACGGTCTCGATGAGCCCGGGCACGCCCAGCTTGGCCCGCAGGGTGCCGATGTGCACCTCCAGCGTGCGCAGCGTCCCCGGCCAGGTGGTCCGCCACACCCTCAGGATCAGGCGTTCGCGGGACACGACCGCGCCCGCCTCCGCCGCCAGGGCGAGGAGGAGGTCGAACTCCTTCCGGGTGAGGTCCACCCGCGCGCCGTCGCGGACGACGGCGCGCGTCGCGCGGTCGACCCGCAGGGGGCCGATCGCCAGGGGACCCCCGTCCCGCCTGCGGGTACGGCGCAGCACCGCCTCCATCCGCGCGCAGAGCTCGTCGACGGCGAGCGGCTTGACCACGTAGTCGTCGGCCCCCGAGCGCAGGCCCCGGACGCGTTCGCGCTGCCTGCCGCGCGCGGTGACCATGATGACCGCGGTGTCGCCGACGTCGTGGCGCTCGCGCAGGAGGCCGCACAGCTCGATGCCGTCCATGTCGGGCAGGCCGAGGTCGAGAAGGACCAGGTCGGCGGGGGCCGCGGCCAGCGCGCCCTCGGCCGTCCGGACCTGGTCGACCGTGTAGCCGTTGGCCTCCAGTGCGCCGGCGAGGGCGTCGGCGAGCCGGACGTCGTCCTCGACGAGGAGCACCTTGATCATGGGTTCGCGTCCTTCGGGGGGAGGGCAGGGGTCGCTACCGCACCCTAGCGGGGCGGTGTGCCGCAGGCCACACGCGCGGGCCCGCCGTCCGGGGACGGCGGGCCCGCGGGGCCTCGGCGGGGGCGCCCCCGCCCGCCGGTCAGTTCCGGGTGACGCGCGCCTCCGGGACGATCTCGGGCGCCCCGTGCTGAATGGCGTCGGCCTCCTGGTCGGTGTCCTGCTCCTGGGCCGCGCGCTCCGCCTCGATCCCCTTGCGGTAGTACTCCACCTCCCGCTGGATCTGCTCCTTGCTCCAGTCCAGCGGCCCGGCGAGGAGTTCGGCGGCCTCCTCGGCCGCGGCGATCCCCCGGTCCCAGGTCTCGAAGGAGATCCGGGTCCGCCGGGAGAGGACGTCCTCCAGGTGGCGCGCCCCCTCCGCCTCCGCGGCGTAGACGATCTCCGCGCGCAGGTAGTCGTCGGCCGCCGCGAGCGGGCGTCCCAGGTCGGGGCGCTCCCTGACGAGGTCGAGCAGGTCGTGCACGCCGGAGCCGTGGCGGCGGAGCAGGTGGGTGATCCGGGAGACGTGCAGGCCCGAGTCGCGGGCGAGCCGGTACCGCTGGTTGTAGAGCGCTGCGTAGCCGTCCGCGCCCACCAGCGGAAGCCGGTCGGTGACCGACTGTGGGACGCCGCCGCCCAGGCCGTGGGCGACCGCGTCCACCGCGTCCTTGGCCATCACCCGGTAGGTGGTGTACTTGCCCCCCGCGATGAGGACCAGGCCCGGCACCGGGTGGGCGACCGTGTGCTCCCGGGACAGCTTGGACGTCTCCTCGGACTCGCCCGTCAGCAGGGGCCGCAGCCCCGCGTACACGCCCTCGACGTCGTCCCTGCCCAGGGGCGTGCGCAGGACCTGGTTGACGTGGTCCAGGACGTAGTCGATGTCGGCGCGGCTCGCCGCAGGGTTCTCCTTGTCCAGGTCCCAGGCGGTGTCGGTGGTGCCGATGATCCAGTGGCGGCCCCACGGGATGACGAACAGGACGCTCTTCTCCGTGCGCAGGATCATGCCGGAGGAGGCCTGGATGCGGTCGCGCGGGACGACCAGGTGGATGCCCTTGGAGGCGCTGACGTGGATCTGCCCGCGACCGCCGACCATCTCCTGGATGTCGTCGGTCCACACCCCCGCGGCGTTGACCACCTGACGGGCGCGGATGCGCAGCTCGTCGCCGGTCTCCAGGTCGGCGACGCTGGCGCCGACGACGTGTTCGCCCTCGCGCAGGAACCCGACCGCCTGGACCCGGGACGCGATCCCGGCCCCCAGTCCGGCGGCGGTGCGCAGCACGCTGGTGACGAGCCGGGCGTCGTCCACCTGGCAGTCCCAGTACTGGATCGCCCCCGCCAGGGCGCTGCGCTTGAGGGCCGGGAAGACCTTCAGCGCGCCGTTCCTGCTCAGGTGCCGGTGGGAGGGGAGCCCCCGGTTGTTGCGGGAGGACATCGCCAGGGCGTCGTACAGCGTGACGCCCGCGCCGATGTAGGCGCGCTCCCACTGCCGCGCGAACGGGAACAGGAAGGGCACCGGGCGGACCAGGTGCGGCGCGATGGTGGTGAGGAGCAGACCGCGTTCGTGCAGCGCCTCGCGGACGAGCTCGAAGTCGAACTGCTCCAGGTAGCGCAGTCCGCCGTGGATGAGTTTGCTGGATCTGCTGGAGGTGCCCGAGGCGAAGTCGCGTGCCTCGACGAGCCCCGTGGACAGCCCGCGCGAGACCGCGTCCAGGGCGATACCGGCCCCGACGATGCCTCCCCCGACCACGAGGACGTCGAGTTCCCCGTCCTTCATCGACGCGAGCGCCTCGGCGCGCCCCTTCGGTCCCAGCCAGGTGGTAGCCATCCGTGGTCCTCCGTCTCGATGGTGTTACTCCCAGGCGCATACCCACCCGGGGCCCGTGTCCATCGGGGCGATCAGAGGGAACCAGGCTAGCCGCCCGGGGGCGGGCGCGCCGTGCGCCCGCCCCCGGACCGGCGTGTCCTCCGCGCGGCGGCCCAGGGACGCGCCGGCCGCAGGGCGGTGCGCGGACCTGCCCGGCGGCTCATCCGGCCGGACGGCCCCGCAGCGCCAGGGCGAGGAGGGCGGCGGCCGCGGTGGCCAGACCGCCCGCGAGGGAGGCGGCGCCGAGCCCGGAGGAGGCGGGCCCCGCGGCGGCGTCGGCGACGGCGACCAGGGACGCCAGGCCGACGGCGGCGCCGATCTGCTGGGCGGTGGACACCATCGCCGAACCGACCCCCTGTTCGTCGTCGGCGACGCCCGACGCGGCGGCGGCGAACAGCACCGGGTAGGTGGTCCCCGCCGTCACCCCGAGCAGGACGACCGCCGGGAGCACCGCCCAGTAGGAGTCGGCGGCGACGGCCACGGCGAAGAGGGCCGCGGTGGCGCCCGACCCGGCCATGCCGGCCGCCAGCGCTCGGCGGACGCCCCACCGGTCGAGCAGCGGCGGCAGGAGCAGGGCCGAGCCGAGCATGGCGGCCAGCCCCTGCGGGAGGAAGCCGAGCCCCGCCGCGAGCGGGCTGAGGCCGAGGGCGCCCTGGACGTGCGTCGTGTACACGTAGTGCAGCGTGTTCACGGTTCCCATGAGCACGAAGACCAGCGCCATGGTGACCAGCAGGGGGCGGTTGGTGAGCAGGCCCGCCGGCAGCAGGGGGTCCGGGGCGCGGCGTTCGAGGAGCAGCAGCGCCCCCAGGGTCAGCAGGCCGAGGAGGATCGCCCCGGCGCTCTGCCAGGAGGCCCACCCGGCACTCTGCCCGAGGGAGATGCCGAGGACCACCAGGAGGGACCCGGCGGTGACCGCCGCCGCTCCGGGCAGGTCGAACCCGGCCCGTGCGGGGCGGCGCCCGTCGGCCGGGAGCACGCCCGGGGCCGCCACCACGACCGCGAGGGTGGCCGGGACGAGCGCCCAGAACACCGAGGGCCAGCCGAACACGCTGGTGAGGATGCCTCCGACGGCGCCTCCGGCCAGGGCGCCGAACGCGCCGGCGGTCCCCCACACCGCCATGGCGCGCGTGCGTTCGGGCCCCTTCCGGAAGGTGTTGTTGAGCAGGGAGAGGGTGGCGGGGAAGAGCGCCGCGGCGCCGAGCCCCTGGAGCGCGCGGGCGGCGATCAGGACCCCGGGGTCCTGGGCAAGGGCCCCGGCGACGGAGGCCGCGCCCATGAGGGCGGCGCCGGCCACGAGCATGCGGCGCGCGCCGAGCCGGTCGGCGGCCCGGCCGCCGAGGAGGAGGAAGCCGCCGTAGCCGAGCGAGAAGGCGGTGACCACCCACTGGAGCGAGGCGGGGCCGAAGCCGAGGTCCGCGCCGATCTGCGGCAGAGCGATGTAGACGATGTTGAAGTCGACCGAGATGGTGAAGTGGGCCAGCGCCAGGACGGCGAGCGCGAGGACGGCCCGGCGGGGTCGCCCGGGGCCGGCGGTGGACCGGGGCTCTGCCGGGCCCGCGAGACGGGCGGGCGCTCCGGGGCCGGTGGAGGCTGCGGGTTCGGTGGGATTCATGGGGCACGGCTCTCTGGGAGGGTTTTGCTACAGCGCTGAACTATTCAGCACGAGAGTAAGGCAGAATGCTTCAGTGCGCAACATTCCAAACTGGTAGCATTTGACCATGAGCGAGCACTGCGGGATCAGCACGTCCGAGGAGCGGACCTGGGACGCCGCCACACTGGCCTTCCGCCTGCTGGACCAGCGCGTGGAGCGCGACGTCCAGCAGGAGGTCGACCTCCCCCTGACCTACTACGAGCTGCTCGTCCTGCTCTCGAAGACCGAGCACGGGTCACTGCGGATGAGCGACCTGGCCGAGCTGACCCACACCAGGGCCAGCCGGATCTCGCACGCGGTGCGGAAGCTGGCCGAGGCGGGCCTCGTGGACCGCGTGCACTGCGAGGAGGACCGCCGCAGCTGGTTCGCCGTCCTGACCGACAAGGCCCGCGGGGTCCTGCGGGACGCCGGCGCGAGGCACGTGGTCAGCATGCGGGAGAACCTGTTCGACGTGCTCAGCGCCGAGCAGCGCGACCAGCTGCTCGACATCAGCCGGACACTGCTCGCCCGGCTCGCCCCCGAGAGCGCGCTCGCCCGGGAGGGCGTCCCCACCCGGGAGGAGAGCGACGCGCTCGCGCGGGAGGCCGGGGGCGGGGGCCACAGGGCAGGCGGTACGTCCGGGACCGGCGCGGACGGCGGGACCGGGGGCGGGGACAGGACGCCCGGGACCGGCACGGCGGGCGGGGCCGCGGGGACCGGCGCACCGGAGGGGGCCGGGGCGCGCGGGTGAGCGCGGGCACGGCTGCGCGGAGCGGGCCCGGGGACCCCCCGATTCCAGGGAACCACGCGGAACCGCTCCGCGGGAGGCCCCCGTCGGGGCCTGTGGACGGAACCGCTCAGGCGGACGCGTCGGCGTAGGCGTGCGCGTAGGCGAGGACGTCGTTGAGGTACTCCCTGGACTGGTTGTACTCCAGGATCGCGTCCTCCCAGTCGGCCGCGTCGGTCAGGTCGCGGCCCTCCGAGCACAGGTACCGGGCGGCGGCCAGCGCCGCGTCGTCGATGTTGTGCGGGTCGGGGTCGCCGCCCTCCAGCGAGGCGCCCCAGCGCCCCCACGTCGTCGGGATGAACTGCATCGGGCCGATGGCCCGGTCCCACTCGGTGTCGCCGTCGTACCGGCCGCCGTCGGTGTCGGGGATGGCGCGGGTGTTGTTGGTGCCGTCGAGCGGGATGCCGATGATGTCCACGGTCGTGGTGCCGTCCGGTCCGAGCTCGCCCCCGGCGTAGGTGCCGTGGATCGACTCCACCATGCCGATCCCGGCCAGGGTGGGCCAGGACAGCTGGCAGGACGGCTGGTCCTCGGCCATCACCAGCTGCGCGCTCGCGTACCCCTCCAGGGCCCGGCTCGGGATGGTCGTCGCCTCGGCCACCCGCTCCACCCAGGCGCCCTCGGCGCGCGGGGCGGTCGGCTCCGGGGTGTGCCGCTCGTCGGCGCCCGGCTCCCCGGACGCGCCCGGGTCCGCCTCGGCCGCCGTCAGCTCGGAGCGGTCCGGCGGCCCCGTGAGCTGGTCGTGCGGCGGCGTCTCGATGGTCCCGGCCTGGGGTTCGGCGGTCTGCCCGGCGGGCGGGGACCACTCGTTGAGGGCGTCGGACACCCGCCCCACCAGGTAGAACACTCCTCCCGTCACCAACAGGCACAGTGAGAGCGTCACACAGACGGCGATCACCGGACCACGACTTCGACGCCTCCCGGTACCGGTGTCCCGTCGGCTGCCCATCTGGCTCCCCGCTCGTCAAGAAAAGGTCAACTGCACATCACGCGTCACCAAAGTACGCGACCAGGGACAGTCGGTGCTCATCGATCCCACCCCCACCCCCGTTCTCCCAGTTCAGGGACGTGGGGCCCGGCCCCCGGGCGGCGCCGTCCCGGCCACCGGGCCGCTCACGGGGCCGCGGGGCGCGTCGGTCCGGCCCCGCGCCCGGGCCTGCGCGGACGCGGGGGGGCCGTGCCGCACGGCACGGCCCCCTCGACCCGTTCGGGACGCGTACGCCTAGCGGTGCGGGTTGACGACGACCTCGACCCGCTGGAACTCCTTGAGGTCCGTGTAGCCGGAGGTGGCCATCGTGCGGCGCAGGGCGCCCATGAGGTTCATGGAACCGTCGCTGGTGTCGGCCGGGCCGTGCAGGATCGACTTGAGGTCGCCGATGGTGCCCACCCTGACCCGCTCGCCGCGCGGCAGCTCCTCGTGGTGGGCCTCGCTGCCCCAGTGGTAGCCGCCGCCGGGGGCCTCCGTGGCCCGCGCCAGGGGCGAACCCACCATGACGGCGTCGGCGCCGCAGGCCAGGGCCTTGGCGATGTCACCGCTGCCGGTCATGCCGCCGTCCGCGATGACGTGCACGTAGCGGCCCCCGGACTCGTCCAGGTAGTCGCGGCGCGCGGCGGCCACGTCGCCGATGGCGCTCGCCATCGGCACGGCCACGCCGAGCACGGACCGCGTGGTGTGCCCGGAACCGCCGCCGAAGCCCACCAGGACGCCGGCCGCGCCGGTCCGCATCAGGTGCAGGGCCGCGGTGTAGGTGGCGCACCCGCCCACCACGACCGGGACGTCCAGGTCGTAGATGAACTGCTTGAGGTTGAGCGGCTCGGCGCGCCCGGACACGTGCTCGGCGGACACCGTGGTGCCGCGGATCACGAAGATGTCCACGCCGGCGTCGACGACGGCCTTGTGGTACTGGGCGGTGCGCTGCGGCGACAGCCGCGCCGCGGTGACCAGGCCGGCGTCGCGGATCTCCTCGATCCGGCGGCCGATCAGCTCCTCCCGGATGGGGGCGGCGTAGATCTCCTGGAGCCGCCTGGTGGCCGCGACGTCGTCGAGTTCGCGGATCTCCTGGAGCAGCGGTTCCGGGTCCTCGTAGCGGGTCCAGAGGCCCTCCAGGTCGAGCACGCCCAGACCGCCCTGCTCCCCGACGGCCACGACCGTCTTGGGGGAGGCGACGCTGTCCATGGGGCTGACCACCAGCGGCGTCTCGAACCGGTAGGCGTCGATCTGCCAGGCGATCGACACCTCCTCCGGGTCCCTCGTGCGTCGGGCAGGCACGATCCCGATCTCGTCGAGCTCATAGGCCCGGCGCCCGTTCTTGCCCAGCCCGATCTCCACCTGCGCCAACGTTTCGATCCCCTCTGACGTGCGTCACCGGCTCGTCTACCGGCGTCTTTCCTGCCGCCGAGAGTCTATCCGCCCAAAAGTTGGACCGGGTTTGACCCGCTCCGCCTGGACTCGCGCACCGGGGCCGGGCGGGTCGCAGCCCCACCGGCCGGGCGGGCCCCGGGGGCCTCACCCGTTCCCGTGGGGGCCGGGTCCTCGGCGCTCCCGGGCCCCCGAACCGTCCGGGCGGCGGAGCCGCCCCGCACCGCAGCCGGGGCGGGGGCGGAAAGGGGGAGACGCGAACGGGCCGCCCGGGAGGGGTCTCCCGGACGGCCCGCACCGCCGACGCGCCGGCGGACCGGCGCGCGGGACGGGTCAGCGCGCGTTGTAGTTGGGCGCCTCGACGGTCATCTTGATGTCGTGCGGGTGGCTCTCCCGCAGTCCGGCGCTGGTGATCCGCATCAGCTGGCCGCGCTCGCGGAGTTCGGGCACGGTACGGGTCCCCGCGTACCACATGGACTGGTGGAGGCCCCCGACCAGCTGGTGGGCGACCGCCTGGAGCGGGCCGCGGAAGGGCACCTGGCCCTCGATGCCCTCGGGGACCAGCTTGTCCTCGGAGGCGACGTCGGCCTGGGCGTAGCGGTCCTTGGAGAAGGAGCGGCCCCGCATGGCGCCGAGCGAGCCCATGCCCCGGTAGGCCTTGAACTGCTTGCCGTTGATGAAGATCAGCTCTCCGGGGCTCTCCTCGACGCCCGCGAGCAGGCTGCCGAGCATGACCGTGCTGGCGCCCGCGGCGATGGCCTTGGCGATCTCGCCGGAGTACTGGAGCCCGCCGTCCGCGATGAGCGGGACGCCCGCCGGACCACAGGCCCTGGAGGCCTCCAGGATGGCGGTGAGCTGCGGCGCCCCGACGCCGGCGACGACGCGGGTGGTGCAGATGGAGCCCGGGCCCACACCGACCTTGACGGCGTCGGCCCCGGCGTCGACGAGCAGCTGGGCGCCGGCCCGCGTGGCCACGTTGCCCGCGACGATGTCGGCGCGGGAGTTGGCCTTGAGCTTGGCGATCATGTCGGCGAGCCCGGCGGAGTGGCCGTGCGCGGTGTCCACGACGACGAAGTCGACCCCGGCCTCGACGAGCAGCTTGGCCCGCTCCTCGGCCTCGGGTCCGACGCCGACGGCGCCGCCGACGACCAGGCGCCCGTCGGCGTCCTTGGTGGCGTCGGGGAACTGCTCGCTCTTGATGAAGTCCTTGACGGTGATCAGGCCGCGCAGGCGGTTCTGCGCGTCGACCAGGGGCAGCTTCTCGACCTTGTGCCTGCGGAGCAGCTCGAAGGCCTGCTCGCGGCTCACGCCGACGGGAGCGGTGACCAGGTTCTCGGTGGTCATGACGTCGCGGACCAGCCGGGTGCGGTCGCTCTCGAAGCGCATGTCCCTGTTGGTGACGATGCCGACGAGGGAGCCGGCGGCGTCGGTGACGGGGACGCCCGAGATCCGGTAGTGGGCGCACAGGCGCTCGACCTCGGCGAGGTCGTCCTCCGGCTTGCAGGTGACGGGGTCGGTGACCATCCCGGCCTCGGAGCGCTTGACCAGGTCGATCTGGCTGGCCTGGTCCTCGGCGGAGAGGTTGCGGTGCAGGACGCCGGCGCCGCCCTGGCGGGCCATGGCCACGGCCATCCGGGCCTCGGTGACGGTGTCCATCGCCGCGGACAGCAGGGGGATGCTCAGGGTGATGTTGCGGGACAGGCGGGTGGTGGTGTCCACCTCGCCCGGCTGGAGGTCGGAGTAGGCCGGTACGAGGAGCACGTCGTCGTAGGTCAACCCCGGCGGCAGCAGTTTGTCCCCGTAGTCGCTGTACTCCTGGCCCATGACACAACCTCCGCTTTCCCGGCACACCTGCGCGGTTTCGCCCCCGCGTGTCGTCTCATCCTAGGTCGTCGCCCTGTGCGGCCCCGGTGGAATGAGGTGTTTGACCCGTCACCCCGACCCGAAAGTGAGCGGTATCACGGTTTGGGGCCGCGTCCGGGCGGACCTGCCCGCCCCTGTCTCCGCACAACACCGGCCGGCGCCCCGGGCTTCCCGCGGGAGGAACCGGGAGGGGCCGTCCGCCGCTGAGCGGGGCGTCCACGGGCGGCCCGTCCACCGGAGCGGCCGGGCAGCACGAAGGGGCCCGTCCACCGGAGCGGCCGGGGCCACGGTCGGCCGACGTGCCCGAGGGCGGGACCGGCGCCCGGTACGACAGGCTCAGTGCCAGCCGGGGCGGCGGCGTCCGGCCCCGCCGGGGCGGTAGCGGCAGCGGCCGTGGGCCCGTGGGCGGTCGGGGCACACGCGGCGCCCGGGACGGGGGCGTCCGCCGTGGTCAGGGGAGGAGGCGGTTCGCCACGGCCACCTGCCGAAGCCGAGCGATAGCTCGGTGCTGGGCGACCCGTACCGCGCCCGCCGACATTCCCAGTACATGTCCCGTCTCATCCGCTGTCAGTCCTGCGATCACCCTCATGACCAGGAGCTTGCGCTGCTGTTCCGGCAGCTCGTCGAGGAGCTCCCTGGCGCGCTGGGCCTCGATCACCCGCACCGCCGACTCCTCCGGCCCCGGGTCGTCGTCCGGCTGCTCGGGCACCGCGTCGGTGGGCACCGTCTCCACCCTGCCCGCGACGCGCAGGGTGTCGGCGACCTTGTGGGCGGCGATGCCGAACACGAAGGCCGCGAAGGGGCGGCCCCGGTCCTGGTAGCGCGGCACGGCCGAGAGCAGCGCGATGCACACTTCCTGCGCCACGTCGTCGGAGTAGTGGGCCAGGCCCGAGACCCGTGCGAGGCGTGCCTGGCAGTACCTGACCACCATGGGCCGGACCGCGCGCAACAGCGAGTCCATGGCCCCGTCGTCCCCCCGGACGGCGAGCGACCCCAGATGGTTCAACCCTGTGTCGCGGGCGGCGGAGTCCGCCTGCCCGTGTGTTCCTGGCCGCTGCGCGGTAGCGCCCCCCCGGGCGCCTGCATCCGTCACGTTAGGAATGATGCCCCCACTGCGGGACCCAACCGCTCCAATCGCCAACTACGGAATGGTCACGTTTTGGGAAAAACGTCCGAAAACGCCACACACTCCAGGGGGAAAAGAGGGGCGCACGTGGTAGTGCGCGGGGGCGGGACACCGACGTGTCCCGCCCCCGGGCCGGTTTCGCGCCCGACCCGTCACCGGGTCCGGCGCGAGGGGTCAGTGACCGTGGCCGTGGCCGTGGTCGTCCGCCTCCTCCTCGGGCTTGTCCGCCACCAGGACCTCGGTGGTCAGGAGCATGCCCGCGATGGACGCGGCGTTCTGGACGGCGGAGCGGGAGACCTTGACCGGGTCCAGGATGCCCTGGGCGGTCAGGTCGCCGTAGGTGCCCTTGGCGGCGTTGTAACCGTGGCCGACCTCCAGCTCGGAGATCCGGTGGGTCACGACGTAGCCCTCGGCGCCCGCGTTCTCCGCGATCCACCGGGCGGGCTCGACCAGGGCGCGGCGCACGATCGCCACACCGGTGGCCTCGTCGCCGGTCAGACCGAGGTCGTCCAGGGCGGACGCCGCGTGCACCAGGGAGGCCCCGCCGCCGGCGACGATGCCCTCCTCGATGGCCGCGCGGGTCGCCGAGATGGCGTCCTCCAGGCGGTGCTTCTTCTCCTTGAGCTCCACCTCGGTGGCGGCGCCGACGCGCAGGACGGACACGCCGCCCGCGAGCTTGGCCAGGCGCTCCTGGAGCTTCTCGCGGTCCCAGTCGGAGTCGCTCGCCTCGATCTCCTTGCGGATCTGGCGCACGCGGTCGTCGATCTCGGACTGCTCGCCCGCACCGTCGACGACGGTGGTGGCGTCCTTCGTGATGACGGTGCGGCGGGCGCTGCCCAGCGCGTCGAGCTCGGCGTTCTCCAGGGTCAGGCCGACCTCCTCGGCGATGACCTGGCCGCCGGTGAGGACGGCGATGTCCTGGAGCATGGCCTTGCGGCGCTCGCCGAAGCCGGGCGCCTTGACGGCGGCGACGTTGAGCGTGCCCCGGATCTTGTTGAGCACCAGGGCGCCCAGCGCGTCGCCGTCGATGTCCTCGGCGATGATCAGGAGCGGCTTCTTGCTCTGGACGACCTTCTCCAGCAGGGGCAGCAGCTCGTTGAGGCTGCTGATCTTCCCCTGGTTGATGAGGATGAGGGCGTCCTCCAGCACCGCCTCCTGGCGGTCGCCGTCGGTGACGAAGTAGGGCGAGACGTAGCCCTTGTCGAACTGGAGCCCCTCGGTGAAGTCGAGGTCCATCCCGAAGGTGGGGGCCTCCTCCACCGTGATGACGCCGTCCTTGCCGACCTTGTCGAACGCCTCGGCGATCAGGTCGCCGATCTGGGCGTCCTGGGCGGAGTTGGTCGCCACGTAGGCGATGTCCTCGCGCTCCTCGACGGGGCGGGCGCGCTCCAGGAGGATCTCGGAGACGCGGGCGGCCGCGGCGTCGATGCCCCTCTTGAGGGCGAGCGGGGAGGCGCCGGAGGTGACGCTGCGCAGACCCTCGCGGACCAGGGCCTGGGCCAGGACGGTCGCGGTGGTGGTGCCGTCGCCGGCGGCGTCGTTGGTCTTGGTGGCGACCTCCTTGACCAGCTGGGCGCCCAGGTTCTCGTACGGGTCGTCCAGCTCGATCTCACGGGCGACGGTCACGCCGTCGTTCGTGATGGTGGGGGCGCCGAACTTCTTGTCGATGACGACGTTGCGGCCGCGCGGGCCGAGCGTCACCTTGACGGCGTTGGCGAGGCGGTCGACGCCCCGCTCGAGGGCGCGGCGGGCGTCGTCCTCGAACTCCAGGATCTTCGGCATGTGGGTGCTTCCTCTTGAGGCTCGTATAAAACGAGCATCCCGCCCCGCCCGGCGTTATGCCGACCGGTGCGGGATGCCTGGCTCCGAGCCCGGCGGACCGGGCCCCGTCGAGACCTACTTCTCGACGACCGCGAGCAGGTCGCGGGCGGAGAGGACCAGGTACTCCTGGCCGTCGTACTTGACCTCGGTGCCGCCGTACTTGCTGTAGAGGACGACGTCGCCGACCTTCACGTCCAGCGGGATGCGCTTGTCGCCCTCGTCGTCCCAACGGCCGGGGCCCACGGCGAGGATCTCGCCCTCCTGGGGCTTCTCCTTGGCGGTGTCCGGGATGACCAGACCGGAAGCGGTGGTCTGCTCGGCCTCCAGCGTCCTGACCACGACGCGGTCCTCGAGCGGCTTCAGCACGGTCTTGGTGGCGGTCGACACGGTGTGACCTCCCCCTTCAAGGTTTCGGTGTACTGGCTCCGGCCCGCGCTGGCACGCGGACCGACTGCGAAAAAGGGGCGACAGAGGCGGCCTGTCGTCGCGGGTGCCAGACCGGCGTCGTCGCGATTAGCACTCTACCCCTGAGAGTGCCAGAATGGAAATGCGACCGTGACCCCCGCTCGGGGACTTCCGTGAGGAGCCGGGCATCCTGCCCCGCGCCCCGGGGCCCGTCGACGCGCGGGGGTCCGGGACCGCCGACACAGACCGCCCTTCGACGTCCGAGGTGAACCCCATGCGCGTGCCCGCCTTCGAGGCGCTGCTCTCCGACGCGGGCCGGGAGGTGCTGGCGGACGTCGACCCGGGGGGCGCGGTCCGGGACCAGCTCGGCACGGCGTCCCTGCTGCGGTCCGACCCGCGCGTGGCGGCCCTGGACCCGGACCTACCCGTCTCGGAGCTGGTCAACGCGCTCCTGACCCAGGTCTCCCTCCGCGAGCGCGGCCGGGCCAAGTTCGGCGACCGGGCGGAGCGGATGTTCTTCACCCCGAACGGCCTGGAGCAGTCCACCCGGCGCGTCGTGGCCGACTACCGGGCGGAGCGGACCGCGGCGGTCGCGGGGGCGGTGCCGGCGGGCGGCGCCGCGGGCGACCTGTGCTGCGGGATCGGCGCGGACCTGCTGGCGCTGGCCGGGCGCGGCGTCCCCGTGGAGGGCGTGGACTCCGACCCGCTGACGGTGGCGGTGGCCCGCGCCAACATCGGGGCCCTCGGGCTGTCGGACCTGGCGCGGGTCCGCGAGGGCGAGGTCGACGCGTCGGCGGTCGGCCGCTACCCGCTGCTGTTCTGCGACCCCGCCCGGCGCGGCGGGCGCGGCCGGGTGTTCGACCCGGCCGCCTACTCCCCCCCGTGGGACGTGGCGACGCGGCTGGCCGGGGCCGCGGAGGCCGCCTGTCTGAAGGCGGCGCCGGGCATCCCGCACGAGGCGCTGCCCGAGGACGCCTCCGCCGAGTGGATCTCGGTGGACGGGGAGCTCAAGGAGACGGCCCTGTGGTTCGGCGCCCTGGCGGAGGGCGCGGGGGCCCGGCGGCGCGCCACGGTCCTGCACGAGCGCGAGGGCCTGCTGGCCCGGGAGGGGGCGGCCGCGCACCTGGACGCCGACCCCGGGGCGGGTCCGGCGCCCGTGGCCCCGGCCCGGCGCTACCTGTACGACCCGGACCCGGCCGTGGTGCGGTCGCACCTGGTGGCGGAGGCGGCGGCGCGGGTGGACGGCGCGCTGCTGGACGAGCGGATCGCCTACTTCACCGCGGACACGGCGGCCGTGTCACCGCTGTGGCGGGTGCTGGAGGTGGTGGAGATGCTGCCGTTCTCCTTGAAGCGCCTGAGGTCTGCGGTGCGGGCGCTGGACGCCGGGACGGTAACGATCAAGAAACGCGGATCGGCGGTGGACACGGAGAAGCTGCGCCGCGATCTGCGGGCGTCGGGCCCGGAGTCGGTGACCGTGGTCCTCACCAGGATCGGCGACCGGCCCTTCTGCCTGCTGTGCCGCGAGGTCGGGACCCCCTCCCCGGGGTGATCCCCCGGCGGCGGCCCGTCGGCGCCCGGGCTCCCGGCACGCCCGGCGGCGGGCGCGCGGACCCCAGATCGTTACCTCTCTCACCCAGATCTTCCGCCGTCCCCTGGGGGCGCAGGGGCCCCGGTCGTTAAACTGGCGACCGCTGCAGTCCTTCCCTTCTCATGGATTCACCCGGAAGACTCGTGTGAGCGGCCCGCCCCGCGATGCGGTCGGATCTCGGGCCTTGCGCCGTACATATACGGACAGTCACACTCCAGTCACGATAGGGCGGTAACCGTCCGGGGGCGCCGCCCGCCCGGGGACCATCGAGAACCCGACCCGTCCGGAACCGTCCACTCCCCCGCATGGGTACGGGAGCGCCAGAACCAAAGGAGCACCTCGGTGGAACAGACCAACCACAACTTCCTCAACGGGGGAGGCCAGTCCGGTGTCTCCGACCGGATGCGTGACCTGCTCTCCCAGGCCGCCCAGGAGCACGTCTCCGAGCAGAAGTCGCAGGGCGCCGTCAGCGAGGAGATGCGCCAGCGCCTCGAGGGGATGGAGTGGCTGCTCCGCGAACTGCGCGAGCGCGAGCTCACCTCCCTCGCCGAGTCCGTCACCACGGTCAACGGGCGCATCGACGACTTCCTCGCCCGCCCGCCGGAATGGGCCGAGACCCTCGCCGAGCACATCGAGGTCGTCGGCCAGCAGGTCAAGCCGCTGTCGGACATGCCGTCCCTGAGGGCCGACACACAGCGCATCGCCGGACACCTGGACACCGTGCTCACCCGCCTCCAGCGGATGGCCGAGACCGGCGACCGGACGGCCGACCAGGTCACCGAGCTCGGTGAGCGCCTGAACGGGCTGAGCGAGACCGTGGGCGCCCGCCTGGACTCCCTCGACACCGCCCTCGCCGCGCTCACCGCCAAGGCCGAGGCCGTCGAGGCGTCGCTGTCCGCCCTCTCCGAGGTCTCCGGCGAGCGGCACGGGGCCGTCGTCACCGCTCTGGCCGAGAGCCGCACCGAGCTCTCCGACTCCCTGGCCGAGGGGCGCACCGAGCTGGCCGAGGCGCTGGCCGCCGGGCGGACCGAGATCACCGGCGCCGTCGAGGCCGGGCGCGAGAGCCTGGCGGGCGCCGTCGCCGAGAGCCGCGAGGCCCTCACCGCCGTCGGCACCGGCCTGGGCGAGACCCTCACCGCCAAGGCCGAAGAGGTCTCCGGCGAGCTGCGGGCCCTCGTGGAGGAGCGCACCGGCGACCTCCGCGCCTCCGCCGACGAGCGGGCCGCCGAGCTCCGCGCCGCGGGCGAGGAGCGCACGGCCGGACTGCGCACCGCACTGGAGGAGCGCACGGCCGAGCTGCGCGCCTCCGTGGAGGAGCTCACCGCGCAGCAGCACGAGACCCTGCTGGCCCGCCTCCAGGAGAACACCGGCGAGCTGGGCGAGCGCACCACCGCCCTGGCCGGGGAGCTCACCGCCCTGGCGGCCGCGTCCGGCGAGCGCCACGAGGCCCTCACCGGCAGGCACGAGGCCCTGGCCGCCAAGGTCGCGGAGAGCGTCGGCTACCTCAGCACGCAGGCCGAGGAGAACCACGCCGAGGCGACCGCCGCCGTCGCCGACGTCACGGGGTCGCTCGCCAAGCTGCGGGAGAACCACGAGTCGTCGCTCACCGAGCTGCGCACCCACCTGCGCCAGCGCCTGGCCGAGCTCGGCGAGGAGATGGAGCTGGGCCGCACCGAGACCCGGGAGCACGCCGAGTCCACGTCGGAGCGGCTGCGCGAGGCCCTGGCCGAGCGCGCCGACGCCCTGGGCGCCCGGATCTCCGAGGACTCCGAGCGGGTCACCGCGGGCTTCGCGGAGCTGCGCGCGTCCGTCCGGGAGTCCGGCGACAGGCTCTCCACGGAGTCCGAGGAGCGGCACCGGACGCTGGCCGAGGCCCTCACCGAGCAGGTCGAGGCCCACCGCGGCGCGCTGGACGAGCGCCTGGAGCGGCAGCGCGAGGCGCTGACCGGCAAGGTCGACAACCACCTCTCGCAGATCACCGGCAAGGTGGACCACGAGCTGGGCCGCCTCACCGACCGCTTCGACACCTTCGAGGGGCACTTCGAGGGAAGCTTCGAGTCCGTCGAGGGCAAGATCGACCGCATCGACGGCCGGATGGACGGTGTCAACGGCCGCCTGGACGGCGTGGACGGCCGGATCAACGGCGTCGAGGGCCAGTTCGAGGGCGTCAGCGGGCACTTCGAGGGCGTGGACGGCCGCATGGAGGCCATCGACGACCGGCTGGAGGCGCTCAACCAGCGGCTCAACCAGCTTCCGCAGACCATGGAGGTCAGCGAGCTGCACCGCCGCCTGACCGACCTGGTGGACCGCCCGCAGCTGGACCACTCCGGCAAGCTGGACGAGATCGACGAGCACGTCACCTCGGCGGTGGCCCCGGTGCTGCGCGAGCTCAAGCAGCGCCCGGACCGCCACGAGCTGGAGGAGACCGTCACCGAGGCGGTCGAGAACTCGCACGACGACATCACCAAGCGGTTCTCCTCCCTGGAGGAGACGGTGCTCGCCCTGGCCGAGGCGCTGCTGCGCCCGGGCCGGGACGGCAAGAAGAAGCGCCGCCGCGACGAGGACGAGGACGACGAGTAGCGGCGGGACGGGGGCGGCGGACGCGCCGTCCGCCCCCTGACCGCCCCCCGGGGGCCGGGACGCCGTGGGCGTCCCGGCCCTCCCGCGTTCCCGGGGCGCGGGCGCCGCGAGGCGCACCGTGCCCCGGCCGGCCGTGGCGGGCTCGGGCGTCAGCGCGCGTCGAGCATCTCCAGGTAGTGCGGGTTGTACATGACCCCCAGCACGTTGCCGAACGGGTCGACCACCGACGCGGTGACGAACCCGGCCTCCCGCCGGGTGAGGGGCTCGTACTCGGCGGCACCCAGTCCGAGCAGGCGCCCGACGGCCCCCTCCACGTCGTCCACGTGCCAGAACACCACCGCGCCGCCCGGGCTCGGCCCCGCGGGGGCCGGGGCGTACCTGCGGTCGATGATGCCCAGTTCGTGCTGGTGGTCGCCGATCCGGAACTCGACGTACGCGGGCGGCAGCCCCTGTCCCGGGCGCTCGAAGTACGGTTCGACGCCCAGGACCTCCGTGTACCAGTCGGCGGCCTCGGTGACGTCGTCCGCCCACAGGCTGATGGTGCTCATTCCGCGCAGCATGGCGTGCCCCCTCGTCGGCCGGGCCCCGCCCGGCGTCTTCGGGACGAAGCTACGGGGAGAGGCGGTCATCCCCTGTCCTCGACCTGGAAACCCCTCGCCGGGGCCCGGCCGACCGGTCGGGCGGGCCCCGGCGGAGGGCCCCGCACGAGAAGCGCCGGACGCGGCCCCGGGACGGCCGCGGTACGCACCGCCCCGGGCGGAGCCGGCGGACGCGGGTCAGACCGTGAAGACGATCTTGCCGAAGTGGTCCCCGTCGAGCATCGCCCGGAACCCCTCCCGGGCCCGGGACAGGGGCAGCACCCGGTCGATCTCGGGGCGCACGCCGGTGCGGGCGCACATCCGCGCCAGGGCGTCCAGCTCCTCCCGGGTCCCCATGGTGGAGCCGATGACCCGCAGCTGGAGGAAGAACACGCGGCTGAGTTCGGCGGAGGGCGCGTCGCCGCTGGTGGCGCCGCAGGTGATGACCGCGCCGCCCGGCTTGAGGGAGCGCAGGGAGTGGCCCCAGGTGGCCTTGCCGACCGAGTCGAAGACGGCGTCGACCCTCTCCGGCAGCCGCTCGCCCGTGGGCAGCGCCGCGTGGGCGCCCAGGGCGAGGGCCCGCTCCCTCTTGGCCTCGCTCCTGCTGGTGGTGTAGACGCGGTGCCCCACGTGGGACGCCAGCCGGATGAGGGCCGCCGACACCCCGCCGCCCGCGCCCTGCACGAGCACCGTCGAACCGGGCCGGAGGTCGGCCTTGCCGAAGAGCATGCTGTAGGCGGTGAGCCACGCGGTGGGCAGGCAGGCGGCCTCCTCGAAGCTCAGCTCCGGCGGCTTGGGCACCAGGTTGCGCCTCGGGACGGCGATCTTCTCCGCGAGGCCGCCGTCGTAGACCTCCGAGAACAGCGACCGGCGCGGGTCGAGGGTCTCGTCGCCGCCGCCCTCCGCAGGGTCGCCGACGACGCCGTGCACGATGACCTCGTTGCCGTCCTCGTCGGTGCCCGCCGCGTCGGTGCCCAGGACCATCGGCAGGTGCTTCTCGCTGAGCGCCGTGCCCCGCAGGCTCCACAGGTCGTGGTGGTTGAGGGCGGCGGCCCTCACGTCGACCACGGTCCACCCCTCGCGGGGTTCGGGGTCGGGGCGTTCACCCGCCTCCAGTCCGGAGAGCGGGTCCTCGGGTGAGATGCGTGCTGCGGTGATAGCGAACATGTCCGTAGCCAACCACGGTGTCCGTTTCCCGTTCCACCCCGGGCCCGGGCGGGCCCCGGCGCGTCGGGGCCCGGAAGCCCGCGCCGTCCGCCGCGGGGAGGGCCGGGGGCCGCTCCCCGGCCCCGGGTGTCGCGCGGCGGGGACGCGCCAGACGGACCTCCTCGAACCCCGACCGCTCCCCCGCGGGTGTCGCGCGGCGACACCCGGTGACCGGACGTGCCCCTCCCCGCCGCTCCCCGGCCTCGGGTGTCGCGCCGACCCCCCTCGACGGCGGGGTCGCCGGCCACGGACCCGGACGCGGGCGTCGCGCGCGCCCCACACGCGACCGGGACCGCCGTGGTCAGAACGGTGCGGCACCCGGGCGGGACGGCCCGCCCCACACGCGACCGGGACCGCCCCCGGCGCCCCGGCCGGCGATGTCACCGGAGCGCAGGAGCGGCGGGGACATCGCGGCGGCCCCGCCGAACCGGTAGAGGGCGGCCGGGCGGCCGGTCTCCGAGGTCCTGCGCTCGCCGGTGGGTTCGAGGAAGCCCGCCGTCCTCGTGACCTTGCGGCGGAAGTTGCTGGGGTCCAGCGCGATCCCCCAGATCACCTCGTAGACGTGCCGCAGGTCGCTGACCGTGAAGGGCTCCCGGCAGAAGCTCGTGGCCACCGTGGTGTACTCCAGCTTGGAGCGGGCCCGCTCGACCGCGTCGGCCAGGATCGCCCCGTGGTCGAAGGAGAGGCCGAAGTCCGCGCGCAGGGCCTCCCCCACCGGGGCCCAGAAGGCGTGGGCGGCGTCGGTCCCCGCCACGGGAGCGGGGAGGTCCGGTCCCAGCGCCAGGTAGGCGACGGTGATGACGCGCCCCCTCGGGTCGCGGCCGGGGTCTCCGTAGGAGCGCAGCTGCTCCAGGTGGAGCCGCCCGCCGTCCAGGCCGGTCTCCTCCCGGAGTTCGCGCAGCGCGGCCTCGTCCAGCCCCTCGTCGGGGCGGACGTAGCCGCCGGGCAGGGCGCTGCCGCCGAGGAAGGGCTCCTTGCCCCGCTCGACCAGGAGCACGTGGAGGGCGTCGTCCCGGACCGTGAAGATGACGAGGTCGACCGTCACCGAGACGGGGAACCGGGGAACCGCTGGTGGAGCGCTGTGCGTCATCCGGCCAATCTACTAAAGGTCCCCTTGACCTGAAACGGATCACCCATTATGGTCAAGGTGACTAGAAAGTCTCCTGCCGAGCCGGGACGGTCCGGCCCCCCACGAGGAGCCCACGTTGACGGAATTCATGCTCGGGGTCACCAGTTCGCTGGCCGCCACGGCCGTCACCGTCGGGCTCGGGGGCCTGCTGTCCCGGCGTCTGCGCTGGTGGCTCCTGGCAGCGGTCGCCCGCCTGAGCGGGCTCGGAGTGCTGCGGGTCCACCGGCACCAGGACGACGCGAGGGTCGAGCTGTCCGGCGAGATCAGCCGGGCGCGCTGGCTCCGCGTCATGGTCGGGCGGGGGAACGAACTCACCCGGGACGGCTTCGCGCCACTGTGGAACGGCGGAGGACGGCCGCCGGACTTCGTCCGGGTGCTCCTGCCCGACCCGGGCTCCGACCGGCCCTTCCCCGCCACCTCCCCGGAGGCGGCGGGGGAGGGGCCGGCGGGGCTCCCGGCCGGGGGCCGGGACGGGACCACCCCGGGCCGTGCCCCCGGGGACGGTGGTTCCTGGCTGGAGCGGAGGGAGGAGGAGCTCATCTCCCTCGACCCCGGTTTCGGCCGCGGCCTGCTCACCGAGCAGGTGCTCGCCAACTTCCACTACCTGTCCGAGGCCACCCGGGACCGGAGGAACACGGAAATCCGCTTGTACGACCTCCCGAACCTCTACCGTGTCATCGCCACCGACAACCTCGTCTTCCTCACCCTCTACCAGGGCGACGCGCACGGGCGGCACTCCCCCTGCGTGGTGGCCCACCGGTCCGGGGCGCTGTACGACTTCGCGCTGCGGATCTTCGACACCGCGTGGGAGTCCGCCAGGGTCCCCGGCGGCGCCCCCGCCACGACCCCCGACCCGTAGGGAGACGCCCGAGAGACCCGCAGTCCCCGTCCGCCCCTTCGCACCACCAGTCCCCCATCCGAGACCGGACGCCGAGACCCGGGGCGTCCGCGATCAGTAGGAGCTCGTCGTGACCGAACAGAGCGATCAGCACACCCGAGGCGGTCGGCCCGCCGACCGCGTCCCCCCTCCGCCGACAGCGGCCCCGGCCGTGTGGAACGTCGAGCACGCGGCGGGCGCCCCCGAGTACGACTCCACCGCCCGTCTGAGCGCTGCGGCCTGGCAGGACCCGGCCTTCCGCGCCGACGTCCTGCGGGAGCGCGTCGAGAATCCCCACCGCACCCTCCCCCGGGAACCCGGCCTGGACGCGGCGCGCGTCACCGAGGAGTGCCGCAAGGCGCGCGATGTCCGGGCCACCGCGGGGGCGCTGTTCCTGGGCGCCGTCGTCGTCCTCTCCCTCTTCAACTTCCCGGCCTCGCTCATCGCCCTCGTCCTGGTCGGGGCCCTGGTCGCCGCGGCGCGCCGCCGCCGTGAGGGCGAGGACGCCTCGCGGCGACGCGGGGGGTGCCTGGTCCTCCTGGCCACCGCGGTGACCGTGGTCCTTCTGGTGACCGTCCTCCTGCCGGTCCTCGTCCTGAGCGAGTCGGCTTTCCTCCTCGGGCTGGACCCGTACGGCGCAGGCCCGACGGAGATCTCCGACCCGGGCGGACTCGGCGACGTCCTCCCCCTCTGGGCGGCTCTGCTGATCCTTCTCGGCGCCACCGTCGGCATCGGGTTCTGGGTCCGGCGGAGGACCAACGCCGCCCTCCGCGCCATCCGCGTGCGTGCGGAGCACCCGCGGAGGGACAGCGGCGTGGGCACCGTGCCGGTGGCCTTCTACAACGACCTCACCCCCTTCGTCGGTGTGGGCGAGCCCTACGCCTCCTGGCCCGTGACGCTCAAGCTCTTCCCGGCCCGGGACGGGGCGGAGGCGGCGGAGCACAACGCCGGGGGCGCGGACGCCGCGCACGCGCCTGCGGAGGACGCGCCTGCGGAGGACGTGCCCGCGGAGGACGTGCCCGCGGAGGACGTGCCCGCCGACGCGGACACGGGGACCGGCCCGGGGGCGGAGGACGCCGCCCCGCCCTTGGCGGGCTCGGCGCTGATCGAACGCCTCTACGACCGGCTGCGCACGGAGGTCCCCCGGCTCACCGGCACCGAGGGCATGGGGACGAGCACCCGCCGCGAGGTCGAGGTGGCCGACTGCGTGTTCCTGCCGGGGCGGCGTCAGGACGACATCACCCGGTTGGCCCCGGTACTGATCGACCAGCAGGGATGGCGGCTGCGGGAGGAGTGGGTCAGCGGGTTCGTCGACGCCTTCCATGAGCGCGCCCGCCACTTCGTGGAGATCGGCGTCAGCATGTGGGAGAGCCAGGTGGTGGTGACCTTCTTCGTGCGGCTGACCACCCAGGGCGGGCTGCTCAACATCGAGGGCGAGACGCTGGTCATGCCTCCGGTCTCCCCGTCCTACCAGGTTCCCGAGGGTCCCCTGCCGGTCGGCCCAGACCCGGCGGAGGTCGAACAGCTGCTCGGGTCGGCGTTCATCGGGGTCCTGGACGACCTCAGGACGAACCCTGCGGAGGCCGTGGCCTGGATCAGGTCGCGGAACGCCGCCGCTGAGAGCAGGAACCTGCACGCCTGGGCCCGTGCGCACAAGGAGTTCGTCGACTACTCCCCCAGGATGGGCGTCCGACACCGCGCCGCCGCCCCCGAGCTGAGTCAGCTGTTCCAGGCACACGACGTCGTCCGCGTCACCCGCGCCATCCCGGAGAAGGTGCTCATCTGCGTCCGGGACGTGCTGCGGGAGGCGGGCTACGACACCGAGCAGGTGCGCCGCATCATCAACAACGTCAACAACAACCACGGCAACCAGGTGTTCGGGACACAGAACGCCGACGGGATGAACTTCGGCCCCGGCAGCACCACCGTCGACAAGGGAGCCGGACAGGGAAGCGGGAGCGGGGGCGGCAGGGACGGCTCCGGCCGGGGGTAGTCGCCCGGGGCCGCACGCGGTCGCCCCCGGGCAGGACCCGGTCGCGGTCCCGTCGGCACGGGCGCATGCGCAGGGCATGGCAGCGGACGAAGGTGTGGAGGCAGGACATGGACGGCACGAACCACGGCAACCAGGTGTTCGGGACGCAGAACGCCGACGGGATGAACTTCGGTTCCGGCAGCACCACCGTCAACAAGGGCCCCGTCCCGCCCGAACCGTCGGTGGCGCCGTCCGCCGGTCGGCACGCCCGGCGCGGCACGCTCGCGGACGCGGTGGTGATCACCGCCATCGCGAGCGAGTACGCGGCGGTGGCGGCGCACCTGACCGGGCCGTTCGAGGAGCACGGCGAGAGCGGCACCCTCTACCGGATCGGCACGCTCGCCGGGGAGCGGCGGTCGCGCCGGGTCGCCCTGGCACAGGTAGGGCCGGGCAACGTGGACGCGGGCGTGTCGCTGGAGAGGGCGCGCACGGCCTTCGCACCCGAGGTGGTCCTCTTCGTCGGTGTGGCCGGCGGCGTCAAGGACGTGCGGCTCGGCGACGTGGTGGTGGCCGACGCGATCTACGACTACGAGACGGGGAAGGAGGACGCGGAGGACTTCCGTTCGCGGGCGAAGACGGCCGCCCCGTCCCACGCCGCCGTGCAGCGGGCCATGGACGTGGTGTTCCGGCAGGAGTGGCCGGAGCGCGTGCTGACGGACCGCCTCCCGCAACCGCCCCGGGCCTTCGTCAAGCCGGTGGCCTCGGGCAACAAGGTCGTCGCGGACCGGGACGCGCTCACCGCCGAACGGCTGCGGAAGCACTGCGGGGACGCGGTCGCGGTGGAGATGGAGGGCTACGGCTTCCTGCGCAGCGCCTACCTGTCCCCGGGCGCCGACTCCCTGGTGATCCGGGGCGTCTCCGACCTGCTCAGCGGCAAGGACGAGGACTCCGACACCCTGTGGCAGCCCGTCGCCGCCGCCCACGCGGCGGCCTTCGCCGCCGCGTTCCTCGACCTCTTCGGCTCCGAGGGGTAGGCCCCTCCCGACGCCGGGGGCGGGGTGTACGCCCCGCCCCCGGCCGCCGCGGAACGGGCGGCCTACCGCAGGCCCATGACCCCGCTGCTCCCGGAGTGGTCGATGTAGGAGACCGCGACGGCGCCCGGTACGACGACGGTCTGGTCCACCTCCATGGAGGCTTCCGCGTCCCACGAGAAGGTGACCGGGACGGTCTCCTCGAAGCCCTCGAAGACGGCCAGTTCCGTCTCCCCCGCCCCGCCCTCGAACAGGTCGCCCATGTGGAGCGCCCCGCCCTCCAGGCCGACCGTCTCGACGTCCCCCTGAAGCGCGTTGACGATCGCCGTCCCCTCACCGACCCGCTCGTCCCCCCAGCTCTCCCGCACGTCTCCGCCGATCTCCTGGATCCGGTAACCGCGTGTACGCCCGTCCCACATCCCCAGGAGAGAGCCGTCCTCGCTGGACCAGAGGACTTCCCCCCCTTCCAGTGCCCCGACGTCGCCCGTGGCGGCGTCGACGACCTGTCCGACCTGCTCATAGGGGTAGTAGGCGGTGACGATCCCGCTTTCGTGCACGGTGAGGTCTCGCTCGTGGGCGTCACCGGGGAACATGCCCGCCGGCGCCTCCGTGCGCCACAGCTCGTCCCCCGTCGCCGGGTCGAAACCCGCGAAACCCGACACGAACTCCTGCCCCTCGGTCATCTCGACCGGGTCCTCGCCCTCGGGCTGCTCGTAGCACGTGAAGGCCGCCACCAGGACGTCGTCCGTCGCGGCGGTCCGGTCGACGCTGCCGACGCCGTCGCACCCGGCCACGTCCGGGACGGACCAGGCGGTCGTGTCGCTGCCCAGCTCATGGGCGACCAGGTCCTCGTCGTCCCCGACGGTGATCCAGTGCTCACCGGTGACGCCGGCCAGCCCTCCCCTGACGAGTCCGGACGCGCTGTCCCCGTCCCGCAGTGCGTAGTCGTGGACGGACTCACCCGTGGAGAGGTCGACGACGATCATCCTCGGCGGCGCCTCCGGGTCTTCGGGGTCCAGGACCTGGAGCACGAAGTACCGTCCCTGGCCCGCCACCGCACCGAACACCTCGTTTCCGGGCACCCGGTGCTCCCACATGACTCCGCCGTTCTCCCCGGAGAGGCCGATCACCCCGTCGTCCACGACGGCGGCGACTCCGCCGGGGACGGCGTGGACGCCGGCGAGGTCGGCGACGCCCTCGGGGGCTTCCCAGGTCCACGCCACACCGCTGACGGAACCCGGGCGGTCGAGGTCCCGTATCTCCTCCGAACCCTCCGTGCCGGCAGAGCCGCCCGAACCGCAGGACGTGAGGAGAAAAGCGGCCGCCACGGCGACGGCCGTCCCATATCTCACGGAGAGGTGTCCTTTCAGAGTGCTCATGTCACAGGTGAAGGACCGGCCCCCGGGCGCCTGCCCCCGGCACGGTCGAGCGGGTGCGCTCACTGGTAGGCGACCAACTGCGTGGGCTCCGGAGACCTTCCGTCCACCAGCACGACCGCGCCGGGAACCTCGACCACCTGCCCCGTGAACCGGTCGAAATAGTCACCGGCCTCGATCGGGAAACCGGGGTCGAGCACCTCGGTCTCAGAACCGCCCCACGGCGTGAAACCCAGAGCCAGTCCGGACGAGGCACCGCCCTCCTCCAGGACCTCCACGCTCACCAGGCCGTCACCGAGAGGGAGAACGTCCTCCTCGCTCAGCAGCGGCCCGCCCGAACGCTCGGAAAGCTCGACGGACTCCACGGTCTCCAGGTCCGTTCCGAGCAGGTCGTAGCGACGACCTCCGGCACTTCCGTCCCACGCCAGGACGCTCCCGTCGAACACCCCCGCCACGCTCTGCGACGTACTGGCGACGACATCCCCGTCGGAGGCGTTGAGGACGTGCGCCTCGGGAAGCTCGACCCCCTGGAGGACGATCATGTCTCCGTCGAGGGAGACGGAGGCTGCGGGAAAGGGGCTCGAGGCCTCGTAGGTGAACTCCTCCCGCCAGAGCTCTCCGCCGTCCGCGGGGTCCAGGCCGACGACCGCGGTCGTCACCTCCATGGACTCCTCGAACCGCTCAGGGCTGCACGTGACCAGGACCGCGAGCACCGACTCGTGGAGAAGCGCGTCGACCTGCTGGGCGGGAAGCCCTGGCGCGGCCTCGCACTCCAGCGGCTCCTCCTGCTCCCAGCGGAGCTCACCGCTCCCCACCTCGGCGACCGAGATAGGGCGGAACGACTCCGACTCGCCGGCGGGGCGGGACACCCGCTCATCGCGGCTGACGCGCCACAGGCCCCAGGGGGCCGTCTCCTCCAGGACCTGGAACTCCCCTCCCTCCGCCCCGGTGGCGGCGTCGAGCACCAGGCTCTCCTCCGGGACCTCGGCGTCCTCGGCACCGTGCGCGACCAGGAAGGCCGAGCCGTCCACGGTGCGTGTAGCCGTGAACCTCTCCCCCTCCGCGGCGAGATGGCTCCAGACCTCCTCACCGGTCTGTCCGTGCAGGACCACGATCCCGGTGTCCAGCACGACGGCAGCGCCTGTCGGGACCGGCTCCACCCTCTCGATCGTGCGGCCCGCGGGGGCCTCCCACTCCCAGCCGATTCCGCTCACCGAGGAGACAGCCGGCGGTTCCGAGACCTCCTCAGCGCCACCCGCTTCACCGGGGAAGGAGCAGGAACAGGTGAGCAGAGAAAAGGAGATCAGCAGGGGAACAGCAACCGAAGAGGAAAAGGGCCTCCTGCCTGAGGAAACCGTATTCACACCACGGGACACCGATCATCCTTTCTTCGTGAAGAGCATTTTTGGCACAGCACGAGGGCACGGGACCGCTAGGAGAAAGCCTCCTCGACCTCGACCAGCAGAGCGGAGACATAACCGGGTGCCCCCACCGTCCACTGGCGGGGATTCTGCACGACCTCGCCGTCGATCAACAGAGACTCGTCGATGTCCTCCACCGAGAAGGGAACTCCGTCCTCCTCGACCAGCCATCCGACCGCACCCAGGAGGACATGATCGTGCATGCGCCCCTCGGGGGCCGAGTGCAGGGCGATCTCACGAGGTGCCACCTCGAAGTCATCCAGGGGCTGTGCCGCGTACTCACCCACCCCCGGCGCGCTCCGCCAGGGCTCGGGCACGAACGGCTCGACGCCATTGGTCTCGCTCCCGTGCACGAAGAGGAACTCACCGCTCAGTTCTTCGTCGAACATCCGGAAGACCGCGTCGTCCGGACCGCCCGGGACCGTGTGCTCGTGCACCACATTCACCCGGGGCACCTCGGCTCCCGCCCAGGTCTGCTCCCAGAACGGTTCCCCGGTACCGCCGTCGAGCATCGCGGCGTGCGCCGTGCCGTCCGCCCCGCAGGCATAGGCCACCAGCAGCTGGATCCCGGCAGCAGCGACATCGATGTCCTCCGCGTCCCCGCCGGAGCACGTACCGGTGAGGCTGTGCTCCCACGCGACCTCGCCGTCAGCGGTCCGCCTGGCCGTCAAAGTCCCTCCGGATCCAGCCGTCACCCATACATCACCCAGCGATCGGCTCTCGCCCGGGACCGCCTCGCCCCGGGCGGTGTAGGACTCCAGGACCCGGCCGCGCTCTGCGTCCAACACCGTGACCTGCTCACCGGACACGGGCCCCACATCGGCCCCGTACCTCACCAGTACGGTTTCTCCGGTGCTCTCCACGGAAACGTCGCTCACAGGCGCGGGGATCTCGTGCCGCCAGGCCTCCGCCACCGGATCCACCCCGAAGGAGACGACCTGGTCGTCGAACAGGGCGAGCACACCGGAGCCGGTCGCCAGCAACTCCGTGGCCGGCCCCCGCGAGTCCTCCGCCAGGAACTCCTCCACCGCCTCGAACTCCGCCACGGTGAACGCGCCTCGCGCGTCGTCAGCCACCCCTGGGTCCGCCACGGTCTCACCCTGGGCAGCGCACCCCGCCCCCAACACCACCACTGCGAGCCCGGCGGCCGCGTACCCCCACCGGCCCACCAATCGCACCTGCGTCACGCCTTCACCTCAGGTCTCATTCGCAGCGGCCGGGAAGAGGGCAGCTGCGGCAAGCCGCGTCCAGGGGCACAAGCGCCTCGACCGTCCTCTAACGCAGCCCGATGACACCGCTCCGTCCTTCGTCATCGGTGTAGGAGACCACGACGGCGCCCGGTACGGACACGGCGTCGTGGACCTCCGTCCTCTGCGCGTCCCAGTCAGCCGTGATCTCGGAAGCACCCTGGAAGCCGGCGAAGTAGGCCAGCACCGGCGCGTCCGCCCCTCCTTCGACCTCCTCCGCCAGGTACAGGACTCCGTCCTCCAGGCCGAGGAAGCCACCGCCGCTGACGGTGGGCTCGGGCACGGCCCCGGTCTCCTCCACGAGGCTCGTGAGAGCCTCACCGGAACCATCCTCGTGTCGGTAGTCCCTGGACTCGGCGTGCCAGACCCCCAATGTGGAGCCGTCGGAACTCGACCACAGGACATCGTTCCGCCCAAGATCCGTCACGCCCCCTGAGGAGGGGTCGACCAGCTGACGCACCTCTTCGTAGGGGTATTCGACGACGATCAGACCACTGCCCTGAACCGTCAGCACTCTGCTGTGGGAGTCTGCCGGGAACAATCCGAGCTGGTCCTCGGACCGCCACAGCTCCTCACCGCTGGTGGGATCGAGCCCCACCAGACCAGAGACGAACTCCTGCCCCTCCGTCATATCGACCGGATCTTCGCCTTCCGGCTGCTCGTAACAGGTGAAGGCGGCGACCACGACGTCGTCGAGGACGGCGAGATCGTCGACGGAGCCGACGTCCGTGCACCGCGCCAGGTCGGCCGTGGCCGACGACCACAGGACTTCGCCGTCCTCCCACCGGTGGGCGGTCACACCGGCCTCGTCCTGGACGGCCCAGATGTCGCCCGTGACACCGCTGAGGGACTCTCCGATCTGCGGGGCGAAGCCGACGCGTTCGACAGCCTCGATGCCGCTGGAGTCGAACTCGTGCACGATCTCGCCGGTGCCCGAGTCGAGAACGGTCAGCTCCGCTTCTTCCGTGCCCGCCCCGGTGTCATCCTCCGACCGGAGCACGACGTGGCGACCGTCGTCGGAGACGTTTCCCGTGACCTCCCCCTCGGAGACCCGGTACTGCCAGAGCTCCTCACCGGTCTCACCAGACAGGACGACGACTCCGGCTGCCTGCAGAACCGCCACACCACCGGGCACCGGGAACACCGCCGACCGTGAGCTGTCCGACGCGGCCCAGTCCCACGCGACCTCGCTCACGGCTGACCGGTGATCCAGCTCTACGACGGATTCCGTGACCTCATGCCCTTGAGAAGAACACCCGACGAGGAAAACCGGGAGAAAGAAAATAGAGAATCGAATTCGCACGGAACTTCCAGGTCCATAGAGCCAAGCCATTTCTTGATCCACTCAGTTTTCAGGTCTCCACACGGAAACCGTCTCCCATTTGTCACCAGTCCTGTCAAACGCGCTCAGATAGTTGTGGACCGCATTCGCCATACTCCCCTCACCGTCCAACCAGGGCCGCTCGTCCAGGCTGTCGAATACGGTCTGAAATGTGCCGTCTGTATTCTTCCCCTCCCACTGAGCATGGTCTAGAGGAACGTACCGGTTCCCTCCATCGTCCTCCCGCACCGCCCCCGCCTCCGCGAGCTCGTCCATGAGGTCGGGGTCAGCATTTGCCGCAGCGGAGATGGCAAAACCCATCAGCTTCTCATCATGAGCCCAGTCTTCGATAACGGGAACCCGAGTCCCTTCCGGGTTCTCAGGGATCGACAGGGATTCCTTGGCGGCAAACTTAGCCATCTCCACAACGAAGCCGGAAACATTTCCATCCCCCGCCAGCCCGCCAATGACATCCACTGCCGCGCCCGTCACCTTGTTATGGTAAGCAGCAGCATCATTGTGAACGTCTGAACGGATTGCGCTTTCGTTCATGAGCGCATTATCGACGAGCCCCTGCAGGCTCCCGGCGAGCACCGTGGGCGTATGATCCCTCTCACCACTACTGTTGGCATAGTCTTCCATGCGCTCCGCCGTGTGCATGGAAACCTCTCCGTACACCCGCGCAGCCGCATCCGGATCACCCATGATGAACTGAGTGAACGCCAATCGACTCTCCGCCGACAGTTCAACGCGCTCAAGCTCGTCATTCCAACCATGAGAGACTTCCTTATTTCCCGGAAGCCCATCCGAATCCGAGAATTCATCCATATAGGAAATAAAGATATCCCCGAACCCGTCAGCCAGCTCTCCGTTCAGGTAACCAGCTGATACGTCCATCCAGAGAACTTCCTCCTCGGAGTCCCCCTCGCCGACGCTTTCTTCGAGGTTATGTCCGGTCGCGAAGACGGCCTCTTGGAATGCGGGGGCCTCCATCGTCGCCATCAGGCTCGCGAGGGCGGTTCCCCGGATCTCGTCGGTGACCCCGCCGACGTCCACGCCCCGGCTCTGGCCGATCCAGTCGGTGATGCCGCTCACCGCGGCGCCGTCGTCCGGCCAGTTGTGGGTGTAGAAGGTCTCCAGGATCTTCTCCGGGGTGAGGTCCCCGTGGCTCTCGTGGTGCTGGAACTCGTTGCCCTCGAAGTCCTCGCCCGTCAGGATGATGTAGTTCGCCTCGTCGTTGCGGGAGGCGACGTCGATGACGTTCTGGAAGTGCTCGTCCCCGGGCTCGCCGGCGGCGAAGTAGGGGACGTCGAGCGTGGCGGCCACGGTCCCCATCAGCGTGGTGGAGAACTCCGTTCCGCCCTGTATCCCTGGTCCGGCGCTGTCGAGGAAGTCGCTCAGCGTCGTGAAGGGCTGTCCCCAGTCGCTGTAGGCGTCCATGAAGCCCGGGAGTTCCGAGTCGTGGGAGAGGGTGTTCACGTCGGGGAAGTCCGGCACGTCCAGGACGTCGACGACGTCCTGGGGGAGCCTGTCCATGCCGCCGCCGATGTTCTCGTCGGAGAGTACGAGCATGGAGTTCGCCAGGTTCCGGCTGATGTCGCCGCGCAGCGAGTCGCTGATGTGCTCGCTGGAGTTCACCTGGTCCATGAAGGCGAGGAAGCCGGGGTCGTCGCCGTCGACGGCGCCGAGGTCCCCGAAGAGCGTCTCCAGGAACTCGATCTCGCCGTCCAGGAGCTGGTCTCCGTTCTGCTGGGCGGTCTGCGCCCGCGCGACCACGTTCCCGATGAGGGCGAGGAACTCGGGGTGGTCCTCGAGTGCCTCGATGCTCCCGTCGTGGCCGTGGAGAACCGCGTCCCGGATGTGGATCGCGATCGTCTCGGCCTGGCTCTCGTCGACGTAGAAGTAGTTCAGGTCGTTGGTGGTGTAGAAGCCGATGAGGCCGTACTCCCCCAGGTGCCCGCCCTCGGCCAGCGCACGGATGTTCTCGGGGGTCGGGCCGCCGCGCAGCGTTTCCTCGGTCTCGTCGCAGCGGGTCTCCAGGTCCCGCCACGCACGCTCGGCGTCCAGGTTGTGGGAGTCGACGATCTGCTGGACGATGTTCAGGTTGTCCGGCTCAGCGTTGTTGGCGAGGGCGGTGGAGAGGTTTCCCTTGATCTCCTCGATCTTGTCCTCGTACCACTGGACGTCCGTGCTGATCTTGTCGAGCACGCCGTAGGCGTGGATGCACGCCATCATGGAGCTGCTCCAGGAGGAGTGGTTCTCCTCGGCGGCGCTCCTCAGCCCCTCCCCGACCAGGTCCGTGAACTCGAACCCCACCGGCTGGGTGATGGTGTTGTACTCGCCTGAACGGCCGCTGATCGTGGCGTGCAACTCCTCGAAGGTGCTTCTGGCCGACGCGACGACGCCTCGATCGATCTCGCATTCGGTGTAGCTGAGCGCGGACAAGGGGGACTCCAAAAGATGGGGCTACGGGAGGGGTGTGGGGTACGGGGGCCGAGGAACCCCGGGGGCAGGGGGCGTACGGGGTTTCTAGAAGGGCTGCGGGCCGTTGATCGGGATGTGGTACTCCTCGGCCGCTTCGAGGTCCGTCACGGCGGCTTCGTAGGCGCCGTCCTGGATGTTCTCCGCGAGGGTCCTCGCGTGCTCCTTGACGTCGACCATGTGCTGCGCGTGGTCCTCCCCGAAGGATCCCCACCCCGTGATGCCCGGCGCTGGGCTCACCGCGCTCTTGGCCGCCTGGACCGCTTCGTCGAAGTCGGTCGGCAGGTCCCTGAGCCGGGCCGCCGCGTCCGCCGAGGCGGAGCCGCCCGCATAGGCGTCGTCCGCGTTCACACCAGTGCCACCGGACACAGGCTCACCCACTTCCCTGTTCTGACTTGCTAAGACGTTCCGGCACAACCGGAGGTATCAGCCGTATCCAGCCGATAATCGGAACCCAAGATATCCAGCTCCGAAGGCGGTCCGGGCGGTCGGTCCCCTGTTCGGAGGCGTGGTTGACAGTGTGGCCGGAAGTGGTCAGGGGGATGGCGGGGGCCTGTGTCGCGTGCAAGCACGGGAGGGGAGGGCCGCCCCACGGCCCTCCCCTCCCCCGGTCCTGGGCCCGGCCGGCGGGGACGCCGTCGTCGGTCACGGCGCCCCGGAACGCGCCCCGGCTCTGCGCCACCTCCATGCGCACCCCCTCCGCCGTGATCTCGTACCTCTGGCGAGGTCCGGCGCCGAGAATGTCTAGAGGTACGAGTTCATCCAGTTCAGGGACTCACGCTCCCCACCCGCAACGGTCCGGTCGGCCCGTCAGAAGGGGTTCTCGGCCCCGGTGAGCTCCAGGCTCGCCTTCCACAGGTCCTGGACGGCCTGCTCGTCGTACGCCTGGCCGTTGGCGCGCATCTCCTCGGTCCCGTTGAAGAAGAGTCCCGTGGTCCCGGACAGCTCCGGGTCCGTGACGAGCCGGCGGGTGGCGGCCACCCCCTGCTCCAGGGTGTCGACGCTGCGGTCGGTCATGTCCCGGACGATCTTGGTCGGCATGAAGGTCGCGGGGTGCAGGCTGTTGACCGTGACCTCGTCGGCGGGCAGACGCGCGGCCAGCGCGAAGCCGGACATGATCTGGGCGAGCTTGCTCTGGCGGTACGCCCGGGTCCCGGAGTAGTCCTGCTCCAGCATCAGGTCGTCGAAGTCGAGCGGGGTCTGTCCGAGGGAGGCGACGTTGACGACACGGGACGGGGCCGAGTCGCGCAGCAGCGGCAGGAGTTCGAGCGTGAGCAGGAAACCGGAGAGGTAGTTGACGGCGAAGCGCAGTTCGTGGCCGTCGGCGCTGGTGCGGCGGTCGCGCCCGTCCGGCTCCCCGGACCCGATGCCGGCGTTGCTCACCAGGACGTCGAGGCGGCTCTCCGACGCGCGGATCTCGGCGGCCATGCCGCGGACCTGGCCGAGGTCGGCCATGTCCGCGACCACCGTGCGCGGCCTGGCCGCGCCGCCCTCCCCGATCCGGTCCGCGATCCGGTCGAGCTTCTCCCGGCTGCGCCCGTGGAGGACGAGGTCGACGCCGTCGGCCGCCAGGTCTTCGGCCAGGCCGAGGCCGAGGCCGTCGGTGGCGCCGGTGATGAGGACGGTGCTGGAACGGGTCACTGCGGATCTCCTGGTTCGCTGGCGGTACCGGCGGGGGCGGGGCGTCTGCGCGGGGACGGCGGTGCGGTCGTCGGCGGTGCCGTTCCCCGGGCCGCCGTGTGCCCACCACGCGACACCATAAGGCATCGAACCCGACATCGAGAGCTGTCGACCCGTGTCGGCCGTCCGCACCCTGATCGGCACGACGACACGCCGCCCGGGCCCCGGCGCCGCCCCCGAGGAACACGTGGGGGCGGGACGCCTGTGCGTCCCGCCCCCACGTGCGCTCGGATACGCGCACGACCGCCTACATCGCCAGCGGGGACTCCACCGGCAGGGACGTGTCCGTGGCCAGGTCGAGCGCCGACGGCGGCAGCCCGGCGGCCACCACCTCCGCGCCCAGGGCGGCGATCATCGCGCCGTTGTCCGTGCACAGGCGGGGACGCGGGACGCGCAGCTCGATCCCGGCGTCCCGGCAGCGCTGCTCCGCGAGCGCGCGCAGGGCGGAGTTGGCCGCCACACCGCCGCTGATGACCAGGGTGCTCACCCCGTGCTCGACGCAGGCGTCCACGGCCTTGCGGGTCAGCACGTCCACCACCGACTCCTGGAAGGCCGCGGCGATGTCCGCGACCACCAGGGGCAGGCCCTGGCGGTCGGCGTCCTCGACGTGGCGGGCCACGGCGGTCTTGAGGCCGGAGAACGAGAAGTCGTAGGTGCCGTCGCCCCACTTGCCGCGCGGGAACCGCATGGCCTTGGCGTTGCCCTTCTGGGCGGCCCTGTCGATGGGCGGGCCGCCGGGGTAGGGCAGTTCGAGGAGCCGCGCGACCTTGTCGTAGGCCTCGCCCGCGGCGTCGTCCACGGTGTCCCCGAGGGACACCACGTCGGTGGCCAGGTCGTTGACCAGCAGCAGCGAGGTGTGGCCGCCGGAGACGAGCAGGGCGATGGCGGGCTTGGGCAGCGGCCCGTGCTCCAGCTGGTCCACGGCCACGTGGCCGACCAGGTGGTTGACGCCGTAGAGCGGCTTCCCGAGCGCCATCGAGTAGGCCTTGGCGGCGGACACGCCCACGAGCAGGGCGCCGGCCAGGCCGGGGCCCGCGGTGACCGCGATCGCGTCCACGTCGGAGAGCTCGGCCCCGGCGCTGTCCAGCGCCCGCCGGACGGTCGGGGTCATCGCCTCCAGGTGCGCGCGGCTGGCCACCTCGGGCACGACCCCGCCGAAGCGGACGTGCTGGTCCACGCTGGAGGCGACCGAGTCGCCGAGCAGTTCGCAGCCGCGGACGAGGGCCACGCCCGTCTCGTCGCAGGACGACTCGATCCCCAGGATCAGCGGCAGGTCACTCATGGGTCCCCTTCTCCGCGACGCGTCGCATGACGAACGCGTCGGCCCCGTTGTAGTAGCCCCGGCGGACACCGATCTGCACGAAGCCGAACCTCTTGTACAGGTCCTGGGCGCGCGGGTTGTCCGAGCGGACCTCCAGGAACATGTGGGTGACGCCGCGGTCGGCGGCCCGGTCGAGGAGTTCGGTGAGCAGTGCGCTCCCGATCCCCCGACCCCAGACCTGCTCGGCCACGGCCATGGTCTGCACGTCGCCCTCGGGCGGGACGAACCTCAGCCCGGCGTAGCCCACCACCGTGTCGCCGCTCTCGGCGACCACGTAGTGGCGGGTGGACTCGGCCAGCTCCTCGCGGAGCATGCCCTCGCTCCAGGCGTCGAGCGGGAACAGGGCGCGCTCCAGGGTGATGACCGCCGGGACGTCGTCGGCGGTCATGGCGCGCAGGCGCACGGCGGTCGATCCCACGGCGGCGGGCGCCCGGTCGGCGCCGTCGTTCACTTCACCCACTGGCGCACCTTCTTCGGGGCTCCGGGCTCGACCGCGTCCGGGCGGCGCAGGTAGAGGGGGTTGGGCGCGGGGAGCTCCATGCCCCGGGCCAGGCGCAGCAGGGCCAGTTCTGCCATGGCGGCGGCGTCCGGGTGGAGCGGTGCGGGGTCGGCCGTGCCCGCGCCGAGGACCTCCGCGTACATCCGGGCCCCGTCGCCGACCAGCGGGAGGCCGCCGGTGTCCAGTTCGGCGGGCCTGGCGACCCCGACCTCTCCCACACGGGTGAGGCGGTCGTCGTAGCGCGCCCAGAACACCTCCTTGCGGCGGGCGTCGGTCATCGCGAGGAACGGCTCGGTGCGCCCGGTCGCGAACGCGAGCGCGTCCAGGGTGGTGACGCCGTGGCAGGGGACGCCGAGTGCGTCGGCCAGGGCGTGCGCGGTGGCCAGCCCGACCCGCAGCCCCGTGTAGGGGCCGGGGCCGATGCCGACCGCGATGGCGTCGAGGTCGGCCAGGGCGATCCCGGCCTCCTCGGTCAGCCGCTGGACGGTGGGGCTGAGGAGTTCGCCATGGCGGCGGGCGTCCACGGAGGACGCGCCGGCGCGCAGGGTGAACGCCCCGTCTGGGGCGCTCTCCCCGATCGCGGCGGTGACCGCCGGGGTGGCGGTGTCGAAGGCCAGGAGCAGCACGGGTGTTTCCGCCTATCCGCGCCCGGCGTCGGAGCCGGGCAGGTCGATGGGAGCGTCGGCCGGGGTGACCTCCCCGGAGCCGGCGCCGTCGGCGGCCGCGGTTCCGGGGGAGCCGTCGTGGGCGGGGGGCGGGCCGGCGGCCTCCCCGCGGGGCAGTTCGACCCCGGACCACCGGTCGCCGACGGCGCGCAGGCGCACGGTGCGGGAGTCGTCGCGGTGCCGCTCGATCCGGATCTCCAGCCGGTCCTCGGACAGCTCCTCGGCGACGCCCTCGCCCCACTCGACCACGGTGACGGAGTCGGGCAGGGTCATGTCGAGGTCGATGTCGTCGATCTCGTCCGGCCCGCCGAGCCGGTAGGCGTCCACGTGCACGAGGGCGGGGCCTCCCACCAGGGACGGGTGGACGCGGGAGATGACGAAGGTCGGGGAGGTGACCGACCCGCGCACGCCGAGGCCCGCGCCGAGGCCCTGGGTGAGGGTGGTCTTCCCCGCTCCGAGCGGCCCGGACAGGATCAGCAGGTCGCCGGGGCGTGTGAGGGCCGCGAGGTCGCGGCCCAGGGCGCGCATGGCGTCGTCCGTGGCGGCGGTGACCTCGCGGACGGTGGACACGGTGGTTGCTGTCACGTCTGTCATCGGGCTCGCTGCTCGTCTTGGGGTGTGGTCGGTCGGTGGCCGGGCGCGCCGGGCCGGGGCCTCACGTCGGGGACGTGCCGGCCCGCGCCTGCGGGCGCCGCCCGCACGGGTTCGGGGCCGCCGGGGCGCCCCTGTGGCGGGGCGTGCCGGAAGTGACCTCTTCACCCAGGTTAGGCGGGGTGGGGGACGTCTGTGACCGGTTCTCCGCGACCGGTCAGGCTTCCGCGCCGACGTACTCGCGCGGGACCCGGACGCCCACCCTGGTGACGATCTCGTACGGGATCGTGTCCAGGGCCGCGGCCCAGTCCTGGGCCGTCGGGGCCCCCGGGGTCTCCTCCGGGTCGCCGAACAGTACCGCGTACTCGCCGGCCTCCACCCCGTCGTCCCCCACATCGAGAACGAACTGGTCCATGCAGACTGTTCCCGCGATGGTGCGGACGCGGTCCCCGAGGAGCACGGGGCCCTTGTTGGTGGCGGCCCGGGGGACCCCGTCGGCGTAGCCGAGCGGCACCAGGGCCAGGGTGGTCTCGCGGTCGGTGACGTAGCGGTGGCCGTAGGAGACCCCGCTCCCCGCGCCCACGCGCTTGGTGAGGGCGACGCGGGAGCGCAGGGTCATGGCGGGCCGCAATCCGGGCAAGGAGAAATCCGGGATTGGGGACAGGCCATAACTCGCGATCCCGCCGCGCACGAGGTCGAAGCGCGTCTCGGGCAGGGTGAGCAGCGCGGCCGAGTTCGCGATGTGCCTGACCTCGGGGGTCAGGCCCACCTTGTCGGCGATCTCCAGCGCCTCGTGGAAGTTGGAGAGCTGGAGGCCGATCGACGGGTGGCCGGGCTCGTCCGCGCAGGCGAAGTGCGACCAGATCCCGGAGACGCGCAGGTGCCCGTCGTCCTCGGCGCGGGCCGCGGCCTCGGTCAGCTCCGCCCAGTCCGCCGCGCTCACGCCGCCCCGGTTGAGGCCGGTGTCGATCTTGAGCTGGACGCGGGCGGTGCGGCCGAGGCGGCGGGCCTCGGAGACGACCTCGTCCAGGACCGCGCGGTCGCTCACCCCGAGGTCGATGTCGGCCCCGACGGCCTCGCCGACGGGCTCGCCCGGGGGGATGATCCAGGCCAGGACCGGGACGGTGATCCCGGCCCGACGGAGCTGGAGGGCCTCGCCGATGAGGGCCGTGCCCAGCCAGGAGGCGCCGCCCGCGATCAGGGCGCGCGCGGCGGGGAGCATCCCGTGCCCGTAGCCGTCGGCCTTGACCACACCCATCAACGGGGTGCCGCCCGCGTGCTCGCGGAGCAGGCGGGCGTTGGAGGTGAGAGCGTCCAGGTCGACGCGGGCGTGCGCGAAGTGAGCCATGTCCCCAGTGTTCCACGTGTGGGAGACCCGTGTGGAGCTGCGCGTATGTGGTCTGCGCCCGGGTCCGGGCGTCTCGGCCGTAAGCCGATTCATGCCGGTTGACCAGGTAACTTGCCGTTTTTCATGGTCACTCGTAGTAAACGGAGGAATGCGGGGTATGACCGGCCTCGAAGCCGTATCAGGGGGTACCGGCATGACCGAGTTCGGAAGAGAACGACCCGTCAACACCACGCGTCTCTGGTCGGGTGGCCTCGCCACCGCGGTCGTCGCGGCTCTGGTGATCTTCGCGGGCGCCCTGGTTTTCCGCGGGGTGTTCGACGTACCGGTGCTCGCACCGGAGGAGGCGGGGAACCTGGGCGACGCGAGCACCGTCGCATACGCGCTCATGGCCGCCGTCGCGGCCCTGCTCGCCACCGCTCTGATGCACCTGCTGCTGCTCTCGGCCCCGAAGGCGGGGACCTTCTTCGGCTGGATCGTCGGTCTGGCGACCGCGATCGCGGCCGTGGCCCCGTTCAGCCAGGGCGACGAGACCGCCAGCCAGGGCGGGACGGCGGTGATCAACCTGGTCACCGGCGTCGTGATCATCACCCTGCTGCGGAGTGTGGGGCGCACCTCCACGCTCAACAAGCGGAGCGCCGGCGTGCCCACGACGGTCCAGGGCACGCAGGCCGCGCAGACGCCCGGGGCGACCGTCAGCCCCATCGGGGAGACCCCGCCGCGACCCCGCGAGGATCAGGAACACGTGGTTCCCTCCCACCCCGAGGAGCCCGCCCTGAAGCACGAGGGCATCCTGCCCTCCGTGAGCCAGGAGGAGTACCACCGCACCCAGGTGCGTGCTCAGGACCAGGACGCGGAGGAGGCGCAGGCCAGGGTGGAGCAGATCAGGGAGGAACAGGCCCGGCAGGACCCGAGAACCCTGTAGGAGCCTCCCGAGAGGGACGTGTGGCACACCGAACAACGAGCAGTACGCGAGGGGCGGAGCCGACCGGCTCCGCCCCTCGCCGCGTGGCCGCTCCCGGCCACGCCGGCGTGTCCCGGGACACGGTGCCAGGAGGGTCCGGGACCGGTTCCCTCCGGTCGGCCCCCTCCTGACCAGAGCCGATGCCGACCGGGCGCCCCCGGCCCCGTGTCCGCGGGCGAATCGTCCCCCCTCGTCCGCTCCCCCGGGTGTCGGTGCAGCACGCTAAAAAGGAACTATGCCTACATTCCGTACGTCGCAACTGTCGGACGGTGAGGGCTCGCCGCAGTGGCCGGACCGGTTCGCGAGAAGGTCGTCCCCCACCTGGAGAGAGGCAACCACCCCGTGAGACGCACGACGCCCCGGAGCCCGCCCGCCCCGCCCGTGTCCGTCGCCGCGGCGTCTCCGGGAGGGGTCCTCCGGTGAAGTTCGACCACGTGTCCCCCGAGCACGACGGCCGGACGCCGGCCCCCGGAGCCCGGTTCCCGGAAGGGCACGAGGACCCGGCCGCGGAACCCTCCGCCCCGCTCCACGTCCTCGGGCTCCGGAGGACCTCCGAGTACATGCGCCTGCGCGCCCGCACCGACCTCGAGCGGACCCGCCCGGCGCTGAACCGGCTGCTCCACACCGTCGAGGCCGCCCACCAGGCCGAGGCCGCCCCTCCCCCCGGCGACGCCGCCGACGCGGAGGTGTTCCGTCCCGAGAGCTTCCGCGCCCGCCCACCCGGCCCGACCGATCCGCCCCGCGACCCGTGACCGGAGGACACCATGACCGCTTGGAACATTCAGCCGGCCGAGGTCGGCGCCGTGCTCACCACCACCATGTCCTACATCGGCGAGGAGGGAGGGGGCGAGGGCCTGTTCGGTGACATGGAGACGATCGAGCAGCGCGTCACCTCTCTCAGCACGCACATCAACAGCGCCCCCATCGGGATCGCCCTGGGCGAGTTCGCCGGACACTACTTCGGCCTCATGGGCGACATGCTCGCCCTGACCTCCAACGCCGTCCGGCAGACCAGCGAGGCCACCACCGCCTACGTCGAGGGGAACCGGACGATGGCGCTGGAGGCCCAGCAGAACGCGGGCGTCGTCCCCGACCCGCCGCCGCCCCCGCCCGGCCCGGGGAACGCCCAGCTCGTCTGACCCCGCCCCGCCCTCCCCCGGCCCCCTCCCCCCGGAGTACACCTGTGCCCCCAGCTCCCGACCTGCCGACCTCGACCACGCCCCTGACCACCGATGAGCAGGTCAGCATGCTCACGGACGGGGACGACAAGATCAGCCCCGCGACCTTCCCCGTCCCCACCGCCTCCCCCGGCTACATCGAGACCCTCGCCGCCGCCCTCCGCACCGCCGGCCAGTCGGTGGCCGACACCGGGAACGACATCGACTCATCCTGGGGCGCGCTCACGTCCAGCTACAAGGCCCCCGAGGCGGACGAGCTCTACACGGTCCTGGGCCCCGTGGCCCGTGACGGCGACGATGTCCTGACCGGTCTGGACAACGCCGCGAACGCGCTGGAGAACTTCGCCGAGGACCTGCGCGGCATCAAGAGGCGCTGGAACTCCCTGCGCACCGAGGCCTACACGTTCCGGGCCCGCATCGACGCCAAGGACGACGACTGGCGCGACGCCGAGGGCGTGGCCGGTTTCTTCGGCATCGGCGAGAGCCCCGACGTGGAGGAGAACAGCCGCCTCATCAGCGAGGGCACCGGCATCATCGAGGACTACGAGGCGGCCGAGCGCGACTGCGCCAACCAGATCAACCGCTACGTCCCCGACCGCACCGGGTTCGAGGCGATGCCCTCCGGCGGCGGCGAGCTGGACCCCGACGTGTTCTACCACGGGTACGAGGACAGCCTGTCGGACCTGGCCACCGAGTGGGACATGGGCGGGGCCACCACCGACGAGCACTGGTGGGTCGACGCCGGGGCAGCGGTGTGGGACTTCGGGGTCGGAGCGGTCGAGGGCACCGGGGCGATGCTGGGCATGCACAGCTCCGAGGGGTGGTTCCAGGCGTCCTGGGGCGACGCCCTGTGGGAGTACCACGAGGGCAACGTCCAGTCCGTGGCCTCCCTGGTGGGCATGTACGACGGCGAGTCCGACAGTTGGGGCTGGGCCGGCGGGGACGCGCTCGGTTCCGCCTGGAAGGACCTGGCCCACTCGGTGGTGCCCTGGGAGGAGTGGGGCGAACGCCCCGGGTACGTCATCGGCACCGCCGCGCTCAACATCGTCGCGATGGTCGGCGGCGCCGCCCTGACCGCGACGGGCGTGGGATCGGTCGTGGGCGTGCCGCTGATGGCCTGGCGCGGGATGGCCATCGTCGACGGGATGGGCGGACGCGGCGGCGGCTCGGACTCCGGTTCCGGCACGGACGTGGACGTGGACCTGCCCGCCGGGGTCCCCAATTACGGGGGCGTGAACTCCCCGATCGCGAGCCTGGACGCGAGCTCCTTCGACCGGGGCGACTACAGCCCGGCGCAGTGGACGGAGCTCCAGACCCACCTGGACCGGTGGGCCTCCGCCTCCGACAGCGGCGGAGGGTCCTCGGACCCCGGCGGCCGCCCCGGGGCGCCGGGCCGTCCCGCTCAGCCGCGGAACGACCGCGACGGGCAGGACCCGGCCCGGCCGGTCGATCCCACTGCCCAGCAGCTGGCCGACAGCGAGGCGTTCTGGGACATCGTGGACCGGCCGGACCTGGCCGAGGTCGATCGCGCGGCCGATCAGGGCAACCAGCAGCGGATCGAGGAGGTCGCGCGGGAGTCCCAGACCGACCCGAACGGCCCCAGGGGCTCCGAGGAGGGCCGCTGGACCGCGGCCGAGCTCTTCGACGGCCCCGAGGGCGCCGGCGACCGGGTCCCCGCCGGTGTGGGCGGACGGGGCGACGACACCCTGACCGCCGAACGCGACGCCCCCGTTCCGACCCCCGACCGGACCGTGAATCTCACCGACGGCACCGGACGCGGATCCGACGGCGACCGGGTGGGGGAGCGCGACCCGCGGACCGACACGGACGCGCGGAACCGGCACGGGTCCGACATGCGGGACCGGAACCCGGACGTCCGCAACAGCGCCGACGGCGGCGACCCGCCCAAGCGCACCCCTTCCGGCGAGGGTCAGGACGGCGAGCAAGGGACGCAGAGAGGAACGGTCGGAGACCATCCTTCGGAAGATCGCGGGAACAGCACGGGAAGACCCCGACAACCGACCGTTGAACCTGTCGGCTTCGACACCAGTGGCCCAAGTGAACGATCAGATCTTGCTTCGGAAGACCATGGGCGGTCACCTGAAGGTCCTGATCCGGCCACCAAGGAGCCAGCAATTCTTCGTGATAAGTGGCTCGACCCTGTAGAATTCGGATACACAGATGCTTCAGGGCGCTGGTTCGACGAGGACGGAAATGCATATGCCGAATCTCCAGGAGAAATTTGGCCAGCACAGGCTTACGAACGAATAAGAAATACAACAGGCGACATCGAGGCGATTTCAGAAACAACTGGAATCAAAGAAGAAGCAATCAGGCGCATCAAGGATCATATTTTCTTCAGAGTCCATGATGTCACAGTCGGACCCAACGATGTAAGACGAGGCCGATTCACCCCTGCAGAATATCTCGCCAAGTGGTGGGAGAAAGCCCCGCACGGAGAAATCCCGGAATCCGAAAAGGCAGCTTTCAGAAGGTGGCTCGAACATGAATCCGTAGAAAGCATACTGATGGATTGGGGCATGCCCTATCGTTCACCCGACCCGTCAGCCTGGGAAAGGGATGAAATTTTGGAAGAAATCGCCCCGAATCCGACTGCAACCCACTACGGAGCCCACGACGTCGCACCTGCCGAAAATATGAAAACCCCGTACGGGCAGTACCTAGAGGATTGGAGCAAGCCGAACATCGAACCCAATGCAGACTTGTCCAACGCCGAGGAAATAGCACGACATATCTTCGAGAGGTACCAGGCAGAATGAGCGAACTCGAGCAGCGCGCCGAGCAGATCAAACTGATCAGCTGGAGCGACAAAAGGACCCAGAAGCGGTCTCAGGTACGCCTTCTCCAGGAGCATCTCAGGAGATCAGCCCTGTGGTCTCTCGAACTCCGCGCAGCAGGATGGCCATTTTATGACATAGCCCACTACATCGATCCGGAGGCGCGCGCCCCGGAGGCTTGCGTTCGCGAAGTACACGAAAGCATGTCAGGAAATGGATCCTACCATGTAGTGAAGACAGTTGAATGGTCCCTACACTTCTCTTTTCTGAAAGACAACGGATTCGATCTGACCAGGTTCCCAGACCCCTTCACACCACTCATCCGACTGTACGAAAGGGGCGGAATGGTGAACCTTGACTCAACCGGATTCATTGAGGTCAACGGCATTGGAACCCCAAGAAAGACCGCTGAAAAGTATGCCACAATTAGACCTCTCCTCGAATTTGACGAAGAAGCACTTCAGGAGATGGACCGCAAAAATTGATCTCCAAAACCTGAGACATCATTGACCGACCCTCAGACCACGGCTTTCCTGCCGGGGTTCGTCTCAGCGCAGAGATCCGAAATCCATCCCGAAGACGATTCAGATGTCCTCCGAAGTAGATCCTCATCCTGATCTCCTCATGGAGGGATGCGAGGAAGGTTCGCAGTCCGCATGGCACTCCGACGACCCGCCCCGTCCGGGAGCGGGGCGCCCCGTCAGCCGTTGACGAGGGTGTCGGCGTGGCGGGGGCTCAGGCAGTGCTCGATGACCATGACGGCCGCGCCGACCACGCCCGCGCCCTCCCCGGCGCGGGAGGAGACGATGCTCAGGTGCTCGGTGGCCAGAGGCAGTGAGCGCTGGTAGATGATCTCGCGGACCCCGGCGAGGAGGTGGTCGCCCGCGAGGGCGAGCGCGCCGCCGATCACGATGACCGACGGGTTGAACATGTTGACGGAGGCGGCGAGGACCTCCCCGATGTCGCGTCCGGCCTGGCGCAGGGCGCGCAGGGCGGGGACCGAGCCGTTGCGGGAGAGCTCCACGACGTCGCGGGCCCCCGACGCCGGGACGCCCGCCGCGGTGAGCGCGGCGGCCAGGGCCGCGCCGCTGGCGACGGCCTCCAGACAGCCGGTGTTGCCGCAGCGGCAGGGCTTGTCGCCGCCGCTCGGCACGTGGATGTGCCCCATGTCCCCGGCGGCCCCCTGTGCGCCCCGGTAGACGCTGCCCTCGCTGACGATGCCGCAGCCGATGCCGGTGGCGACCTTGACGAACATGAGGTGGCTGGCGTCGGGCCAGGCGGTGTGGTGCTCGCCGATCGCCATGATGTTGACGTCGTTGTCCACCAGGACCGGCACGTCGAGCCGGCCGCGCACGTGGCCGGGCACGTCGAAGTTGTCCCAGCCGGGCATGATCGGCGGGTTGACGGCGCGCCCGGTGGAGTGCTGGACGGGGCCGGGCAGGCCGATCCCCAGGCCGAGGAGCTCGCCGACCCCGCGGCCCGCGCCCTCGAGCAGTTCCGTGCCGTTGCCGACGACCCAGTCCAGAACGGTCTCGGGCCCCAGCGCGATGTCCAGGTCGGCGCGCTCCTCGGCGAGCACGGTCCCCGACATGTCCGTGAGCGCGAGGCGGGCGTGGGTGGCGCCGAGGTCGGCGGCGAGGACGACGCGGGCCCCGGGGCGGAACGAGAAGGTCGTCGGGGGCCGGCCGCCGGTCGAGACGGCCTCGCCCGCGGGTCCGATGAGTCCGCTGGCGAGCAGGGCGTCCACGCGCTGGGTGACGGTCGAGCGGGCCAGGCCGGTCACCGACGCCAGTTCCGAGCGGGTGCGCGGCCGGCCGTCCCGTAGGAGCCGGAGCAGGGTTCCCGCACCGGGTGCGGCGGTCGGGGCGGCGGCGCGCAGGTCCGTCACGCCTCGACTCCCCGGGTCAGTGAGCGCGTCTTCCGTCATGCGAACAGTGAAGCACAGGACTCCGGGCCACCCGGACCGCCTCTAATGTTCCCACGTCAGTCAACTTCTGCTTGACGATCGACATAAGTCGGGCGTACTGTTCGCCGCATGTCAGTGAGAAAGGTCACAAGCCTGGGTGAGGCAGTCGAACCCGGTGCGACCACGCCCAACGCCTACCGCGCCGCGGTGATCGGCACCGGCTTCATGGGACGGGTCCACTCCCACGCCGTCCGTGCCGCCGGCGGCGAGGTCGTCGGGGTCGCGGGCTCCTCGCCGGCCAAGGCGGAGGGGTTCCGGCTCGCCAACGGCATCGCCCACGCGCACGCCGACGCCCTCGAACTCATCCGCCGCGAGGACGTGGACGTCGTCCACGTCTGCACCCCCAACCACCTCCACGCCCCGCTGAGCCTGGCGGCCCTCGCCGCCGGGAAGCACGTGGTCTGCGAGAAGCCCCTCGCCACCGACGCCGACACCGCGAGGGGCCTCGTGGACGCCGCGCGGGAGGCCGACCGGGTCGCCGTGGTGCCCTTCACCTACCGCTTCCACCCCATGGCCCGCGAGGCCCGCGCCCTGGTCGCCTCCGGGTCGATCGGCCGCGTCAGCCTCGCCCACGGCGGCTACCTCCAGGACTGGCTCCTCTACCCGGAGGAGGACAACTGGCGGGTCGACCCGGAACTGGGCGGACCCACCAGGGCCTTCGGCGACATCGGCTCGCACTGGTGCGACATGCTGGAGTTCGTCACCGGCGACCGGATCGCGACCGTGTGCGCCCAGACCTCCCGCGTCAACGACACCCGGGACGGCCGCCCCGTCGCCACCGAGGACCTGGTGTCCTTCCAGTTCTCCACCGCCGACGGCACCATCGGCAGCGCGGTGATCAGCCAGGTCTCCCCCGGCCGCAAGAACCAGCTGGTGCTGGAGGTCTCCGGCACCGAGGGCTCCCTGGCCTTCGACCAGGAGCGGCCGGAGACCCTCTGGGCGGGCAGCCGCGGCCGCACCGGGACCATCACCCGCGACGACCCGGCGCTGAGCGCCGACGCCGCCCGCCTGGTCACCGTCCCGGTCGGCCACCCGCAGGGCTACCAGGACTGCTTCAACGCGCTCGTCCGCGACACGGGCGCGGCCATCGCGGGGCAGGCCCCGGAGGGCCTTCCCGTGTTCGCCGACGGCCTGCGCGCCGCCGTCATCGCCGAGGCCGTCATGACCTCCGCGCGGGAGCGCCGCTGGGTCGACGTCCCGGAGGTGGACGCGGTATGACCGCCTCCCCGCCGCCCGGCTCCGCGCCCCCCGCGCCCCCTCCCCCGGCCTCAGCGGAACCCCTCCTGCGGATGCGGGGGATCACCAAGTCCTTCCTCGGCGTGCGCGTGCTGCACGGCGTCGACCTGGACCTGTACCCGGGGGAGGTGCACGCCCTCGTCGGGGAGAACGGCGCCGGCAAGTCCACCCTGATGAAGGTGCTGGCCGGCGTGCACCGGGCGGACTCGGGCACCGTCGAGCTGGCCGGGTCCCGCGTCTCCTTCGAGCACCCCGTCCAGGCCCAGCGCGCCGGGGTGGCCACGGTCTTCCAGGAGTTCAACCTCCTCCCCGAGCGCACCGTCGCCGAGAACGTGTTCCTGGGCCGCGAGCCGCGCCGCAGGGGCCTCGTGGACGGCCGCGCCATGGAGCGGGCCACCGCCGCGCTGCTCGCCGACCTGGACCTGGAGGGCATCGCCCCCTGGACCAGGGTCCGGTCCCTGTCGGTGGCCGAACAGCAGATCGTGGAGATCGTCAAGGCGCTGTCGCACGACGCGCGCATCATCTCGATGGACGAGCCGACGGCGGCTCTGGCCGACCACGAGGTGGAGGTCCTGTACCGGATCATCGGCCGCCTGCGCGAGCGCGGCGTGGCCGTCCTCTACGTGTCGCACCGCATGAAGGAGATCTTCGACCTGGCCGCCACCATCACCGTCCTCAAGGACGGCGACCTGGTGGAGACGGTCCCGGCCGAGGAGACCGGGCCCGCGCAGCTGGTGCGCCGGATGGTCGGCCGACCGGTGTCGTCGGTCTTCCCCGAGCGCCTGGAGCCCCGCGGCGACCGGGTCGGCCAGGTCAGGCTCTCGGTCAGGGGCGGGGGCAACGGCCAGCTGGACGGGATCGGGTTCGAGGTGCGCGGCGGGGAGATCCTGGGGCTCGGGGGGCTCCAGGGCAGCGGCCGCACAGAGGTCGCCCACGCCCTGTTCGGCATCGCCCGCTTCACCCGCGGCGAGGTCGCGGTGGACGGCAGGCGGATCGATCCCCGCTCCCCGCGCCGGGCGGTGCGCGCCGGGCTGGTCCTGGTGACCGAGGACCGCAAGGCGCAGGGGCTGGCGCTGAACCAGTCCGTCACCGCCAACGGCCGCCTCGTCCTGGACGCGGTCCTGCCGTTCGGGTCGGCGCGCCGGGTCCGGCGGCTGCCCGGCATCCTCTCCTCCCTGGAGCTGGTGACGCGCGGCGGCAACGACCAGGAGGTCCGGTACCTGTCGGGGGGCAACCAGCAGAAGGTGGTCCTGGCCAAGTGGCTGGCCACCGAACCCGGCGTGATCGTCCTCGACGAGCCGACCCGCGGCATCGACGTGGGCGCCAAGCAGGCCGTCTACCGGCTGATGCGCGAGCTCGCGGCCTCCGGGGCGGCGATCGTGCTGATCTCCTCCGAACTCCCCGAGCTGATCGGGATGGCCGACCGGCTGGTCGTCCTGGCGGACGGCCGGATCGCGGGCGAGCTCCCCGGGGGGTCGAGCGAGGAGGCGGTGATGGCCGTGGCCACCGGTTCCCCCCGCGATCCGCGGGAGGACGCCCCGGCGGTCGAGGACCCCCGCGTCGCGGCCGTGCGCTCCGGCGACGGGCCCCGCTCCGGCGACGGTTCCGACCGGGCCGCCGGATCCGCTGCCCCCGGCCCCCGCTCCGACCACGACCCCGGCCCGTCCCCCGGCGCCGCGCGCCACGGCGACAGCGGCCACGGGCCCGGCCACCGCCCCGGCTCCGACGGCGGCGGCTCCCCCGCACGGCACGAGGAGGCCGCACCGTGACACGCGCCACCACCTCCGTCCGGGGCCTGTGGTCCCGGCTCGGCGCCACCGGCCCGGTCTACCTGGCCCTGGTGCTGCTGCTCGCGGCGAGCGCCGTCTACGTCGCCGTGCGCGGCGGCAACCTGTTCACCACCGCCAACACGGTCGACCTGTTCACCCGCAGCAGCCTGCTCGGGTTCCTGGCCATCGGCCAGACCCTCGTCATCCTGTGCCGGTCCCTCGACCTCTCGGTCGGCTACGTCGCCGCGCTCTCCACGGTGGTCGCGGCGACCACCATGGCGGGCGACCCCTCCCGGATCCTGCTCGGCGTCGGGGCGGCCCTGGGCCTGGCCGCGCTGATCGGCCTGGCCAACGGCCTCGTGGTCACCCGGCTGCGGGTCAACCCGTTCATCGCCACGCTGGGGATGGGGCTGATCGTCAAGGGCTACCTGGACACCAACTTCCAGGGCCCCGCGGGGTCGATCCCCGCCGCCTTCCAGACCTTCGGCTACACGCGGATCGGCTTCCTGCCGGTCTCCACCCTCGTCATGCTGGGCCTCGCCGCGGCCGCCGTGCTGTTCCTGCACCGCACCCGCACGGGGTACCACATGTACGCGGTCGGCGGCGACGCCGAGGTCGCGCGGCTCTCCGGCGTCCGCGCCGGGATCCCCACCGTCACCGCGCACGTGCTGTGCTCCGTCACCGCCGGGGTGGCGGGCCTGCTGCTGGCCGCCAGGTTCGGCACCGGCAGCGCCACGGTCTACGGCAACGGCTACGAGCTGGAGGCCATCGCCGCCGTCGTCCTGGGCGGCACCTACCTGCTCGGCGGGCGCGGAGGCGTGGCCGGGACGATCGCCGGGGTGTTCATCCTCGCCACGCTCGACACGGTGTTCAACGTGCTGGGCGTCGACCCCTTCGTCAAGGACGTGATGCGCGGCGTGATCGTCATCGCCGCCGTCGCCGTCTACGCCCGGGGCCGGCACTCGCGCGCCGCCGTCCGGGTCCGCTTCCCCTCGGGCGGGGCCCCTCCGCCGCCCGCCCCCGATCCCGGGCCCCGCCCCGAACCGGAACCCCTGGGAGGCCGCCGATGACCGCGCCCACGCCCGCACCCCCCGCACCCCGCGGACGCGTCCCGGGCGCGCTCGTGGCGCTGGGCAGGGGAGGAGCCCCGACCGTCGCCCTGCTGCTGGCGCTGATCTTCGCGGTCATCGCCACCCAGAACCCGTCGTTCTTCGAGGGCCCGCCGCTGATGGCGTTCGCCAAGAAGGCCGCGCCGCTGGTGATCCTCGCGATCGGCCAGTACCTCGTGATCGTCTCCGGCGAGTTCGACCTCTCGGTCGGCTCGCTGGTCGGGGCCCAGGTGGTGATCGCGGCCCGCCTCATCGACGGGGAGGAGGCCGCGACCCTGCCGGTGATCGGCGTGATGCTGGCCTTCGGCCTGCTGGTCGGCCTGGTCAACGGCCTCGTCACGACCCTGCTGAAAGTGCCCTCGATCATCACCACCCTGGGCACGATGCTCATCCTGTACGGGGCCGTCCGGTACTGGACGGGGGGTGCGCCCACCGGCGCCCTGTCGGAGGCCTTCCGCGTCCCCGGCCGGGGCGGCGTCGAGGACCTGCCCTTCCTCGGCCAGCTCCCGTGGGCGCTGGTGATCGCGGCCGTCGTCGCCGTCGCCGGGGTGCTCCTGATGCGCTCCCCCTACGGCCGCTCCCTCATCGCGACCGGCGACAACGACGTCGCCGCGGCGTTCTCCGGGGTGCGGGTGTGGCGGGTGCGCACGCTGGCCTTCGTCGGCTCCTCCCTCCTGGCCACCGTCGCCGCGATCCTCATCGGCGGGTACGCCGGTGTCACCGCGCAGGTCGGGCAGGGCCTGGAGTTCACCGCCATCACCGCCGTCGTCCTGGGCGGGGTGGTCCTCGGCGGAGGCCGCGGCACGGTGGTCGCCGCCGTCCTGGGCGCCGTCACCGTGGAGGCGCTGTTCACCCTGTTCAACCAGCTCTACCTGCCGTCGACCATCCAGCCGACGGTGCAGGGAGTCATCATCATCGCCGCGGTGGCCTATGCGGCCCGCCGGGGCGACCTTCGACTGCCGGAGCGCCTGCGACGGCGACCGGACCATCCGACCGAGCGGCCGCTCGGCACTTCCAGGAGGTAACCATGCGCGTCCCCCGCGTGCTGCTCGCCGGCGCCGCCGGCCTGACACTGATGCTCACGGCGTGTACGACCGACGTGCCGGAGGACGGCGCCGCCGGCGAGGAGGGCGGCAGCGAGCTCGCCCCCAGCGAGGAGTGGTTCGACCAGGCCGAGTACGACGCCCAGCTGGCCCAGCGCGAGATCGCCCCGGAGGGCCCCGAGGACGAGCCGTGGATGCAGGCGATCGAGCCGGAGTGGATCGACACCTCCGGGTTCGCCCACGACTCCCCGGAGGACGCCACCCTGTGCTTCTCCAACGCCTCGGTGTCCAACCCGTGGCGGGTCACCGGCTTCATCACCATGGAACAGCAGGTGGAGGCCCTCCAGGAGGAGGGCGCCATCGGCGACTTCCGGGTGTCCGACGCCGCGGACGACGACAACCAGCAGATCTCCGACATCCAGGCGTTCGTGGACTCCGGGGACTGCGACGTCATCATCATCTCGCCGTCCACCACCGCCACCCTGACCCCGGCGGTGGAGACCGCGTGCGAGAGCGGTGTCCCGGTCGTGGTCTTCGACCGCGGGGTGAACTCCGACTGCATGGTCACGTTCATCCACCCGATCGGCGGCTACGCCTACGGGGCGGACGCCGCGGAGTTCCTGGTCGACAACCTGGAGCCCGGCTCGAACGTGCTGGCGCTGCGCATCCTGCCCGGCGTCGACGTCCTCGAGCACCGCTGGGCCGCCGCCCAGGAGATCTTCGGCGCCAGCGAGCTCAACGTGGTCGCCGACGAGTTCACCGAGGGCGACGGGGCCAGGATCAAGGACCTGGTCTCCCAGCACCTCCAGCGCGGCGAGATCGACGGCATCTGGATGGACGCGGGCGACGGCGCCGTCGCGGGCCTGGAGGCCTTCGAGGACGCGGGGCAGCCCTACCCGGTGATCGCGGGCGAGGACGAGCTGAGCTTCATGCGCAAGTGGGACGAGGAGGGCCTCACCGCCATCGCGCCGGTCTACTCCAACTTCCAGTGGCGTACCCCGGTCCTCGCCGCGAGCATGATCCTCGCCGGCGAGGAGGTCCCCTCGGAGTGGATCCTCCCGCAGTCGCCCATCACCCAGGACGAGCTGCCCGAGTACCTGGAGCGCAACGCGGACATGCCGTCGCTGCACTACGCGAAGTTCGGCGGCGAGGACCTGCCGGGCTTCCCCGAGGCCTGGACGGACCGGTAGATGCGCGCGCTGGGGGTCAACACCTGGGTGTGGACGTCGCCCCTGACCGACGCCGGGCTGGAGCGGATCGCCCCCCGCGTGGCGGGGTGGGGGTTCGACGTGATCGAGCTCCCGGTCGAACAGGTCGGCGACTGGGACCCCCGGCGCGCACGGGCGCTGCTGGACGGGCTGGGGCTCGGCGCCACCGTCGTGCTGGTCATGGCACCGGGGCGGGAGCTCGTCGCCACCGACCCGGCCACACGTTCGGCCACGCAGGACTACCTCAAGCGGGTCGTGGACGCGGCGGCGACGGTCGGCTCCCCCGTCGTCGCCGGCCCGGCCTACGCCTCGGTCGGCCGCACGTGGAGGCTGTCCCCGGACGAGCGCCGGCGGACCGGTGCCGAGCTGGTCGAGGGGCTCGCCCCCGTGGTCGGGCACGCCTCGGCCGCGGGGGTCTGTGTGGCGGTCGAACCGCTCAACCGGTACGAGACGAGCCTGGTCAACACGGTCGACCAGGGGATGGCCGTGCTCGCGGACCTGCCGGCCGAGCACTGCGGCCTGGCCCTGGACCTGTACCACATGAACATCGAGGAGCAGGACGTGGCGGCGGCGATCGGCCGGGCCGCCGGGCGGATCAAGCACGTGCAGGTGTGCGCGAACGACCGGGGCGCGCCGGGGGCCGACCACCTGGACTGGCGCGGCATCCTGACCTCGCTGGACGCGGCGGGTTACGACGGCCCCCTGGTCATCGAATCGTTCACGGCGGACAATGCCAGCATCGCCACGGCGGCCTCCGTCTGGCGACCCCTGGCGGCGTCGCAGGACGCGATCGCCGTCGACGGCCTGGCCCACCTGCGCTCACTGACCTCCTGAAGGGAGACGCCGTGCTTCGGAGCGAACCGCTCGCGGCCGTGACCGCACCACGGACCGCGGCGCCCGGGCCGGGCCGGAGACCATCACCCCCGCTCGGTGCCGCGCTCACCGGAAAGCGCCATCTGAAGTCGGGCGGCTCCACTCTTCCCGAGGAGACGTCACGATGTCCGCACGCAAACCCCCCTCCGACACGGTGCCCGAGACGCAGGTCGGGGCAGCCCCCGCCACGGCCGCCACATGGTGGCTGACGGCCTGCTCGCTCGTCCTGGTCGGCGCGCTCGTCGCCGCCTCCGTGGTCTTCCTCGGCCGTGAGGGCGCCGGCTCCGCCGCCGCCCCAGCCGGGGAGGCCGCCGCACCGGTCGACGACCTCGTCGAGCACACCCGCATGGCCGTGGAGGGCCTGACCCCGATCGTGGAGGACATGGAGGAGTTCCTGCCCACCGACGGATCGCACCCGCCGCTGGACACGACCGACGCCGCGACCGTCAACTCCTGGCGGACCGGCGTCCAGGAGGCGGCGGGGCACTTCGGCGACCCGCCGTCCGACGGGTCCTCCCACAGCGTCGCCCACACCGGGCTGACCTCGTCCGTCCGCCTCCTGTCCATGGCGGTGGAGACCTATGCCGAGGCGGCCCAGGCCGAGGACGAGGAGCTGCGCATGGACGTGCTGCACATCGCCATGGACCTGCGCAACGAGGCGGTCGTCACCTGGTCGGCCGCCGCCACCCAGCTCGACCTGCTGAGCCTGGAGGCCGGCGGGGAGCACGTCCACCTGTACCTGCCCGCCGTCCCCGGCGCGCTCCTGCCCGACGGGGCCGAGGAGGGCGGCGGGGACCCCGCGCCCGAGGACGGGCACGGCGACGACCACTGACCCGCAACCCACCGACGACCCCCCGACCACGGAGACAGCGAACATGCCGCGACCAGTCACCCTTTTCACCGGCCAGTGGGCCGACCTGCCCTTCGAGGAGGTGTGCTCCCTGGCCTCCTCGTGGGGCTACGACGGCCTGGAGGTCGCCTGCTGGGGCGACCACCTCGACGTCACGCGGGCCGCCGTGGACGACGACTACGTGCGCGACAGGCTCGGCGTCCTCGAGCGCCACGGCCTGGGCCTGTGGGCGATCTCCAACCACCTGCTCGGACAGGCGGTCTGCGACGACCCCATCGACCACCGGCACCGGGACATCCTGCCCTCCCGCGTGTGGGGCGACGGGGACCCGGAGGGCGTGCGGCGAAGGGCCGCCGAGGAGATGAAGACGACCGCCCGCGCCGCCGCGAGGCTCGGCGTGTCCACGGTCGTGGGCTTCACCGGTTCGGCGATCTGGAAGTACGTGGCCATGTTCCCGCCGGTGGGCGAGGACGTCATCGAGGCCGGGTACCGGGACTTCGCCGACCGGTGGAACCCCGTCCTGGACGTGTTCGACGAGGTGGGGGTGCGGTTCGCGCACGAGGTGCACCCCTCCGAGATCGCCTACGACCACTGGTCCACCCACAAGGCCCTGGAGGCCGTCGGCCACCGGCCCGCGTTCGGCCTGAACTGGGACCCCAGCCACATGGTGTGGCAGGACATCGACCCGGCCGGGTTCCTCTGGGACTTCCGCGACCGGATCTACCACGTGGACTGCAAGGACACCCGCAAGCGCACGGGCAACGGCCGCAACGGCCGGCTCGGCTCCCACCTTCCGTGGGGCGACCCCCGCCGGGGCTGGGACTTCGTGTCGACCGGGCACGGGGACGTCCCCTGGGAGGACTGCTTCCGCACGCTGAACGCGATCGGCTACGAGGGGCCGATCTCGGTGGAGTGGGAGGACGCGGGCATGGACCGCCTGGTCGGGGCGGCGGAGGCGGTCGACTTCGTCCGCTCCCACGCCTACGACCCGCCGGAGTCGTCCTTCGACTCGGCCTTCGGCTCGGGCTGAGGGGACCGCCCGGCCGCACCCGCGCCGGGCCCCGGGCCGTCCCTCCCCGCGTCCTCCCGGGGAGGGGCGGCCCCGTCTCCGTCGGGGGCCGCGGCGGGCCCGGTCACATCATGGGGGCGATGACCACGCGGAAGCGGTCGCCGTCACCGGTGCGGACGTCGCGCCGGAAGTCGTTGACCCGGTTGACGGAGGTCTGCACGGCGTCGCCGCGCAGGGCCCCGGTGTCGGCGGTGGGCAGGTGCTGCCGCACGGCCAGGACCGCCTCGTCGACCGACATGGCCGTCCTGTGCTGCTCTGGGGTGACGTGCAGTCCGTCGTGGGTGAGGCGGCTGATCACGATCCGGAACATACCGGGCTCCCTACGGCGTCGGGGGGGTTGACACCGGCATTCTCCCCCATCGCCTCGGCCCCTGGGAATGCTCAGACCTCCAGATCCCCCTCGATGCCCTTGAGCCGGTGTCTGGCCAGGGCGAGGTTGCCGCGGGCCCGGTCCAGCGCCAGGTACAGGAAGAGGCCCTGCCCCTTGCGGCTGGTGAGCGGCCGGATGACGTGGTACTGGCCGGACAGGGTGATGAGGATGTCCTCGATCGCGTCGTTGAGGCCCAGCTGGTCCATGGTGCGCATCTTCGCGCGGACCACCTCGGTGTTGCCCGCCGCGGCCACCGTGAGGTCGAGGGTGTTCGTGGACGCGAGGGTGCCCAGCGCCATTCCGCTGCTGTAGTCGACGACGGCGGCGCCGATGGCCCCCTCGATCTGCATCATTTCCTTGAGACCGGATTCGATGTTCGGCATGTCCTTCTCTCTCCTGGGTGTAGGTCGGCGCTGAGCCTTCAGGTCGGCCATCCATCGGCGAAGCCCCGGAACGCCCCGCCGGGGCGAGGCTCCTGAGGTCATGCGACCCCCACGTCCGGCCGGTCGGCGGACAGGGTGCGGAGCGCGGTGAGGACCCGTTCCAGGACCCGGCGGTCCACGGACACGGCGGCCCGGGCGGGGGGACGGTCGGGGTCGCCTCCCCGGCGGGGTGGCAGGTCGCCGCCTTGCCGGGGGCGCGGCACCGCGGCCGTGCGGGCGAGCCGCCTCAGGCGCCGCAGGGCGTAGCCGAGGTTGCCCTCGTCCCTGGCCATCCACACCTGGAGGCACAGGTCGGGGTCGTCGAGCACGGCGAGCAGCAGGCAGCGGTCGGTCCCGGTGACGACCATGTCCTCCAGGTCCCCGACGGCCCACAGCGGACCGCCGTGGACGGCCCTCAGGATCGCCTCGGCGTCGTCGGAGCGGTCGTCCGCGCCGACGCGCGCCAGGGTGCGTCCGCCCCGCCAGTCGACGAGGCCGACACTGCGCACTCCCGGGGTCTGGAGCATCTCCCGCATCTGCTGGTCGAAGGCGCGCACGGCGGTCCTTTGCGAGAAAGGGGCCGTTCGGCGACCGGCCCGCTGTGAATCAGGCAGTCCTTTGCGGACACCACGAGAATAAGGCTATTCTCGCGAATCTGCAGGTTTTTGCGTCATGTGTTTTGTTTTGCCTGATAGGAGGCCATGCGAGTTATTTACTGCCGTAAATCCCTCGAGTGGAATGTGTCTTCCAGACCCGAGAACGACAGTGATCGACCGGAAGTATCCGGTCGATCACCTTTTTTGTCCTGTGCGGCTTTCAGGCCCTACGCCCCGGAACGGACGTCGGCGGCGTCAGAGCCAGGACACCGCCGAGGTCTCCAGGTCGTACCGGGCGGGGACGATGTCCAGGCGGCCCGTGTCGACCAGGTCGCGCAGGTCGGCGTCCTGGCGGAGCAGGCCGGTGATGTACTCGGCGTTGGCCCGCACGCAGGCGTCCACGAAGTCGCCCCCGTCGTCCGGCGTGGACTCGACGACCGGCAGGATCTGCTCCACGAGGTAGCCGACGTGGCCGTGCGGGACCTGCCCGGTGCGGTGCGCCTCCACGGCCGCGCCGACCGCTCCGCAGGAGGCGTGGCCGAGGACGACGATGAGCGGGACCGCCAGGTGCTCGGCCGCGTAGCTGATGCTGCCGAGGACGGAGGAGTCCAGGACCTGGCCGGCGGACCGGATGGTGAAGAGGTCGCCGAGCCCCCGGTCGAAGACCAGTTCCGGGGCGACCCTGGAGTCCGCGCACCCGAGGACGACGGCGAACGGGTCCTGCCCGAGCGCCATCTCGGCCCTGCGGGCCGCCCCCTCGTGGGGGTGGCGGGAGGCGATGCGCTTCCAGCGGCGGTTGCCCTCCTTGAGGAGCCGGAGGGCCGAGGCCGCGTCCTGGGGTCCGGGGGAGGGCGAGGGCATGGGGACCGCCCAGGCGGAGGCGGAGGCTGCGGTGGCGACCGCTGCCCCGACTCCGCCGATGAGGGATGCGCGTAAGGCGCCGCGACGGGTGATGGCCATGGGGGTTTTCCCTTCTCGACTAGCGACATTAGAGACCAATGTCGCCAAACGAGGACCAAATTACCCTTATGCCGCCAACCTCTCCAACCTCTTTAACGAATCCCTTGCGCCACAGAACGCCACTCAGAAAACGACAATCACAACCGCCCCAATTCGGACGGACGAACGGCCGCCCGGGATTCCCCGTGCGGCCGTTCGCCCGTCCTGGTCCACCTGCGCCTTCACCCGCTCCGGGCTCTCTGCTCCGGGATCCCCCCTTCGCCCCCGGACGCGTCGTCCAGCCACTCCACGCGGGAGCGCCTGAGGTCGTAGCGCGCGGGTTCGACCTTCATGCGCCCGGCCGCGACCGCCTCCCGGAGGCCGGGCTCGTGCCGCAGCTGCTCGGCGACGGCACGGGCGTTGGCCCGCACGCAGGCGTCCAGGAAGGCCTTCTCCGTCCCCTGCTCCGGCACCGTCTCCACGACCTCCAGGACCTGCCCCACGAGGTAGCCGAGGTTCCCGGGCGGCAGCTCGCCCGTCCGGTGGGCCTCGACGGCCGCCTTCACGGCCCCGCACGAGTCGTGGCCCAGCACGACCAGGAGCACCGTGTCGAACGCGTCCACCCCGTAGACGAGCGTGCCGAGCACCGACGAGTCCAGCACCTGGCCCGCCGACCGGGCCGTGAACATGTCGCCGAGCCCCTGGTCGAAGACCATCTCGGGGGGCACGCGGGAGTCGGCGCAGGACAGGACGGACACCCGGGGCGCCTGGTGTTCGAGCAGTTCGCGCCTGCGTCCGGAGCCCTGGCGCGGGTGGACGGAGCCGAAGGTGCGCCACCGGGTGTTGCCCCGGTCGAGCCGCTGCCGCCTGCGGTACGCGTCGTGGCCCTCGGTGATCGTCGCCCTCCGTGGGGCGGCGTTCTGGACGATCGCCATGCTGCCTCGCTCAGGGTCGGGTGGGCGCGGGCGCCGTACCGCCCGCACCTGTGACGATGAGGCCGAAGCTACGCCCGCGCGGAGCGGCGGACAATCCCGCAGGGGCAATCCTTGGGGCAAGCGTGTCTCACCCCGGGCGGTGGGCGGAGCCCCTCGGCGGAGGCCCCGGACGGGGCGGGCCGCCGCGGGTACGGGGCCTGCGGGTACGGACGGCACGGGCCCAGCGGGCACGGGCACGGGCGGCCCGGGCAAGGACGACACGGGCCCAGCGGGCACGGGCGGCACGGGCACGCACCCTGCAGGCACAGGCGGCGCGGGCACGGACCACACGGGCCCAGAGGGCACGGGCGTCGTCCGCCTGCCATCATCGACCGACCGTTCGTCAAGTCACCGCGTCCTCGCGCGGACCCCCGGACACGAGGGCGGCTCCCGGCCGAACCCGCGCACCGGCGCCCTCCACCAGGTAGATTCGACAACCGTGTCCCGAACTTCCCCTCCCGAATCAGCGTCCTCCCGCCGCGGGGCGGGACGGCGGCGCTCCGGCCGCCCCGGCCACGACGCCGACTCCGTCCTGCGCGTCGCCGCGCGCGTGTTCAACGAGCGCGGGTACGACGGCACGAGCATGGAGGACCTGGCGCGCGCCCTGGGCGTGACCAAGTCGGCGATCTACCACCACGTCACCGGCAAGACCGAACTGCTGCGCCGCTCCCTGGACCTGGCGATGGACGCCCTGTTCGCGGTCACCCGCGAGGAGGCCTCGACGACCGGCCCGGCCATCGACCGGCTCGACCACGTGCTGCGCGGCAGCGTCCGCGTCCTGGTGGAGGAGCTGCCCCACGTGACCCTCCTGCTGCGCGTGCGCGGCAACACGGAGGTGGAGAAGCGCGCGCTGGAGCGGCGCCGCGAGTTCGACCACCTGATCGCCGACCTGGTGCGCGAGGGGATCGTCGACGGCGACATCCGCAGCGACGTCGACCCGGCGGTCGCCGCCCGCCTGCTGTTCGGCATGGTCAACTCGCTGGTGGAGTGGTACAAGCCGGACCGGGGCCTGGCCTCGGAGGAGGTCGCCGACACCCTCGCCCGGATCGCCTTCGGGGGCCTGCGCGCCTAGCCGGCGCGACGCGGAGCCCCCGCCCTGCTGCGCGTCGCCCCAGCACGCCCCTCGCGGCGTTCTCCTCCGTCGACAGGACCCCGCCACGACCCCTTCTTCGGCCTTGCGGTGCACGCACCGGATGCGCCGCTCGCGACGGACGGCGTCCACGGAACACGCCCTGGGAGCGCGACGCGGAGCCCCCGCCCCCGGCGGCCCTGCTCCCGTGGACGGCCCCGGCGCCGGTGTCCGCCACGGGCACGGGACCGCGGCCGGGGCGGCGGCGGACGCACCCGGAGCGGCCTCCCCGATGTGTTTGGCGTCACAGAGACCACGGCTACCGTCCGCCACATGCCCTCAGGACCAAGGACCCTTGCGCCGCGACCGCCCGCCGTGGTGGGACGGTACGGCCCGAACCCGTCCCCGACCGGCGCCGGTCTCCCTAGGATTGGCCTGAACAGGACTCCTTCCCCACACCCCCGGAGCCGCAGGCCATGGTCGAGCACTTCACCCACGGGGCCCTGACCCCCGCGGTCGCCTACGCGGTGTCGGTCATCGGCTCCTTCGTCGGCCTCATGTTCGCCGCCCGCGCCCGGAACACGCGCGGGGCCGGGCGCGGTACCTGGCTGGTGTTCAGCGCCCTCTGCCTCGGCGGCACCGCCGTGTGGTCGATGCACTTCATCGCCATGCTCGGGTTCCACGTCCCGGGCCTGGCGATCCGCTACGACCCGGCCCTCACCGTCGCCAGCGGCCTCCTCGCCGTGCTGGCCATGGGGCTGGCCCAGTACCTGACGGTCATCCGCCGCGGGACGGGGTGGCTCCTGGCGGGCGGCGCCATCGCCGGGAGCGGGATCGTCGCCATGCACTACCTGGGCATGGCGTCCATCAACATGCACGGCCACCTCGGACACGACCCGCTGTTCGTGGGGCTGGCCGGCGCCGTGGCCCTGCTCGCCGCGACCGCGGCCCTGTGGTTCACCCAGCGGCTCAGGGGCGTCGTGTCGATCCTGCTCGCCTCCCTGGTGATGGGCGTCGCGGTGACCTCCATGCACTACACCGGCATGTTCGGCGTGCACGTCACCGTGGACGAGACCCGGAACCCGGGCACGGTCCCGGGCTCGACCGCCCCGGAACTGCTCCTGCCCCTGGTCGTGGGCCTGTTCGTCTTCCTCCTGGTGTGCAGCCTCCTGCTGATGCTCGGCGTCGACGACTCCGAGCCGCGCCGCGCGTCGCGGACCGCCCGGCGGGACGACCGACCCGCGCCCGCCCCGGCGCTCCCGGGCGGGGAGAAGGGCCGCTACACCGCGCGCCACAGCACCGGCAGCGCCTGGGACCGGCCCGCCTGAGACCTTCGAGGCGGCCACCGTGGAGATGAATGGCCACATCAGGCCACTCTGGTTTCCCCAAACCCCTGGTGCCCCATCCTGACCATCCCTACTATCCATAACCTGGGTTGATTTGTGACCCAGGTCATAGAAAGTAGCGAGTTGTGGTCGATCTCCCCACCCAGGACTGGCTCACCCCCCTCATCGCCTTCACGGTCTCGGCCATCGGTTCGTTCCTCGGTCTGGCTTTCGCCGCCCGTGCCCGCCGGTCGAAGACCTTCACGCGGTGGCAGTGGCTGGCCCTGGCATCCCTCTCCCTCGGCGGCATGGCGCTCTGGTCCATGCACTTCATCGCCATGATGGGGTTCTCCCCCACCGGCACCTCGGTCCGCTACGACGCCCTGCTCACCGTCGTCAGCGGCGTCATCGCCGTCCTGGTCATGGGCGTCGCCCTCACCATCACGATCTCCCGGCGGAGGACGTCCACCCTGCTGCTCGGCGGGCTCGTCGCCGGGGCCGGCATCGTCGCCATGCACTACACCGGCATGGCGTCGATGAGCGTCCACGGCGAACTCCACCACGACCCCGTCTACATCGCGCTGGCGAGCGCGATCGCCCTGGTCGCGGCCACCAGCGCCCTGTGGTGCGCCTCCCGGCTGCGCGGCATGGCCGCCATCCTCCTGGCCTCGCCGGTGATGGCCGTCGCGGTGACCTCCATGCACTACACCGGCATGCTGGGGGTGCACATCGAGCCCTCACGCCTGAACCGCTACGGCCCACCGCCCGGGGCCAGCACCACGGACCTGCTGCTGCCCATGATGACGGGCCTGTTCGTCTTCCTGCTGGTCTGCAGCCTCTTCCTCCTCCTCGGGGTGGACGAGGAGCGCCCCGACTACTCACGGCGCCCGGTCCACGCGACCCCCGCCCCACCCGACAGCGAGCACGTGACCGACGCCGGGTACCGGCCGCGCCACGGCGCGGCCCCCTCCCCTGCCGCCCCGGCCCCGCCGGCGCGGGCCCCGGAGGACGACGTGTGGACCAGGCGGCGCTGAGCCGCCGCGCACCCCGGAAAACCACTGGAGCCCGCGGGCCCGCCGGTCCTAGACTCGGCGGGCCCGCGGGCGTCGTGCACCGAACGGCGACCGACGACGGAAGGAAGAGCGATGACCGACTCTGCGAGTGCCACCCTCCCCGCCTTCCCGTTCGTCCGCGAGCCCTGAGGGAACCGCCCTCCGGACGGCTCGCCTCCCAGAGAGACCGCCGTGAGCACACCACGTACCGACACGCCCGCCTCCCACCCGCTGACCCGGCTGGGCTGGAACCCGCGTGTCGAACACGCCTTCGACACCCTTTCCCACGCGAGCGGGCACACCCTGCTCCCCGCACGCGTGTCCTCCTCACGCCGGGGCGGCGCGCTGGTCCGCCTCCCGGGCGAGACCCACGCCGACTACGGCCCCGCCCTGACCAGGGCCGCGCGGGAGGACCCCTCCTCGGCCCCGTGCGCCGGCGACTGGGTCGCCGTACGCCGGTCCGGTGACACCTGGCTCGTGGAGGCCGTCCTCGAACGCTCCACCAGCCTCGTCCGCCAGGGCGTGGCCAAGGACTCCCACGACCAGGTGCTGGCCGCCAACGTCGACGCGGTCCTGGTCTGCGAGGCCGCCGACCAGGGGCCCAACGTGGGCCGCCTGGAGCGCTTCCTCAGCCTCGCCTGGGCCTGCGGCGCGACCCCGGTCGTCGCCGTCACCAAGTCGGAGCTGGCCGGGGACCGGCTCCCCGAGGTCCTCGAACTCGTCCGGGCGGTGGCCGCCGGCGCCGACGTGCACGGCGTCAGCGCCCACACCGGGGAGGGACTTGCGGAGCTGGCCCCGCGGTTCCTGCCCGGCTCCTCGTGGGTGCTGCTGGGCACCTCCGGGGCGGGCAAGTCCAGCCTGGTCAACGCCCTCGCCGGACAGTCCCTGATGGACACCGGGGAGGTCCGCCAGGACAAGCGGGGGCGCCACACCACCACCCGCCGCCAGCTCCTGGAGCTTCCCGGCGGGGCGCTGGTCCTGGACATCCCCGGCGTGCGGCGCATCGACGTGCCGGGCGACCCGGGAGGCGTCGACCGGGCCTTCGCCGACGTCGGCGAACTCGCCGGGCGGTGCCGTTTCCGGGACTGCTCCCACGGGTCCGAGCCCGGTTGCGCGATCACCGCCGCCGTCGACGAGGGCGAACTGGACTCCGAGCGGCTGGCCCGCTGGAACCGGCTCCGCCGCGAGGCCGAGTGGAACAGCGCCCGGGGCGACCAGCGCGTGCGCGCCGAGCGCAAGCAGCGGTGGAAGGCCGCCGACCGGGAGGCCCGCGCGAACGCCCGGCTCAAGCGCGGCCGCTGACCCGCCCCGCGGACGCGGCGGGTCCACGGCCCGGCGGCCTCCTCGGACGCGGCGGTTCCCTCCCCGGGCGGGGAGGGGCCCGCCGCCCGGCGGGATCCGCGCCTTCCGGGGCGGTACGGGGCGCCGGCCCCCGGAGGCCCCCTCAGAAGCCGAAGGCGCGGCGGGCGTTGCCCGCGACGATCCCGGCGAGCTCGTCCTCGTCCATCCCCTTGACCTCGGCCAGCAGGCGCAGGGTGTGCGGGATCAGGTACGGGGCGTTGGGGCGCCCCCGGTAGGGCTTGGGCGTGAGGAACGGGGCGTCGGTCTCGACCAGCACCAGCTCCGGCGGCGCCGCCGCGGCGGCCTCGCGCAGCGACTCGGCGCTGGCGAAGGTGACGTTGCCGGCGAAGCTCATGAAGTACCCGTGCTCGGCGCACACCCGGGCCATGCCGGCGTCACCGGAGAAGCAGTGGAAGACGACGCGCTCGGGAGCGCCCTCCTCGGCCAGAATCCGGAACACGTCGTCGTGAGCGTCGCGGTCGTGGATCATCACGGCCTTGCCGCGGGCCTTGGCGATGGCGATGTGGCGGCGGAACGACTCCTCCTGCGCCCGCGTCCCCTCGGGCCCCGTGCGGAAGGCGTCCATGCCGGTCTCGCCGACCGCCACCACCTGCGGCAGGGCGGCCAGCTCGTCGATCCCGGCGAGCGCCTCCTCCAGCCCCTTGAAGCCCGCCGGCTCCCGGGCGGTCCCGGCCCAGTCGGTGTCGTCGGGCTCCACGCCGGGGGCTCCGTCGCCGTGCACGATGCGCGGCGCCTCGTTGGGGTGCAGGGCCACCGCGGCCCACACCTTCCCCGGGTGCGCCGCGGCGACCTCGGCCGCCCACCGCGACGACGGCAGGTCGACGCCCACCTGGACGAGCGGGGTCACCCCGACGCCCTCGGCGGCCGCGATGACGTCCTCCACGGCCGGGGCCTGCATGTCCATGTGGGTGTGGCTGTCGGCCACCGGGACGCGCAGGGGCTCCGGTACCGGCGGAGGGGTCTGGTCGTTGCGCTCCCTGACCGCTCTGCCGCTGCGCTTGCCCATGGTGTTCACGTTCCTTCGCGAAGGCGCGCCGACGGGCGTGGCCCGTCGGCGCGGTCGTCCTGCTTCCCGGCCGTCGTCCGGGACTACTCTGCGGGGTTCTCCAGGCGTGCCAGCTCCTCGTCCACGACGGACGGGTCGAGCTTGGCGAACAGCGGCTCGGGGCGGCCCAGCGGCGTGCCCGGCACGATCGGCGTGGACTCCCAGCGCGCGGCATCCCCGGCGTAGTCGCCGGTGATGACCAGGTAGTCCACCGCCTCCTCCGAGCCGCCGACGGTGTCGTGCCCGGTGTCGAGCCGGGGCATGCCCGTCCAGGTCCCGGTGCCGCCGAGCATCGCGTGCACCTTGTTGGCCGACTCCGGCAGGTACGGCGTCAGCAGGGTGTTGGCGTCGTGGACCAGCTGGAGGGCCACGTGCAGGACGGTGGCCATCCGCTCGGGGTCGGTCTTCTTGAGCGCCCACGGGGCCTGGTCGGAGATGTACTTGTTGGCCTCGGCGACGGTCCGCATGGCCTCCTGGAGGCCCGCCTTGAACTGGGAGCGCTCCAGCCGCTCGCCGACCCGCGCGAACGCGCCCCTCGACGCCTCCAGCACGGCCCGGTCCTCGTCGGTGAGCTCGCCGGCCGCGGGGATCTCCCCGAGGTTCTTGGCGGCCATGGAGATGGAGCGGTTGACCAGGTTGCCCCAGGCCGCGACCAGCTCGTCGTTGTTGCGGCGCACGAACTCGGACCAGGTGAAGTCGGTGTCCTGGGTCTCGGGGCCGGCGGCCATGATGTAGTAGCGCAGCGCGTCGGCCGAGTAGCGCTCCAGGAAGTCGCGCACGTAGATGACGACGCGGCGCGAGGAGGAGAACTTGCGCCCCTCCATGGTGAGGAACTCGCTGGAGACCACCTCGGTGGGGACGTCCAGCCCGCCGAGCGGTCCGGCCTCGCCGCCCCGGTCGCCCCGGCCCGAGGCCCCCAGCAGGATCGCCGGCCAGATCACCGAGTGGAAGACGATGTTGTCCTTGCCCATGAAGTAGTAGGACCGGGCCTCGTCACTCTGCCACCAGCGCTTCCACGCCTCGGGCTCACCGATCCGCTTCGCCCACTCGATGGACGCCGACAGGTAGCCGATCACCGCGTCGAACCACACGTACAGGCGCTTGTTGGCGTTGTCGCTCCAGCCCTCCAGCGGGATCGGCACGCCCCAGTCGAGGTCGCGGGTGACCGCGCGCGGCTGGAGGTCGTCCACCAGGTTCAGGGAGAACTTGAGGACGTTGGGCCGCCACTCGCCCTCCTTGCCCGTGAGCCAGGCGGTGAGCACCTCCGCGAACGCGGGCAGGTCGAGCATGAAGTGCTCGCTGTCCACGAACTCGGGGGTCTCGCCGTTGATCCGCGAGCGGGGGGAGATGAGGTCGATCGGGTCGAGCTGGTTGCCGCAGTTGTCGCACTGGTCGCCGCGCGCGCCGTCGTAGCCGCAGATCGGGCAGACGCCCTCGATGTAGCGGTCGGGCAGCGTACGGCCGGTGGACGGGGACACCGCGCCCTTGGTGGTGCGGGTGAACACGTACCCGTTGTCGTACAGCGTGGTGAACAGCTGCTGGGCGACCGCGTAGTGGTTGCCCGTGGTGGTGCGGGTGAAGAGGTCGTAGGACAGGCCGAGGGCGACGAGGTCCTCGGAGATGATCCGGTTGTAGCGGTCGGCCAGCTCGCGCGGGGTGACGCCCTCCTGGTCGGCCTGCACCTGGACCGGGGTGCCGTGCTCGTCCGTGCCGCTGACCATCAGCACGTGGTTGCCCGACATTCGCTGGAAGCGGGAGAAGACGTCGGAGGGGACCCCGAAGCCGGACACGTGGCCGATGTGGCGCGGTCCGTTGGCGTAGGGCCAGGCGACCGCGGTCAGGATGTGGCGATTCGACGACATGCCCCAAGCCTAAAGCCGCCGGGGGCCTGCCCCGCACCTCATTTCTCCCGCTCGCGCGCCCTCGGCCCGCGCCTTTCCCGGCCGGGGACGATTCCCCGGGGACGACCCGTACCCGTATGCTCTGCTGGACGATCCGCGTGCCGCCGGGGCGCGCGGTGACGGAGACGCCCTCTCCCCGGTCCTTCACCTGAGGCGGTGGTCACCACGGATACCCGTGCCCTACCCCGCCCTGCCCGGCACACCACCGCGCTCCTCACGAGCATGGTGCTGCTGGTCATCCTGTCGTTCCCCGTCGCCTCCGGCACGGGAGGCGGGACGGTCTCCGCCCACCTGCCGCCGCACGGCCTGGCCAGCGCCCCCGACGGCGCCCCGGGCCGCGACGCCGCCCAGGAGTCGGTGACCCCGCGCGAGCGCGCGAACCTCGCCGAGAACCCCATGCTCACGGTCGGCCCGCCCGCCACCACCTGCGACCAGCGCTCCGTCCTGCGCGACCTGCCCGACACGGTGCCCGGTCGCGCCCTGCGCCTGGCCGTGTGGGACCAGCCCTGGTGGCCGCTGCCGCCCCCGGCCTCCGACCCCGTTCCCGAACAGGTCGCCTCCGGGGAGCTGCCGCCGACGCGGGCCCCGCCTCTCGCGGCGAACACCGCCATCTGACCGTCCCCGGCCACACCCCCCGCCCGGTTCCCTCCGGGCGTGCGTTCGGCTACCCGTCTTCGCAGTGAGAGGTACCTACCCCTTGTCCAGTCAAACGGGAGCGGGAGCGCGCTGGACACGCGCGCTCATCTCCCTCCTCGTCATCCTCGTCGCGTTCGGCGCGGCGTGGTTCATCCCACCCCGCCTGGGGCTCGACCTCAGCGGCGGCACGCAGATCGTGCTGGAGACCCAGGACGGAGCCGACGGCACCCCCGCCGACTCCGACAACACCGACCAGGTCGTCGAGGTGCTGCGCCAGCGCATCGACCGCCTCGGCGTGGCCGAGGCGACCATGTCCCGGTCCGGTGAGAACCGGATCATCGTCGAGCTCCCCGGCGTGCAGGACCCGGCGGAGGCGGCCCAGATCGTCGGCCGGACCGCACAGCTGTCCTTCCACCCGGTGCTGGGCGTCGGCGAGCAGGGCGGCCAGGGCGTGCAGGCCCCCCCGACCGGCGACTTCGCTAACGCGCCGGACAACGCGGCCGACGAGGCCCGCGCACCCTCCGACGCCGAGGGCGGCGAGGGCGGCGAGGGCGCCGGCGGCGGGGAGGAGATGACCCCCGAGCAGCTCGAAGAGCTCATGGGCAGCATGGGCGGCGACCCCACCGGGGGTCAGCAGCCCCCGGCGGGCCCCAGCGCGGAGAACCCCGAGGACGTCGCCATGACGCTCCCGGACGCCGACGGCACCTACCTCCAGCTCGGTGAGACCGCCATCCGCGGCGACCGGGTGTCCAGCGCCGACGCGGCGCTCGACAGCGTCAACCGCACCCAGTGGACGGTCAACGTCAACTTCCGCGGCGAGGGCCGCGACCAGTGGGCGCAGCTGACCGGCGCCGCGGCCTGCTACGAGCAGGGCGACCCGCGGCGCCGTGTGGCGATCGTGCTGGACGACCAGATCATCTCCGCCCCGGAGGTGAACCCGGAGATCGGCTGCGAGGTCGGTATGCCGGGCGGTTCCACCAGCATCACCAGCCCCACTTTCACCAGTGAGACCGCGGACGAGCTGGCCGTGCTGATCGAGGGCGGCTCCCTGCCGCTGCCGGTCACCGAGGTCCAGCGCCAGACGGTCGGCCCGACCCTGGGCGCCGCCGCCATCGAGGCCAGCGCGATCGCCGCCCTCCTGGGCATCGCGTTCACCGCGCTGTACATCACGCTGGTGTACCGCCTGGTCGGCTTCCTCGCCTCGGTCGCCCTGGCCTTCTACACGCTCATCGCGTACGGTGCGCTGGTCGCGCTGGGGGCCACGCTCACCCTGCCGGGCCTGGCCGGCTTCGTGCTGGCGATCGGTATGGCCATCGACGCCAACGTGCTCATCTTCGAGCGGGCGCGCGAGGAGTACCAGCGCCAGCAGAAGGTGTACGAGTCCAACAAGTCCGCGGGCATGCGGGACGCCACCGACGACGAGGCCGCCAAGGCCGAGTCGGGTGCGCTCGCCCGCCGTCGCCGCAGGGCGATCCCGCCGAACCTGGAGAAGGCGTTCGTCGAGGGCTCCCGGAAGGCGTGGAGCGCCGTCCTGGACACCAACGTCACGACGCTCATCGCGGCGGCCCTGCTGTTCTTCTTCGCCTCCGGCACCGTCCAGGGCTTCGGCGTGACCCTGAGCATCGGCACCATCGTCTCGATGTTCTCGGCGCTGGTCATCGCGCGCGTGTTCGTCGAGTGGGCGGTCCGCAGGGCGGTCGTCCGCAAGCACCCGGCCGTCACCGGACTCAACCAGATCGGCCCGATCCGCACCTGGCTGGTCGAGAAGAACCCCGACCTCATGAAGCACCGGGGCAAGGCCCTCGTCGTCGCCGCGCTGATCGTAGCCGCCGCGATCGCCGCACCGCTGATCCGCGACACCAACCTCGGCGTCGAGTTCACCGGCGGCCGCGTGATGGAGTACGAGGTCACCGGCGACCCGATCTCGGTGGACGAGGCGCGCGGCATCATCTCCGGCCTGAACTTCCCCGGCTCGGACACCGCCGTCGTGCAGGAGTCCGGCGACAGCGACATCGCGGTGCGCACCGGCGACATCTCCGACCCGGAGGCGGAGAGCATCACCGACGCCCTGTCCGAGGCGACCGGCGGCGTGGAGAGGGTCAGCGACGAGCTGATCGGCCCGAGCATGGGCGACGAGCTGCGCAACCGGGCCCTGATCGCCCTGGGCGCCGCGCTGGCGCTCCAGATGATCTACCTGGCCTGGCGCTTCCGCTGGTCGTTCGGCGTCTCCACCATGTTGTCCCTGGCGTTCAACATGCTGCTGGTGGTCGGCCTGTTCATCTGGCTCGGCAAGCCGATCGACGGCGTCTTCCTGGCGTCGATCCTGAGTGTCATCGGCTTCACCGTCAACGACACGGTGGTGGTGTTCGACCGGGTGCGCGACGAGTGGGCGAGGGACGAGAAGTCCTCCTTCAAGGAGATCGCCAACCGGGCGGTCCTCAACACCCTGCCGCGTACGGTCAACACCACCGTCGGCGCGTGGATCATCCTGGGCTTCCTCGTCTTCCTCGGCGGGTCCTCGCTCCAGGACTTCTCGATCGCGATGCTGGTCGGTCTGACCACGGGCGTGGTGTCCACGGTGTTCGTCGCCGTGCCGCTGGCCATCTGGCTGCAGAAGTGGGACCGCACGGCCCCGCCCCACGTGATCAAGGACCGCAAGGCCAAGCAGAAGGTGGCGGCCAAGGCCGCCCGCGAGGCCGACGACGGCGCCGTGGTCTAGCCGCGGCCGGAGCCGGGGCCTCCTCGCGGAGGTCCCGGCGTGACGGACGAGGGCCCCGGGGGCGTGTGGTGACACGTCCCCGGGGCCCTCGCCGCTCCCCCGCCCCGGCGGGCGGCGGGTCAGCCGGCGGCGACGGGCGCCTGCGGCCCCTCGGAGGCCTGCACGAGGACGAAGCCCTGCCCCTCGAAGGACAGCTGGACCGCCTCGCCGCTGCCCCGGCCGATCAGCGCCCCGGCCTTCATGGTGCGGCGCACGCCGGTGCGCAGGGAGCTGGACCAGGCCACGGCGGAGTCGGTGTCGACGAAGGTGGGCTGGTCGACGTTGATCAGCACGGGAGCTCCGTGGCAGGCGACGGCCACGCGGCCCCGCCCGGCGAAGACCGTGTTGAACAGGCCGCCGGCCGTCATCCCGGCCCCCTCGACCCGGCGGATGTCCCAGCTCAGGCCCCCCTCGAAGGCCAGCACGTTCTGACCGTTCACGGTGAGCTGCTCGTCCTCCAGGTCGATCAGGTGGACGTCCCAGGCGTCACGGGCGAGGAACACGTCCCCGCGGCCGGAGACCTTCATCAGCGGCAGGCCCTCGCCCGTGAGGGCCTTCTTGAAGAACTTGCCGACGCCCCCCGCCCCCTCGTAGGAGAAGTCGACCTGCCCCTGGTAGGCGACCATGGCGCCCTGGCGCGCGTAGAACTCGCCGTCGAGGCCCACACGGAGCATCTTGTGGTTCTGGAGGTGCATGCCAGGCTGGGTGTTCTCCTGGGCCTGCTGGAAGAGCTGACTTCTCATGGACGATCCTCGGTCGACGGTCACGTGTGCTCCTGGTGAGACGCTCCGGACGCGGAAAGGTTCCGCGTGCCGCCCCTGTTCTCCCAGGTGTCGCCCGCCGGTCCCCCCGCGTCCTCCGGGGCCGGGGAGGGGCGCGGGTCAGTCGGCCGCGGCGATCCCGTGCACGAGGTCGTAGACCCGGCGCTTGGGCACGCCCGTCTCCTTGGCCACGCGGGCGATCGCCTCCTTGCGGCGCACGCCCTCCTCCTCCAGCGAGGCGACGGCGCCGGCCAGCTCCTCGTCCGTCGCCTCCCCCGCGCGCCCGCGGGCGCCCTCCACCACGACGGAGACCTCGCCCCGCACCCCGTCGGCCGCCCAGGCCGCCAGTTCCCCGAGCCCGCTCCGGCGCACCTCCTCGTAGGTCTTGGTCAGCTCCCGGCAGACGGCGGCCCTCCGGTCGGCGCCGAACGCGTCCGCCATCGCCCCCAGGGTCGCGGCGACGCGGTGCGGGCTCTCGAAGAACACCATGGTGCGGCGCTCCGCCGCCAGGTCGGCCAGGTACCCGCGGAGCCCCTTGCGGGGCGGGAAGCCCTCGAAGCAGAAGCGGTCGGTCGGCAGCCCGGACACGACGAGCGCGGTGGTGACGGCGGAGGGCCCGGGGATGGCCGTGACGGGGATGTCCTCCTCGGCGCAGGCGGCGGCGAGCCGGTAGCCGGGGTCGGAGACCCCCGGCATCCCCGCGTCGGTCACGACGATGACGTCGCGGCCCTCCCTCAGGTCGGTCATCAGCTCGTCGGTGCGCCTCTCCTCGTTGGCGTCGTAGTACGACACCACGCGGGCCCCCTCGGCCCCGCCCAGGCGCACGTCCGCGCGCGAGGCGAACTGGCGTAGCCTGCGGGTGTCCTCGGCCGCGATGACACGTGCCTCCCCCAGGGCCCGAAGCAGCCGGGGCGGCGCGTCCTCCACGTTCCCGATGGGCAACCCGGCGAGAGTCAGGGTCCCGACCCTCCGCGTCGCAGCTCCGCCCTCAACCACTGTGATCCCCGTCCTGTCACGCTACGGTTGGCTCTATCACGCCACCCGAAACCTGGTTTCGTGGTACGTCCGCAATGGACAACCATCTCCGTCCCCAACCTACGAGCCGAGATGACCTCCACCGCACTTTCCTCCGAGGCAGAGCCCTCGACGCCGCCCTCTCCGCCCCGCAGGGTCCCGCTGCGCGCACGGTTCCTGCCCGCCGACCCCTCCCCCTGGTGGCTGGCCTGGCTGGGGGCCTCCCTCGTCGCGCTGTTCGCCGGGGCGCTCAGGCTCTTCAACCTGGGACAGCCCGAGCGGATCTACTTCGACGAGACCTACTACGCCAAGGACGCCTACGGGCTCTGGCAGTTCGGCTACGAGCACGAGACCCGCGAGGAGCCGATCGAGGCCGACGACCTCCTCAACAGCGGCAGCCAGGACATCTTCTCGGGAGGCGGCGACTTCATCGTCCACCCCCCGGTCGGCAAGTGGATGATCGCCCTGGGCGACTGGGTCTGGTCGCTCTTCCCGTTCGGCGCCACGATGACCCCCGAGGGGTGGCGGTTCGCCGCGGCCCTGGCCGGCACGGTCTCGGTCCTCATCCTGGTGCGCCTGGCCACCCGGATGACCCGGTCGCTGCTGCTGGGCTGCACGGCGGGCCTGATCATGGCGCTGGACGGCCTGCACTTCACGCTGAGCCGCATCGCCATGGTGGACGTCTTCCTCACCCTGTGGATCCTCGCCGGGTTCACCTGCCTGGTCATCGACCGGGACAAGACCAGGGAGAGGCTCGTCCGGCTGTCGGAGGCGGGGGCGGACCTGGCGTCGGTGGGCTGGCTGGGGATGCGCTGGTGGCGGCTCGCGGCGGGGCTGTGCTTCGGACTGGCGATCGGCACCAAGTGGTCGGCGCTGTTCTTCGTGGCGGCGTTCGGGCTGCTCACGGTGGCGTGGGACTACGGGGCGCGGAGCAGTGTCGGCCAGGTGCGCCCGTTCTGGCGCTGGCTCGGGACCGACGCCGTACCGGCGTTCCTCCAGACCGTGGTGGTGGCGGGGGTCGTCTACCTGGTCTCGTGGTCGGGATGGCTGTTCACGCGGGGCGGCTACAACCGCGACTACGCGGACGGGATGCTGCCGGACATGGTCCCCGGGTTCCTGCACGCCCCGGTGGAGGCGCTGTGGAGCCTGTGGGACTACCACCGGCGGATGATGGGGTTCCACACCGAGCTCACCAGCGACCACTCGTACATCTCCGCTCCGTGGGAGTGGCTCGTCATGCGCACACCGGTGATGTTCCACTACAACGGCGAGGCCGTCGGCTGCGGGACCGGCGACTGCGTCACCTCGGTCGTGTCGATCGGCACGCCGATCATCTGGTGGGTCAGCCTGCTCGCCCTGGTCGTCATGTTCGCCTGGTGGGTGACCTTCCGCGACTGGCGCGCGGGCGCGGTGCTGCTGGCCGTCGCCGCGGGGTGGCTGCCGTGGTTCGCCTACCCGGACCGCCCCATGTTCCTCTTCTACGCGCTCCCGCTCCTGCCCTTCCTCGTCCTGGCGATCGTGCTGGCGCTCGGCCTGGTCATGGGGGCCGGGGACGACAGCCCGCGTTTCGCCCCCTATCTGAGGGCGGGCGGAGGCATCGTCTACGGCGTCGTCCTGTTGTTGATCGTCGCCTGCTTCGCGTACTTCTATCCGGTGTTGGCCGCCTATCCGATCGAGGAGTCGGTCTGGCGGGAACGCCTCTGGTTCGACGTGTGGATCTACGGCAACGACGCTTCCTGAACCACCGGCCGAGAACACGCATTCCACAGATCTCCATTAGTGGCAGAGAGGGCGGAAAGCAACAGTTTCCAGTAGCCGAAACAGGACACCGCGGAAGGGCGGATTCCTGCCGCAAAAGGCTCGGCACGGCACCACCCTCCCTGGTACTGTCTGCAACTGGTTGCTGTTGTAGTTTCCATGGATGCCCGAGGCGCCTCGCGGAACTTCACGTGGGCGCTCGTCGATACGGGGATTACTCGTCGGTTCGGCGCCCGGCGACCCGGGGCCAGCAGGGTGCGGCCCCGCCGTAGTCCCCAAGGGAGAGCACATGGCTCAGGGCACCGTGAAGTGGTTCAACTCTGAGAAGGGTTTCGGGTTCATCGCCGTCGAGGGTGGTCAGCCCGACGTGTTCGTGCACTATTCGGCGATCACGGGCACCGGCTTCCGGAACCTGGAAGAGGACCAGAAGGTCGAGTTCGACATCATCCAGGGCCCGAAGGGCCCGCAGGCGGCGGACGTTCGAGCGATCTAGACCGCCGCACGTGCGTTTCCCCAGCCCTCCGCTCCCCGAGTGGGGGGCTGGTCCGCGTTCCGTCTCCCAGGTGTGACCAGGGCAGGGTTACCGTACCCCGCTGATACCGGTTAACCTGCTTGGGGCCGGTAGGTACACCGAGGGACGAGGGTCACGCATGTTCAACATCAGCGGGGTGGAGTTCGTCATCCTCCTCCTTCTCGCGCTGCTGATCTTCGGGCCCGACCAGCTGCCGAAGGCCGCCCAGCAGGTCGGGCGGGTCCTGAGACAACTGCGGACCATGGCCAACTCCGCGTCCAACGACATCAAGGAGGGGCTGGGCCCGGAGTTCAAGGACTTCGACGTCCAGGACCTCAACCCCAAGCGCTTCGTGCAGAAGCACTTCTGGGAGGAAGAGGAGCAGGAGAGGAAGCCCGCGGCGCGCCTCAACGGCAAGCGCCCGCCCTTCGACGACGAGGCCACCTGAGCCCCGTCCGCCCCGCCGCCGACCCCCTCCTCGCCCGGCGCCCTCACCCCACGAGCATGAGCACGAACAGCCCCAGGCCGAGCAGGATCACCGAGCCGGTGATGATCGCCGGTGAGCCGAACGCCAGGATGAGCACCTCCACCGCGAGCGCGCCCCCGACGGCGCCCGCCGCCCACGGCCAGCGCGGCGCGGGATCCCATCCGTGGCGGCGCTCACGCACGACGGTGACCGCGAACGCGACCGCGATGAGCAGCCAGAACACCAGGTGGGCGAGAGCACGGGTCTCCGGCTCGACGTAGTCGGCCATCCCCCCGACCACCATCACGTAGGTGAGCGTCCCGGCGAGCAGCCGCCAGTGGCCCCCGCTCCTGTGCGGCGGGATCGTCCTGAGACGGGCCGGGGTGGTGCGCCGGAAGCGCTCCGCCGCGGCCAACGGGCCGCCCTCCTCGTCCCCGGCCGGCCGGACCGTGGTCTCCGGAGGCGGCTGCGGGGGTTCGGGCGGGGATCCCGGCGGCTCGTACCCTCCGGCCGGAGCCGGTTCCTCCGGGTACTCGTAGCCGCCGGGGGACTGGGGGGAATCGGGCACGGTCCGCCCCTTCGCGGTCGGCGGGACCCGGCCCTGGCCGGGCCGGGAGGTCGTGTCCGTGTCCCTACCCGGTGCGGTCCGCCGTCAAATCAGCGAACCGGCGACCGTCCGCGGACGGGGGCGCGGGGGCCGGGCGCGGCAAGGCCGAAGGGCCCACCCGATCGGGGATCGGACGGGCCCGGGCTTCGGGGTTCAGTGAAACCCGGTCGGCGGACTGGTTACAGCCAGGACCAACCGTTGTTACGGACGGTCATCGCGTGCGTGGTCATGGCATCTACCTTTCGTTTGGCTTCCAGCCCATCCCACGACCACGATGTCGTGGGGTGCTCTGTTCACGCAAGACCCGGAGTGAAACATTCATCGTTTTACGACACGGGGACCGGAAAAATCACCGCGTACACCTTCCACATAAACGACCTCGACGCGTCTTCGCAGATCAGAGGGGCTTCTATTCATGTACACGACACTCACCCTGCCCCACGACCTGCCAAAACAAGCCCACCCAGCCGCAAAATGCATTCCATACGGATAACGGAGAGCGACAGCGGCGAACATGAACTCCGAGTGAAGACCGGAGCTATTCTTCGGCCGGCTCCCCCCGAAATCCGCAGGGTGACGGGCGGACACCATCCAGGATGTCACGGACAGAGTGCCAGAAAACGGAGGTATCCACATCTTTTCGCCGCGATCTCGTCACCCCTCGTGGTGACGGTGCGTCATGGACTCCCTGACGCGTCAGGTGACGACCGTCCGACGATCGGATCTCGGTGCCGTGTTTCGGTCACCCACTAAGGCTCGTAACCATCAGCCCCTTCTGCTCCCCCGGGGACGGCTTCCCCCGGAAGGGCTCCGGGGCTCCCGCCCCGGGGCCGGGAGCGAGGGGGCACGGCGGGACCGCGGACCCCGCCGGGGACACCCGCGCGCCGGCCCGGCGCCCGCGGCACGCGCGGCCCCGCCGGGAGCCGGGCGCCGGGGGCACCGTCTCCGAGGCACGCGTCCGACGCCCCCAGGGGCGCCCCGTCGTCCCCGTGATGCCCCTCGGGGCCCCTCAGGCCCCTGCGGCGCCCCGTGTGGGTCCCGCCCCGCCCCGTCGCCCTCCACGGGCCGCGGAGACCGCCCACGGCCGCCGGGGCGCCGCTCCGCCGGCGGCGGGACCGGTCCCGGCACGGGCGCCGCGGCACGGACCGGGTGGCCGGGGCCAGGCGCGTCCGGGGACGGCCGGCGGGACCGCGTCCGGCGGGCTCAGCCGGACCCGGTTCCCGGCGCCTCCTCCGAGGGGCCGGGCGCCGGGCCGAACAGGAGGCCCGCGCTCCGGCGTGTGATGGTGAGCAGGTCGGTGTCCTCGAACAGCCGCCGGACGCCGGAGCTGTCGAGGTTGCCGGTGAGGGCGAGGGTCGCGATGCCGTGCACGATGGCCCAGCCGGCGACCACGGCCGCGGCGCCGTCCTCGACGGGGCGCCCCTCCTCGGCCAGAGACCTCACGCCGCCCTGGAGCTCGCCGAACGCCGCCTCGCGCGCGGCCTCCAGCTCCTCGTCGTCCTCGCCCAGCAGGGTGGGCGCGAACATCACCTGGAAGTGGGCCGGGCGGTCCATGGCGAACCGCACGTACTCGACCCCCGCTTCCAGGAGCCCTCCCCCGGCCTCCCGGTCGGCCCTCAGCCGCGCGGCGAGGTCCCGGAACCCCTCGGCGGCCAGGGCGTTGAGCACGCCCTCTCGGCTCCCGAAGTGGTACCGGGGGGCCGTGTGGCTCACCCCGAGGTCGGCCGCGAGCGAGCGCAGGCTGAAGGAGTAGGGCCCCTCCCTCCCGATGACCTCCGCGGCCCGCTCCAGGACGGCGGCCCGCAGGTTCCCGTGGTGGTATCCGTCTGCCATGACCCAAACTCTACGCCGGTAAGTTTCCGGCGTGGGGACGACGGGACGCCCCTGTCGCGGGACACCCCGGGAACCCGGGGGTAGTCTGTGGGGCACCGGCCCGCCCCGCCCCAGGGGATGGACACTTCGCCGGTGACACTCGGGGCTCCGGTCCGGAAACGACCGCCCGCCGCAGGGAACAGCAGTGCCCCTCGGCCCGGGGCCGCACGGCGAGGGGTCCGCGCCCGGTCGGGCGCGGACCCCTTCCGCCTGTCACGGCCCGGCGGCCACGAGCGCCCCGGACACACCGGAGGGGCCGCGGCGGCGGCCCCTCGACGCGCCCCCGACGGGCCGCGAAAAAAAATCCAGGCGGGCCCGTCCCGAAGGACGTGACCCGCCTGGTCTTCTGGTGGAGCTATGGGGATTTGAACCCCAGACCCCCTCGATGCGAACGAGGTGCGCTACCGGACTGCGCCATAGCCCCGAAGACGAGATAAACGATAGCAGGAATCCCGGGGTGGTCCGAACCGACCGTTCCACCCCGGGCCGGGGGTCAGTCCCCGGCGGCCCGCAGACGCGCGTCCGCGTACTGGTCGTACACCTGGCTGCGCCGCTCCTGGAGGGCGATGACCTTGGCCTCGCGCTCGGCGTCGACGCGCTGCTCCTCCTCGGCCCTGCGGGCGCGGAGCGCGGCCCTGCGGCGGGCCCGCGCGGCCGCCTCCCGCTGCTCGGCGTCGGCCTTGGCCGCCTCCCGGAGGAGCACCAGGTGCCCGGAGAGCAGGAGCACCGGCGGGGCGATCACCCACCACGGCCCCAGCCCCAGGGAGACGGCGGCGACCGTGGCGACGGTCACCAGCGCGAGCACGCTGGTGCGGCGCCGGCGGCGGGCGATCACCCGCGCGCGCGGCTCGCGGCCGGCCCGGTACTGCTCCCGGGCCCGGTCGATCTCCTGCGCGCCGCGGACCCCGGGGTCGGGCTCCAGATCGTCCCGGTGGATGACCTGGGTCTCGGTGAGGTCGGGGTCGCCGTCGTCGGCCCGGCCCTCGGGGCCGTCCCCGGCCCCCTCGGCGCCGGGCTCGCCGGAACCCTCGTCGTCCCCGCGCTGCTCGTCGTAGACGACCTCCGCGGAGTCCTTGCGCAACAACATCGGCACAAGGACTATGAGCCACACCACCACGATGGCCAGGTACAGAGGAGAGCTGCTCATCACCCCTCCTCACGATGACGGCCACTGGACGTTGATCGACACGTCGTCGACACTGCGTCGCGTGGTACCCCCGGTCCTCCCGGGTGTAGAGACGTCTCCCGCTGGGACATCGTTCCGGACCCGCCTCGGGTCCGGGGTGATTCCCGGGAGCCATATCCACGCGTTGGCCGCATCGTCAATGCGTCTATGTTCCGCACGGTACGACCCCGTGTCCATAAATGCGCCACATTCCGACCGGAGTGTCGCAAGATTGTGGACCCCCAGTTTCGGCCGCCCGACACCCGGGGGTAAAAACGCAGGTCAGTAGTTGACTGCGGAGCGCAGTCCCAATTCAACGCAAAGTAATGAGTCAATGTCGCTAAAGCGAGGTTTAGGCGCCGGGCGCAACCGTGATCGTGCCACGTTCAGTTCGCCCCGGACTGCGGACTCGCCGGGTCGCGCGGATCTGCGCCGCCGTTCGGGCCCTGTGGCCCCAAAGCGGAACCGGGGTCGGAACCGGGCCCCGGGGACGACCCCTCCCTCCAGCGGCGCAGCATCCCCCGGGGGACCTCCTCCGACGTGATCGCGTAGCAGATGTGGTCGCGCCACGCCCCGTCGATGTGCAACTGGCGCCTGCGCACCCCCTCGTCCCGGAACCCCAGCTTGGCGACCACCCGTCTGCTCGCCCGGTTCTCCGGGCGGATGTTGGCCTCGATCCGGTGGAGGCCGACCCCGAAGAACGCGTGGTCGACCGCGAGCGCGACCGCCGTCGGCGTGACGCCGCGGCCCGCGTAGGCGCTGTCGATCCAGTAGCCGACCTGGGCCGAACGCGCCGAGCCCCACACGATGGCGCCCACCGTGAGCTGTCCGACGAACTGGCCGTCGTAGGTCACCGACCACGGCATGGACAGGCCCTGTCTGGCCTCTCTCCGGATGGACTGGAGCATCGCGACGTAGGGCGCCAGCCCGGTGGTGCGCAGCGGCATCTCGGGATACGTGGGCTCCCACGGACGGAGCCACTCCTCGTTGCGCGCGCGGGTGTCACGCAGTGCGACGGCGTCGCGGAGCCGCAGGGGTCTGAGCGCGACCGGCCCCTCCTCCAGAGTGACGGGCCACCCTTGTCTGCGATTCACGACCGTCCCTTCGATCCCCCCGGCGCCACCGCCCGGGGGCGCGCCACCGGGGGCGGAGGCGCCGGACCTCCCGCGTCGGTGACGGGTTCCAGTATTCCACTCCGCACGGGTGACGTGGCGGGCGTCACTCTCACAACGCGAGAATCGGCTGATTCCTAACTCCAATACTCACGCACCGAAAAGCGATCCAAGGTCAAAGAATGTTCGAGGGACGGAATGCCCGGGATGTGATTCCGGTCATTGTTCGGCGTCATTCGGGCCGGGCGTGATCTCCGCCACGCAGCTGGTCCAAGGCGTGTGCGAGCACCGGCTCCAGCACGTCCATCCCGTCGTTCGCGCCTCCCCGGGAACCGGGCAGGTTGACCACGAGCATCCGGCGCCCTCCCCTCTCCGCGACTCCGGCCAGCCCCCGCGACAGGATCGCGGTGGGCACGCCCTTGTCCCGGCCCGCCGCGCGCAGCGCCTCGGCGATCCCCGGGATCTCGTACGACAGCAGGGGCCGGGTCGCCTGGGGCGTGAGGTCCTGCGGGGTGAGCCCCGTGCCGCCGGTCGTGATGACCGCGTCGGCCCCCTCGTCCAGGGCCCGGGCGATCGCCTCCGCCACCGGCGCCCCGTCCGGAACCACCCACGGACCGACGACGGCGAAGCCCGCGGCGCTCAGCCGGTCGGCGACCACGGGCCCCGACCGGTCCGGGTAGACCCCGGCCGCCGCCCGGTTGGACGCCGTCACGACCGCGACGCGGTGCGTACGGCCCCCCGGCTCACTCACCGCCGCCACCGCGCCTCCAGTGGCCCTTGCGCCCGCCGGTCTTCTCCTCGACCCGCACCCGGGTGACCTCGGCCCCGGGGTCGATGGCCTTGACCATGTCGACCAGGCCGAGGGCCGCGGTCATGACGCAGGTGAGCGCCTCCATCTCCACGCCGGTGCGGTCGGCCGTGCGCACCGTGGCGCTGATGTCGACCCCCGCGTCCACGACGGTGAGGTCCACCTCCACGCCGTGCACGGCGATGGGGTGGCACAGCGGCACCAGGTCGGGGGTGCGCTTGGCCCCCTGGATGCCCGCGATCCGCGCGACGGCCAGCGCGTCGCCCTTGGGCACCGTCCCCCCGCGCAGGGCGGCGACCGCCTCCGCGCCGAGCAGGACGCGGCCGGTGGCCGTGGCCGTGCGCGTGCTCACCCGCTTCTCCGAGACGTCGACCATGCGCGCCGCGCCGGACGCGTCCAGGTGGGTGAAGCCGGAGGGGTGGTCTGCCCCCTCCGTCCGTGGGGTGTCGCTCATCGGTCCGCCAGCTTCTGCGCTCGTACGCGGAACACGGCCGGGACGGCGGTGTCCGGGCGCGCCGCGGCGCGCCATCCACGACCGTACGGCACCCCGGCGACGGTCCGCCCACCGATCCGCGAACTCCCGCGCCGCCGCGCCCCGGGGCGGCCGGACCCGCGGGCCGGCCCTCAGGCGGGATCGGGGAGGAGCACCACGTCGACGGCGACGCCCGCGGCCAGCTCCGTGGTCTCCTCCGGCACGACGATCAGCGCGTTGGCCCCGGCGAGCGCGGAGAGCTGGTGGGAGTCCTGGCGCAGGGCCGGGGACACCGTGGGGGCGGCCTCGCGACCGTGCGGCGACCCCTCCAGGACGCCGCGCAGGTAGGAGCGGCGGCCCTTCGGCGAGGTCACGGGGGCGGTGAGGACCGCGCGCGCGACCGGCAGCCCGCGGGGGTCGAGGCCGCGCAGGCGGCGCAGCGCGGGGAGGACGAAGACCTGGAACGACACGAAGGCGCTCACGGGGTTGCCCGGGAGGGTGACGATCGGGGTCCGGTCCGGGCCGATCGCGCCGAAGCCCTGGGGCTTGCCCGGCTGCATCGCCACCTGGGTGAACTCCACGGTGCCCTCCCGCGTGAGCACCTCCTTGACGACGTCGTACGCGCCCATGCTCACGCCGCCGGTCGTGATCACGATGTCGGCGCGCACCAGCAGGCCCTCCAGCGTGTCGAGCACCGTCCGGGGGTCGTCCCCGACGAACCCGTGGCGGTGGACCTCGCACCCGGCGTCGCGCGCGGCCGCGGCGATCATGAAGCTGTTGGACTCCCAGATCTGGCCGGGGCCGAGCGGGCGCCCCGGCTCGACCAGTTCCTCACCGGTGGAGAGCACGACGACGCGCGGACGGGGGTACACGGACACCGAGCGGCGGCCGACGGCCGCCAGCACGCCCATCTCCCCCGCGCCGATCCGCCCGCCCGGCCGGAGCACGACCGCGCCCTCGGCCACGTCGCCCCCGGCCGGGCGCACGGCGTTGCCGACGCGGACCGGGCGGCCGACGGACACCGTGGCCACGCCGCCGTCGGTCCACTCGACCGGCACGACCGCGTCCGCCCCGGAGGGCATCGGGGCGCCGGTCATGATGCGCGCGCACAGGCCCGGGCGGACGGCCGCCGGCGAGGGGTCCCCGGCGGGGATGTCGCCGACCACCGGCAGGCGGACCGGGGCGTCGGCCGTGGCCGACTCCAGGTCCGCGGCGCACACGGCGTACCCGTCCATGGCCGAGTTGTCGAAGCCCGGCAGCGACACCGGCGAGGTGACGGTCTCGGCGAGCACCGAGCCGTGCGCCCGGAGCAGGTCCAGCTCGGTGGGCTGCGGGTCGGCGATCAGTGCCAGGACGTCGGCGACGTGCTGTTCGACGCTCTTCACGGGGGTTCCTCCGTTGTCGCGGTTCCTGGGGCGGAGCGTCTCCCCTCCCTCAGGAGTTGAGGCGCGTCCCATTGTCACCACGTCCGGCCCCGCGTGCGCGGCTTCCCGGCGCGGCCGGGCCGTGCCGGACCCGCGGGCGGGCGCCCCCGGGGCGGGTCAGGGGCGTCCGGCGTCCTGACGCTCGACGAAGTCGCGCAGCCACGGCAGGAGCTCGTCCGCGAGGTCGGGCCGGCGGCAGGCGAAGTCCACCACCGTGCGGATGTAGTCGGCCTTGTTGCCCGTGTCGTAGCGGCGGCCGCGGAACAGGACGCCGTGCACGGTCCCGCCGTCCTCGGGCTTGCGCCGGGCGAGCTCGCGCAGGGCGTCGGTGAGCTGGATCTCCCCGCCGCGGCCGGGCGGTGTCTCGTGCAGGACGGGGAAGACCGCCGGATCGCAGACGTAGCGGCCGATGATCGCCCAGCGGCTCGGGGCGTGCTCCGGCGCGGGCTTCTCGACCAGGTCGGTGACGGCGACGACGTCCTCCTCGTCGGTGGGCTCGATGCCCGCGCACCCGTACAGGGAGACCTGCTCGGGCTCCACCTCCATGAGGGCGACGACGCTGCCCCCGCGCCTCTCCCGCACCTCGATCATGCGGCGCAGCAGGTCGGCGGACTCGATGAGGTCGTCACCGAGCAGCACGGCGAACGGGTTGTCGCCCACGTGCGCCTCCGCGCACAGGACCGCGTGGCCGAGCCCCCTGGGCTCCCCCTGGCGGACGTAGTGGACCTGGGCAAGGTCGCTGGACTCGCGCACCGAGCGCAGCCGGGCGTCGTCGCCCTTGGCCTCCAGGGCCTCCTCCAGCTCGTAGGCCCTGTCGAAGTGGTCCTCGATGGAGCGCTTGCTGCGCCCCGTGATCATCAGGACGTCCTTGAGGTCGGCGGCGACCGCCTCCTCCACGACGTACTGGATCGCGGGCTTGTCCACGATCGGCAGCATCTCCTTGGGCGTGGCCTTGGTCGCGGGGAGGAACCGCGTGCCCAGGCCGGCCGCGGGCACGACCGCCTTGGTGACGGGCGCGGATGCGGAGGGTCGCTTCTGCTCGGTGGCGTCGTTCATGTCGGCACTTTAGGACAGTCCCCGGCCGTCTCGGCGCCCCGACGCCCGGCCGGGCGCAAGAAGTCCCCGCCCTTTCGGACGGCGGAGCGCAAACCGCCACCCGGCGTTCACCGCCCGGGGGCAGGCCCCGCCGGACCTGCCCGGACCGTCCCGGCGGGAGCGGCCCCCTCGCCGCTCGGGCCGTCCCGCTGCCACACTGGCCCCATGAGCGGGAGCAGCGGTGACGGCGATCCGTCGGGGAAGGCCCGGCTGCGCGGGGAGGTCCTCGCCCGGCGGCGGGCCCGGGGCGCGGAGGAGCGCGCGCGGGTCGGATCGGCGGTCCGGGACGCCCTGATGGGCGTCCCGTGGCTCGCCATGGGCGGGACGGTCGCGTGCTACTACTCCGTCGGAGGGGAGCCCGACACCCGCAAGCTGGTGACGGCCCTGTGGAAGCGCGGCACGTACGTGCTGCTGCCCGTGTTCCTGCCCGGCGGCGACCTGGACTGGGCGGCCTTCGACGGGCCCGGGGGCGTGGCCCCGGCCGGACACGGCCTGGTGGAGCCCACCGGGCACCGCTACGGCCCCGGGGCGCTCGCCCGGGCGGACGCCGTGGTCTGCCCCGCCCTCGCCGTGGACCGGAGCGGGAACCGGCTCGGCCGGGGCGCCGGCTGCTACGACCGCGCACTCGCGCGCAAGGGACCGCACACCCCGGCGATCGCCCTGGTGCACGACGACGAACTCGTGGACTCCCTGCCGGCCGAGCCGCACGACCGGTCGGTGGACGCCGTCCTCACGCCCGGTGGCGGCCTGCGCGTGTTCGCGGGCGGGGTGTGGCCCGGGGGACACGACACCGTGTGACGCGGGGCCTCGGTGCGGGCGGCGGCCCGCGGACGCGCGTACGGGGGCGGTCCCGTCCGGGGACGGCCCGAGGACGTACGGCGGCCCGCGGACGCGCGTGCGGGGTCCCGGGTCCTCCGGCCCCGCCGGGGCCCGCCCGGCCCGTGACGGCGGGGGGATTATCCCGCCCGGACCGGGCGTTGTCCCTGGCGGTCGCGCCCCGGCGACGCCACCGTTCCGGCGCCTGGGCGGCCGCCCCGCGCGCTCGGCGCGAGGTGCTGTCGCGGCTCCGGTCGGCGAGCGCGTACTATTTAGCAGTCAACGGGCGAGAGTGCCAGCAAGGAGGACCCGGAACAGTGCCTACGTACCAGTACGCGTGCACCGAGTGCGGCGCCCAGATGGAGGTCGTGCAGAGCTTCAGCGACGACGCGCTGACCGTCTGCCCCGAGTGCGAGGGACGCCTGCGCAAGGTGTACTCCGCCGTGGGGATCGTCTTCAAGGGCTCCGGCTTCTACCGCACCGACAGCGGCAAGACCTCCAACAGCTCCGTCCTGACCGGCTCCAACGCCGGTTCCGGCGACGGCAAGGACTCCGGATCCTCCGACTCCGGCTCCTCCGGCTCCGGCGCCGCCTCCTCCGGCACGGACGCCAAGGGCTCCTCCGGCGACTCGGGCGCCAAAACGAGCGCCGGCACGAGCACGACCAGCAGCACCGCCGCCGCGGCGGGATAGCCGCAGGGCCGTTGACCGACGCAGCGCCGCCGAGCACTCGGCGGCGCTCGGCACGTCCGGCCTGTGGACAACGGCCGCACGGCCCCGCCGCGGCCTAGCGTTGGAACATGACCAGCGCACCACCCCCCTACCGGCACCGCCGGGCGCTCACCCGCCTGCTGGACCGGCACCGGCGCGTCGTCGCCGCCCTCCTCGCGGCCGCCGCGCTCCTCAGCGCCGTGCTGGCGGTACGCCCTCCCCCGGAGCCGGCAGGCCTCGTCCTCGTCGCCGCCAGGGACCTCGACGCCACGTCGCCGCTCGCCGCGGACGACCTCTCCCCGCGCCCCCTGCCCTCCGACGCGGTGCCGGACGGCGCGCTCCCCGCCGACACGGAGGCGGCCGGCCTCTCCCTCACGTCCCCGGTGCGCCGGGGCGAGGTGATCACCGACGCCCGCCTCTCCGACCCTCCCGCGGGCCCGTACGGGCCCGGCCTGGTGGCCGTCCCCGTACGGGTCTCCGATCCCGGGGCGGTCGGCCTCCTCTCCCCCGGCAGCCGGGTGGACGTCCTCGCCGCGGGGAGCCCCGACGAGTTCGCCCCGGTGCGCGCGGGGCCCGCCGTGGAGGTGGTCAGCGACCGCCCCGTCCTCGCCCTCCCGGCCGAGTCCGACCGGGGCGGCGGGGGAGGCGCGCTGATCCTCATCGCCGCGACGCCCGCGGAGGCGCGGAGCCTGGCGGGGCACGCCACGGCCTCGCGGCTGTCCATCACCATTCGCGGTTGACCGATGACGTGTGGTGGTGAAAGCTGGCGGGCGCCGGTGGGCGCCCCTCGGACGCCCCGGCTCTCCCACACACATCGAGTACGTAGGGCTGTTCCATGGAAGGCTTCAAGAAGTTCCTGCTCCAGGGAAACCTGGTGCAGCTGGCGGTCGCGGTCGTGATCGGCACGGTCTTCGCCAACCTCATCACCGCGTTCACCGAGGGGTTCATCACCCCGCTCATCGGGATCTTCGGCGGCATCCCCACGTTCGGGGACCTCTACTTCGAGATCAACGGCAGCCGGTTCATGTACGGCTCGTTCATCGACGCCCTGATCTCGTTCCTGATCACCGCCGCGGTCCTGTACTTCCTGATCGTCCTGCCGCTCGGCAAGCTCATGGAGAGGTTCGTCAAGGCCGAGGAGGCCACGACCCGGGCCTGCCCCTACTGCTGCGTCGACATCGACAAGAAGGCGTCCCGGTGCTCCCACTGCACGAGCGAGGTCGCGCCGGAGACCGTCTGACCGCTCCGGGGGCGGGCCGCGGACCCTCACCCCGCCGCGCGGGAGGCCGCGCACACCCCGGACACGGCTCGGGGGCGGCCCGTGCGGGCCGCCCCCGGGGTCACCTGCTGTACTCCCAGTGCCAGGGCTCGAAGGGACTGGACTTCGCCCACGCGGGATGGTGCCAGCCGAAGTCGGCCCCGTTGGTCTCCATCCAGTTCCAGCGCTCGGACCTGAAGTTCTGGATCCCGCAGCCCAGGTCGATCGCCTGGCCCAGGCCGTGGTTGCTCGTACCCGGGACGGCGGCGAAGCCGGGCGGCTCCTGCGCGTAGACGCGGTGCTGGTTGGGCAGGTCGCGGTAGGCGCTGGTGATGCAGATGTTCTCGCCGAACTCGGCCACGTACCTCATGTTGAGTTCGAGGAAGTCGACCGCGGCGTCGGCGCGCAGCTGCTTGTCGTCGTACAGGTCGCACAGGGCGTCGGACGGCAGCAGGCCGTTGGGCGAGCCGTTCGCCCTCGACGCCGCGGAGGGGTCGCAGTCCGCGGCCGCCATGTAGGCGTCCGGGTCGATGCCCCGGTCCTCCAGCTCCTGGACGAGCTCGTTCATGCTCGTCTCGGACTGCTCCCGCAGGTCCTCGACCTCCGCCGCGAGCTCCACCTGTTCCAGCTGGGTGGTGGTCTGGAGCTCCTGCGCCTGGCTCGCCAGCCCGACCTGCTCCTCGCGGAGGTCCGTGGCGTCCTGGATGAGCGCCTGGTTGTTCTCGGAGATCTTCGCCGCGTAGGACTGCGTCTGGAGGTCGTCGTCGAGCGTCCCCGACGTCAGCATGGTGAGCAGGCCGCCGTCGGGCTGCTGGTACAGGGTGCTGGCGAGGGTGGCCAGGGGCTCGCGCATCTCGCCGAGTTCGAGCTCGGTCTGCTGGAGCTCGTGGAGCGTGGAGACCAGCTCCTCCTGGGCGGCCTCCAGCTCCTCCTGGCGCTCGACGTGGCGCTCGGTGGCCTCCTCCAGCTCCTGCGAGGACGCCTCCGCCCGCTCGCGGAACTCGTCCAGGTCGGCCGCGGCCGGCGCGGCGGGAGGCAGGGGGACGACGAGCAGAGCGGTGACCAGCACGAGCGTCAGCGCCTGGACGCAACGGACACGCTGGAACGCCGCGAATGCGGTGAGCGCCCCGCTGCCATCCGGTACGCGGGACCTGCGCCGCGCCGGATCAGAAGTGAACGGCACGAATGATCCTCCGGCTGCTTTTCCTCGAACACCTACCCGTGACCGCAAGGAACGTACTACATGTCCACATGCGGACACACGGGACCGTTGCGCCGGAGGAAGCGAACGCGGTGCGGGCTCGCGCCCGTCCCGCCGCCGTCTTCCCCGGCCGTCGGTGAAGTACCTGGTCATCACTGTGCGGGCCTCGCTCCGATCCGCCCTTCAGGGCGATCGGCGCACATATCCGGCCATGACGCACCACGCGTCATGAACAACGTCACAACGCGCCAGGACAACCAATCGTAGGTCAGCGTACTCCGCCATGCACGCAGAGTCCCCCAGTCACACCCCGGGAACACGGTCCGACACCCCATTCACCTCTATCCTGGGTTAGGCTTGGCCCGGTGGCGGGGCAACGCATACCTCCGTCAGACCCATGGCTCCATAGCTCAGGGGATAGAGCACCGCTCTCCTAAAGCGGGTGTCGCAGGTTCGAATCCTGCTGGGGCCGCCCTTGCGGGACGGGGTCCCTCCTTCGGGAGGGGCCCCGTTGCGCTTCCAGGGCCTCGGGCCACCCCGGCACGAGGATCCCCGTGAACCGTCGCGGAACGGTGCCTCCTCCGGTCCCGCCCGATCGGCACGGCGGCGACGCGGGGGTGCGAGAACCGTCGGCGCCCCCGACGGACGACCCGACGTGGCCCGTCCGCCCGTGTGCGTGCGCGACGACCGGCAGGCAGGTCGTCCGTGCCTCGACCGCCCGGGCGGCGACCGCCCGCGTGCGCGCCGACGTCTCCCGTGCCCGTGGTCCTGGACCAGGGGCACGGCGGCGACCGCCCGCGTGCGCGACGACGGCCGCAGGAGCGGAGGAAAGCGCTCTCCTCGACACCGGGGACGCCTTCCCCGCGTGGGCGCCGTGCGGCGGAGGTGGGAGGCCGTGCGGCGGAGGCCCGTCCGGCGCCCCGGAGGGCGCCGGACGGGGGTGGGGGCCGGACCGGTGCGCGTGCACGGGTCCGCGGCCTCAGGGGCCGGTGCGCGCGTCCGTCGGAGAGCCGGGATCCGGCGGTGCGGCGCGCCCGGGGTTCCCTCCTATCGCGTCACCGGGGTGCCGCCGAAGGTGACGACGAGGGTGCCGTCGTCGTCGAAGGACCAGTCCAGGGCACCGTCGTAGGACGAGCACCGGGAACCGTCGGAGCCGGACCAGAACTGGTTCGAGCCGTCGGAGTCGCCGATGATCCGGTCGTTGGAGCCGCTGTCGCACGAGGTGTTGCCGCGGAAGACCGAGGAGCCGCCGTCGAAGTTGAAGTTGCGCTCCTCGCTGCCGATGGAGACGTTGTCCGACACCGTCATCGAGCCGACGTTGCGGTTGTACGTGAACCCGTGCTTGCCGTTGTCGTAGGCGATGTTGCCCCGGATGACGTGGTCCACCCCGATGTCCTCGCCCCCGAGCTTGAAGCCGTTGCGGTCGCCGTCGCCCGCCTGGGAGCCGTCGCTGAGGGTGCCGTTCTCGTAGGCGAGGGAGTCCTCGACGGTCACGGCGCCGATGGGGCCGGTGTCGGACTTGGTGTAGAGGTCCCAGCCGTCGTCGATGTTGTTGTGGGCCACGGTGTTCCGGAAGACGTTGCCGGGCCCCGAGGTGAGCTTGGCCGCGAAGCCGTCGGCGTCCTCGCCGTCGGAGTCGACGTTGTCGTGGGACACCGTGCTCAGGACCAGGTTGTTCGCGGGCCACTCGCTCTCGGGGGTGTCGGAGGTCCGCCGGGAGATCTGGAGCCCCGTGTCGCGGTTGGAGCGCGTCACCGTGCGCTCGACGACGTTGTCGCTCCCGCTGATGAAGATGCCGTTGTCGCCGGCGTTCTGGACGACGATCCCGCGGATGTGCCAGTGGGAGCCCTCCAGGGCGAGCCCCCGGTTCGCCGGGTCCTCGCTCTGGGCGGAGAAGTCCAGGACGGGGCTCTCGCCGGGGGCGGCGAAGAGCTCGGTGGGGGCACCGGCCGCTCCGCCGGAGCCCTCCGGGAGGGTGACCGTTCCGGGGAGGTCGTAGGTGCCGCCGAGGAGGTTGATCGTCCCGCCCGCGCTGACGCGGTCGACCGCCGAGGCCAGGGTGGTCGGGTCCGACTCCGTGCCGCTCGCGCCGTCGTCGCCGTCCGGCGACGCGTACAGCACGGTGTCCTCCAGGGGGGCGGGAGCGGCCTGCGCGGCGCCGGCGGAGGTGACGCCGAGCGCCGCCGCCAGCAGGCCGGCGCAGGCGATGAGGGGTCTGGTTCGCATTCTTCTTCTCCGACTTCGTCCGAGGGTCCGAGGGGGGTGGAACCGTCCCGCGGCGGCGCCCGGACCGGCCCCGGGTGGGCCGGCCCCGCCGTCCGCCGTGCGGGTCGCGCGTGACCCGGCCGCCGCCGTGGCGCCGGCCGTGGTCCTCCAACCTTCTGGAAAGCGCTTTCAGCACAGAAGGTAGAACGCCGCCCACGGGGTGTCAACGGTCTGGCCGTCACGCGGATTTCATGCTAGGGACACATGCCCGACACGCCGCCGCCCCCGGCTCGCCCTCCGTCGCCGCCCGTACAGGCGGGTGGCGACCGCCCCGGGAGAAGGTCGCGCGCCGGCCCCCGTGTCGGCATGACAATTCGCCCCCGCCGATCGATGATGGAACGGTCGGAGCAGGCGTCACAGCAGGTCGGGGGGTATTCGGATGACAGACGGGGACCACGCCCCCGACGAGGGGCCGGACGGGGACGAGGAGACCGGCCCGCCCACCCGGCAGCGGGGCGGATCCGCCTCGGCCATCGCCAACGCGCTCCACCGCACGCCGCACCCCGGCCCGCAGCACTGGGGCGGGCCCCGGCCCCGGAAGGCGGATCCGGACCCCTTCTTCACGACCAGGCTGGGACCGCCGCCCAAGCGCCGCCGCGGCTGACCCGCCCGGCGCCCTCAGAGGAACGGGCGCCAGGGGGCGAGCACGACCTCGCTGAACTTGGCGGCGAACGGCCGGCTCCGCCATTCCTCGGCGGTCAGCTCCCGGCAGTTGGTGAGGTCCTTGGCGAAGACGTCCTCCAGGTGCGCCGCCACGTGCTCGTCGAAGATCTCCACGTTGATCTCGTAGTTCCCCGTCAGGCTCAGCCGGTCGACGTTGGCCGTGCCGATCGTCGACCAGCGGCCGTCCACCGTCGCCGTCTTGGCGTGCACCATGGCGTCCTGGTACAGCCACAGCCGGACCCCGCCGCCCAGGAGGGCCGAGTACTGCCCGCGGGCCAGCCAGTCGGCGATGATGTGGTTGGAGTTCTCCGGGACGAGGATGTTGACGTCGACCCCGCGCTCGGCGGCGTCGATCAGCGCCCGCTGGAGCTCGCGGTCGGGGATGAAGTAGGCCTGGGTGAACAGCACCCGGTCCTTGGCCCGGTCGATGGCCTCCAGGAACATGGCCCGGATGGGGTAGATGAGCTGTTCGGGCACGTTGCGGTGCACGCGGAACCGCGGGTTCCACTCCGCCTCCCCCAGCCCCGCCAGCTCCGGGTGCCCGCCCCGGCGGTTCATGTTCCAGAAGTCCGCGAACGCGTTCTCCAGCTCCCACACCTCCGGGCCGACCACCCGGAGGTGGGTGTCGCGCCACTCGGTGGCGTAGAGCGACCCGACGTTGTAGCCGCCGACGAACCCCATCTCCCCGTCGACGGTGAGGATCTTGCGGTGGTCGCGGCCGGACTTGCGGACGTTCATGAGGAGCACGCCCGGCCGGAACGCCGGGTAGCGCAGGACCTTCACGCTGTCGGGGAAGCGGTAGAACGACCGGGGGACCACGAGGTTGGCGAAGCCGTCGTAGACGACGTACACCTCGACGCCCCGGTGGGCCGCCTCGATGAGCGCCTGCTTGAACTGGTGGCCCACCCGGTCGTCCTTGACGATGTAGGACTCGAACAGGACCCGGCGGCGGGCGCCCCGGATCGCCTCGAGCATGTCCTCGAACACGTCCTCGCCGTAGGTGTACACGGTGGCGGAGGTGTCGCCGACCGGCAGCTCCGCGGGGGCGGTCCGAGGGAAGTTCGCGCGGTGCGGCCGCACCTTCCTGCGCCAGTGGTTGATCCCCATGAGGGTCGCGGCGACCGCGACCTGGGTGGTCACCAGCCCCACGAGTCCCCACTTGACCACGGATCTGAGCGTGGAACGTCTGGAGCCTGGCAAAGTCGCCTCCCGAGCAGGACGGCCGCCGCGCCGGGGCCCGACCCCGGAGGCCGCCGCATGCGGCACAAGGTGGACCCCAACCGTAACCCGGCGTGCCGCCCGCCCCCTCACACGGTCGGCACGTGTCCCCCGTCACATCGCCGTCATGCCCGCTCGCGGAGGCGGAGCGCGACGAGTTCGGTGGTGGGGCTCTCCCTCCGCCTCCGGACCAGGCGCCGCTCCAGCGGGTACAGGGCGGCGCCCGCGAGCCAGCCGGTCGGCGCGGTCACGGTGGCGGCGCGCAGGACCCCGCCCCACACCTTGCGCCACGGCAGCGCGGCGTCGACCTGGGCGTTCATCAGCACGAGCATCGGGACGCGGCGCACGACGTCGAACCCCGCCTTGTCCGCGGTCGCGGTGATCCACTCGAGGGTGCGGTTGACCTGGTGCTCACCGCGCTGCTCCGGCCGCCGGAGGCAGTTCTCGGAGACGACGAGCAGGCCGCCGGGGCGCAGGACCCGCGCGAACTCGCGGACCGCGGCGGTGTAGCGCTCGTCGTCGGTGATGTGGAAGAGCATGTCCATGCAGGAGACCGCGTCGAAGGAGCCGTCCTCGAAGGCGTCCAGCTCCGAGGCGTCCTGGCGGACGAAGCGGTGCTCGGGGAACCTGTCGCGCAGGCGTTCCACGGCCGCTTCGGTCATGTCGGAGCCGGTGACCGCGGACGCCCCCAGCCGGTCCCACAGCCGCACGTAGAAACCGGTGCCGCTGCCGACGTCGAGGACGTCGGCCCCGCGCGGCCCCAGGCCGGCGACCTCGCGCAGGAACACCTCCTCGCGTACCCGGTACATCCACGTGTTGAAGGGCCGTCCGAGGGCCCGGTACCCGACGCCGCTCTCGGTCCAGTCTCCTTCGAGACGGCGTTCCCAGAAGTCGCGGAGTTCGCTGTGCGTAGCCATGCCACCACTGTCACACCGGCCACCCGGGCTTGTCCCGCCGCACCGCCGGTGCGGCCCCGGAACCGACGCGGCGCCGGCCTCCCGGGGGCGCGGGCCGCCGGGGTCCGCCGGGCCGGGGCGCCCGGCGCCTCCCGTCCGGGGCCCGGCGCCGGTCGGGGACCGTGCACGGGGCGAGCGCGCCCACGACGGTGCGAACCTCCCCGGGAGAGGCTCCCGGACGCCCTCCGGCCCCCGGCGGGCACACCGTGCCCCAGGGGCCGGGACGCGGTCCGGGCGGCATGTCGTCCCGGACTGCTAGAACGGGTGCCGAAACCCCGGCCCGGCCCCTGGAGCAGACGATGCCGAACAGCGCCCACCTCACCGAGTACGCCGACCTCCCCGTGGTCGAGTTCCCCGCGACGGAGGCGGGGGAACCGGCCCCCGGCGAACTGGCCGCGGCGCTCGCCGACCCGGGTTCGGTGGCGTGGCGGCTGCGGGCCGACCCGTACGAGGCGGAGGAGGACTTCACCGCGTACTTCGCCCGCTTCCTGGAGGGCGTGGACACGGCCCGGGTGAGGGCGCTCGTCATCGGGACCTGGGGGGACGGCCCCGAATCGCCGTCGACTGTCCCGCGCGACCTGCTCATCGCCCACGCGGAGGCCTTCCCGTCGCTCCGGTCGCTGTTCTTCGGGGACATCGTCTACGAGGAGAACGAGATCTCCTGGATCGAGCAGAGCGACCTCTCCCCCCTGGCCGAGGCCTTCCCCGCGCTGGAGGAGCTGGCCGTGCGCGGGACAGGCGAGACCTCCGTGGGCGGCGGCAGGCTCGACCTCCACCTCCCCGAGCACACCGGCCTGCGGACCCTCACGGTCCAGAGCGGCGGCCTGCCCGGGCGGCTGTGCCGGGGGATCGCCTCCTCCGGCCTTCCCGCCCTGGAGAACCTGGAGCTGTGGCTGGGGGTGGACACGTACGGGTGCGACACCACGCCGCAGGACCTGGCGCCCGTCCTCTCCGGCGGGGCCTTCCCCTCCCTGCGCTACCTGGGCCTGCGCAACGCCGAGGGGATCGACGACTGGATCGCCGTCCTGGCGGAGGCGCCCGTGACCGCCTCCCTGGACGTCCTCGACCTCTCCCTGGGCACCCTCACCGACACCGGCGCCGAGGCCCTGATCGGCGCCGCCGACGCCTTCCGGCACCTGCGGAGGCTCGATCTGCACCACCACTACGTGTCCGAGGGGACGGCCGACCGCCTCCGCGCCGCGCTCCCCGGCGTGGAGGTCGACCTGTCCGACGTCCAGAGCCCGCGTGCCCACGACGGGGAGTTCCACTACTACACGGCGGTGTCCGAGTGAGCGGAGGCGCCGTCGGAGGTGTCGCACCAGGCTGTTAGACATAGGGGCGCGCCTCCCCGAACGGAAGAACCACCATGCCCAACCGACACCACCTGACGGAGTTCGCCGGCCTTCCCGTGGTCGAGTTCCCCGGTCTCGACACGGTGGACCACCACCACCAGCGCATGGTGCGCCAGGGGATACCCGTTCCCGACCCCTACCCCCCGCACGCCGCCCTGGCCGCCGCTCTGGCCGCGCCCGGCTCAGTGGCCTGGCGACTGCGGACGGAGTACCCCCACCGCCCGTACCGTCCGGACCGGTACTTCTCCGACGAGCCCCTGGAGGACGCCTCCGCCTACGCCAGGAGGTTCTCCGAGGAGGTGGACCTCGCGGCGGTCGCGGCCCTGATCATCGGTCACATCGCCTCCGAGCATCACGACCCGGGCACCGACCGTGCCCTGGCGTTCATGCTCGACATCGCGCCGAAGCTGACCGCCCTGCGGTCCCTGTTCTTCGGTGAGATCCGCCGGCAGGAGAACGAGATCTCCTGGATCGGGCACGGCGACCTCGCCCCGCTCCTCGCCGCGTTCCCGGACCTGGCCGAGTTCACCGTCCGCGGCGGCAGCGCCGGGCTGGGGCTGCGGCTCGGGGAGCACCGCGGGCTGCGCAGCCTCACCGTGCAGAGCGGGGCGCTCCGGCCCGAGGTCGTACGGGACGTGTGCGCCTCCCCGCTCCCCAACCTGGAGCGCCTGGAGCTGTGGCCGGGCTCCAAGGAGTACGGCGGTGGGAGCACCCCGGAGGACCTGGCCCCCGTCCTCTCCGGCGAGGCCTTCCCCCGGCTGCGCCACCTGGGTCTGCGCAACGCCGAGGAGCTGGACGACTGGATCCCCGCGCTGGCCGGGGCGCCCGTGCTCTCCTCGCTGCACACGCTCGACCTCTCCCTGGGCACCCTCACCGACGAAGGGGCCCAGGTGCTTCTCGGGGCGCCGGCCTTCCGCGGCCTCAAGCGGTTGGACCTGCACCGCCACTACCTGTCCGAGGAGACGGCCGCGCGCGTCCGCGCGGAGTTCGCCGGGGCCGGGGTGGAGGTCGACGTGTCCGCCCCCCGGGAGCCCGACGTCGACGAGTACGGCGGAGAGACGCACGTCCACTACTACACGGCGGTGTCCGAGTGAGCCGGGAGCGGCCCCTGGTCGTGGTGGGGATCCCCGGCAACCGCCGCCTGGACCTGTTCCTCGCGGCGGCCCGGGCCTCGGGCCTGGCCCCGCCCTCGGTCGTGCCGTGGCGGGAGCTGGCCGCCGGTCCGGTCCGCCTGCCCGACGACGGCCTGGTCCGGGTGGACTCCCCCGGCGGCGACGTGGAGACCGAGCGCCTGCTGCGCGGCTGGAGCCGCGCCCCGGACCCGTACCGCGCCGAGGGCACCGCCGACCACCACGCCGGGTTCCGGGCCGCCCTGGACCGGCTCTCGGAGGCGGTGGCCGCCGCCCCGGGCGCACGCCTGCTCCAGGATCCGCGGGACCTGGTGGACATGTGCGACAAGCGGCTCTGCCACGCCCGCCTGGCCCGCGCGGGGATCCCCGTCGCCCCCGCGCTGCCCGGTCCGGTCACGGGCTACGCGTCGCTGCGCGCCGCGATGGCCGACCGCGGCTGGACGCGGGTGTTCGTCAAGCCCGCGCACGGCTCCTCCGCCTCCGGGGTGGTCGCGCTGGCCGTCGCGTCCGACAGCCGGGTCAGGGCGGTGACCACCGCCGACCTCGTGCGCGGCGGGGACGGCTCCGTGCGCCTCTTCAACAGCCTGCGCCCGCGCACCTACACCTCGGAGCCCGACATCGCGGCGGTCGTGGACGCCCTGGCCCCCGAGGGGCTGCACGTCGAGCGGTGGGTGCCCAAGGCCGGCTTCGACGGCCGCGTCCTCGACCTCCGTGTGGTGGTGGTCGCGGGCCGGGCCACCCACGTCGTGGCGCGCACGTCGTCCTCCCCCATGACCAACCTGCACCTGGGCAACGCCCGGGGCGACCTCGACGCCCTGCGGGGGTCGGTCGGCCCCCGCGCCTGGGCGGAGGCGACGGCCACCGCCGAGGCCGCCGCGGCGTGCTTCCCCGACACCCTGCACGCGGGGGTGGACCTGATGCCCTCGCCCGGCTGGCGGCGGTTCACGGTCTGCGAGGTCAACGCCTTCGGCGACCTCCTCCCCGGGGTGCTGCACGAGGGCCGCGACACCTACGCGGAACAGCTGCACGCGCTGGCCACCGGCCGCTTCCCGACCGGCGCGCCCGCCCCTCCCGTCCCCTCCCCCTGAGGGACCGCCCACGAAGAGCCGGACCCGCACGCCGGGCCTCCGCCGCACACCTCCTCCCGAAGAAGAACGATGAGCACCGATCCCGACATGAACGCCGTGGTGGGCACGCACGACATCCTGCTGCTCACCCTGGACACCCTGCGCTTCGACGTGGCCGACGAACTCGCGCGGGCGGGCCGCACCCCCCACCTCGCCCGCCTGCTGCCGGACGGGGGGTGGGAGCGCAGACACGCCCCGGGGAGCTTCACGTACGCCTCCCACCTGGCGATGCTCGCCGGGTTCCTGCCCACCCCGGCCGCGCCCGGACCCCATCCGCGCCTGTTCGCCGCCGCCTTCCCGGGAAGCGTGTCCACCGCGCCGCGCACCTGGACCTTCGACACCCCCGACCTGGCCTCCGGCCTGGCCGGAGCGGGGTACCACACGGCCTGCGTCGGGGGGACGGGGTTCTTCAACCGGCGGTCGGCGGTGGGGTCGGTGATCCCGGACATGTTCGCCGAGAGCCACTGGGAGGAGTCGTTCGGCGTGGCCGACCCCCGCTCCTTCGAGAACCAGGTGGCGCGGGCCGTGCGGATCGCCGGGGAGCGCCCGGCGGACCAACCCCTCTTCCTGCTGCTCAACGCGTCCGCGCTGCACCAGCCCAACTGGTTCCACCTGCCGGGGGCCGCCCCCGGGGACGGCGACACCCCGGAGAGCCACGCGGCGGCCCTGGAGTACGTCGACCGGCACCTGCCGCCCCTCCTCGCCGCGATGTCCGCCCGCCGCCCGTGCTTCGCGATCGTGTGCTCCGACCACGGCACCGCCTACGGCGAGGACGGGTACACCGGCCACCGGATCGGCCACGAGACCGTGTGGACGGTCCCCTACGCCCACGCGTTCCTGCCCCAGGGGCGCACCGCCCCCGTCCGCGCCGAGGAGGCGACCCCGTGACCGTCACCCCCGTGCCGCGCCCGGAACCCGTGCGCGAGGACTCCCCCTACCGGTCGTACGTGTACGCCTATCCGCACAAGAGCGCCTACCGGCCCTTCGAGGACCGTCCGCCGCTGGCGGACCTGTGGCGGGACGAGGACGTGAGCGCGCTGTCCCTGTACGCGCACATCCCGTTCTGCGAGATGCGCTGCGGGTTCTGCAACCTGTTCACGCGGTCCACGCCACCGGCCGAACAGGTCACCGCGTACCTGGACGCGATGGAGCGCCAGGCCGGGGAGGTGGCCGCGGCGCTGCCCGCGGGCTTCCGCTTCGCGCGCGCCGCCCTGGGAGGGGGGACGCCCACCTACCTGACCGCGGACGAGCTCGTCCGGGTCTACGACCTCACCGAGCGCGCGTTCGGGGTGGACCTCTCCCGCACACCGGTCTCGGTGGAGACCTCCCCCGCCACGGCCACGCCCGACCGGCTGGACGTGCTCCAGGAGCGCGGCCTGACCCGGATCAGCATGGGCGTGCAGAGCTTCCTCGACTCCGAGGCCCACGCCGCGGGGCGCCCGCAAAGACGCGCCGAGGTGGACCGGGCCCTGGCGGCCCTCCGCGGGCACACCTCCGCCGACCTCAATCTCGACCTCATCTACGGGATCGACCGGCAGGACGCCCGCACGTGGGCGTACTCCCTGGACACGGCGCTGGAATGGGCCCCGGAGGAGGTCTACCTCTACCCCCTGTACGTGCGGCCGCTCACCGGCCTGGGCCGCCGCGCCCGGGACTGGGACGACCACCGGCTGGGCCTGTACCGGCAGGGCCGCGACCACCTGCTGGAGCGCGGCTACGAGCAGGTGTCCATGCGCATGTTCCGCCGCGCGGACGCGCCCGCCGCCGGCGCGGACACGCCGGACCACTGCTGCCAGACCGACGGCATGGTCGGGCTCGGGTGCGGGGCGCGGTCGTACACGGCGTCCGCCCACTACTCGTTCGACTACGCGGTGGGGGTGGGCCACGTGCGGTCGATCATCGCGGACTACGTGGGACGCGGCGCGGGGGGCTTCGCGCACGCCGAGGTGGGGTTCCTGCTGGACGACGGGGAGCGCCGGCGCCGCCACCTCGTGCAGTCGCTGCTGCGGGCCGAGGGCATGGACGCCACCGCCTACGCGGAGCGGTTCGGCGGCCACCCCGCGGAGGACTTCCCGGAGCTGTTCGCCGCGCTCGGCGCGCGCGGCTGGCTGGAACCGGACGGCGACCCGGGCACGGTGCGGCTGAGCCCGGAGGGCCTCGCGCACTCCGACGCCGTCGGGCCGATGGCCTTCTCCGACCGGGTGTCGGCGCTGATGGCCGAGTACGAGGCCAGGTGAGCGCCGTGGAAGCCGCCTCGGACCACGGGGCTCCCCCCGCCCGCGCCGTCACGCCGGCCCCGGACGCGTGCCCCGCCCCGGCCGGGGCGGACGCTCTCCCCGCACCGGCCGCGCCAGTGCGGGTGGCCCCTCTCCCCTGGCCGGGGATCCACGGGGCCCTCTCCCCCGCGCCGCGCGGCCCGGACGGGCCGCTTCCCGCGCCGGAGCTGCCCGCGCACCTCACCCTCCTCTACCGGGGGCCGCTGGCCAGCTGCGACTACGACTGCCCGTACTGTCCCTTCGCCAAGCGGCGCGACGACCCCGGGACCCTGCGCGCGGACCGGGCCGCCCTGGAGCGGTTCGCCGACTGGGTGGCCGCCCGCCCCGCCGAGAACCCGGGGACCCGGGTCTCGGTGCTGTTCACCCCCTGGGGCGAGGGCCTGGTGCGCTCCTGGTACCGGACCGCGATCGTCCGGCTCAGCCGCCTGCCCCACGTGGAGCGGGTGGCGATCCAGACCAACCTGAGCGGCCGCCTGGGCTGGCTGGCCGACTGCGACCTGTCGTCCACCGCGCTGTGGACCACCTACCACCCCGGCCAGGTCTCCCACGGGCGCTTCCTCGCCAAGGCTCGGGAGCTGGCCGCCGCGGGGGTGCGGTTCAGCGTCGGCGTGGTCGGCGAACCGGACCACCTGGAGGCGGCCCGGAGGATGCGGGCCGAGCTGCCCGGTGACGTGTACCTGTGGGTCAACGCCGCCGAGGGCCGGACCTACACCGACCGGGAGGCCGCGGAGTGGCAGGCCCTGGACCCGCACTTCCACTACAGCCGGAACCCCCATCCGAGCCTCGGACGGCCCTGCCGCACGGGTGACAGTGTGCTGTCCGTGGACGCCGACGGCGGGGTGCGCCGCTGCCACTTCGTGGACGCCCCGATGGGCAACCTCTACGACGGGTCGTTCGCCCGGGGCCTCGGTCCGAGCCCCTGCCCGCTGACCAGCTGCGACTGCCACATCGGCTACGTGCACCTGGAGACCCTCGACCTCTACGACGTCTTCCGGGGCGGCGTCGTGGAACGCGTCCCGGCAGTCCTCCCGGCCGTGGCCCCCGGGGCCGCCCCGGCGCCCCCGAGGACGCCGGTCCCGGGCGGAACCGCTTCAAACCGTCACCGGAGACAGACATAATGCGACACATGGTCTTTCCCCGGGTCATCGCGACCGACCTCGACGGCACTCTCCTCGGATCCCAGGGCCTCGTCTCCGCCCGCAACAGACAAGCACTGATGTCGGCCGCCGACTCGGGGGTGAGGGTGGTCGTCTCCACGGCCCGCCCGCCCCGGGAGACATGGCACATCTCCTCCCAGTTCACCTGTGCCGCCGTCCTCTGCGGCAACGGCGCGCTCGCCCACCTCCCCGACGCGGAGCCCCTCGTGCGCGCCCTCTCCCCGGAGACGGCGCGCACCGTGGTCGATAAGCTGCGCGGCGCGCTGCCCGACCTCGGCTTCGGCGTGGAGACGGGCACCGGCTTCTTCCACGAGCCCGGCTACCTGCTCGAACCGTGGGCGCACCGCGACTGGGTGAGCGGGGTCCTGGACTCCGCCGAGGACCTCCTGGAGCACACCTCGCCGATCGCCAAGCTGCTGGTGCGCTCCGGCGGGACCCCGGTCCGCCTCCTGCACGAGGCGGCCGTGGAGACGGTCGGCTCCCTGGTGGAGGTCACCTACTCGGGCGGGCACGGCCTGCTGGAGCTGAGCGCGTCGGGGGTCGACAAGGGCACCACCCTGGCACTGGTCTGCGAGCGGTGGGGCGTGGCCGCGGAGGAGGTCGCGGCCTTCGGCGACATGCCCAACGACCTGGCCGCGCTGACCTGGGCCGGCATGGGCTACGCGATGGCCGACGGGCACCCGGACCTGCTCGACCCCGCCCGGGGCCTGGGCGTCGCCCCGGCGAGCACCGAGGACGGGGTGGCCGAAGTGGTGGAGCGGCTGCTCGCCGGGCGCTGAAAACCGGTGGCGGGGCGCCCGCCCCCTCCGGTGTCATGGGTGCCGACAACCGACCCAGGAGGACCACCGTGCCGCACCCCGCCCAGATCGTCTCGTCGCTCGCGGACCCCGACCGGCTCGCGCTCTACGCCCGCGTGGTCGCGGCGGGCCCCGGCGGCGCCGCCGCGGAGGACCTCCGCGCGGGCGGCTCCGGCGCCGTACGGCGCCTGCGCCGGTTGGCGGACGCCGGACTCGTGCGGGAGGAGGGCGGGCGCGTGGTGTGCGTGCCCGGGGTGTTCGCGGCCGCCCTGGAGGAGAGCGCCCCGGCGGGGCGCGACCCCGTGGACGCGCTGTTCCACCGGGGGCGGCTGACCGCCCTGCCCGTCCGGCGCGAACTGCGCCTGGGGGTCTTCGCGCGGATCACGGGGCGGCTCTTCGCGCCCGGGGTGGTCTACACCGAGAAGCAGGTGAACACGGCGATCCGCACCTGCTTCGACGACCCGTCCGCGATGCGCAGGCACCTGGTGGAGGAGGGGTACCTGACGCGCGAGGCCGACGGGAGCGCGTACCGGGTCGCGGAGGCCTGAGCCGCCGCGACCCCGGCGCGGGGGCTCAGGAGCCGTCGCCGTCCACGCGCTCGTGGTAGGTGCGCCGGGTGCGCTCGGTGTGCTCGCTCATCAGGCGGAGGGCCTGGTCGGCGTCCCCCGCCTCGATGACGTCGACGAGGCTGGCGTGCTCGTCCCAGGAGGCGGCGCCGCGGATGCGGGCGACCGGGGCGTAGTACCAGCGGACCCGCCGGTCCACCTGGGCGGCCAGTTCGGCGAGCACCCGGTTGCCCGAGGCCTCGGTGACGGTGCGGTGGAAGTCGGCGTTGGCCTGGACCACCGCGTCGGTGTCGGCGAGCTCGGTCGCCGCGCGCCCGGCGGCGACCAGGTCGCGCAGGTGGGCGACCTGGTCGGGCGAGGCGTTGGCGGCGGCCAGGCGCGCCGACTCGGTCTCCAGCAGCGCGCGGACCGCCAGGAGCTGGTCGGCCTCGCTCTCGGTGGGCGTGTGCACGAACGCCCCGTAGCCGGGGCGCAGGTCCACCCAGCCCTCGTTGCTGAGCCGCTGCATCGCCTCGCGGACGGGCTGGCGCGAGACGCCCAGGGTCTGGGCCAGCTCCGTCTCGACCAGGTGGTGGCCGGGTGAGAGCGCCCGGGTGGTGATCAGGTCCAGGATGGCCTCGTACACGGCTTCGCGCAGCGGTACGGGACGCTGGATCCGTCCTGCGACGGTGTTCAACCCCTGCGAGGCCATAGGGAATCTCCGGAATCCTGGTGCGCGGTCTTTGTAGACAGTGTACAAAACACGGGGCGTGCGTGGGTCACGTCGGAACCTCCACGAGCTCGACCCTTCCGGGGAGGCGCCCCGGGACGCGCGAGGGCGGGACCACGGCGAGGGCGTCCGCCGTCGCCGCGCCCCTCAGGTCGGCGGAGCCCGAGACGGGCAGCTCCACCGCCAGGTCCTGGCTCACGCGCACCGGCACCAGACGGGTGTCGGACGGGTGCGGGCCGGTCGGGCCGATGAGCCTGATCCGCCGGCCGGCGTGCGCGGGGTCCCGCCGGCCCGCGCGGCCGCTGAGCACCGGCACCAGCAGGGTGAGGGCGGCGGCCAGGGCCGCGCCGGGGTTCCCGGGCAGCCCCGCGACGACGGTCCCGGAGGGCAGGACGGCCAGCAGCTGCGGATGGCCGGGGCGGCAGGCGACGCCGTCGACGACGAGCCTGGCGCCCAGTCGGGCCAGGACCGGGCGCAGGTGGTCGGCCGGACCGGCCGAGGAGGAGCCGCAGACCGCGACGACCTCGGCCGGACCGGCGCCGTCGAGCGCCCGTGCCAGGTCCCGGCCCCGGTCGGGGACCCGCACGGCGGGGGCGCAGGCGCCCCCGGCCCAGGCGACGAGCCCGGGCAGCACGGGGCCGATCGCGTCCCGCACCGCCCCCGGGCGCGGCGTCCCCTCGACCACGACCTCGTCCCCGGTGACCAGGACCCGCACGAGGGGCCGGACCACGGGCAGGGTGTCGCGGCCCAGGCTCGCGGCGAGCCCCAGGAGGGCGGGGGTGACGGGGCTCCCCCGGCGGGCGACCGGCGTCCCCGCCGCCGTGGTCTCGCCCCGGCGGCGGATGTGCCGCCCCGCGCCGATCCCGCCGCGCACGGCGCCGGAGGACTCCGTCGCCAGCTCGTGCGGCAGGACCGCCGTGGCGCCGTCCGGCAGGACGGCGCCGGTGGCGACCTCCACGGCCTCACCGCTCCCCAGCCGGGCGACCGGGCACCGCCGCCCGGCGAGCGAGCGCCCGAGGACCGACCAGGGGCCCTCCCCGGACACCGCGTAGCCGTCCATCGCGGCGCTGTCGAGCGCGGGGACGTCGACCGCCGCGACGAGGTCGGCGCCGAGGGTGGCCCCGAGGGCGCCGGCGAGCGGCTCCTCGGCCATGGGCGTGCCGCCCTCGGCGCCGGTCACCCGCGCCAGCTCCCGCGCCGCGGTCCAGGGCAGCGGGGGTCGCGGGTGGTCTCCGACGTGAAGAAGCGGAGAAGTTTCCGGGGAACCCGGGTCGGGCATTCCTTCTCTCCCTACCGACATGTCGAGAACGATATCTCGGAGCATACTGTATACAGTATGTGAAAGGAAGGGAGTCCTCATGCGAATCGCCGTACTCGGCGCCGGAGCGATCGGCGCCTACGCGGGAGCCGCACTCCACAGGGGCGGGGCCGACGTCCACCTCATCGCCCGCGGCGCCCACCTGGAGGCCCTGCGGGAGCGGGGCGTCCGCGTGCTCAGCGCGCGCGGCGACTTCACCGCGCACCCGCACGCCACCGACGACCCGTCCGAGGTCGGCCCCGTCGACGCCGTCCTCCTCGGCCTGAAGGCCCAGCACTACGCGGGCTGCGGCCCGATGCTGCGCCCCCTGATGGGCCCCTCCACCATGGTCGTCGCCGCCCAGAACGGCATCCCGTGGTGGTACTTCCACGGGATCGAGGGCCCCCTCGCGGGACACCGGATCGAGAGCGTGGACCCGGGAGGGGCGGTCAGCCGGACGATCCCGGTCGAGCGCGCGGTCGGGTGCGTGGTCTACGCGGCCACCGAGATCGCGGGCCCGGGGGTGATCCGGCACATGGAGGGGACCCGGTTCTCCATCGGCGAGCCGGACCGGTCCTCCTCCGCGCGCTGCCGCGCCTTCCAGGCCGCGATGGAGGCGGGCGGCCTCAAGTGCCCGATCGAGCAGGACCTGCGCGAGGACATCTGGGTGAAGCTGATGGGCAACATCGTCTTCAACCCGCTGAGCGCGCTGACCCGCTCCACCATGGCGCAGATCTGCCGGAACCGCTCGACCCGGGAGATGGCGCGCACCATGATGGCCGAGACCCTGGAGGTCGCGGCGCGGCTCGGCGTGCACCCCGCCGTCTCCATCGACCGCCGCCTGGCCGGGGCCGAGCGCGCCGGGGACCACCGCACCTCGACCCTGCACGACCTGGAGCGCGGGCGGCCCATGGAACTGGACGTCATCCTGTCCGCCGTGGTGGAGCTGGCCGACCTGACCGGAACCCCCGCCCCGGCCCTCCGGGCGGTGGACGCCGTGGCCGGGCTGCTCAACGACCGGATGCTCGATCGCCCCGGGCCTCCGGCTCCCCCCGCACCGGCGCCGGCCGCCCGGTCTTGACCCATGGCTCATGATCGCTAAATACTGTATGCAGTATCCCCGTCAGGCGCCACGGGCGCCGTCGGACCAGGCGAATCCGGCCACGACCACCAAGCGAGGCCACATGCGATCCGACGATTTCTCCGCTCCCTACGACCGACTCACCCGACCCCTCGTCCGCGACGGCGGCGAACTGCGCCCGGCCTCCTGGGAGGAGGCCCTCGACCGCGCGGCCGCCGGGTTCCGGCGCGGCGTGGACGAGCACGGGCCCGACTCCTTCGGCATGCTCTCCTGCGCGCGGGCGACCAACGAGATGAACTTCATGGCGCAGAAGTTCACCCGCGTCGTCGTCGGCACCAACAACGTCGACTCCTGCAACCGCACCTGCCACGCGCCCAGCGTCGCCGGCCTGGCCGCGGCCTTCGGCTCGGGCGGGGGGACCTCCTCCTACGCCGAGGTCGAGGACACCGACCTCATCGTGATCTGGGGGGGCAACCCGCGCTTCGCCCACCCCATCTTCTTCCAGCACGTGCTCAAGGGCGTCCGCAACGGCGCGCGACTGTTCGTCGTCGACCCCCGGCGCACCCCGACCGCCGAGTGGGCCGACCGCTGGCTCGGGCTGAACGTGGGCACGGACATCCCGCTCGCGCACGCGATCGGACGCGAGATCCTGCACGCGGGCCTGGCCAACGACACCTTCGTCCGGCGCGCCACGAGCGGGTTCGACGAGTACCGCGCACTGGTCGAGCCCTGGACGCTCGCCGCCGCCGAGGCCGAGACCGGCGTGCCCGCCGAGGCGATCCGCGAGCTGGCGCACGCCTACGCCCGCGCCGAGCGCGCCCAGCTGTGCTGGACGCTCGGCATCACCGAGCACCACAACGCCACCGACAACGTCCGCTCTCTGATCAACCTGTCCCTGCTGACCGGGCACGTGGGGAGGCACGGGTCGGGGCTCAACCCGCTGCGCGGCCAGAACAACGTGCAGGGCGGCGGCGACATGGGCGCCATCCCCGACCGCCTGGTCGGCTTCCAGGACATCCTGGACCCGGCGGTGCGCGCGCCCTTCGAGGCGGCGTGGGGCCGCGAGATCCAGGGCGTCAAGGGCAAGACCCTGACCCAGATGTTCGAGGCGATGGACGAGCGGGAGCTCAGGACGCTCTACGTCATCGGCGAGAACCCGGTCCAGTCCGAGCCCGAGACGCACAAGACCACCCGGCGCCTGCGCGGCCTGGACCACCTGGTGGTGCAGGACATCTTCCTGACCCGCACCGCCGAGCTCGCCGACGTGGTGCTCCCCGCGAGCGCGTCCTGGTGCGAGTCCGACGGCACCTTCACCAACAGCGAGCGCCGCGTACAGCTGGTCCGCAAGGCGCTGGACCCGCCGGAGGGCGCCCGCGACGACATCGAGATCATGTGCGACCTCGCGACCCGCCTGGGCGTCGACTGGTCCCGGCCCTCGGCCGAGGAGATCTGGAACGAGGTCCGCTCCCTCTCCCCCATGCACCGGGGCATGAGCTACGCACGCCTGGCGGAGCTGCACGGCATCCAGTGGCCCTCCTACTCCGAGGACACCCTGGAGCCGTCCTACCTGCACTCCCGCCTGTGGTCGGAGGACCCCGCCGAGCGCGGCGAACCCGCGCCGTTCGGGATCGTGGGCCACTCCCCGCCGGTCGACCTCCTCGACGAGGACTTCCCGTTCCGGCTGACGACCGGGCGACGGCTGGACGACTACAACACCGGGGTGCAGACCGGCGGCTTCTCCTCGCCGCTGCGCCGGGGCGAGCTGCTGGACCTCTCCCCCGAGGACGCGGCCAAGCTCGGCGTCGCCGACGGCGAGACGGTCCGGGTGACCTCGCGCCGGGGCTCCGTCCTCGTGCCCGTCTCCGTCACGGACGCGATGCGGCAGGGGTTGGTGTTCATGACGTTCCACTTCCCCCACCAGGTGGACACCCAGCTGCTGACCATCGACGCCACCGACCCGATCGCGGGGACGGCCGAGTACAAGGCCGCTGCGGTGCGGATCGAGAGGGTGGAGGAGCACGCCGGCAGTGCAGCACCGGTGCCCTGACGTGCGCGAACGGCGGACCGCGCCGTCGCCCCAGCCCCCTGCGGCGACGGCGCGGTCCCCTCCCTGGGCGACGCGTTCGCACGCGTGCCCCGGGGGCCGGGTCTCCTTACGCGATCTTGGCGCGTACGGGGGTTGTCAACCCGATAACGATCATCATACTGTCCTCTGTATACAAAATCCTGTGATCTGGATTACATGAATTTGAGGTGACACAGACGTGGACCTGCGATTCCTGGACGAGGCGCCCACCGCCGTCGAGCGCGAAGCCGTCGACAGCGTGCTCGGTCCCCCCGAATCCGGTTGGGACGGCGGCGCCCGCCAGGACGTCGACCTGCGCTACGCGCGGGGAGGCCACACCGCCCGGGACAGACGCGACCTGCTCATGCCCGCCCTCCACGCGGTCAACGACCGGGTGGGCTGGATCAGCAGGCCCGCCCTGGACCACATCTGCCGACGGCTCACCGTCCCGCCGGCGGAGGCCTACGCCGTCGCCTCCTTCTACGCGATGTTCTCCCTGCGGAAGCGGCCCCGCCGGGTCGTGCACCTGTGCACCGACATCGCCTGCGCGGCGTCCGGGTCGTCCGGACTGCGCGACCGGCTCGCCGAACGCCTCGGCCCGCCCGGCGGCCACGACGGCGACACCGCCTGGCACGAGAGCCCCTGCCTCGGCATGTGCGAACGCGCGCCGGCCGCCCTGGCCATCGAGGCCGGCGCCCCTGCACGGTACGCCGTCGCGGCGCCCGCCGCCCCCGGGGACCTGGACGCGCTGGCGGGGGAGGGCTCCCCCGGCTCCGCCGCACCGGTCTCCGCGAACGGACACCGCGCCCCCTCCCCCACCACCTTCGGCGCCGACCCCCTCCCCGGCTCCGCCCCGGAGCCCGCCCCCTCGGCGGCCGTCCCCGACGCCGGGTCCCCCGACCACGTGCTCCTCCGGCGCGTCGGCACCGTCGACCCCCTCAGCCTGGACGACTACCGCGCCGCGGGCGGGTACGCGGCGCTGCGCCGGGCGCTGCGGCTCGGCCCGGCCGGCGTCATCCGGGAGGTCTCCGACTCCGGCCTGGTCGGCCGGGGCGGAGCCGCCTTCCCGACCGGCCGCAAGTGGCAGGCCACCGCCCAGCAGCCGGACGGCCCGCACTACCTGGTGTGCAACGCCGACGAGAGCGAGCCCGGCACCTTCAAGGACCGCGTCCTGATGGAGGGCGACCCCTTCTCCGTCGTCGAGGCGATGACGATCGCGGGCTACGCCATCGGGGCGCGGCTCGGCTTCCTGTACATCCGGGGGGAGTACCCCCGGGCGCTGCGCCACCTGGAGAACGCCGTCGCGCTCGCGCGGGAGCGCGGGCTCCTCGGACCGGACGTCCTCGGCTCGGGGTTCGCCTTCGACATCGAGATCCGGCGGGGCGCCGGGGCCTACATCTGCGGCGAGGAGACCGCGATCTTCGGCTCCATCGAGGGCTACCGGGGCGAGCCCCGCACCAAGCCGCCCTTCCCCGTGGAGAAGGGCCTGTTCGGCAAGCCCACCGCCGTGAACAACGTCGAGACGCTGGTCAACGTCCTGCCGATCATGCTGATGGGCGGCCCCGCCTACGCGGCGGTCGGCACCGGCGGGTCCACGGGGCCCAAGCTGTTCTGCCTGTCCGGCGGCGTGCGCCGCCCCGGGCTGTACGAGCTGCCGTTCGGGGCCACCCTCCGCGACCTCATCGAGGCGGCGGGGGGCATGCCGGAGGGCCGCACCGTCCAGGCGGTCCTGCTCGGCGGGGCGGCCGGGGCGTTCGTCCGCGGCGACGAACTCGACATCCCCCTGACCTTCGAGGGCGCCCGCGCGGCCGGGACGACCCTGGGCTCGGGCGTGGTCCTGGTCCTGGACGACACCGCCGACCTGGTCGCGACCCTGGTCCGGGTGGCGGCCTTCTTCCGCGACGAGTCCTGCGGCCAGTGCGTCCCCTGCCGTGTCGGCACCGTCCGCCAGGAGGAGTCGCTGCTGCGGATCAGCGCGGGGGGCGACGCGGCCGCGGAGGTCCCCCTGCTCCGCGAGGTCGGCCGGGCGATGAAGGACGCCTCGATCTGCGGACTGGGCCAGACGGCCTGGAACGCCGTGGAGTCGGCGATCGACCGGCTCGACCTGTTCGGCGGCCCCGACCGGGCCGCCTCCGAGGACACCCACCAGAGCACCGCCGCGGGCGACCGGGCGGCAACCGAGGAGGCCCGATGACCGTCCCCGTACTCCTGGCCCCGCCCCGGCGGCTGATCGACGCGACCATCGACGGAGAACAGGTCCGCGTGCCCGAGGGCACCACCGTCCTGGAGGCGTGCGCCGAGCGCGGCACCGAGATCCCCACCCTCTGCCACGGCGACACGCTCACGCCCAGGAACGCCTGCCGCGTGTGCGTGGTGGAGGTGGAGGGCGCGCGCACGCTCGCCCCCGCGTGCTCGCGCAAGCTGGAGCCCGGCATGTCCGTGGCGACCGACTCCGAGCGGGTGCGCCACAGCCGCAAGCTGGTCCTGGAGCTGCTCGGCTCCTCCGTGGACCTGTCCACCACCCCGAAGGTCGCCGAGTGGATGGAGCGCTACGAGGCGGAGCCCGACAGGTTCGGCCCGCGCGCCGAGGCCGCCGCGCTCGGCGTGCGCGACGCCCGGCGCTCGGGCGAGCACGAGCCCGGCGACGGCTCGGTCGCGGCGACGGTCGAGCAGCCCGCGAAGATCGACAACGACCTGTACGTACGCGACTACTCCAAGTGCATCATGTGCTACAAGTGCGTCGACGCCTGCGGGGACCAGTGGCAGAACACCTTCGCGATCGGGGTGGCCGGGCGCGGGTTCGACGCCCGCATCTCCACCGAGCACGACGTCACCCTGCCCGACTCGGCCTGCGTGTACTGCGGGAACTGCATCGAGGTCTGCCCCACCGGAGCCCTCTCCTTCGGCACCGAGTTCGACATGCGCCAGGCGGGGACCTGGGATGAGGACAAACAGACCGAGACCACCACGATCTGCACGTACTGCGGGGTCGGCTGCAACGTTACGCTGCACGTGCAGGACAACGAGATCGTGAAGGTCACGTCCCCGCACGACAACCCCGTGACCCACGGGAACCTGTGCATCAAGGGACGGTTCGGCTTCCAGCACGTGCAGCGCCGCGGCGGCGACGGCAAGGGCAGTGGCGCCGGCGGCGACAGCGCCTGAACCGTTCCGCCCCGCGCGGAACCACGAGGATGAGAATCCCGGAGAAATCGTGTAGAACCGGGGACGGCAGGACACCGGAAGGCGGTGGGGCGGAGATGGGACGGGTCACTGTCCGGGGGAAGGTGCTCCGGATCAAGGACGGGACCGCGACCGAGCGCGTGGACACGTTCGTCGTGGAGGAGCCGCTGGAGATCAGGCTGGACGGTGAGCCGCTGAGCATCACCATGCGCACGCCGGGCGACGACTTCGACCTGGCCGCCGGGTTCCTCGTGAGCGAGGGCGTGGTGTCGCGGGCCGAGGAGATCACCGCGATCCGCTACTGCGCGGGCGCGACCGAGGACGGCTCCAACACCTACAACGTGCTCGACGTGTCCCTGGCGCCGGGCGTCCCCCGCCCGGACACGTCGCTGGAGCGCAACTTCTACACCACGTCCTCCTGCGGCCTGTGCGGCAAGGCGAGCCTGGACGCCGTCCGCACCCAGGCCAGGTGGCGGGTCGCGGAGGACGGGGCCCGGATCGGCGCGGACACCCTGACGGCCCTGCCCGACCGCCTGCGCGAGGCCCAGCGGGTGTTCGACCGCACGGGCGGGCTGCACGCCGCAGGACTGTTCACCGCGGACGGCGAGCTCCTCGCCCTGCGCGAGGACGTGGGCCGCCACAACGCGGTCGACAAGCTGGTCGGCTGGGCGCTGCGCTCCGGCCGGCTGCCGCTGGAGGGCACGGTGCTGATGCTCTCGGGCCGCGCCTCCTTCGAGCTGGTGCAGAAGGCCTGGATGGCCGGCGTCCCGATGATGGCGGCCGTCTCCGCGCCCTCGTCACTGGCCGTCGACCTGGCCGAGGAGGCGGGCATCACGCTCGCCGGGTTCCTCCGGGGCACCTCCATGAACGTCTACGCCGGAAGGCATCGGATCCTCCTGAAGAAGGCGCTCAGCGCGCCCTCGGCGGCCACGGGAGGCGTCCGCAGTTCGGGTCAGTAGACGCGGGGGCGGTCGGCGCGCTCCAGCCCCCTGCACCGACCGCCCCCGACACCCGGCCCCGCGTCCGCACCGCCGCGCGGAGCGGCGCCCGGACGCCCCGGCCGTTCCCCCCGACCGGTCCGGGCCCTCCGCCCGGCCGGGGGAGCGGCCGTGCCGGGCCCGGTGCGCCGGGGAGCCGTGCCCCGGCCCCGCGCACCGGACCCGTACCGGTTCCCCCTCCGGTCAGACGCGCCCCTCGGGGCGCAGCGTGTAGTGCGGGAAGTTGCCGGGAAGGCGCTCCGGGGCGGGCCCCCGGGTGACCGCGTGGACGAGGAGCTCGCCGCCGACGAAGGCGCCGCGCCAGGAGTCCCCCCAGCCGCCGAACAGCTCGTCGCGGTCGCCGCGCGAGCGCGGGCGGTTGACGCCGACCTTGAAGGCGCGCACGCCCGTGGCCAGGCGGGAGGCGGTGTCGGGGTCGTCGCAGGAGACCGTGGCGACCAGGGCCCCGTTGCTGGCGTTCATCCCGGCCAGGAGTTCGGCCTCGGTGTCCACCAGCACGATCGAGTCGACCGGGCCGAAGGGCTCGGCGTGGAACAGCGGTGAGGAGCGCGGCGGCTCCAGGAGGGCCACCGGCGCCACGTAGGCGTCCGTGTTCTGGCCCGGGAGCAGGAGGGCGTCGTCCAGTCCGCCGCGGTAGAGGGGCACGGCCCCGCCCGCGACGGCCTCGGCGACGCGGTCGGTGAGCTCCTTGGCCTTGGCCGCGTTGACGAGGGGGCCGAAGTCCAGCTCCGGCAGGTCGTCGTCGGGGGACTCCACGGCGAGCGGGTGGCCGAAGCGGACGCCGCGGACCGCGGTGAGGTAGGCGTCGAGGAACGCGTCGAAGCGGGACCGCTGCACGACGAACCGCGGGTAGGCGGTGCAGCGCTGCTTGGCGTAGTCGAAGGTCCTGCGGATCTGGCCGGAGAGGGTCTCCCAGTCGCTGAACTCCCACACACCCCAGCAGTTCAGCCCCTCCTGTTCCAGGACGTGCGGCCGCCCCAGGTCGGCGACGTCGGCCGCCACCCGGCCGCCGGCGTCCCGACCGCCGACGAAGGACACGCAGCCGATCTCGGGCCCCTTCACCAGCGCCGGGGACAGTTCGCGCCCGCCGCCGCTGACGAGGGTGAACGGCAGCCCCTCCCGAACCGCGAGGGCCACGGCGAGGGTCAGGCAGACCAGTCCGCCGTCGGTGGGCGTCTTGGCGATCACCCCGTTGCCCGCGAGCGCCTGGACGCACATCGCGTGCGCGAGCACGCTCATCGGGTAGTTCCAGCTCGCGATGTTGCTGACGGGGCCGTCCAGGGGGAGGCGGCCGTCGAGCATGGGCCCGATGCCGTCCAGGTACCACTCCACCCCGGAGATCGCCCGGTCCACGTCCTGGCGGGCCAGCCGCCAGGGCTTGCCGATCTCCCACACGAGGGCGAGGGCGAGGGTGTCGCGGTGCCGTTCCCAGGCGCGGACCGCGGCGCGCACCCGCGCCTGCCTCTCCGCGAGGGGGAGGGCGGTCCACGCGCGGTGCCCGGCGGCGGCCCCGGCCACGGCGAGGGCCGCGGTGGCGCCGTCCAGCATGGGCAGGTCCGCGGTCCGCGAACCGTCCACGGGCGAGTAGGAGGCCCGGGGCTCGCCGTCGGGGCGCCACCGCCCGCCCCAGTGGTTGTGGACGCGGTCCGGGCCGAAGGCCTCCGGGGCGGCCTCCCGGCAGCGTGCGTACAGGGCCGCCCAGGAGGTGCCGGGCTTGGGCATCGTCGTCATGGGGCCGTGGGCGCCGCCGCGGAGAGGGCGCCCGCCTCCTCTCCGCCGGTGGCGCCGTCGAGGGCGGCGCGTACGAGGCGGGCCGCTTCGCTGGGGGTTTTGCCGACCTTGACCCCGGCGGCCTCCAGGGCCTCCTGCTTGGCCGCGGCCGTGCCCGCAGAACCCGACACGATCGCGCCCGC
>NZ_JBIWMK010000003.1:606220-797069 GCF_044766605.1 Nocardiopsis sp. NPDC101807 | reverse complement strand
GCGGCCCAGATCGCGCGCTGCGCTCTCGCCCAGGTGCTCGCCGAAGTTGCGGGCGAACACCTCGGCGAAGTCGTTGCGTGCGGCGGCGGCCTTGGTCGCGTTGTCGAAGGCCCCGGCGCCGACGGGGCTGGCGGGGTTGTAAGGGGTGAGGAACTCGTCGTTGTGGCGGCCGAACACCTCGGCCAGGTCCTTGTTCAACGACGGGGAGGCGGGCGGGGTGTCCTTGGGCGCGGGGACGGACCCCGGGGTGTCCCGGGGCGCGGGTGTGGTCCCCGGGGTGTCCTTGGGCGCGGGGAAGTCCGAACCCCGGTCGTCCCTGACCGGCGGGTCGTCCTTGACCGGCCCGTCGGCGGGCGGGTCGTCCTTGGGTCGGGTGGGGGGACCGTCGGGACCGCCGCCGCCTCCGGGGGGTGGCGGGGTGTCGGTGTCGCGGTTGAGCGGCGGGGGGTCGTCCCTGACCGGCCCCGCAGGCGGTCCGTCGGGCGGACCCGAGGGCGGTCCGGGTGGGGGCCCGTCGGGGGTCTCGCGGACCGGGGGGCCGGTGGGGGGTCCTGCCGGGGGCGGTCCGTCGGGTGTGGTGCGGACCAGCGGTGGCGGGTCGGGCAGAAGGTTGAGGTCGGTGAGGCCTTTGCTGAACAGGTCGGACAGGTGTTTGCTGAACAGGGAGTCCATGCCGGCGGAGAAGACCGCGGAGAGCGCGCCCTCGATGACGGCGCCCTTGTGGGCGCTCTCGGTCAGGGCGTTGTCGCGGTGGTGGCGGGTCCCCCTGCCGATCTGGATGCGTTGGATGATGCTGTCCATGCTGGCGAAGATCTGGCTGATGATCTGGTGGCCGGGCACGGTGATGAGCAGCCAGGTCAGGATGCGGCGCATGGCCAGGCTGCGGATGGCCTTGAAGACCGGGATCCACTTCAGGGAGGCGCCGAAGGTGAACTTGGCCATGGCGATGGCCCAGGCGATCTCGGCCAGGAGCTGGACGAACTGGCCGATGACCATCATGTGCATGTACTCGACGTTGGCGCGGGCCTTGAAGAGTTCGGCGGACATGACGTTGGAGTTGTCGCGGGCCGAGCCGACGTAGTTGTTCTCACCCCGGGTGAACTGGTCCAGGGAGCGTTCGTAGCGGTCGGCGGTGTTGCCGTCGAAGTGGCGGCGGGCGTGTTTGCGGCTGAGGTCGAACAGGTCTTCCAGGACGGCCAGGCGTTGGTCCAGGGCGGTGTAGATCTCCGAGGCGCGGCCGAGGTTGGCGATGCCGGCTTTGGGGACCTGGATGCCGGTGAGGACCTCGATCGCTTTGCGTGAGGAGTCGGACATGTTGTGGTCCAACGGCATACGCGACTCCTCCTCCCCGCCCGCGTCCCGTGAGAGAGATGAAGGTAACACCAGCGCGCCTATACGTGGAAGTAGTTGCGCTTGTGTTTCTGTTCTCGTTCGTGTGTGTTGCCTTGTGTGCGTCATGGCTATGGTAAACGGTTTGATCGCGGACCTCTCCCGGGGCTGACGCGGACGTGCTCCTCCCGGCGGTGCCGAGACCCAGGTGAGCGGTGCCGGCCCAAGTGCCCTGGGCATGGTCACGTTGTCATTTCGCCACGGTTTCCTTTGATCAGTGGGGGTATTCGCCTACCGTTCCCCTTCGGTCGAGATGTTCTCCCTGTGAGGAGACGGAGGACCCGATCCACTTCGAGCTGCGGACCGGGACGTGTCGACCTCTCGGTCGGAGAGGCGGGTACCAACGGATCGGAGGACCTTGTGAGTGGTCTCGGTGCTGGAGCCACGGCTGTCAGGCACGCAGGGGGAGTGAAGGCCACGACGACACCGTCGGGAACGGGGCGGCTCTCGGCCGCCGAGGGCAGGATCGCCAGGGCCGCCCTGGCGGAACTGCCGAGTGGTGGGGTGATCATGCTCGACGCCGGGCCGATGTCGGAGCGGATCGCGTGGCTGCTGCCCGCCGGGTGCGGGCTGAGCGTCCTGACCAACTCGGTCCCCGTCGCCCTGGGGCTGGCTTCGCGCCGCGACCTCTCCGTGCACCTGTTGGGAGGCCGGGTCGGCGCGGCGGCCGGGACCACGCCCTCCTCCGTGTGCCTGCTGGAGCAGCTCCACGTCGACGTGGCCTTCATGGTCGCCGACGGCGTGTCCCCCGAGCGGGGCCTGACCTGCGCCGACCCGGCGGAGGTGATGGCCAGGCAGGCCATGGTCGGGGCCTCGGCCAGGACCGTGCTCCTGGCCGACCACACCAGGATCGGCGGCGACCGCCTCGCCCGCTTCGCGTGGCTGCACGACGTGGACTGTCTCATCACCGACGCCGGAACCGACCCCGACGACGTCCGGAGGCTGTGCGGGCGCGGTCCGCGCGTGCTCGTGGTCTGACCCCCGGCCGCCTCCGGTGCGTCTGCGGGCGTGTCGCGTTCGGCGCCCCGGTGTTCTCCCCCACACCGCGGCGCCCTCCCCGCCCCCGTCCCCGACCCGCGCCGCGGACCGGGGCGGGGGAGCCGGTCTCTGGCACGGTGTCGTTCAGATGTTGTTTCGCGTGTGTTTGTCGTAGGGCTTGTGAGTGTGTGGTCTTCCCGGGTCGTCGCGAGGCTGATGTCCGGAAGGTCGACCGTGTCACAGTCACAGAAGGGGCACGGGGGGTTGTTACAACAGGCGACTCCTCTATAAGCTCACGCAAGGACAGATAAAAATCCAACCAATACCACATGGTTTCGGTCAGTCCTCGGGACCCGCTCCGCGCGACTCCGGCCACGCCGGCCCGCGTCGGGCCCGAACCCGCGCGGAGGACCCCCCTCCTCCGCACGTCCGCTCGACGGCCCCCGCGTCCGGTCCCGTGACCTCCCGGGCGCAGGAGGCCGCCCCCGCCCCTCGTCGGAAGGGAAAGGGCCAACTCACCCGGGTCGGTTCCGCCGTGCACCACCCTCCCCTTCCATGGCAGTGGAGAACTCACCGATGACGACAGCCGCGAGAAGAGACGTCGCGGTCCTGCGCGCGGCCGCGGCCGCGGGTTGCTGCGCGGCCCTCGTCCTGGCCACGGGCTGCGCGTCCTCCGAGGACGCGGGCTCCGAGGCGGGGGCGGCGACGAGCTCCCCGGCTCCCCCGTCCAACGAGGAGGAGGCAGCGGCGCTCGCCGCCTACACCGGCATGTGGGATACGGTCGTCGCCGCCTCCCACGAGGGCGGCGAGGTTCCCCCCGAACTCCAGGACTACGCCGTGGGCGGCGCCTACGCCCTCATGAGCGCGGCCCTGGAGGGGGCCGGCGCCTCCAGTGGGCAGGTCACCGGCGAACCCGTCCTCGCCCCCGTCGCCGAGGTCGAGGGACCCGACAGCGCGACGGTCGAGGACTGCCTCGACGACTCCGCCTGGAACCTCGGCATGGGCTCCTCCCCCGGGCAGGGCCCGCGCCTCGTCGAGGCCACACTCATTCACGACGGACTCGCCTGGCGCGTGTCCGACCTCAGGATCTGGGAAGCGGGATCATGCTGAGACTCGTACGACCCGCGGCCTCCGCCGCGGTACTCGCCCTCCTGGCCACCGGGATCGCCGCTCCGGCGCACGCCGACGACGGCTCCTTCCTCGGCCAGATCGAGTGCGGCAGCTCGGGCGGCCTCGGCTGCTCGATCCTGCTGCGCTGGTGGCAGACCCACGCGGGCCAGCAGGGCTCCAACGGCTCGGGCGGCTCCGGTGCGCCGGGCGCTCCCGGCGCCCCCGCGGGCTCCGGCGACGGAGTCGACTGGAACGCCATCGACTGGGACGCGATCGACTGGTCGCAGGTGGACTGGGACGCCATCGACTGGGACGCCATCGACTACGACGGCGAGGGGGAGGCCCCCACCGACCCGGTCACCCTCATCCAGGAGTCCATGGCCAACTTCGAGCTGCCCCCGCCGCAGATCGAGACCTCCCCGGGCAGCGACTCCCTGGTCCTGGTCAACACCCCCGTGTGGCTGTGGGTGGAGTCCCAGGACTGGGAGGCCGAGGAGGCCTCCGCGGAGGTGCAGGACTGGTCCCTCACGGTCACCGCCACCCCCACCTCCACCCTCTGGAACCTGGGCGACGGCACGCAGATCCGCTGCGAGGGCCCCGGGACCCCCTTCGACCCGGCCGTGCACGACCCCGCCTCGGCCTCCCCCGACTGCGGGCACGTCTACGACCTGTCCTCCGACGGCCAGCCCGGCGGCGCCTACCCCGTGAGCGTCCAGGTCGGCTGGGACGTGGGCTGGGAGCTCTCCGAGGGCGAGTTCTCCGGCGGCGAGTCGGGCGCGCTCGACTCGGTCACCACGACCTCGCAGGTCGAACTCCGTGTGGCCGAGTCCCAGGGCCTGGTCACCGACACAGGCAACCGCTAACAGCGAAAGAAGACGACAGACGTGGTGGACACGAAGACGGCACCGGCGCCCGCGGCCTCCCCGCGGCAGGGGGAGACCCCTCCGGTGCGGCTCCTGGGCAGCGGACCCCGCCGCTGGCGGTGGCTGGTCCTTGCCCTCGGCATGATGACCGCGGGCGGGCTGAGCGGGGTCCTGGCCCTGGAGCAGATGGACGACCGCCAGGGGGTGCTCGTCGCCGACACCGACCTGCCCGCCGGCCACGTGGTGGCCGCGGAGGACCTGCGGATCGAGCGGATCTCCGTCGCCGACGGGGTCTCCTTCGTCGGCTCCGAGAGCCTGGAAGCGACGGTCGGCCAGACCCTCACCGTGCCCGTCACCGAGGGCGGCCTCCTCCCCGAGGCCGCCCTGGGCGCCGAGGCGGCCTTCCCCGAGCGGGACCGCGCCGTGCTCGGCGTGGCCCTGCGCGTCGGCCGGTTCCCCGCCTCGCTCGGACCCGGCGCCGCGGTCTCCGTGGTGGTCCACCCCGAGGAGGGCGCCACCGGCGGTGTGGAGGCCTACCGCGCGCTCGTGCGGGACGTCCAGCCCTCCGCGGCCGAGGACGGCTCCGTGCAGCTCGAACTCGTCGCGTCCTCCGCCGACGCCGCGGCCATCGCCTCCGCGGCGGCCGTCGAGCGCGTCAGCGTGGTGCAGGTCAACCCCCGGGGAGGCTCGTGATGCCCCGGACCGTGGCGCTCTTCTCCCTGGGCGGAGCACCCGGCGTCACCTGCGCGGCCATGGCGCTGGCCGCGGTCTGGCCAGGCGGGGCGGGCGCCGTCCTGGTGGAGGCCGACGCCTCCGGCGGAGACGTCGCCACCTGGCGACGCCTCCAGCCCGAACCCGGTCTGACCGGCCTGGCCGCCGCGTCCCGGCACGGCGGCGCCTCCGCCGACCTGGCCGCGCACACCCAGGTCCTCCCCGGAGGGCTGTCCGTGTGCCACGCGCCCGTCACCGCGGACCGCGCCGACGGCGCGGTGCGCCTGCTGTCCCAGAACCCCGGCGTGCTCGCCTCCACGGCCGGACCCGCGGTCGTGCTGGACCTGGGCCGCCTGACCCCCGGCGCGGCGGCCGCCGCGCTGGCCACGTGGGCCGACGAGGCCCTGCTGCTCGTCGCCGACGACCTCGCCCAGCTGCGCCGGGCCAAGGAGGCCTCCGAGGCGCTGACCCGCAGCCTGCCGCGCCTGCGCACCGTCGTGGTCGGCGGCAGCGGCGGCGTCAAGGAGATCGAGGGCGCGCTGGGCCCCGGCGTGTGGGGACGGCTTCCCACCGACGAGCGCTCCGCGGCCTTCCTGCGCGGGGAGTCCAACCCGCGCAAGCCGGAGCGCAGGCCCCTCCTGAAGGCGGCGGCGCGCCTGGCGAAGGACCTCGCCGAGGGCGCTCGACCCGTCGGCCCGGCCGACGGCGCCGCAACCCCGGCGCCCGCGCCCGAGGCGACGGGAGCCCGCGCATGAGCAGCGGACACGACGCCGGGTACGACATCACCGACGGCTACTTCCTGGACACCGACCGGGCCCGCACCGTGGCGAACCGCGTGGAGCGGACCGTCACCGAGGCCACCCGGCGGCTGAGTGAGGAGACGCGGGGCGAACCCGAGGACTCGCCCGAGGAGTACCGGGCCCGCGCCGAGCGCGTCATCGCCCAGATCCTCGACGAGGACGCGGGCCGCGCCCTGTCCGAGGGCCGGCAGGTGCTCGACGCCACGACCGAGGCCTCCGTCGCCGCGGGCGCCCTGGCCCGGGTGTGCGGGCTCGGCCCCCTCCAGCCCCTCCTGGACGACCCCGGGATCGAGAACATCAACATCAACGGCGTGCACGTGTGGGTGCGCCGCGCCGACGGCAGCCGCGAGCGGCACGACTCCCTCTTCGCCGACCCCGAGGAGGTCGTCTCCCTGGTCCGGCGCCTGGCGTCGGAGTCCGCCACGGGGGAGCGCCGCTTCGACCCGGGGGCGCCCATCCTCGACATGCAGCTGCCCGGCGGCGAGCGCCTCAACGCGGTCATGGAGGTCGCCCGGCAGCCCTCGGTGTCCATCCGGCGCCACCGCTACGGCCGCACCACCCTCGGCCAGCTCCGGGAACTGGGCACGATCGACGACACCCTGGTCGCCCTGCTGCGCGCGGGGGTGCGCTCCCGCCGCAACATGGTCATCACCGGCGGCACCGGTGCGGGCAAGACGACCTTGCTGCGGGCCCTGGCCGCCGAGATCCCCGTCGACGAGCGCCTCGTCACCATCGAGGACGTCTTCGAGCTCGGCCTGGACCGCGACCGCGACGCCCACCCCGACTGCGTCGCCCTCCAGGCCCGTCCGGCCAACGTCGAGGGCGTCGGCGAGATCACCATCGCCGACCTCGTGCGCACGGCCCTGCGCATGTCGCCCGACCGGGTCATCGTCGGTGAGACGCGCGGACACGAGACCGTCCCGCTGCTCAACGCCATGAGCCAGGGCAACGACGGCAGCCTCACGACCCTGCACGCCGCGAACTCCGCGGGCGCCTTCACCAAGCTGGGCGCCTACGCCGCCCAGTCCGCCGAGCGCCTGCCCCTGGACGCCACGGCCTCCCTGGTGGCCGCCGCCGTGCACCTGGTCGTGCACGTGTCCGCACTGCCCACCGGGGGCCGCATGGTCACGAGCGTGCGCGAGGTGGTGGGCGCCGAGGGGCAGAACGTGGTGTCCAACGAGGTCTACCGGCGCGACCGCAACGGGCCCCTGCCCGCGGCCCCGCCCAGCCCCAACACGCTCGACGCCCTGGCCGAGGCCGGTTTCGACCCCGCGATGCTGAGTCCCGACACGGTGGGGTGGACGCGATGACGACCCCTGTCCTCCTCGTCGCCGCCGCCGGCGTCCTGCTCGGCGCGGGCCTCTGGCTGGCGCTGGCGTCGCTGGCCGCGTCCGGCGGCGGCTCGCGTCCGTCGCGGATCCCGCCCTGGCGTTCACTGCTCTTCGGCCGGCAGCGGCCGCTCCGCCTGATTGCGGCGATCTTCGGCGGCCTGCTCGTCTGGTTCCTCACCGGCTGGCCGGTGGCCGGCGTGCTCGTCGCCGCGGGCTGCTGGTGGGGGCCCGCGGTGCTGGGGCCCGACCGCGGGCACCAGGAACAGGTGGACGGGGTCGAGGCCGTCGCGGCCTGGACCGAGATGCTGCGCGACCTCATGGCCGGCGCCGCCGGCCTGCACCAGGCCGTCGCCGCCACGGTCCCCATCGCGCCCGAGCCGGTGCGTGAGCCGGTCGCCAGGCTGGCCGACCGGCTGCGCACGGGCCGGTCCACGCAGGACGCCCTGCGCTCCTTCGCCGACGAGGTCGACAACCCCACCGCCGACCTGGTGACCGCAGCCCTGAGCACGGCCGCCACGAGGCACGCCACCGACCTGGGAACGCTGCTCGGCAGCCTGGCCGAGGCAGCCCGTGAGCAGGCGGCGATGCTCGTACGCGTGGCCGCCAGCCGTGCCCGGCTGCGCACCTCCACCCGGATCATCGTCGGCACCACTGTGGGTATGGCCGCGTTCCTGATGGTGTTCAACCCCGAATACCTGGAGCCGTTCGACGGATTCCTGGGACAGGTGGTCCTCGCGGGCATCGGTGCCCTGTGGGCAGGTGCTCTGGTCTGGTTGGCCAAGATGTCCAAGTTCGACCTGGGTCCACGGGTGCTCGCACCCGAACCCGCCCGTACACCGGAGGCCGCCCGATGACCCCCGCCCTGGCCGCCGCCCTCGCGGGCGCCGCCCTCGGGCTGGCCCTGTGGGCGCTCTTCGCCGCTCGCTGGGCCCGGCCCACGCTCGCCGAACGCCTGGCCGCCCCGCCCCCTCCCCGGCAGACCATGGTCGCGGGCCCGGACACCGGGGTGCTGGCGAGACTGGGGAGGATCGGCGCTCCGGTCCTGGAGGGCTTCGGCATGCCGGGACCCCGCACACGGCGCAACCTGCGGGTGTGCGAGCGTTCACCGGCGTCCTACCTCGCCGAGAAGTTCACCGCCCTGGTCCTGGGAATCGCCTTCCCTCCGCTGCTGGGCGCCATGCTCTCCCTCGCGGGCGTCCTTCCGTCCGGTGCGCTCGCGGGGGCCATGTGGGTGGCTTTCGCGGTGATCGTGTGGTTTGCCCCGGACATGTCCCTGCGTGACGAGGCGGACAAGCGCCGGGAGCGCATGCGTCGTGCCCTGGCCAGTTTCGCCGACCTGGTCGTGGTGTCCCTGGCCGGAGGCGCCGGCGTCAACGGAGCACTGGCCGACGCCGGTGCCGCGGGCAACGGGTGGGCCATGGCCCGCATCCGGGAGAGCCTGCGCGAGGCAGCGCTCATGCGCCATTCGCCCTGGACGGCGCTGCGCGACCTCGGCGAGCGCTACGACACCCCGGAATTCGCCGAACTCGCGGCCAGCCTCCAGCTCGCCGGAGCCGACGGCGCGCGCATCCGCAGTTCCCTGGCCGCCAAGGCCAAGACGCTGCGCACCCAGTTCCTCGCCGAGATGGACGCCGAGGCGCAGTCCGCGACCGAGCGGATGAGCCTGCCGGTGGTCCTGCTCTTCGCCGGTTTCCTCGCCCTCCTGGGCTATCCGGCCATGAGTCACATCCTGTTCAGCACATGAGAACCCCGACCGTTTTGGAGACCCCCGATGCAGCGCATCACCGCCTACCTCAGCTCCCTGCTGATCAGCCGCAGGGACGACGGCTACTCGACCGAGACGGTCATCATCACCGCTGCCCTGATCGGTGTAGCCGCATTGCTCGTTGCCGCTATCACCACTCGCGTGACGAACGAAGCCACCACGATCACGGGCGGCTAGCCTTGCGCATCCCCCAGGAAGACCGAGGCAGCGCGGAGATGGCCGTGGCCGCACCCGCGCTGCTGCTCCTGGTCCTGCTGGTCGTCCAGACGGCCCTGTGGATGCACGGCGACAACGTCGTCGCGGACATCGCGCGCAGGACCGCCGAACAGTCGCGCACGGCGGGCGGCGGCACGTCGGTGGCCGACGGAGGGGGGAGCTCCTTCCTCTCCGGCCTCGACGTGTCCGTCAACCGCAGTGCACAGGAGGTACGCGTGGTCGTGGACGCCGAGGTGCCCAGCCTCATCCCCGGCATCAGCTGGCCCGTGGGCCACGAGGTCACCGCGCCCGTGGAGCGTTTCGTCCCCGCGGAGGCGGCCCCGTGATCCGCACACAGGTGGTGGAGGCCGGACACGCCGACCGCGGCTCGGCCTCGGTGGAACTGGCGCTCCTCACCCCCGCCCTCCTGGCGTTCGCACTCCTCATGGTGCTCGCCGGGAGGGTGGCGGACGCCAACTCCACCGCCGACCAGGTGGCGCACTCCGCCGCCCGGGCGGCCTCCCTCGAACGCAGCGTCGGCGCGGCCGAGGCGGCCGCCTCGGGCACCGCCGCGAGCTCCCTCGCGGAGAACGGCCTGGCCTGCGGCGACCACTCCGTCACCCTGGACCACGGCGGCCTGACCCCCGGAGGGGCGGTCACCGCCGTCGTCGAGTGCCGCGTCGGACTGAGCGGTCTGACCGGACTGGGCGTCCCGGGGACCATGACGATCACCGGGGACGCCACGGTCGTCGTCGACACCTTCAGGGGGCAGCAGTGAGACACACGGACGACAGGGGTCAGACCACGGCGTTCGTCGCCGTCCTGGCGTCGGCCTTCCTGCTGTGCCTGGGGCTGGTCACCGACGGCGGCGGCCTGCTGGGCGCCCGCAACGAGGCGGCCACCTTGGCCCAGGAGGCGGCCCGGGCGGGCGTCCAACAGCTCGACTGGGCCGCCTACCGCGAGGGCACGAGCGAGGTCGCCCTCGACCCCTCGGCGGCGTCCGCCGCCGCGCAGTCCTTCCTCAACGCCGCCGGCGCCACCGGTACGGTCTCGGTCAGCGGCGACACCGTGACCGTGACCTGTTCGGTGGGATACTCCTTCACCCTCCTGCCGATGGGCTCGACCACCGTCGACGCCACGGCCACCGCACGGCCACACACCCAGGCGACCCCCTAGCTCCAGTGAGGCGGACATGTCCCAGATCCGACGGCTGAGCGCACTCCTGCTCGCAGCGGCGATCCTGCTCGGCATCCCCTACCTGCTCCTGTGGCACCTGCCCTGGCCGGAGCTGCCGGACTCCTGGGCCGTGGCCGCGGCGCACCTGCGCGGCTGGCGCCTGCCGCCCGGCGTGTTCACCGCCGTGCTCATCACCGTGCTCTGGGCCCTGTGGGGCCTGTACGCGGCGGGGCTGGCCGTGGAGACCGCCGCCCGCCTGCGCGGCCTGCCCCGGAGGCTGCGCCCCCTGGGACCGCTCCAGGTCATGGCGGCGGCCGCCGTGGGCACCGTGGCGGTCGCCCCGGCCACCGCGTTCGCCGACGCGGTCACCACACAGGACGACCGCGAGGCGGACGGGGAGCGGGACGGCGACGCGCCGTCCGCCCCCGAGGAGGCCCCGTCCGCCCAGCCCGTCGAGAGGGTGCGCACCGTCTCCGGCTTCGGCGTCGGCTCGGCCGAGCTCACCGAGCAGATGCGCGACGACCTCGCGCCCGTCGTGGACATGATCGACTCCTACGGCGACACCGAGACGCCCGTGCGCATCACCGGTCACACCGACCCCAGCGGGACCGTGCAGGCCAACCAGGAGCTGTCCGAGCGCCGGGCCCAGGCGGTCGCCGACCACCTCGACGAGGCCCTGGGCGAGGACGCCCCGGAGATGACGGTGGACGGCGTCGGCTCCGAGCAGCCCCGCGAGGGCGGCGCCGCCGCCCAGCGCAGGGCCGAGGTCGCCTACACCGTCGTCCCGCAGCCGACCTCCCTCCAGTCCCGTGTCATGGCGGCGGCCGAGGCGGAGGAGCCCGCTGCCGAGGACGGGGCCGGGGAAGCCGCTGCCGCCGCCGAGGAGGCCGACCCGGTGGAGGAGGTGGCCGCCGCCGCTGCCGAGGACGGCCGCGAGGTGCTGGTCGTGGAGATCCCCGACGGCGCCGTGACCGGAGCCGTGGCGTTCGCCGGTCTGGCCGGGGGATACCTCCTGGGCAAGCGCGGCGTCCGCATGCCCAGCGTGAACCTGAGCCTGCCCCGCCTGCCGAGGGCGTCCCGCCGCCTGGCCCTGACCGCCGGTCCTCCCCGGCCCACCCCCGGGGAGGACATCGACGAGCGCGTGACCGTGGAACTCGACCACGTTCCCGGCCTCGGGATCACCGGTCCGGGCGCCGCCGGGGCCGCCCGGCGCCTCATCGTCAACGCGCTCGACCGCCTCGACCACAACTCCGTGCGCGTGCTGCTCACCGAGGCCGACGCCGCCCGGCTGGTGGGCGAGCGGGGCCGCGACCTGCTGCGCGCCCACCCCTGCGAGCCCGTGCGGATGGTCGGCACGATGGAGGAGGCCCTGACCGTCCTCCAGCACGAGCTGCACCGGATCGCCGAGGACCGGGAACCGCGGCCGGACAGCCCCCTGGCCCTGGTGACCGCGCCCGCCTCCGAGCACGAGACCGCGCTGTCGGGCCTGCTGCTGCACGGGCAGCACCAGGGCATCACGGCCGTGGTCCTGGGCCGCTGGCCGCTCGGCGGCAGCTGTGTCATCGAGGAGGACGGCCTCATCACCGAGACCAGTCCGCCGCTCAACCCGGTCTTCCACTGCTCCTGGCCCGGTGCGACCGCGGAGGAGGTCATGGACGCCGTCCGCGCCTACCGCCACTCCTCGCCCGCCGTGGAGGAGGCCGACGACCGGGTGCGGAGCACGGAGGCCGCCCCGGCGGAGGCGGTGGAGGAGGCCGGTGCCTTCGCGGAGCCGTTCCTCGGTGCTCTGGGAGAACAGGCGGCCTCCGAGTCGGCCGAGACGGCTGAGGTGTCCGAGACGGCCGAGGCGGTCGATCTGACCGAGTCCACCGAGTCCACCGAGACGGGCGAGCTGACCGAGGCGGCCGAGACGGCTGTGACGACGGAGCCGACCGAAACGGCCGTGCGTGGGAAGGCGGACCGCAAGGCAGCGAAGGCAGCGAAGGCCGCGAAGACCAGGAGGACCAAGGAGGCCGACGTCTCGGAGGAGGGGTTCTGGGACACCGACGTCTGGAACACCGACTTCTGGGAGGGCGAGACGCCCACGGACAGGAAGGCCGACGCCGCCCGGTCCGAGGCCGAGTCGGCCGACGCCGTGCCGCCGGTGTCCGAGCCGGTTGCCGCCTCGTGGTCCGGGTCCGCGTCGACGGACGCGGCACGGCCCCGGGCCGTGCCGGAGGACGCCGCGCGGCCGGACACCCGTTCGGAGCGCTCCGCCGAGCCGTCCTCCGTCGGGGAGACCGTGTCGCGACCGGCCCCGTTCGAGCCGTCCGTTCCCGCGGAGGCGGTCCCCGAGCCGTCCGCCGCCGTGCCGCCGGTGTCCGAGGAGCCGGAGGCCCGCGAGGCCGCGTCCGAACCGGCCGTGTCGGAGCTGCCCGGGTCCGAGTCGCCCGTGTCGGAACCGGCCGTGTCCGGGCGCGCGGAGACCGCGAGGACGGACGCCGTGTCCCCGGACGCCGGGGCGGACCGCTCCGCTGCCGAGCGGTCCGCCGGGGAGGAGGCGACGCCCGAGTCGTCCGCGCAGGCGGCCCCCGAGGCCCCGGTGTCCCGGGAGGCCGTGACGGAACCGTCCCCGGCCGCCGGACCCGCCACCTCCGAACCCGCTCCGAAGAAGGCGGCCCCGGAGGGGCCGGTGTCCGAGCAGCGCGCGCCGGAGCAGTCCGAGCCGGAGGGGGCCGCCCTCGCGGCGGCCGAACCCCGACGGCCCTCCGCGGAGCAGTACGCCTCCGAGCTCTCCCCGTCCGAGGGCAGTGCGTCCCGGGAGCGTGCGGTCGAGGAGACCGTGCCCGAGCCCGCCGTCCCCCAGGGGGGGACGCCCGCGCGGTGCACCCCCTCGGAGGAGACCGTCGCGGCGAGGCCCGCTCCCGGGCGTCCGAGCACGGGCACGGTTCCGTCGGTGGTCGCCTCCCCCGCCCGCGCGGAGCGCCCCGTCCAGAAGGAGCGCGCGGCGCCTCCCCAGCAGGAGCAGACCCCCGAGGAGGAACCCGCGCCCCTCCGCAAGGCCGCCAAACGCGCCGTACGGTCCCGCCTTCCGAAGCCGGACGGGGGCGCGCCCGCCCCGGCCGTCCCCGTCGCCCCGGCCGCCCGGGTCGGGCGGACCGAGCCGCCCGCCGCCCCCGAGCAGTCCGCGCGTCCCGAGCGGGCGCTCGCCCGCGCCCAGCGGGCGGCGAGGTCCGGGACGGCCCGTGCCGAGGCCGTCACCGGCAGGGCGGAGCGCCTGGAGAGGCTGAAGAGGGCGGAGCGCAAGAACGCCAACGCCCGTGCCGGGGCCGGCTCCGAGAACCCGGCGACGGACGCCGAGGGCGGGGAGCCGGAGGAGGGCCAGTCGTCCCGGCCCCTGCTCCGCAAGCCCAAGAAGGCGGGACGCGGAAGGACCTGGCGCCCCCGGGAGAACCCCTGACCCGGGGTCCCCGGGCGCGCCCCTACGAAGGCGAGGGCTGCGTCCCCGGTCCGGCCACCGTGCCGGGGCCGGGCCCCGAGGGGCCCGGCGGCCGGGGGCACGTGGTTCGGGCCCGCGCACCCCGTGCCCGTGCGCCCGTCGGGGCGGCGGCACGGGGCCGCCGACCGGACGCACCCGGCCCGGCGGGACCCGCCGGGCCCGCAGTCGCGGGCTCCGCGCCCCGGCGGGTCGTCCCCGCCACCGCGTCCGGCGATGGGTAGCATTTTCGTGACTGAAGGTAACTCATCCCACCAGGCACGGAGAGACCATGCAGCTGCCCTTCAAGACGCGCGACCTGCCCCTCCGGATCATCACGGGGGCGTTCATCCTCAACTCCGGGCTGGACAAGCGCGGGGTCGAGGGGGAGGCGGCCGAGGGCATGCACGGCATGGCGGTCGGGACCTACCCCTTCCTGAGCAAGGTCGACCCCAACACGTTCGTGCGGCTGCTGTCCGCCGGGGAGATCGCCCTGGGCACCGCCCTGCTCCTGCCGGTCGTGCCCAGCCGCCTCGCGGGCGCCGGCCTCACCGCGTTCGGGGCGTCCCTCCTCGGCCTGTACCTGCGCACACCGGGCCTGCGCCGTCCCCAGAGCCTGCGTCCCACGCAGGACGGGCTCCCCCTGGCCAAGGACTCCTGGCTCCTGGGCGCGGGGCTGAGCCTGCTCCTGGACTGCGACTCCGACGCCGACCGGTGCGGCTCCCGCCGTCGCCGCTGACGGGGCCGCCCCGGGGGCGGGGAGCGGTCAGGCCCCGGAGCCCACTGAGGGCACGAACACCCGCAGAGCCCCCGGCCGCTTGGTGAAACTGACGTTCTCCGAGCCCTCCAGCACCTCGCCGTCCACGGCGAGCAGCCTCGGCTCGGAGGGGATCGCCAGGGTGAGCCCGGTGGTCAGCCGCTCCACGTAGCCGTCGCGCTGGGTGATCTCTCCGAGGAGGACGTCCGCGATGGCGCGCAGACGGGGGAACGGCTCCCGCGCGCTGAGCACCCGCACGTCCAGGCACCCGTCGTCCAGCCGCTCGCGCAGGGCGGGCACCCGGGCGTGCGTGCGGTAGCGCCCGTTGCCCACGAACGCCCACCACACCAGGGTCGGGCGCCCGTCCACCAGCGCCGGGGTCGGGTTCACCTCCCACAGGTCCTGCCACAGGGCCAGCGCGAACGCGGGCCACTTGCCGATCCGGCCGGCCCACGCGTCCCGCCGCTCCACCATGCGCGGGTAGGAGCCGAACGACGCGGTGTTGAGGAAGATCCTCCCGTCCACCTCGCCCACGTCCACCCGGGCCAGCCGCCCGTCGGAGTAGGCCCGCAACGCGATGTCGACCGACGTCAGCCCCAGGGTGCGGGCGAAGTTGTTGAGGGTGCCGGTCGGGAACACCAGCAGCGGCCGCCCGTGGTCGAGCGCCGCCTTGGCCGCGGCGTTGACCGTGCCGTCGCCCCCCGCGATCGCCAGGACGTCCGAGGTCCGCGCGGCCTCGTCCAGGACGGCGGGGACGTCGTCGTCCGCCGACATCGGGATGATCCGCGCCTTGGGCAGGGCCCGGGCGACCCGGCTGGTGACGTCGGCGCTGCTCAGCCCCGGCACCGCGCCCGCGGCGGAGCGCGGGTTGACCACCACGGTCGTCCCGGAGCCCTCGGAGTCCACGTCCGCCACGCCGTCGGCCACCGCCTGGGCGCCGAAGACCAGTTCGGGCCGGGCCGGGAGCATCTTGCGCGCCAGCACCGCCGCGCCCGTGCCGATGGCTATCCCGCCCAGGACGTCCCCCGGGTAGTGGACGCCGCTGTGCACGCGGGAGAAGGCCACCCCGCTCGCGAGGAGCGCGGCCAGGGCCGACAGGGGCCGGGGCGCGTCCGCCATGATCCCGCCCGCGAACGCGACCGCGGCCGCGGTGTGCCCGGACGGGAACGACGAGCTGCCGTAGTGCTTGTAGGGCGCGCGCGCCTTCGGCACCGCGGAGTTGTCCGGGCGGATCCTCCTGGTGAGCTGCTTGACCACGGCGGAGACCCCGTTGGCGGTCCCGGCGGCGATGATCGCCCGCAGCGCCGTGCGCCGCAGGCGCGGCCCGCCGCTGACCGCCAGGGTCGCCGATATCACGAACCAGGGGGCCATGTTGTCGGTGGCCTGGACGAACTTGGGCGTGTACGGGTCCAGGAGCGGCATCCCCATCCCGGTGACCCGGTCGTAGATCCTCTTGTCCGTCGTCTGTAGACGCCTCAGAAGCCTCATGGCCCCAGAGTGGTGTGCGAGGGGTGAGATGTCCATAAGGGCGCGCCCGGCGTCCGACCGCCGAGACGCCGCGCGGGGCCGGGCTCCCGGCGCTCCCGGAGCCGGGGGAGGCCGTGGCGGGCGGGGATGCGGACCGCCCGCAGGGGTACCGGCCCCGCCGGTCGGAGCGGAGGGATCCCGGTCCGGGGTGTCCTGTTTCACGGGCGTCGACCGCGGGTTCCACGCCATGGACCCGGTCCGGCGTCGTCCGGCACACGTCCCGCGGCGGGCTCCCCGCCGGGGACGGTCGGCGCGCCCCGCTCCGCCCCGCGCGACGGCGGTCCGTCCGGGCACGCGCCCCCGACCGTGCCCCGGCCTCCCCGGCCGTGCCCGTGCCCCGGTCCACGTCCCCGGCCGTGCCCTGGCCACGCGCCCCCGGCCACACGTCCCGCGCGACGGCGGTCCGTCCGGGCTCCGTCCGGCCCCCCGTCCCCGGCCGTGCCCGTGCCGCACGCGCGGCCCCGGCTCCACGCCCCTCGCCCCCGACCGGGCCGGGCGCCCGGTCGGACCCCGGCCCGATTCATCGCCATACGGACCAATCCGCGGTCCCGTCGGCGCCGAATCACCCACACCACATCGCACACGTGAGTAGAGGACGCATGGGCACAGGGCAGCACACCCTCCGGCGGCGCCGCGTCGCCGTCATCGGGTCGGGGGTCTCCGGACTGACGGCGGCGCACATCCTGAACCGGGACGACGACGTCACCCTGCTGGAGGCCGACGACCGCCTGGGCGGACACGCCCACACCCACCGGGTGGCCGACGCGGCCGGCGGGGAGCTCCGGGTCGACAGCGGCTTCATCGTGCACAACCGCCGGACCTACCCTCGCCTGCTGCGCCTGTTCGACGAACTCGGCGTGCGCACGCGGCCCACCGAGATGAGCATGTCGGTCAGCTGCGACGGCTGCGGCCTGGAGTACGCGGGCGCGCGCGGGCTGCGCGCCATGCTGCCCAACCGCTCCCGGCGCAGCCCCGACTACCTGCGGATGCTCGCGGAGATCCCCCGCTTCCACCGCGCCGCCCGGAGCCTGCTGGCCTCCGCCCCGGACGGTGCCGCCGAGGGGGAGGGGGCCGCGCACGGCGGCGCGACCGCCGGGGCGCGCGTGCGGGGGGCCGGGCCGGGCACACGCGGGGTCCGCCGCCCGGCGGGCCGCCGGGCCCCCTCCGCGGGGACCGGCCCCGGCACGCTCCCGCGCGGGGCGCGGTCGGGCACGGACGAGCCCACGCTCGGCGAGTTCGTCCGCGGGCACGGGTTCAGCCCGTACATGACGGCCCACTTCCTCCTCCCCCTGGTCTCGGCGGTCTGGTCGTGCCCGCCCGGCGCCGCCACCGACTACCCCGCCCGCTATCTCTTCGCCTTCCTCGCCAACCACGGCATGCTCGGCGTGTGGGGCTCGCCCCGCTGGCGCACCGTCGTGGGCGGCTCCGGCTCCTACGTCGAGCGCATCGCCGCCCACCTGCACGAGGTCCGCACCGGCAGCCCCGTCCGCTCCCTGGCCCGCACCGCCGACGGCGTGCGCCTGCGCACCCCCACCGACACCCTCGACTTCGACGCTGCGGTCGTCGCCACCCACGCCGACCAGGCCCTCGCCCTGCTCGAGCGCCCCACCGACACCGAGCGCGAGGTCCTGGGGGCCTTCGGCTACTCCCGCAACCCGACCCTGCTGCACACCGACACCTCCGTGCTGCCCCGCGACCGCTCCGCCTGGGCCAGCTGGAACCACCGGCTCGCCTCCTGCGAACCCGACCGGGACCCCGTGCGGGTCAGCTACCACATGAACCGGCTCCAGGGCCTGGACGCCGCCGACCAGTACGTGGTCACCCTCAACGGGGCCGACGGGGTCGACCCCGCCCGGGTCGTGGCCGCCGCCGACTACGCCCACCCCGTCTACACCCCCGCCTCCCTGGCCGCGCAGCGCCGGCTGCCGGAACTCGACGACGGCGTGGTCGCGTTCGCCGGGGCCCACCACGGCTGGGGCTTCCACGAGGACGGGTGCGCGTCGGGCGTCCGGGCCGCCGCCTCCCTGGGGACCCTCTGGTGAGGCCCGCACCCGCGCCCGCCCTGTACGAGGCGACCGTGCGCCACGTGCGCGTCGAACCCGTGCGCGACGCCTTCGCCCACCGCACCTACTACTGGCTGGTCGACCTGGACGACCTGCCGCGCCCGCCGCTGCCGCTGCGCGTCCTGGCCGGGTTCCGCGCCGCCGACCACGGGCCGGCCGGGGGCGTCCCCGCGGGCCCGCCGCGCGCGGACATCGACGGCTACCTCGCCGAGCACGGCGTCGACCTGGAGGGCGGGCGCGTGCTCATGCTCGCCCACGCCCGGGTCCTCGGCCACGTGTTCAACCCCCTGACCGTCTACTGGTGCCACCACCGCGACGGCGGCCTCGCCCGCGTCGTCGCCGAGGTCCACAACACCTACGGCGGGCGCCACCGCTACCTGCTGGAGGTGGACGGGCGCGGCCGTGCGCGGACCGACAAGGCGCTGTACGTGTCGCCGTTCAACGACGTCGACGGCCACTACCGCGTCAGCCTCCCCGAACCGGGGGAGCGCCTCGCCCTGACCATCGCCCTGCACCGCGAGGGCCGGCCCCCCTTCACGGCCTCCGTGCACGGCGTCCGGCGCCCCGCCACCGCCGCGTCCCTGCTCCTGCGGGCGCTGCGGTACCCCCTCGCACCCCTGGTCGGCGCCCTGCGCATCCGCGTCCAGGGCATCGCACTCCACTTGCGCGGCCTGCCCGTCCGGCCCCGCCCCGACGGGCCGCCGCCCAGCACAGAGGAACGGAAGGCAGCACGGTCATGACCACGACCAGTCCCCACACGCCGCAGGCCCTGGACGCCCGCAGATGGCCCGACGTGGCCCGGGTCCCCGACGCCCCCCTGCGCGCCCTCGCGGCCCGCGCCCTCACCGAGTACGCCGCCGCGCGCGCGGGCGTCCGCGTGCACACCGGGCCCGAGGAACCCGGACCGGACCCCCGGGGCGACCGCGCCGGGGCCCCGGTCCTGTGGCTGCGCGACCCGGACGCCTTCCACCGGCGCCTGGCCGCCGGCGGGCTCATCGGCTTCGGGGAGTCCTACATGGCGGGCGAGTGGGACTCGCCCGACCCCGTCGCCCTGCTCACCCGCCTGGCGGGGGACTACGCGAACCTCGTGCCGCGGCCCCTCCAGCCGCTGCGCCACGTCGCCCTCCCTCGGCGGCCCCCCTCGGACCGCAACACCCGTGCGGGCGCGCGCCGCCACATCAGCCACCACTACGACCTGTCCAACGACCTGTTCGCGCTCTTCCTGGACCGGACGATGACCTACTCGTCCGGCCTGTTCGACGGGGACGAGCCGCGCGACCGCGAGACGCTCGCCCGGGCCCAGGAGCGCAAGATCGACCGCCTGCTGGACGGCGCCCGGGTCACCGAGGGCACCCGCCTGCTGGAGATCGGCACCGGCTGGGGCGAGCTCGCGATCCGGGCCGCCCGCCGGGGCGCCCGCGTCACCACCGTCACCCTCTCCGCCGAACAGCGCGACCTGGCGCGCGCCCGCGTCGCCGACGCCGGGGTCGCCGACCTGGTCGAGGTCGAACTGCGCGACTACCGCGACGTGCGGGGCGTCCACGACGCCGTCGTCAGCGTGGAGATGGTCGAGGCCGTCGGCGAACGCTACTGGCCGGTCTACTTCGCGGCCCTGGACCGGCTGGTCCGGCCCGGGGGCCGGGTGGCCCTCCAGAGCATCACCATGGAGCACGGCATGATGCGGGCCTCGCGCGGCTCCTACACCTGGATGCACAAGTACGTCTTCCCCGGCGGGCTCATCCCCTCGGTCACCGCCGTCCGGGAGCAGCTGCGGGCCCGCACCTCCCTCGCGGTCGTCGACCGGCTGTCCTTCGGCCGCGACTACGCCGACACCCTGCGCGTGTGGCGGGAGGGCTTCGACGGAGCGGCGGACGGGGTCCGCGAACTCGGCTTCGACGACACCTTCCGCCGCATGTGGTTCTTCTACCTCGCCTACTGCGAGGCCGGATTCCTGTCCGGGATCATCGACGTCGAGCAGATCATCATGGAGCGTGCCCGGTGACCACCGACACCACCGCCCACACCGCCACCGCGACCGCCGGCACGACCGCGGCGGCCGGCGCGGCGCCCGCCCCGGCGCCCGGCGCGGCGGGGGGACCGGGGACGGGGACCGCCGCCCCGCGCGGGGCCGCCCACTTCCTCGCCCCCCTCGTCGCCGGCCTGTTCAACGGGGTCATGCCCGTCCGGCTGCGCGCCTGGGACGGCAGCGAGGCCGGACCCGCCGACGCGCCGCGCGTGGTCCTGCGCGACCGCGACGCCGTGCGCCACGTCCTGGCCCGCCCCGGCGAACTCGGACTCGCGCGCGCCTACGTCACCGGCGCGCTCGACGTCGAGGGCGACCTCACCGACGGGCTGCGCCGCGCCTGGGCGAGCGTCGCCCGCCACGGGACCTCCCTGCCCGGACCGGTGGAGGCCGCCCGCGCGGCCCGCGCGCTCGTGGCCCTGGGCGTGGTCGGCCCGCCCCCGCCCGCGCCCTCCGCCGAGGCCGCGCTGAGGGGGCGACGCCACTCGCGCGCACGCGACGCGGCCGCCATCGCCCACCACTACGACGCCGGCAACGACCTGTACGAACTCCTCCTGGACGAGTCCATGGCCTACTCGTGCGCCTACTGGACCAGCGACGACCCCGGCTACACCCTCGCCGACGCCCAGCGGGACAAACTCGCCCTGGTGTGCTCCGAACTCGGCCTGTCCGGGGGCGACCGCCTCCTCGACGTCGGCTGCGGCTGGGGCTCCCTCGCCCTGTACGCCGCCCGGCACCACGGGGCGGCGGTCACCGCCGTCACCCTGTCCGCCCGCCAGCGCGACCACGTCGCCGACCGCGCCCGCGCGGAGGGGCTCGACGGCCTGGTCGAGGTCCGGCTCCAGCACTACGGGGACGTCGACGACACGGGCTTCGACGCCGTCGCCTCCATCGAGATGGGCGAGCACGTGGGGCGCGGCGGGTACGCGTCCTTCGCCCGCGCCCTGCGCGCGCGGCTGCGGCCCGGCGGGCGCCTGCTCCTCCAGCAGATGTCCCGGCGCGGCAGGCACCCGGGAGGGGGCCCGTTCATCGAGCGCTACATCGCCCCCGACATGCACATGCGTCCCGTCGGGGAGACGGTCGGCCTGCTGGAGGACGCCGGGCTGGAGGTACGGGGCGTGCGGGCCATGCGCGAGCACTACGTGCGCACCGCCCGCGCCTGGTCCGCCGAGCTGGAGCGCCGCCACGGGGAGCTGGTGGACCTGGTGGGCGCGGAGTCGGCGCGCGTGTGGCGGCTCTACCTGGCCGGGGGAGCGCTGGCCTTCGAGGAGGGGCGCATGGGTGTGGACCAGGTCCTCGCCGTACGGCCCGACCGCACCCCGCACCCCTTTGGGCACGCCCTCGCGCAGGGGACCGGCCGTGCCACCGGAACCGGCGGGACGGCCGGGTCCGGGGAGCCCTCCGGGGGCGCCCGGTGAACACCGTCGCGCTCCTTCCCACCCCGGCCGTGTCCGCCGCGGCCGTGGCCGCGCTCATGCTCGCGACCTTCGCCGTCGGCCTGCGCGTAGGGCGGCACAGCGTCGTGGACGCGGCCTGGGGGGCGGCGTTCGCCCTGGTCGCGGCGGCCTGTGTCCTGACCGCGACCGGCGACCCGCTCCGTGCCTGGCTCCTGTTCGGACTCACCGCCGTGTGGGGCGTGCGCCTGGCCGTCCACATCGGCCGGCGGGGCCGGGGCGGGGGAGAGGACCCGCGCTACGAGCGCCTGCTCTCCCGGGCCCCCGGCAACCCGCACCTGTACGCCCTGCGGATCGTCTACCTGCTCCAGGGCGCCCTGGTCCTGCTGGTCTCCCTGCCGCTCCAGGCGGCGGCGCACACCACCGCCCCGCTCGGCCCGCTCGCCGTCCTCGGCGTGCTCGTGTGGCTGGCGGGGTTCGTGTTCGAGTCGGTCGGCGACGCCCAGCTGGCCCGGTTCAAGCGCGACCCGGCCAACCGGGGGCGGATCATGGACCGGGGACTGTGGGCGTGGACACGCCACCCCAACTACTTCGGCGACGCCTGCGTGTGGTGGGGGCTGTTCCTGGTCGCCCTGGACGGCTCGTGGTGGGTGCTGCTCACGCTGCCCGCGCCGCTGGTGATGACCTACCTCCTCACCCGCGGGTCGGGACAGCGCCTGCTGGACGAGCACATGGCGGGGCGGCCCGGCTGGGCCGAGTACGCCCGTCGCACCAGCGCGTTCGTCCCCCTGCCGCCGGAGCGGGGGAGCGGCGGGACCCGCTGAGCCGCGTGCCGTCGGCCGTCCCGGGGCCGTGCGCCCCGGGGCGGCCCGAGCCCGCGTTCCGGCGTCCCGACGTCCCGGTGACGCGGGCGCGCCGGGACCCGTGGGCGGTGGCGGGCCCCTCCGCACCCGGGGCCCGGCACCGCCCCGCCGGGGCGCCGTACCCCCGCCCCTCAGGTCCCGTCGGAGGCCCGGTCCGGGAGCCCGGCGGCGCGCCGCAGACGGGCGAACTCCTCGGTGAGCGGCCCCAGCAGCCAGTGCGCGTTCCGGCCGCTGGGGTTGGGCAGCAGCCACACCCGGGTGTCGCCGATCGACATGTCCTGGGGCCCCACCGCCGCGCGGCGGTCGCCGAAGGCCTCCCGGTAGGCGGTGATCCCCAGGACGGCCAGCCACCGGGGCCGCAGGAGCAGGACCTTGTCCCGGAGCCTCTTCCCGCCCTCGACGATCTCCTCCCGGCCCAGCTCCTCGGCCTGGGCCGTGGCCCGCTCCACGAAGTTGGTGATCCCCAGGCCCAGGGCCAGGAACTCGTCCTCCTCGTCGGGCCGGAGCCGCCGGGGGGTGAAGCCGGAACCGTGCAGGGAGGGCCAGAAGCGCGTGCCCGGCTTGGCGAAGTGGTGCCCGACCGCGCCCGCGGTCAGACCGGGGTTGATACCGCAGAAGAGCACGTCGAGGCCGTCCCTCACCACGTCCGGGACCACTCTGCCGCGCGCCGCCTCCAGTTCGTCCCTGCTCGGGCGGGGTGCCCACCGGGAGGAGTCGCGCGCGGCCGGGCGCGGGGTCCCCGCCTCCGGCGGTGTGCCTCCGGTCCGTTCGCTCGCGTGGTCCATGGACTCCCCTTCCGTGGCCCGGGGCTGGTGGCGCGGGGAACCGCGCCGCTGTCGGTGCCCCTTCCCGGGGCCGCCGCGTCCACACCCCGGGGGGCGGCGCCACCGTGCTGCGGCGAGCCCCGGGACACCGCCCGGACCGGGGCCTGCGGACGCGGAGCGGCCCCGGGCGGTCGATGGCGAGGGTGCGCGGTCGTCCGCCCGCGGACGCGCACGCGGAGCGGCCCCGGGCGCCGGCGCAGGCCGGGGCCCGGGGCCGCGGGGGTCCTACACCGAGGGGATCTGTCCGCCGTCCACCCGGACCGTCGAGCCGGTGACGTAGGCGGCCTGGCGGCTCGCCAGGAACGCGGCCACCGCACCGTACTCCTCCGTGGTGCCGTAGCGCCCGGCGGGGATCTGGGCGCTCGACTCGCTGCGCACCTCCTCGAACGGGCGGCCCTCGCGCTCGGCGCGGCCCCGGTCCAGCGAGTCCGTGCGGGGCGTGGTGATCCGGCCGGGGACGATGACGTTCACGGTCACCCCGTCCGCCGCCACCTCGTTGGACACCGTCTTGGACCAGGCGTGCAGCGAGGCCCGCAGGGTGTTGGAGATGCCCAGGTTCGGGATGGGCGTGATCGGCCCGGACGAGGTGCTGGTGATGATCCGGCCCCAGCCGCGCTCGCGCATGCCGCCGACCACGGCGTCGGTGAGGCGGATGACGGGCAGGACCATGGACCCGTACATGTCCTCCCACACCCCGGCCTGCTGGCCCAGGGCGGGGGTGGGCGGCGGTCCGCCGGTGTTGTTGACCAGGATGTCGACCGGCCCGAGCTCGGCGGCCACCCGTTCGACGACCCCGGCCGCGCCCCCGTGGTCGGCCAGGTCCCACTCCACGGCCAGCGCGGACACGCCGTGCTCGGCGCACGCCGCGGCGGTGGCCTCCAGGCGCTCCTCGTCACGGCCGGTCACGGCCACGTGCACGCCCTCGGCGGCCAGCGCGACGGCGATGGCCCTCCCCAGGCCGGAGCTGGCCGCGGTGACCAGAGCGACCTTTCCCGCGATCCCCAGATCCATGTTTCTCCTCACGGTTCCTACCAGTGCTGACGGCATCCTGGCAGCACGCCGTCCCCGCGGTGGAACCGGGGGCCGATCACCGGCCGGCCCCGTCGGGATCCCGGAGCGCCGCCCGCAGGGCCGGGCCGCCCGGCGGCCGTGGCGCGACCCCGGCCCGGAAGGGCGGCCGACGGGTCGGCAGGGGCGGCCGGCCGCGTCACGGGGACGCAAACGCCCAGGTCGTCGGGGTCGGGGTGGGCCGGGCGGGCGGGGGGAGCACCGGGCACGGGGCTTCAGGGGCCTGCGCACGGGGGGCGGGGCCGGACGACCGCCCGGCCCCGCCCTCCGGTCCCGGCGGGTCAGCCCCCGTGCGGGACCACCACGGCCCGCCCGGAGATCTCGCCCGCCTCCAGCCTCCGGTACGCCTCCAGGGCGTCCTCCATGCCGAACCGCTCCACGTCGGGGCGGATCTGCCCCGCCCGGTACATGTCCACAACCTCCCACAGGTCCTCCACCGTGCCCCAGTAGGTGTTGGTGACGTAGGACTCGTAGGGGGTGGTGAAGAACGAGAACTCGCGGGTGCCGCCCGCGATGCCCACCACCGTCAGACGTCCGCCCTGGGCCAGCGTGGCCGCCGCCGTCGCGATGGTCGGGGTGATGCCCACGAAGTCGAAGGCCGCGTCCACGCCCCGGCCGCCGGTGATCTCGCGGATCTCCTCCGCCTGCCGGTCGCCCGCCCCGACGGTGACCGCCCCGTTCTGCTCCGCCCGCGCGCGGGCCTCGGGCTTGACGTCGGTCGCGATCACGGTGGCCCCGGTGAGCGCGTGCAGGATCTGCACGCCGATCTGCCCCAGCCCGCCCAGGCCGATGACCAGGGCGTGGCGGCCCCCGCCCTCCAGGTGCGGCAGCGCCTGCTTGACGGCGTGGTAGGGGGTCAGCCCCGCGTCGGACAGCGGCGCCGCGTCCACCGGGTCGGCGTCGCCGAGCGGGACGAGGTGGTGGGCGGGCACGGTCACGTACTCGGCCATGCCGCCGTCGCGGCCGAGCCCGACCGCCAGGTAGGGCATGGTCGCGACGTTCTCGCAGTAGGTGTCCTGGCCCTTGGCGCACTTGCGGCAGTGGCCGCAGCCGATCGGGCCGTAGGCCAGGTAGGCCTCGCCGACCTTGACGCGCTCGCTCACGCCCTCGCCGAGTTCCTCGACCCACCCGGCGTTCTCGTGGCCCAGGACGAACGGCGGCCTCTGCGCCCCCGGCTGTCCCTCCTTGAAGTGGCGGTAGACGCTCACGTCGGAGTGGCACGCCCCCGCGCCGGCGACCCGGAGCAGGACCTCCCCCGGCCCGGGGGAGGGTTTGGGGACGTCGGTGAGTGACGGAAACTGCTCGTAGTTCTCGAAGACCACGGCTCGCATAGGGCGTTCCCCCAACTGTCGTGAGGACACGTCGGCGCGCACGTGCGGCACTCTTCGTGTCCGGTCGGCCGCTCGACGTTATCAGTGCAGTTCGCGGAAGTCTGCCAACGAACGTCCCGAAAAGCGTTCATTGTTCTTGACCCGGACGATGAGTTCCCGGCCCCCGCAGAGTCCGTACGCATGAACGAAAAACCCGGAGAAAGGTCGCGATGAACGGCAAGACACTGACCGGCGGGGCGCCTCCGCGCGCGGACGGACGGACCTGGCTCGGCCTCGCCGTACTGGCCCTGCCCACCCTGCTGCTCTCCCTGGACATGAGCGTCCTCTACCTGGCCCTGCCGCACCTGGCGGCCGACCTGGAGCCCAGCGGCCCCCAGCTGCTCTGGATCATGGACGTCTACGGCTTCATGATCGCCGGATTCCTCGTCACCATGGGGACCCTCGGGGACCGGGTCGGCCGCAGGCGGCTGCTGATGATCGGCGCCGCCGTCTTCGGGCTCGCCTCCGCCGCCGCGGCGTTCTCGCCCACCGCCGAGGCGCTCATCGCCGCCCGCGCGCTCATGGGCGTGGCCGGAGCCACCCTCATGCCCTCCACCCTCGCCCTGATCAGCAACATGTTCACCCACCCGGGGCAGCGGGCGGTCGCCATCTCCGTGTGGACGAGCTGCTTCATGGGCGGCACCGCCTTCGGTCCCGTCGTCGGGGGCCTGTTCCTCGAGTGGTTCTGGTGGGGCTCGGTCCTCCTGCTCGGCGTGCCCGTCATGGTGCTGCTGCTGGTCTGCGCGCCCCTGCTCCTGCCCGAGTTCCGTGACCCGGCGCCGGGTCGCCCCGACCTGTTCGGCGTCGCCCTGTCCCTGGCCGCGATCCTGCCCGTCGTCTACGGCCTCAAGACCGCCGCGGGCGGAGGCCCCCTCCTGGCGCCCCTGGCCGCCGTCGCCGTCGGACTCGCGGTGGGAGCGGTGTTCGTCCGCCGCCAGCTGCGCCTGACGGAGCCGCTGTTGGACCTGAGGCTGTTCCGCCGCCCCGGGTTCGCCCCCTCCCTGGGGGTGATGCTGGTCGGCGCCGTCGCCATGGGCGGCACGTTCCTGCTGCTCAGCCAGTACCTCCAGCTGGTCGCGGGACACTCGCCGCTGGCGGCCGGCCTGTGGCAGGTGCCCCCGGCGCTCGCCATGGTCGCGGCCACCCTGGTCGCCGCGCCCCTGGCGGCCCGGATCGGGCGCGCCAACGTCATCGGCGGCGGCATGTTCGTCAGCGCCGCAGGGTTCGTCCTGCTGGTCCTGGTCCCCGCGGAGCAGGGCACCCCCCTCGTCGTCACCGGGCTCCTCCTGGCCTCGATCGGCCTCGGCCCCGGGGCCGCCCTGCTCACCGACATCGTCGTCGGGACGGCGCCCAAGGAGCGCGCCGGCGCCGCCGCCGCCATGTCCGAGACCAGCGGGGAGTTCGGCATCGCCATGGGCGTGGCCCTCCTGGGCAGCCTCGCCGCCGCCGTCTACCGCACCGGGACCACCGTCCCCGAGGGCGTCCCCGACCGGGCGGGGGAGACCCTCGCCGGGGCCGTCGCCGTCGCCGGGGAGCTGCCCGCCGACCTGGCCGCCCGGCTGCTCGGGCCCGCGCGGGAGGCGTTCACCCTGGGCCTCAACACGGCCGGGGCGGTCGGCGCCGCGGCCATGGTCGTCTTCGGGGCCGTCGCCCTCGTGGCCCTGCGCTCCGCCCCGTCCGCGGAGGGCGCGGACGAGCCGGCCGCCCACGACGGCGACGGCCCCGCCGCCCCCCGGGATCCGTCGGAGGACGACGGGTCCGCGAGGGTTCCCGCCGCGGCCGATGAGTCCTGACCCCCGACCGTGTCTGTACTAGTGGGAGCCCGGAACGCCCGGGACGACACCCGACCGCGACCCCTCACGGGGAAGCGGCGCCGACAACCAGCGGAGGACACCATGGCCCGCCCCAACCTCGACAGCATGCTCCTGGCCACCACCGACCCCGACCGGCTGCACGACTGGTACGCCGCCGTCCTGGACCCCCAGGCCGACGACTCCATGGACGGCTACCGGATCCTGCGGTTCGGCGCCTTCCACCTGCTCATCGACCGCCGGGACGACGTCGGCCCCGCCTCCGCCGACCCCGCCCGGATGATCCTCAACTTCGACGTGGACGACGCCCGCGCCGTCGCCGCCCGCATGGACGCGGCGGGGACCGAGTGGCTCGCGCCCCTGGAGGACCGCGGCGGCAGCCTGTTCGCCACCGCCAAGGACCCCGACGGCAACCTCGTCCAGATCATCCAGCTCAGCGAGGAGCAGCGCGCCGAGATGGAGGGCGGCGCGTGAACGGGACACGCACGTCCCCGACAGCAACACTGTGACCAGCACAAACGTCAACACCAGGGAGAATGCCGTGTTCGACACCACCAGGGCCTTCGCGTCCTTCGCCGTCCCCGACGCCGCGAGGGCGCGCGCCTTCTACGGCGACACCCTCGGCCTGGCCGTGGGCCCCGTCGAGGGCATGGAGGACGAGGGCCTGCTCAGCATCGACCTGGGGGAGGGGCGGTCGGTCCTCGTCTACCCCAAGCCCGACCACGAGCCCGCCGTGTTCACCGTCCTCAACCTCGTCGTCGACGACGCCGAGGCGGCCGTGGACGAACTCGCCCGGCGGGGCGTGGGGACGCTGCGCTACGACGGGTTCGACCAGGACGCCAAGGGGATCGTGCACGGTACCCCCACGGTGGCGTGGTTCGCCGACCCGTTCGGCAACGTGTGTTCTGTCATCCAGGAGGCGTAACGTGACAGCCGTGGTGGAAAAAGCGTCCGACCAGGACTTCGCCAGGCTCGCCGACCCCTACCGGCGCGAGCTGTACGCGCACTGCTACCGCATGCTCGGTTCGGTGCACGACGCCGAGGACCTGGTCCAGGAGACCTACCTGCGCGCCTGGAAGGGCTTCGACCGGTTCGAGGGCCGCTCCAGCCTGCGCACCTGGCTCCACCGGATCGCCACCACGGCCTGCCTCACCGCCCTGGAGAGGCGCCGCAGGCGCCCCCTGCCCACCGGGCTCGGCGGGCCCTCCGCACCCGACGGGGAGCTCGCCGACCGCCCGGAGGTCCCCTGGCTGGAACCGGTGCCCGACGCCCTGGTCGGCGCGGACGACCCCGGCGCGGTCGTGGCCGCGCGCGAGAGCGTGCGCCTGGCCCTGGTCGCCGCGCTCCAGTACCTCCCGGCCAAGCAGAGGGCGGTCCTGATCCTGCGCGACGTCCTGCGGTTCAGCGCCGCCGAGGTCGCGGACGTCCTGGACACCTCCGTGCCCGCCGTCAACAGCCTGCTCCAACGGGCCCGCGCCCACCTGGCGCGCGAGGCGCCCACCGAGGACGCGGTGTCCGCGCCGCCGCCGGGGCAGGGCGAGATCCTCGCCAGGTACGTGGAGGCCTTCGATGCCTACGACATCCCCGCGATCACCGAGCTGTTCACCGCCGACGCGGTGTTCGAGATGCCGCCGTACACCACGTGGGTGCGCGGGGCGCGGGACATCGGCCGCCTCATCTCCACCCACTGTCCGGCCTCCGGCCCCGGCGACATGGCCCTGCTGCCGACCCGCGCCAACGGACGGCCCGCCTTCGCCGTGTACATGCGCGGCGGCGACGGCGTCCACCGGGCGTTCGGGCTCCAGGTCCTGGACCCCGTCCCGGAGGGGGTCGCCCACGCGGTGATGTTCTTCGACACCTCCCTCTTCCCGTACTTCGGCCTGGCGCCGAGCCTGTAGCGGCCGGCGGGCCCGGACCGGGCCCGCCGGGGACGCCGGGGGCCGACTCCGCCCGAGCGGAGCGCGGGCCCCGGGGAACGGTCCGCCGGGGCCCGCCGCGCGGGATCCTCACCCCGCGCGCAGCGCCCCGTGCAGGGCCTCCGCGAACTCCTCCGTGTGCGTGTCGTACCCCAGGTGGTCGCCCGGGAAGGGGACCGGCTCCGTCCCCAGCCGGCCCGCGAGCGCGAGCCCGATGTCGTGGATGAGCGCCCCCTCGGACCCGGTGCCGAGCCCCACCACGACCCTGGCCCCGTTCCCCGTCAGGGCCTCCACGTCGGGGCGGTACAGGGAGATCGGCAGGAGCCCGTGGGCCAGGAAGTACGCGAAGTTGGCGCTGACACGCTCGAAGGTGGCGACCTCCTCGGGGTCGGAGGGGACGCCGCCGTCCTCCGCCCCCTCGTCGGCGTCCAGGCCGTTGAGCCCCAGGAACTCGCGGACGGCCGCGTCCGTGCCCTCGTTCAGGTAGGTGTCGTACACGTGCCGGTCCGCGGCCACGGCGTCGGAGGGGTCGTCGAGCATCAGCACGCAGGCCGGCTCGTGCGCGACGAGCACCCTCACCAGGTCCGGGCGCCGGGCCGCCAGGGCCAGGCCGATCTGGCCTCCGCCGCTGGTGCCGAACACGTACGCGGGGCCGTCGCCGAGCGCCTCGACCAGGCGGGCGGCGTCGTCGCCGTGCACGTCCACCCGCTGCTCCACGGGGTCGCCGTCCAGGGCGCTGCGCGAGTTCCCGCGCGGGTCGTAGGCGACGGTCGTGTACCGGTCGGCGAGCCGCCGGGCGAGGGCGGCGAGGACCCCGGCGTCCTGCGGGCCGCCGGGGATCAGCAACAGCACCGGGCCGGAGCCGCGGACCTCGTGGTGGATGGTGGCGCCCGGCACCTTCAGGGTGCGGACCTCGGGCTCGTGGTGCGACATCGGAATCTCCTCCTCGAAGGGCGTGCTCGGACGCCGGGCGCGGGGGTGGTCAGGCCCTGCTGCTCACCACCATGCGGTTGCCCTCGCTGTCGTGGAACTCGGCGACCGTGAGCCCCGGCTGGTAGGGCGACTCCTGCGGCTCGCTGACGATCTCGACCCCCTCGGCGCGGAGCGCGGCGACCGTCCCCGCGACGTCGTCGTCCACCAGCACCATGACGGGTCCGGGGGGAGGGGGATTCGTCGCCACGCCGGACGAAGTGCAGGGACGTGGTGGCGCCGGGGAGGCCGAGCTCGATCCACCGCCACCCGTCGTCGCCCATGGGCGCGTCCGCGACCACCCGGCAGCCGAGCTTGCCGGTGTAGAACGCCTTGGCCCGCTCCTGGTCGAACACGGGAAGCTCGGCGAACTGTACGTGCATCGTCGTCACATCTCCTCGGAAGGGTCCCCTGCGGAGGGCCCCTGAAAAACTAGACTGTCCAGTACTGTACTTGCAGCAAACTAGACCGTGCAGTACCAATGGGTCAACCAGGACGGACGACGAGGACGGACGGTCGCGCGACGGTGTCGGACACACAGAACCCTGCGGACGGAACCGACAGCGGGGGGCGCTCCGCGCGCAAGCGCCGCGCCATCCTGGACGCGGCGCGGGAGGTCTTCCTCCGGGGCGGCTACCTCGGCACCAACATGGACGAGATCGCCGCGCTCTCCGGGGTGTCCAAGCAGACCGTCTACAAGCACTTCGGCAGCAAGGAGGCGCTGTTCGTCGAGATCGTCACCGGCATGACCTCCGGCGCGGGCGACACCGTCCACGAGCGTCTGCCCGAGCCCACCGGTGACGACGACCTGGCCGAGTACCTGCGCGACTACGCCTACCGCCAGCTCACCGTGGTGCTCACCCCCGACCTGATGCGGCTGCGCCGCCTCGTCATCGGCGAGGTCGCCAGGTTCCCCGAACTCGCCCGGGTCCTCCACGAGAACGGGCCCGCGCGCGCGATGCGCGCCATGGCCGGCCTGTTCGAGCGCCTGGCCGGGAACGGGCGCCTCGACGTGGAGGACCCGGCCACCGCCGCCTCCCACTTCAACTGGCTGGTCATGGCCGAGCCCGTCAACCGGGCCATGCTCCTGGGCGACGAGGCCGTCCCGCCCCCGGAGGAGCTGCGCCGCCACGCCGAGGAGGGGGTGCGGGTGTTCCTCGCCGCGTACGGCCGCGGGACCGGACGGCCGGCGGGGTAGCCGGGGGAGGCGGGCGGCGTAGCCCGGGGGCGGCGGGCGCCGCCGGCGCCGCCTCGCGCCCGGATCCCGGGGGGCCGCCCGGCCGGGGGCGCCGGGGGCCCGGCCGGGCCCGCCGCGGGGCCGCGAGGGCCGTGTTCCCGTGCGGGCGCGGGTGCGCCTGCGGTGCGCGTGCAGGTGCACCCCTCCCGCGTACGTGCCGGCCGAGTCCGGGGCCGGGAGGCTTCTGTCGAAAGGGGCGCCCGCGGAGAGCGGCGGGGCGCCGTGTCACTCGGCGGGGACCGTGAACTCCGCCCAGATCGCGGCGCCCACCCCCTCGTCGGGGAACAGGGCCCGGCGCGTGCCCCAGCGCTCCGCGAGGCGGTCGATCAGGACCAGCCCCTGCCCCAGGGCCACGTCCGGCCACACCTGGCCCAGGCCCTCGCACGGAAAGTGCGGCACGGTGCTCTGCTCGCCCTCGCCGACCATCGACAGGCACAGCACCGACCCCCGGCCGGGCACGCCGTACAGGGTCAGCGTGCGGAGCATACGCCCCCCGCGGGCGTCGGGCCCGGCGTACTCCACCGCGCTCGAGAACATCTCGCTCGCGCAGAGCACCATGTCCGAGACCAGGTCCTCCGTGACGTTCGTGAGCATCTCCAGGTCGGCGCGCAGCTCGGATCTCACCCGGCTCGCCCCCGTCGGGACGCGCGGGTACACGCGGGGGCTCCACCGCCATCCGGGGGCGGCGGTCTGTGGACTGTACGGCGTGATGGACATGCGACTTCTCCCTCTGGGGCTGTGCGGCGGGCCGTGGCCCGGGGCTGTCTGACAGGGGCCGGGACGGAGGGGCCCGCCCCGGCGGGGATCACCGGCTGGACGCGAACACGGCGTGGGGATCGTCCAACCACACGAGCTGGTGGTCGAAGGCCACGGTCAGGCCGAACCGGGTACGCTCCGGGCGGCCGGCCTCCACCCACAGCTCGTGCGCGGCCTCGAGCTCGTGGAAGAGTCGGCGCGGGCCGTGCTGGCGGACCTCGTAGCCCTCTTCCCTGAACTCGGGGTCGATGTGCCACGAGGCCCACGACCACGTGTGCGGATCGACCAGGTAGACCGTGTACCGCGGGTCGGCGGGGTCCTCGGCGAACCGCGTCCGGTGCACCACCGTGGGCATGCGCACCCCGACCGCGAAGGACCCGTGGGGGTCCCGGATGGGCTCCTCCGGCCCCAGGCGGGTCCGGGTGACCGAGAACTCCGCGTCCGCCCGCACGTAGGTGTCCACCACGGACAGGGGGTCGTGGGCCCGCCGGACCCACGCGTGCCCGCCCCCCACCACCGGGCCGCGCGCCGTGCCGTACGCTCCCACCTCCAGGTCCACCAGCACCCCCTCGTGGAAGGAGTTGGCCCACGTGGTCAGCACCCGCCCGCCGGGTTGCGTCTGCGCCACCCACGCGTAGGGGACCCGCCGCACGGCCACGCAGCTGAACACCCGGTCGAACGGGGCCCTGGCCGCCCAGCCGTACTTGCCGTCCCCGCTCACCACCAGCGGGGCGAACCCGGCGGCCATCAGCGAGACCCGGGCGCTCTCGGCGAGCGCGAAGTCGATCTCCACCGACGTCACGGCGTCGTCCCCGAGCCGGTGCGACAGCAGGGCCGCGCCGTAGCCCGTCCCCGTGCCGATCTCCAGGACCCGCATGCCCGGGGACACCTGTAACAGGTCCAGCACCCGGGCCAGCCCCGACGGGGCCGGGGAGGCCGTCACCGGGTGGCCGGGGCCCCGGCCGTCCCCGAGGCCCCCGCCGACCCGGGCGGCCACCGGGAGGTCGGCGTAGGCGGCCTCCCACCACCCCGTCTCGTCGTCGCGCCGGTCCACCGGGAGGCCGTCGTCGCCCCCGTCGATGACGTCCGGCAGGAACAGGTGACGCGGCACCGCCTCGAACGCCCCCCGCCAGTCGGGGGACAGGTCGCCGTCCACCGCGAGGCGGGCGACGAGTCTCCGGTGCGCGGGGATCATCGGTCGGCCCCGCCGGAAACCGGGTCCCCGCACCGGGAGGGAAGGGAGTATTCGCAGGTAGCGGAAACGGAGAGTGCGCACGTGGCGGAAACGACGGCTCCGGGCTTGTGGCCGCCACCGTTCCTGCCGTGCCCGTCGTGGGGGGTGGGGTTCATGATCTCGCTCCTCGGCGCTCCGCCGAAGAAGACGGAAACAGGGTCTTCCGCCCATTTCGGGGGCAAGCGATTCCGGGTAAGGATGTCTATGGAGATGTAACGACGTCCGCCCCTGCCCCTGGAATTCCGAGCCGATATACACCGGCGGTATGAATGCCCGAGTTACCGGTCACCCCCCGCCCGACTCCGCCACGCACCTTCTGGTCCCGCGCCGACGTGCGCCGATCCCTCGCCGACCAGGACGCAGGAGCTCTGTTCCGCCTGGTCAGGCAGTACACAGGCGCCAGCCAGCAGGCGATCGGCGCCGCCACCGACCTCGCCCAGCCGCACGTGAGCGCGATCATGGCCGGACGGCGCTCCGTGACGGCCCTGCGCACCTGGCGGCGCCTCGCCGACGGACTGTCGATGCCCTCCGACGCCCGCCGGCTTCTCGGACTCGCCGAATCGGACGATGGCGATATCGGCGCGGATCGGGGTACAGGCACTTCAGCGCACGGCATGGACGAATTGTGGTCTGCGCCGAGAACAGCGCAGGACATCGCCGAGATCACGCTGAAGGATCTGATGAAACGCAGGGACGCATTCGCGGTCGGTGGCGCTCTCATCATGGGCGCCACATTGACGGAAGTGCTGGAACACTGGTTGCTCCCCACACTGGCCGGTTCCGGCCACGGGCCCAGCACCATCGGGGAATCGGAACTGGGGAGGATCGAGGCCGCCACCGTGGCGCTGCGCCACTGGGACGACAGGTGGCGCCTGGGAATCCGCCGCAAGGCGGTGATCGGACAACTGTCGGAGGTCTCCGAACTGGTCGAGGAGGCCCAGCCCGCACCCGTCCAGGCCAGGCTGTTCACGGTCATGGCCGAACTCTCCAAGATCGTCGCGGCCATGTCCTACGACGCCGGGGACCACCCCACCGCGCAGAAGTACTACACCTTCTCGCTGCGGGCCATCCACCAGGCGGGACCCGAACACCGCCTGTACGGGGTCGGCGTGCTCGCCGACATGGCCCGCCAGATGCTGGACCTGCACCGCCCCGACGACGCCCTCGACATCTCGCGGCTGGCGCTGGACAGCGCGCACGCCCACCGCGCCCCCGAACGGGTCCTCGCGATGCTGCGCACCCGCGAGGGCTGGTCGTACGCCCGTATGGGCCGGACCGAGGCCTACCGGCGCACCGTCTCCCAGGCCGAGGAGCTGCTCGACGGGGGAGGGGGCGGTGAGGTGCCGGACTGGGCGCGCAACTTCGACCACGCCGAGCTGTCGGGGGTCGTGGGAGCGCGCTACCGGGACCTCGCGGGAGGCCAGGAGGACCGGGCGGCGCGCCGGAGGTTCGCGGAGGAGTCCGCCCGGCACATCGGCCGGGCGCTCAGGCTGCGCGACCCCGCCAAGAAGCGCAGCCGGGCCTTCGACCTCGTCGGTCTCGGGCGCACCTACCTGCTGCTCGACGAGCCGGAGGAGTCGGTGCGGGTCGTCAGGCAGGCCGCGGACATGCAGCGCTCGCTCGACTCGGGGAGGGTGCGCCGGCGCATACACGACTGGTACACCGAGTCGGCCGCGTTCCACCGCCAGCCCACCGTGGCCGAAGCACGTGACGAGTTATCGCGTACTCTGCTTGCCCAGTAGACGGAAAGGAATGGGACAGAGTGACGCGCATCGGAATCACTGGCCACTCGAACCTCTCCGCTGACAGTGCGGAACTGGTACGAAAAGCCCTAGTAGACGCACTGGAAGACTACACCGAGGACGGTCTCGTCGGAATCTCCTGCCTCGCGCGCGGCGCGGACCAGCTCTTCGCCGAGGAGGTCCTCGACCTCGGCGGGCAGCTGGAGGTCGTGCTCCCCTCCGCCGACTACCGCGAGGCCAAGGTCGGCCCCGAGGCGCGCGGGGGCTTCGACCGGCTGCTGGTCCGCGCGCACCACGTGCGGTACATGAGCCTGACCGCGGGCCGCCAGGCCTACGAGGAGGCCAACGAGGCGGTGCTCGGCGGGGTCGACCTGCTCTTCGCGGTGTGGGACGGGCAGCCGTCCGGCGGCGGGGGCGGAACGGCCGACGCGGTGCGGCTCGCCACCGAGCGGGGGATCCCCGTGAACGTCATCTGGCCCGAGGGGGCGCGCAGGGAGTAGTCCGGGCGGGACCCGGCCGGGGGCGCGTCCCCCGGCCGCCGGTCCCGGCGGGGTCCAGGGGTTCCGACCGCGGTCCGGTACGGCCGCGGATTTTTGTGGTCGGGCGGGTTGATCGACGGCTTTCGGGTCGGGCGTCCGATTTTTGAGAGGTCGGACGGACGACCGTCCGCCGTTGGTGGAGTCCCAGGTCGTTCACGTGCTCCCCGTGGAGCGGGGATGACCTCCAGGTGCCCGTGCGCCGCCGCCCACATCGGGTGTTCCCCGCCCACGCGGGGATGAGCCCAGTATCGGGAATTGAGCCCTCGCCGAACCGCAGAAGGGGAGCCTGGTAGCGCGAACCCGTGCCTGAGGGGCAGGTTGCCTGGAAAGATTCGGGTTGCCCCACGTGTTCCCACGTCACACATGAGAGCTAGGAGCCCTGTGAGTACGTCGTCCGCCGAGAGCGGTTGTGTCTTCTGCCGGATCGTGGCGGGGGATTCGCCTGCTCACCGCATCTGGGAGAGCGGCACCCACCTCGCTTTTCTGTCGATTTTCCCGAACACAGAGGGCTTCTCCGTCGTCATCCCCAAGGCGCACCGTCCCAGCTACGTGATCGAGATGGAACCGGAGGATTACACGGCGCTGCACCTCGCCGCTCGGGAGGTCGCTCAGCGGTTGGACGGCGCGTTCCCGGGTGTCGCGCGCACGGGGATCATGTACGAGGGGTACGGGGTGGACCACGCCCACGCCAAGCTGTTCCCGATGCACGGCACCGCGGGCAACGCCGGCGAGAACTGGCGGGAGGTGGTCTCGCCCATCGACGGCTACTTCGACCGCTATCAGGGGTACCTCTCCTCGCACGACCACGTCCGAGCCGATGACGGGTGGTTGGCCGACATCGCCGAGCGCATCAGGAATGCCGATGGTTGATCCTGGCACGTAGGAGCCCGGACCGTGGAAACGGAAAGTGGGACGAACGCGAAGTTCGTCCCACTGGTTTGTTGCTAGTTGTTTCCGTCGTCGTTCATGGTGGCCTCCTCGAAATAGGATTTGACCGATGGGTGAGGTTGGTGGGCGAGTTATATGCTCGTGCCTCGACATCTACGGAAACCCAATGCTGGGTTGTCCTGCAACAGTGTTGCGCGATGTTGCTTTCATGCTGGCCCCTGTTGGTGGAAAGTTTCTGAAGCCTGATCGGGTAGGGAGATGTCTTCTGTGCTGGTCGGCGCGCTGTCCGAAGGCTTGTGGTTCTCCCTGTTTGCGCCCCTCCCGGATGCGGGGGTTATATCTTCGTGGAACGCGACGAAGGTTTTCCACCTGTCGAAGGCGGGCCTTCGTGTCCGACCCTCAAGATCCTGAGGAGGTCTTGCATGTTGCTGGACGGTGTGCAGTGGAGAAATTTCTTCGACGGATTCGCTACGGAGGCCTGGAGGCTGGAAGTTCAGCCCACCTACACCATGCCGGGAGAGGTTGACAGCCTTTCCCGTTTTCTTCGAGGGGAACCGAAGCCGGAAGGTCACAACTCCAGGTGGCATGAACGAGTCAAGGGGTACCTGTCTGACGGGAAGTACGTCGGTCGCGTACGTATTGTGCGTCGGCCGTTGACCGACTATCAGAGCTACCAGTTCGCCTGGGGTATCCCGGGCAACATCGCGGCGGGTGAGGACATCCGGATCCTTGACCTCACCGAGCAAGATCTGGGGCTGCCGGACTACGACTTCTGGATGTTCGACAGGGAGCGTATCGTTCGCCTGAACTACCGTCCTGACGGTACGCAGATCAGCCGTGAGGTTGCAGGGGAGGACCCGGCTTCCTATCTGGAGTGGCAGAGAGTCGCGTTGGAGGCGAGTGTGTCCTTCCCGGCCTATGTAGAGTCCCAGGGTATGACGGACATCAGTGGCTCATAACTCGGGTCGGACTGGAAGGCGTTTTGTGTCCTTATGGGAGTGAACTTGGCGGAAGTGAATTTCCATGCCTTCTTGGGGCGATTGTCCAAAACTCAAGAAGTTGGAAAAATGGCTGCTTGCCGCTGGTAAGTTCCCTGGTCATCCGCTCTGCTCCCCGCGCACGCGGGGATGGACCCCGTGACGCTCTGCCCCGGCGTGCCGTCGAAGCCTGCTCCCCGCGCACGCGGGGATGGACCCCGTGACGCTCTGCCCCGGCGTGCCGTCGAAGCCTGCTCCCCGCGCACGCGGGGATGGACCCGACGCCGACGACGCCGAGGTGCCGCAGGTTGACTGCTCCCCGCGCACGCGGGGTTGGACCCCGTCGGCACGACGCGCACCCGGCGCCCTCGGACTGCTCCCCACCTCTGCGGGGCTCCACCCTCCGTTCCCACACCACGCCCCTCGACGTCGCATGACATCTGTCATGCCCGACCCGTGCGTATCGCAGACGAATCCCGTGATCGGTGGCACTCGGTTACGGGCTCGCGCGGAAATACGTTCGTGGCATGAGCCGGAACGACGACTTCCCCGCCCCGACGACTCCGTCACGACCAGCGGTTCCACCGCCCCCCACGGCCCAGGACGGCAACTCCGTGGAAGCCCCGCCGCCCCCGCGCCGTCGCGGCCCCCGCCAGGTCCCGCCGGGCGTGGAGTACCACCGTGTGCTCGCCGACGACAAGCGCCGTATCGGTCGCGGCATCCTGGCGATCGTGCTCCTGGTCGGCGGGCTGTTCGCCTTCAACATCCTGATCGCCGTCGCTGCCGCCTTCGTCGACGCGCAGGCGGGCAGGACCAACCCGACGTTGGGCGGCACCGACTACACACCGCTCTACCACGCCGCCAATCTGGCCTCGGTCGCCCTGCTCATCCCGTGGAGCATGCTCCTCCAGCGGTGGCTCTACGGGGTGAAAGGCGCCTCGCTGCACTCCGTGGTCTCGTCCTTCCGGTTGGACGTGTTCGGCCGGGCGTTCCTGATCATCGGTCCCGTCTGGCTGCTCCTCTCGCTCGTCGGCCTGTACTTCATGCCTATGGAACAGGCCCACTGGTCGAGCACCGACCTGATCGCCGTCTTCACCGCCACCCTCCTGCTGGCGCCCCTGCAGTCGGCCGGGGAGGAGTACGGCTTCCGCGGACTCGTGTTCCGCGTCGCCGCGAGCTGGGGGCGCGGGCCGCGCACGGCGCTGGTCCTCGGAGTACTCGTCTCCAGCCTGGTCTTCACGGTCGTCCACCTCTCGACCGACCCGTGGTTCAACCTCTGGTGCTTCTCGCTCTCCGTCAGCCTGGCCCTCATCACCTGGCGCACCGGCGGCATCGAGATCGCGGTTGTCATCCACGCCCTGAACAACACGCTCACCTTCCTCCTGCTCACCGTCCTGCACGCGGACCAGAACCCCGCGTTGGAGCGGTCGGCGGGCTCCCAGTCGGCCGCCCTGCTCATCCCCTGCCTCGCCCTCGTCGTGATCGCGGCGGTGGTGTGGCTGCGCACACGCAGGACAGGACCTGCCCTCACCCCCTCGGACCCGCCGCCGGCACGGGCGGGGCGGGACAATGGCGGCCATGAGTGATCTGCCGCTGGTCGGCGCACGCAGGTTCGAGGCCTATGTGCGCTGGTCCACGTACCTCGCCGTCTCGATCCCGGTCGGCACCCTCCTCCGGAGCGCGATCGAGGCCGACCGGCCCACCGGAGGGGCCCTGGCCGCGTTGGTCGCGGCAATGGTGCTGTCACTCGTCCTCTTCGCGGGAAACGCCCTGGTCGCGAACTGGAGCATCGACACCCTCGTCGGTCGCGAACGACGGCTTCGTACCGGCGGTGTCGTCGCGTGGGCGCTGGTCCTCGTCGCCTTCGTCGCCGTGACCTTCCTGGTCCCCCTGCCCGCGATGGGCCTGACGGTCGCGGCGGCGCTCGGTTCGGCCGCCGCGAGCTTCGTCCCCGTCCTCGACGCGCGCCGGGCGCTGCTGCTCAACGCCGCGGTCGTCGTTGTCGCCGTCCCGTTCATGGGCGTGGGGGACATCGTGCAACTGCTGGTCGGGGTGGCCGTGATCAGCATCGTCCTGGGGATCTGCTGGTCGAGCTCGTGGATGCTGCGGGTTCTGCTCGAACTCCAGAAGGCGCACGAGGTCCGTGCCGAGCTGGCGCTCGCGAACCAGCGCCTGCGCATCTCGCGCGACCTGCACGACGTGTTCGGCCGGACCCTGGCGACGATCGCGCTCAAGAGTTCGCTGGCGTCGGAACTCGTTTCCCGCGGCCACGACGAGAGGGCGGCCCGTGAACTCGGCGAGGTCCGGAGGCTCGCCGAGGAGGCGGGGACCGAGGTCCGCCATGTCGTGCGCGGCGAGCTCCGCACCACCTGGGACAGCGAGCTGGCGGGGGCGCGGTCCCTGCTGGAGTCCGCCGGCATCCGCTGTACGGTGACCGGGGACCCCGTGCCCGAGGGGCGCGCCGAGGACCTCGCCTGGGTCGTCCGCGAGGGCGTCACGAACGTCCTGCGCCACTCGTCCGCCGCGAAGGTCACGCTCGCGACCGCCGTGGAGGGCGGGCAGGTGCACCTCACGATCGCGAACGACGGTGCCGGATCCGAGGGGTCGGGGGAAGCCGGCGCCGGCGGGGGGACGGGACTGCGCGCGATGTCCGAGCGGATCGGCGCGCTCGGCGGGGAGGTCACCGCGCGCCGCGACGGGGACTGGTTCCTGCTCGACGCCATGATCCCGCTCCCGGAGGAAGGGACCGCATGACCCGCATCCTCGTCGCCGACGACGAACACCTCATCCGCGACGCCATCGCCGGACTGCTCGCCCTGGAGGACGACTTCGAGGTCGTCGGCCAGGCGGCGTCCGGTGACGAGGCGCTGGCGACGGCCCTGCGGGTCCGCCCGGACGTGGCCCTGCTCGACCTTCAGCTGCCCGGGCCCGACGGTATCGAGGTGGCCCGGCGCCTGGCGGCCGAGCTGCCGGACTGCCGCTGCGTCATCGTGACCTCGCACGGGCGCCCCGGCTACCTGAAGTCCGCGCTCGCCGCGGGCGTGCGCGGTTTCCTGCCCAAGACCGTCTCCTCGCGCACCTTCGCCGAGGTCGTGCGCAAGGTCGCGGGCGGAGGCAGGTACGTGGACCCCGAACTCGCGGCCGAGGCGATCGGCGCGGGCGACTCCCCGCTCAGCCCGCGCGAGGCCGACGTGCTCGCCCTCGCGCGCGACGGCGCGCCCGTCGAGGAGATCGCCCGGCGCGTCTCCCTGTCCCGGGGGACCGTGCGGAACTACCTCGCGGCCGCCATCGCGAAGCTCGACGCGGCCAACCGCCACGAGGCCGCTCGCATCGCGGAGGAGCACGGCTGGATCTGAGGGGACGCCACCTGCGCAGTCCGGCCCGGCTCGAAGCCGCGGCCCCTCCCCGCACGGGGGAGGGGCCTGCCGGGTTCGTGCGCTACTTGGACTCGACCCGTCCGAAGCCCTCGGGGCCGCCGGTCAGCGCGTCCTGCGCCTCCTGCCACGCGTCGTCGCCGGGGCGGAACCGACTGCGGAGGTAGGCAGCCGAGAGCCGTCCGAGCGCGGCGACCCGCTCCGGGCTCTCATCGGTGGTCTCGTCGGCGTCGTATCCGGCGACCCCTCCGAGCCCGTGCTCGGCGCCGAACAGGGTGAGCAGGGTCTTGGGGCCGGGGGAGAGGCGGTAGGGGTCGGCGTACCAGTCCGGCCCCATGTCCGTGAAGTGCCGGGGATCGTCCTTGTCACCGGCCACGACCAGCGCGGGCGTGGCCATCGTGGAGAAGTCGATGCTCCGCAGGACCGGGATCCGCTCCACCATGGGCCCGGTCAGGATGTCGCCGCCCCGGCCAGGCGCGGCCAGCAGCACACCCTGCCCGATCCTGGGCTCGACGAGGTTCACCTCCTCCCCGGCGTCGGGGTCCGTGACCCGGGCGCCCAGCAGGAGGGCGGCGGTGAATCCGCCGAGCGAGTGCCCGGCCACGGCGACGCTGCCGTGGTCCACGCGTCCGGCGAGCTGCGGCACGGTGTTCTCGATCGTGTCGAGCCGGTCGAGGACGTGGCTCATGTCCTCGGCGCGGGAGCGCCAGGACATGGGTTCCGTGGGGGTGTCCGCGAGCACGTGCCGGAGCGTCGCGGAGCTGAGGTGGGTGGGCTGGACGACGACGAAGCCGAGCGCAGCCCAGAGGTTGGCGAGGGGGCCGTAGCCGTTGAGCGAGGACAGGTTGTTCGAGAAGCCGTGCCCGTGGGAGAGGAGGATGACCGGCAGGTCGGTCCCGTTCAGGGGTGCCGTGACACGGATCTGCATGTCCACGGGGCGCCCGGGAACGGGCAGGACCACGGGGCTGAACGACAGTACGGGGGCGGGCGGGACGACGGTGACGCGGGTGGAGGCCGCAGAACTCATGGGGTGCCTTGTCCTTCGGGATCTTGTCGGAGGCCTTCGCCGCTGCTCCTGTGGCGTCGATGGCGCGTGAGGACGGTCGGGCGGCGTCCGGCGTAGGATGGAAACAAGCGGAACGGCGCTCCGTTTAAGATACGGAGCACTGTTCCGTTTTGCAAGTGGAACACCGCTCTGCTTCATTGGCGGCTGGGGGAAGGAGGGTGTGATGCCCGCATCGGACAAGGCAGGAAAGGCTGCGGGGCCGAGCAGGCGGGCCGACGCGGTGCGCAACCAGCAGAAGCTCCTCGCCGCGGCTGCCGAGGTCTTCGTGGCCTCGGGTGTCGACGCGCCGATCCGCGAGATCGCCGCCAAGGCAGGGGTCGGGATGGGGACGATCTACCGCCACTTCCCGACACGGGCGGACCTCGTGGTCGCCGTCTTCCGCCACCAGGTCGAAGCCTGCGCCGAAGCCGGCCCGAGGCTGCTGGCCGAGACCGACTCGCCGTTCGAGGCCCTGCGCCGGTGGATCGACCTGTTCGTCGACTTCCTCGTCACCAAGCACGGACTCGCGAACGCGCCGCAACCGGACAGCAGCGGCTTCGCCGCGCTCCACACGTACTTCCTCGACCGTCTGCTGCCCGTCGCCGAGCAGTTGCTCGACGCGGCTGTCGAGGCTGGAGAGGTCAGGTCGGGTGTGCGGGCGTATGAGCTGATGCGCGGCGTCGGCAACCTCTGCATCGGATCCGACGGGGACCCGCGCTACGATCCACGCAGGCTGGTCGCGCTGCTTCTCCGGGGGCTCCAGGAGTCGGGCGCTTCCTGAGGCCTGCGGCCGGTTCGGAAAGGGGTGGGTCTCTGTTGTGTCGGCTGGAGTCGTCGGCATTCCTTTTGGGGCTTTTGTTGCTTATGACGGTTTCTCGAGAAGTTGTAAAATCGGCTGCTTGCCACTGGTAAGTTGCCAGGTCATCGAGTCTGCTCCCCGCGCACGCGGGGATGGACCCTTGGGGCAGTACCGGATCCGGTCCTCGTGCTGCTGCTCCCCGCGCACGCGGGGATGGACCCACCCCTCCGCCCCACCACAACCCTGCTCCGACCTGCTCCCCGCGCACGCGGGGATGGACCCGGTGCCCGCAGGCCGCCCGTGCCTCAGCGCGGCGCTGCTCCCCGCGCACGCGGGGATGGACCCCCGTCTCTGTACCCGCTCCCCGGCGCGATCAGCTGCTCCCCGCGCACGTGGGGATGGACCCTCCGGCGGATGCTCCGCGAGATCGCCGACGGCCGCACGGCTGCTCCCCGCGCACGCGGGGATGGACCCTACGCCGCCGGGCACATCTCGGACCCGGTGGACTGCTCCCCGCGCACGCGGGGATGGACCCTGGGCGGAGTCCGCGTCCCCCTGGGTCCACGCCTGCTCCCCGCGCACGCGGGGATGGACCCCACAACAGCGCACGGGACGACGTCGACGCGCGCTGCTCCCCGCGCACGCGGGGATGGACCCTCCTCCCGCAAGGCCACCCTCCCCTCCAACTGCTGCTCCCCGCGCACGCGGGGATGGACCCGCGAACCCCCAGAACTTCCCCACGGTCGACCTCTGCTCCCCGCGCACGCGGGGATGGACCCCTATCGCTTACAAGGCGTCCTGGGCTGAACGGCTGCTCCCTGCGCACGCGGGGATGGACCCGGAGCCCCACCCGATGATCCGCACCCTGAACACTGCTCCCCGCGCACGCGGGGATGGACCCGCCGTGCGCTGGCTCAGGCAGTGGCTCATGGACTGCTCTCCGCGCACGCGGGGATGGGCCCCCCGATGCCCTACGGGTAGCGATCGACGGCGGCTGCTCTCCGCGCACGCGGGGATGGACCCAACCCCATCAGCATCGAAGAGTCCGCGACGCCCTGCTCCCTGCGCACGCGGGGATGGACCCTCGTCTTGCGCCTCCGGGTCGATGTCGCGGATCTGCTCCCCGCGCACGCGGGGATGGACCCCGCCTCAAGCCGCCCACCTTCGGACGCGCCGTCTGCTCCCCGCGCACGCGGGGATGGACCCGAGCGTGACCAACCCCAGAAGGGCGCCGTCCACTGCTCCCCGCGCACGCGGGGATCGTCCCGGTGCCTCATGTCTGACGCACACACGTCGCCCCCGCCAGGCACCCGGAGCGGCACGCCTGGCGGGGGCGACCCCGCCTACCCGCGACCGCTTCCCCTGCTTCCGCCGGCTCCGCCCCCGTAGGTGAGGCGGCGCAGCGCCACCTCGGCCGGCCCGCGCATGCCCCGGCGGCGCATGAGGTCGGCGAGCAGCACCGTGGTCAGCCACACGGCCACCGCGATACCCACGCCCACGGCAGGCGACGTCAGGTGCACGTCGAGCGTGTAGGAGGAGAACAGCGCCGCCCACGCCACCGACTGGGCCAGATAGAAGGTCATGGAGCGCTGTCCGAGCGCTGCCAGGGCGTTGGTCACCGGCCCCTGACGACCGGTGAAGCGGGCCGCGATCAGGCCGATGAGCGCCGCGTAGCCCAGGGCGCCCGCGTAACCGCTCACCTGGTGCAGGCCGCTGGTGAGCAGGACGTCCCCGGGGCTGGCGTCGGTCCACACCCCCGCCTTGTCCAGCGCCAGGGGGAGGCCGCCCAGAGCGGCCAGGGGGATGCCCGCGAACGCGGTCGTGCGCAGGAGCCGCAGGTGTTCGTGGGGCCGTTCCAGGATCCGGTGCCGGGCCGCCAGGACGCCGATCATGAACGGCACGAGGGTGCTGATGAACATGACCACGGCCAGCACCGCGAACAGGGTCAGGCGGAAGAGGAGTTCGTCGGCGAACCCTTCGGGCATCAGCGGCATACCCCCGCCGGTGATGGCGTTGTCGCTGGCGACCAGGGCGTGAACGGCGGCGGCCACGGGGAGCCAGAGCGCCGCAAGGACCACCAGGGTCCGGTCGCGCAGTCGTAGAACGCCCATCAGGAGCAGCGTCACCAGGCCGTAGACGGCCAGGATGTCCGCGGGGAAGAGCAGCACCGTGTGCGCCAGCCCGAAGACGATCAGCCACAGGCCGCGCCGGCGCAGCAGGCCGCGGGTCCGGGGCCAGGAGTATCCCTGTTCGCTGCGGCGGCGGTGGATCTGGGCCAGGCCGTAGCCGAACAGGGCCGCGAACATGGGGTAGCTGCGCAGGTCGACGAACATGGTCGTGCCCGCGACGGTGAGCTGGTCCGCGGCGGTGGCGGTGTTCTCGGGTCCGCCGATGAACACCGTGAACAGGTGGGTGTGGGCGAGTGCGATGAACAGCAGCATGACGCCGCGCGCCAGGTCCGGGGCCAGGGAACGGCGGTCGAGCGGGAGCGGGCGGTCCGGGACGGACGCGGTGGCGGGCCCGGCAGCGGATGTGTGGGTCATGGTGGCCTCCGAAAGGGCCGTCGATTTCTGGGGGACGGCGTACGCGCCGAGGTGTACGCCTCTGAGTGATGCGCCTTGCGTACAGAGTACACACCCTCTGTCTTCAAGAAACCCTATATAGGAAGGCTTTTTCGTCGGTCAGTACTAGTGCACTAGGGGGAGTTGAAGGGCTTCTCGGGTTACCCTGGCATCTTTGCCGAGGTGCTCGATGTCCCGTTGCGCACTAGTACACTCTGGGCAAGCGGAGAAGGATCGAGGGGTCTGTGATGTCCACGACTGCGAAACAGGAGCTGCCGCCCTACGCGCGCGTCGTCGCCGACATCCGCGCGCGCATCGATGCCGGGGAGCTGCGACCGGGGGATCGGGTCCCCTCGACCAGGGAGATCATGCGCGAGTGGGGGGTGGCCATGGCCACCGCCACCAAGGCGCTCGCGGCGCTGCGCCAGGAGGGCCTGGTCGAAGCGGTGCGCGGGGTGGGGACCCTCGTGCGGAAGGGGGAGCCGGACTCCGCACCGGACCCACGAGGCTCCCAGGGGCGGAGGGAATACCGGATTCCACGGGAACGCCCGCGTCCGTCGGAGCCGACGGAACGCCGCCCGGCCGCCGACACTGCCCTCACCAGGGAGGCCATCGTCCGGGTCGCCATCACCATCGCCGACGGCGAGGGCATCGACGGCCTGTCCATGCGCAGGGTCGCCACCCAGCTGGGGGTGAGCACCATGGCCCTGTACCGTCACGTCGCGAACAAGGACGCGCTGGTGACGGCGATGATCGACCAGGTGTACACGGAGCACGCGCTTCCCGAACCGCCGCCCGCCGACTGGAGGGAAGCCCTCGAACTGGCGCTCCGCACGGAGTGGGGCATCTACCGGAGGCACCCCTGGACCGTTCGGCTGACCATGCTCGCCGGAGCCGTCCAGTCCCCCCAGCTCTTGGAGAACGCCGAGTGGATGATGAGGGTCGTCAGCGCCCGGGGCCGCTCACCGGACGAGGCCATGGCGGTGCTCACCTTCGTGTCCGCCTACACCTCGGGGATGGCGCTCCAGGCCACGCGGGCGGTGGTGGAGGACTACGAGTTCGGGATGGACGCCGAGCACTGGTGGCGGTCCCGGGGGCCGGAGTTCCTCCGGCTCGCCGAACAGGGCCGGTACCCGCTCACGTTCAGCATCTCGGGGCCGCCCGACGTGCACGGGGTCTTCGAGCTCGGCATGAAGCACCTGCTCGACGGCCTCACGCCCCTGATCGAGGGGGGAGCGGCCACCGCAGAAGGTCCCGGCGGGGCCGTGCCCCACCCCGACGTCCAGGACTCTGATCCCGGTCCCGGTTCGTGCCCGCTCCGGCAGGGGTAAGCGGTTCCGCCGGCCGGGCCATGCCTCTCGCGGACGGCTCCCACCACCCGGTCCGCCCCCGGCCGCGTGCGCTCCGGCGCGGCGCTCCGGTCCCGTCGTACGCAGGGACGCCCCTCGGACTTCCGCCCGTGATAGGGAGTTGCGCATGAAGACCTTCACTCTGCCCGGCACCAAGATCACCGCACCCAACGTGGTGCTCGGTCTGATGCGCATCCAGGAGAAGACCGACGAGGAGGTACGCACCCTCGTCCGCACGGCGATCGACGCGGGCATCACGTTCCTCGACCACGCCGACATCTACGGCAGCGAGCCGCACGGCTGCGAGCGCCGCTTTGCCGAGGCGATGCGGCTGAGCCCCGCCGAGCGCGAACAGCTGGTGATCCAGACCAAGGCCGGGATCGTCACCGACGGCCCGTACTTCGACTTCTCCTACGAGCACCTCATGGAGACGGTGCACGGTTCGCTGAAGGCGCTCGACACGGACTACATCGACATCCTGCTGCTGCACCGGCCGGACGCCCTCGTGGAGCCGGAGGAGGTGGCGCGGGCGTTCGACGACCTCGCCGAGGCCGGCAAGGTGCGCGCCTTCGGGGTCTCCAACCACACGCCGAGACAGATTGACCTGCTGCGCCGCTACGTGAGGCAGCCGATCGTGGCGAACCAGGCGCAGCTCTCCATCACGCACGCCCCGCTCATCGCCCAGGGCGTGGCCGCGAACATGCAGGGGCTGGATCAGTCGGTCAGCCGCGATGACGGCCTCGTCGACTACTGCCGGCTGCACGACATCACCCTGCAGGCGTGGTCACCGTTCCAGGCCGGTTTCTTCGACGGGCCGTTCCTCGGTTCGCCGCGCTTCCCGGAGCTGAACGCGGTCATCGACCGTCTCGCGGCGAAGTACGACGTGCCGCCGATCGCGATCGCCACCGCGTGGATCACCCGGCACCCCGCGCGGATGCAGGTGGTCATCGGCACCACCACGCCGGAACGCGTCACCGCGGCGGCCCAGGGCTCGGACATACCGTTGACCCGGCCCGAGTGGTACGAGGTGTTCCGCGCCGCCGGGTACACCGTGCCGTAACCCCGTCTCGGGCGGTCTGCCGGACGGACGCCGTACTCCACGGCCGTCCGTCCGGCAGGCCGTTCCGGGGGCCTCCGGCCTTTCGGAACGCCGACACGGACGTGGGGAGGCGCGCCGAGCCACGAGGGCCACCCCCTGGTTCTGCTGTGAATGCGGGCCTTCGACGGGCATCGGGCGGCACTGCGGGAGGTATGGAAAGGTGTCCTGTGGCGCCGCTCCGGCGCGAGCCGGAGAAGTTCTGGGTGATGTATGGGTTTGTGGGTGGGGTGTGGTCTTTTCTTGCTTTTTGCTCCTAGCGTCTAATTATCGACAAGTTGCAAAAATGGCTGCTTGTCGCTGATAAGTTCGCAGGTCATCGAGTCTGCTCCCCGCGCACGCGGGGATGGCCCCGACAGCGACTTCTGGCCCTTGGCCCCCTTTGGCTGCTCCCCGCGCACGCGGGGATGGCCCCCTGCGCCTGACCCACCGGTGGTGCAACTCGGTCTGCTCCCCACGCACGCGGGGATGGCCCCGGGGCGGGACACCCTGCTTGGCCGCAGTGTCCCTGCTCCCCGCGCACGCGGGGATGGCCCCAGGTGCTCCTCCATGAGCTGTTTCGTGATGGGCTGCTCCCCGCGCACGCGGGGATGGCCCCTACCGGGACTCGCCGAGGCCCTTCTGTACCGGCGCACGTGTCAGGTCTGGACGCGAGGACCACGCCCTGGAGGAGTGCGCTCCCAGGTGTCGAGGAGGCGGGAGGGGAGCCTGAGTCCATCGTCACTTTGCTTAACTCGAAGGCAAGTGAAACACTTAACTCCATGGAAAGTCATGAGTCGCCCCACGACAGGACCCCCGACGCCGCCCAGGCGGCCCTCGACGCACTGAACGCCGACCGCTCGACGCTGGCGGACCACATTGTCACGCCGCCCTGGTTCTATCCGGCGCTCGCGGCCATCACCGCCGCCTTCGTGGCCTCGCCTGCAGCTCCCACGCCGTTCGTGCAGAGCATGGTCGTCGTCGCGGGAAGCGTCTCGCTGATCTTTCTGGTGCTCGCCTACCAGAAGCGGACCGGACTGGCGATCAGTCGCACGGCAGGTCCGCGAAGCCTCGGGGTGCTGATCGTGGTGGGTGTGGCCGTCGTGGTGCTCCTCGGCCTCTCCCAGACGCTGACGCTCATGGGCATGCGGCCGTGGGTGGCCGCCGTTGCCGTTTTCACCTTCGTCATGGTGTTGGCCGGATGCCGTGTCTACGACCGCTTCTACGACACCGAGCTGCGCAGTGGCCGCTGATCCCCGCTTCGACGAGGCCATCCATGCGCCCAACCGACTGCGCATCTGCGGACTGCTACGCCCTGTCGACAGTGCCGACTTCGCGGTTCTCCGTTCGGCCCTGGGGTTGAGCGAGGCCAACCTGTCCAAGACGGTCCGCAGTCTGGTCGACCTGGGCTACGTGCGCACCGCCAAGTCTGCTTCGGCTTCCCGTGGGGACGCGCGCCGGACCACGACGGTGTCCCTGACCTCCCTGGGGAGGCGGGCCTTCGACAGCCATCTGGCTGCGCTGCGCGATCTGGCGGAGGGGCGGCTCTCTCCGTCCTTTGAACAGGGTGACGGCTGAGCTCTGGCGTGCGGCTACCGGTCCTGGCGATCGGTGGTGGGCGGAGCCCTTTCCTCGTGCTGGCCGGGGGACGGGCTGTTTGGTAGCGGCCTGGAACTGATCGCGACGTATGGGAGAGTCTCTTATGGTGCTGCTCCTGTTGTGAGCGCGGGAATTATGGGGTGTTGCGTGATCTCTTGGGTGGCAATGGGACTTTCATGCGTTTCGTTCCGAGTGTCAAATTCTCGAGAAGTTGGAAAAACGACTACTCGTCGCTGGTAAGTTCGCAGGTCATCGACTCTGCTCCCCGCGCACGCGGGGATGGACCCGCACGCCGGGGATCTCCGGCAGCTCGTCCACCCTGCTCCCCGCGCACGCGGGGATGGACCCCCCCGCACGTCGCCGCGTCCGGTGGCAGGCTCTGCTCCCCGCGCACGCGGGGATGGACCCCCGGCTCCGCCCCGGCTGGTGGGGTGCCCGCCCTGCTCCCCGCGCACGCGGGGATGGACCCACCGCGGCCTGATTGCCGCTGCCTCCCACGCTCTGCTCCCCGCGCACGCGGGGATGGACCCGCACCTCGGGTCATCGGACTCGACCTGTCGGCCTGCTCCCCGCGCACGCGGGGATGGACCCGCACCTCGGGTCATCGGACTCGACCTGTCGGCCTGCTCCCCGCGCACGCGGGGATGGACCCGACCTCAACGCCGAGGTGGCCGCCGCCCGCGCCTGCTCCTCGCGCACGCGGGGATGGACCCGGGATGAGCGCGACCACGCCGGCGAGCACACCCTGCTCCCCGCGCACACGCGGGGATGGCCCCTGGTCCCCGCCCAGACGGCCGCTGATCAGATCCTGCTCCCTGCGCACGCGGGGATGGGCTGCCATCCACGAACCCCAGCCGTTCCGCTGGCTCAGCCTCCGCGCCGGACGGACGTGTCGAACGAGATCCACACATCAGGAGGCAGGTCCTTCCGCCCCGGCACCGGCCGGCGCTCCTCGGACCAGGCGTCACCGGCGATCTCCGTGGCAGCCCGGCGCCAGAACCGCACCGCGGCCGTGTTGGCGTCCTGGAAGGCGACCGCCCACGGCCCGGGATGCCTGGCCACGACCTCGCGGACCATGCGCAGCCCGACCCCGGACCTTCGCGCTCCCCGCACCACGAAGAAGCTGTTCAGCACCCGTTCCCGTCCGCCCAACCCGCGCACGAACACGAAGCCGACGGGTCGGTCGCCGATCGTCGCCACGTACGGCGCCCAGTCGGAGTCGGTGAAGGCTGCCCGGAGCCGTTCGCTGCGGAAGGTCCCGTCCGGGTCGGGCAACAGTCCGCGAAACCCCGACATGTCATGGCTGAACATCAGCCACAGCCGCTCCACGACGAGGTGATCGGCGGTGTGTGCGAGGCGCACGGAGACTTCTGACACGGGACTCCTCTGCGTGAACGGCTGACTGGCGGCCCCTTCTCCGTCGACGTCACGCACAGGCGGGAACGGCGTCGGAAAGGAGCGCTGACACCCCTGGATCGTCGATCCCGGGCACGAAAAAGGCCTCCCCGGCGGAGGTGTGTCCGGCCCGGGGAGGCCTTGTCGTCGGTGTGGATTCTAGCAGTGGCAGGCTTTTCTCCCCTGTCGGAAGTCGGAGGCCTAGAACCCTGCCGCCTGCCCCCGACACGGGGGTGACCCGTCAGAGAAGGGGCGAGAGCACGTGGTGCGCGAAGGCCCCGAGCACCGCCGCGAGGGCGTGGCAGCACAGGGCCAGGCCAAAGCTTCCGCTTCCACGGACCTTGCGATGGGAGCGGTGACGGGGGCGAGGCGGCGGGGCTACGGTCCGCGTCTCCACGGAGGCGGGGGAGAGGCGAGCGTGCTGGACCTCCATCCACGCGGGCAGGATCCCGTGGCGCTGCCGGTAGGCCACGCGCGGGTTGTCGCCCATCTGGGCGAGGAGGAGCTCTTCCCTGGTGGAGACGGCCTGATGACGCGGATGTGAGAAGCGCTGTCCCCGGGGCGCCTCCAGGACGGAGCGGACACCGGGAGTCAACCGTGTGGAGGAGATGGTCATCGTCCGTCTCCGGGGCGCGAAGCGGGGGCCAGGGCGAACTCGGCCCAGATTACGGTGCCCAGTCCTTCGCAGAAGGGGAAGTCCACGACCCGGCGGGCTCCCCACGCCGTGGCCAGGTGGTCGACGAGGAGCAGGCCGCGTCCTCGTTCGGCTTCCTGCCACTCCTCGCGTGTGCGCTGGCGAGGAATCCGGGGGTGGGAGACCCGTGCCCCGTCGTCGATGATCGACAGGCGCAGGGCGGCCCCGGCCAGGGAGGCGGTGGGAACCGTCAGGGTGCGGATGACCCGCCCATCGTTCTCGCCCGACCGCGAGTGCTCGACGGCATTGGCGAACATCTCGCTCGCGCAGAGCACGACGGTCTCCACCAGGTCCGGTTCGATCCCGGCGAGCCGGCCCAGGTCGCTACGCAGGTCGGAGCGGACCCGGCTGGTGGTGGCCAGGGTTCCGGGGTACAGGCGCGGTTCCCAGCGTGGGCCGGGCACGGCCGGGGTGGGGGAGGCTGCAGGGGGCTGCGGCACAATGGTCATGTCGGCATCTCCTCGGTCTAAGAGGTTAAGTGGGTGCTGGCCGAGCCCTGGGGGTGCTTCTAACACCCGCCGGGGCATTCGTGTGTCCGGCCAGGGACACGGGGGAGCGGTTGTCAGGCCGGTGCGGCTGTGCTCTGCGCGGGCCGAAGGGCCGAGCCGATCCCGTCATCGGAGGGGCCGGTCGTGATGGCGCGCGGCCTGGGCTTGTCCGGGAAGCGTTCGATCGCCTCGTCCAGGATCCGCAGGGAACTCGCGGCGGGCAGCGAGACGCCCTGGAGGGTGGCGAAGAGGTCGCTGTAGCTCTTGACCTGGGTGGCGTCGGTGACGAGATGGCCGGGACCGTGGGGGAGCGGAGTATAGGCCAGGTTGTGCCGGGGGGAGAAGGACAGGGTCCAGAACGCGCCGCGCAGGCCGGGGTGGGGAGCCGTTCCCTCCGGGATGACGTGGACGGTGACGCTGTCCTTCATGGCGAGCTTGCGCAGGTGGGTGAGCTGTTCGCGCATGACCTTGGGCGGGGCTACGGGTCGGGTGAGGGCGGCCTCGTCGACGATCAGGCAGTAGTAGGGCGCTCCGGAGAACAGACCTGAGACCTCGCGCACCGCCGGGCGGTCGGTGAGGAAGGAACTCGACTCCATCGGACGCTCCACCCGGAGGAGGGCGCGGGCGTACTCCTCGGTGAGGTAGCCGTCGGGCAGGACCAGGGGCGCGTAGTGGCGGACCTGGTAGGTGTGGAACAGGAGGTCGCCCACGGTCGCCCCGGCCTGGAGTCGGGAACTGAGGAAGATCTGCGCCCAGGCGTCCCACAGGACACCCTCCGCTTCCAGGACCTTGTCCAGGTGGCGGATGACGGTGCTGTCCGGCTCGGAAGCGCCGGTCTCGATGTCGCGGACCATGTTCGCGTACGTCAGGGCTTTCTTGGCGACGTACTCGACGGAAAGGTCGAGCCGCTCGCGCGCCGCCCGCACCCGTTCCCCGTACCGCTCCCACCCCGAGACGGGGCCGTCCCCGCTCGTAGTCGCACGCTCAGTCCTGTCAACTGCCATGACGCTCCTCCTGGGTATGGGCTGGTCAACTCTCCGTGGTCGCCTTCGGGCATGGCGGTATCCCTGCGATCCCAAGGTGAGTTGGCAAAGTTTGTATGCTTGCTTACAAGAATTAGAGCGCATGGAGGACTCGCGTGCAAGTGGTTTGTATACAAACATGCGTGCCGCTAGTGTGAGAGACATGAGTGACGAGACCACAGATGCCCGCCCGTTGCAGGTCCGCATCGCGGATGACCTGCGCAACCAGATTCGACGGGGTGACCTCAACCCGGGCGACAAGCTTCCTACGCTCAACACGATCGCCGCTGAGTACGGAGTGAGCATGATGGTGGCCCGTCGCTCCATCGACCTGCTGCGACAGGAGGGGATCCTGAGTAGCAGGAAGGGCAGTGGTACCTACGTAAGGGAGCAGAAGCAGGTGCGCCGATACGGTATCCAGCGTTACAGCAAGTCCGTTTGGGCCGGCGCCAAGCCTCAGCCTCTACTGAGTGCGGAGGGTGCCGACCAGGGTAAGACCGTGGAGCAGGAAGCTGAGACCAGTCAAGTGCCTGCGCCGGTCTTCGTCGCCGAACGCCTGCCGGACGTCAACGTGGGCGATCTCGTTTATGTCCGCAAGCGCGTCACGAAGCTTGACGGAACCATCAACCAGTCCGCTGACAGCTACTTCAGCCTTGGCACGGGCGAGCGCTCTCCGGCTCTGATTGCCGGAGAGGGTGCGGGAGGGCACATCGCGCGTATCAACGCGATCAGCCCCGTGCGCGAGGTTCAGGAAGAGATCAGCACCCGCATGCCCACAGGTCCGGAGGCGGGGCGTCTCCAGATTCCGCCGGGCACGCCCATTTTCGAGGTCATCCGTACATACCACACGGACGACGGGCCTCTTGACGTGGCTCAGTTCCTCATCCGGGGTGACATGGCGGTTTTCGACTACAAGTTCGCGGTGCCCGACTAAGGGCATATACGGCCCGACTCCTCAAGGAGTCGGGCCTCTTTCTGTTTGTTGGTTCCTTGCTCGGAGGGCAACACTGTGCGAGTCGGTGGTTGCGGGTCGCGTTGGTTCAAGTCGAGCTACAGCGGGACCTCGTCCAACTGCGTCGAGGTATCCGACCTGGACGACGCCACGGCGATGCGAGACTCCAAGCATCCAGAGCTCGGTTTTCTTGCCTTCCCTGTCAGGGAGTGGGACGCCTTCATCCGCGAGGTGCGGAGGAGTGAGTGAGGTGCAATTTTGTTCTCGCGTGTGTCCAGGTGTTCGGTATAGGTGTCGGTGTTCCTGATGGCTGTTTCTCGACAAGTTGCAAAAATGGCCGCTTGGCGCTGGTAAGTTCGCAGGTCATCGAGTCTGCTCCCCGCGCACGCGGGGATGGACCTCCGGCGGTGTATTGTCGCGCCTCCGGGCATGGCTGCTCCCCGCGCATGCGGGGATGGACCCCTCCAGATCGACGCCTGGGCTGACCGCCAGCTCTGCTCCCCGCGCACGCGGGGATGGACCCTCCGGGTCGACGAGCACATCCGGGTTGACCCGCTGCTCCCCACGCACGCGGGGATGGACCCCCCACCATCACGGCCATGGTCCTCCAGTCCACCTGTTCCCCGCGCACGCGGGGATGGACCCTTGACCGAGGTCGTCAATCAGGTCCGCCTTCTCTGTTCCCCGCGCACGCAGGGATGGCCCCGGACCTCACCAGTCGTTCTTGTCGCTCCTGCCGCATGCGACAACCACGGGACCAGATACCACAAGAGCCTCGATTCCGTGGCGAAACCCGTGAGTAGCAACTGGCCGAAACTGGTCGGACTAATGTTCGAGAAAGCCCGCGAAATCTCTCGCCGGTTCGATTGAATGTCCAGCATGACCCCTCACGGCCAGCCCTTGACCTGGGCTGACGCGTTGTCCCCTGCCGCTCGCGCAGTGTGGGCCAAACACGACTTCGAGTCCGACGGCTGGCTTCCGTTGTACCGCCACATGGCCGACAGCGCCGCCGTCGCGGACAAGCTCTGGGACGCATGGCTCCCCGCCCAGGTGCGCGACCACGTCAGCGCAGCACTCCCGCAGGGCCCCGACGACGCCCGCCTTCTTGCGGTCTGGCTCGCCGCCACCCACGACATCGGCAAGGCCACCCCCGCCTTCGCCTGCCAGGTCGAACACCTCGCGGACGACATGCGCGCGCACGGCCTGGAGATGCCCCTCCAGAAGCAGATGCCCGACCGGAACCTCGCCCCCCACGGCCTCGCCGGTCAGCTCATCCTGCGTGACTGGCTCGTGGACCACCACGGCTGGAACCCCCGCGACACCCACCAGCTCACCATCGTCGCCGGCGGCCACCACGGCGTCCAGCCCGGCTACTCGGCCATCGCCGAACTCGACCGGCACCCCCAGCTCCTCCGCACCCCTGGCCACGAAACCGCCTGGTCGACGGCCCAGACCGAACTCCTCGACACCGCCGCCCGGGTCACCGGAACGGCCGAACGGTTCTCCGACTGGAAGTCGCTCAAGCTCCCGCAGACCGTGCAGGTCCTCCTCAGCGCGCTGGTCATCGTCGCGGACTGGATCGCCAGCAATTCCGACTTCTTCCCCTACTTCCCGGGCGAGCGCAGTACCGACCTCGAGCGCACCCGCGAGGCCTGGCGCCTCCTCGACCTCCCCGAGCAGTGGAAGGCCGAGGAGCCCGAGGGCACCGCGGCGGAACTCTTCTCGGAACGCTTCGACCTCCCCGAGGGCGCGACCGTCCGCCCCGTCCAGGAGCAGGCCGTCGAGGCCGCCCGGCAGATGTCCGGCCCCGGCCTGATGATCGTCGAGGCGCCCATGGGCGAGGGCAAGACCGAGGCCGCCCTCGCCGTCGCGGAGATCTTCGCGGCCCGGTCCGGGGCGGGCGGCTGCTTCGTCGCCCTGCCGACCATGGCCACCAGCAACGCCATGTTCGAGCGCTACCTCACCTGGCTCGAACGCCTTCCCGGAATGCCGGAGGAGGCCGCCTCGGTGTTCCTCGCCCACTCCAAGGCGCACCTGAACGAGGAGTTCACGCAGCTCATGGGCGGCGGACGCCGCCTGGCCAGTGACACCGACCGCGACGCCGAGGACGGCGGCTCCGGCAACAAGCGCCGCGCCCCGGCCGCCCTCACCGCCCACCGCTGGCTCCGGGGCCGCAAGAAGGGCATGCTCTCCTCCTTCGCCGTCGGCACCGTCGACCAGCTCCTCTTCACCGGTCTCAAGAGCAAGCACCTGGCCCTGCGCCACCTCGCCATGGCGGGCAAGGTCGTCGTCATCGACGAGGCCCACGCCTACGACACCTACATGAACGCCTACCTCGACCGCGCCCTCTCCTGGCTCGGCAGGTACGGCGTCCCCGTGGTCGTCCTCTCCGCGACCCTGCCGGCCCGGCGCAGGCGCGAGCTGGCCGAGGCCTACACCGGCACGTCGGGGGAGGGGTGCGACGAGATCGGGCAGGCCCGCGCCTACCCCCTGATCACCACGGCCGAGACCGGCGCCGTACCCCGCCTGCACACCCTCGCCGCGTCCGGCCGCGCCACCGACGTCGTCGTGGAACCCCTGGCCGACGACCTGGACGTTCTCACCACACGTCTGGAGGAGGCCCTGTCGGACGGCGGTTGCGCCCTGGTCGTACGCAACACCGTCGCGCGCGTCCACGAGGCCGCCGCGCACCTGCGCGCCCACTTCGGCAGCGACACGGTCACCGTCACCCACTCTCGGTTCCTCGCCCTGGACCGCGCCGCCAACGACGACGCCCTGGTGGCCGACTACGGTCCGCCCGCCAAGGTCGCCGACCTCGGCGGGGAGCGCCCCGCCCGCCACATCGTGGTCGCCAGCCAGGTCGTGGAGCAGTCCCTGGACGTCGACTTCGACCTCCTGGTCACCGATCTGGCCCCCGTCGACCTCATGCTCCAGCGCATGGGCCGCCTGCACCGCCACCCGCGCGGGCAGGACCAGTCCGACCGGCCCGAACGCGTGCGCCGGGCCCGCTGCCTGGTCACCGGCGTGGACTGGAGTGAAGTGCCGCCCACGCCGGTCCGGGGCTCGCGGACGGTCTACGGCGAGTACGCCCTCCTGCGCGCGCTCGCCGTGCTCCGCACCCGTCTGGAGGCTGAGTCCACCGATACGGACACCGTCCGCACCGTCCGTCTCCCCGACGACATCAGCCCCCTGGTCCAGGACGCCTACGGCGACGGGCCGATCGCCCCCGATACGTGGGAGGAGGCGGTGGCGCAGGCCCTCGGCGCGCACGAGACCGAGCAGGCGGGCAAGGAGGAGAAGGCCCAGACCTTCCTGCTCAAACCGGCCGCCCGGGACGGACGGGCGCTCATCGGCTGGATCGAGGCCGGGGTCGGCGACGCCGAGGACACCCAGGCCGGCAAAGCACAGGTCCGCGACACCCGAGACAGCCTGGAGGTCCTGGTCGCACGCCGTGCCGCCGACGGCACCGTGACCACCGTTCCGTGGCTGGCCGACGGGCGCGGCGGACTGGACCTGCCCACCGACAGCGCGCCGCCGCCCGCCGCCGCGCGGGCCCTGGCCGCCTCCGCGCTGCGCCTGCCCTACCAGTTCACCTTCCCCAAGGAGCTGGACCAAGCCATCGCCGAACTCGAGACCGACGTCGTCCACGCCTGGCAGACCAAGGATGCCCACTGGATCGCCGAAGAGCTCGTCCTCTTCCTGGACGAGGACGACCGCGCCGAACTCGCCGGTTTCCGGCTGCACTACACCCCGACCGACGGACTGGAGGTCCACCGTGCCGACTGACGCCTCCGGGCCAGCGTCACCCTCACCAGACGCGTCCCCACCGATGCCCCCGCCCTCCTTCGACCTGACCGGCCGGCCCTGGATCCCCGTCCAGCGGCTCGACGGGACCGAGGCCGAGCTCTCCTTCACCGAGGTCTTCGAGCAGGCTGCGCAGGTCCGGCGCCTGGTCGGTGACGTGCCCACCCAGGACTTCGCCCTTTTTCGGCTGCTCTTGGCCGTCCTGCACGACGCGATCGACGGTCCGGAGGACATCGAGGACTGGGCGGAGCTGTGGAACGGCGGCGAGGGCGACCTCCCCGCGGACCGCGTCCGCGACTACCTCCACGAGCACCGCGACCGCCTCGACCTGCTGCACCCGACCGCGCCCTTCCTCCAGGTCCCGGACCTGCGTACGACCAAGGGCGAGTACTCCTCCCTCGATCCGATCGTGGCCGACGTGCCCAACAACGCGCGCTTCTTCACCATGCGCGCACACGGCGCCGAACGCCTGGGCTTCGCCGAGGCCGCCCGCTGGCTCCTGCACGCTCACGCCTACGACACCTCGGGGATCAAGTCCGGAGTGGTGGGCGACCCCCGGGTCAAGGGCGGCAAGGTCTACCCGCAGGGCGTGGGCTGGTCTGGGAACCTCGGCGGCGTCTACGTGGAGGGCGACGACCTGCGCGCGACCCTCCTCCTCAACCTGCTGCCCCGCGACACCGACAACCTGCGCTCGCGCCCCGACGACCTCCCGGCCTGGCGCCAGCCTCCGGCCACCGCCGAGGCCCTCGGCGGAGCGGAGGCGCAGACCCGTCCCCACGGCCTGCGCGACCTCTACACCTGGCAGAGCCGAAGGGTGCGCCTGCACCACGACGGCGAAGCCGTCCACGGTGTCCTGCTCGCCTACGGCGACCCGCTCACCCCGCGCAACAAGCACGACCGCGAACCCATGACCGCCTGGCGGCGCAGCCCCGCCCAGGAGAAGAAGCTCGGTGAGGAGCAGGTCTACCTGCCCCGGGACCACGACCCGTCCCGCAGCGCCTGGCGCGGCCTCGCCGCCCTGGTCACCGGCCGTGTGCGGGGAGCCGAACAGCGCCGCGAGGCCGCCAAGGTCGTGCGACCCCGGGTCCTGGACTGGATCGCGCGCCTGACGGTGGAGGGGTTCCTGGACAAGGGCTTCCTCATCCGCACGCGCCTGGTCGGCGCGGTCTACGGCACCCAGCAGTCGGTCATCGACGAGATCGTCGACGACACCGTCGCCATGCCCGTGGTCCTGCTGCACGAGCAGGACAGCGCGCTCGGTCAGACGGCCGTCGACGCCGTCAACGACGCAGAGGAGGCGGTCATGGTCCTCGGGGACCTGGCCACCGCCCTGGCCGAGGCGGCGGGCGCGGAGGCCGAGGCCCCGAGGGCCACCGCCCGCGACCGGGGTTTCGCCGCCCTGGACGAGCCCTTCCGCAAGTGGCTGCGCGACCTGCGCCCCTCCGACAACCCGCTCTACCCGGCCGAACAGCGCCGCCAGTGGCAGCTCACGGCACGTCAGATCGTGTCCGGCATCGGTGACGACCTCCTCGACTCCGCCAGCGAGGCCTCCTGGACCGGGCGGGTCGTCGCCGCCAAGAACGGCCCGGTCTGGCTCACCGCCTCCCGCGCCGACCTGCGCTTCCGCTCCGCACTGCGCAGGGCGCTCCCCATGGCCACCACCGACGACCCGGAGACACAGCAGTGACCACCACCAGCACATCGACCCCCGCCCCCAAGGGCTCCGCCGCGAACACGGCCTACGTGCCCGAGCTCCGGGAGGTCGGCACGTTCGTGGACGAGCGCGTCCGCGCCCTCCAGGGCGGCTACCTCAAGGACCTCTCCACGGCCGTCTCCACCCTGGCCAAGCTGCGCCGGGGCGCGGGCAAGCCCATCGAGGCGGTCCCGGAACTGGTGGGGCTGACCCTCGACCACCGCTTCTACGAGACCTTCCCCGTCGAGGACCCGCGTACCGAGGCGGCCGAGGCCGCCGCCCACGAGGCGCTCACCCTCTACGCCTTGCACCAGCAGTCCAAGCGGGAACGGGGCATGCACAAGCGGGGCAGCGGGCTCGGCGGGGCCGTGCGCCGCCTCATGCCCGGCGGCGACATCGACGAACCCCTGCGCAAGAGGTTCGTGCAGGCCGGGAGCGCCGCCGACCACGCCACCCGCCTCGACCGGCTCCGCGGCATCGTCAGCCTCCTGCGCACCGAGGACATCCCGCTCGACTACGGGCTCCTCGCCGACCAGCTCCACGACGCCCGCACGCCGGCGGGGGCCGCCCGGGTGCGCCGGGTCTGGGGGCGCGGCTTCCAGGCCCACCGGTCCGAGCGTGCGGACGGCGCCGCACAGGACTCCGAAACCGGCGCCCCGAACGGGGACGGCCCGGACGCCGCCCCGGAGAGCTGAATACCGCCGCCCCCGGCGGACCGTGCAGGCCCCGGGGGCGACCAGCAGATCCCTCGCGCTGCCCCGGCAGCGCTGTCAGCCGACCCCTCCCACGTGCCCTGACGGGCACCGACAAGACGACGAGGACACCACCATGAGCCGCACCATTCTCGACGTGCACGTGTTGCAGACCGTGCCGCCCAGCAACCTCAACAGGGACGACACCGGTGCCCCCAAGACCGCCGTCTACGGCGGGGTCAAGCGGTCCCGTGTCTCCAGCCAGGCGTGGAAGCGCGCCACCCGGCTCGCGTTCGACGCCCTCCTCGACTCGCAGGAACTGGGAACCCGGACCAAGCGCGTCGCCGAGCTGATCGCCGCCCGCATCCGTGAGCTCGACCCCTCGGTGGAGGAGGCCGAGGCGCTCGTCCTCGCGGCGGAGACCGTGCAGACGGCCACGGGCTCCAAGATCGAGGTGCCCAAGCGCAAGGCCGACGCCGCCAAGAAGAACGGCACGAAGGAACCCGCCCCCGAGTCCGCCTACCTGATGTTCCTCAGCGCCCAGCAGCGGGACGGCCTGGCCGCACTCGCGCTGGAGGGCCGCGAGGACATCAAGGCGTTCCTCAAGGAGAAGGAGAACAAGGCGCGCGCCAAGTCCGTGGCCGACACCCGGCACTCGGTGGACATCGCCCTGTTCGGACGCATGGTCGCCGACGGCGCCGACATCAACGTGGACGCCGCCGCGCAGGTCGCCCACGCCATCAGCGTCCACGCCGTCGAGAACGAGTCCGACTACTACACGGCCGTGGACGACCGGAACCCCGACGAGGAGACCGGCGCCGGCATGATCGGCACCGTCGAGTTCAACTCCGCCACCCTGTACCGGTACGCGGCCGTGGACGTCGACCTGCTCAGGAAGAACCTGGGGGAGGGGCTGCGCGAGGACGAGCCCGTCACCGAGCCGCTGCGCCGCGCGGTCGAGGCGTTCGTGCGCGGGTTCGTGGAGTCGCTGCCCACCGGCAAGATCAACACCTTCGGCAACCACACCCTGCCCGACGCGGTTGTCGTCAAGTTGCGCGACTCCCGGCCGATCAGCTTCGTGGGGGCGTTCGAGGAGCCGGTGACATCCGGGGCCGGACACGTGGCCGAGGCCAGTGAGCGCCTGGCCGACCACGTCTCCCAGGTCGAGCGCGCCTACGGGGCCGAGGACGGCGTGGACACCTGGGTCGTGCACGTGGGGGAGCGCACCGCCAAGCTCTCCGGCCTCGGCTCCGTCGTCTCCCTCCCCGAGCTGGTCGACCAGGTCGGCGCGGCCGTCGCGCAGCGTCAGGCGCCGACGGCATGAGTGCCCTGCCCCTCGTCCTGGCCGGCCCCCTCCAGGCGTGGGGGTCGGCGTCCCGGTTCGCCCGCCGGGGCACCGAGAACGCCCCCACCAAGAGCGGGATCGTCGGCCTGCTCGCCGCGGCCCTCGGACGCGACCGCACCGCCGACCTCTCCGACCTGGCCGCGCTGCGGTTCGGCGTGCGCGTGGACCAGCCCGGCGTGCGCGTGCGCGACTACCAGACCGCCAAACACCTGGTCACCGGGGTCTCCATGCCGGTGTCGGAGCGCTTCTACCTGTCCGACGCGGTGTTCGTGGCGGCGGTCGAGGGCGACCCCGAACTGGTCGCCGACCTGTACCGGGCCGTCCGCGAACCCGTGTACCTGCCCTACCTGGGCCGGCGCTCGTGCCTGCCCGCGCGGCCCGTGGACCTGGGTCCCCCCGTCGACGGCACGGTCGAGGGCGTCCTGGAACGCACGCCCTGGCAGGCCTCCCGCTGGTTCCAGCGGCAGCGGCGGTGGAAGGGGGAGGAACTGGTGGAGCTCAGTACCCTCGTCGACGCCGCCCCGGGGCAGACCCGGGCCGACACCCTGCGCGACCTGCCGCTCAGCTTCAACCCCCTGCACCGGCGCTACGCCCTGCGCGCGGTGACCCCGGGGGCGGTCCGTGTGCCCAACCCGCTGGTCCGCCGCGCCGCACCCCCCGACCACGACCCCGTGTCCGCACTGGGAGGCAGCTGATGTACCTCACCCGATTCCGGTTCAACACCAACAGGCCGGGAAGCAGGAAGCTGCTGTCCTCGCCGCAGGCCGTGCACGCCGCCGTGCTGGGCGGCTTCCCCGACCTGCTCCCGGGAGACCCGGGGAACCAGGGGGCCGCCGGGGCGCCGCGCGTGCTGTGGCGGGTGGACCGCAACGCCCGGGCGGAGGTGCTGCTGTACGTCGTGAGCCCGGCCGCGCCCGACCTGACCCACCTGGTGGAGCAGGCGGGGTGGCCCAAGGCGGAGGGGGACGGATGGCAGACCCACGACTACGGCGGATTCCTGGGCAGGCTGGAGACGGGGCAGACGTGGGCGTTCCGGCTCACCGCCAACCCCGTGCACAGCATCCGGCGCAAGGACGGGGAGCCGACCAAGGTCACCGCCCACGTCACCCCCCGGCACCAGGCGGGATGGCTGCTGCAGCGGCAGGAGGCGAACGGTTTCGAGGTCGTGCGCAGGCCGGTCGACCAGCAGTTGATTCCGGGCGAGGACGAACACGAGCTGGTCGTCCACGGGCGTGACGCGACAGGGTTCGACAAGGCCGACCCCCGTCCCGAGAAGAAGGGGAGGTCCCGTATGCGCGTCCCCCTGGTGACCGCGACCTTCGACGGCAGGCTGACCGTCACCGACCCGGACGCCCTGCGCCGCGTGCTCTGCGCCGGCCTGGGGCGGGCCAAGGCCTACGGCTGCGGCCTCATGACCCTGGCGCAGGTGGACCGATGACCACGGTGAGCAAGCGGCGCGCTTCCACGCCGCGCGAACTGACCAGGGTCGGCGAACGGCTCTCCTTCGTCTACCTGGAGCGGTGCGTCGTCCACCGCGACGACAACGCGATCACCGCCGAGGACGGCGAGGGCGTGCGGCACATCCCGGGCGCCACGATCGGCACCCTCCTCCTCGGGCCGGGGACGAGGGTGACCCATCAGGCGATGAGCGTCCTGGGGGAGTGCGGGGCCAGCGTCGTGTGGGTGGGAGAGCAGGGGGTGCGCTTCTACGCGGCCGGCCGCGGCCTGACGCGCTCCTCGCACCTGGTGGAGGCCCAGGCGAAGGCCTGGGCCAACCGGCAGAGCCGCCTCGACGTCGCGCGGGCGATGTACCGGATGCGGTTCCCCGACCTGGACGTGGAGCGGTTCGGCCGCCAGGAACTCCTCGGCAAGGAGGGCAAGCGGGTCCAGGCGTGCTACCGGGCCGAGGCGGAGCGGACGGGTGTGCCCTGGCACGGGCGGCGCTACACGCCGGGCCATCACGACAACTCCGACGCGCCGAACAAGGCGATCACCTCGGCCGCCCAGTGCTTCTACGGGGTGGCGCACGCGGTGGCGACGGCACTCGGGTGCAGCCCGGGGCTGGGCTTCGTCCACTCGGGGCACGAACGGGGGTTCGTGATGGACGTCGCCGACCTGTACAAGGTGGAGATCGGTATCCCGGTGGCCTTCGACGCGGCGGCGCAGGGCGAGGAGGACGTGGACGGGGTGACGCGTCGGCTGCTGCGGGACCGGATCAACCAGGAGAAGCTGCTGGACCGGTGTGTCGACGACATCAAGAGGCTCCTGCTGGGTCAGGGGCACGACAGGGACGACGGCCGGGAGGGTGAGGCGGACGTGGTCGGGTTGGTGGGCGACCGGGGAGAGCTGCTCGAAGCCGGGCGCGACTACTCCCACGAGGTGGTCTGGTGACCGTCGTCGTCCTCACCAAGTGCCCGCCGGGGCTGCGGGGTTTCCTCACCCGGTGGCTGCTGGAGATCTCGGCCGGGGTGTTCATCGGCAACCCGTCGCGGAGGGTCAGGGAGGCGCTGTGGGCGGAGGTGAAGGAGTACGCGGGGAACGGCAGGGCGCTGCTGGCGTACAGCAACGACTCCGAGCAGGGGTTCACCTTCGAGACCTTCGAGCACCACTGGCAGCCGGTGGACCACGAGGGGCTGACCCTCATTCACCGTCCTCGCAAGGCGGCGGTCGAGGCCGCTCAGGTGCCGAAGACCGGGTGGAGCAAGGCGTCGAAGCGGCGGCGTTTCGGGGGAAGGTGAGCTTTGTGTTCGGTATGAGCGTTGTGGGTCCGGTGTCTGCTTCTCGAGAAGTTGGAAAATCGGTCGCTTGTCACTGGTAAGTTCCCAGGTCGTTGACGTGCTCCCCGCGCACGCGGGGATGGACCCCGTGCGCCTGCTTGCGCGTCAGGAGGCCCCCAGTGCTCCCCGCACGCGCGGGGATGGAACCCGGCACCTGGATCGACGTCCGCGCGTCCGCCTCGTGCTCCCCGCACGCGCGGGGATGGACCCCGACCCTCGCTCGCGCGCTGGCTCCCGTACAGGTGCTCCCCGCGCACGCGGGGATGGACCCGTGCACGTGGGCATGGCCTCCGCTCGAGGCCGGTGCTCCCCGCGCACGCGGGGATGGACCCAGCTCCTGGCCGGATCGGTTTTTTCTTTCCCCGTGCTCCCCGCGCACGCGGGGATGGACCCAAGAACAAGCCCAAGCCCCAGAAGTAGAACGGGTGCTCCCCGCGCACGCGGGGATGGACCCGGCACCGTGAGACGCGGATACCTGGAGTACCGCTGCTCCCCGCGCACGCGGGGATGGACCCGTGGCAGCCGAGGACCACGTCGACGAGGCAGCCTGCTCCCCGCGCACGCGGGGATGGACCCATCGCTTGGAACCGGGCCCGAACCCGGGTACTCTGCTCCCCCGCGCACGCGGGGATGGACCCCGCTCATGGACCTCCAGGACCAGATCAACCTGGTGCTCCCCGCGCACGCGGGGATGGACCCATGTCGGACAGCAGCGAGGTCACCGCGAACCCGTGCTCCCCGCGCACGCGGGGATGGACCCCCGGATCGGTCAAGGCGCTGCAACGCGAGGAGTGCTCCCTGCACGCGCGGGGATGGACCCGGCGCCGAGAACGTCCTCGCTTCACTCGCCTTGTGCTCCCCGCGCACGCGGGGATGACGACCGCCTCGGCCTCCCTCAGGGACGTTCGGGGGCAGGGGAGGGCACGGACTCCTGGACGGGAGCCCCCGGAACAGGCTCCGCGATGGCGGAGGACGGCAGCCCGAAGATCTTGTCGAAGGCCCAGTTGTAGCCGAACGTGTAGAACGGGATGTAGACGATGAACACCAGGTCCAGCAGGAACGCCTGGACCAGGCTGATGTCCAGCCACCACGCGATCAACGGGATCAGGTAGCACACCAGCGTCAGCTGGAACGCGACCGCGTGCAGGATCCTGCGCCTTACCGTGCGCTCGCGGCTGACCTGCCGGCGCTCCCACGCCTCGAACAGGTAGTTGAAGGCCATGTTCCACAGCGCCGCCACCGTGGCGATCATGATCGCGAGCGGGGCCGTCGTTCCCGGGCCGCTTCCTGTCAGGGCCGTCATCACGGCGGTGCCCACGGCGAAGCCGATGACCTCGTAGCCGCCCACGTACACCAGCTTGCGCTTCAGACCTTGCACTTCGCACTCTTTTCGGGATCTTCCGGATGCAACAGGGACCGACGCTAACGTCAGCTAAGGTGATGGAAAAAGTCAGCTTCTTTCAGAACGGTTGACAGGACGTGGGTCTCTCCAGCGACAACATCGACCTCTTCCTCGCCGTGGTCGACCACGGCTCCTTCTCGGCCGCCGCACGCGCGCTGAACCGGGTCCCCTCGGCGGTGAGCATGGGCATCGCCAACATCGAGGCCGAACTCGGCTACCCACTGTTCGACCGCTCCCGGCGTGAGCCCGTCCCCACCGCGCGGGCGCAGGCCCTCGTGCCGCACGCCCGGCTGGTCGCGAGCAGGCTGCGCCTGCTCCAGGCCCACGCGGTCGAGCTCTCCGACGACCTGGAGAGCACGCTCACGGTCGGGGTGTCGGCGGGGGTCGACCACCGGCCGCTCCTGGACGCGGTGGCGGAGATCGCGGCGCGCCACCCCCTGCTCTCCGTGGAGATCGCCGACGCCCCGCAGGACGACGTCCGCGAGCAGCTGCACTCGGGGACCGTGGACCTGGCGCTGATGTTCGCCCGCACCCGCAACGACCGGGAGGAGGTGTTCCTCAACGTGGCGGAGGAGACGTTCGTGGCGGTGGCGTCCGCCTCCGTGGAGACCTTCGGGATCCCCGCCGACCTGCGGCGGCTGGAGGACCTGGCCGGGGCACGCCAGATCGTGGTGTCCAGCCTGGAGCGGGAGCTGACGGAGCGGCGGCTCGTCGTCTCGGACGCCTACTGGCGCGCGAACTCGGTGGAGACCGCGCTCGGCCTGGTGGAGCGCGGGGTCGGGTGGGCCAACCTGCCGATGCCGGTGGTGCGGGGCAGGGCCGCGGCCGGGGCGGTGCGCGTGATGGAGTTCGAGAACCTCAGGAACGGCCTGGCCATGCCGGTGCAGCTGGTGTGGCTGCGCGGCAGCCCGCTCCGCAAGGCGGCGGGGGAGCTGGTCGACCGGATGGGCCGGGACTGGCGCGTCCGGGGCTGACCCCCGGCCGCGCCTCCGGTGGCCGGAGCCCCGCATACGGGGCGCCCGGCTCCGTTCCTGTGTGCTCTGCGGCCCGGTGGCACGGAGAGGTCCTGGAGTTGACTCCGGGTAGCCGTTTCAGGGGTCGGTACCGTTGCCGAGCGCTCGGCGTGTGTGTCCGGCCGACCGTGCCGGGCCCCGAGTCGTGGGCCATGACTCCTGCCGCCCCGGATGTCCGGCTCCGGAACCTTGGTGAAGGATGAGGGGGACGGTGAGTCGACGCGGAGGATCGTGCCATGCCACGTGTTTCACGCAGTGTGACGATGACGGCCGTGCTTCTGGTGGCCCTGTCCCTCGGAACGACCGGGTGCACGCTCGTCCACCGCTACTTCCCGGTGCCCCAGGTGCGCGAGGTCGCCCAGGAGGAACTGGTCGGTACGTGGCTGGGCTGGGAGGGGAGTAGTGTCACCCTCCACGAGGGTGGGGAGGCCGAATTCCACAGGCTCGACGGCGGGGGCATGGACTTCGACGAGGGGTGGCGCGTCACGGGCACGGGGGAGTGGGAAGTCTACGAGACCGATCACATCGGCCCCCGGGTCATGCTCACCCTGGTGGAGACCACCGCGACCGAGGAGGTTCCGGAGGACTCGCCCTACCGGGTGCCCACGAGGGAGCGCTGGCGTACAGGCCCCTCGGAATCGTACTCGTGGGGCTTCGGGCTGGACCGGGACGGCGGTGATCTGCGTATGTACCTCTTCATCAGCGACGAGGACAGGCGGATCTACAACTGGTTCCTCCGTGCCTAGGAGGTCGGTCGGACTCGCTGCCGCCGCCACATGAGGGGGGCCGACCCACGCCGTGCGGGGGAGCCCCGTGACACGGTCCGCCAGGGCCTGGTCCGCCCCTCGGCGGAGCACTAGGCTGACCCGGTTCGTGAGCACAGCGCGGACACCCTGAGCAGCGAAAGCGAGAAGATGAGCCCTTCGATCGCCACCAACACCAAGGTCGACCTCGACGGTCTGTTGGAGTTCGCCCGCCCCCGCCACCAGGGGCTCCTCATCACCCGCCGGGCCGACGGCGGACCGCAGGCCTCGCCGGTCACCTGCGGGGTCGACACCGAGGGCCGCATCGTGGTCTCCACCTACCCCGAGCGCGCCAAGGCCCGCAACGCCGGCCGCGACCCGAAGGTGAGCATCGTGGTGCTCTCCGAGGACTTCGACGGCCCCTGGGTCCAGATCGACGGCGACGCCGAGGTCATCGACGGGGAGGAGGCGGTGGAGCCCCTGGTCGAGTACTTCCGGGTGATCTCCGGCGAGCACCCGGACTGGGACGAGTACCGCGAGGCGATGCGCCGGCAGGGCAAGGCCCTGGTCCGGATCACCCCGAGGCGCTGGGGCCCGGTCGCCACCGGCGGGTTCCCCGCCGACCGCGTCTGACACGGCGCAGGGCCGCGCGGACCGGTGTCCGCGCGGCCCTCCGTGCCTCGTCCCGGCGGCCCCGCCGGCCCCCGCGCGGCGGTCTCCTACCGCTCCGGCGGTCCGCCCTCCCGGCCGGGCCCCTCGGGGCCCTCCGGTCCGCCTCCGCGCCCGGAACCCTCCGTCCCACCGGCCCCTTGCGGCGGCTCCCCGCCCTCACCCGGGGCCCGTCCCGGCTCCCCGCCCTCACCCGGGCCCCGCCCCGGCGGGCCGCTCCCCGGCGGAGGGCCGGCCCCGCCTCCCGCCTCCGGGGGTTCCCCGTCCCGGTCCTCGCCCCCACCGGTCGGGTAGCGCCGGCCGTCCGGCCGCTCCTTCCAGTAGTCCGGCGAGCGTACGGCCCCCTGCTTGCGGATCGTGTCCCTGCGGATGACCCACAGCACGAAGAAGAACACCACGACCGGCAGCGTCGCGATCACCGCGACCGCGGCCACCCCTGTCGGCATCTGCCCGACCATCGTCCCCCCTTCCGTCGGCTCGCCCGCGGCCTCAGAGAGCGGCCAGCAGCTCCCGGCACGCCTGCTCGTAGCGGCGGCACGCCTCCGCGCACAGGCGGCAGTGCTCGTGCTCCCCGGCGTGCCTCTCGCACTCCTCGGCGCACGTGCGGCACGCCTCCGCGCAGGCCTCCAGGAGGAGCCGCAGGACGTCGTCCTCCCCGCCGGTCCGGCGTGAGACCGCGCGGCCGGTCACGGCGCACATGTCCGCGCAGTCCAGGTCGGTGCGGACACAGGCGACCAGGTCGGCCACCGTCTCCTCGCCCAGGCAGGCGTCCGCGCACACCGTGCACACCTGCGAGCACTCCCCGCAGGCCTCGACGCACGCGGTGATCTTCGCGCCGACCCCTCGGGGTCCTCCGGGTGGGTGTACAGGATCTGTCCGACGGTGCTCATGGCCCCTCCTCGGTGGTCCGCCCGGGCTCGGCGCCCGGGCGGGTTCGGTCTCGGTCGTGCTCGGAACCGGGTGAGGAGGGGCCCGTCCGGGTTCGCGTCGGCTCAGGCGCCGCGTCCGGGCAGGGTGAAGCGCAGGGCGAAGTGGTTCAGCGACGCCGGGAGCCCCGACGCGGGAAGCGGGCCGCGCGCGTCCACGCGGGTGAGGTCGCGGTCCCGCACCAGGGAGCGCAGGAACAGCGACAGGGTGAGCGGCACCACCTCGCGCCCCGCGCACCCGGCCGGTCCGTAGCTGAAGGGCAGGATCCCCGGGTCCTCCTCGGCCCGGCCGTCGATCCACACCTCCGGCGCGAACTCGTCGGCGTACGGCAGGCGGGAGGAGTCGCGGTGGAAGTAGGCGCTCATGACCACGAACGCCGTCCCGGCGGGGAACACGCGGTCCCGCCACACGGTCTCGCGGTTGCTCTCGCGCAGCACCGCCAGCGTCGTCGGCCACAGCCGTACGGACTCCAGCACCGTCGCGCGCAGCAGCGGCAGGTCCAGCCCCTCGGTCTCCTGGATCTCCTCCCGGGCCGCGTGCGCCCCCGGGCTGTACGACGTCAGGAGCGCCAGCGAGCGGAACGCGGCGATCGCCGCGGCGTCGAACGCGAACAGCCAGTGGGCCGCCTGGTTCTCCGGGTGGGACCCGGCCTCCCGGCTCAGGCCCGCCGCGAGGCTGCCGGGCTCGGCCCGGTCGACGGCGCGGCCCACCCGGTCGAGGAACTCCGCCCTCACCGACCGCCGTACCGGCGCCGCGTACGACCAGTTGCCCCGGGCCCGCAGCCTGCGCAGCAGTTCGGTGGTCCGGACGTCCCCCGCCGCGGAGGCGCCGAACACCACCCGCCGGGCCAGGGCGTCGAAGGACGCGGAGAACCGGTTCCAGTCGAGGACGCCGCCCTCCCCCAGAGCGGCCAGCAGGGCCCGCGCCTCCCCGTCGGCCTGGGCCGCGACCGCGGTCCCGTCGGGGTGGAGCACCCGTCCGGTGGCCAGGGCCCGTTCGTTGGAGGCCCGCCGGTGCGGCCGCTCCTCGGGCTCGGAGACCAGTACCGCGTGCGGCTCGAAGTGCGACAGCGCGCCGCGCTTCTCGCGCCCGCCGGAGGAGAACGGGTCCGGGGTGCCCTCCAGCAGCGTCCTCACGTCGTCGGCGGCCAGCACCAGGGCGGCGTCCCTGCCGGCCAGGCGCAGCGGCAGCGGCCCGTCGCCGTGCCTCTCGCGCAGGCCGCGCAGGGTGGAGACGATCCCCCGGTCCGCCTCCAGTGCGCTGACCAGGCCCTCCATCAGGGGGCGCCGCACGAGCACGCCCCGCGCGAGGGTGGGGAGCAGCACCGTCGACAGGACGCGGGCGGTCTCGGCGGCTTCGGGGCCGCCCAGCTCCGCTCCGACGGCGCCCTTCGCCGCGCCCGCCTCCCCTTCGGGCGCCCGTGCCGTTCCGGCGCCGCCCCGTGCGCCCTTCCCGGCGTTCCGGGCCCCCGGGCCCCCTGTCCCTGTCATCCCGCCCCCGGTGGTGTGCGTGTGCGCGCGGTCCGCCCCTGGCGTCATGGCCCTCCCCTCGTCCCGGGCCCCGGACCACCGTCAGATGTGGTCCCTGGGCACGCTCTCGCTCCACTCCCTGGAGAAGATCCGCTCGTCCCCCTCGAACGCGTCCAGGGTCGCGTATACCCGGAACTCCGTCTCGGTGCACTCCAGGGAGGTATGGGTCTCGGTACGGGTGCTCCAGTCCCCGCGTGAGAACCGCATCGTCCACGTGGACCGGCCCCGGGCGGACGTGAAGTCGTCCGCCACCGACTCGTACAGCTCGTAGGCCCGCCGTCCGACGTCCAGGTCGATGTCCTCGAAGCGGAGGATCCCCCCGTCCTTGACGATCTCCAGGGACGAGCGGGTGTCGACCATGTCCCTCTGGACGGTCCAGCGGTGGTCCGGGGTCTCTTGCCGCGTGGTCTCGATCTGCGGTGTCCCCTCGGGCTCGCCGAAGGGCTGCGGGTGCAGTTCCTCGTCCTCGGGCACGGGGCGCACCGGCAGGTGGAGCGTGCTGCCCTCGGGGTGGACGGTCATCAGCACCGGGCGCGGCGGGGGCCAGGCCAGGGGCCAGTAGGACGTGGACAGCGACAGCCGTATGCGGTGGCCGGCCGGGAAGACCTGGGCGACGCCGTTGAGGGTGACCCTCACCCGGCAGCGCTCGCCCGGCTCCATCGCCCGCGGCGACTCGTGCCCGTCCCGGTGGGTGAGGTTGAGCAGGCCGAAGGTCACCCGGGTGGCGCTGCCGTCGGGCGCCACGTCGCACAGCCTGGCGGCGACCATGGCCACCGGCTCGGTGACGGAGAGCTCGAGTTCGGCCTCCGCCTCACCGAGGATCTCGACGTCCTCGGTGAGGACGTCGCTGTCGAAGACCAGGGAGCCGCCGTCCTCCTCGCGCTGGTCGTAGGGCAGGTCCGGCGGGGCGTTGTAGGAGGCCCACTTGCCGGCGAACTGCCCGGTGGTCAGCGGCGACTTCAGGGTCAGCGACTCGGCGCTGACCTTCTCGCCGGGGGCGCCGATGCGGTACCTGGCCAGCGGCAGCCCGGTCCGCTCGATACCGGGGGAGGGCCACGCGTCCTCGCGCACCCACCGGCCGGGGCGCTCCTGGTAGGAGGTGGACGGCGGGACGCTGTCCTGCATCCACGCCCACAGGGAGGGGCCCTCGTCGACGCCGTTCTCCTCGCCCTTGAGCCAGTGGTCCAGCCAGCGCACGACCTCCTGGAGGTAGCCGATGGCGGGGCCGGGCACGCCCATGTGCGGGTAGCGGTGCGACCAGGGGCCGATCAGGCCCCGGCTGGGCACGTCCAGGTGCTCCAGGACGCGCAGGACGGCGTTGGAGTAGCCGTCGGCCCACCCGCTGGAGGCCAGGACGGGGCAGCGCACGTCCGAGTAGTCGCCGCACACCGAGGCGTGCCGCCAGTAGTCGTCGCGGCGCTGGTGCCGCAGCCACTCCAGGACCCACGGCTCGGTGGCCTCCAGCCGCTCGCGCCACATGTCGCGCCAGCTCTCGCCCACGACGGCGGGGTCGGGCGGGCAGGTGCCGAACGCGAACATGGTACCGGCCTCGGCCAGGTTGTCCGAGAGCAGGCACCCGCCCATGTAGTGGAAGTCGTCGCCGTACCGGTCGTCGGTGAAGGAGCTGATCACGATCGTGCCCAGGCTCGGCGGCTGCCGGGCCGCGACCTGGAGGGCGGCGAACCCGCCCCAGGACAGTCCCAGCATGCTCGTGCTGCCGTCGCACCAGGGCTGGTCGGCCAGCCAGGCCAGGACCTCCTCCGCGTCCTGCTGTTCGCGTTCGAGGTACTCGTCGACGAGCACGCCCTCGGAGTCTCCCGTGCCCCTCAGGTCGACGCGGACGCAGGCGTAGCCGTGCCCGGCGATGTAGGGGTGGTGCTGGGAGTCGCGCACGGCCGTCAGGTCGCGCCTGCGGTAGGGGATGTACTCCAGGACCGCCGGTACGGGGGTCGCGTCGGAAGAGGTGGGGCGCCACATCCTCGCGGCCAGCCGCACCCCGTCCGACATGGGGATCCAGAAGTGCTCGTCGGAGCGGACCGCGTGCGGCAGGGAACTCACCACGTGCATGTACGTTCCTCCTCAGCGCTCGGCGGCCTGCTCGGCGCCCCGGCCGGACGCCACGTCCTCGTCCTTGTCCTCTTCCACGAACTCGAACCTCAGCGCCTCGACGCAGCGCTCGTACTTGGCGCGCATCTCGGTCTCGTCCGCGGCGCCGATGGTGATCTTGGCGAGCTCGAAACTGTAGCTGTCCTGTGAACGCATCTGCGAGAGCGGCTCGCCGGGTTCGGGCACCACCTTCACGCTCACGCCCGGCAGGGAGCGCTCCAGCTCGTCCACCTCCTCGTCGGTGGGCACGCGCACCGGGACGCCGTCGTCCCCGAAGCGCCGGTGGTACCACTCGGCCGCCACGGAGTACTCGCCGTGCGTGTCCGAGGGGATCCGGGGGTCCCTGCCCAGGCTCAGCAGCAGCATGCGCTCGTGGTTGGCGATCCCGTCCACCAGCTCGAACAGCTCGGCGTGGGACTGGGAGTGCCGGGGGTTGACCTCCAGGAGGTTGAGGCCGTCCTCGACGGGGTCGTAGAAGAACTCGACGCTGAACGTGGAGTTGTCCAGCCCGACCTGGCGGATGACCCGCTCGGAGACGTCGGCCATCCGCCCGCGGACCTCCTCGGAGAGCCCGGAGGGGTACTGGTGGCGCAGGAAGGCGGAGCTGCCGGGGTAGTCGACCGAGTCGAGGGACGCGTAGACGACGACGTCGCCCCGGTACACGAAGCCCTCGACGGCGGCCTGCACGCCGTGCAGGGCCCCCTCGGCCAGGCAGGTGCGTCCGCCCACCTCGGAGATCTCCGGGGGCAGGTCGACACGGGAGAGGATCTGCTCGAAGGGGCGGCCGATGCGGTCGATGCCCTCACGGAGTTCGGCGACCGCCTCGCCGAAGTCCTTGTCGTCGAGCACGTGGAAGGCGAGCTCGGAGGAGGCCGACTTCACGGGCTTGAGCCACATGGGGTAGCCGGGCGGGTCCGGCACCGCGGGGTCGCCGTTCAGCTCGACGAGGGCGAAGGGCGGGTACTCGTCGATGACCTTGCGCTGCTCCAGGCGGCTCCAGTACTTGTGCTCGCACTTGACCACCGACTCCAGGCTGGCGGACGGGAGGCCGCGGCGCTCGCACAGGATCGGCACGAGCAGCGTCACGGGGAAGTCCCAGTAGCCGCAGATGGCGTCGACGGTGTCGGGGAAGTCGTCGAGGATCTTCTCGGCCTTGGTGATCAGCTGGTCGATGTCGACCTCGCCTGTCTGGAGCTCGTCCAGGCTCAGCAGCTGGTGGAAACGGCAGTCGCGTCCGGTGGGGGTCCGGCGCAGGATCTCGTGGTTCCGCTCGTCCAGTCCGACGACGAAGACGTTCTTCACGGGGCGCACCACCTTTTCTCATCAGGGAAATGATGCTGGTGGTGCGCCTACCCGCGTGAACCGTTACAAACCCGAAATGTGACGAGGTGCTCGTCAGCCGGCGGGCGCGTACCGGTCGATCTCGGCCAGTTCGGAGGCGTCGAAGCCCAGGTTCCCGACCGCGGCCACGTTGTCCTCCAGCTGCGCGACACTGCTCGCGCCGATCACCGCCGACGTCACCCGCTCGTCGCGCAGCACCCACGCCAGCGCCGTCTGCGCCAGCGTCTGGCCCCGCCGTCCGGCTATCGCGTCGAGGGCGCGCACACGCTCCAGGACGTCCCCGGTGACGCCCCCGGCGTCGAGGAACGGGCTGTTCCCGGCGGCGCGCGAGCCCTCCGGGACGCCGTTCAGGTACCGGTCCGTCAGCAGGCCCTGGGCGAGCGGGGAGTAGGCGATCGAACCGGCGCCCACCTCGTCCAGCACGTCGAGCAGGCCGTCCTCCACCCACCGGTCGAACATCGAGTACGAGGGCTGGTGGATCAGCATCGGCGTGCCCAGGTCCCGCAGGATCGCGGCGGCCTCGCGGGTCTGCTCGGGGGAGTAGTTGGACACCCCCGCGTACAGGGCCTTGCCCCGGCGCACCGCCGCGTCGAGCGCGCCCATGGTCTCCTCCAGGGGCGTGTCCGGGTCGGGGCGGTGGGAGTAGAACACGTCCACGTGGTCCAGGCCCATGCGCCCCAGGCTCTGGTCCAGGCTGGCCAGCACGGACTTGCGCGAGCCCCACTCGCCGTACGGGCCGGGCCACATCAGGTACCCGGCCTTGGTGGAGACGACGATCTCGTCCCGGTACCGGCCCAGGTCCCCGGCGAGGATCCGGCCGAAGTTCTCCTCGGCGGCCCCCGGCGGCGGTCCGTAGTTGTTGGCGAGGTCGAAGTGGGTCACGCCCAGGTCGAACGCCCGCAGCACGATCTCCTTCTGCCGTGCGGGGTCGCGGTCGTGTCCGAAGTTGTGCCACAGGCCCAGGGAGAGGGCGGGCAGGCGCAGACCGCTGCGCCCCACCCGCCGGTAGGGCATGGAGTCGTACCGCGTGGGGGCGGCGACGTAGGTCATGGGTCATTCCCCGTTCTCGTGGCCGGACGCCGCTCGTCCGGCGTGCGGAGGCTACAGCGCGGACGCGGGCCGGAGCACGAGCGCCCCCCGCACGGCGGGCCCGGGGCCGTGGCGGGGCCGGTGCGGCTCGGACCGCGGCGGGCGGGTGTCCGCGGGCGGGTCCGAGGCAAGCGCGCAGCGCGTCCACGGGGGCCAAGAGACGCCAAAACACCCTCAAGACTACTTTGAGTGATTTTGTGAGTGCATACGGTTACCGTACGGGCGTTGTGGACATCTATTCCGCGGGGGCCGGTCACCGAATCCGGCCCCCGCATCCGGCCCCTGCGACGCTCCGCCGACATGGCGGGGCGCCAGGCCACAATGAGAGGGAACTCGTATGAACCGCAAGACCGTGACCCGCCTCGCCTTCGCCGCCGTCGTGGCCCCCGCCCTCGCCTTCGGCGCTCCCGCCGCGGCCATGGCGGACAGCTTCTTCGGCGCGGGCATGACCGCGGCCGGTCCCCACGGGGCCTCCCAGTCGGGCGTCATCGCCGGGGCCACGAGCGGCCACGGGGGCGACCACGAGGACGGCAAGAGCGGCAGCTTCTACGTCAAGAAGTGGAGCAAGGCCGGCCCCCACGGAGCGGCCGAGGGCGGCGTGATCAGCGCTGCCGGCTAGGGCGCTCCGGCCGCGGGCCCGCGGGCCCGCGGCCGGACCCGGGTGAACTCCGGCGCGGTGGCGTGAGAGCGCCGCGCCGGAGCCCTTTTCCGTCTCAGAACACGATTGGCAGGATCGATGCTTCGTTCGTCTCGCGCCCTGGTCACGACCGTCCTCGCACTGGGCATCGCCCTGGGCGCGCCCGCGGTGGCCTCGGCCGACGCCCGCTTCCACAGCCAGGACGCCTTCGCCGGGCCGAAGGGGGCCGGTATCACGCTGGTCCGCAGCGTGGTCACCGACAGCGGCGAGGTCTCCTACGAGAAGGTGACCTACACCGCCGGGCCGAAGGGGGCCGGGTTCTCCCGGGTCCACAGCGGCGCGAGGTGACACGGGGGGCGTGCCCGTGCCGGAGTGGGGGTCCCCCCGGCCGGGCCGCCCCGGTGACGGGCGGTCCCGCCTCCCCGGAGGAGGGGCCGCCCGTCGGCGTGCGGGGGCGCGGGCGAACGGCGCCCCGCCCGTGGTCGGCCCCGGCGGGCACGGGACCGTGCCGACCCCGGCCCTACCCGGGCCGCCCGCGTCCCGCTCCTGCGGGCCGTGGTGTCCTGGGGGAAGCCGGAACGCCCGGCCGACGACGACGAAGGACCAGCCGATGAGCTTTCCACCGACGCTCGACCACCTCGTGTACACCGTGCCCGACCTGGCCGAGGGCGTGGCCGCGTTCGAGGCGCGCACCGGCGTGGCCCCCGCGCGCGGCGGCTCCCACCCGGTCGGGACGGCGAACTCGCTCGTCGCCCTGACCGTGGGCGGGGCACGCGCGCCGTACTACCTGGAGATCATCGGCCCCGACCCCGAGCGCGGCGGTCCCGGCCCGGTCCGCGTGTTCGGCATCGCCGACCTGGAAGGGCCCCGCCTCGCCGCGTTCGCGGTGCGCGTGGACGGCGACCTGGAGGCGGCGGTGGAGCGGGCCCGTGCGGTCGGGCACGACCCCGGCGGGATCGAGCCGTGGTCGCGCGCCACTCCCGGGGGGACGGTCCTGCACTGGCTGCTCGCCCGGCGCGAACTGCCGTCCTATCCCGCGCCGGTGCCGTTCCTCATCGACTGGGGGCGGACCCCGCAGCCCGGCCTGGGCGACCTGCCCGCCCTCGAACTGGTCTCCCTGCGCGCGGAGCACCCCGACCCCGGTTCGCTGGAACCGGCCCTGCGGGTCCTGGGCGTGGACCTGGAGGTCGCCTCCGGTCCCGCGCCGCTGCTGGAGGCGACCCTGCGCGGACCGCGTGGGGAGTTCGTGCTCGGGTGACCGGCCGGGCCGCGGCCCGGCCGGCCCCTCCACGAGGGGCGCGCCCCGCCCCGCCCCGGGCGCCGCTTCCCTGGGCCGGGGCCGCGCGCCCCCGCCTCCGTCCCGGTTCCGCGGTCCTCCCACCGGTTTCACGCGCCCCGGCCCGGGTAGCCGAGCCCCTGTACCCCATCGTCGAGCAGAAGGGGAGTGAACGCGGTGAACGACGAGGACACACCCCCGATCGAGGGCTACGAGGGACTGCCTATCGCCACGCTCCAGCACAGGGTCCGATCGCTGGACGCGGAGCAGATGCGACGGCTCATCGCCTACGAGGAGGCCCACGCCGACCGGACCGGCGTACTGGAGATCCTCAGGAACCGGCTCCACGGCCTGGAGGAGGGCGCCGAGCCGTCCGGGGGGTCGCAGCGGTTCCAGCCGGAGCGGCCGGGGCCGCCCGCCGGGGGATCTCCCGTGAACACGGACACGGTCGCGCCCCAGGCGAGCCCGCCGCCGCACGGCGTTCCCGCCCAGCCCGCCAAGCCCAAGGGCGACTACCAGCCCGGCAACCAGTAGGCGGTCGCGAGGGGCCGGGGCCCGGGGGACGCGGGGGCGTCCCCGGGCCCGCACCCGCGCCCGCAACGCGGGAGCCCGGATTCTCCCATGCGTTCCCACCTGCGGTTTTCGCCCGCCGGGCGGCGGGTAGCCGTATACCCACATCCCCCGACCGGCGTACAGCGAACACGGGGAGTGACATGACGGTGGTGCCACGTACACCCACGGCGACCGGCGACCCCGGGGGGAGGGCCCGGTGATCCGCTGGAGGCCCGTCCTGGCCCTGGCCGGAACCCGGTGTGCGGTGTCCCGGCTCCGGAGCGGGCACGAGCCCGGGCCGCGCCGCCGCTCCGGGGTCGTGCCCTGGGCGGTGGCCGGGGCCGCGGTCGGCCTGACCGCCGCCGCCATGGGCCGGAACCGCACCACGCTCCTGACGGGGCGCGTCGTGCTGGTCACGGGCGGCTCCCGCGGCCTCGGACTCCAGATGGCCCGGGAGTTCGGCTCCCGCGGCGCGTCCGTCGTCGTGTGCGCGCGCGACCGCGACGAACTCGACCGGGCCGTCGCCGACCTGGTGCGCAGGGGGGTCACGGCGCACGGCGTCCGGTGCGACGTCCGCGACGCCGCCCAGGCCGAGGGGATGGTCGAGGAGGCGGCGGCGCGCTTCGGCCGCCTCGACGTCGTCGTCAACAACGCGGGCGTCATCCAGGTCGGGCCGCAGTCGGTGCTGACCGAGGACCACTTCCGCGACGCCATGGAGACGATGTTCTGGGCGCCCCTGCACGTCTCCCGTGCCGCGCTCGGCCCGCTGGAGAGGACCGGGGGACGCCTCGTCACCATCACCTCGATCGGCGGCCACCTCAGCGTCCCGCACCTGCTGCCCTACTCGTGCGCCAAGTTCGCCGAGGTCGCCCTCTCCGAGGGGCTGGGAGCCGAGGTCGCGGGCCGGGGCGTGAAGGTCACCACCGTGGTGCCCGGTCTCATGCGCACCGGGTCCCACAAGGCCGCGGTGTTCACCGGCGACCCCGAGCGCGAGTACTCGTGGTTCTCCCTGGGCGCGGGCCTTCCGCTGGTCTCGGTGAGCGGCGAGCGCGCGGCCCGCCGGATCGTCGAGGCGACCGCCCGGGGCCGCAGCCACCTCGTGCTCACCCCGCTGGCCCGCGCGGTCATCGTCGCCCGCGGGCTCTCCCCGGCCCTCGTCCAGCGGGCCATGGGGATCATGGCGCGGCTCCTGCCGGCCCCGCCCGAGCATGTCGAGGAGCGGCCCGGCAGGGAGGCCGACCACGGCCTCGTCAACCAGGCGCTCAAGGCGCCCACCGTGCTCAACGAGCGCGCGACCAGGAGACTCAACCAGAAACGGGAGTAGGCGGACGGGTGCGGGCGCGTGCCGCAGGCGGCGCGCGGGCCCGGCCCTCCGCGACGGCGATCGGGGGATGGCGACGTGACGCGTTTCGGATACTTTCTCGCCAGCGAGGAACACGGTCCCGCGAGCCTGGTCCGCCAGGCGCAAGGGGCCGAGGAGGCCGGGTTCGACGCACTGTGGATCTCCGACCACTTCCACCCGTGGCTGGACTCCCAGGGGGAGAGCCCGTTCGTGTGGTCGGTCGTGGGCGCGATCGGCCAGGCCACGTCGCTGCCGGTCACCACGGCGGTGACCTGCCCGACCACGCGCATGCACCCGGCGGTGGTGGCGCACGCCGCCGCCACCTCGGCGGCCCTGGTCAGGGGCGGGTTCACGCTGGGTGTCGGCACGGGGGAGGCCCTCAACGAGCACATCCTCGGGCTGCCCTGGCCGCCCGCTGCCCAGCGCATCGCCATGCTGGAGGAGGCCGTCGAGGTGATGCGCAAGCTCTGGACGGGCAAGCTCGTCACCCACCGCGGCGAGTACTACGACGTGGACACCGCGCGCCTGTACACGCTGCCCGAGGAGCCGCCGAAGGTCTACATGTCCGCGTTCGGGCCCAAGGCGACCGCGCTGGCCGCGAGGGAGGCGGACGGCCTGATCCAGGTCGCCCCCAGCCCGGAGACCGTCGAGAGGTTCCGCTCCGAGGGGGGCGCGGGCAAACCCGTCCAGGGCGGGCTCAAGGTCTGCTGGGACCGCGACGAGGCCCGCGCCCGGCGCCTGGTCCACGAGCGGTGGCCCAACGAGGCCCTGCAGGGGGAGGCGGCCCAGATCCTCCCCCTGCCCCGGCACTTCCAGCAGCTCACCGACGGGCTGGTCACGGAGGAGATGGCGGCGGAGCAGGTGACCTGCGGTCCCGACCCCGAGGCGCACCTCGCCGCGATCAGGCCGTACCTGGAGTCCGGCGTGGACGAGGTGTACGTCTGCCAGGTCGGCGACGACCAGGAGGGCTTCTTCGAGTTCTACCGGAAGGAGGTCCTGCCCCGGCTCAGGGCCGGGGCCTGAGCCGGCCCGGTGCGCGGGCGGCCCGCCCGCGCACCGGACCCGCAAGGACGACCAGTGAGGAGGAGACATGAACGCACGCACCCGTGACGGCACTCCGGCCCCTGCCACGCGCTACCCGGACCCGATGCCGCCGATGCCGCCGGACCCGTTCCCCCCGACCCCGATGCCGGACCCCCCGTCCCCGCCGGACCCGCTGCCGGAGCCCCCGGGGCCCGCGCCCACGCCCGAGCCGCCCGGCCCGGAGCCCGAGCCCGAACCCGCCTGAGGACGGGCCGGTCCCGGCAGGGGCCGGGGCCCGGGGGCCGAGCCCGCGGACGCGCCGCTCCCGGCGCGCCCGCGGGCTCCCCGCTGCCCGGGGTCCGCCGCCGGTCGCGGGCAGCGCCACGGGCCCGCCCGGCGGGGCGCACGGGGAGTGTGCGCATTCGTCGCGTAAGGGGGATTGACCTCTCCGTGACCGAAGTCTAGGTTGCGAGAAAAGAAAAGACTCCTTCCGGTTCGGTGCGACGTCCTCCCCGGGCCGCGCCGGGCCGCCACCCCGCTGGAGGAAGCCCGTGGCGCACCACCCCCCGACCCCCGCCCGCACACGCCGGACCCCCGCCGGCGCCGCGCTCGTGGGAGCGCTCCTACTCGCCGTGGCGCTCCTCGTCGTCGCGGGGGCGCACGGCCAGGCCGGGGCGGCCCCGGCCCCCGTCGGGCAGACCCGGGCGCCCTCCGGCCCCGGGGCCGCCGCCGGCCCCGCGGACACCCACGGGCAGCTCACCGTCTGCGGCGTCAAGCTCTGCGACAGCAACGGCGACCCCGTCCAGCTCACCGGGATGAGCTCGCACGGACTCCAGTGGTACAGCGACTGCCTCACCGACGGATCGCTGGACGCGCTCGCCCACGACTGGAACGCCGACGTGCTGCGCGTGTCCATGTACATCCAGGAGGGCGGCTACGAGACCGACCCGCGCGGGTTCACCGACCGGGTCCACGAGCTGATCGAGGAGGCCACCGCCCGCGGCATGTACGTCATCGTCGACTGGCACATGCTCACCCCCGGCGACCCCCGCCACAACACCGAGCGCGCCCGCACCTTCTTCTCCGAGATCGCCTCGGTGCACGCCGACAAGGACAACGTCCTGTACGAGATCGCCAACGAGCCCAACGGGGTCTCCTGGGACGCGATCAAGGACTACGCCGAGGAGATCATCCCGGTCATCCGCGCCGAGTCCCCCGAGGCCGTCGTCCTCGTCGGCACCCGCGCCTGGTCCTCCCTGGGCATGTCCGAGGGATCGGACCACACCGAGATCACCGCCGACCCGGTCGACGCCGACAACATCATGTACGTCTTCCACTTCTACGCCGCCACCCACGGCTCCTACCGGGAGGCGTTCCGGGCCGCCGCGCAGGAGCTCCCGCTGTTCGTCACCGAGTTCGGCACCCAGCAGGCCACGGGGGACGGGCCCAACGACTTCGCGTCGGCCCAGGCCTACCTCGACCTCATGGAGGAGGAGCAGATCAGCTGGGTGAACTGGAACTTCTCCGACGACTTCCGCTCCGGCGCGGTCTTCGAGACCGGCACCTGCGCCGCCGGGGGGCCCTGGACCGGCGCCGGCTCCCTCAAGCCCGCGGGCGAGTGGATCCGCGACCGGATCCGGGAGAGCGGCGCCGCCTGACCCCCGCCGAGCGGCGGCCCCCCGCCGGGGAGGCCGCCGCACGCGGCGGGAACCGCCCCGGGCGGTGAGGGGGCGCACCGGGAGAAGGGTGCGCCGCCTCCCGCCCGGGGGCTCCGGGCACGCGGGGGGGGGGGCCCCCCCCCCCGGGGGGCGCCCCCCCCCCCCCCCGGGGCCCCCCCCCCGGGGGGGCCCCCCCCGCCCCGGGGCCCCCCCCCTCCGGCCGCCCCGGCCCGCCTCAGAAGGCGGGGGCGGTGGAGATCCGCAGGTCCCCGTCGTCGCCCGCGTCCACGATCACCTGGTCGCCCGGGACGACCTGCCCGTCCAGCACCATGCGCGAGAGGCGGTTGCCGACGGTGCGCTGGATCGTGCGCGCCAGCGGCCGGGCGCCGTACGCGGGCTGGTACCCGTGCTCGGCCAGCCACGAGACCGCCTCGTCGGTGAACCGCACCGTGACGTCCTTCGCCCTGAGCCGCTGTTCGAGGTGCTCCAGCATGAGCCGGGTGATCTGGGCCAGCTCCTCGCTCCCGAGCTGCTTGAAGACGATGACCTCGTCGATCCGGTTGACGAACTCGGGCCGGAACTCCTCGCGCAGCCGCCGCATCACCCGCTGCTCGGTGTCGGGGTCCATCTGGCCGTCGGCGGTGAACCCCATCGGGCCGCCGCCGGTGATCGCCTCCGACCCCAGGTTGCTGGTCATGATGACCACCGTGTTGCGGAAGTCCACCGTCCGCCCCTGGCCGTCGGTCAGCCGGCCGTCGTCCAACAGCTGCAGCAGCAGGTTGAACACGTCCGGGTGCGCCTTCTCGATCTCGTCCAGCAGGAGCACGGAGTAGGGGTTGCGGCGCACCGCCTCGGTGAGCTGGCCCGCCTCCTCGTAGCCGACGAACCCGGGAGGCGCGCCGGTCAGGCGGCTGGTGGTGTGCCGCTCCTGGAACTCGCTCATGTCGATGCGCACCATGGCGTCCTCGGACCCGAACAGGGCCTCGGCCAGCGCCCGGGCCAGTTCCGTCTTGCCCACGCCGGTCGGCCCCAGGAACAGGAAGCTGCCCACCGGCCGGTCGGGGTCGCCCAGCCCGGCCCGGGATCGGCGGATCGCCTCGGACACCGCGGTGACCGCCTCGTTCTGGCCGATCACCCGCGTGTGCAGCACCTCCTCCAGGTTGACCAGCCGGTCCCGCTCCTCCTGGGTGAGCTGGGAGACCGGGATGCCGGTGCTGCGGGAGACCACGTCGGCGATGTCGGCGCTGGTCACCTCCGGCACCGCGGAACCGGTCCCGCGGGCCTGGTGGATCGAGCTCCGGGCGGCGGAGATCTCGTCGCGCACCGCCGACGCCCGCTCGTAGTCCTCCTCCTGGACCGCCCGGTCCTTCTGCTCCTCCAGCTCCTTGAGCCTCTTCTCCAGCTCGCGCAGGGTGGAGCTGGACGACTTGAGCCGCAGCCGCACCCGGGCGCCCGCCTGGTCGACCAGGTCGATGGCCTTGTCCGGCAGGAACCGGTCGGTGACGTAGCGGTCCGACAGCTCGGCGGCCGCGACCAGGCTCTCGTCGCTGAACCGCACCTGGTGGTGGGCCTCGTAGCGGTCGCGCAGGCCGCGCAGGATCTCGACGGTGTCCTCCACCGACGGCTCGGGCACCTGGATCGGCTGGAAGCGGCGTTCGAGCGCGGCGTCCTTCTCGATGTTCTTGCGGTACTCGTCCACCGTGGTCGCGCCGATGACGTGCAGCTCGCCGCGGGCGAGCGCGGGCTTGAGCATGTTCCCGGCGTTCATCGACCCCTCGGCCGCCCCGGCGCCCACGATCGTGTGGATCTCGTCGATGAAGATGAGCAGGCCCTCGGACTGCGCGCGGATCTCGTCCACGATCGCGGTGAGGCGCTCCTCGAAGTCGCCCCGGTAGCGCGTGCCCGCCACGATCCCGGCCAGGTCGAGCTGGACCAGGCGGCGTCCGCGCAGGGTCTCGGGGACGTCGTCGTCGAAGATGCGCTGGGCGATGCCCTCGGCGATCGCGGTCTTGCCCACGCCCGGGTCGCCGATGAGCACGGGGTTGTTCTTGCGGCGCCGGGCGAGCACCTCGATGCACTGCTCGACCTCGTCGTCGCGGCCCACGACCGGGTCCAGGCGCCCCTCGCGGGCCAGCGCCGTCATGTCGGTGCCGTACTCGTCCAGGGTGGGCGTGGACGAGGGCTCCTCCTCGCCCCGGTCGGCGGCGGGCACGGGGCCCGCGGCCTTCTGCAGCGCGGGCGGCGTGATCCCGGAGTCGCGCATGAGCTGGCTGACCGGGCTGTCGGGGTTGACGGCCAGGGCGAACAGCAGGTGCTCGGGCGTGATGCTGGAGCTGCCGGTGGCCCGCGCGATCTGGAGCGCGTCCAGCAGGGCCCTCTTGGCGGCCGGGGTGAGCCTGGCCGACCCGCGCACCGTCCGGGGCGCCTGCGCCACCGCCTGGTCGATCACGGAGGTGAGCTGGTCGAGGCGGGCGTCGGTGCGCCCGATCAGCTCGCGCGTGGGCTGGTGGCGCAGCAGGGACCACAGCAGGTGGACCGTGTCCACGTCGGCGCCGCCGGCCTCCAGGGCGCGGCGCACCGCCGCGTCGGCGACCTCCTGGGCCTCGGCGCTCATCAGCTTGGACAGGTCCACGCGGCGGACCGGGCCCCGGGCCCCGAGGAACCGGGCCAGGAACTCGTCGAAGGACCCGGGGTCGCTGCCGCGGTCGTCGGGAAAGTCGTGTGTCATCTCGTCTCGTCCCCCGTGCGTCTGGTGGCGTGCCATCGCCAAGTAGTTGCTCGGTAACTCTACGTGAATGACCCTGAATCGGGCGTCAGTGTCCTGCGGTGTGGCCGGGCCTCCGGGGCCCGCGGCCACCGGCCCTCCGGCCGTGCCGCCGGGGTTTCCGGCGGCCCCCGGCGGCTTCCGTGCCGCCGGTGGAGCGGTCCGGTGCGCCGACAGTCCCACGCTACCCAGCAGGGTCGGACCCGATGCGTGTCCATCCCGGCGGCCGTCCTCCGGCCGGCTCCGGGGCCTCCCGGCGGCGGGCGCGAGCGGGGGCTGTCCGACTGGCGCGCGGCACGGCCCCTCGTCCTCGCCGCGGCGCACCTGAGCGACTCCGAGGACCTGTCTTGTTACTCTGAGTCACCATTGTTCTTTCGACCGGAGGAGACCCATGAGTCGCATCCTGGCCACCCTGGCCCTGTCCGCCGCCCTGGTGGGGGCCGCGATCGCCCCTGCCGCCGCTGCCGTCGACGACCACACCGGCATGGGGGTCCTGACCGACGTCGTCCCCGCCGTCCTCTTCGGCGGCACGACCCCGCGAGCCTGACGGGGGCGCCCGCACGACCGGCCCCGCCGACGGATCGGCGGGGCCGGTCGTGTCGTCGGGGCCGGGGCCGATGCGCGGATCGGCCGCGAACCCGTCCGGCGGCCCCGGCGTCCGCCCCGACCTCGTCGGGGGCCGACCGGGCGCACGCTCCGCCCCTCCGGGGGCCGCCGTCCTCCCGGCCGCTCCGTGCCCCCCGCGATCCCGCGCCCGGCGGCTTCTTCCGCCCGGCCCGCGCCTCAGCGCCCCGCGCCTCCGCGCTCCCGGCGCCTTGCGCCCGCCCCCGGTGCGGCCGCTCCCTCCGGCGCCGCGCGCCCGGCCCCCGGTGTCCGGATCCCCGGCCCCGACGGCACTCCGCCCGCACGTCCTCCCGGTCCGGGCCCGATCCCCGTCGTCACCCGGGGTCGCGCCGCCGTCGCCCGCCGGTCGCCTCCACTTCTGGAAAAAATAATTAATTAGTATTTATTCTTGACGTTACCTGCGTCACGATGGCATGCTCTCAGCGAGCAACAGAGGTGTCCGCGCAGGTGAGAGCGGGCGCTGACATATCAGGGAGGTCCCCCATGGAGAGACGACCGCGGCGCTTCCGCGGACGCGTGCTCGCCGCACTGGCGGTAGCCGTGTGCGCGGTAACGCTCGCAGGGTGCGCCGGAGGAAGACTCGGCGAGGACGGCCGCATCGGCGTCGTCTACATGGACGCCCAGGGCTACTACGCCGGGGTCCGCCAGGGCATGCAGGACCACGCCGAGGAGTCCGGACGCGAACTCCAGCTCCTGGAGCTCAACGCCCGCGGCGACGCCTCCGAGGAGAGCACCTTCGTGGACGTGACCGCCTCCGCGGGCGTCGACGTGCTCGTCCTGTCCCCGGTCTCGGCCACCGCCTCCATCCCCGCCCTGCGGCTGGCCCACGAGAGCGGCATCCCCGTCGTCTGCTACAACACCTGCATCGAGGACGAGGCCGCACGCGAGTACGTCACCTCCTACATCCTCGGCGACCCGCACGAGTTCGGCCGCCTGCTGGGCGAGGCCGCCGCGGAGCACTTCGAGGCCGAGAAGGTCGACGACCCCAAGATCGCCGTCCTCAACTGCGAGTTCGTCGAGGTGTGCGTCCAGCGGCGCGAGGGCTTCGAGGAGGCGCTCTTCGACCGCCTCCCGGACGCCGAGATCGTCGCCAACCAGCAGGGCGCCACCATCGACGAGGCCGTCGACGTGGGCGAGCGCGTCCTCACCGCCCACCCCGACCTCGACGCCTTCTACGGCGAGGCCGGCGGCGCCACGATGGGCGCGGTCCGCGCCGTGCACAGCCGGGGCCGCGACGGCGACGTCGTCGTCTTCGGCAGCGACATGTCCACCGACGCGGCCCGAGCCCTGGCCGACCACACGGTCCTCAAGGCCAACGTCGACATCTCCGGCATCGCGGTGGGCCGCATGGCCGGGGAGACGGTCGAGGACATCATCGCGGGCGAGGAGGGCGACGAGTTCGTCACCAACGCCCCCATCGACCTCTACACCACACCGGAGGACGGCGCCCGGTGGCTGGAGGAGCACCCGGACGGCATCCCGTGACCGGCGACCCGCACCCCAGCCATCCCACCCGTCCCACCAGTGGAGCACCCATGAGCGACACCTCCCCGGTAGCGGCCGACGCGCCGGTCGTGGCCCGCACCCGGGCCGCCACCAAGACCTACCCAGGGGTCACAGCCCTGGACGGCGCCGACTTCGAGGTCCGCGCCGGAGAGGTCCGCGCGCTGCTCGGCCGCAACGGAGCCGGCAAGTCCACCCTCATCCGCATGCTCTCCGGGGTGGAGACCCCGGACGCGGGCGAGGTCGAGATCGACGGCACGCCCCTCGGGGAGGGCGGCGTCCGCCGGGCCGCCGAGCTCGGCGTGGGCACCGTCTACCAGGAGCTCAGCCTGGTCCCGCAGCTGTCCGCCGCCGAGAACCTCTACCTCGGGACGTGGCCCACCACCGTGGGGCGCGTCGACCACGCCGCCATCAGGAACGGCGCCCGCGAGGCCTTCGCCGAACTCGGCGTCGACATCGACCCCGCCACCGCGGCCGGCGACCTGCCCCTCGCCCAGCAGCAGCTCGTGGAGATCGCGCGCGCCCTGCGCTCGCGCCCCCGCCTGCTCATCCTGGACGAGCCGACCAGCGCCCTCGCCGCGAGCGAGGCCGACATCGTCCTGGAGGCGGTCACGCGCGTCGCCGCGAGCGGCGTCGGCGTCATCTACGTCAGCCACCGCCTGGACGAGATCCGCCGCGTCGCCGACACCGTCACGGTCATGCGCGACGGAACCGTCGTGGAGACCGTCCCCGTCAAGGGGGCCACCACCGCCCGGATCGTCTCCCTCATGCTCGGCCACGACGAGCAGGAGCAGGAGAGGCCCGACAGCCGGGTCGACCGCTCCGGGACCCCGCTGCTGTCCGTGCGGGGCCTGTCCGTCCCGCCCAAGGTCGGCGACGTCTCCTTCGACGTCCACCCCGGCGAGGTCCTGGGCCTGGGCGGGCTGATGGGCTCCGGCCGCACCGAGATCCTGCGCGCGCTGGCCGGATTCACCCCCGCCACCGGGACGATCGAGGTCGAGGGCGCGCCCGTGGCCAGGCCCACGCCGCGGACCATGAAGCGCCTCGGCGTCGGCATCACGCCCGAGGACCGCAAGGGCGAGGGCGTCGTCCCGCTCCTCGGCGTCTCCGAGAACATGGTGATGACCTGGTTCGGCGGCGCCTCCAGGGCGGGCACGGTCCTGCCTTCCCGGGTGTCGGCCATCGGCGGCGGGCTCATCGAGCGCTTCTCCATCAAGGCCGCACGCCCCGACACACCGATCGTCAACCTCAGCGGCGGCAACCAGCAGAAGGCCGTCATCGGCCGCTGGCTGCACGCCGGGAGCCGCATCCTGCTCCTGGACGAGCCCACGCGGGGCGTGGACGTCGAGGCCAAGGCCCAGATCTACCGCATCGTGCGCGAACTGGCCGCGACGGGCGCGGCGGTCGTCTTCGTCTCCAGCGAACTGGAGGAGCTGCCCCTCGTGTGCGACCGCGTGCTCGCGCTGCGCGGCGGACGCCTCGAAGGCGAGTTCACCGGCGACGACATCACCCTGGACAACATCATGGCCGCCGCGATGGCGGCGTGAACGGCGAGGAACTATGACCACCACCACCCAGGTCACCGGCGAGGCGGTCTCCGCCCGCGGCGACCTCATCGGCCGCTTCGGCCCCCGTCTCAACGAGATCGGCCTGCTGGCCGCCATCGTGCTCCTCTACGTCGTGCTCGGCTCCACGGCCGCCGGGTTCCTGAGCCTGGACAACCAGCTCGGACTCCTGCGCAACGCCGCGATGATCGGCATCGCCGCCTGGGGCGTCACCCTGGTGATCGTCGCCGGCGAGATCGACATCAGCATCGGCCCGGCGGTCGCCTTCGCGTCCGTCATCGTCGCCAAGGGCGCCACCGAGTGGAACATCGGCGTGGGCGGAGCGATCGTCCTCACCCTCGTGATGGGCGTCCTGTGGGGAGCCCTCGCCGGGTGGCTGCGCGCCCGGTTCAACGTCCCCTCGTTCATCACCACGCTCGGGCTGTGGAGCGTCCTGGGCGGCCTCGCCCTCTACATGACCGACGCCCTGCCCGTCCCGCTCCCCGAGAGCGCCGTGTTCGACGTCCTGGGCGGTTCGATCCTGGGCGTGCCGACCTCCGCGGTGATCATGCTGGTCCTGTTCGCGGTCTTCGCGTACGTCTCCCGCTACACCGCCTACGGCCGCTCCGTCTTCGCCACCGGCGGCAACGCCGCGGCCGCCCGGCTCGCCGGTATCAACGTCTCCCGGGTGCGGATCGCGCTGTTCGCCACGACCGGCCTGCTCGCCGCCATCACCGGCGTGCTCATGGCGGCCCGTCTGGGGTCGGGCAACGGCGGCGCCGCCGCCGGACTGGAGTTCGACGTCATCGCCGCCGTCGTCATCGGCGGCACCGCCCTGGCGGGCGGGCGCGGCTCGCTCGGGGGGACCTTCCTCGGCGTCATCTTCATCACCGTCATCGCCAACGGGCTGGTCCTGCTCGGGGTCAACTCGTTCTTCCAGGACGTGGTGCGCGGCCTCATCATCGTGGCGGCCGTCCTCGTCAACGTCATCATCAGCAGGCGCGAGTCCGCCCACAGACTCACCTAGCGGAGCGCCCGCGGGACCGCACGGTCCCGCGGGCGCCCCACCCGAGCCGGGGCGGCCCGCCACACCGCCCCGGCCGCACGCCGTCCGCACGAAGAAACGGGGGAGACCCATGAACGCGACCACCGAACCACTCCCGGCCACCATGCCCGGGGTGCGCCTGCCCGGCGACTCCACCGCCGTCGTCGACACCCTGCCCGTGCCCGAGCCCGGCCCCGGGCAGGTCCTGCTGCGGGTCGGAGCGTCCGGCATCTGCGGCAGCGACATCGGGTTCATCTACCACGAGCACAAGACCCACCGGGGCGTCGACGGCCCTGCCTACCGCGGCGTGGTCGCCGGCCACGAGCCCTCCGGCACCGTCGTGCAGGCGGGTCCGGGCTGCCGCCGCTTCGGCGCCGGGGACCGCGTCATCGTCTACCACATCGCCGGCTGCGGGCTCTGCGACAACTGCCGCCGCGGGTTCATGATCAGCTGCACCGACCCCTCCCGCGCGGCCTACGGGTGGCAGCGCGACGGCGGCCACGCCCGCTACCTGCTGGCCGACGAGTCCACCTGCGTGCCCCTCCCCGACGAGCTGTCGTTCGTGGACGGGGCCCTCATCGCGTGCGGGTTCGGCACCGCCTACGAGGGGCTGCGCCGGATCGGGGTCAACGGCGACGGCGACCTCCTCGTCGTCGGCCTGGGCCCCGTCGGGCTGGCCGCCGGCATGATCGGCCGGGGCATGGGCGCCGCCCGCGTCATCGGCGTCGAGCCCTCGCAGGTGCGCCGCGACTGGGCCGCCGGCCTCGGCGTGTTCGACGCCCTCGCCTCGCCCGAGGAGGCCGCCGAGACGGTCGGCCGCGCCACCGGCGGACGCGGCGCGGCCACCGTCATCGACTGCTCGGGATCGCGCCCCGGCCGCTCCCTGGCGCTGGAGAACGCCGCCGAGTGGGGGCGCGTGTCCCTGGTGGGCGAGGGCGGGACCCTGGAGACGGAGGTGTCCGACACCCTCCTGCACAAGCAGCTCACCCTGTACGCGTCCTGGGTGACCTCCCTGCCCGCCATGGCCGAGCTGGCGCAGAACCTGGTGCGGTGGGGGCTGAGCCCCGAGCGCGTGGTCTCGGACCGCTTCGCGCTGGCCGACGCGGACGAGGCCTACCGGCTCGCCGCGGGCGGCAGCCGGGGCAAGGTCGTCCTGGTGGACGGGGGCGGCGAGTGACCGGGGCCGTCACGGTCGAACGGGACTCCTCCGGGGCGCACGAGCTCGTCGTCCTCGACAACGGGCTGCTCAGGGTGACGGCCGCACCCGCCCTGGGCGGGCGGATCCTGTCCGTCCGCCACCTCGGACGCGAGCACCTGTACCGCAACCCGCGCCTGCTGGGGGAGGACCTCCAGCCGCTCCCGGGCGTCGTGCTCGGCCCGGTCGGCGGGCCGATGAGCGCGTGGCACAACGTGGGCGGCGACAAGACGTGGCCCGCTCCCCAGGGGTGGGACGGCCCCGGCCAGTGGGCCGGGCCGCCCGACCCGGTCCTGGACTCGGGGGCCTACGCCGCCGAGACCTCCACGGCCCCGGACGGCTCGGCCACCCTCACCATGACCAGCGGAGACGACCCGCGCTCGGGGCTGCGCCTGGTCCGGCGCCTGACCCTGGAGCCGGGGGCCTCCGGCTACCGCCTGGACCTGGAGGCGGTCAACGCCTCCGGGGTCCCGCGCGAGTGGGCCCTGTGGAACGTCACCCAGATCGACGGCGGCGACGGGCCCGGCGGCGCGGACGGCGGGACGCCCGCGCACGGCCACGGGGTCTACGTCGGCGTGCGCGGGGAGGGGCCGCACACCGTGCCCCTGGTCGCGGGCGACGCCAACCCCGCGACCGCCGCGCACACCCCCTCGGTGGTGCGGGTGCCCGCGCAGGACGTCGTCGGCAAGGTCGGCTTCCCCACCGCCTCGGGCTGGCTGGCCCACGTGGGCGCGGCCGGTACCCTCACCCAGCGCTTCGCCGTGGACGAGGGCGCGGCCTACCCCGACGAGGGGTCGCGCGTCGAGGTGTGGCTGGAGTACCCGGTCGAGCGCCCCCTGGAGCACCTGGGCGGTCTGCGCCCCGTCGACAGGGTGGTGGAGTGCGAGGCGCTGGGCCCGCTCACCGTCATCGCCCCGGGCGGGAGCACCGCCCTCACCGTCGAGTTCGGCTTCGGCACGACCACCGGCCCCGTCCTGGGGGTGACCCCGCAGGGCTACTGGTCGCAGCCGTCCGGCCCCGGGTCCGCGCAGGACGCGGACCCGTCCCCTCCCGCGGTCTTCACGGCCCTGCGCGAGGGGGCGCACGGCGGGGACGGACCGGCGGGGGAGCCCGCAGGGCCCCGGCCGGGAACGGCTCCCGGCCCCGGCGCACCCGCGTCCGCCGACCGCACGCGGATCCACGACCACCACCCGGACCAGGAGTGACATGACGAACAGCAGGCACGACGGGGTCACCGCCGTGGTCACCGGCGCGGCCCAGGGCATCGGCGAGGCCACCGCCCGCCGCCTGGCGGACGAGGGCGCCGCGGTGGTGCTGGCCGACCTCTCGCCCCGTGTGGAGGAGGCGGCCGAGCGCGTGCGCGCGCACGGGGGCCGGGCCGTCGCCGTCCGCGCCGACGTGTCCGACGAGGGCGACTGGGCGCGCCTGGTCGGGACCGCCCGCTCGGAGTTCGGCCCGGTGGGGGTCCTGGTGTCCAACGCCTACACCGTCGAGGTCGCCCCGGCCCACGAGACCACGCTCGCCTCCTGGGAGCGCCAGCTGTCGGTGAACCTCACCGGCGCGTTCCTGGGGATGCGCGCCTGCCTGGACGACCTCACCGCCCAGCGGGGCAGCGTCGTCCTCACGTCGTCCGTGCACGCCTGGTTCGGGCTGCCCGGCCGCCCCGCCTACGCCACCACCAAGGGCGGCCTGACCGCCCTGACCAGGCAGCTCGCCGTCGAGTACGGCCCGAGCGTGCGCGTGAACTGCGTCCTGCCCGGCCCCATCCTCACCTCCGCCTGGGACGGGGTGGGCGAGGAGGACCGGCGCGAGAGCGTCGCCCAGACCGCGGCCCGGCGCTTCGGCGACCCCGCGGAGGTCGCCTCCGCCATCTCCTTCCTCGCCTCCGCGGAGGCCTCCTACGTCACCGGGGTGAGCCTGCCGGTCGACGGAGGGTGGAGTATCTACAAGGCGTCGTCGTGACGCACAGGAAGGGGAGGAACTGATGGCGGCCTACTCGGGGCGCGGGGTCCACGGCCAGACCGTGCGGTTGCTGGGGGAGCGCGTGCTCTCCGGCCGGATCGCCGAGGGCGAGACGATCGACCTGGCGGCCCTCAGCGACGAACTCGACCTGAGCCTCACCGCGATCCGCGAGGCGATCAAGGTCCTCGCCGCCAAGGGCCTGGTCGGCTCCCGGCAGCGCAAGGGGACCTTCGTGCGGGCGCGCGCGGACTGGAACCTGCTCGACCCCGACGTGGTCAGGTGGCAGATAGCGGCGGGCGCCGGGGACGTGTTCTTCCGCAACCTGGCCGAGCTCCGCGAGGCCCTCGAACCGGCCGCCGCCCGCCTGGCCGCCCTGCGCGGGACGGCGGAGGACGTCGCGGCGCTGCGCGCGGCCGTGGCGGACATGGCCGAGTCCGGGGAGGCCACCCCCGAGGCCGCGGCCGACGCCGACCTGCGCTGGCACCGCGCCCTGCTGGCCGCCACCCGCAACGAGCTGTACACCCGCACGGACGTCTTCTTCGCGGCCGGTCTCTCCGAACGCGACCGCCTGGTGCACGGGGGAGCCCACAAGGACCCCGTGCCCAGCCACGCCGCCGTCACCGAGGCGGTCGCGGCCGGGGACCCGGTCGCGGCGGAGCAGGCCATGCGCTCCCTGCTCGACCAGGCCAGGGAGGACCTCCTCCGCGCCACCGGAGAAGGCGCACACCACGACGATCTGGAGAAGCCCCAGTGAGGATCACCCGCATCGAGACGTTCCTCGTCCCGCCCCGGTGGCTGCTGTGCCGCGTCGAGACCGACGACGGGGTCGTCGGCTGGGGCGAACCGGTGGTGGAGGGCCGCGCCGAGACCGTGCGGGCCGCCGTCGGGGAGCTGTCCGACCTCCTCATCGGCGAGGACCCCACTCCCATCGAGCACCACTGGCAGCGCCTGACCAAGGCCGCGTTCTACCGGGGCGGCCCCGTGCTCTCCAGCGCGGTCGCCGGACTCGACCAGGCCCTGTGGGACATCGCGGGCAAGCGCCTGGGCGTCCCCGTCCACCAGCTCCTGGGCGGCCCGGTCCGCGACCGGGTGCGCGTCTACGGCTGGGTCGGGGGCGACGACCCGGCGGAGCTGGCCGACGCGGTCTCCGCGCGGGTGGAGTCCGGCCTCACCGCCGTGAAGATGAACGCCTCCGGCGTCATGGGCCGCTCCGCCACCGTCCGCGAGATCGACGCCATCGTGGACCGGCTGGCCCAGGTGCGCGACGTCCTCGGGCCCGACCGCGACGTGGCGGTCGACTTCCACGGCCGGTTCAACGCCGCCACCGCCCGCAGGGTCCTGCCGCTGCTGGAGCCGCTGCGCCCCATGTTCGCCGAGGAGCCGCTCCTGCCCGAGTACGGGCACCTGCTCCCCGACATCGTCCGGTGCAGCCCGGTGCCGATCGCCACGGGCGAGCGCCTGTACGGCAGGACCGACTTCCTGCCCGCGCTCCAGGCCGGGATCGCGGTGGCCCAGCCCGACCTGTCCCACGCCGGCGGCATCTCCGAGGTGCGGCGCATCGCCTCCCTGGCCGAGACCTTCGACGCGGTACTCGCCCCGCACTGCCCGCTGGGCCCGGTCGCCCTGGCCGCCAGCCTCCAGGTCGCCTTCGCCACCCCCAACTTCCTCATCCAGGAACAGAGCATCGGCATCCACTACAACAAGGACGCCGAAATGCTCGACTACGTCGTGGACGCCGGAGTCTTCGCCTTCCCGGACGGGAACATCCACCGTACGGACGCCCCCGGGCTCGGCGTGGAGGTGGACGAGGACGCGGTGCGCCGCGCCGACCGGGTGGGGCACCGGTGGCGTCCGCCGGTGTGGAGTCACGAGGACGGATCTTTCGCGGAATGGTAGGAGGGCCGATGGAACCGGTGGTCAGGGTCTGGAGCGAGGACCGCTTCGAGCTCGGGGAGGGGCTGCGCTGGGTCGGCGGCGACCTGCTCATGGTGGACATCCTCCGGGGCCGCCTGCTGCGGCTGGCCCCCGGGGAGCCCGGGCCCGCCCACGAACTCGCGGCCCTCGACGTCCCCCTGGGCGCGGTCGCCCCGGTCCGGCACGGCGCCGGCGCGCTCGTGGCGGCGGCGGGCACCGGCATCGCCCTGCTGACGGGCACCGGCGGCGGGTCCGCCGCCGTGGAGTGGCTGGGCCGCCCCGAGGACGGCGCGGCCACGCCGATGCGCATGAACGACGGCTGCTGCGACCCGCACGGGCGGTTCTGGGCGGGGTCCATGGCCTACGACGGCACCCGCGGGGCCGGGTCGCTCTACCGGGCCGACCCCGGAGGAGGGGTCACCCGCGTCCTGGACGGCTACACCGTGCCCAACGGGCCCGCCTTCGCCCCGGACGGCTCCGTGATGTACCTGGCCGACAGCGCGGAGGGGCGCATCGACGCCTACGCGCTGGACGCCGAGGGCCTGCCCGGGGAGCGGACCGTGCTGGCCCGCGTCGGGGAGGGCAGCCCGGACGGCATGCAGGTCGACGCCGAGGGGCACCTCTGGGTCGCGGTCTGGGGCGGGGGGCGCGTGCACCGCTACGCGCCCGACGGCGCCCTGGACCGGGTGGTGGAGGTCCCCGCCGCGCAGCCCACCAGCGTGTGCGTGGTCGGGGACGGCGAGCCCGTGCTCATGGTCACCTCCGCGACCGTGGGGCTCACGGACCCGGGGGCCGGCGACGGCGCGGTGTTCGCGCTGCCGGTGGAGGTCCCCGCCGCGCCCGCGCACCACTTCGGCTGAGCCCCCGGGGTCCGGGGCGGGCGAGGCACGCCCGCCCCGGACCGCCCGGACCCCCGCGCACCGTGCCCTCCGGGGTCCCGTGCGGGCGTTCGCGCGGAGGGGTTCCGGCGCCGAACCCGCGTTCCGCTCACGGAGCGGCACAGGGCCCGCGCTCCGGGGCCGCGTGCGGACCCGGGGGAGAGGGGCCGCCGGACCCGTCCGGGCCCGCGGGGGAGGGGTCAGCCGCGGCCTCCTCCGGGGCCGCCCCCCTCGCCGGCCGCTCCGGGCTCCCCGCCGACGGACTCCTGGTAGAGGTCCGCGTAGGTGCGCGAGTCCTCGACCAGGTCGTCGCAGAAGGCGGCGACGTCGTCGCCGATGAGTTCCAGGACCCCCTTGCCGACCGCGGCGCCCTCCTCGAAGAACTCGACGATCCCCGGCAGCAGGTCGCCGTCGGCCAGGCCGACCGGTCCGACCTTGAAGAAGTACCTCTGGATCTCCTTGTAGACGATCCGGTAGTCGGGCGGAAGCGCCTTGGCCCGCGCCATGTGCGCCCGCCAACGCCTCTTGCCCTCGATGATGTCCTGGACGCCCACGTCAGCCTCCCAGCCTGCCCAGTTTCCTTGCGACGTCGCGGTTCAACTGCTCGCGCCACCGGTCGCGGTGGCTCCGGGCCCCCTCCCCGCCGGCCAGGGCCGCGCAGAAGCCCGCGATGTCCTCGCCCAGCACGTCGCGAACGTCCTGCCCGTCCGCCGCCGTCTCCTCGAGCAGCCCCAGGGCGTTGTCGAGGATCGGCGTCAGGTTGCGGCCGGTGAAGCCCGAGTAGGGGAAGAGGTGGGCCTTGACCTGCTCCCACGCCGCCCGGTGGTCGGCCGGCAGCGCCTCGGCCCGGACCTCGAACGCCTTCCACTCCCTCGTGAGGTCGCTGCCCGTCACGGTCTCCCAGAGGTTCATCTCCCGCCCTTCCTGAGTTCGTCGACGCGTGACGAGAGGTACTCCCACTTCGCCCAGAACGTCGCGAGTTCCGCGCGTCCCGCGTCGTTGAGCGCGTAGAACTTGCGCGGCGGCCCCATCCCGGACGGCCGTTTCGTCACCTGGACGAGCCCGTTCCTCTCCAGCCGCAGCAGGATGGTGTAGACCGTCCCCTCGACGACGTCGGCGAAGCCGAGTTCGTTCAGCCGCCGTGTGATGGCGTAGCCGTAGGTCTCCTCGCCGCCGATGATCTCCAGCACGCAGCCTTCGAGCGTGCCCTTCAGCATCTCCGTCAGGTCGTCCATCGCGGAGCCCTCCGGCTTCTCCTTGGTACTGCGTGTCATTAGGTACCACTATAAAGTAGCACAGAGTAGAGGGTTCCGTTCCGCGAACGGGGCGTGAGGGCCACGGCCGCCCCGCCGCGGAGCGGGGGCGGAGGGGTCCCGTGTCCACCCCGGGCCGCCCGCCCCGGGCCGCCCGTCCCCCGGGCGGCGACCTGCCCGTGGCCGCAGACCGGACGGACGTCGGGTGTTCGTTGCGTGCTCCCGCGGGTACTTTCCGTAGGGGCGGATCCGCCCCGCACCGGGCCGCCCGGCCCGGCGGACACCCCTTCCGTGACGCACCGCCCCCTGCCCCCGGCGGTCGGCGACCCCCGCTCCGTACAGACGCCGTCCGCGGCCACCGCCGACGGCCGGCGCGACCCGGCGCCTCCCCCTCCGCGAGGCGTCCGGCCACCGCTGCCACACTTCCGACCCGTACCCCATGGGGAGTCTCCGCGCGCCCCGGACGACCGCGCGCCGGCCGGGCCGCCCGCGACCTCCCCCGCCCCCGAGAGGAAGACGACATGCCCAAGCACCGCCGCTTCGAGAAGGACCGCGCCCAGACCCTGGAACCCGGCGAGTGGACGTCGCTGGAGTTCGAGACCGTGGTCGACGCCGACCACGGCGGCACCTCCACCGGCAGCCTGTACAGCCTCGTCGGCGTCAACGAGCCGGACGGCGCCCTCTACGACTTCTCCGTGGGGGTGACCATCGCCGACCTGTCCGCCGGGGCGGAGGTGCAGATCCGCGCCACCGAGTACGAGCCGGACGGCGACGGCGGGTGGCGGTACGCCCGCAACCGGCCGGTCGACAGCCCCGTGCAGGCCGGGGGGAACGGCCACTTCACCTACGCGTGGAAGGGCAACCTGGCCAAGGGGCGGCGGGTGCGGGTGCGCCTGGCCCAGCAGGGCGACACCGCCGCGACGGTCGTGTCGGCCACCGCGGACGTCTTCTACTGGCCCAAGTAGCGCCGCGAAGCGGAAGGCCGGACCCCCGGGGACCCGGAGGTCCCGTAGGGTCCGGCGTCGCAGCCCCTCCCGTGGCGCGCCGTCGCGGGAGGGGCGGCCCGTGTCCGGCGCGGCCCGGGCGCGGCCGCTCCCGCGCGCGGCGGGAACGGGGGCGGCGGCGGACGCTGCGCTCACCGGTGGCCCCGTCCCTCCAACGCGCGGAGGGAACGGGACGCGGGGGCGGGAGGGGCGCCGTCACGCGCCGGCCGTGGGGCCGGGGTCCGGGGCGATGCCGGTGGCGGAGGCCGTGGCCTGCCACAGCCCACTCGCGAGCACGGGGTCCCGCGAGGCCGCCGACCGGCGGGCGGGGCCGGCCGGACCGCGGGTCTCGAAGAGCCCGGTCGGGCCCAGGTAGCCGCCGCCGGGGACCGGTCCGGTGGCCGCGAGCAGCTGGGGGCCGATCCCGGCGGCGACCGGCTGGGAGAGGTAGCGGTCCGGCAGCACGAACAGGCGGTCCTTCCACGTGCCCCCGCGGGCGAGGGCGTTGTTCAGCAGCTCCGACCTCGTCAGGCCCGGGTGGGCGGCGACCGACAGCACGGGGTCGCCGGCGCGTCGCAGCCGCCGGTCGAGCTCGGCGGAGAACAGCAGGTTCGCGAGCTTGGAGGCCCCGTAGGCGCGCGTCGGCGAGTAGCGCCGGCGCTCCCAGTGCAGGTCGGTGAGGTCGAGTCCGCCGGTGCGGTGTCCCAGGCTCGACGTCGTCACCACCCGGGAGGGCCTCCCCGGGGTTCCGGCCGACCGCAGCGCGGGCATCAGCAGCCAGGTCAGCGCGGCCGGACCGAGGTGGTTGGTCCCGATCTGGAGCTCGAACCCGTCGCGGGTCCGCTCGTGCGGTCCGAGCGACACGGCGGCGTTGTTGACCAGCACGTCGACCCGGTCACCGGTGCGTTCCCGGATGTCCGCGGCGGCGGCGCGCACCGAGTCGAGGTCGGCCAGGTCGAGCAGAACGGCCTCGGCCGAGCCCGGACCGTCGATCCCCGCCCGCACCCGCTCGACGGCCGCCTCTCCGCGCCGTGCGTCGCGAACGGTCATCAGGAGCCGGGCGCCGGCCCCCGCCAGCGCACCGGAGAGGGCGAGGCCGAGGCCGGAGGTCGTCCCGGTGACGACGACGGTGCGTCCCGTGAGGTCGGGGAGGTCGTTGGGCGGAGGCGCCATGGGTTCGTGTCTCCTGTTCGGATGGTCCTGTCCGCCCGGGCCCGCCGGTGCGGCGCCGCACACGGTCCGCACGCGCCCACCGGCGCCGTTCCGGAGGCGGTGGTCGGGCAGGGCGGGCGTCGCGCGCGGGCATCGTCCGCGGACAATTCATGTGACGGTGTCACCTGAACTACGGTCCCCCATGCGGATGGCGCTGTCAAACGGAGGGGTCGCGCGAGGCGGCCCGAGGGTGGGGGGTCGGGCGGTGGGCGGTGCGGCGGACGCGGCCGACCGGTGGTCCGACGCGTCCGCGTTCTCGGCCGTGCCGTCCCGCCCCCGTTCGGGGGGCGCGGAAGGGGTCCGGGGGTCGGCCGGTGGTGCGCCGGGCGGTGCCGACGGCGCGGTCCTCCTGCGGCTGCTCGATTTCCCCTTCTTGGGGTGCGGGTTACCCAGGCATTACTCCAATTGGTAATATGACGATCACTCTGAGTGTCGATGGGGTGCCGTGCCGCGGCCTGTCCGCGGTCCGGCGCAACCCCTCGTCCCGCCCGGAGTCTCACTCCCGTCGTCCCTCACACCGGAACGGAGCGACCCCGCATCCCCCACACCCGCCTGAGACCCGTGAAAAAGGACATGAGCAACCGTCAGCCCGAACCCCACGTGAAAGAACTCCACGCCACGGCCCAAGCACTGTGGCGGGCGGTCTACGAAGCCAGCGCCGTGGTCTTCGCGGAGCGCACCGTGCACCAGGCGCGGCTGGCTGATCTCGACGCCGCCCAGCAGTGGGCCCGGACCCGGGTCGCCTCCGCCCGCAGGGAGCTGGTGAGGGCCTTCGACGCCAGGGACGCCGTACGCGTCGAAGCCGCTCAGCGGCACCTGCGGGAGTGCGAGACCGAGGAGGTGCACATCGACCTCGCGGTGACCGCCGAGGCGCGCGCCCTCGTCCGTACCGGACTGGCGGAGCTGAACTCGACCCTGGAACAGGTCTGCCGTGCCCTCGACGCCGACCGGAGGGTGCAGGAGGCCGTCGCCCGCGAGCACGGGGTGCGGCCGGGCGCGAGGGCGTGAGAGAGGGGCCCGGCGGAGGCCCGGCGGCCCCGCCGGGCCGCCCCCGCTGCGGCCGGAGCACGGCTCCGCCGTGTCCCGCGCTCCGGGGCGGCCGGGCCCGGCCGTCGGCCTCCTTCCGGTCCGGCACGGGAGCCCCCGGGCCGCGGTGGCCCGGGGCTGCCCCCTGCCGTGACCGGGTCCGCGCATCGTCTGCCGACCGAGCCCCGGGGACACGGCCCCGGACCTGGCGTTCCCGATTGTTTGCGCTCCTCCATCCGGGAGAGGCTCAACTACCTGGGGTAATAAAAGGGAACGGAAGGTAGTCATGCGTCGTTTCGCCACCACTTTGGCCCTCGTCCTGCTGTGCGGCGCCGTGCCGTCTGCGTCCGCGCACGCCGCGGCCATCCACACCTGCGCCCGGATCGTCTTCGACGAGGCGAGAGCCGTGGCCGAGGGGACGGACTGCGAGAGCAACGGGGAGTCCAGCCCGGGGGAGATGCACTCCGAGGAGGTCGGCACGAGGTACGCCTGCGAGGAGATCACCCCGTCGGCCGACCGCGCGGACGCCACGGGCGCGGGGTGCCGACCGCTCTCCTGACCGCGGTCGTGAGGGGGCCGCGTCGGTCCGCTCCCCGGTGGTCGCCGTCCCGGCCCCGCCGCCACGGCGAGACCGGGGCCCGAGGGCGGGCCGCTCCGCTCTCCGCCGGGCGGTTCAGTCGTCCGAGGCGGGGCTCCACGACACCCGTACCAGGCACTCCACCGATTCGGGCGGCGGACTGAACCCCGCCGTGCGGGCCTCGTCCGGGGTCATCCACAGGATCAGGTCGGGGAGGTCGTCCTCGTCCTCGTAGGCGGACGCCACCGCGCGGATGCGGTCCGCGTCCAGGTCCGGGCCTCCGCGCACGAACCCCGCCGCCCGCCGGATGATCCTCATGCCGTCCGGCACCAGGTGGTCGAGCGCGGGGACGCCGACCTCCGCCACCCGCGCGATCTCCTCTGAGGGAGCGTTTCGGGCAGGGGCCGCTTCGACGGGGTCCTCCCCGGTGGCGACGTCGGCGCCCGGCACCTCGTGGCCGCACGGCTCGTACCGGGCGCGTGCGTGGGAGGACGCGGCCGGTTCGGAGCCGGGCAGGGCCGAGTACCTGGGGGAGCGGTGAACTCGGACGGCTGGGGTGCCGCATGTAGGGCAGAGGATCATGGTCCGCCGGTACCCGTCAGGTGTGGTGCTCATGCGGAACGGCCCTTCTGCGGGGGCCTCAAACTCGCTGGTCGAGGACCGAAACCCCGTGCGTCGCCGAGGTGGCGCACGGGGCGGTTCCTGCGGTCGCGGGCGGCATGCCTGTCATGTGCCGGGTGTTCGCCGAAGCTTCTCGTCCTGTGTGTTCAGGGTGGTGATGAGGTCGTCGATGTGGGCGGCGGTGGTGTGGGCTCCGGTGTCGGTGGCCAGGTCGCGGGCTTCTTGGAGGGTCTGGAGGAGGCGTCCGTGGTCGGGGCGTGCATCGAGCAGGGCGGTGAGTTGGGTGCGGGGGTAGCGGCGGTGTCCGCCGAGGGTTTTGACCGAGGCGAGTCGGCCGTCTTTTTCCCAGCGGGTGACGGTCTTGGGGTCCACGCGGAAGAGGCGGGCGACCTCTCCGGGGGTGAGCAGGGCCTCGGCGTTCTCGACGAGTGCGGGCAGGGAGGAGGACAACCTTGTTCTCTTTCTGTCTGGGTGGGGGGCGGGGCCGGACCGGGGAAGTGTGTCCGGCCCCGGGCGGGTGGGGCGGGGCCGCCGGCCCCCCTTTTTTTGGCGGCGGCCCCGCGGCCCGGCGGCGGTGTGCCACCGGGTAGGGGAGTGGTTCAGCAGCCGAAGACGGCGCGGACGGTGATCGCTCCGCAGGGGGCCTGGGTCCAGTCCCAGTAGGCGCACACGGCCTCGACCAGGCGCAGGCCGTTGCCGCCCACGCGCAGGGGTTGCGGGAGGGGGACGGCGGGGAGTGTGGGGGCGGTTCCGGGGGTGGGGCCGTTGTCGGTGACGTGGAGTTCGAGGTGGCGGCGGGTGCGGTGGATCTCGATGCGCACGGTGCCGCCGGGCAGGCCGGAGGCGGTGTGGCGCAGGGCGTTGGCGGCCAGCTCGGTGACGGTGAGGGCGAGGGGGTCGGTCAGGCCGGGGCGGGAGCGGGTGGCGTGGGCGGCCCATTGGCGGGCGGCCCTGACGTGGCTGGGGTGGGGGCCGATGAGGATGCCCGAGGTCGTGGGGGTTCCGCACAGGCGGCGTGGAAGTGCGGGGGGAGGGGCGGTAGGCTGCATTCGTCTCACCTTTGTTCTTTGCGGTCAGGTGGGGCATTTGTCCCGGAGGTCGTTAGTGGCGACCTTCGGGGCTTTTTTGTACCCAAGATGGCCGCCCCGTTCGTGGTTAGGGGTGGCCTGCTCAACCCATTGCGCCTGGGAGGACGCGAAGGAAGCTTGGTGGCGCGCTCACTACTTTCCATGAACTGGGATCCGTTGCCTACGCCGACAAAGAACCTGTCGGTTGCAGGCTAAATTTGTAGCGCGAAGTAGCGGTTATGTAGTTCACTAGTCGTATGGCAGATCAGGTCCTGAAGCAATGGGTCCAATTTGGCGAAACGGTCCGCAGGTACCGTGTTGAACAGGGTTTTTCTCAACAGGAGCTTGGCAAGCGCATCAACGTGTCGGGTGGAATGGTTGGCCACATCGAGCGTGCCGTACGGCCTGCAACCAGGAGTCAAGTGGACAAAATGGAGGCTCTGTTCCCTACAGAAGGCTCTCTGTTGCGCCTGTGGGTGGACGTCCACAGGAACCGCAACGTCCCAGATTGGTTCCGGAACGCACTGTCCACGGAACGGCGAGCGGTCGCGATCTCCCAGTACCAATCCATCCTGGTTCCTGGGTTGCTGCAGACCGCTGCTTATGCTGAGACGTTGGTCAGGGCGTGGCAACCCAGGGCAACCGAGGCTGAGGTCACCCAGGTGGTCGAGACCCGGACGTCGCGGCTCCCTGAGCTCAAAAGCAGGCGTCCGACGCTATGGTTCGTAGTGGACGAGGTAGTCCTGCAACGCCCGCTCGGGTCACCGGCAGCCATGGGGGAACAGCTCGACCACATCGTTGAACTAATTGAGGCCGGTACGATCCGGTTCCAGATGCTTCCGACACGGTTGACTCACCCAGGGCTGTGCCCGCCGTTCCGGATCATGTCTATCTCGGACACTCAGACCGTGGTGTTCGTGGAGCATGCGCTGGGGGATGTCGCTCGCGGCGAGGCACATGACGTATCGCAGATGAGTGCGCTCTTCGGAGCGATGCAGGCTGACGCACTCGCTCCAGTCGAGTCGCTGTACCGCATCCGGGAGATGAGAAAGGAATATCTGGCATGAACTGGCACAAGTCCAGCTACAGCGGGGGCAACGGTGGGGATTGCGTCGAGGTTGCGGAGGGCCCGGTCACCGGTATCCGCGACACCCAGAACCGGCATCTGGGACACCTCGACATCCCCTCCCCCGAGTGGACCGCGCTGCTGAACGCGGTGCGCGGCACGTAAGCGGACGAGCTCCGGGCGAGGCGCTGTCTTTGCGGCGATCCCTCGAAGTCCTCCATGCGACGATGAAAGGTCTGTGATGAGCACCGCCGACAACTGGTCCTGGCACAAGTCCAGTTACAGCGATGGACGGGGTGGGGACTGCGTGGAGGTCGCGGAAGGACCTACCACTCATGTCCGTGACACCCAGAACCGGAACTTGGGTCATCTGTCCACCGAAGCCTCGGAGTGGACGGCGCTCCTGGCTGCGGTGCGCGCCAAGTAGCGGAGTAGTGAGTCGGCCCTGCCCGGACAGACGGGTGGGGCCTGCTGCATGCCCGGGGTCGAGGAAGCTCTCACGGGCAGACCGTTTCGCGGTGGCCCCTGCCGAGCACAGGTCCAGGGAGACGCTTTCCGGTGGGCGAAGCCCGGACATGCTGAGAGAGGCCCTTGACGATGTCGGAGAAGTGGCACAAGTCCAGCTACAGCGGCAATACCGGCCACTGCGTCGAGGTGGCGGAGGGGCCGATCACCGGTATCCGCGACACCCGGAACCGGGAGCTGGGGCACCTCGACGTCCCCGTTTCCGAGTGGACCGCGCTGCTGAACGCGGTGTGCAGTCGGTAGACCCCTGACTCCCCGTCCGTGAAGAACCCCGCCCCGTCCGGCTCGGTGGCGGGGGGCGGTGCTCACCTCCGCCCTTCCGGACGTCACAACCCCTCCGGCCGATGACCACGGCCAATGGCGGATCCGTCTTCCCCGGGGGAACGCGGACAACCTCCGATGTCGCCCACACCCGCGCCACTCGTGAGAAGATGAGACACACCGCCCACGAGGAGGAATCGATGGGTCTCCCTTTCTCCCGATCTCCTTTCGCGCCTCTGGTCACCGGCTGGACCTGCACGTACGGCAATCACTCGCACTGCCCCGGGGCTTCGATCCTCACAAGCCCTTTCTGCAAGGACCGATGAAAACCCTTGCTCCTTTCGGGGGAAATGTCCGAATGCCCGGAAGGCGATTTCCGGCAGCTGTCTGACAGAAGAAAGGCCCACCTGTGAGCCCCCACCCCCCCACCCCCGCCGAAATACCCCTCCCGATCGACGAACCCTCCACCCCTCCCGCGCCGATCCGCGTCATGGTCGTGGACGACCACGCGCTGTTCCGCCGAGGGCTGGTCTCGGTCCTGGACGAGGAGGAGGACATCAACGTCGTCGGTGAGGCCGGACGGGGATCGGAGGCCGTCCGGCTCGCCGCGGGGGTACGCCCCGACGTCGTCCTGATGGACGTGTGGATGCCCGGTTCCAACGGCATCGACGCCTGCTCGCAGATCCGGCAGGCCGCCCCGAGGACCAAGTTCATCATGCTCACCATGAGCGACGAGAACTCGGACCTGTTCGACGCCCTCAAGGCCGGCGCCACCGGGTACCTCCTCAAGGAGATCGCCGTCACCGACATCGCGCGCGCCGTGCGCGCCATCGCGGACGGCCAGTCGTTCATCAACCCGCGGATGGCCAACAAGCTCATCGGGGAGTTCGCGGAGCTGGCCAAGCAGGAGGCCACCCCGCCGTCCGCCCCCGCCATCCCCGACCTGACCCCGCGCGAGACCGAGGTCCTCAAGCTGCTCGCCCGGTCGCTCAACAACCGCGAGATCGGGGAACGCCTGTTCATCACCGAGAACACGGTGAAGAACCACGTGCGCAACATCCTGGAGAAGCTGCAGGTGCACTCCCGCACCGAGGCCGCCATCTACGCGGTGCGCGCCGAGTACGTCAGCTAGGGTTCCGGATCCGGCCGACAGCGGTGTTTCCCGACTCTGGGAAAGGCTCCTTCGAGGGTTTTCGGAATCCTCACGACGAAGAGCCTTCAGTACTGGGGGCCGGTGTTCCCGGGGAAAGAACACACGGGCGCTGTCAGAGGTGCGGCTCGAACCGTTCACCGAGTCCGGTAGGAGCAGTCGAAACCACGACTCCGGAACCCTCCACTGCGACATGGCCGGGTGAAACGCCCCGTCCCGGCTGAGCATCCCGACCACGGCCTCCGGGTGTACGGCGTCCCTGCTGAGCAGAGTGGGGTTCCGCCCACGGCGCGGGCCTTGGCCCAGTCGTGGTCGGGGTGGAGCCACACGGGCACCTCAGGGATGCCGTTGTAGGTGACCCGGTGGGGACGGTGCTCGGGTGGTAGCGATCCGCTGGGGCCGGGGAAGGGGTTGAGGACGCCGTCGACGTCCAACAACAGGTACGGGGGACGAACCTTCTCCATCACTGGGCCTTTCGGGGGTTCACACGTGCAGGAGCTGGGCCGCCTCGGCGGTGTGGCCACGCACGACCCGCTCGTAGACGGGGTCGTCGTCGGGGTTGGCGATCCACTGGGCGGCCTGGGCCAGGTACCACTCCACGATCCACACGCGGTGCCAGCCCAGGACCCACTCCTGCGCAGTGAGGCCGCCCCGGTCGTGCAGGGCCTCGGCCGGGCCGCCTGCCTGTACGTAGCGTTCGAGGAAGGCGCGGGCGCGGTCGGGGTCGGCGGGGGTGATGGTGCCGTGCCAGGACACCAGGTCCAGCAGTCCGGGGCCGCGGAAGGCGCGCGCGAGGTCGAGCGCGAACACGCGTTCATCGGTGACGACAAGGCTGGTGGGATGGAACTCCGAGTGCACCCACCCGTAGGGGCGCAGCATCGTCCCCTCAGCACGTGCGGGGCCGGCCTGAGCGAGCATGCGCAGCATGGCGGCGATGTCGCCGGCCCCCTCCCACCGTCCCTGTCCTTGGAGCACGTCCAGGGTGCGCAGGGCTCGGCGGGGCAGCGAGGCCGGCCAGTCGGTGTCCCCGGGGGCGAGGTAGTCGGGCACCGCCGCGGAGTGCAGGTGCACCGCCGCAGCGGCCCCGTCCTCCTCATCGGGTTCGCGCACGGACCGGCCCAGGTCCTGCATGAGCATGCCCAGGGTGGTCGCCTCCCGGGTGGAGGTGAACAGGCGAGGGACGTTCGCACCGGCCTGCCAGGCGCCGGTCAGGGCGTCGTCCTCGTGGGTGAAGGGTTCGCGCGCCGCCTTGAACACCACCGTCGTGTCGTCGGGCAGGGTGAGTCGTTCGACGTGGGACAGGGCCCAGCTGTGCAGCACCTCCACCGAGACGGGGGCCAGGCCCGCCTTGGTGGTGACCTCGTCGCGGAGCCGGTCGATCTCGGGCGTTTCCAACGTGTCCTCCACAGCATCGCCAACCTGCACCACCTCGCCCCTGCCGGGCGGTCCCACCGGGCGGGGGAACGAGGGCGGGCCCGCCTCCCACGCCGACGACGTCGCACGCCAACGGTCAATGAAGGTGGCATTCCCACGGTTCGATGTCCGGCTCCCCCGGGGGCAGCTCCCCGGTGCAGTATCGATAGAGCCAGGCAGCAGCCCGTCGCTCCGCGTGCTTCTCGTTGACCGGTTCTCCCTGCTCATCCAGTTCGAGGACGTTCGCGAAGATCGCGAAGCAGGTCTCCATCTGGGAGGGTGACTCGCGCAGATCCTCCCAGTAATCGATTCCTTCCAGCAACGGGTGACCCACAGACCCCCGGGCAAGCCACCCGGCGAAGCGTCGCAGGGCTCCCGAAGCGCCGTGGCTGAGATGCGAGGACATGCAGAGAATCTATTCCCGACCCCGGACCGGTCCTCGACCACCCGCCGCAGCAAGCGAAGGTTTCCAGAGCTGCCGGGTGGATCGATACGGGACAGCCGTCAGGCGTTGTCGGGGGCCGTCGTGGTGGCGATCCAGCGCAGGCAGTCGGGGGAGCCCGCCACGATCGCGGTCGCGACGACCTCGGGGTTCGTCCACGGGTGGTGCTCGACCAGGTGCGCCTCGATCTGCGGGTACCGGTCCGCGCGCGCCTTCAGCAGGAGCTGCCACTCCTGACCGGTGCCGAACTCGCCCAGGTGCCAGAACACCGACGTGACGGGTCCGACGATCTGCGCGCCGGCCGCGAGCCCGGCTTTCACGGTGGACCCGGCCAGGTCCACCGCCTGCTCGCGGGTCTCGGTCGCCGTGGACACCTGGACGTAGTCGGTCATGGCGGGGTCCGTTCCGTCGCGGGGATTCTCCGGCCAGTCTAGAGTTCCTCCCCCTCGTCGAGCCGGCGTCAGCAGATCGGTGTGCGGGCGAGGGCGCGGAAGCGGACGGCCCTGTGTTCGTCCAGGTGGTGCGGGAGGCGGCATCCGGCGGGCCTCGGGCGGGCCGCGGTGACGAACGCTAATGTCACGCCCTGTTCCTAAACTTCCGCCATGCAAGAATCCGAAGCAGAAATGGCCGATTTCGGCGATGGTACCGGCAGCTCGACCCGGGTGGCGGCAGCGGTGCGCGACTGCCTCGCGCCGCTGCGGGTGTCGGAGGTCTTCGAGCCGGTGGTCGAACACGTCCTGCGCGGTACCGGTCCGGAGGTCCTGGCGGCGCTGCGTGAGCGGCCGACCGGCGCCGACATGGTCGCCAAGCCGGACGTCACCTGGTCGGCCGCGCGGACGGCGGCCGTCGTCGACCTGCATCCCGGCTGGTCGCCGCAGGACGCCGAGGCCGCACGGCTCACGGTCTACCGGATCGCGCGGGCCGACGTGCTCGCCCGGTTCGGGCAGGTGCTGCACGCCGCCGCAGACAATGCCCCGACCACCGGGGAGCCGTCGTGGCTCCTCGTGCTGGCCGACGACGTGATCCGTGCGTACAGCGCCGCGGACGGGGCCGACGCCGAGACCGTCCGGCAGCGGTGGGACCTCCCCGCCTTCACCGAGGTCGCCCGGGCCGGCGACGCCCCCGGCCGGACCCCCGTGTACGCCACCCTGTCGGCGCTGCTGTACACGGACTCCCGCCATTGGACGTATCGCCGGCACCGGCCCCTGGAGGGCGACGCGGGCATCGCGTTCCTCGCCCGGCACGCCGACGAGCTCGCGGAGGTCGCCACCGGGTTCGACGCCCGCAACCGCACATCTGTGGTGCGCCTGTGCGCGCGCAGACCGGAGGCGCACGCCGCACTCGCCGCCGAGCTGGCGGCCGACGCCGACGCGGGGGTCCGCGCGGAGGCGCTGGACACGCTGTCCCGGGTCGACGGAGCACGGCAGGCGGCCCTGCTGCGACGGCACCTGCGGACCGCGTCGCCGGACCGCCTGTCGGACCCCCTGGCCCGCCTGGCCGACCTCGACGGCGGTGTCGCGGCGATCGAGGAGGCCCTGGCCGACGGCGGCGACGGGACGGCGGATCCGGAACGCGACCGGCTGCTGCGCCGGGCCGTCTTCCGGGTACGGGTGCTGAGAGCGGCGGAGGCCGTCCTCCCCGTGCCGCCCGTCGCTGCTCCCGAGGACGCGGACCTCGCGGAGGAACTGCGGGCCCTGGGGGCCGGCGGAGACGACGGAGACCGCTCCCGGCACCGTGCCGAGGGGCGGCTGTCGCTGATGCCCGACGTCCGCGCCCTGCGGGACGCGTACCGTGCCGCCGGGTTGTCCGACGCGGACCGGCGGACCGCCGCGCTCCTGGTCACCCGCACGGACCACGCCCGCCGAAAGATCGGCGCCTTCCTCACGCCCGAGGACGCCGAGCGCTGGTGGCCCCTCTTCGCCGAGCGCCTCGACCTCGCGGACGAGTACCTCGACGGCGGCGACGGGAAACGGCACCCGAACGAGTCCGCCGTCGACACGGCGACGATGGTCCTGACGATCCTCGAACGGTTCCCCGCCGCCCCCGAGGCCCTGGTCCCGCGCCTGACCTCGCTCGCGCTCGGTGCGAACCGCCACCGCCTGGCGGCCCGCCGGGTGCTCGGCGACCACCCGGGCGCCCTGGCGGCGGCGAGGGCCGCGCTGTCGGACGCCGACGCGGGGACCCGCTCGTCCGCCGCGGAGTGGCTCGCGGGGCTGGGCGAGCCGGGAGCGGTGGCGCCGGAGCCCGGCTGGGAGTTCGGTGCGGGGGTGCTGTCCCCGGAGGTGAGGGCCCTGCCCGCGTCGACGCTGTGGTGGCTGGACCGGTTCCGGGAGCAGGCTCTGGACAAGGGGGTTCCGGCGGACGACGTGGACCGGTGGCTCGCGCTGGCCCGCCCGAAGCTGCGGACGGCGCGCGACGGCTCCGGCCCGGTCGTCGGCCGGCTCGGCGGTCCGCTGATGCTCCCGCCGGAGGTTCCCACCCCGGGCGCGGTGTGGGCCTCCGACGACGCCGACGACACGGAAGCCTCCGACGAATACCAGCTCATCGCGACGCTCGACCTGGCGGCGATCCCGCCGGGCGCCACCGACCTCCCGCTCCCGCCCGACGGCCACGTGCTCCTGTTCGCGAACGTCGAGCTGGACGACGTCGTCCTGGCGGGCGGCGCCGTGTATGTCCAGGCCGGGACGCCGGTCGAGGAACGGGAGGCCTCGCCCGACTACGAGCCCTACGAGTACGACTCCCCCGAGGACCTGGACGAGGAGCTGCGGCGCACCGGCGACCTGCGGCTGATCCCCGGCGTGGGACTGCCCTCCTGCCCTGTCGGGGACGAGGCCCTCGCCCTGCACCCCCACGCGGAGACGCTGCAGGAGGTCTGGTCCGAGCAGTCCGACGAGGGGGGCAAGTGGCAGATCGGTGGCTACGCCGCGGACTTCGACGGCTACGGGGACCCGGCTCCCGCCTCGGCGTACTCGGAGGAGGGCGGGCAACTGCCCGGCCCCGATGACTGGGTCCTGCTCGCGCAGTGGGTCGGGGTCCCGATGGGGATCCTGTACTGGACCATCCCCCGTCAGGACCTCGAAGCGCGCCGCTTCGACCGCGTCGTCGTGCAGATGTACGCCAACCCCTGACCGTCCCACGCCCGGCCGCCCCGGCTCCCGGGCGTGCGGCCCACCGCGTGCCGGTGGGCCGCACGCGGTGCCACGGCCGGGGCGCCCGTGGCCGAGCGCCGGGGAGGGGGCGGCGAAGGAGTCCCCTCCCCGGGTCAGGCGGCGGGCAGCGCGTGCCGGGGGAAGGCCACCCCGGTCAGGGTTTCGGAGACCTCCCACAGGCGTCGCGCGGTCTCGTCGTCCCGCGCCCTCGCCGAGCGGCCGACCAGCTCCGGTGCGCCGCGCCCCTCCAGGAACCCGCCCGGCCCCGCGTAGCCGCCGCCCGGGACCTCCGCCACGGCCGCGTACAGCGTCGGCAGGGCCCCGTCCTCGTCGCTCTGCGCCAGGAAGCGGACCACGGCCCGCTCCACGAGGTGGCGCGCACGCCGCCGCGGGTCGGTCCTCAGCAGGTTCGTGGCCGCCATGCCGGGGTGCGCGGCGGTGGCGATCACCGGCGAACCGGCCTGGGCGAGCAGTCGCTGGAGCTCCGAGGTGAACAGGAGGTTGGCCAGCTTGGACTGCGCGTACGCGGCCGCCGCCCGGTACGGCTTGCGCTCCCAGTTGAGGTCGTCGAAGTCGATCGCGCCCGCCCTGTGGCCGTTGGACGAGACCGTGACGACCCGGCCCCGCAGACGCGGCAGCAGCAGGTTCGTGAGCGCGAAGTGCCCGAGGTGGTTGGTCCCGAACTGCAGCTCGAAGCCGTCGGCCGTGCGTGTGAGCGGCGGGAACATCACCCCGGCGTTGTTGACCAGCACGTCGACGGGCCCGGTGAGGTCCTCGGCGAAGGAGCGGACCGAGGCGAGGTCGGCGAGGTCGAGCCGCCGGACCTCGACGTCGCCCGTCATCGCGTCGGCGGCGTCGCGCCCCTTGTCGACGGCGCGCACGGCGAGCACCACGCGCGCGCCCCGGGCAGCGAGGAGGCGGGCGGCGGCCCGGCCGATGCCGCTGTTCGCGCCGGTGACCACGACCGTGCGCCCCGCCATGGAAGGGATGTCCGAAGCAGAGAATGTTGTCATGGGCTACAAAGTAGCCAGCGGAAACAAAGTAGTCAACGAAAACATGCCCTGCTAGACTCGGTCCCATGCCAGACCCCACCGAAGAGCGGCCCTACCACCACGGAAACCTCAGGGCCGTCCTGCTCGACGCGGCCGCGCGCGGCCTCCGGGAGCGCGGCGCCGACCAGCTTTCGCTGCGCGACCTCGCCCGGGAGGTCGGCGTCAGCCACGCCGCGCCGCGCAGGCACTTCTCCGACCGGCAGGCGCTGCTGGACGCGCTCGCCGAATCCGGGTTCGCCCAGCTGGACGCGGCGCTGCGCGCAGGGCTGGAGGGCGCGGGCGACGGTTTCCCGGCGCGCGTGCGCGTCGCGATGACGGCCTACACCCGCTTCGCGACCGAGAACGCCGCGCTCCTGGAGCTGATGTACTCCAGCAAGCACCGGCCGGGGGCGACGCGGGTCGTCGAGGCGGCCGAGGCGCCGTTCGGCCTGATGGCCGACCTGATCGAGCGGGGGCAGGCCGAGGGGGCGCTCCGGGCGGGCGACCCCGAGCGGATCGGGCTCGTCCTCTTCGCGACCCTCCAGGGCATCGCCTCGATCATCAACGGCAACTTCGTCGGTCCGGACATGCTCGACGCGCTCGTGGAGACCGCGGTCGAACAGTTCCTCTCCGGGAACCGCCCGCAGGAGCGGGACGACCGCCCCGAGTGACCACGCGGCCTCCCACGGTGCGCAACCACGGAGCGGCGCGTCAGCCGCGCCGGCGGGGCCGCCGGGCCGCGGAGTGAAGCGGGCCGGATCCGCCGCGCGGGCGGGGGAGGGCCGGTGCTCGGGGACGCGGTGTCCGGGCCGTTCGCTCCGGGAGCGGTTCGCCGGGGCGGGCGTGTGGCCGGATCGGACCGATGTCGGCGGCGGTGGATCCACTTCCCCTCTTCTGCTGTCGGGGGCGGGGTCGTGCCGGGGGAATCCCGGAATCCCTGGTCCTCCCACGGGGGAGGATGCTAGCCTCCACCTATTCCCTACTTTTCCGATCTGGATTAAAGGCAGAGGTGCACATGACCGCCGATACCGCCCCCGAGCAGGCCTGGTCCTTCGAGACGCAGCAGATCCACGCCGGGGCCGTGCCCGACCCCGCCACCAACGCCCGCGCCACGCCCATCTACCAGACGACGTCCTACACCTTCCGCGACACCCAGCACGGCGCGGACCTGTTCAGCCTCGCCGAACCCGGCAACATCTACACGCGCATCGGCAACCCCACCCAGGACGTGCTGGAACAGCGCATCGCCGCCCTGGAGGGCGGGGTCGCGGCCGTCGCCTTCGCCTCCGGCTCGGCCGCCGTCACCGGAGCCGTGCTCAACCTCGTCGGCGCGGGCGACCACATCGTCTCCAGCGCCCTGCTCTACGGCGGCACGTACAACCTCTTCCACCACACGCTGCCCAAGCTCGGGGTCCGGGTGACCTTCGTGGAGGACCAGGACGACGCACGGGCCTGGAGGGAGGCCACACGGCCCGAGACCAAGCTGTACTTCGCGGAGTCCCTCGCCAACCCCGGAGGCAACGTCCTGGACGTGGGCCTGGTCTCCGGGGCCGCACACGACGAGGGCATCCCCCTCGTCGTGGACAACACCGTCCCCACGCCCTATCTGCTGCGGCCGATCGAGCACGGCGCGGACGTCGTCGTCCACTCCGCCACCAAGTACCTCGGCGGTCACGGCACCACCGTCGCCGGCGCGGTCGTGGACGCGGGAACCTTCGACTTCGGAGCCCACGGGGACCGCTTCCCCGGTTTCGTGGAACCGGACCCCAGCTACCACGGGCTCCGCTACTGGGAGGCCCTCGGCCCCGGCGCCTACGCCGCCAAGCTGCGCGTCCAGGTGCTGCGCGACACCGGCGCCGCCATCGCCCCGCTCAACAGCTTCCTCATCCTCCAGGGGATCGAAACCCTCTCCCTGCGGCTCGAACGCCACGTCGCCAACGCCCAGGCCCTCGCCGAGTGGCTGGAGTCGCGCGACGAGGTCGAGACGGTGTACTACGCCGGCCTGCCCTCCAGCCCCTTCCACGAGCGCGCCCGGACCTATCTGCCCCGGGGCGCCGGCGCTGTCGTCTCGTTCGACCTCCGCGGCGGGGTCGACGCGGGCCGGGCCTTCGTCGACGGGACCGAGCTGTTCAGCCAGCTCGTCAACATCGGCGACGTGCGCAGCCTCATCGTGCACCCCGCCAGCACCACGCACAGCCAGCTCTCCGCCGAGGAGCAGGCCGGAGCGGGGGTCACCCCGGGCCTGGTTCGCCTCGCCGTGGGACTGGAGCACGTGGACGACCTCAAGGCCGACCTGGAGCTGGGCTTCAGGGCGGCCAAGGCCCACCAGTGACCGTGGCGCCCGGCCGTCCCGCCGCCGGAGGGTGGCGGGACGGCGACCCCGCCGGGGACCGGAGGTGGGTCCGGCTGGAGGAGCCCCTGCCCCTGGAGTCGGGGCAGACCCTGCCCGGCGTGCGCATCGCCTACGAGACCTGGGGGCGGCCCGACGCGCACGGCGCCAACGGGATCCTCGTGCTCCACGCCCTCACCGGGGACTCGCACGTCGCCGGGCCCGCGGGTCCCGGACATCCGGGGCCCGGCTGGTGGGAGGGCCTGGTCGGACCCGGCCTGGCCCTGGACACCGACCGGTACTTCGTGGTCGCCCCCAACGTGCTGGGCGGCTGCCAGGGCAGCACCGGCCCCTCCTCGCCGAGGGAGGACGGAGGGACGGGGGCGTGGGGGAGCGGCTTCCCCAGGATCACCCTCCGCGACACCGTCCGGGCGGAGGAGGCGCTGGCCGACGCCCTGGGGATCGACACCTGGGCCGCGGTGGTCGGCGGTTCCATGGGAGGGATGCGCGCCCTCGAATGGGCGGCGACCTTCCCCGAACGGGTCCGCCGGGCCCTCGTCCTGTCCTGTCCGGCCGCCACCTCCGCCTGGCAGATCGCCTGGGCCGCGCCCCAGCTGCACGCCGTGCGCTCCGACCCGGACTGGCGCGGCGGCGACTACCACGGCACCGGCCGCGCGCCCGCCGCCGGACTGGGGGTGGCGCGCAGGATCGCCCACGTCACCTACCGGGGCCCCGGCGAGCTGGAGTCCCGGTTCGGGCGCCGCCCGCAGGACGGGGAGGACCCGGCCGGGGGCGGCCGCTTCGCCGTCGAGTCCTACCTCGACCACCAGGCGTGGAAGCTGGCGCGCCGGTTCGACCCCGCCAGCTACGTGCTCCTGACCGAGGCGATGAACGGCCACGACGTGGGCCGGGGGAGGGGCGGCGCCGCGCAGGCGCTGCGCCGCCTGCCCGCGCGCACCCTCGTGGCGGGGGTGAGCAGCGACCGCCTGTACCCGCTGGAGCAGCAGGAGTTCATCGCCCGCCGCCTGCCCGTGCCCGGGACGGCGCGGGTGATCGACTCGCCCTACGGGCACGACGGGTTCCTGATCGAGGTCGGCCGGGTGGCCGGGCTGGTCCGCGAACTCCTGGCGGACGGGGACTGAGGCCGGGACGGGGCGACCCCGTCCCGGCCTTCCCGGAGCTCAGGACGCCTCGGACCCTCCCGGGCGGGAGTCCTCGGACAGCAGCTCGGCCGACTCCTCGTCCAGCCGCAGGTGGTTGACGGCCAGCAGGTCGGTGAGCTGGTCGGTGTTGCGTGCGCTGGCCAGGACCGACGCCACCGCAGGCCGGTCCGACAGCCACGACAGCGCGACCGAGGCCGGGGAGACGCCGTTGCGGGCCGCGACCGCGTCCAGGGCCCCCAGGACCAGCTCGGCACGCGGGTCGTCCAGGTAGGCGCGGGCCGCGCCCGCGCGCGGGCTGTCGACCTCCGCGCCGCCCCGCCGGTACTTGCCGGTGAGGAACCCGCGGGCCAGGCCGAAGTAGGGCAGCAGGGACAGGCCCCGCTCCAGTGCCAGGGGCACCAGGTCCTCCTCGACCCCGCGCTCCATCAGGTTGTAGTGGGGCTGCACGCACACCGGGGCGTGGAGCCCCTGGTCGGCGCAGACGTCCAACCACTCGCGGATGCGCCCGGGACTGTGGTTGGACAGGCCGATGTACCGGATACGGCCGTCGTCGACCAGGTCGGAGAACGCCCGGGCGCTCTCCGCGATCGGGGTGGCCGCGTCGTCGAAGTGCGCGTAGTAGAGGTCGATCACCTCCACGCCGAGCCGGGCCCGCGAGGCGTCCACGGCGGCGTGGACGTTGGCGGCGGACAGGCCCGGGAACTTCGGGTGCTGGCTGACCTTGGTCGCCAGGACCAGGTCCTCGGGGCGGCCGCGCGCCGCCAGCCAGCGGCCGATGACCGTCTCGGACTCCCCTCCGCTGTTCCCCTCGGCCCAGGAGGAGTAGGAGTCGGCGGTGTCGACGAAGTTGCCGCCGCCGGCGACGAACGTGTCGAGGACCTTGAAGGAAGTGCTCTCGTCGGCGGTCCAGCCGAAGACGTTCCCGCCCAGGCACAGGGGGGATACGCGCAGGTCGGTGCGGCCGAGAGGGCGAAGCCGTACGTCGTTCATGCTCACCGTGTTCCGTCGGGTGTGTGGTGCCGCGGACAGGTTAGGCCAGAGCGGGGCGCCGGGCCACCGTTTCCCGGAGAGTGCGCGGGGCGGCCCCGGCCGTCGCGTCCTACCGGCCCCGGGTCCGGACCTGCCGTCGACCGGCCGGACCGGTACCCTCGTCCGGTGCCGGCGACCCCCTCGGGACGCTCCGGCCCCGGTCCCGGGTCATCGGCCGGGCCCGGCGAGCCCTCGGCCCCGGACCGGAACCGCTCAGCCGCCCCGGCGGCGCCCCGCTCACCCGGGCCGCCGAACTCCTCGCCCTCCCGTCCGCCCCGCGCCCGGAACCCGCCGGGGACCTCCTCACCGCCGAGCCGCCCCGGAGCCGCCGACCCGCAAGACGCCCCGCCCCGCCGGACCGGAGGCCGCCCGTGCCCGCGCCGCCCCTCCGGGCCCCGGACCGTCCGACCGCCCCCGCCCGTGAAAGGCGAACCGCCGTGAACGCACCCCGCCCCCTGTTCGACGCCCACCTGCACATCGTCGACGCCCGCTTCCCGCTCGTGGCCAACGGCGGCTACCTGCCCGCGGAGTTCACCGCCGAGCAGTACCGGCGGCGCGCGGCGGACCTGGGGGTGGTGGGCGGGGCGGTCGTCTCCGGCTCCTTCCAGGCCTTCGACCAGGGCTACCTCCTGGACGCCCTGGAACGGCTGGGCCCCGGGTTCGTCGGCGTCACCCAGATCCCCCACGACACCCCCGACGCCCGCATCGCCGAACTCGCCGCCAAGGGGGTGCGCGCGGTCCGGTTCAACCTGCGCCGGGGCGGGTCGGAGGGCGCCGAGCACCTGGAGGCCCTCGCCCGGCGCGTGCACGCCGTGGCCGGGATGCACACCGAGCTCTACGTCGACGCCCGCGACCTGGCGGGGATCGCCGACACCGTGGCCGCGCTCCCGGCGGTGAGCGTGGACCACCTGGGCCTGCACGCCGACGGACTCCCGGACCTGCTCCGCCTGGTGGAGCGGGGGGTGCGGGTCAAGGCGACCGGTTTCGGGCGCGTGGACCTGGACCCCGTGGCGGCGATGCGCGCGGTGCTGGAGGTCGATCCGTCCGCGCTGATGGCCGGCACCGACCTGCCCTCCACCCGCGCGCGCCGGCCGTTCGAGGACGCCGACCTGGACCTGGTCGCCCGGGCCGCCGGGGAGCACCTGGACGCGGTGCTCCACGACAACGCCGCGGCCTTCTACCGCGTGGGGGCCCCGGGGGAGCGGGCTTCCCGGCCCCTCTGACCCCGTCCCGCGGAGGCGGCCGGGCTCTGTGCCCTCGGCCTCTCCCGCGAGGGTCCGCCCCGTCGGCCCCCGGGACGGGCCGTCCCGGCCGAGGCGCCCGACGGGTTCCCCGTCGCCACCACCACGTGGCCCCGGGGCGCCGGGACCGGCTGCGAGCACGACGCCGGGGGGCGGGGGAGCGCCGGACCGGTCTCCGACCGGCTCACCGCGCCCGGACGGCGTCCGACCCGAGGAAGCCGAGCACGAGCGCGACGACCCGGTCGGGGAACTGGTCGTGCGGGTAGTGCCCCGCTCCCTCGATCATCTCCAGGCGTCCGAGGCCGGACGGCAGGGCGTCGACGATCGCCCTCCCCTCGGCGTGCGGGTCGGCCCAGTCGGGGTCCAGCGTGCCCATCACGACCAGAACCGGGCAGCGGACGCCGCCCAGGTGCGCACCGGCGTCGGCCGGGGTGCTGCGGCCCATGTTCTGCAGGGCCTTCATCCGGCCCGGCTCGCGCAGCAGGGAGTCGATGCGGTCGAGCCGCTCGGCCCAGTGGTCCGGCTTCGCGCCGGGGTAGGCCACGTCGAGGTAGGAGCGCCAGAGCGGCACGCTGCCGAGCACCCCCGTGCCGAGCAGCCGCAGCATGCCCTGCCGGAAGCGCTTCACCCGCAGGTCGCCGAGGCGGATCGACTGCTCCCGGGTGAACGGCGCCAGTTCGACGACCGCCGTGACCAGCGAGGGCTCCTGCGCCGCGGCGATGGTGGCGGCCCCGCCGGAGAACGAGTGGCCCACGAGCACGGCCGGACCGCCCAGGTGGCGGATCACGGCGAGCAGGTCCGCGGCGACGGCGGTGCGGCTCCACTCCGGCCAGTCGACGCCGGACTCGCCGCTGCCGCGAAGGTCCACGGAGGCCACCCGGTAGCCCGCCGCCACCAGCGGCGGGACCACGGAGCGGTAGGCGGCGCGGCTGTCGCCCATGCCGTGCGCGAGGACGACCAGCGGTCCGGTGCCCGACACCTCGTAGGCGATCGTGCCGCCGTCGACGGCGAGGTACTCGGTCATGGCATCCTCCAAGTGGCTAAGGGCGTTAGCTAAAAGCTAATGGCATTAGCCAGCCTTGTCAACGGCGTGCCCCCGGGGATCCCGCGCCCCGGGCACCGCGAAGGAGGTCGACGCCGCGGGCGCCGCACGGGGCCGCTCGCGCCGCGGGAGCCGTGCGGGCCCCGAAGGCCGTCGCGGGGGGCGGAGGGAGGGGCGGACGCCGGCGCGGGGCCCCACGCGTGCCGGCGCACGGGAGCCGCGCCGACCGCAGGGCGCAGCGCGCGGAGCCCCCGCCGCGTCCACGTCCCGCACCTGCGCCCGGACGCACCCGTGCCCCCGCCCACGACGGGCGGGGGCACGGGGACCGGGGTCAGACGCCGTGGAGGGATCCGCGCGCCTCCGCGTAGGCGCGCCGCACGAGGGGCGCGTCGACGGGCTCCAGCTCGGCGCCCTCGCCGAGGTCCCAGACCGGCGGCTCGGCGGTGCCCGCCAGCGCCCAGGCCGCCTGGCGCGCCGCGCCCACCGCGACGTACTCGGCGGGCGGCGGCACCGCCACCGGGACCCCCAGCACCGTCGCCGCCACCTCGCGGACCGCGGCCGACCGGGCGGCCCCGCCCACGAGCAGGACCCGCCCGACCGGCACGCCGGTGCGGGACATGGCGGACAGGCCGTCGGCCAGCCCGCACAGCATCCCCTCCACCGCCGCGCGCGCGACGTTCTCCGGCCGCATGTTGGCCCGCCGCAGCCCGTGCAGCGAACCGGCGGCGTCGGGCAGCACCGGTGTGCGCTCGCCGTCCAGGTAGGGCAGGAGCACGACCCCCTCCGCGCCCGGCTCGGCGGCCAGGGCGAGCGCGTCCAGCCCGGCCAGGTCCACGCCGAGCATCGCCGCGGTCGCCCCGAGGACCCGCGCCGCGTTCAGCGTGCACACGAGCGGCAGGTACCGCCCGGTCGCGTCGGCGAACCCGTTGACGATCCCGTCGGCGTCCCGGCTCGGGCCCTCGCTCACCGCGAACACGGTCCCGCTGGTCCCCAGGGACACCACGGCGTCGCCCGGCCGCAGCCCCAGCCCCAGGGCGGCGCCCATGTTGTCGCCGGTCCCGGGGGCGACCACCGCGCCCGACGGCGTGTGCCCCACGACCTCGGAGGGCCCGGCCACCCGGGGCGCCTCCAATTCGCGGCCGAACGCCCTGACCATCAGGTCGGTGCGGTAGGACCCCTCGGCCGGCGACCAGTACCCGGTCCCCGAGGCGTCGCCCCGGTCGGTGACGGGGCCGTCCGCGCCCCCGGCCAGCCGCCAGGTCAGCCAGTCGTGGGGGAGCATCACCCCGGTCGCGCGGGCGGCGTTCTCCGGCTCGTGCTCGGCCAGCCAGCGCAGCTTGCTGACGGTGAGGCTGGCGTTGGGCACGTTGCCCACGGCCCCGGCCCACTCCGCGGGCCCGCCCAGCTCGCCGATCAGGTCCAGGGCCGCCTGCGCCGAACGGGTGTCGTTCCACAGCAGGGCCGGGCGGACGACCCCGCCGTCCGCGTCCACGGCGATCATGCCGTGCTGCTGTCCGGCGACGGCGACCGCCGCCACGTCGTCGAGCAGGCCCGAGGAGGCCTCCTCCAGGGCGGTCCACCACGCGCGGGGATGGACCTCGGTTCCGTCGGGGTGCGGTGCGCGGGCCTCGCGCACCACCGCTCCGCCGTCGGTGTCGCAGACCACGATCTTGCAGGACTGGGTCGAGCTGTCGATTCCGGCGACCAGTGCCATGTCGGCTCCGTGAGGGTGAGGGGGTGGGTGCTTCGGAGGGTGGCGGTTCGGAGTGGGAGGAGGGTGCGGCGCACGGGCCGGTGCGCGGCGGGGAACGGCCCGGGCGGGCCCGCCGGCGGCTCAGAGGCCCGCCGCCTCGATGAGCGTGCGCGCCGTCGTGGTGTCGGTGACCAGGGAGGACACCACGCCGGTCTTGAGCACGGAGTGGATCGCCTGCGCCTTGCCGGCGCCTCCGGCGACCGCGACGACCTCGGGCACGTCGCGCAGCTGCTCCAGGGTGATGGCGATGATCCGCGAGGTCAGCTCCGGTGCGGTCGGCGTGCCGTGGACGTCCACGGTCCGGGCGCACACCTCGGCCTGCACGCCGTCGCGTTCGAGGGCGGCGCCCTCGGCCGGGGAGAGGGCGTCACGGACCAGGGACAGGGTCGGCGACCAGGATCCGATGGCGACCACCGCCTTGTCCAGCTCCGCGTAGCGCTGCATCGCGCCGGCCACCTGGGGCTGGGCGCGCAGGGCGTCGGCGGTCGCGGGGTCGGAGACCACGAGCGGGGCGTAGATGGGGTAGGCCGGGCCGCGCGCCAGACTGGCGACCCGCCGGACCAGCTCCACCGAGTTCTCCTCCACGCCGCCGGGGAGCACGCCGGTCAGCTGCACGACCGTGCACCGGGGCAGCTCGGCCAGCGCCAGCGTCATCGCGTTGAGCGTGCGCGAGCAGGCCAGGCCGAGGGTGTCGTCCTCCTCCAGGATCTCGGTGAGGTACTCGGCCGCGATCCGCCCCAGGCCCCGGTGCATCGCGCCGCCCTCGCCGGGGTCGACCACGGCGATCGCCTGGTGCAGCCCGTAGGCGGTCCGCAGCTGGTGGGAGAGGTCGGTGTCGACCTCGGTAGGCTCGGCGATCTCGATGCGCACGATGCCCGCCGCGCGCGCGTCGTCGAGGATGCGCGCGACCTTGAACCGGCTGATGCCGAAGTCCTCGGCGATGCGGATCTTCGACTCCCCGGCGATGTAGTACCTGCGCGCGATGGCGGTGGCGCGGATCAGTTCCGCCGGTCGGAACGCGGGTTTCATCGACAGCCTCCAGGGATTCGCTCATATGAGCATACTGACGCTCATTATTGCATCCCGTCTTGACCCGTGATGCCAGTCACAACTTAAATGAGCCGCACGTTGCTCATCTGCTCTGGCCTCTGCTCATATGAGCAAACCCGTGGCGGTCGGACGCACCCACGGGACACGGCTCCCCCGCACCCCGGGCCGCCCCCAGGAGGAAGAACATGCTCACACCCACGACGCGGCGCGGACTGCCGGCCGTGGCCGCCGCCACCGGCCTGGCGCTCCTCGCCACCGCCTGCGCCGGCGCGGGAGGCGGCGGCTCCGACGGGGAGCGCGTCGTCACCGTCGCCACGGTGGCCAACCCCCAGATGGACGACATCCAGGCCCTCGCGGACGAGTTCAACGCCTCGCACCCCGGCATCACCGTCGACTTCGTCGTCCTGCCCGAGAACCAGCTCCGCGACCGCGTCACCCAGGACATCGCCACCCGTGGCGGCCAGTACGACGTGGTCACCGTGGGCACCTACGAGGTGCCCATCTGGGCGGAGAACGGCTGGATCCTCGGCCTCGACGAGTACGCCTCCGACCCCGGCTACGACATCGACGACATCATCCCGACCGTGCGCTCGGCCCTCTCCCACGAGGGCCGGATGTACGGGGCGCCCTTCTACGGCGAGTCGTCGCTGCTGATGTACCGCGAGGACCTGTTCGAGGAGGCGGGCCTGGAGATGCCCGACGAGCCGACCTGGGAGGACGTCGCCGACTTCGCGGAGGAGCTGGACGACCCCGGGGAAGGCGTCTCCGGGATCTGCCTGCGCGGCGTCCCCGGCTGGGGGGAGCTCCTCGCCCCGCTCAACACGGTTATCCTCACCCACGGCGGCCGGTGGTACGACGAGGACTGGAACGCGCACCTGGACTCCCCCGAGGTCGAGGAGGCCGTCCGGACCTACGTCGACCTGGTGGGCGAGTACGGGCAGCCCGGGGCGCCCAACGCCGGGTTCACCGAGTGCCTGACCACCATGGCCCAGGGCGACGCCGCCATGTTCTACGACTCCACCGTCGCAGCGGGCAACCTGGAGGACCCCGACTCCAGCAGCGTCGCCGGCGACATCGGCTACGCGCCCGCCCCGGTCGCCCGGACCGAGCACGCGGGCTGGCTGTGGGCATGGGCGCTGTCGATCCCCACGACCTCCACCGACCCCGGGGCCGCCTGGGAGTTCGTCTCCTGGGCCACGTCCCGCGAGTACCACCGCCTGGTCGGGGAGCGCCTCGGCTGGGAGCGCGTGCCGCCCGGCGCCCGCGTCTCGACCTACGACATCCCCGAGTACCGGGAGGCGGCCGAGGCCTTCGCCGGTCCCACCTACGAGGCCATCGGCAACGTCGACGTGGAGCAGCCCGGCCTGCACCCGCAGCCGTGGACCGGCGTCCAGTACGTCGCCATCCCCGAGTTCCAGGACCTGGGCACCCGGGTCTCACAGGAGATATCGGCGGCCATCGCCGGACAGCAGTCCGTGGAGGAGGCGCTGCGCACGTCCCAGGAGTACGCGGAGGAGACGGCCCTGTCCGGCGGCTACCGCGACTGATCCGGGTCCGGGCCGCCCCCGACCGCACCGCACCGCCACGACACCTTCGAGGAAGCCCATGACCGCTCAGACCACGCCCGACACGGCGCGGCGCGGGCCCACCGCGCGCGAACCCGCGCGGGGGGAGCGCTGGATACGCCGGACCCCGCTGCTGCCGGGCCTGCTGTTCGTCATCGCGATGACGCAGATCCCGTTCCTGTTCACCGTCTACTACAGCTTCCAGGACAGCAACCTGCTGCGCCCGGACTCCGGCTCCTTCGCCGGGATCGCCAACTACGGCCGGGTCCTGGGGGATCCGCTCTTCCGCAACGCCGTCGCGAACACGGTCGTCCTGACCGTCGGCGCCGTCCTGCTCTCCCTGGCCCTCGGGCTGGCGCTCGCGGTCCTCCTCGACCGCTCCTTCCCCGGCCGGGGGATCGTGCGCACCCTCCTGATCACACCGTTCCTGGTCATGCCCGTCGCCGCGGCACTGCTGTGGAAGACGTCCGTGTACCACCCCGTCTACGGACTGCTCAACTGGGCGCTGTCCCCGTTCGGGGTCGAGGCGGACTGGGTCAACGACTTCCCGCTGCTGTCCGTCGTCATGGTCCTCACCTGGCAGTGGACGCCGTTCATGATGCTCATCATGCTCGCCGGCCTGCAGAGCCAGTCCCCGGAGGTGCTGGAGGCGGCGCGCGTCGACGGCGCCCGGCCCCTCGCCGTCTTCCGCCGCATCACCTTCCCGCACCTGCGCCGCTTCGTGGAGCTGGCGCTGCTGCTCGGCACGATCTACATCGTCCAGACCTTCGACGCCGTCTACATGATCACCCAGGGAGGCCCCGGCCAGGCCAGCACCAACCTGCCCTACTTCATCTACCTGCAGGCCTTCCGCGCCTTCGACGTGGGCGAGGCCGCGGCCGCCGGGGTCATCGTGGTGGCCGCCACCCTGGTCGTCGCCATGTTCGCCCTGCGGGTGGTCTCCAGCCTCTTCGAGGAGGAGTCGTGACAAGCGTGACCGAGGCGCCGGCCCCCGCCGCAGCCCCCGGGGCGGGGCCCGCCCCCCGCAGGCGCCGGCGCCGACCGCTGCGCCCCGCCGTGGGCCTGCTCGCCTGGGCCGTGGGACTGCTGTTCTTCTTCCCGGTCCTGTGGATGTTCCTCACCGGGTTCAAACAGGAGTCGCAGGCCTCCACCGACCCGCCGACCCTCTTCTTCCTCCCCACCCTGGACCAGTACGCCGCCGTGCTCGGCCGCGACTTCGTCCCGTACCTGCTCAACTCGCTCCAGGCCTCGGTCCTGTCCACGCTCCTGGCCGTCGCCCTGGGCCTCCCGGCCGCCTACGCGCTCTCACTGGTGCGCGTCCCCCAGTGGCGGGACTCGCTGTTCTTCTTCCTGTCCACCAAGCTGCTGCCGCCGGTGGCCATGATCCTGCCGCTCTACGTCATCGCCCAGAACCTCGGCGCCCTGGACGACGCCCGCACCCTCACCCTCGTGTACACGGCCATGAACATGCCGATCGCCGTGTGGATGATCCGCTCCTTCCTGGTCGAACTGCCCAAGGAGGTGCTGGAGGCCGCCCGGATGGACGGCGCGCCCAGGCTCACGGAGATGCGGCGCGTCATCCTGCCGATGATCGCGCCCGGCCTGGCCGCCACCGCCCTGATCTGCTTCATCTTCGCCTGGAACGAGTTCTTCTTCGCCGTCAACCTCACCGCCACCCGAGCCGCCACCGTGCCCGTGTTCCTCGTCGGCTTCATCAGCGGCGAGGGGCTGTTCTGGGCCCGCCTGTCCGCCGCCTCCACCATGGCGGCCCTGCCCGTGATCATCGCCGGATGGACCGCCCAGCGCTGGCTGGTCCGCGGCCTCTCCCTAGGAGCTGTGAAGTAATGCGTGCACTCGTCGTCACCGAACCCGGCCGCTTCTCCCTGGAGCGGGTGGAGGATCCCGCCCCCGGACCCCGCGAGGTGGTCGTCGCCCCCTCCGCCGTGGGCGTCTGCGGTACCGACCTGCACATCATCGACGGGGAGTTCGCCCCCACGCCCTACCCGATCGTCCCCGGACACGAGTTCGCGGGAACCGTCGTCGCCCTCGGCGCGGAGGTCACCGGCCTGGCCGTGGACGACCGCGTGGCCGTCGACCCCTCCCTGTTCTGCGGCGCGTGCTCCAAATGCGTCGTCGGCCGGGGGAACCTGTGCGAGAGCTGGAACGCCATCGGCGTCACCGGCCCCGGGGCCTGCGCCGAACTCGCCGTCGCCCCCGCCGCGTCCTGCTATCCGATCCCCGAGCACATGCCCTTCTCCCACGGCGCGCTCATCGAGCCCCTGTCCTGCGCGGTGCACGGCTTCGACCTGCTCCCGGGCCGGGTCGGGGAGCACTACCTCGTGTACGGGGCGGGCACCATGGGCCTGCTGATGGCCCAGCTCGCCCGGTCCGCCGGGGCCGCGAGCGTGTCCGTCGTGGACCCCAACAAGGACCGGCTGGCGGTGGCGGCCTCCCTGGGCGCCGACGCCGTCGCCCCCGGCCCCGACGAGCTCGACCGCCGCGACTGGGAGGTCGTCGTCGACTGCACCGGCGTGGTCGCCGCCATCGAGGACGGGCTGACCCGCGTCGCCCGGGGCGGCACCTTCCAGGTGTTCGGGGTGGCGCCGGCCGAGGCCACCGCGTCCTTCTCGCCGTTCCGCGTCTACAACGACGAGATCACCGTCGTGGGCAGCATGGCCGTCCTGCACAGCTACGGGCGGGCGGTGGACCTCATGGCCAAGGGCGTGGTCGACGCCGACGCCATGGTCACCGACACCTTCGCCCTGGACGGATTCGGGGACGCCGTCGACGCGTTCCGGGCGGGCCGCGGCCGCAAGCTCCAGATCAACCCCCAGCTGTAGAGGAGGGATCCGCCGTGGCATCGGTCGGTTTCGAGAAGGCCACCCACTTCTACCCGGGCTCGGAGGCGCCCGCCGTCGACGAGCTGAGCCTGGAGGTGGAGGACGGGGAGTTCCTGGTGCTCGTGGGTCCCTCCGGGTGCGGGAAGTCCACCTCTCTGAGGATGCTCGCGGGGCTGGAGGAGGTGGACTCGGGGACCATCCGCATCGGGGGCGAGGACGTCACCGACAGCGGCCCCCTGGAGCGCGACATCGCGATGGTCTTCCAGTCCTACGCGCTCTACCCGCACATGTCGGTGGCGCAGAACATGGGGTTCGCCCTGGAGATGGCCAAGGTCGCCAGGCCGGAGCGGGAACGCAGGGTCCTGGAGGCCGCCCGGCTCCTGGACCTGGAGCCCCTGCTGCACCGCAGGCCCAAGGCCCTCTCCGGGGGCCAGCGCCAGCGCGTCGCGATGGGGCGCGCGATCGTGCGCGAGCCCCGGGTGTTCCTCATGGACGAGCCCCTGTCCAACCTGGACGCCCAGCTGCGGGTGTCCACCCGCACGCAGATCGCCGCGCTCCAGAAGCGGCTGGGCGTGACCACCGTCTACGTCACCCACGACCAGGTCGAGGCGATGACCATGGGCGACCGGGTGGCGGTGCTCAAGGACGGGGTGCTCCAGCAGTGCGACAGCCCCGTGCGGCTGTACGAGTGCCCCGCCAACGCCTTCGTCGCCGGGTTCATCGGCTCCCCGGCGATGAACCTGAGGGAGTTCCCCCTGGTCCGGGAGGGGGTCCGGGTCGGCGACGCCGACCTGCCGCTCACCCCCGGCCAACGGCGCGGGCTCGCCGCCGAGGGCGCGTCCTCCGCACTGCTGGGCTTTCGCCCCGAGGCGGTCGACCTGGTGGGGGAGGGCGAGGGGTTCGCGATGGAGGTGCTCCTGGTCGAGCACCTGGGCGCCGACTGCTACCTGTACGGCGGCCTCCCCGGGCACCCGGCCGACGGCGACCTGGTGGTGCGGGTGGCGCCGCACGCGGCTCCGGCGGCGGGCGCGACCGTGCGCCTGGGCGTGCGCCCCGGACGGGTGCACGTGTTCTCGCCGGGGACGGGGGAGCGCCTGGACGGCTGAGCGCCCCGCCGCCGCCCGCGGACCGGGCGGCGGCGGTCTCCGCGGTCCAGGCGCCCCGCGCGGGCGGCCCCTCCCGGCGGCACGGCCCCCGGGAGGGGCGCCCCGTGTCCGGGGCGGTACGGGGAGGGGTCAGCGCAGCTCCGAGACCCCGCCGAACGCCCCCCGGTGGTAGACGAGCGGCGGACGCGGATCGTCCAGCACCAGCGTGTGCGTCACCTCCCCCACCACCAGCCAGTGGTCGCCGATCAGGCGGGTGTCGAACCGGGAGCAGACCAGGTGCGCCGCGGCCCCGTCCAGCAGCGGAACCTGCGACGGCCCACGGCTCCACACCGTCGGCGGGGCGAACCGGTCCTCCCCCCTGCGCGAGAACCGTTCGGCCAGGTCGGACTGCTCCTCGGTCAGCAGCTGCACCCCGAACTCGCCCGCCCTGCGCAGCGCCGGCCAGGTCGTGGAGGACTCCGCGATGTAGAAGGACACCAGGGGCGGGGCGAGGCTGACACTGGTGAAGGAGGTGGCGGTCAGCCCCACGGGCCGCCCCTCCACGCTGGCGGTGACGATGACGACCCCGGCCGGGTGGTTGCGCAGCGTCGCGCGGAACCGGTCGGACTCCGCCAAGGACGGGGAAGCGGTCTCGGTGATACTCAACGGACTCTCCCTTGTGGTGGGTGAAGAGAGGGGGGACTCAGACGGCGGCCGATCCGGTGCGCACCGCCGCGCGCAGGGCCGGGGCCGCGCGCTCGGCCCACGGCGCGAGCACCCCGTCCAGGCGCGGGGCGCCGCCGGCCCCGCCGTCGGCGGGGACCGCGTCCCGGAGCAGGGCCGGCCCGGACACGGGCACGGTCGCGCCCAGTGCGAGCAGCAGCGGACGCAGGTGCACGTCCACGGCCAGGGTGTGGGCCGCGGACGCCGTCACCAGCACGGGGACGGCCGTCACCCCCGTCAGCCCCCCGGACGGCAGCAGGTCCAGGAACACCTTCAGCAGACCGGTGTAGGTCGCCCTGCGGGTGGGGCTGGCCACGATCAGCAGGTCGGTGGCGCGCACCCTTCCCAGGGCCGACCCCACCTCCGGCGGGGGACCGGGGGCGAGCAGCATCCGGCGGATCCGTGACAGGTCGAGCAGGTCGTCCGGCCCGGGCGCGTCCCGCAGCCCGGCGGCGGCCGCGGCGTGGCGGGCCACGGCCAGGCCTGCGGTGGCGGTACGGGAGTGCGGCCGGGGATCGCCGACGAGGACGGTGGTGGTGGTCATGGCGGTCTCCAGGGCGGGGGGCGGTCAGGACGTGGCCGGGGCGGCCGCGGCGAAGGGGACGTGGGAGGCGGCGGGCTCGTCCCCTCCTTCCGGGTGCTCCCACAGCCCGCGCTCCCGCAGCAACGGAAGTACCCCCTCGCCGAACCAGTAGGCCTCCTCCAGGTGGGGGTACCCGGACAGGACGAACTCGGTGGCGCCCGCCCGGTGGTACTCCTCGATCAGGTCGGCCACCTGGGTGTGGCTGCCCACCATGGCGGTGCCGGCCCCGCCCCTGGCCAGGCCCACGCCCGCCCACAGGTTGGGGTGGATCTCCAGGTCGGAGGCGCTGCCGCCGTGCAGTTCGAGCATCCGGCGCTGGCCCTCGGACTCGCTCCTGGCCAGGTGGTGCTGCACCTGGCCCACGGTGTCGGGGGCCAGCCCGTCCAGCAGGCGCCGGGCCTGCGCCCACGCCTCCTCCGCGGTGTCCCGGCTGATCACGTGCAGCCGCACGCCGTAGTCGAGCGTGCGGCCGCGCTTGGCCGCCAGGGCGCTGACCCGGTCGATCTTGTCGGCGACCGCGCCGGGCGGCTCGCCCCACGTCAGGTACGTCCGCACGCGGCGGGAGGCCACGTCGAGCGCGGCGGGGGAGGAGCCGCCGAAGTAGACCGGGGGGAGGGGGTCCGGCGCCTTCGCGAGCCGGGCCCCCTCCACCGTGACGTGCTTGCCCCGGAAGTCGACGGTCTCCCCGCGCCAGAGCCGTTCGACCACCTGGAGGAACTCGTCGGTGCGCGCGTACCGGGCGTCCTTGTCGAGGAAGTCGCCGTGCTGCCTCTGCTCGGCGGACTCGCCGCCGGTCACCACGTTGAGCAGCAGGCGCCCGCCGCTGAGCCGCTGGTAGGTCGAGGCCATCTGCGCCGCCAGGGTGGGCGAGAGGAGCCCGGGGCGGAACGCCACCAGGAACTTCAACCGACTCGTGCTCCCGACCAGCATCGCCGTGCTCAGCCAGGCGTCCTCGCACCAGGCGCCGGTGGGGGTGAGGACGCCCTCGAACCCCAGCTGTTCGGCGGCTCCGGCGATCTGGGCGAGGTAGTCGAGGGTCGGTTCGCGGGTCCGCCAGGCCGAGGCCACGACGTCGGCGCCGTGGCCGCCGCCGACGATGCCGCGGCTGTCCCCCTGCGTGGGCAGGAACCAGTGGAAGGTCAGGGGCATTGAGGGACGCTCCTCCGTTGCGGGATCAGATCTGACCGTGCCGCGGTGGGCGGCGGCGGTTGAGGGAGTACTCCCCGACGTGCTGGACCTTCCAGCGCACCGGGTCGTGGACGGTGTGGGTGCGGGCGTCGCGCCAGTGGCGGTGCAGGTTCTCGGCGTCGGCCGCGGCCCGCGTGCCCGCCACCTCGAACAGGGCGGAGGAGACCTCCACGGCGGCGCGGCCGCCGGCGACCTTGGCCGCGGCCACGGCGACGGAGGCCTCGGCGGCGGCGTCCTCCGCGCCGGGGGAGCCCCCGGCCAGGACGGCGTCGGCGGCGTCCACCCGGTCGGCGGCGGTGGCCAGCAGGGCCTCCGCGGCGCGCACCTGGATCTCCAGCTCGCCGAACCGGTGGACGAGCAGCGGGTCCTCGGGCGCGGTGTCGACACCGCTCTCGAACCAGGGGCGGCTCTTGGAGCGCACGAACGCGGCGGCCCCGGCCAGGGCGCCGCGCGCCGCGCCGACGTCGACGGCGGCGTGCAGCAGCTGCGCGAACGCGCCGTAGGTGGTGGGTCCCTCGAAGGTCAGGTACTGGGGCAGGACCAGGTCGTCGGGCACGGCCACGTCGGCCAGGCGCACCGTGCCGCTGGCGGTGGTGCGCTGGCCCATGCCGTCCCAGTCGTCCTCGACGCGCACGCCCGGGGCGCCGGCCGGGACGAAGGCGATGTGCGGGCGCGGCCCGTCCGGCGTGGCCGCGGGGGCGACCACGGCGATCCAGTCGGCGAGCAGCGAACCCGTGGCGTAGTACTTGCTGCCGTCGACCCGCCAGCCGTCGCCGCCGCGCTCCAGGCGGGTGGCGTGGGTGTGCGCGGTCCTCCCGGACCGCTCGGCCTGGGCGTTGGAGACCAGCGAGCCGGCGAGGACGTCGCCGAACACCCGGGCCTGCGCGGTCCCGCTTCCGCGCAGGCGCAGCGCGTTGAGGAACGCGAAGTGCGGCTGCGGGATCTGCGCCAGGCTGAGGTCGGCGGCGCCGAGCAGGCGCAGGACCTCGGCGACGGTCCCGGCCCGGACCCCGGCCCCGCCGTGGGCGCGCGGCACGGTGATCCCGAGCAGGCCCGACCGGCCCAGCTCGCGGACCTGCTCCCGGGGCAGAAGGCGCTCGCGGTCGCGCTCGGAGGCGCCCTCCGCGAACCGGGGGGCCAGGGCGCGGGCGGTCTCGACGGCCTCCGCGTCCGAGGCGATGACCCGGGCCTGGCCGCCTGTCGTGCCGGGGACGGGACCGGTGACGGTCTCGGACATGGGGAACCTCCTGCTGGGACGCACGCCGACCTGTGCCAGTAAATACCTACCGGAATTATGGGGAATCAAAGCACAGGTCGGCGCGCGAAGGGCGCCGGTTCCGTGTCCTCGGCGTGGCGTTCGACCGGGGGTTCCGTGCGGGGCCGATCGGGGGGCTGTCCCGCGCGGGGCCCGGGAGCCCCGTCCCGCCGGGGACGCCCGGTGTGCGGGGCGGGCCTGTTCGGGTGCGGACATCGGGCCGGCCTCCCGTCCGGTCGCGCGGGGTGCGGCGTGGAGGGCGTTCCGGGCCGAGGGTCGGGCGGCTCCGCGCATGGCAGCCCCCTCGGCCCGGAACACCGGGACCGGCCTCGCGTTCGTCCGTCCGGCGGGGTGGCCCGGACGGCGCGGGTGGTCGGCGGGTCCTGGCCGACGGCTCCGCGATTCCGTCGGCCACGTCCACCAGCCTGATCCTCTAACCCCATTTTGTCAACCGAAAAAGTAGGGAATCTCCGCCGGGGTGGAGCGGCGGGCGGAGGCCGGGGGAGGGCGTGCAGGTGGGGCCGGGTGTGCTGGAGGGTGCGGTGCGTCCGGGGCGGGAGTGGCGCGTGTGTCGGAAGGCTTCTACCAACTAAACCTGTAGGGAATGTGGTTTACTGCGGTCATGGCAGTCAGAACACCGTCACACCCGAGGCCGCGGCAGAGGGTTCTCGCCTTCGACGAGCACTGTTAGCGGCCACCGGACCAGCGCAGACTCCGACCGCCCACGACTCCGAGAGCAAGAAGCCATGACCGACACAGCCGCCGCGCCCGCCGCCGCGCCGACACCGCTCACCCTGGACCGCCTGTCCGAGCTGACCGCCGCGGTCGCCGACGAGGTTCGACAGGGGCTCCACGAGATCCGCTTCGACGCCGAGAACCGCTGGTCCGTCCGCCTGCGCGCCGACGACTACACCGACGTCTGGCTCATCTCCTGGACCCCGGACCAGTCCACCCGGCTCCACGACCACGCCGGCTCGCTGGGCGCGCTCACGGTCGTCGCCGGGGAGCTGGTCGAGCGCTACTGGGACGCCGGCCTGCGCGAACGCACCCTCGCCGACGGCGGGGGCGCGCGGTTCCCCCTCGGTCACGTGCACGACGTCGTCAACGCCGCCGCCGCGCCCGCCGTCAGCGTGCACGCCTACTCGCCGCCGCTGACCGCCATGCACTACTACGAGGTCAGCGGCGACGCCGCGCTGCGCCGCACCGGCAGCATCCTGACCAGCGACCCCGAGCCCGACGTCCCCACGCTGGACGCCGTGCCCACCGCAGGGGCGGGGGAGCGGCGGTGAGCGCGATCGAACGGCTCCTCGACGGCAAGCGCGCCCGACTCGAACGGCTCTCGCCGGTCGAGGCGCTGCGCGCGCAGGAGGAGGGCGCGCTGCTGGTCGACACCCGCCCCGCGGTCAACCGCGAGGCCGAGGGGGAGATCCCGGGGGCGCTGGTGATCGACCGCAACGTCCTGGAGTGGCGGCTGGACCCCAGCAGTCCCGACCGGGTGCCCGAGGCCGACTCCGCCGACCGGCTCGTCGTGCTGTTCTGCAACGAGGGGTACGCCTCCAGCCTGGCCGCCGTCCAGCTCCAGGAGCTGGGGCTGTCGAGGGCCACCGACATGGCCGGCGGCTTCCGCGCCTGGCGCGCCCGAGGACTGCCCACCACCGAGCCCGTGCTCCGCGCCGAGCCCTGACCCGGGGCCGCGCTCCGGGGTCGGGTTCCGGCCCTGTGCCGGGGCCGGTCCCGTCGCCGTGTGCCGGACGCCGGGGTCGTGCTCCCCGTATCGTCACCGCCGGGCCGTCGGGCCCGGTTCCGTGCCCCTGCCGGGCGCCGGAACCGGGTCCGGCGCCCCGCGCGGCCATTAAATACACTAAATGAGTAGGTTTAGTGTATTTAGTCGCCGTTCCGTTCGTATCCCGTCCCGTCCCCCGAGGGCGCCCCCGCGCCCGGAGATCGAGGAGAACCATGAGCGAGACACCCACCACGCCCGCGTCCACGCCCGAACCGCCTCCCCCACGGCCCCGGTGGCGGATCGGCGAGGACTGGGCTGCCACCGTCACCGGACTCGTGCTGCTCGGACTGGCCCTGCTCGGGGTCATCCCGGCGGGACTGGTCCCCTGATGGCCGCGCACACCCCCGGAACCGGGGAAGACGCCTCCCGGGCCGACGGCCCCGGCGCGACCGGGACCGCGGGCGGCACGGCGGCCGGCCCCGACGGCACCGCCGTCGCCCCCGAGGGCGGCGCGGCCGGCGACGGCGGGGACGGCCTCCGGGAGGAGGCGGACGCCCCGCGCGGACCCGGCGCACCGCTCTGGTCCGCCCTCGGCGTCCTCGTGGTCCTCGCCCTGGCCGCGGCCACCCGCTTCCTGGAGTCCTGGGTCCCCGCCGCCGCGGAGGGGACCCCCTGGGGCGGCTTCGCCGAGGCCGTCGAGTACCCCGTCTACGCGATCCTGCTCGGCCTGCTGGGCAACCTGGCGCTGTCCCTCCTCGGGGTGCGCGACCGGCTGGCCCCGGCGTTCAGGACCGAGTTCCTCATCAAGACCGGTCTGGTCCTGCTCGGCTCCACGGTCCTGTTCGACGTCATCGCCCAGGCCGCCGGACCCGCCGTCCTCCAGGCCCTGTTCCTGGTCACGTCGGTGTTCCTGTTCACCTGGTGGGTGGGCGGCAAGCTCGGCCTGGACGACCGTCTGCGGGCGCTGCTCGCCTCGTCGGTGTCCATCTGCGGGGTCAGCGCCGCCATCGCCGCCGCCGGGGCGGTACAGGCGCGCAGGGAACAGCTCGCCTACACCGCGAGCCTGGTCATCCTGTTCGCCGTCCCCTCGATCTTCCTGCTGCCGTGGCTGGTCGGCGTGCTCGGACTGAGCACCGCCCAGGCCGGCGCGTGGATCGGCGGCAACATCGACACCACGGCGGCGGTCGCGGCCTCGGGGGCGATCGTCGGCGAGGAGGCCCTCCAGATCGCCTCCATCGTCAAGGCCACGCAGAACGTCCTGATGGGCGTCGTGGCGGTGCTGCTGACCGCCTACTTCGCCTTCAGGGTCGCACCCGCCGAGGGCGGCGGCGCGGTGGAGCGCCCCGGCCTGCGCACCCTGTGGGACCGGTTCCCCAAGTTCGTGCTGGGGTTCCTGGCCGCCTCGGTCGTCGCGACCCTGTGGTCCAACGGCCCGGCGGCCGACCCGCAGGCGGGCCTGGACACGGCCAGGGCCCTGCGCGACTGGTTCCTGATCGCGGCGTTCACCAGTATCGGCCTGGAGTTCAAGCTCGGCTCGCTGCGCGAGGCGGGCTGGCGGCCGATCGGCGTGTTCGGCCTCGCCACGGTGTTCAACCTGGCGGTCGGCCTGCTGCTCGCCGTGCTGCTCTTCCGCGGCTTCGCCTTCTAGGGGCGTCCGGCCGGGGCCGCCCCGGCCCGAGGAGGAGAGGGGCGCGGCGCCTCCCGGCGGGGGCGCCGCGCCCCGCCGCGTCCGGGGGGCGCTCCGGCCGGGGCGGCGGGTCCCGGGAGGCGTTCCCGGGGCGGTCCGGGGCCGCGTGGTTCCCGGACGGGACCGCCGCCCTTCCGGAAGGGGCGCCCGGCGGGGCCGGCGGCGGCCCCGCCGGTCATTCGCCGGGGGGCGGCGACGGGGGGCCGTGGTAGATGTAGCCGACCTTGCGCACGGTCGCGATGAGGTCCCCGGCCCGGCCGAGCTTGCGGCGGAGCCGGTGGATGTGCACGTCGATGGTGCGCGAGTGCAGGTCCTTGCGGGTGCCCCACACGCGCTCCATCAGCTCGCCGCGGGCGATCGCGCGGCCGGGGGAGCCGGCGAGGCACTCCAGGAGTTCGTACTCCTGGTAGGTGAGCTCGATCTCCCGCCCGCCGGACCAGACCCGGCGGGCGTCGCGGTCGATGAGCAGTGCGGAACCCGGGGCGGGGAGCGGCCTGGCGCGGGCGTGGGGCTCGTCCACCACCACCCCGTAGACCAGCATGTACTTGCCGCTCTCGGGCAGGGGCAGCACGCCGAGGAGCGAGTGGTCGGAGCCGGGGCCCGTTGGGGAGGTCAGGACGGGGCCGACGGCGTCGTCCGGCCCCGCCGCCGGCCGGGGCAGAGCGGTCAGGGACGGTTCGCCGCGCAGCGGGGCCGCGCTCCGCAGGGGCACGGCACGGGTGTCGACGCTGGGGAGTGAGCTGTGTGCGCTGAGCATGCCACCATCATGCGCCGTATTTCCGTTAATTTCTACCGGATTAGTCGGTAATATGGTCCGTGTGGTTCACGCCACGCGACGAGCGGGACGAAACGGATTATTCCTACCAATCCGGTGGGATAGTGTCTGATTGGGTCGGTAATGCCCCACGGGGGCACTGCCCGCCCGGACCGACGGTGTTCGCGCCGACGCCGGGACCCCCGCGATCCTCCACCCCACGATCCCTCAAGGAGTGCACATGCGCACGACCTCAGCCGTCATCGGCGCCGCCGCCGTCACCCTGGCGCTCTCCGCCTGCGGCGCCCCCAGCGAGCAGGCGGCCGAGGCCGAGAACGGCGGCGGGGACGTCCTGACCGTGGGGGTCAGCCCCGTGCCGCACGGCGACATCCTCGCCTTCATCGACGAGAACCTCGCCGAGGAGGCCGGGCTGGACCTGGACATCGTGGAGATCTCCGACTACAACACCCCTAACGCGGCCCTGGTCGAGGGGGAGCTGGACGCCAACTACTTCCAGCACCGCTCGTTCCTCGGCGAGTGGGTCGAGAACGGCCCCGACGCCGAGCTCACCTACATCACCGACGTCCACATCGAGCGCCTCGGCCTCTACTCCGAGAGCGTCGAGAGCGTCGAGGACCTGCCGGACGGCGCCGAGGTCGCGGTGCCCAACGACCCCGCCAACCTCGCCCGCGCGCTCGGCGTCCTGGAGGCCGAGGGCCTGATCACCGTCGACCCGGAGGCGGGCGAGTCCGCCACCGAGAACGACATCACGGACAACCCCCGGGACATCACCGTCACCCCGCTGGAGGCCGCCCAGCTGCCGCGCTCGATCTCCGACGTGGACGCGGCGATCGTCAACGGCAACTACGCCATCGAGGCGAACCTGCCCGAGGAGTCCAACGTCCTGGCCTGGGAGCCGGAGGGTGAGGACTACGTCGAGGCCTACGCCAACGGCCTGGTCGCCCTGGAGGAGAACGCCGACGACGAGCGCGTCCAGCTGCTCGCGGAGCTGCTGCACGACGAGCGCGTCCTGGAGTTCGTCCAGGAGTCGTGGCAGGGCGTCGTCCTGGCGGTCGACGGCGACGGCAACGTCGTCGAGACCGGTGGGGCGGCCGACGAGGAGTAGCCGTCCGGCGGCCCGGCCGGCCGCCGCGCACCCCCCGTTCCCCCGAGGGCGGTGGAGCCTCCCGGCTCCACCGCCCTTCGCCGTGTCCGGGGCCGGGTGCGGGGTCCTCCGCGGCTGCGCCCGCGGGTCGCCGGTCACGCTCCGGGGGCTGTGTCGGACGCAGCGTGACCAGGGGTTTCCCGCCGTCGGGAGGGCGAATTTGTGACCTGCATCACCATGGGGCAAGTTCCACAAAACCTACTCATTTAGTAGAGTTTTACACGACCGGCCCGACCCTCCCCGAACCCCCGAATGAGGACCCGAGATGAGCATGCGCACGTCTGTGCTTCCGACCGCCGCCGCAGTACTGGCACTGGGACTGGTCGCCACCGGGTGCGGGAGCGAGGGGGAAGGGGGCGGCGGGGACGGGGGGTCCGGCACCCTCACCCTGGGCTACTTCCCCAACATCACCCACGTCCCGGCCCTGGTCGGCGTGGAGAACGGGACCCTCGCCGAGGCCCTCGGCGACACCGCGCTGGAGACCCAGACCTTCAACGCGGGCCCCGACGCCATCAACGCCCTGTTCGCGGGGGAGGTCGACGCGACCTTCATCGGCCCCAACCCCGCCATCAACGGATGGGCGCAGTCGGACGGCACCGCGCTGCAGATCATCGCCGGGTCCACCTCCCGGGGCGCCGGACTCGTGGTCCGGCCCGGCATCGACGGTGTCGAGGACCTGCCCGGCACCACCCTCTCCACGCCGCAGCTGGGCAACACCCAGGACGTGGCGCTGCGCTGGTTCGCCCAGGAGCAGGGCTGGGAGGTCGACACCGAGGGCGGCGGCGAGCTGTCCGTCCTGCCCCAGGACAACGCCGAGATCATCGACAGCTTCGTCCTCGGCGAGATCGACGGCGCGTGGGTGCCCGAGCCGCACCTCAGCCGCCTGGTCGAGGAGGCGGACGGAGAGCTCCTCGTGGACGAGGCCGACCTGTGGCCGGAGACCGGCGGCGAGTTCGTCACCACGCACCTGATCGTCAGCGCCGAGTTCCTGGAGTCCGACCCGGAGGCGGTCGAGGACCTGCTGCGCGGCCACATCGAGACCGTCGACTGGATCAACGAGAACCCCGAGGACGCCCAGACGGCGGCCATCGCCCACCTGGAGGCCCTCACCGGCGGCGGGCTCTCCCCCGAGGTCGTCGCCTCCGCGTTCGAGAACGTGACCTTCACGGTCGACCCGATCGCCCCCTCCCTCCAGGGCGGCGCCGAGCACGCCGAGGCTGTCGGCCTCCTCGACCCGGTGGAGCTGGACGGCATCTACGCCCTGGACCCGCTCAACGGCCTCCTCGCCGAGGCGGGCCGCGACGAGGTCGCCGGGCTCGGCTGACGGACGGCGGGGGACCGCTGCCGCCCCCGGACCGGGTTCACCGGCCGGGGGCGGCGGGGCAGGGGCCCGCCCCCGAGTTCCCCGGGCCGGGATCCTGTCGGCGGACACCGCGCGGCCCGGGCCGCGCGGTCGCGGTCACGCGCTTGTGGCGACCCTCCAGTGGTGACCGTCGGGATCGGTGAAGCGCCCGGCGTAGCCGCCCCCGCCGGTCGGGGCCGCCGGGGCGGTGACCCGCCCGCCCGCGGAGTCCGCTGCGGCGAGAAGGGCGTCGACCTCCTCGCGGGAGCCGGCGGTGTGCGTGAGGGCGAGCGCGGAGAAGCCCTCGCCCTGCCCGTCGACCCCCGCGTCCCCGGCGAGCGCCCGGCGCGGCAGCAGCCCCAGGCGGCACGCGCCCGCGGAGACGGCGAAGTCGACGAACTTGTCGCCGTAGTCGTGGTCGGCGACCATGCCCAGCGCCTCGTAGAACACCTTGGACGCCTTCGGCCCTGCGACGCCGAGGAAGACGGCGGTCTCGGTCGGCCGAGGTACGGCGGGAACGGGGCCCTTGTCCTTCTTCGAGGCGGCAGCCAGCTTCCAGACGGCCCCGTCCGGCGCCCGGTGGACGGCGGCGAACTCGCCGAAGAACTCCTTCCTTGCCGGTTTGACGACCGTCGCGCCTCCGGCGGTGGCGGCGTCGAGCAGAGCCCTGACCTCGGCGGGCCGCTGGACGATCGAGGAGAGGACGTAGCCCCGGAAGCCTGAGGTCGCGGGGTCAGCCCCGCAGGCCGCAGCGAGCTCGTCGATCCGCCGGAACGCGAGCCGGCCGGTGCCGTGGAGGTCAAGTTCGGCGTTGCGTCCGTCGTCGGCCGCGGCCGAGAACGCGGACGCGTAGAAGGCGTGTGCGGCCGACACGTCCGGTACGCCCACAGTGATGATGTCGGTTGAGAGGGTCATCGGGTGCTTTCCTCGTGCTGTCGGGGGTCTGTCGAATGCGCGGGCGCGGCCCGTCCGGCTCAGGGGAGCTGGTGGACGCGGACGAGGTTGCCCGCGGGATCGCGGAAGGCGCAGTCGCGGACCCCGTAGTCCTGGTCGGCGGGTTCCTGGACGACGTCGGCGCCCGAGGCCCGGACGCGGGCGAAGAACCCTTCGAGGTCGTCCGTGGCGAGCGTGACGGAGGCGTAGACGCCCTTGGCGATGAGTTCCAGGACGGTGCGGCGCTCGTCCTCGGAGACGCCCGGGTCGGGGGCGGGCGGGTGCAGCACGAGGGAGGTGCCGGGCTGCCCGGGCGGTCCGACGGTGATCCAGCGCATGTCCTCGTAACCCACGTCGTCGCGGACCTCGAAGCCCAGGGCGTCGCGGTAGAAGCCCAGCGCGGCCTCGGGGTCGGTCTGCGGCAGGAAGGCCTGGTGGATGGTGACGTTCATGGGCGCCACGCTACGCAGGACTACCGGGGGCGGGCTTCTCGATTCCTGACCGGCCTGTTGACGCGCTTGGCCAGGCAGGGCGGGATCCCCGCGCCGTCCCGGGAGCGGTCGCGCCGGTAGACGCTCGGCGGCACGCCCACCAGTTCGGTGAACCTCGTGCTGAACGTGCCCAGGGAGGAGAAGCCCACCGCGAAGCAGACCTCGGTGACGCTGAGGTCCCCGCGCCGCAGCAGCGTCATCGCCCGCTCGATCCGCCGGGTCATCAGGTACGAGTACGGGGATTCGCCGTAGACGCGGCGGAACTCCCGGCTCAGGTGTCCGGCCGACATGTACGCCCCGCGCGCCAGCGCCTCGACGTTGAGCGGCTCGGCGAACTCGCGGTCGATCCGGTCGCGGACGCGGCGCATCGCGGCGATGTCGCGCAGGCGCTGCGCCTGCGCGCCTCCAGGTTCCATGCCTCCATCGTTCCACGCCGCGCCGACGTTCGGGCGGGTTCGGCCCGCGACCGGCCGGCGCCGGGACGGCGGGGCCGCGCCCGCCCTCTCCGGTCCCGACACACCCGGGCAAGGGTCGGTGATCTGGATCACATTATGCGGAGTGGTGTCGGCCGTGCGGGCGGGGCTCAGGGGAGCGGTGGGCGGTCGATGCCGGGCATCGTGACCGACGCGCCGTTCTGACCTGGGGCTTCTCGGTGGGTGGGATGGCTCGGGATCGTGATCCCGGGTGTTTGGGCTGGTCATTCGGGAAGCGGGGGACGATTCGCCTGCTTCCACAAAACCTACTTATTAAGTAGAGTTTTTCTCGTCCTCCGACGCAGCACGAAAAGGACCACTCCATGCGTGTGCCCTCCCTCCCGCTGAGAACCGCCCTGGCGGCCCTGGCCCTCGGCCTGGCCGCCACCGGGTGCGGGGCGGCCGGCGCCGAGGAGGCCGACGGATCCTCGCTGACCCTCGGCTACTTCCCGAACATCACCCACGCCCCCGCCCTCGTCGGCGTCCAGGAGGGGATCATCCCCGGCGCCCTCGGCGAGGACGTCGCCTTCGACACCCGCGTCTTCAACAGCGGCCCCGACGCCGTCAACGCCCTGTTCTCCGGCGAGGTCGACGCCGCCTACCTCGGCCCCAGTCCCGCCGTCAACGGTTGGGCGCAGTCCGAGGGGCAGGCGCTGCACGTCGTCGCCGGGGCCGCCACCAGGGGGACCGGGCTCGTCGTGCGCGAGGGCATCGACTCACTGGACGACCTGCGCGGCACCACCCTGGCCACCCCGCAGCTGGGCGGCACCCAGGACGTGGCTCTGCGCTGGCTCGCCGAGGAGCAGGGCTGGGACGTCGACACCGCCGGGGGCGGAGACCTGTCGATCGTCCCCCAGGCCAACGCCGAGACCGTGGACGCCTTCGCCCTCGGCGAGATCGACGGCGCCTGGCTGCCCGAACCCCACCTGAGCCGGGTGCTCGCCGAGGACGACGCGCACCTGCTCATCGACGAGGCCGACCTGTGGCCGCAGACCGGCGGCCGGTTCGTCACCACCCACCTCGCGGTCGGCGCCGAGTTCCTCGACCGCAACCCCGAGGTGGTCGAGGACCTGCTGCGCGGCCACATCGCCTCCGTCGACCTGCTCGACGAGGAGCCCGAACGGGCGCGGGCGGCCGCCGGGGACCATCTGGAGTCCCTCACCGGCGCGCGGCTCGACCCCGGCATCACCGCGGCGGCCTTCGACAACGTGGCCTTCACCGTCGACCCCGTCGCCCCCTCGCTGCTCGCCGGCGCCGACAGGGCCGAGGCCGTCGGCCTGCTCGAACCCGTCGACCTGAACGGAATCTACGCCCTCGACCTGCTCAACGGACTCCTCGCCGAGGACGGCCGCGAGCTGGTCGCCGGGTTGGAAGGGTAGAGGCCCATGACCACCGTCACCGAGACGCCCGCGCGCACCGCCGCCGTGGAGATCCAGGACATCTCCAAGGTCTTCGGACACGGCAAGGGCGCCGTGACCGCGATCGACGGGATGTCCGTCACCGTCGGCACCGGGGAGTTCCTCGCCATCGTGGGCGCGTCCGGCTGCGGGAAGAGCACCCTGCTCTCCCTGGTCGCCGGACTCGAACAGCCCACCACGGGCAGCGTGGACGCGGGCGGCCACAAGGTCGCGATGATGTTCCAGGAGGCCGCGCTGTTCCCGTGGCTGACCGTGGGCGCCAACATCGAGGTGCCCATGAAGGTCAACAAGGTGCCCCGGGCCGAGCGCAGGAAGCGCGTCGCCGAACTCCTGGACCTGGTGAGGCTCACCGGCTTCGACCGCAAGCGCCCCCACGAGCTGTCCGGCGGCATGCGCCAGCGCGTCGCCCTGGCCCGCGCGCTGGCCCAGGACGCGGACGTGCTGCTCATGGACGAGCCGTTCGGCGCGCTGGACGCCATGACCCGCGACATCCTCCACGACGAGCTGGAGCGGATCTGGCGCGAGAAGGAGCTGACCATCCTCTTCGTCACCCACAACGTGCGCGAGGCGGTGCGCCTGGGCGACCGTGTCGTCCTGCTGTCCAGCCGCCCCGGGCGGGTGATCGACGCCTTCCCGGTCGAGGGAGAGCGCCCCCGCCGGATCGACTCGGTGCAGATCGCCGAGCAGGCCGCCACCATCACCGACCGACTCCGCGAGGAGGTCTCGCGCCATGCCTGACACCGACGTGCGGGACGACCAGCGCCGCGTCCGCGGTCTCGACGCCCTCGAACTCCAGCCCCGGCGCGGCACGGGGGAGCGCAGCGCCGCCGAGACCGCGGGGAGGATCTGGTCCGCCACCTGGCCCAAGCTCGCCGCGGTGGCCCTGGTGCTGCTCGCCTGGCAGGCGGTCGTGTGGTCCGGGTGGCGGACCGAGTTCGTCTTCCCCGGGCCGGACAGGGTTCTGCCGACCCTCTTCCGGGAGATCACCACACCCGAGTTCTGGGAGGCCGTCCAGGTCACCATGAGGCGGGCCCTGACCGGCTTCGCCCTGGCCCTGGTCGTGGGCGTGGTCATCGGCATCGCGGTCTCGCAGTTCAAGCCGCTGCGGGTGGCGATCGGCTCGCTGATCACCGGGCTCCAGACGATGCCCTCCATCGTGTGGTTCCCGTTCGCGATGCTGCTCTACGGCATCAGCGAGTCGGCGATCATGTTCGTGATCGTGCTGGGCGCGGCCCCCTCCATCGCGGGCGGGCTGACGTCGGGCATCGACTACGTGTCCCCGTCGCTGCTGCGGGCCGGCCAGGTGATGGGCCTGCGGGGGGTCCAGCGGTACACGGTGCTGATCATCCCGGCGGCCCTGCCGATGTTCGTCACCGGCCTCAAGCAGGGCTGGGCCTTCGCCTGGCGCTCCCTGATGGCGGGAGAGCTGCTGGTGATCATCAACCAGCAGAACTCCATCGGGTGGGCGCTCAGCCAGGCCCGCCAGCTCAACGACGCCGAGCGGCTGCTCAGCTACATCATCATCGTGCTGGTCGTCGGCATCGTCATCGACGTCTTCTTCAACTGGGCCGACCGGGCCCTGCGCCGCCGCTGGGGCATCACCGGATCCTGACCCGACCGCCACGGGGGCGGGGGAGCGGCCGGGGAGGACGCGCGCGGGGGCGCGCGTCCTCCCCGTTTTCGGCGTGCGGGGCACCGCGGGGCGCCATCCCAAGCAAAGCCAAACAAAGCCACAAGAAGCCAACGAAAAAGCCACACAAACCTGGTTTTTGACGGCTGGTGTGTGATTGACTGCGTTGCGCCACTACCCCCGGCACGTCCCGGTCCCCGCTCGGCCGGCCCGTACCCCCTATGGTTCTTGGAGACGCACATGTCCATCTTCCGCAGAGGCAAGGCCCTGACCTCGTCGGTGCTCGCCGGCCTGCTCCTCACCTTCGGCCTCGCTCTCGCGGCCGCCGCGCCGGCCTCCGCCGCGGGCACCTTCCGGCTCTGCAACGTCGGCTCCGGCTACAGCGCCACCGCGCACTTCCCGGACCGCGGCGGCTTCTCCACCTACGTCGTCAACTCCGGCCAGTGCACCAGCGTGAGCACCAACGGCAACGAGGGCTACTACGTGCAGATCAGGAACAGCGGCGGGCGCCTGAAGTCGACCGGGGGCTACCGCATCCCGAGCGGCCGCAGCGTGGACTTCTCCACCGGCGGCACCTTCGCCGCCCCGCAGTTCCACGCGCAGGTCTACTAGAGGACCGCTCGTACCGGGGCCGGGCCGCGCAGCGCGGCCCGGCCCCGGCGTCGTCGGGCGCAAGGGCCGGCGCGCCAGGTCCCGGTCCCGCCCCCGGCGGCCTCAGGGCAGCAGGCCGGCCAGGTAGACCACGCCGGTGACCGTGATGAGCGCGCCGAGCAGGAAGCGCAGCGGCTGCTCCCCCACACGGCGGGAGAGCCCGATCCCCACCAGGGAGCCGAGCGCGCCGCCGAGCCCCAGCGCCAGGCCCACGCCCCAGTCGGGGGCCGCCGGGGCCGCGCCGAAGCCGATCCGGTCGAACACCGCGTAGGCGGTCAGGCCCACCGCGGACGTGGCCAGGGTGGTGGTCAGGGCGACCACGGCGGCCCGCGAGGTCAGCCACCCGGCCACGCCGATGAGCAGCGGCGACAGCAGGGAGCCGCCGCCGATGCCCACCGCCGCGCCGAACAGCGCCGCGCCGCCCGCCGCGAGCGCGAGCAGGGCGCGGCCCCCGCGCGGGGCCCGCGCGCCCCCGGCCCCCGCCGGCGGGGCGGAGGCCCGTGTCCGGCGGACCGCGAGGAGGCGTGCCCCCATGGCGAGCATGAGCACGGCGAGCAGGCCGCGGAAGAGCACGGGATCGGAGAGCCAGGTGACGCGCACGGCGGCGCCCCCCACCGCGCAGGGCACGGCGGCGGCCGTGGCCACGAGCATCTCCGCGCCGTGGCCGCGCGCCGACCGCGCCAGGCGGCTCAGGCCCAGCGGCGTGGCCACCACGTTGTAGAGCAGGTTGGTGGCACTGACCGCGGGCCCGTGCATCCCCAGGGCGCTGAGCTGTACGGGGAGCAGGAGGACGGCCCCGGAGATTCCCACGGGGGCCGTCACGGCCGCGACGGCGAATCCGGCCATGACGGCGACGAGGATCTCCATGCGGCTAACTCTACTGAACAAGTTGGTTTTAGGGGGATTGAGGGGCTTCCTCCGCGGATGTGCGGTGCTGGCGGTGTCCTGGCCCCGAGGCGCCCCGGGCCCCCGCCCCGCCCCGCCCCGGGACGCTACAGGGGTTCCACCGCCCGGGACGCGCGCTCGTCGTAGGCCGCTCGCGCCGAGGCGATCTCGTCCATGTGCTCCTCCGACCACAGGCGGATCGACCCCATCAGCGCCTCCACCTCGGCGCCGAGGGCGGTCAGGCTGTACTCCACGCGCGGCGGGGTCGTCGGGTACACCCGGCGGTCGACCAGCCCCGCCCGCTCCATCTCGCGCAGGGTCTGGGTCAGCATCTTCTGGGTGATGCCGTCCAGCCGGCGGCGCAGCTCGCCGAAGCGCGCGGGCCCGGGGGAGAGCACCCCCACCACCAGGCACAGCCACTTGTTGGACAGCAGGGAGAGGACGTTGCGGGACGCACAGTTCCGCAGGTAGACATCGGCGCCGCCGAGTTCTCGCAAGTCAGGAGTGGTATACACCAGGTACCTACAGATGGGGAAAGTGCCTTCTATACAGGGGATACCTTAGACGGGAAGCTGGGCGCATGACAGAGCACATACGCACCGTCCGGCAGAAGACCGTCGGCGGCCCCGAGGTCCTGGAGATCGTCGAGGCCCCCGTGCCCGAGCCCGCGCCCACCCACGTCCGGGTGCGGGTGCACGCGGCCGGCGTCAACCCGACCGACTGGAAGATGCGGACCACCGGCTACTGGCACACGCCCCCCTTCGGCCAGGGCTGGGACGTCTCAGGGGTCGTCACCGCCGTCTCCCCGGGGGTCACCCGCTTCGCCGTCGGCGACGAGGTCTACGGGATGCCGAACTTCCCCCACACCCCCGGCGCCTACGCCGACCAGGTCACCGGCCCCGCGCGGCACTTCGCCCCCAAGCCCGCGGGACTCGACCACGTCCACGCCGCCGCCCTCCCGCTCGCCGCGCTCACCGCCTGGCAGGCCCTGGTGGACACCGCGGACGTCGGAGCCGGCCGGCGCGTCCTCGTCCACGCCGCGGCGGGGGGCGTGGGCCACCTGGCCGTCCAGATCGCGAGGGCCCGGGGAGCCCACGTGATCGGCACCGCCAGCGCCGCCAAGCACGACCTCCTCCTGGGCCTGGGGGCGAACGAGGTGGTCGACTACGCGGCCGAGGACTTCGCCGAGACCGTCGGCGACGTGGACGTGGTGCTCGACGCCATCGGCGGCGACTACCTGGAGCGGTCGCTGCGCACCCTGCGCCCCGGCGGGCTGTACATCGGCCTGACCGACCCCTTCGACACCGAGGGGGTCGCCCGGGCCGCGGAGAAGGCGGGCGCCGGGGTCCGCGGCGTGACCCTGATGGTCGAACCCGACCACAAGGGCCTGGAGGCGGTCACCGCGCTCGTGGAGGAGGGGCGGTTGAAGCCGCTGGTCGCCGCCACCTTCCCCCTGGAGGAGGCCGCCGAGGCGCACGAGCTGGGGGAGACGGGCCGCACCACCGGAAAGATCGTGCTGACCCTGACCTGACCCGGCCGCGGGGCGCCGGAGGCGGGCACACGGAGAGGGGCCGGGGAGCAGTTCGCCCCGGCCCCTCCCGGACGCGGCCGGTTCCCGCTCCGGGGGCCGGAAGGCCCCGAGCGGCCCGGGGCGCGCACCCCCGGCGCCGGGGCGGACCCGTCCCACGCGAACCGCTGACGGCGCCCGCGGGCCCCGCACGCCGTCCGGCGCGGGGCCCGGACGCCTCAGACGTGGACGAGCGGGGTGTCCACCAGGTGCTCGGCCACGAACCAGGCCTGCAGCTCGTTGACGCGGATCACCTCCGACACCAGGAGGTCGTTCGTCCCGTCGTCGCCCATGTCCTGGGTCCGCGCGGCGGCGTCGTGGCAGTCCTCCAGGATGGTCTCGTGCGCCTCCAGGAGGCGGGAGAGCATCGCCGGGACCTCCTCGACGCCGTTCGGCGGACGCGGCACGTTGGTGATCTCGGCGACGTGCCGCGGGTCCCCGACCGCCACGCCGCCCAGGGTCTGGACACGCTCGGCGATGGTGTCGGTCAGCTCGGTCTGCTCGTCGGCGTGCTTGTCCATCAGCAGGTGGAGCTGGTAGAACGTCTGGCCGCGCATCAGCCAGTGGTGCTTCTTGTACAGGTCGTGCAGGATGCGGGTGTCGCACAGCACCTGGTTGAGCCGCTGGCACGAGTACATCCGCGCGTCGTAGGAGAGGCCGACCGGAAGCTGGCGAACCGTGCCGAACTCCTGGATCTCCTTGCCCTTCTGGTGCAGCCACGGCTGGCTGCTCCTGGGCTTGGGCGTCGTTCCGGCCTTGCGGTCTGCGGTCGTCACTCTGGTCCCCCTCCAGTCGGTGTGACTCGTCTCGCAACGGGAGCGCACACAGCGGTGCGCTCCGTGTGTCAGTCTCGGCTACCCACCGGCGCCGGGCGGCTAACCTCCCGCCAACCGGGGGTAAGTTTTCTGTGCTTTCGCCGGTTCCGGTGCGGGAGCGGAGGAGACCGCCCGCGACGGGCCCCGACCGCCGCTACCTCCCCGTACGCACGGGCAGGGAGAACAGGCCGTGCATGATCATGCTCGGCCACCACCGCAGCTCGGACTCGTCCACCGCGAGGCGGAGTCCGGGGAACCGGTCGAGGAGGGCGCCGACCGCCACCCGGGCCTCCATCCGCGCCAGCTGCGCCCCGACGCAGAAGTGCGCCCCGTGCCCGAACGCCAGGTGCGCGTCCCCGCGCCCGGGCCGGAACCCGTCGGCGTCGTCGTAGCGCTCGGGGTCCCGGCCCGCGGACAGCAGGGAGACCAGGACCGGCTCGCCCGCCTCCAGCGCGACCCCGCCCACGGTGGTCGGCTTGCCCGGGAACCGCCAGGTCGCGTTCTGCAGGGGGCTCTCCAGGCGCAGGGACTCCTCGACCGCCGGGCCGAGGAGGGCCGGGTCCGCGCACAGGCCCTCCCAGCGCTCCGGGCGGCGCAGCAGGGTGAAGAGCATGTTCCCGATCAGGGCCACCGTGGTCTCGTGCCCGGCGACCAGCAGCAGGAACGCCGTGGACGTCACCTCGTCGCGGCTCAGGTCCCCGGCGCGGTGCGCCTCGACCAGGTCGCCCAACAGGTCGTCGGAGGGCTCGGCCAGGCGGGCGTCCACCAGTTCCCCCAGGTAGCGGTCGAACCAGTCGGTGGTCGCGGCGACGGCCTCCCTCTCCTCGTAGGACGAGGAGTCGATGACCACGGCCCGGCGGTGGAACTCGGGCCGGTCCGCCTCGGGAACGCCGAGGATGTCGCAGATGATCGCGATGGGCAGCGGATAGGCCAGGTCCCGGACCAGGTCCGGCCGGTCGGAGGCCGCGATGCGGTCCACCAGGTCCGCGGTGACGCGTTCGGCGCTCTCCTCCAGGGCTCTGACCCTGCGCGGGGTGAACGCCCCGCCCGCGACCCGGCGCAGCCGCGTGTGGTCGGGCGCGTCCACGTTGACCATGCTGCGCACCAGGCTGGGCCGGTGGTCGTAGGGGAGTCCGAGGCCGGCCGCGCGCCAGACCGCGTCGCCCGCCGCGGGGTCCTTGAGCATGTCGGGGTCGGCGAGAACCTGCCGCGCGTCGGCGTGGCGGGTGACCAGCCAGGCCCACGCGCCTCCGGGCAGGTCCATGCGGTGCACGGGGGAGTGCTCGCGCAGCCACCGGTAGGCGGGGTGGGGGTCGGACTCGAACTCGGGGCCGTGCAGCTGCGGTGGGGAAACGGACATGGCGTGCCTTTCGTACCGGGGGGTGCTCCGGGTGCTTCCTACCCCCGCGCCCCACGGGGCTACGCCGAAGGGCCCCGGCCGGTGGCCGTTCCGGGGGGCGAGGAGGAGTGCTACGGATGTGGCGCCAGGCCTTCCCGGGCTCACCGGTCGGTGGTGAGCGCCTCCAGCGCGCGGGCCTCGTCCACCTCGCTCGGCAGGGTGTAGCGGCGAGTGGTGTTCAGGTCCGCATGGCCCATCAGCTCGGCCACCGGCACCACGTCGACCGGCGCGGTGGCCACCTCGCCGCGGCCGCGCACCGGGTCGGTGCCGAAGGTGTGGCGCAGCACGTGCGGTCCGAAGGCCTCGCCGTCGTCGGCCGGGCCGATCCCCGCCGCGGCACCCAGGTTGGTGACCACGACGGTGTCGGCGGCGCGGGTGGACGGCGCGCGGCCGTCGCGGTCGCGGATGAGAGGCCCGGAGGCGGGACGGCCGAGCTCGCCGAGGAGTTCGGCCAGGGTGGTGCGGGCCCGGGCGTGCAGGGGGACGGTGCGGTCCCTGCCGCCCGACCGTCCCTTGCCGCGCACCCGCACGCTCCCCTTCCTCGCCGAGAGGTGGGGGGCCGCCGCGCGGGCGTGCGGGGCATCCGGAATGTAGAGCGGGTCGCGGACGGCGCCGGGCGCCGAAGGCGGTGAAATCCGGATGGTGCGAAAGGAGCAGCAGCGCTAGCGTGCGCGTATGAATCTCGAACCCGGAAAGACCGTGCCCGCCGTTCCCGTTCCTCTCGATGCCGAACTTCGGGTCGCTTATGACGCCTACCTGGCGGAGGAGGCGGACTCGGCGCCGATGAGCCCCGAGAAGCTGTCGGTGATCCGCGCGGAGACCGACGCCGCAGTGGCGGCGCTCGGGGACCTCAGCCATGGCGGGCGCTTCACCGTCTCCCAGCCTTCGGTGCCCGGGCCGGACGGCGCCCCCGAGATCCCGCTGCTGGTGTGCACACCCTCCGGCGCGCCCGCATCACGGCCGGCGCTCTACTCCATACACGGCGGCGGCTTCTACTGCAGCGATCACCGCACGGAGCTCGACGAGATACTCGAGACGGCCGAGCGGTTCGGGGCCACGCTGATCTCGGTCGGCTACCGGCTCGCGCCCGAGCACCCCTACCCCGCCCAGATCAACGACGCTTACGCCGGTCTGCTGTGGGTCGCCGACCACGCGGACGAACTCGGCATCGACCCGGAGCGCATCGTCGTCACGGGCTTCAGCGCTGGCGGCACCCTCGGCGCCGCGCTGGCTCTGACCGTGCGCGACAAGGGCGGCCCCCGCCTGCTCGGCCAGCTGCTGATCGCGCCGCTGCTCGACGACCGCAACGACAGCGCCTCGGCCCTGCAGATGGACGACGTCGAACTCTTCGACCGCAGCCGCAACAGGTTCGCCTGGAGCTCGCTGCTCGGCGACGCCCAGGGCGGACCTGACGTGCCGCAGTACGCTGCGCCCGCCCGCGCCACCGACCTGGCCGACCTGCCGCCCACCTTCCTCGACGTCGGCTCCGCCGAGTGTCTGCGCGATGAGATCCTCGCCTACGCCGACCGGATCTGGCAGGCCGGCGGCGAAGCCGAGCTGCACGTGTGGCCCGGCGGAATCCACGGTTTCGACCGGAAAGCCCCCGAGGCGCGGATCAGCAAGGCCGCCGTCGCGGCACGCCGCAACTGGCTGGAGCACCTTCTCGCCACCAACTGACGGTCTCCTCCGGCGGTAGTCGGTCGCGGGATGGCCAACGTGCCGGCCAGGCGTCCGTAGCAACGAGGTCGAGGAGCCTCGCGACGGAACCCAGGCGGATAGCCGCGTGACACGGAGCCCTCCACGGTTCTGGACCGACAAGTGTCCGGCATCCCGGCTCCGTCGAACCCCGAGGGCATGCGTCGGCCTCCGACGAGACGTTGTGGAGGTCACGCGGCAAGTGCTCCCAGCTGCGATGCCTCGATCTTCGGCAAGTCGGATCATCACAGCTCAGGGAGCACTTCTGCGTTCCGACACCAAGATCCGGACCCGCCCGGTGAACGCGTCAGGCCGGTAGTTCTACGGAAGGCCCCCGTGGTCGGGGACGCCATGCTGTGAGGCATGCAGAACGTGAGCATCTGGAGTGAGGGGTTCGGCGCCGACGTCGAGCCGGTGAACGCGCTGCACCGGGTGCGGGCTCCCACGCTGGTCGTGGAGGGCACCCACGAGCCGGTCAAACCGGGGCACGGCGCGGTCATCGCGGGGCGGGTCCCGGGGGCGCGGCTGATGCGCGTGGCGGGCATGGGGCACACGCTGCCGCCGCAGACCCACCAGGAGCTGGCCGAGGCGATCCTCGCCCACACGGCCGAGTGAGGAAGTCCGTTGCAGAATCCCTGTGTTTCCGCCATCGAAGTGGCGGACCTGACGCAGCGCTTCGGCGCCAGGCTCGCCGTCGACCGGCTCAGCCTGAGCATTCCGCCTGGAATGTTCTACGGCATCGTGGGCCCCAACGGCGCCGGAAAGACCACCGCCCTGACGGCGATGTGCGACGACGAACAGTTGCCGTGCGGCCGGGTGCACGGCCACGACGGCCCCGCCCGGGCCCGCTGCCGCACCAGACGCACACCGCTCCGGTCGGCCGGCCGTTGGACGGACCGCTGCTCGACATCGCCGGCTGGCGGCCGGAAGAGAGCGAAGACGGCGTCGCCCCGATGACCGAGCGGGGGCGGCGGCCCGGCGGCCGGTGAGGCGCCCCCCGCCTGCCACGCTTGTGCGGCGAGCTCCCTGGTGTCGCCCCGCAGAAGTTCGTGAAGGGTATTCAGCGTGATGGCGGCTTGAGCAGGGTCCCGCCGGTCGTCGACGGGGGCGGGGGTTTCGAGGGCGAAGAGGACGGAGCGGCCGGGGCAGCCGGAAGGGTTGATCAGCCGCTGACCGTGCGCAGAAAGTGATCGGCGTCTTCCGGCTCGCCGAGTCGGCCCAACTCCAGCCAGGAACCGTCGGCGAACGCGAGCCGGAAGGTGGCGTACCCGCGCGGCTGGCCCGCCTCACCGTCGATCCGGGCCTGGTCGAGGGTGAACTCCGTGACGGTCCGGAAATCGTCGGCCTTGGTCGGCGACAGCCGACGGCGAGGGGACGCCGCCACGCAGATGCGGTCGCGGGCCAGCATGACCAGGCGCTTGGGGTTGGGCGAGTACCCGTACCAACGCAGCAGCAGCTGGCCCGCGGTCAGGTTCCAGTCCCCGTCGAAGACCCCGTTGGTCGGGTCCTGCCCGCGATCCCGCTCACGAGAGCGGCCACGGCCGGAACGCTGTGTGTCGGGTGGACACGGCTGTCCGGTCTGACCGTCACGGCTCCGTCCCGACAGCCGTTGGTCGAGTCTACGGCTGAGACTGTCCAGCAAGATCATCGGTACGACCACGAAGAAGAACACCACGGCTCCGGCGTACCACAACCAGTGGTGGCGCGATTTCAGGCGTCCTCTGCCTGCAGCACGGTGAACGTCCTTGGGCGGTGCGGGGATGGGCTTGTGGATCTCACACCAGACCAGGGCCACGGGTTGCTCGCCCAGGATCTTCCGCGCCCGCCGCTGCACCTTGCCCTTCGCCATGCCAAGATCCTAGCGTCGGCCCTCTACCGGTGGGCGGGCAGTTGGCGGCTGAGGCCCCTCTCCCTCGGCGGAACCGGCCGACGCCGCCGTCCGGGTTGCCGTTCGCGTCGAGCCGGTCGAGTGGAGCCGGGATCGCGGCGGTTCCAGCGACCTACGCTCACGGCGAGGCCGACCAGAGGGTCGAGCAGCCGCTCGCCGCCGGTGCCGTCGGCGACGACGACCGAGCGGCGCCCGTCCGCGCAGGGCCGCCCCGCGCCAGGCCCTCCGCCGGACGCGCACGGCCTTCGGGCGCGGACCGGGTTCGCGGCTCCGGGCCCGCTCCCGTTCCGTGGGAGCCCCCGGCGCCGCCCGGGGGCGCGGGCGTCCGCCCCGGGACGGTCCGCCCCGCGTCAGGGGGCGATGGCGCAGGCGGTCTCCAGCACGAAGCGCGGCCAGGGCCGGTGCGGGTCGTGCCCGGTCAGCTCCCGCACCCGGCGCAGCCGGTAGCGCAGGGTCTGGGGGTGGACGTGCAGGGCCTCCGCCGCGGTGGTCGCCGCCCCCTCCCGGAAGTAGGCGCGCAGCGTCTCCAGCAGGTGCGCGTCGCCCGCCGACAGGAGCGGGCCGAGCACGGCGCGGCGGACCGCGGACGGGGTGACCGGTCCGCCGTTCAGGAGGGCCAGCACGCACGCATCGGAGTCGCGCAGCAGCCCTTCGGGGCCGAACGCGTGCGGAGGCGCGGTCTCCAGGGCGTCGTCGGCCAACCGGTAGGCGGCGGACATGTCGGCGAGGGCGCGCGGCGCCAGGACGCACCCCCGCCAGGGGTGGGCGCCGAGCACGGCGGCCACCCCGGCGGCGTCGGCGGGGGAGACCAGCAGCACCACCCGGCCCGCGCGCGTGGTGAGCAGCGGGTCCGCGCCGACCGGTTCGACCAGGCCGAGCAGCGCCATCCCCGCCGACACCGTGTCCCCCTGCGGGGCGCCGCCGGGGTGAGCCCCCTCCGGCTGCGCCACCACCAGGACCGCGGGGTCGGGCGGGGTGATGCCCAGGGTCCTCGCCCGGTCGCGGATCGCCCCCCGGGAGGCCTGCCGCCCGATGAGGAGGTCGTCCAGGAACGCCCGCCGGGCCCTCTCCAGGTCGGCGTCCAGCCGGTGGGCCGTCTCGGCGTGGCCCACCGCCAGGCTCTCGGAGATCTGGTCGATCGAGGTCAGCAAGAGTTCGCCCAGAGCGAACACGTCCGCCGCGTCGAGTCCCTCGGCCGCCAGCTCGGAGACGGCGCGCACCGCCGCCGCCGACCCGACCCGGTGCGCCCGGACGACGGCGCCGATCGAGCGCCCGTCCGCGGCCCGGGAGCGCCCGATCCCCCGCAGCCGCTCCACGTCGTCCGGGGGCAGCCGGGTCTCCCCGGCCGCCCACAGCTCCATCGACCGGGCCACCAGCCACCCGGCGATCGCGCGCACCTCCTCCAGCTGCGACCCGTGCAGCGCGCGGTAGGCCGGGACCTCGGCGTACACCTCGGCGACGATCCGCTCCACCAGCCCCGCGCGCTCCCGCGCCAGTCCGGCGCTGACACGGGCGCGCTGTTCGTGCCCCACCGGCCCACCTCCCGTCCCGGGCCGGCAGCCTACCGGGAGGCCGCGCGGCGACACGCCGGGCGCGGCGGTCCGGCCCGGGGCCGCCCCCGGCCCCGGGCAACGGTAAAAAGCCCGCACACGAGCGGCGCAGCTTCGGGGCGCCACCCGTGTTGACATGGCAGTATGCGACTGCGGCACGGGGAATGCCGTGCACTGTACGACAGCAGGGCCGTTCAGGGCCGACGGGGGATGAAAAAAGATGACGGTTCCGGGCATCACACTGGCCAATGGTGTGCGCATTCCACAGCTGGGCTACGGGGTGTGGCAGGTGCCCGACGACGAGGTGGAGCAGGCGGTCTCCACCGCGCTGGAGGCGGGCTACCGCAGCATCGACACCGCGGCCGCCTACGGCAACGAACGCGGGGTGGGCGAGGCCCTGCGCAGATCGGGACTGGACCGCGACGACCTCTTCGTGACCACCAAGCTCGCCAACCCGGACCAGGGCTACGACACCACGCTGCGGGCCTTCGACGCCAGCGCCGACCGCCTGGGCATGGAGACCGTCGACCTGTACCTGGTCCACTGGCCGCTGCCCCGGCGCAACCTCTACGTGCCGACCTGGAAGGCGCTGGAACGCCTCTACGCGGAGGGGCGGGTGCGCGCCATCGGGGTGTGCAACTTCCAGGTGCCGCACCTGGAGAGGGTCATGGAGGAGGGCGGGATCACGCCCATGGTCAACCAGGTCGAGCTGCACCCGCTGCTCACCCAGAAGGCCGTGCGCGACTTCGACGCCGAGCACAACATCGCCACCGAGGCGTGGAGCCCCCTGGGGCACGGAAAGCTCCTCGACCACCCCGACGTCACCGAGGTCGCCGAGGAGCACGAACGCACCCCGGCCCAGGTGCTCCTGCGCTGGCACGTCCAGCTGGGCAACGTGGTCATCCCGAAGTCGGTGACCCCCGAGCGCATCCGCTCCAACTTCGAGATCTTCGACTTCGAGCTCTCCGAGGAGGAGATGGACCGGATCAGCGGACTCGACTCCGACACGAGGTTCGGCCCCGACCCGGACGAGTTCGACGGCGACTAGGGCGCGGCCGGAGACGGCCCCCGGCCGCCGGCGGCCCGAAGCGGGGGCCGGACCGGACGGATCCGGGCTAGCCGCGCAGCTCCCGGTGCCTGCGGGCGCCGGCCAGGACGGACTCGGTGCCGTTGCGGCGGACACGGCCGACGTAGACGGCGCCTCCGATGAAGATGGCGGCGAACAGCGCCAGCACGGCGACGAGGGCCAGGGCGGACAGCAGCAGTGAGATCGACATGCGCTCATCGTAGCCGCACGTCCTCGGAACACCCTCCGGGGGACCGTTCCGGGGCGGGCGACGGGAGCCGCACCAACCCGGAGGGCACGCCGATGGACCGGACACCGCACGAGATCGTCAACCCGCTCTCCCTCGCCGATCCGGTGGGGTACTCCCACGCGCTCGTGGTCAGACCCGGGCGCCTCGTCCGCGTCGGCGGACAGACCTCGCGGCGCCCCGACGGCAAGGTGGTCGGGGACTCCGTGGCGCAGCAGTTCGACCAGGCGCTCGCCAACCTGGTGGAGGCGCTGCGGGCCGCCGGCGCCGAGCCCGCCCACGTGGTGGACATGTGCGTGTACACCACGTCGATGCACTCCTACCGGGTCAACAGCGGCACGATCGGGTCCGTGTACCGCCGCCACATGGGCCGCTACTACCCGCCGATGACGGCGGTGGGCGTGACCGACCTGATGGACCCCGACGCCCTCGTGGCGCTGACGTGCACCGCCGTGATCCCCGAGGACGCCGCGGACGACCTCCTGCACAGGGCCGAGGCGCGGGAGCTGGTCGAGGAGGCCGAGGAGACGCTGGCGGCCGACCCCCTCGCGGGACGCGGCCCGGGCGGCCGGCCCGGGCGCACCCGGCCCTAGGTGCATCGACCTGAGACGTTGGTGACGCGGGAGGCGGGAGGGCCGCCGACGGCGGTGTGGAACCGGTGGTGATCGTCGTGGTGCAGCCATCCGGTGCGTTCACCGCGAGGCCGGAGAAGGCGTCGGGACGGGGTCCCGTCGACGGAGGAGAACGCCGCGAGGGGCGTGCCGGGGCGACGCGCGGCAGGGCGGGTGTCCGCCGAACACGTCCTGGCCCCGGGCGGCCGGCGCCCGTCCGGGCCCGACGCCCGCCCGCCGTGCCCCGGCGGCCGGGGCCGGGTCCCGCGGGCGGGGGCGGCGTTCACTGGTAGCCGAGCCGGGACAGCTCCACGCCCGCCACCTCGTGCATGTCCGTGTGCTGGTTCCGGGACAGGCGCTCGCGCCACGAGCCCACGCCCCACGCATGCTCGGTCAGCAGCTCCGAGGCCGACACCCGCGCCCCGCAGAACTCCCGCAGCCGCTCCGCCGTCTCGACCTCGCCGCCGTGCACGTCCTCGTAGCGCAGGGTCAGCAGCCGGTCGGCCCCGATCTCCCGGCGCAGCAGGGCCGACATGCGCACCGCGCCCCGCCAGCGCATCGCGCACTTGGCGGCCGTGGAGCCCTCCGTGAACGCGTCCAGGTCCGACTGGTCCTCCAGCCCGAAGAAGTGGTTCGGGAACTCGTGGTCCAGTTTCATGAAGCTCGGCTTCAACCAGGCCAGGGAGCGCTCGTCGTCCATCATGTCCGCGATGACGTCGCGGCCGTCCCGGATGATCTGGACGAACAGCGCGTCCGGGAACGCCGCGTTCAGGGCGTTCGCGGCGAACAGCAGGTCGGGGCTCGCGTCGCCGTAGCGGAGGGCGTCGGCGCTGTGCTCGCACGGTTCCGCGGAGGCGTTCGCGGGCACGCGGGCCCACGGACCGGGACACCTGGGACAGGTCAGCGGGGTGAGCTGCCAGGCCTCGGCGTAGGCCTCGCGCAGGAGGCTCGCCGTTCCCGCGACCTTCTCCCTCGCCAGCGAGGGGCGTCTGGCCACGGCGTAGACGGCGTTGAGCACGCCCGGGGAACCCGCCCCCAGGTGGAACCCGGGTGCGCGGGACAGGGCGCGGGCGACCTCGGAGATCCCGGAGTGGGGCGCGCCCAGGACGAACACCGGGCGTTGGACCTTGGTCCCGTTGACCACGAGGATGTAGGACGGCTGCTTCATTTGTGTCGATTTTTGCACCCTTTGCCCCTCTCGTGTGCATCGGCCGCGCGTTTCACGCCCCGCGTCCGCGAGTTCCCGGCGCCACGGCCCTCCTGAGGGGGCGCGCCGGGGCGGGGGAGAGCCTCGGGAAGCCCCGGCCCGGCGCCGCTGCAACAATGGGGTATGGCCTCGATGAGCACCCGTTCCGCGCCCTTCGCCGACCCCGAGGAGTTCGAGCGCGCCGCCGACCTCCTCTCCTCCGCCGGGAGCATCACCGTGCTCACCGGCGCCGGCGTCTCCACCGACTCCGGCATCCCCGACTTCCGGGGGCCGAAGGGACTGTGGACGACGAACCCGAGCGCGGAGGCCATGTCGGACATCGACTCCTACATGGGCGACGTGGACGTGCGCCGCGAGGTGTGGTCGCAGCGCCGCGTCCACCCGGTGTGGGAGGCCGAGCCCAACGCCGCGCACCGGGCGTTCGCCGACCTGCGGGCCATGGGACGGCTGCGGGCGCTCATCACCCAGAACATCGACGGCCTCCACCAGCGCGGCGGTGTGCCCGACGACGCCGTCATCGAGGTGCACGGCACCATGCTGCGCATCATGTGCATGGCGTGCGGGCTGCGCACCCCCGCCCCCGTGGTGCTGGAGCGGCTGGACGAGGAGTCCGACCCCCACTGCCTCGCATGCGGGGGGATCCAGAAGGCGGACACCATCTCCTTCGGCCAGCGGCTCGACCCCGACGTCATCGGCGAGGCCACCCGCGCCGCCCAGGAGTGCGACGTGTTCATGGCCGTCGGCACCTCGCTGACCGTGCACCCCGTGGCCGGGCTGTGCGACGTGGCGATGATGGCGCGCGCCGCCCTGGTCGTGGTCAACGCGGAGCCCACCCCCTACGACGACTTCGCGGGGGCGGTCCTGCACGACCCCATCGGGGAGGTCGTCCCGGCCCTGGTGGGCCGCGTCCGCGGGACGGCGTCGGGGGACTAGCCGACACCGCCGCTGCCGTACTGGTTCGCGGCGGACTCCACCCGCCGGAGGGGGAGGGCCGCGTCGACGGGCGGGGGATCGGACGGCGACGGCGCCGCCCCCGGACCGGCCGCGCGCAGGAGCCCCAGGACGTGTTCCCTCACCTGGTCGGTGACGACGTCCCCGGGCAGGGAGGCCAGGACCGGCATGACGAAGTCCGCCCCGAGCAGGGGACCGGGGACGACCTCCTGCAGGTGCGCGAAGTAGCGGCGCAGCAGCTTCGCCAGCTGCTCGGGCAGCGCGGTCGGGAAGGGCGCCGTCGAGGCCGCGGCCAGGTCGGCGGCGGCCTGGGTCAGGGCGATGAGTTCGAGGCGTCCCAGGCTCGTCTGGGAGAGCAGCCTGCGGTAGCTGTCCAGGCGCTGGTGGGGGTTGAGCTGCGGGGGCTCCATGCGCAGCCGCTGGACCTCGTGCAGCTCGGCCCAGACCCGCTCGTCCTTCGGGTCCTGGTACCAGGTGCCCAGGTCCTCGGAGACGTGGCGCAGGTACGGCACGAGCCCGAGCGCGAAACGCGCCGCCGTGCCGTTGACGCGGATCGCCATCGACCGGATCAGGCGGGAGGTGACCGAGTCGTAGGGCACGGTGACGCCGTAGGGGTCCATGACCGCCGGGCCGGGGTGCCGCCGCCTGCTCAGCTCGAACCCCATGCACTCCCCGACGTCGACGGGCGAGCCGTCCTCCCGCTCCAGCACGGTGACCACCCCGTCCTCCGACCAGCCGTCCAGGTGGCGGACGCGGATCGCGGACATGATGCTGTACCACTCCGCGCCGGGCAGCAGGCGCCACATCGAGGTCGTGCCCCGCAGGAACTGGTCGGGCTCCTCGGCCCCGGGGAACAGCTCCAGGGCGTTCACCGGCTCCTGCCTGACCAGGACCAGCAGGATCATGAGGTTGGCGGTGTAGTTCGCCTCGCGGTGGGACAGCCGCAGCCGGGCCGGCTCGTACTCGGTGTAGGACCGGTTGGAGGCCGGGAACGGCGCCTCCTGGAACAGCTCCACGAGCAGCCCGGCGTAGTCCTCGCGGGCCTCCGGCTCCTCCGCGAACCGCCGCTCCAGCATCTCCGAGAGGAAGTCCACCACCTTGTCGCGCCCGGCGTAGCTCGCGAACGACGACAGCGCGAACAGCTCGCCGTCGTCCGTGCGGACGCTCCTGCCCCGGCGGCGCGACGAACGCGCCCGGGCGTCGTCCAGGTCGGCCAGGGCCGCGTCCACGGCCCTGGCCACCAGGTACTCGCCGAAGGTGGCGTGCAGGAACTCGAACACGCTCGCGGAGCCCTCGCCCACCCGGGCGCGGGACTCGTGGACGAAGAAGAAGCGCCCCAGCACCTGGTGCGCGGCGTCGATCCGCCCGTGCAGGTCCGGGTCCTCGGGCCGCACCGCCGCGTCGGGCATGAGGACCGCGAGGTCCTCCTCCAGCTCGTCCGCGGTGACGCTCTGCTTGCGCCGGGTGAACATCGCCAGAGCAGCGACCTCCAGGCGGCGCAGCTCGTCCTCGACCGCCGCGGCGAAGTCGCGCGTGCCCAGCCCCGGCCGGTGCTTCTCCACCTCGCGCCGGGCGAACATGGTCAGCAGCCGCTCGTACAGCTCGCCCTGCCCGAGGGCGTCGCCCGCCCGGCGCAGGGCGTTGCCCTCGCCGTCGTACACGAGCAGCATCAGCAGGAGGAGGGGCTGCTCGGCCAGTTCCGAGTACGGCGCCAGCACCCCGGGCGTGAGGGGGGCCAGGCCGGAGGCGGCGAAGGCCCGCGCGTTCGCCCCGTTCCACACCTCCAGCATCTGCCCGATCCGCGGCTCGTCGAAGGGCTCCAGCCTGATCACGGTGGTGCCCTCGGGGAAGCGCGCCCGGTCGGCCACCACCGTGCGGCTGGTCACGACGACCACCACCGGCCGGCCCAGGGCCTCCTGCTGGAGCTGGAACTCCTGCACCCGCTCCAGGTAGTCGGAGCGGTCCACCCCGGTCGCCTGGAGGAGCTCGTCGAAGCCGTCCAGGATGACGACGGGGAGCGCGCCGTCCGCGGACTCCGCGAGTTCGCGCCAGGACACCCTGGTGTGGAGGGTGGCGGCCAGCCCCTCCTCGATCTGGACGTGGATGGGGGAGTTGGGCAGCACCGAGCGCAGCTCCACCCGGATCGGGAGGAAGTCGGACTCGGGGAGCCTGGCGGAGAGCATCTCCGTGAACTTGGACTTGCCCGCCCCGGGGTGGCCGAGGACGACGGTGGGGAACCCGGTGCTGTCCGTGTGGACCAGGTGGGCGGCGAGGAACCCCTGGAGGTCGTCGAACAGCGTCTGCCGCTGCCACCACTCCTCGGTCGAGGGCGACACGCCGCCGTGGATCCGCGCGATCCTGCCGCGCGGCGGGATGTAGGCCTCTTCCAGGGGAGGCAGGACCAGCCCCGGCGCGGTGTCGTTCGTCCTCAGGACGGGCTGCCGCAGGACCGCCCGGTAGGAGGCGGCCAGCTCCCTGCGCCGGACGTCCACCCCGCGCCGTGACGCGATCGCCGAGAGCTGCCGGTGGAGCTCGCCGAGGCCGGTGTCCAGGCTGCGGCGCGTGTGCTCGTGCGCCTCCAGCTGCGCCCACATGCCGAACTCGGGGATCTCCGAGGCGAGCCTGCGGTAGTTTTCCCGGTAGCGGTCGTGCGCGCGCCGGGGCAGGTCCAGCGCCAGCAGCTGGAGGGAGGGGTGGTCCAGGGACGTGACCCCGTGCTCGGCGGCGGCGGGCGCCTCCGGGATCCCCCGGACGAAGGCCTCGGCCGCGCCCGGGTAGAGCACGTCCCCCTCATCGGACCCGCCCGTCTCCTGGAGGTGCGCGGAGGTCAGGGCTCCCGGCGGCGCGGGGTCGGCCGGATCCCCCTGGAGGACCGCCGCGAGCTGTCCCTCCGAGGCCGGTCGCAGGTCCTCCAGGGGGAACGGCACCGAGGCCGACTCCCAGGACTCCTCGACCGCCTCCAGGAAGGAGACGGTCAGGAGGATCCGGTGGGCGGCCGCGATCCTCTCGGTCCGCGACATCCGGCTCTCGCCGGTGAGCTTGTCCCGGATCCCCTCGACGGCCTGCCGCCCCTTGCCGACCAGGTAGGACCGGGCCCCGAAGAGGTCCGGGACCCCCACCAGGCCGAGCCCGCCGTCGGCCAGTCTCTCCGCGAAGTCCAGGAGGTCCGAGTCGTTCTTGCCGAGGATCTTCAGCGCGTCCGCGTAGGAGAGCCTTTTCGCCATGGCCAGGGGGCCTTTCCGCTTTCGGGGGTGGAACGCGGTCGGACCCGACGCCGGGGGAGGCGCCGAGTCCGCAGGTCGACGGGGGGAGGGGTGGGGCCGGTGGCGCTAGGGCAGCTGCCAGTCGACCGGCTCGGCGCCCTGCTCCTCCAGCATCGCGTTGGTCTTGCTGAACGGCCTGGAGCCGAAGAAGCCGTTGCGCGCCGACAGCGGGCTGGGGTGGGCGGACTCGACGCACGGCACGCCCGGCATCATCGGGCGCAGGTTGCGGGCGTCGCGTCCCCACAGGATCGCCACCAGCGGCTTGCCGCGCTCGGCCAGTGCCCGGATGGCCTGCTCGGTCACGGCCTCCCAGCCCTTGCCGCGGTGCGACCCGGCACTGCCGGGGGCCACCGTCAGCACCCGGTTGAGCAGCAGCACGCCCTGCTCGGTCCACGGGGTGAGATCGCCGTTGGAGGGCATGGTCGTGCCGACGTCGTCCTGCATCTCCTTGTAGATGTTGCGCAGGCTCGCGGGCAGGCGCACGTCGGGGGCGACGGAGAAGCTCAGCCCCACGGCGTTGCCGGGGGTGGGGTAGGGGTCCTGGCCCACGATGAGCACGCGCACGTCGTCGAAGGGCTGTTGGAAGGCGCGCAGGACGTTGTCCCCGGCGGGCAGGTAGGTGCGCCCCTCGGCGACCTCCCTGCGGAGGAAGTCGCCCATCGCGGCGATCTGGGGTGCGACCGGCTCCAGGGCCTTCGCCCACCCGGCGTCCATGATTTCGTTGAGGTCCTTGGCCATGGCCAGAACCCTAGCGGCAGACAGCGACATCGACGTCCCGTCCGGCCGATCGGCCCCCTCGCGACCCACAGATCTCACCCCCGTGCGCTGAGCTCCGCGCTCGTGTTACGCAGGTAGCTCCGCACCGTGTGCTCTGAGACTCGGTAGGACCGGGCCACGCGTATGGCTGGCAGTACGCCCGCGTGCACCATGCGGTACACGGTCATCTTCGACACGCGCATCAGGGAAGCGACCTCGGCAACGGTGAGGAAGCGCACCTCGCCAGGCGATGGTCGCGAACCTTGTCCCCGCACAGCTGACGGCGGGGGGACGCGGTCGTCGAAGTCGGCGATTTGGGCAGCGAAGACCCGCAGCCATTCGCGGGTCTCCGCATCCGTGTCGGTACCGGACTCCTCCAGTACCTCCAGTATCCCGTTCACGTCGAGCGGCCGTTCCAAGGTCAGTACCTCGATTCCTACCGGCCTGCCGTCGGCGGAGTAGTCCACGACGAACGCCCCGTGGTCAGCCGTTCTCTCCACGGGAGCGTCGGAGATCGTGAGGTAGCCGGCGTCCGCGTCCTGGTCGACGGTCACGTTGCGAGGAGCTGCCATGGGGCCCACGATACTCCCACCGTCGTCCCCGTCACAGGGGCGGCGTTCCGCCCTGGCGGCGGGAGCGGTCCTGCCACTGGCGCAGGTGGGCGCGGATGCGCGCCGTCGCGTCGCTCTGGGCGCCGTGCACCCGCGTGTACCGGGCGAGCAGCGCGTGGTACCGCAGGGCGGCCTCCGCCGGGCGACCGGCGTGGCCCAGGTAGGCGGCGTGGTAGTGGAGGGCCCGCAGCGTCGCGGCGTCGTCCTCGCCCAGCCGCCGGGTCAGGTCCGGGACCAGCTCCTCCAGCAGCTCCACGGCCCGCTCCGGCCGACCCGCCTCGCCGACCTCGAACGCCAGGTACAGGCGCGTGGTCAGGACCCTCTCCGAGCCGGGCCCGTGCACGGCCACCAGGTCGGGCACCAGCTCCTCGTGCACCCTCGCCGCCAGCGCGTGGTCGCCCGCCCGCCCCGCGTTCGTGGCCAGGTAGTACCGGACGGCCAGCGTCTCCGGGTGCCGGGCCCCGTGGACCCGCAGCAGGTCGGACAGGAGGGAGTCCAGCAGGACCACCGCTCGCCGGTGCTCCCCGCTCTTGCCGGTCAGGTACGCCTCCCGGCGGCGCGCCCGCAGGGTGTCCTGGTGGTCGGGGCCGAACGTCGCCCGCAGCCGGGGCAGCAGTCCGCGCAGCTCCCGCGCGGCCGCCGCGAACTGCCCCGTGTCGGCGGACGCACGGGCCTCCTCCACCAGCGCCAGGAGGCGCGCGGGCTCCTCCGGGCCGACCGCCTCCGGACGGGTGTCCCCCGCCCGCGTGTACGGCCGGGTGCCCGGGACCGGCCCGACCGGCCCCGGCAGGGACCGCGGCCGGGACGGCCGCCCGGTGCGGGAGGGGAGGAAGGGCGCCAACCGGTCCCGCACGTCCTCGGCGCTCGCGGGCCGGTCCTCCGGGCGCTTGGCCAGCATCGACGCCACCAGCGCCGACAGCGGCGCCGGAACCTCCGGTCGTAACTCGGCGGCGGCCACGGGGGTGTCGACCAGGTGCATGCGCAGCACGGCCAGCGGGTTGTCGGAGTGGAACGGGGGCCGCCCCGTCAGCAGCTGGTACAGGATCGTGCCCAGGGCGTAGAGGTCGCCGGACCGCTCGACCTGCTCGCCGCGGACCTGCTCGGGCGGCATGTACAGGGGAGTGCCGATGACCTGGCCCGTCTGGGTGATGCGGCGGCTCTGGGTGGCCGCCGTGATGGCGGCGATCCCGAAGTCCAGCACCTTCACGGTGCCGCCCCCGGGACCCTCCCCGACCACCATCAGGTTGCCCGGCTTCACGTCCCGGTGCACGACCCCCGCCGCGTGCGCCGCCCCCAGCCCCGAGGCGGCCTGCGACACCAGGTCGGCGGCGCGCGGCACCGGCATCGGGCCGCTCTCCCGCAGGACCGCGGTCAGGGAGCGCCCGGACACCAGCTCCATGACCGCGTACACCGAACCCGGGGCGCCGGGGGTGTCGTCCCGGCCGAAGTCGTGCAGGATCACCACGTTGGGATGGCCCGCCAGGCGGGCGGTGATCCGCGCCTCGCGGCGGAACCGAGCGGAGACCTCCTCCGACCCCGCCCGGCCGGGCCGGATCAGCTTGACGGCCACATGCCTGTCCAGGAGTTCGTCGACGGCCCGCCAGACCTCGCCCATCCCGCCCCGGCCCAGGAGGGAGAGCAGGCGGTAACGGCCGCCGAGGACCCGTTCTCCGGTCACCGCGGCCCCCGTCCGTGTTCGCGTGCGAGACGGCCGGCGGCCACTTACGGCCTTCCGGTCGTACAGGGCGTAAGAGTACATCCGCCCGCGTTACTGTGGTCTCCCGCCCGAGGGCGGATCCCCTGCGCCCCGGAAGCGCCTACCCCCCCGTGTGGAATGAGTGTCAGAGAGTGAGCCTTCATCTCTACGTCGGTCCGGACGCACAACCGGACAAGTACCGCCTGGTGCGATCGGTGGGGCGCGGCGGCGAGGCCACGCTCTACCTCGCCGAGGTGACCCTGGCGGGACAGACCGAGCCCGTCGTGGTCAAGGTCCTCAACTCCGACGTGACCGCGAACGAGGAGCAGTTCGCCGAGCTCAGCGCCAGGTGGGGCGAGCAGGCGGAGCTGCTGCGCTTCATCAACCGGCTCGGGGTGGTCGGCGTCCGCGAGTACTTCGAGGGCGCCCCGGAGCACCCGGCCGAAGGATCGGGCGAGTACACCGACCGCGCGCTCTACCTGGTCATGAACTACGTCCAGGGCGTGGACCTGCGCGACTGGCGGGCCGAGCACGCGGTGGAGGGTCCGCGCGGCCAGCGGGAGGCGCTGCGCCACCTGGAGCAGGTCGCCCTGGTGCTGGACGTGCTGCACTCCGGCCGCGCCACCCCCTCCAAGCGGGTGGTGGTGCACGGTGACCTGTCGCCCGGCAACATCATGATCAGCGACGAGGGCCAGGCGACGCTGGTCGACTTCGGGCTGAGCCGGATCGCCGCCCGCCACATGACCGCCCGCCCCTGGTTCACCCCCGGGTACGCGGCCCCGGAGATCTTCACCGGCGAGTACTCGGCGGCCACGGACCGGTACGCGTTCGGCGCCATCGCCTACTTCACCCTCACCGGGGAGGACCCGCCGCCCGCCCCCGAGCAGCTGCGCGAGCGCTTCGGCGCGCTGCCCCTGGTCGCGAACGCGGGGGAGCGGCAGCGCGAGCTCGTCATGGCCATGTTCTCGGCCGAACCGGGCGCCCGCCCCGAGGCCGCGGACTGGATCCGGGCCCTGCGGTCGCTGGCCACGTCGGCGCCGTGGACCGGGCCGGCGTCCGACCCGGGCGACGCCGTCCCGGCAGCGGCCGTGACCGAGACCCCCCACGGCGGCGTGGAGCCGTCCGCGCCGGAGCCCTCCGCCGGGGACGCGTCCGGCGCGCCGGAGGGCCGTGCGGCTGTTCCGTCGGCGGGGGACCCCGCCGCCGAGGGGGCCGCGCCGCCGCAGGGCGCCCGGTTCTCCGGCCCGCCCCCGGTGAGCGCCCCGGCCGGGGGCCCGCCCGCGCAGCAGGAGCGGCCCGGGGCCGTGGGACCGTCCGCGCCCCCGGAGGCGCCCGCCGCGCAGGGGCCCGCCCCGTCCGGGTCCCCGTCCGTCCCGTCGGTGCCGGACGCCGACGACATGCCCCCGCGTCCCGTCGGCGGGCTGCGCGGTGCGCCCCAGGCCGCCCCGGGGCCCCAGCGGTCCCGGGCGGCGCAACCGTCCACCAGCGGCCCCCGGGGCGCGGGACAGGGCACGGCCTCCCGGGGGCCGGGGCGGACCGGTCCGCAGCCGGGGCAGCCGCCCCGCGGGCCGCACCCCGGCGCACCCGCGCAGGGCATGCCGAACCGGCCCCCGTCCGCCGGCGGCGCACAGCCGGGGTCCGGCGCCCGCTCGGGCCCGGTCCCCCCGCCCCACCGGGCGACGGCCGGCCCGCGGCCCGGCTGGAGCGTCCCTCCGCACCCCGACGCCACCGGGGCCTTCGCCCCCGCCGCGCACGTGTCCGCGGGCGCCGCGGCGCCCGCCCGGCGGAAGTCGCGCAAGCCCAAGCTGATCGGGCTGGCGGTTGTCATCGTCCTCGCCATGCTCGCGGGCTCCGCCGGCACCTACTACGTCATGGTCCGGACGGCCTCCGCGACCGCGGCCGCCGGGGAGCCGGACGGAGCGGGAACCGGTGACCCGGAGCCGTCCGGGAACGCCGGGAGCACCGCACCCGAGCCCGTCGGGGAGGAGACCGGGCCGGTTCCGGGCGACGCCGATTCGGGCGGGGGCGGGGCGTCCGACGCCCCGAACGGCGGGGACACCACCCTGCTCACGCAGGTGGTCCCCGTCGACCAGGAGGGGAGCTGGGAGCCCGAGACGGGCCGTGCGCAGGTCGACGGCCAGGTGTACACGCGGGCGCTGGCGCCCGGTTCCTGCGCGGAGTCCGAGTACACCGAGTGCACCGGCTGGGTCGACTACGACCTCGGCCGCAACTGGACGACCTTCACCGCCCTCATCGGGGTGCAGGACGATTCGCGGGCGGACGCGGCCACCACGTTCATCGTCAACGTGGACGGGGAGCCGGAGCTCACCGAGACCCTGGGCCTGGGCGAGCCCCTGGAGATCGAGGTGGACGTGCGGAACGCCCTGCGCCTGCGGATCGAGGTGGAGAGCGACGACTACAGCGTCCACCCGGTGTGGGCGGACCCCGCCCTCGCCAGGGACTGACCCGGACCGGCGACGCCCCCGCGACCGTGCCGGTCGCGGGGGCGGGCGGTTGCCGGGGCGGCGGGGGCGGGGACCCGTGAGGGGCCCTACTCCGCGCGCCAGCCGCCCTGCCGTGCGGACAGGTTGAGGGCGGTGGTCACCAGGGGCACGTGGCTGAACGCCTGGGGGAAGTTCCCGACCTGGCGCCCGGCCCGCGGGTCCCACTCCTCGGCGAGCAGGCCCACGTCGTTGCGCAGGGACAGCAGCCGCTCGAACAGCTCCCGGGCCTCGTCCTGGCGGCCGATCGCCAGCAGGGCGTTGGCCATCCAGAAGCTGCACGCCAGGAACGCGCCCTCGTCGCCCGGCAGCTGGTCGGCGGAGCTCTCCAGGTCGGTGCGGTAGCGGAGCACGAACCCGTCGACCATGAGGTCCTCGCGGACGGCCTCGATGGTGCCGACGACGCGCGGGTCGTCGTAGGGGAGGAACCCGACCTCGGGGATGAGGAGCAGTGCGGCGTCGAGCTCCTTGCTGCCGTAGTACTGGGTGAAGGTGTTGCGCTGGGGGTCGTAGCCGTACTCGCACACCTCGGCGTGGATGGTGTCGCGCAGGGCCCTCCACCGCTCGATGGGGCCCTCCTTGCCGAACTCCTCGATGCTGCGCACCGCCCGGTCGGCCGCCACCCACGCCATCACCTTGGAGTGCACGAAGTGCTGGCGGGGCCCGCGCACCTCCCACAGCCCCTCGTCGGGCTCGTCCCAGCACCACTCCAGGTAGTTGACCAGGGAGCGCTGCAACCCCCAGAGGTAGTCGCCGCCGCGGATGTTGTGGCGGCGGGCCAGGTGCAGCACGTCCATGACCTCGCCGTACACGTCCAGCTGGTACTGGCCGACGGCGGCGTTGCCCACCCGGACCGGGCGCGAGGCCTCGTAGCCTGGCAGCCAGTCGGCCTCCCACTCGGTGAGCCGGCGCTCGCCGCGGATGCCGTACATGATCTGCATGAGCTGGGGCTCGCCCGCGACCGCCCGCACCAGCCACTCGCGCCAGGCCAGGGCCTCGTCCTTGTACCCGGAGCGGATCATCGCCTCCAGGGTGATGGTGGCGTCGCGCAGCCAGCAGTAGCGGTAGTCCCAGTTGCGGACCCCGCCGATCTCCTCGGGCAGGGACGTGGTGGGGGCGGCGACGATGCCGCCGGTGGGCCGGTAGGTGAGGGCCTTGAGCACGATGAGGGAGCGGATGACCGCCTCGCGGTAGGGGCCCTCGTACGTGCACTGGTTGACCCACTTCTCCCAGAACCGCTCGGTCCGGGAGAGCGCCTTCTCGGCGTCCAGGTGGTCGGACTCCTCCACCTGGGAGGGGTGCCAGGTCATCACGAACGGCACGCGCTGGCCCGCGGTGACGTCGAAGGTGGCGTCGTGGGTGAAGTTGTGGCCCTGGAGCTCGACGGGCGTGCTCAGCCAGACGGCCTCGGGGCCCGCGATCGCGACGAGTTCGGCGCCGGTGCGGTGCACCCACGGCACGACGTGGCCGTAGTCGAAGCGGATGCGCATGGAGGTCTCCATGCGCACCGATCCGCGCAGCCCCTCGACGATGCGGACGATGTGGGGGGCGCCGCCGCGGGGCGGCATGAAGTCGATGACCCGCACCGAACCGGTGGCGGTGTCCCACTCCGTCTCCAGGATGAGGGTGTCGCCCCGGTAGCGCCGGCGGGTGGCCCGGGGGTCGCCCTCGGCGGGCCTCAGGGTCCAGCTCCCGTTCTGGTCGTCGCCCAGGAGGGCGGCGAAGCAGGCCGAGGAGTCGAAGTCGGGCAGACACGCCCAGTCGATCGAACCGTCACGCCCGACCAGCGCGGCGGTCTGCATGTCGCCGATCATTGCGTAGTCTTCAATCCAGCCGGGCACGCGGCTCACCCCCATCACGTCGTCCTGGTTGCTGCGGTCGGCGCCGATGACTCGCGGGGGTCTGCCGCACCATCGCGGACGGTTTCGCGCACGACCGCGTGCACGCCCCTCCGGGGTCCTTCCCCCGCCCGCCAGCGGATGGGAACCCGCTGGTGGGACAGGGCGCCGTTCGGGCCACGCGCATCCTCCGGCCAACCTGTCCTTCGCCCTCGTACCCGGGTATGTGCCCAGGTAAGGGCAGCCGAAAAGGCCGGTCGCCGAGGAACCGTGCCGAAGACGGTCCTTCCGTTCACCGCGGTCCCATCTTCCCCCCTCCACCGGGCCCGCGCTACCCGCAAGTGCACGTGCATCTGAAGGTGCAGCGAAGTATGTGGGGTATTGGGGGAATTTGGTGAGCAGAAGTTATGACGCGGTGATCAACGACCGGTGACGAAATGGCTAAGGACCCTGCGGGGCCGGGGTTTCGGGTGTCTCGTCCGGCATGCGCAGCAGTGGCAGGAACAGGTGCGCGAGGGGACCGATCGCCACCGCGAAGACCACGGTTCCCACCCCCACCGTGCCCCCCAGGAGCACCCCGGTCACCACGACCGCCACCTCGATCACGGTTCGCGCCAGCCGCACCGACCACCCCCGCGCGGCCAGTCCGGTCATGAGACCGTCCCGCGGGCCCGGGCCGAGCCCGGCCCCGATGTAGCACCCCGTCGCGATCGCGCACACCAGCACCCCGAGCGCCAGCAGCCCGACCCGCGCCGCCAGGGAGTCGGTCGCGGGCAGCAGCCACAGGAACAGGTCCACCGTCATGCCGACCACGACCACGTTGCTCAGCGTGCCCAGGCCGGGCTTCTGCCGCAGGGGGATCCACAGCAGCATCAGCAGGGCGCCCACCAGCACGCTCCAGGTGCCGATGGACAGGCCCGTCTGCCGGGCCAGGCCCTGGTGCAGCACGTCCCAGGGCATGGAGCCGAGACCGGAGTGGACCAGCAGCGCACCGCTCAGGCCGTAGAGGGTCAGTCCCGCGTACAGCCGGACCAGGCGGCGCAGCCGGGGGCGCGGCAGGACCGGGGTGATCATCACCCGGGCGAGCGGGCCGGCCGCCGTCGAGCGGACGGGGTGCTGTTCTGCGGTCACTGGGCTTCCTGCCCTTCGGTCGGGGAGGCGCTCCCGGCGCGGTCGGACCGCGCGGGCCCCGGCGGCGCCGGGGCGCTCTGGGGAACGCATTCCTGGGATCATCGGACGAAGTGCCGCGGGGCGGGGCGGCACAGGGGCGGGGCCCGGCGGCAGGCCGCCGGGCGCTCGCGGCGCGGTCCCCCACCGGCTCGGCCGGACCGGGAGCCAGAGGGGGATCCACCTCGGTATCGTGACGGAGGTGGCGCTGGAAATGAAGTGCCAATCCAGTCAACTGGCCCGATTCGTGACGCGGGGGAAGACGGGGGAACGGCATGGCGAGGCAGAGCGGCCGCCGTCTGGAGCGCACCAGCGGCGGGAGCGGCACCAGGCGGATCAACGGGCGCCTCCTGGCGCGCCTCATCGGCGAGGCCCCCGTCGAACGCCCCTACTACCTCGCCATCTCCCGGGCCGTCAGCGCGCTCGTCCTGGACGGCCGGGTCCCCACCAACACCCGTCTGCCCGCCGAACGCGACCTCGCCGCCGCCCTCGGCGTCAGCCGCAACACCATCACCGCCGCCTACGCGTGGCTGCGCGACAACCGCTTCCTGGAGAGCCGTCAGGGCGCCGGCAGCTGGACCGTCCTCCCCGACGCGGCCACCGGCGAACCCTCGCCGTTCTCGCACGCCTCCGAGCACATCGACCTCGGCGTGGCCGCGCCGCCCGCCGTGGAGGGGCTGCGAGCCGCCGCCGTCCAGGCCGCCGAGCAGCTCTCCGCGCACGTCGGCGGACTCGGCTACTACCCCTACGGACTCCCCGAGCTGAGGCACGCCATCGCCCGCCGCTACGTCGAGCGCGGCCTGCCCACCACCCCGGAGCAGATCTTCGTCACCAACGGCGCCCAACAGGGCATCGCCCTGATCATGGACCTGCTGGTCCAACCCGGCGACGAGGTGCTGGTGGAGTCGCCGACCTACCCGCACGCGCTGGACGCCGCCCGCCGCACCGGCGCGCGCGTGCGCACCGTCGGGGTGACACCCCAGGGGTGGGACATGGAGTACCTCACCGACGCGTTCCGCCAGTGGAGGCCCGAGCTGGCCTACCTCGTCCCCGACTTCCAGAACCCCACCGGCGCCCTGATGGACGACGACGAGCGCCGGGTGGTGGTGCGCGAGGCGCGCAGGGCCGGCACCCACCTGATCGTCGACGAGTCGGTCTGCGAGCTGGCCATCGACTCCGGGGACCTGCCCGCCCCGGTGGCCGCCCACGACACGGACGGGCGGGTCCTGACCGTGGGGTCGGTGGCCAAGCTGCTGTGGGGCGGCCTGCGGGTCGGATGGGTGCGGACCACGCCGCCCATGGTCGCCAGGCTGATGGCCACCCGCCAGCGCTTCGACCTGGCCGGGGCGGTCCTGGACCAGCTCACCGCCACCCACCTGCTCGCCGACGTGATGCGCGTCCGGGCCGAGCGCAGCCGCCAGCTGCGCCGCAACCGCGACGCGCTGCTGCACGCGCTGCGCGAGCGGCTGCCCGACTGGCGTTCCAGCGTGCCCGGCGGGGGACTGGTGCTGTGGACGACCCTGCCCCACCCCGTCGCGGGAGCGCTGTCCGCGGCCGCCGCCCGGCACGGGGTGCACCCGGCGGCCGGCCCGGTGTTCGGCGCGGACGGCACCCTGGAGCGCTACCTGCGCCTGGCCTACACCCAGCCGCCGGACGTCCTCGCCGACGCGGTCGACCGGCTGGCCACCGCCTACTCCGAGACCCTCGCCCACCCCCTCCAGCCCCGCGGCCGGCTGTACGTGTAGCCCGCCCTCCGGAGGCCCGGGCGGCCGTTCGCCTCTCCTGGACCGGTCCCCGCCGGCCCGAGGCCGCCTGCCGTCCCCGTCGGGCCCCGTGGGACGGAACCCTCCGCGGCGCGGCCCGGGGCAGGGGCGGCGGCTCCCGGGGGGGCGGAACCCTCCGCGGTGCGGCCCCGCGCGGGGCCGGCGGCGCGCCCCGGGAAAGCGGCGGCGGTGGCGCCGTTCGCGGCTGACGCGCGGCCGTGCGCGCCCGCGGCGCCGCGGTTCCGCGCAGGTGAGCGGGGGCGGCGGGCGCGGGAGCAGGGCGGGGAGACCCCCGGCCCTAGAGGGTGACGTTCGCGACCGCGAACCGCTGGGCGAAGCGGACGACCTCGGCCATCACCTCGTCCCGGTTGGTCTCGTTGAACACCTCGTGCCGTGCGCCGGGGAAGATCCGGGCGGTGAAGTCCTCGCCCGCGATCGCCTCGATGCCGACCCTGGTGTCGGCCACCGGCACCAGGCGGTCCTCGGCCCCGTGCACCCACAGGAGCGGCAGCGACCCCAGGCTCCCGGATCTGACGCCCCACTCCAGCTCGGCCAGCAGGGCGTCGACGGTCTCCCGCTTGAACGGGCCGTGCCACACCAGCTCGTCGGCCACGTACGCCTCGCCCACGGCGGGGTCGCGCGAGAGCGTGGCCGGGTCGATGGGGGCCTCGGGGATCCGCTCGGCCGCGGCGATCTGCTCCAGGGCCGTCCAGCGGCCGAGGACGGGGCCGGAGAGCACCAGCGCCTGGAGCGCCTCGGGGTGGACCTGCGCGTAGCGCGACGCGACCAGCCCTCCCATCGAGTGGCCGATCAGGACCAGCGGCAGCGTCCGGTAGGCGGTGCGCGCCTGCGTGATCAGGCGGTGCACGTCCTCCACCACGCTCGCGTAGTCGTCGATCAGGACCCGCTCCCCGGACGACAGCCCGTGGCCCCGGTGGTCGGCCCCGTAGACGACGGCGCCGGCCGCGACCAGGTCGGCGGCGACCTGCTGGTACCGGCCCAGGTGCTCGCCGTAGCCGTGGACCAGCACGGCCAGCCACGTCGGCTCGCCCTCGGTCGGCGCCCAGGCCCTCGCCGCCAGCTTCCCGGACCCGTCGGGTCCGCCCGCCAGGGCCCACTCGCGTGTGGTGATCACCGTGTCCTGCCTCCTCGTCCGCGTCGTCGTCCGCGGCGGCCGGTCCCGGCCGCGGCGACGGGTGCCGCCGGGACGCTCTCTGGGATGGTCACCCTAAGGGGCCGCGGAGCCCGTGTACACGAGGCCGGGGCGGGCCGGCGGGGCCGCCGGGCCCGGGGCGTCCCGGGTCACGGCCCTCCGGAACCGGGCCCGTACCTGTGCGATCGCCCTACCAGCCGCTTCAACTTCGTGTTCGACAACGAAATGCGTCATAGGGTGTGATCAGGATGTCTGGTAATGAAAGGGATCTTCTACGCTGATCTCTGCCGAACCCCGCGGGCGGGTATAGCCCAGAAGACAAGCCCGATGACTCGGACTGGAGAGGGTGGGGCCCGTGCTGGCCGATTCCTATGGGCGACTGGCGACCGACCTGCGTGTGTCGCTCACCGATCGCTGCAACCTCCGATGCACCTACTGCATGCCCCCCGAGGGCCTGGAGTGGCTGCCCAAACCGGACCTGCTCACCGACGACGAACTCCTCCGACTCATCGGGATCGGGGTGACGCGGCTCGGCATCACCGAGGTCCGCTTCACCGGCGGCGAACCCCTGCTCCGGCGCGGCCTGCCCGGCCTCGTCGCGGGAACCACCGCCCTCGCCCCCCGTCCCCGGACCGCCCTCACCACCAACGGCATCGGCCTCGCCCGTATGGCGCCCGCCCTCGCCGAGGCCGGGCTCGACCGGGTCAACGTCTCCCTCGACACCCTCGACCCCGACGTGTTCGAGACCCTCGCCCGCCGGCGCAGGCTCGACGACGTCCTCGACGGACTGGCCGGCGCCGCCCGCGCCGGACTCACCCCGGTCAAGGTCAACGCCGTCCTCATGCGCGACGTCAACGACGCCGAGGCCGCCGACCTCCTGCGCTACTGCGTCGAACGCGGCTACGAGCTGAGGTTCATCGAGCAGATGCCGCTCGACGCCCAGCACGGATGGCGGCGCGACACCATGATCACGGCCGAGGAGATCCTGGGCCGGCTCGAGGCGGAGTTCACGCTGGAGCCCGCCGACGGCGACGCCCGCGGCAGCGCCCCCGCGGAGCTCTTCCACGTGCGCGGGGCCCGCTTCCCCGACGGCGAACCGGCCACCGTCGGCGTCATCGGCTCGGTCACCAGGCCCTTCTGCGGCGCCTGCGACCGGGTCCGGCTCACCGCCGACGGACAGATCCGCAACTGCCTCTTCGCGCGCGAGGAGTCCGACCTGCGCTCCCTGCTGCGCGGCGGCGCCACCGACGACGAGATCGCCGAGCGCTGGACCGCGGCCGTCTCGGCCAAGCTGCCCGGACACGGCATCAACGACCCCAGCTTCCTGCAGCCGTCCCGCCCGATGTCGGCCATCGGCGGCTGACCGCCCGCCCCTCCCGGCCCGGAGCCCCGTCCGAAAACCCGTTGCCGCCGCGCCCCCGTTCTGGCTTGATGTCCGGGGGCACGGCCACGTGCCCGGACCGACGACGCACAGGCCAGATCTGGAAAGGGAGGTGGCCTGACCATGCCCTACACCGAAGTTCCCGGTGATCGCGTTCCCATCCGTATGTGGGCCGCGCCCGACGGGGTCGAGGCCGCGGCGATGGAACAGCTCCGCAACGTCACCCGCATGCCCTGGGTGCACGGGCTCGCCGTCATGCCCGACGTGCACTACGGCAAGGGCGCCACGGTCGGCTCGGTCATCGCCATGCGCGACGCCGTCAGCCCCGCCGCCGTCGGCGTCGACATCGGCTGCGGGATGACCGCGGTGCGCACCGACCTGACCGCCGAGCGCCTGCCCGACGACCTCGGGCGGCTCCGCTCCGCCCTGGAGGCGGCCGTCCCCGTCGGGTACCACGCCCACGACGAACCGGTCGACCCCGCCACCGTCCCCACCGTGCGGGAGACCGACTGGGCCGGGTTCTGGCAGGGGTTCGACGACCTGGCCCCCGCGGTGCGCCCCCGCCGGACCCGCGCCCGGCGCCAGATGGGCACCCTGGGCGGCGGGAACCACTTCCTGGAGGTGTGCCTGGACGACGGCGGGGCCGTGTGGCTGGTGCTCCACTCCGGGTCGCGCAACATCGGCAAGGAACTGGCCTCCCACCACATCGAGCAGGCCCAGGCGCTGCCGCACAACCAGGACCTGCCCGACCGGGACCTGGCGGTGTTCGTCACCGGGACCCCGGAGATGGACGCCTACCGCCGGGACCTGTTCTGGGCCCAGGACTACGCGCGCCGCAACCGCGACGTCATGATGGGTCTGGCCTGCCGGACCCTGGCCGAGCAGGTCCCCGGCACCCGCTTCGAGCAGTGGATCTCCTGCCACCACAACTACGTCGCGGAGGAGACCTACGACGGGGTGGACGTCCTCGTGACCCGCAAGGGCGCCATCCGCGCGGGCTCCGGCGATGTGGGGATCATCCCGGGGAGCATGGCCACGGGCACGTACATCGTCCGCGGGCTCGGGAACCCCGCCTCGTTCAACTCCGCGTCGCACGGCGCGGGACGCAGGATGAGCCGGAACAAGGCCCGCAAGACCTTCACCGAGGCCGACCTGGTCGAGCAGACCCGGGGCGTGGAGTGCCGCAAGGACCGGGGCGTGGTCGACGAGATCCCGGCCGCCTACAAGGACCTGGAGTCGGTGATCGCGGCCCAGACCGACCTGGTCGAGGTGGTCGCCCACCTGCGCCAGGTGGTCTGCGTCAAGGGCTGACCTCCGGGCCCCTCCTCGCCGGAGGGGCCCGCCGTGGTCCATCCTGGGGGCATGGACACCCCGAGCACACGGAGCACGCCGCCGCGCCAGGACCGCCCCGGGGCGCTCGACGCGGTGATCCTCGCCGGGGGCGGAGGGCGCCGCATGGGCGGCGTCGACAAGCCCGGGCTGGCCGTGGCCGGGCGCACGCTGCTGGAGCGCGTGGCCGACGCGGTCCGCGCCCACGGCGCGGCGGGAAGGGGGGCCGGCCCCCGCCTGGTCGTGGTCGGCCCGCACCGGGAGAGCCCCCGCGCGCTCTACGTGCGCGAGGACCCGCCGGGCTCGGGGCCGGTGCCCGCCCTGCGCGCCGGGATCGCCCACGTGCGCTCCGGCTGGTTCGCCCTCCTCGCCGCCGACCTGCCCCACCTGGCCCCGGAGCACCTGGACGCCCTGGCGGGGGCCGCGGTCCGGGACGGGTCCGGGGCCGTGTTCGTGGACCCCGCGGGCCGGGAGCAGTGGCTCACCGGCGTGTGGCGCACCGACGCCGTCCGCGACGCCCTCGCCGGGTACACGGGCCGTTCGCTGTACGGGCTGCTCGGTCCCCTGGACCCGCGTCCGGTCCCCGCCGACGACCTCGCCGCGGCCGACTGCGACACCCCCGAGGACCTCGCCCGGGCCCGGGGGCTCCTGGAGCCGCCGGCCCCCTGACGCGGCGTCCGCGCCCGGCCCCTGCCGGCCCGACGCCCGCCTGGGCGCCCCGCGTCGACGTCCGGACCGCCCCGACCGGCCGGAGGGGGCGCCGAGGACCTGATCGAGGCAGTGGACCCGCGTTTCGGGCGCGACCCGGTCCCGCGGGAGACGCTGGCCTCGGTGGCGCAGCACGTGTTCGAGGCCGCGGCACGGACGGAGGGTCCGGCGGGGGAGGCGATGGGCCTGGTCGGCCTCGGCATCGTGGAGCGGGCGGGGAGCGCCGACGGCTGGCCCGCCCCCTGGCCAGGGCTGCTCTCCCGGGCAGGGGAGCTCGGCCACGGCCGGGTGCGCCTGGCCGCCTGGCGGCTGGCCGTGGAGTGAGCCCTCCGGGGCGTGGGCGGCGGCGTGGGTCCGGTCCCGCCCCGAAGACGCGGGCGGGGCCGGACCGGGAGAACGCGGTCCGGCCCCGTCTCAGCCCTCGAACTCCGCCATGGGGACGCACTCCCGCAGGAATCCGCGCACCTCCAGGAAGCCGGACAGGTACTCGCGGTGCTCGTCGCAGGCCAGCCACACCTTGCGGCGGTCCGGGGTGTGTAGCTTGGGGTTGTTCCACACGAGCGCCCACGCGGCCTCGGCGCGGCAGTCGCGCCGGGAGCACCGCGTTGGGGCGGCGGAAGCGGTATTACCCAATGGTGACCCCCAGGGAGCGGAACGGCCGCCCCGGTCAAGCCGGGGCCATGATCGGGTCGGTGCACCGATCGAATGCGAACAAAAGGCGACGCCGGGTGGTTACGGGGGCAAACCACCCGGCGTCGCGCGCGATGTTCCAACGGGGGCTCGGAACATCGCTCCCGCGCTTCGACGGGGGACCGAAGCGCTAGACCCAATGTACACCGACGCCCCCCGGTGTACGTCAAGAGTCAGTTACGACGTTGTCTCGGGAGAGTCTTGTAGGGCAGGGGGCTTCGGTCGCAGCTCAGGACTTTCCTGACACGCCACTCGGGGAAAAGGCCGCTTTCCGGGCGGGGTTTCGCGCCACCCCGGTCACGTGCGTCCCACGCGTGTACAAAGCGCTCCCCGGTCGGGGGTAAAGCGCCCCGGGGGCGCTCCGACCTCGGAACGAGCCGGCCGAGGGCCGTCCTGTGTGGCTCCTGAGGAATCAGGGGAGGCAGTGAAACGGGGGTCGCGCCGTGCGCGACCGCGCAACCGACTACCCAGGGGGTCCCACATGTCCCACCACACCTACCGCGTCACGGAGATCGTCGGCACCTCCCCGCAGGGGATCGACCAGGCCATCCGCAACGGGGTCGACCGCGCCTCGGCCACGCTGCGCGGCCTGGACTGGTTCGAGGTCACCGAGATCCGCGGGCACATCGAGGAGGAAGGCGTCGCCCACTACCAGGTGGGGCTCAAGGTGGGGTTCCGCCTGGAGGACTGACGCCCCGGGCCCGCACGCGCCGGCGGCCGGGCCCGGTCAGCCGGGCCCGGCCGCGCGCGGTCCTCCGTCAGTCGCCCCGGGACTCCTCGCCCCGTTGGACGTCCACGTGGACGTGGTCCAGGTGCCGCAGGATCTCGTTGTCGGGGTCCGCCTCGTAGTCACGCCATCCCAGCGACGGGTAGTAGGTGCTCCAGATGCGGTCGTCGAAGATGATCACGTCGACGGCGTAGTCCGGGGCGTGCGCGATCAGCCAGTGCGCCATCACCCAGCCCTCGCGCCGGTTCTCCTCGTCGACCGGCCGGTAGAAGACGTCGATCGCCCGGCCCTCGTAGTGCGCGGACCCCTCGCCGTGCCCCGTGTCGTAGCCGCCCGGGTAGTACCCGCCGAGGCTGAGGTCGGAGAAGTGCTCCTCCATCCCGTCCTTGAGCTCCTCGGCCCGCGGGGTCAGGCCGGAGGGCTCCAGGTCCTCCTGGACCCGCAGGTCGGGGTCCTTGACGGACCGGCAGGTCAGCGAGGGTCCCGCGTCCTCCTCCGGGCCCTCCTCCAGGACCGTCATGACGGCGTCCGGGATGTCGTCGGTGTCGGGGGCCTCGACGGGGGCCGAGTCGCCCTGGGCGGAGACGGCGGCGGCCGTGGTCGCCCGCCGGGCCTGGTCCCGGTCCAGGCGCACCTGCTCCTCGCCGGTCCACACCGAGCACTCCGGGCCCCACGGGGTCGACACGGGGAAGACGTCGGTGTTGCGGGCCAGCCAGCGGGCGCCCACGACCGCCACGAGGGCGAGGACGGCCAGGATCGCCACGGCGGCCAGGAGCCCGTGCCAGCGGCGCCCGGGCCGCGCGCTTCTGTGTGTCATGCCCCTCCGCCCCTCCGTGTTCGTGCCCGGCGGCGTGCGGATGCCGCCGACGCGCGGTCGAGAGTGGTCAGTCTCCGAATATTCCATCAGATTTCAGGCACTAGGGACATATTGCCCACATCGGTTTCCGTCCTACCGTCGCGGCGCGCGGCGGGTCACCGGATCGACCAGAGGACGAACAGGCCGCCCAGGACCAGGGTCAGCGCCCAGATCCGGTCCATGGTCACCCCCTTCCAGCGCAGGGCGTGCACCCCCAGGAAGTCGTAGGCGATCAGGGCCGCGACCCCCGAGGCGAACAGCATCGCCGCCGTGTGCACCCCCGTCGCGGCCAGCCCGGTCAGGGTCGCGTCCCACAGGGACCACCCCCCGTCGGGCGCACCGGGCGCGGCTTCCGCCGGGGCCGCCTGCGCGGCCGTGTCCGGCGCCGTCCCCCCGTGCCCCGCGTGGCCGCCCCCCTCCGCGTGCGAGAGGCGGCCGGCCAGGACCGGCATGAGCATGAGTCCCGCCCCGTGCGCGGACGACATCAGGAACGACCAGGCGGCGACCTGCCACAGGGGGAGGCGCACCTCCCGCCAGTGGAAGTGCCGGCGCGACAGCAGCATCAGCAGCCCCGCGAGGACGACCACGGACCCGCCCACCACGGGGAACAGCACCGAGGCGGTCACCGAGCCGGTGACGGTGACGGCGACCGCGGCGACGGCGACGCTCCCCGCGTGCCCGGCCGCGACCGCGGGGAGGGAGCGGAGCACCTCGGAGCGGCCCCCCTCCTGGAGGCCGCGGGACACGGCCAGCAGCCAGCCCATGCCCGGGTGGAGGCCGTGGAAGGCGCCCAGCGCGACGAGGGTCCAGAGCTGCGCGGTGGTCACCGCGTCAGAGTCACACGGCCCGGGCGGGGCGGCAACGCTCCCCGGTGCAGCTGACCGACTCCGGTCAGTCACGGTTGAGCGGGACCGCGGCGGGGCAGCGGGGACGTCTTCCGAGCTCCCGGCGGGGTGGGCCGGTGCGCGGTCGGCGGGCCCGGTCGCCGCAGGGCCCCAGGGACGCGACGGCGCCCGGGAACCCGCAGGGCTCCCGGGCGCCGTCGCGCTCCTGGTCGGATCAGGGGCAGATCGTGTTCAGGTCGGTGGCCTGCGAGCCCACCTGGCGGCCCGGGTCGGCGGGCTCCTCCTCGTCCAGACCGGTGTACTCCTGCCACTCGGTGCGGCCGTCGCCCTCCCCGGCGGCCTCCTCCGTACCCTCGCCGCCCTCCTCGGGCGAGGCGGAGGGGGAGGCCTCGTCGGGCATGTCGTCGCTCTCCCCGCTCCCGGCGGCGATCGCCTCGGCGACCAGGTCCCTGACCTCGTCCCAGTCGGGGTTGGCCGTGTTGACCTGGGGCGGGGACAGCTGGAACGTGCTCATCCGCCCGGTGTCGGTGACCAGGTCGGCCAGTTCGACGAACGCGGGCACCTTGCTCTGGGGGATGTCCGTGCTCAGGGTCCGCTTGGTGGCGCCGGCGAGCCTGCGGTAGCTCGTCAGGATGGTGGTCGGCTCGACCTGCTCCGTGACGTACTTGATCAGGCAGCCCTGGCGGCCCATCCGCCCGTAGTCGTCGCTGTTGACCCGGGACCGCCCGTACCAGAGCGCCTCGTGGCCGTCGAGCCTGCGCAGGCCCGGCTCCAGGACCCCTCCGTGCACGCCGTAGGGGATCGGCTCCTCGATGCGGACCTGCACGCCGCCGATGGCGTCGATCAGGTCGCGGAAGCCCATCATGTCGACCATCGCGTAGTAGCCGATGTCCAGGCCGACGTTGTAGCCGATCACCTTCTTGAGGGTGTCGGCGGACGGGTCCCCCACGACGGGGTTGAGCGCCAGCTCGTCCGGCTCCTCGGCCACCGTCTGGTACACGTCGTTGAGGAGGAGGTCGAAGCCGTACGGCTCGGGGTAGCGCTCGGCGAGGGCGCTGTCCTCCGGGAACCGCACGTTCTCCAGGTTGCGGGGCAGGCCCACCAGCACGGCGTCGCCGGTCTCGGGGTCCATGCTGGCGACCATCATGGTGTCCGTGCGGACCCCGTAGCGGTTGTCCGCCGAGTCCGCGCCGATGAGCAGGACGTTGACCCGCTCCGCCCCGTTCCAGGGGTCGGCCGCGTCGTGGGGTGGTAGTTCGGGGTCCTCGTCGCCGCTGAACACGTCGGCCAGGGTCTCGTGGGCCGTGTACCCGCCGTGCAGGGCCAGGGCGGAGGGCGCCGCGATGGCCAGGCACAGGACCAGCACCACGGCCCCGCTGAGCAGCCGCCGCCCCCAGGGCATCCCCGTGGGTCTGGTGATCGTCCAGGAGTGGAGGACGACCGCCAGCCACAGGACCGCGGCCACGAACACCAGGCCCATGGCGCCCAGCAGCCAGCGGCTCTGGACCGCCATTCCGGCGAGCAGGGCCATGGGCCCCGACTCGTGTGCGCCGATGCGCCAGGCCGAGAAGGCCAGGGCCGCGATCCCGGCCAGGTACAGGCCGAGGATCACCGCCCCCGCGACCCTGCGCCGCATGCGCAGGTGGGCCAGGCCCGGGAGGGGAACCGACGCCGCGGTCCACAGCAGCGCCCGCCCCGTACTCAGGCGCGCGGGCGCCTCGTCCCGCTGATCGTCCTCCGCTGCCACCGACGATTCCTCTCCAGCATCGGGACGGCTGGGTCCGCCCCGTTCGGTTGTCCCCCGTCGCCCTCGCCGCGCGACGGTCACGCCCCGGGGCCCGGCTCCGTGTCCGGGGCCCCTGTCGGGTCCGCGTCCGGCGGGCGCCGCCGGGAACCCTCCCCGGCGGCGCCCCTCACGTCGGACGCTCGGTGCGGTACGCCTCCCGATCCGGGGCACGTGTGCCCTGCCGGAGCGGTGTGCGAGGGTCCGCACGTTCAGTGTGGCGCTTTGTGAGAGTTGTGCGCACGACTACTCACTCAAGAGGGATGTTCTATACAAGTCTGTTATGTGGTCTCGACGCTGTGCTTGGGGGATTGGATGACGCTTTCGGGCCGATCAAAGGGGTGAATCAACCGATTTCTTTCGCGATCAGTAGTGAACGGGCTCCGCAGCTGCGATGATCTGGCCGCAGGAGGGGGCGTCGTCCGGGGGAAGGGCGGCGTCATGGGAACGAAAGGCACCATCGTGCTTGATGCGGTTGACGCCGCGCTTATGCGCGCGTTGCAGGGGGACGGCAGAGCGACGTTCCAGGCGCTGGCCGACGGAGTCGGCCTGTCCCGGACGGCGGTTCGCGCCAGAGTGCGCCAGCTGGTCCAGTCGGGGGCGATCCGGATCGTGGGGGTGCTGCACGCCGGAGTCGTGGGCATGGAGGTCCTCGGTCATGTGTCGTTCCGGGTCAGCGGTCCCGTGGGGCCGCTGCTGGAGGCGCTGGGCGAGCGCGAGGCGGTGACCTTCGCGGCGCAGTCGGCCGGGAGGTTCCCGGCCGTCGCGCAGGTGCGGGTGGCCGACGACGGGGCCCTCGCCAAGGAGCTCACCGACCTCCGCTCGCTGCCGGGGGTGGAGGGCGCGGAGGTCTTCCGCGCCAACGCCGTCTTCAAGGACGCCCACAGCAGTGTGCGGGAACTGCGCGACATCGAGTTGGACGCCCTGGACTGGCGTCTGGTTCGGCAGTTGCTGAAGGACGGCCGGGCCTCGTACGCGGACCTGGCCCGACAGGTGGGCCTGTCGCAGGCGGCGGCCCGCTCGCGGGTCGTGCGGCTCCTGAACTCCGGTGTGGTGCACGTGACCGCGCTGGTGGAGCCGTCGGCGGTGGGGGCCAACGAGCAGCTGGGCTTCGGCCTGCGCTGCCGGGGCGACGCCGACGCGCTGGGCTCCGCCCTGGCGAGCATGCCCCGCGTCTCCTTCATGGCCAGCGGCTTCGGCCGCTACGACGTCATCGGCACCCTCACCGCCCCGGACCGCTGCCAGCTGGTGGAGGCGCTGGAGTCGGTGCGGTCCGCGCCGGGCGTGGGCTACGTGGAGACCTGGGACCACCTGTCCGTGCGCAAGGAGCGCAGGGGCGGGGAGCGGCCGGTGGAGTGGATCCCCGGCTGACCGGGGCCGTCCGGGCCGACCGGCCCCGACCAGGCACGGGCCCGGTCGGGGCCGGCCCCGTGCGTGACGCAGGGTGGGAGGCCGCGTGCGCTTCGGGCTCATCTGTAACCATCGGTAGCATTTTTACGTGTTTCCGCCGCGCATGCCTTGCGTCACGCTTAAGTTACCCGTGAGTATGGAGGGGGTCGGTCCGAGCCGGCCGCACCGGGCGCGGGTGTAGTGGGAGGCTGACGTGGCGCTTGCGAAGACGTTGACGGCTGTGGGAACGGTGGCACTGGCCCGCTGCGGCGGCCGGCCCTTCGGCACGCACCTGTTCTCGGTCTGGCCGGGGGCAGCGTTCGCCGCGACCGCCTTTCCCGTGCGCTGTACGCCGGGGGACAACCTCGCCCTCCACGTGGCGGTGGCCCAGGCGCCGCCCGGGGCCGCCCTTGTCGTGGACGTGGCGGGGGAGGCCGAGTACGGCTACGTCGACGAGATCCTCGCCGTGGCCGCCCGGACCCGCGGCGTGAGCGGCATCGTCCTGGACGGGTGCGTCCGCGACATCGCCGCCATCGCGCGCTGCGAGCTCCCCGTGTTCGGGGCCGGGGTCGCCGTCCGCGAGGCGGGCCACGAGGCGGGCGGCTCCGTCGGCCGGGAGATCAGCATGACCGCGAGCGGCCCGGCGCCCCTGCCGGTGCGCCGCGGCGACTGGATCGTCGCCGACGACGACGGCGTGGTCTGCCTGCCCCGGGGGCAGGTGAGCGCCATCATCGCCGAGACCATGAGCAGCCTCTCCCGGGAGCAGGAGATCATCGACGCCGTGTACGCGGGAGAGAGCACCCTGGACCTGCTCGGCCTGGACCCGTCGCGGGTCTCGGGCTGGGAGGGGGCAGCCGGGGGCGGGGGCCGGCCCGCCACGGGGCGCTCCCGTGCCCTGGGCGCGGTGCGCCGCGACACCGCGGCGCTCACGGCCGAGGGCCACCCGGCGGCGGGGCGCCCCCGTGTGGGGCCGCGCCCGGCCGTGGGCGAGGCCTACCGGGGCGACTGAGCCCCGGTCGCGCGCGAGCGCCAAACCGGCGCCCTCGAACCCGCGCCCGCCGTCGCCCCGTCCCGGCCGCGCGAACGCCCGGACCCGCCCGGAGGGGACGGGGCCGGGCGCCCGCCACGCGCGGTGGCACCGGGGACGCGCGGGGCGCGTTCGCGGACGTCAGTCCTCGGTGAGGGACAGCAGCTCGTCGATGTAGCAGGTGGCCTCCCGGGCGGCAGCCGCCGGGTCCGCGGAGCGGATGGCCTCGGTCAGCTTCGAGTGGTCCACGCCGTCGGTCTCGGACGAGGGCTGGTCGGTGGCGCCGTCGTTCTGCTCGTACGCCGTGTGCGCGATGCTGGCGTACACGACCTGGGCGATGTCGTCGTACAGGTCGATGAGCAGGGTGTTGTGGGTGGCGTTGACGACCGAGCGGTGGAACGTGAAGTCGGCCTCGACGAACGCGCTCATGTCGCGGTCGCGCCAGGCGGCCTCGCGCAGGGCCATCGCCCGGTCGATGTCGGCCATGTCCTCGTCGCTGTGGCGCAGCGCCGCCAGTCTGGCGGCCTCCACCTCCAGCGCGCGGCGCACCTCCAGGTTCTCCCGCAGGCGGGAGCGCTCCAGGCGGCGCCGGAGCGCGCCGCCGAGCTCGCTGGAGGCGCGGACGAAGGTGCCCGCGCCCTGGCGGATCTCCAGCAGGCCCGCGTGGGCGAGGGCGCGGACGGCCTCACGCACGGTGTTGCGGCCCACCTCGAGCTGGTCGGAGAGCTCCGACTCGGTGGGGATGCGGTCGCCGACGCCCCATTCACCCGAGTCGATCTGCGCTCGTAACTGACTGATGACCTGGTCTACGAGACCGGTCCGGCGTGTCGAGGCGAGGGGCACGCGTTTACCTCCTAGGGGCGGGTCGCCGGATGACAGGGCCAGCGCACAGGTACGGAACGGTTAAGGCCGGAGCTTAGACCAGTTACCGTCGGGAATTGGCCTCGAACGGCAATGCGTTATCCTCATGAAGTACATCCGGTCATCCTACGAATCTGCGAGTCGCCTTCCATGAGCGCCGGATCAGCGCCCCACACGCCCCTGACGAGCGGTCCCCCCGCAGACACGACCGCCCCCGCAGGCACGACCCCCGCCCGACCGCCGCGGGCCGTCCTCCTGCTCCTCGCGGCCGGCATCGCCCTCGCCGCGCTCAACCTGCGCACGGCGATCACCAGTGTCGGTCCCGTGCTCGGCGAGGTCACCGCCGGACTCGGGATGACCGCGGTCGGCGCCGGCCTGCTCACCACGCTCCCCGTCCTGTGCTTCGCCCTCTTCGGCGGCCTCACCCCGACCCTGGCCCGCCGACTGGGGGAGCACCACCTGCTGGTCTACGCGCTGACCGCCGTCACCGTCGGCCTCGCCACCCGCGCGCTGGCGCCCGAGCCCTGGATGTTCCTCGCCCTGAGCGCCGTGGCGCTCTCCGGCGGCGCGGTCGGCAACGTCATCCTCCCCGCCCTGGTCAAGCAGCACTTCCCCGAGCGCGTCGGCCTGATGACCACGGTGTACACCACCGCCCTGGCCCTGGGCACCACCATCGCGGCCGCCTCCACCGTCCCCCTGGAGCAGTCCACGGGGGAGTGGCGGATCGCCCTGGGCGCCTACGCCCTCTTCGGCGTCGCCGCCGCCGTGCCCTGGCTGCTGGTGCTGCGCCACGAGCCCGCCCCCGCAGATCCCTCCCAGGCGCTGGGCTTCCGCCAGGTGCTGGGAACCGGCATCGGCTGGCAGGCCATGCTGTACTTCGGCACGCAGTCCTCGGTGGCCTACATCATGTTCGGCTGGTACGCGCAGATGCTGCGCGACCAGGGCATGTCCCCCCAGACGGCGGGGCTGGCCCTGTCCTACCTGACCGTCCTCGGCATCCCGATGTCCCTGGTGCTGCCCACCCTGCTGACCCGGCTCCGCGACCAGCGGCCGTTCGTGGTCGTGTTCGCCGCCGCCTACCTCGCGGGCCTGGCCGGGCTGTGGTTCTCCCCGCTCTCGGGGGTGTGGGCGTGGACCACCCTCGTCGGCATCGGCATGGGCAGCTTCGTCTTCGCCCTGACCTCCTTCGCGCTGCGCACCCGCACTGGCGCGGGGACCGCCGCCCTGTCGGCCTCCAGCCAGAGCCTGGGCTACCTGATGGGCGGCGCGGGCCCCTTCCTGTTCGGCCTGCTGCACGAGGCGAGCGGGGGCTGGCACGCCCCGCTGCTCCTGGTGGTGGCCCTGGTCGCGGTCAACCTGGGCGTGGGCCTGCTGCTGGGCAGACCACGCCACCTGGAGGACGCCATCCGGGACCGCGCGCTCAGAAGGGAAGCCAGTCGATCCGGCCGATGAGGTACACGGAGCCGACGAAGGCCACGATGTCGATGACGGTGTGCGCGACCACCAGCGGCATGACCCGCCCGTAGCGCAGGTAGAACCAGCCGAAGACCAGCCCCATCACCAGGTTGCCGAAGAACATGCCCACCCCCTGGTAGAGGTGGTAGAAGGCGCGCAGCACCGAACTGGCGAGCACCGCCTTCCACGGCGCCCAGCCGAGCTGGCCCAGCCGGTGCAGCAGGTACCCGACGACGATGACCTCCTCCAGGACGCCGTTCTTGGCGGCCTGGAGGACGAGGACGGGCACGTCCCACCAGTTGCCCTCCAGGGTGCTGGGCACGATCGTCAGGGTCAGCCCCAGGTTCCAGGAGACGACGTACACGGCCAGGCCCCCCGCGCCGATCAGCGCGGCCAGGGCGGCGCCGGTGCCCAGGTCGAAGCCCGGCCTGCGCACGTCGAAGCCGATCGTGCGGGAGGACTCCCCCGAGCGGCGCATGAGGTAGGCCACCAGCAGCACCGGGGCCAGCGAGAAGACCAGCGCGTACAGCTGGCGGGACAGGTCCAGCCAGGGGCGGGCGTCGGCGCGCGGGTTCACCAGGCTCGCGGTCTGCTCGGCCAGGCCCCCAGGCGCCGTGAGCACGCCCGCGAAGGAGATGATCGCCGAGACCGCGGACGCGCCCAGGGAGAGCGCGAGGACGCACACGACCTCCCATCGCAGCAGGCCCCGCTCCGGCGGCGCTGTGGGGGAGGACGGCGTCCCCGCGTCCTCGGCGGTGTGCGGTGCTCGGATCTTGTCGGTCACGCGTCGCAATCTACGCGCTGTGCGCCGGACGCGTGACCGGGGGGTTCAGCGACGGGGCTCCCCGGCGTCAGTTCTCGCCGTCGTCGTCCTGGTCGTCCTGGTCGTCGCCGCCGTCGTCACCGTCATCGTCCTGGTCGTCCTGGTCGTCCTGGTCGTCGCCGTCACCGTCGTCGCCGCCGTCGTCATTGCCGTCGTCACCGTCGTCGTCCTGGTCGCCGTCGTCCTGCTGTTCCGTGTCCACGTCCGGCAGGACGTCGTCGCAGGCGGCGGTGCCCAGGACCACGAACGCCGACAGGGCGCCCACGGCGAGGACGCGGCGCAGGACGGGAAGGGTCGCGAGGAGCGGGTCGAGGAGTTTCACGGGTGCCTCCTGGTCTCGTGGCGGGCCGGCGGGCGCCGACCCCGCGCGGTCGCCAGCCTAGGTCCCGGTACGCCGGGCGGCCAAAGCGACGCGGGCCCGAACGCCCGTCGGAGGACGCCCGGAACCGGACACGGACAGGCCGCCGGCCGTACGCGTGTGACACGGAGCGCGTACGGCCGACGGCCAGGGGGCGGGGTCCGTCCCGCCCCGCCCCAGCCACGAAAGCGGGGAGGGACGGACCCCTGGGAACGAAGACCAGGTCAGTGAGCCGCTGAGAACTGGTCTTCTTCGGTGGAGCCGGTGAGAGCCGTGGTGCTGGCCTCGGGGGAGATGGTCGTGCTGATCGCGTCGAAGTAGCCGGTGCCGACCTCGCGCTGGTGGCGGGTGGCGGTGTAGCCGTCGGCCTCGGACGCGAACTCGGCCTCCTGGAGCTCGACGTACGACGTCATCCCGTTCCGGGCGTAGCCCTTGGCCAGGTTGAACATCGAGTGGTTGAGCGAGTGGAAGCCCGCCAGGGTGATGAACTGGAACTTGTAGCCCATGTGGCCCAGCTCGCGCTGGAACTTCGCGATGGTCGCGTCGTCCAGGTGCCGCTTCCAGTTGAAGGACGGCGAGCAGTTGTAGGCCAGCATCTGGTCCGGGTACTCCGCCTTGATGCGCTCGGCGAAGTCGCGGGCGACCTCCAGGTCGGGGGTCGCGGTCTCCATCCAGAGCAGGTCGGAGTGCGGGGCGTAGGCCAGGCCGCGGGCGACGCAGGCGTCCACGCCGTTGCGGAAGCGGTAGAAGCCCTCGGCGGTGCGCTCGCCGGTCACGAAGGGCCGGTCGCGCTCGTCGATGTCGCTCGTGATCAGGGTCGCGGCCTGGGCGTCGGTCCGCGCGATGACGAGGGAGGGGACACCGGCGACGTCCGCGGCCAGGCGGGCGGCGTTCAGGGTCTTGACGTGCTGGCCGGTCGGGATGAGGACCTTGCCGCCCAGGTGGCCGCACTTCTTCTCGGAGGCCAGCTGGTCCTCCCAGTGCACGCCGGCCGCGCCGGAGGCGATCATGCCCTTCATCAGCTCGTAGGCGTTGAGGACGCCGCCGAAGCCGGCCTCGGCGTCGGCCACGATCGGGGCGAGCCACTCGGGAGCGGTGTCGTCGCCCTCGGCCCAGGTGATCTGGTCGGCGCGCAGCAGGGCGTTGTTGATGCGGCGGACCACGGCCGGGACCGAGTTGGCGGGGTAGAGGCTCTGGTCCGGGTAGGTGCTGCCGGAGAGGTTCGCGTCGGCGGCGACCTGCCACCCGGAGAGGTAGATGGCCTTCAGGCCGGCGCGGACCTGCTGGACCGCCTGGTTGCCGGTGAGGGCGCCGAGACTGTTGACGTAGTCCTCGGTGTGGAGCAGGTCCCAGAGGCGCTCGGCGCCCCGGCGGGCCAGGGTGTGCTCCTCGGTGACCGAACCGCGGAGCCTGACCACGTCGTCGGCGGAGTAGGTGCGCTCGATACCGGCCCACCGGGAGTTGGTCTCCCAGTCGCGCTGGAGTTCGGCGCTGGCTTCCTGACGTCGAGCGCTGGTGCCCATGTTCGTTCCCGCCTTACGTGTAGTCCCCAAGGTGTTCGCACCGGTCGAGGGGGTTCCTGCTCAGGGCCAGGGGGCTGAGCCCTGGGCGTATGTTCCCCGCCGGTAACTATGATTCTTGGTGAAGTTCCAGAGCTTTTCCACTTGAAATCGTGTGAAGATCATCGATTCTTTCCGTAAGATGAACCCATGGCGTACTTTGGTGCTGAAGAAATACCGTCTTTGACAGGTGACCTAGATCTCGTCACCTTTGGGCAGCGGCTCCGTCATCTGCGGCGCGCGCGAGGTATGACCCTCTCCGACCTGGGAGAACGCGTCGGCAGGGCCCCCTCCCAGCTCTCCCTGCTGGAGAACGGCAAGCGCGAGCCCAAGCTCTCCCTCCTCACCTCCCTGGCCTCCGCCCTCGGCGTCTCCGTCGAGGAACTCCTCTCCAAGCAGCCCCCGAGCCGGCGCGCGCAACTGGAGATCTCCGTGGAGGAGGCCCAGCGCGACTCCCTCTACCAGGAGCTCAACCTCCCCCACCTCAAGGTCGGCAAGAGGGTCCCCAACGACGTGCTCGAACACATCGTCGGCCTCTACGAGGAGCTCAAGCGGCGCCACGCCAAGCCCACGGCCAGCCCCGAGGAGGCCAGGCGGGCCAACGCCGACCTGCGCCGGCAGATGCGCGAGCGCGGCAACTACTTCGAGCAGATCGAGAAGGCGGCCACCGAGACCCTGGACGCCGTCAACTACACCGCGGGCGCCCTCTCCCAGGGGCAGATACTCGCGATCGCGACGCACCACGGGTTCAGCCTCAGGTACGTGCAGGACCTGCCCCGCTCGGTGCGCTCCCTCACCGACCACGTCAACCGGCGGATCTACCTCAAGCGCGAGACCACGCTGGGCATGCACAGCCCGCGCACGATCCTCCTCCAGACCCTCGGCCACGTGGTGCTCGGCCACGGCCAGCCCCGGGACTTCGGCGACTTCCTGCGCCAGCGGGTCGAGGCCAACTACTTCGCGGCGGCCGTCCTCATCCCCGAGAGCACCGCCGTCACCTACCTCCAGGAGGCCAAGCACGCCCGCGACCTCTCGGTGGAGGACCTGCGCGACGTCTACTCGGTCTCCTACGAGATGGCGGCCCACCGGTTCACCAACCTGGCCCACCGCCACCTGGACCTGGTCTGCCACTTCATCCGCAACGACGAGACCGGCATCATCTACAAGGCCTACGAGAACGACGGCCTGGTCTTCCCCACCGACGAGACCGGCGCCATCGAGGGCCAGCGCATGTGCCGCCAGTGGTCGGGGCGCCAGGTGTTCGCCTCCCCGGACCGCTACTCGATCTACTACCAGTACACGGACAAGCCCAACGGCACCCACTGGTGCGTGGCGCACGTGGACCCGAGCCGGGAGCGCAACTACGCCATCACCCTCGGCGTGCCCTACAAGGAGTCGCGCTGGTTCCGCGGACGGGAGACCACCAACCGGACCCAGTCCAACTGCCCCACCGGGGAGTGCTGCGTGCACCCGCCCGCCGACCTGGCCGCCCGCTGGGAGGGCAACGTGTGGCCGTCGGCCCGCGCCCACTCCCACGTGCTGTCGGCCCTGCCCTCGGGCACCTTCCCCGGAGTGGACGAGCACGACGTCTACACGTTCCTGGAGAAGCACAGCGCGGAGGACCGCGCCTGAGGCGCCGGAGGAGGACGGGCGGAGAGGGGTCGGGGCCGGGGGCCCCGACCCCTCGGCGCGCCCGTGGCGGGGACGGCCCCGCGATCCCGCGGACGGACCTTCCAGGGGTCCGCGGAGGCGGCCGCGCCGGGGACGGCGGACCCCTGCTGGCGGTTCGTGCGGCCCCGTCGGCGTCGGGGGGAGGGACGGCGCCCTCCCCGGCCCCTCCGCCGGGGTGACCGTCCGCGCCGGGGGACGCCGGACGCGGGTGCGCCCGCCCGGGAACGCCGGCCGTCCGCCGTGTCGGCCGCCGCGGAGGTCCTCGCGACGGGAGCGACCGCACCTCGGGGGCCGGTACCGGGCGTACCAGCTCCTTGTCGTTTGCCCGAACCGCCTGTACCGGTAGTGGTACCGCCTTCGGGCGGTGCGTGTGCCGGTGCTCCGCCGAGGGGGAACCGCTTCGCGTGGTGCGCCGCCCCGTTCCCTGCGACACCCCTGAGAGGGAGCCCATGAACCTGCCCGCGAACATCCGCACCCTGATCCCCGTCATCGTCGGCGTCATCGTCGCCGCTGCCGTCCACTACGCCAGCTCACGGGGGATCGTCATCCCCGAGGGGTCGCTGGCCGAGGTGGTGACCCCGATCGTGTCCGGCGGCGTCACCGTGGCCTACTTCGCGGCGGGCCGGTTCCTGGAGACCCGGGTCCCCGCCCGTGTGCGCACCGTGGGGCGTGTGCTGCTGACGTGGGGGCTCACCCGCCAGACGCCGGCGTACGGTCCGGCCGGGGAGGTGGAGGCTTCCCGCGCTGCCGCGTGAGGTGCCCTGACGCGGCCGCGGAGTGGCACGGGTCCTCCCGGAGCGGCGGCGACGAGCGCGTGGAAGCGCGGGAGCGCGAGCCGGGCGCCGTCGCGCGCGACACCCGGAACCGGGGACGGATCACCTCGCGGCGCCCGCCCCCGAGCGGGCCGTGCGGGTGAACGCGGTACGCGGCCGGTGACGTCACGCGCACGCCGAGAACCGCCCCCGTCCGACCCGGAGACGGGGTGCGGTTCCCGTGGTCGCGCGGGGTCGGGGCTCCCGGCGCGGGCGCGCCGTCAGGACCGGAGACCCCCACCGTGGTCCCGGGTGCTCCGTCCGCGGCCCCCGGCCCCGGCGCACCCGGTCACGCGGGGACCGCCGGCCGGCGCGGATCCGCCGGTCGGCCGGGTGTCGCCGGGAACAGGACCGGCGGCACCCGTGCGGGGAACAGCGGCCCCTCGGGGCGGGACCCGGTCACCCTCCCGCTCCCCCCGCACGAGGCCCGCCCGGGACCCGGGGCGCACCGGCACGACCAGCGTTCAGACCCGCATGGACGTCACCGGACCGGCAGGCCGGTGACGGCGCGGCCGATGATGAGCCTCTGGATCTCGCTGGCCCCCTCGAAGATCGTGAAGATGGACGCGTCGCGGTGCCATCGCTCCACGGGGTAGTCACGCGTGTACCCGTTGCCACCGAGGATGCGCAGGGCGTTCTGGGTGACGAAGGTGGCGGTCTCCGAGGCGTAGAGCTTGCTCATGGAGCCCTCCGCGTTCGTGAAGTCCTTGCCGTTGCGGGCCATCCAGGCGGCGCGCCACACCAGCAGGCGGGCTGCGTCGATGCGGGTGGCCATGTCCGCGAGGAGGAAGGCCACGCCCTGGTTCTCGCCGATGGGGCGGCCGAACTGCTCGCGCTGGGCGGCGTAGTCGCGCGCGTACTCGTAGGCGGCGCGCGCGGTGCCCACCGCCATGACCCCGACGCTCGGGCGGGAGGCCTCGAAGGTCTTCATGGCGGCCTGGCCCTTGGAGCTGCGGCCCTCGCGGGCGCGGGCGAGGCGCTCGTCGAGCTTGTCCTTGCCGCCCAACAGGCACGAACCGGGGACCCGGACGTCCTCCAGGACGACCTCGGCGGTGTGGGAGGCGCGGATGCCGTGCTTCTTGAACTTCTGGCCCTGGGACAGGCCCGGGGTGTTCGGGGGCACGATGAACGAGGCTTGGCCGCGGGAGCCGAACTCCGGCTCGACCGAGGCGACGACGACGTGGACGTCGGCGATGCCGCCGTTGGTCGCCCACGTCTTGACGCCGTTCAGGACCCACTCGTCCTTGGCCTGGTCGTAGACGGCGCGGGTCCTGATCGCCGAGACGTCGGACCCGGCGTCGGGCTCCGACGAGCAGAACGCGCCGAGCTTGACGTCCTCGGCGCTGCCGAACATCTGCGGGACCCACTCGAAGAGCTGCTCCTGGGTGCCGTTGGAGGCGACGGAGACGGCGGCCAGCCCCGTGCCGGTGATGGACAGGGCGATGCCGGGGTCGCCCCAGTAGAGCTCCTCGAAGGCGACGGGGATGCCGAGCCCGCTCGGCTCCAGCCACTGGTTGGCGAAGAAGTCGAGGGAGTAGAGGCCGATCTTGGCCGCCTCCTGGATGATCGGCCAGGGGGTCTCCTCGCGTTCGTCCCACTCGGCCGCGGCGGGGCGGATGACGTCGGCGGCGAACCCGTGGGCCCAGTCCCGGACGTCGCGGACGTCCTCGCTCGGTTCCAGGCTGAAGGCGGGCGCGGTGGCCTCACTCATGCGCTTACATCCTTTGTCGGACCCTCCGGGGGAGGGACGGTCAATGCGTGTTACCAACGGTAACAGCAGGATCTTCCAGGCACAATCGCCCGCCGGGCGCGGGCGGGCCCGCGGCGGCGGGGGCGGCCCCCCCGCCCGGGCGGGCGGGTGCGCCGACGCGCCCGCCGGCCGTGGCCCCCCCCCCCCGCCCCCCGGGCGCGGCGCGCCGGGCCGCCC
>NZ_JBIWMK010000003.1:436903-606210 GCF_044766605.1 Nocardiopsis sp. NPDC101807 | reverse complement strand
CGCCGGGGGGGGGTGGACGTCGGCGGGCGCGCCCACCCCCCCCCCCCCGCCCCCCCCCCCCCCCCCCCCCGGCCGGGCGCCCCCCCCCCCCCCGCGGGGGGCCCCCCCCCACGGCCGGGGCGGGCGGGTGCGCCGACGCGCCGGCCGTCCGTGCCCCCTCCCGCCGTCCCCCGTCGCGCTGCGCGCGGGCCCGCCCCCCGGACAGGGGCCGCCCCGTTCGCGCCCCGCTTCCTCCGCGCCGTTCGACCGGCGCCGCCGTGGCCGGAACCGGCCACGGCGCCCCGCCGCCCCCGTTCCGACGAACCCGCGGCCACCGCGGCGGATCGTAGAGGGCCCGGCAGAACCGGAACGCGGCCACCCGGCGCGTTCCCGACGACCCGGGGCCCCTCCGACGGGCACGGGCACCCCACCCGACGACACACCGGGGAGCAGTACGACACCCTCCGCGCCGCAGGGCGCGGGGCCCGCCCGGCGGACACCGGGGCCCGGCCCGTCCGCGGGCCCTTCCAGGCCCCGCGGGGCCCCCGCCCGCCGTCACGACGAGACCGCCGACCGGACCGGCACCCCCCGGCCGGCGGCGGAGCGGTCCACCTCATCGACTCCCACGACACCCCCAAGGAACTCCGATGACCCCCAGCCGCACCACCACCGCCGCCCTCGCGACCGCCGCTCTCGCGCTCGGACTGACCGCCTGCTCCGTCAGCGTGGACCCCGACGAGATGGGGCTGGAGTACAACGCCGGCCTCTTCTCCTCCACCGGCTTCGACCAGTGCGTCGAATCCGGGAACCGGGAGTACTACGGCCCGGGCGACCAGGTGTACGTGTACCCCGGCGGCCAGCGCACGTTCACCTTCTCCGGCGGCGACGAGGCGGAGATGTCCTCGGAGACGGTCGTCACCGCCGACAACCTGGAGATGACCTCCACCGGTGTCGTCACGTTCCAGCTCAACCCCGACTGCGAGGTGTTCCAGCAGATGCACGAGCTGGTCGGGACCAAGTACGAGGCCCACGAGGACGAGGGCTGGAACGAGATGATCCGCGACTACGTGGGGCAGCCGCTGCGCCGTGCCCTGGACGACGCCAGCGCGGAATTCGAGTGGCAGGCCCTGTACTCCGACGACGACGCGAAGCGGGAGTGGGAGGCCCGCGTCGGGGAGCTGCTGGTCGAGTACGTGACCGAGATGGGCGGCGGGGCGTTCTTCATCAGCCCCACCTACACCACGGAGGACGGCGACGACCTGGGCGCCCCGCAGCTCACGCTCCAGCGGCCCGTGCCGCCGGAGACCGTCCGGGAGGCCATGACCGAGGCACACCAGGTCGCGGAGCAGATCCGGACCGCGGAGGCCCGGGAGGAGCTGGCGGACGCCGAGGCCGAGGCGATGCAGGCACTCGTGGACCTGCTCGGCCCGGAGGGCGCGGTCCTGTACGAGGCCATCAAGAACGGTGACGTGGACGTGGTGGCGCTGTCCCCGGGCGCGGGGGTGTCGGTGACCGGGAGCGGGGACTGACGCGTGGGCGCGGGCCGGGGGAGCACCCCGCCCCGCGCCGTGTCGTCCCGTCGCCCCGTGCCGTTCCGTGCGCGTGCGCCCCGTCCGCGTCGGTCCGGTCGGCCGCGGGCGCCGACCACCGTCCGCGTGCGCGCCGGGATCCCGTCGAGGGCCTCCGGATCACCGGCGGACCCTGCCCCGCCCGTGCGCGCCGAGTTCGACGGCCTCGTCCGCCCGCGCCTGCAGACGCCGTGCCCCGCCCGTGTGCGCGCCGGGGCGGCCCGCCGGCCGCAGGCGCCCTGGCGGTCCGATTCATCCGACGTCTACGCTGGCGCCATGAACGCCACCACGGGCGAAGGCGCCCCCACCATCACCGTCCCCGCCGCCTTCAACGGGCCGGACGGGTCGGGCAACGGCGGCTACACCGCGGGCCTGCTCGCCGCACGGCTCACCGGCGTCGGCGGGTCCGCCGTCCAGGTCACCCTGCGCACCCCGCCGCCCCTGGACCACCCCCTGGCGGTGGAGGGCGACCCCGCCGCCGGCCTCCGCCTCACCGACCCGGCGGTCGGCGAGGGGCAGCCGGGCCACCTGGTCGCCGAGGCCGCGGTCGCCGACCTCCCCGGCGGGCCCGGAACCCCCGCTGTGCCGGGAGGCCCGGTCGGCATCGCCGAGGCCGCGGAGGCCGAGAGCCGCTACGCCGGGCTCGCCGGGCACCCCTTCCCGCGCTGCTACAGCTGCGGCCCGGAGCGCGCCGAGGGCGACGGCCTGCGCCTGTTCGCCGGTTCCGTGCGCCCCGGCACCGGCCCCGGCGGCGCCGGGAACACCGTCGCCTGCACCTGGACCCCGCACCCCGGGCTGGACGACGGGTCCGGCGCCGCTGACCCGGTCCAGGTGTGGGCCGCGCTGGACTGTCCCGGCGGCTGGTCCAGCGACGTGGTCGGCCGTCCCGCCGTGCTCGGCCGGTTCACCGTGCGGATCGACGAGGCCCCGCGGATCGGGAGCACCTACGTGGTGACGGGCCACCTGGCATCGGTCGACGGGCGCAAGATCCACACCACCAGCGCGCTCCTCGACGGGACCGGAAGGACGCTGGCCCGCGCCGCCGCCACCTGGATCGCGCTCCGGGCCTGACCCGGGGATCGGCCGATTCGCCCTCCCACCTCGCAGAACCGCTACCGTGAACCCTTGTGGCCCTCGAACACCCGCGCCCGACCGCGCCGACCGACAGCACCGACGCCCCCGGAGCCCCCGCTCCCGGAATCCCCCCGGCACGCGGGGGGCGCGGGGGCCGGGGACGCGACCCCGAGCGGCGGCGGGCGATCCTGGACGCCGCCGACCGGGTGATCCAGCGCGACGGGCCGGACGCGTCGATGCTGGCCATCGCCGCCGAGGCCGGGATCAGCAAGCCGATCCTCTACCGCCACTTCGGTGACAAGGGCGGGCTGTACCGCGCCCTCGCCCGGCGCCACGTGGACCCGCTCATCGAGCGCATCCGCGAGGAGCTGCACCAGCACACCCGGTTCGAGGTGAGGGCGCGGGCCACCGTCGGCGCGTACCTGTCGATGATCTCCCAGAACCTCAACCTCTACCGGTTCCTCATGGACCGGGCCACGTCCGAGGACTCCCGCATGCGCGGTGACCTGGGCATGATGGTGCGCCGGCTCGGCGAGGAGCTCGCCGAGCAGCTCCTCGCGGAAGCGCGGGTCGGCAGCCGCCTGCGGTCCCAGATCGTGGCGCACGCCGTGGTCGGCATGGTGCAGGCCGCGGGGGAGTGGTGGCTGGAGCACCCCGAGGTCAGCGAGCGGGAGATCATCGACGACCTCACGGACGCGGTCGTCGGTGCGATCCGGGGCGGCCGCGGCTGAGCGCCCCGGCCCGGGGGAAGGCCCTCGTGCGAGGAACTTTCGGGCAATTCACCAGAACCCCTTGACCTGGAGCGCACTCCAGGTCCCATGCTTCTCGACATGAGGGACTACTACACGCCGGGCGAGGTCGCCGAGAGGTTCGCGCTGACCCTGGACACGCTGCGCTACTACGAGAAGGCGGGACTGCTCCGCCGCGTGGAGCGCTCACCCAGCGGACACCGCCGCTACAGGACCGACGACGTGGAACTCCTCCACCTGGTCCGCTGCCTGCGCGACACCGACATGCCCATCGCCCGCCTGCGCGACTTCGCCGAGCTGGTCCGCGCCGGGGACCACACGGTCCCCGACCGCGTCGAGGTGCTCCAGGGCCACCAGCGCCGGCTGGACGAGCGCATCGCCGAGCTTCGCGACCGCCAGGCCGTCATCCAGCACAAGATCGACTACTACCTCGGCGTGCTCGCCGAGCGCACCCACGAGCCGGTCGAGGAGACCATCTGATGCGCCACACCACCATCGGGGACCGCAGTGTCAGCGCCCTCTGCCTGGGCGCGATGAAGTTCGGCAGCCAGACCGACGAGGCCACCTCCGCCGCCCTGCTCGACCGCTTCGTCGAGGCCGGGGGCACCTTCGTGGACACCGCCGACTGCTACCAGTTCTGGGTGGAGGGGTTCGAGGGGCACGAGAGCGAGACCTTCCTGGGCCGGTGGCGGCGGGAGCGGGGGATCACCGACGAGGTCGTGATCGCGACCAAGCTCGGCGCCCAGCCCACTGTGCCCGGCACGGGTGCGGAGACGAGGGAGGGGCTGTCGGCGGGGGCCGTCGCCAAGGCCGCCGAACGCAGTCGCGAGCGCCTGGGGGTGGACCGGCTCGACGTGCTCTACGCCCACCACGAGGACCGGTCGGTCCCGATGGAGGAGACCCTGGGCGCGTTCGCCGAGCTGGTCGCCGAGGGCGCGGTCGCCGAACTGGGCCTGTCCAACCACCGGACCTGGCGGCTGGAGCGCGCCCGCGCCGTCACCGAGGCCAACGGCTGGCCGCGCCCCCGTGTGCTCCAGTACCGGTACAGCTACCTCCAGCCCCGGTTCGACCGGCCCCTCGGCTCGACGGGGCACATGCACGCCACGCCCGAACTCCTCGACTTCGTGCGGGAGGAGGCCGCCGAGGGCCGGGAGCACACGCTGGTCGCCTACACCTCCTTGCTGTGGGGCGCCTACACGAGGCCGGAGAAGGCCGCCGGGCTCGACCCGGTCTACGACCACCCCGGGACCCCGGCGCGCCTGGCGGTCCTGGACGAGGTCGCGCGGGAGACCGGCGCCACCCGCAACCAGGTGGTCCTCGCGTGGCTGATGGACAGCGACCCCCGTGTCGTGCCGCTGGTGGGGGTGAGCGGCCTGGACCAGCTGAACGAGGCGATCGAGGCCACCGACCTGACGCTCAGCGCGGAGCAGTGGCGGCGCCTGGCGGACGCCGGGTAGCGGCCACGGGCGGCCCGGCCCGCCGACCCGGCGCAGGGCGGGGCGGGGCTCCGCACGGCGCGGCAGCGCCTCTCCCGTGCCGGCGCGCGGCGGCACGACGGGCGGGAGAGACGGTGTCCCGCGGGGCGGGCGTTCCGCGGGGGGCGGGGTGGCGTGGCCGAGGCCGGTCAGCAAGACCGGGGCAAAGTACGCATACACGCACATAAAACTGTGTGTACGGTTTTTCTCAAGCCATGACCGGATACCTTCCCTAGTGGCGGCGGGGCGGCCGCGCCGCCTCGGTCCGCGAACCCGTGGGAGGGGCGACTTGCCCGAGAGCATGTACCACCAGATCCACTTCGCCTGGGCCGAACCCACCCTCCTCGGCAGAGTCGGACCCGGTCCCGCCTCCTCCTCCCTGCCCGAGTCGGAGCAGCCCGTACTGCGCTCCTGGCGGGACCGGCTCGCCCCCGCGCTCACCGCCGACTACCGGTCCGCCCTGCCCGACACCGACCCCGCCGACTACCCCGAGACCCTGTGGGCGCACACCTACCCCGACGGGCAGGCGGCCCTGGTCTACCGGTGGCCCGGGGACGTCCGCTCCGCGCACGCCTGGGCCATCGTCGGCCCGGGGTACGGACTGACCCTGCCGCGCATCCTGGCGCTGCACGAGAACCCCAACACCCGCCCGGCACAGCGCCGCCCGCCCGCCCCCGGCTGGGCCGCCATGGACACGCTGCCCGCCCCCGAGCCCTGGGAGCGCACCGCCGCGCCCGGCGCCGTGCGCACCCGTGACCGGCACGCCGCCGAGACCGCCGTCGGCGGCGAACCCCTCCTGGTCGGCGCGGTCGCCGCCGCCCTGGCGCGGCCCGACCTGCCCGTCCACATCGCCCTGGCGCCGGAGCGCGCCGACCTGTGGCAGGCGGTGCAGCTGCGCTTCCTGTGGGGGATGCACCGGGCGCTGCACGACGTGCTCACGCCGCCCCGGGCGATCCCGGCGGCCGGGTGGAGCTGGTCGTTCTCCACCTACGACCCCGTGCTCGGCGCCGCCGACGGTCGGCACCTGGCCTTCGGCCCGCCCGCCGCCCCGGCGGCGACACCGTTCCTCAACCCGCCGCCCCCGGACCACCGCAGGACCGCCGAGGCACTGGTCGCCGTGCTCCGCGAGGAGGGCGGCGACGCGCTCGCGGCCCACCTGGCCGAACGGGGGATCCCCGAGGCCCCCACCTTCGCCGACCGCCGTGACCTGCTGTCCGACTGGCTCAACCCGGCCCCCCGGCCGTCCCGGGCCGTGCCCGGAGAGGCCCCGCCGGCCGCCCCCGCCCCCCTCCCGCCCTCCGACGAGGGGGCGGGCGGCTCCGTTGCCCCGGAACCCGCGGAGGGGTTCGAGGCGCACGGAGCCCCGGAACCCGCTCCGCCGCGCGGGTTCGGTGGGCGGGCCCCGGTCTTCCCCGCCGAGACCCACGCCCCCGGATACGGCGTTCCCGACGACGACCTCGGACTGGAGGACGTCCCCGAGGCCGAGGCGCTGCCGGACGGCGAACCGGAACCCGGGAGCGGGGACGGCCTCCCGAAGGCGCCGGACGCCGACGCGGACGGGGGGTCCGACGGCGACCGCGGTTCCGTCCGCGACCGGTACCTCGGCGGCGACCGCGCCCCGCACGGTGGAGGAGACTCCGCCGGTGACCGCGCCCCCGTCGGCGGCCGGCGTTTCGGCGGCGCGTCCGAGCAGGACGACACCCCCCTCCCGGACCTCCCCGAGGCCGAGGCCCCGGGGGAGGAGGAGACCGGGCCCCGCCCGCCCTCGGAGCCGTGGGCGCCCGCCGAGCGCACCGGAGCGGCACGCCCCGCCCCCGGCGCCAGGCTGGGACAGGGCTCGCTCCGGGCGTTCGCCGAGGAGATCGCCCGGGCCGCGGACACGGAGCGAGAGGCCGGACGCGCCCGGTCCGCCGCGGGTCCCGGACACGACACGGACGGGAACCCCCCGACGGGCCGGAGCAACGAAGCGCTCTGGCCCTCGTCCGACCCCGAGCCGGCGCCCCTGCCCGAGACACCGGAGCCCGGGCCCGACGGCGCGGCCGACGCTCCCCCCAGGACCCGCATGCCCCGCCTCGCCCCCGCGCACGGGGAACCGTCGGACGCCGCCGCCCTCCGGCAGGGGGAGGCGGACGGGGACGAACCGCAGGGAGGACACCGGCGGACGACGGGGATCTTCGACGCCCCGGAACCCTACGCGCAACCCGGACCGGCCCCCGCCCGCGACCCCCTGGCGCCGCCCGCCTACTACGAGGCCGGCGAGATCGTCACCGACGACCCGACCCCGGTCGCCGGGCGGCCGCGCATGTTCGGCCGCACCCTCCGCAGGGCCGTCGACCGGGACGCGAGGGCCGCCCAGCGCCGCGCCGCCGAACACAGGGAGGCCGAGGAGGCCGCCCCGGCCCCCGGGGCGGGGGAGGCTGCGGAGGCGCCCGAGGCCCCGGGGCCCCCGGAGTTCCGGGGGTCGCACGAGCGGACGGCCCCCGTCCCCCCGGCCGACCGCCGCGCCCTCCCCGCGGACGGTCCCCCCGAGGACTTCGCCCCTCCGGCCCCGCCCGAGCCCGTCGCCGCCCCCGAACTGAGGGCCCCCGCCGACGCCCCGCCCCTCGGCGTGGTCGCCGCGGCCGACGGGGAGAACGGGGACCGGGGCGGGGACGAACCCCTCGACTACGCGGCCGAGACCGAGCCCGGGTCCGACGACCCCTTCGACGAGGGGCCGGCCGACGACAACTGGCCCACCCAGTACGCGGACCTGCCCCTGGCCCGCCTGGAGCGCTGGCACTCCCGCCGCGGCCCGGAGGGGGCCCGTGTGGACGTGGTCGACGCCCGCGCCGCCGTCCGCGCCGAACGCGCCGAGCTCCAGCGGGTGCGCGAGGAGCGCGACCACTACCACGCGGAGGTCCAGGACCTGCGGCGCGACGTCGCCCGACTGGACCGCCCCTGGCTGGACCCCGAGGACGAGGAGGGGTACGACGCGCCCCCCGCCCCCCGCCCCCGCCGTCGGCTCCCGCGCGTCCTGGCGCCGATCCTCCTGGTGGCGTTCCTCGCCGTCGGCCTGGAGGCGGGCGCCCGCCTCGACCTGGGCGCCCTGGACCTGCTCGCCCTCCTCGGCGGCGGGATCGCCTCGCTGTTCGGGTGATCCCGCCCGACCCCGGTCCCGGAGGCGACGACACCCCGGCCCGGCCGCCCCTCCCCTGCGGGGGGACGGCCACTCCGGAGCCGGAACAGCGAACCCCACGGCCACTTCGGGCGTCGAACCCCGTCGTCAACGCGAGATCGTCGCGTCGAATGATGAGGAGCGGTTCGTGTTCGGAATCCTGCGCCCCTGTCGGCACACCCTGCCCGACGGGCTCGCCGAGGAGTGGATGTCCCACATGTGCGGGCTGTGCCTGGCCCTGCGCGATGACCACGGCCAGGCCTCCCGGGTCGCCACCAACTACGACGGGCTGGTCGTCTCGGCCCTGACGGCCGCGCAGTCCGAGAGGGAGGCCGACACCCGCGCCGCCGGCCGCTGTCCGCTGCGCGGCATGCGCGGCGCCCGGGCGGCCAACGGCTCGGGGGCGTACCTGGCGGCCGCGGTCTCCCTCATGCTGGCCTCCGCCAAGATCACCGACCACATCGAGGACGGCGACGGCCTCTACGGCCGGCGCGGCGTCCGCTCGCTCGCGGGCCGGGTGGCCGCGCGCTGGCGGCAGGGGGCCACGGAGGCGGGAGACAGGCTCGGATTCGACGGCGCCGGGCTCGTCGCGGTGATCGACCGGCAGCGGGAGGTCGAACTCGCCGCGGGGGAGGGGACCGACATCCTCACGGTCACCGCCCCCACCGAGGAGGCCACCGGTGAGGCGTTCGCGCACACCGCCCTCCTCGCCGACCGCCCCGCCAACGCCGCTCCGCTGCGTGAGGCGGGGCGCCTCTTCGGCCGTATCGCCCACCTGCTGGACGCGGTCGAGGACCGTGAGGAGGACCTGGCGCGCGGCGCCTGGAACCCGCTCACCGCGACGGGCACCGGCCCCGACCGGGCCCGGGAACTGTGCGACGGAGCCGTCCTGGGCGTGCGCCTGGCACTGGAGGAGGCCGAGTTCACCGACGACCGCCTGGTCCGCGCCCTGCTGGTCCGCGAACTCGGCCGCTCGGTCGACAGGGTCTTCTCCCAGGCGGGATACCCCGCGCCGGGGCCTCACGGGCCCCACCAACCCCACGGACCCCACCACCCTCAAGGCCCGCACCAGCATCAGGCCCCGGGGCCCCACCCTCCCCGCTACTCCCACGGTCCCCACGACGCCTACGGCGTGGAAACCCCGCACCAGGGAGGAGGCCACCACCACGGGGATCACGGTCCCGGCGAGGGCGGCCACGGCTCCGGGGGCGGCAAGTCCGGTGGCGGAGGGTGCTGCGGCGCCTGCTCGTGCGACACTCCCGCGGCCTCCCACCCGCCGAAGGCGCGCGGATTCTTCAGCGGGTGCGCGGTGGCGCTGTTCATGTGCGGCACGTGCCAGTTCTGCTGCCGGGACCCGCACCCCGGGCCCTGGAGCGGGAAACCCCGCAACTCCTGGTGCGACTACTGCGAGTGCTGCCAGTGCTGTAACTGCTGCCAGTGCTGCGCCTGTTGCGACGGAATCTGAGACGGGCGGCCCCGCACCCCCGACTTCCGGCGGCGTGCGCGACCGCGCCCGCCGGAGGCCGGGGCCCCACCCGGCGCCCGCGCCGCCACCGGGCCCCGGCGTCCCCGCCCCCGGGCAGGGGCCGTGACCGGAGTCGGCCAACCCGGCCGTCCGCCGCCGACGGAGAAGGAGAATCCCCGAGTACCCCCAGAGGAGAAGAGGACGATCCCCCATGCCCCGACACGGTTTCGGCGGGCTGCTCACCGACCTGGAGTGGGACCGCCTGACGTTATCGATCCCCCGAATGCCCTTCGTCCCGGGGCAGACCCTGCTGCGGCAGGGGGAGACTGGATCAGGAGTGCACCTCATACTCAGCGGGAGGGCACGCGTGGAGACGACGCGCACGGACGGCACTTCGGTCCCCCTGGCCTTCCGCTCCTACGGCGACGTGCTGGGCGAGTCGGTGCTGGCGGGGGAGGGCCGTGCCCGCAACGCCACGGTGACGGCCATGTGCGAGGGCAGCACCGTGTACCTGACCGCGCCCCGTTTCCAGAGCAGGCTCACCGAGCTCAACCTGGTCGCCGCCCTGTGGCGCAGCGTGTTCGAGCGCCAGGACGAGAGCGACCAGATCCGGGTCCAGCAGGCCGTCCTGCCCGCCGAACGCAGGCTGCCCGCCGCGCTGGTGCACCTGGCCTCGATGCTGGGGGAGCCGATCCCCGGCCTGCTCACAGACCGGCCCGGCGTGCAGAAGGAGGGCCGGCTGCTGCACATTCCCCTCCCGCAACAGGAGATCGCGGCCTTCGCGGGCCTCTCCCGCACCTCGGTGCACAACGCCTACACCCAGCTGAAGGAGCGGGGCCTCATCCGCACGGGAAGGCAGTACGTGGCCATCCTCGACCTGGTCGGGCTGGAGGCCCTGGCGCGCGGAGACGACCGCGGCTGACGTGGCCTGCGTCACTCACCCTCCGCTCTGTTCAGAAGTGAACAGAGCGGCACCCGTCCTCCCGGAATGCTGTCGGCAGGCAACAGAAGGCCCGCCGCGCATCCGACGAGGAGATCCCCATGGAACTGATCCCACCCCGCTACGGAACGGTCGCGCCCCTTCCCCCCTACCGCGCCGTCCTGGCCGTGGACATGGAGAAGTTCAGCGCCACCAGCTCCCTCAACCAGCAGACCATCGGCAATCTCATCCCCCACGTGCTGGAGCTGGCCCTCAACCGCTCCGGCCTGAGCCACGTGTGGGAGGAGCGCCGTTTCCCGCGGCACGGAGGAGACGGCTACGTGTTCGGCACCGATCCCGAGCACCTGCCCTTCCTCATCAGCCCCTTTCTGGAGAACTTGCAGCAGGTACTGCAGGAGGTCCAACCGGATCTGGCTGTCCGTGACCGGGCACTCCGGATGAGGCTTCGGGTGAGCATTGACGTCGGCCCCCTGCCCGACCACGGTGACGGCAACCCGATGAACGCCATGGGCGAGGCCATGATCAGTACCCACCGCCTCCTGGACTCCGAACCGGTGCGGGAGGAGCTGCGCCGGACCGACGCCGACACCACCCTGGTGGCCGTCATCGTGTCCCGGCGCGTCTACGAGGACGTCGTCCTGGGCGGTTTCACCCCCGTCAAGGCCCCCCGGTGGCAACCGGTGCAGGCGAACGTCGCCGACAAGGGCTTCCAGGCCGAGGGGTACCTGTTCGTCCCCACGCCGTCCCGGGCCCGGGAAGCCGAGGTCGCGCAGGCGGAGCCGGGACAGGAAGTCGAGGCGTCGGCGCCCGTGAACGGCGCTCCTGGGGTCGGTGAGACCCACATCGGCTACTCGGTCAACACCAACCACGGCCAGGTGGTTCAAGCCGAGACCCTGAACGGCGGGGCGGTTTTCGGGGGCGGTGCCTCACATGGCGGATGACGCACCGCCTCCCGAAGATGCGCGGGGAGACGGAGGAAGCGGTGAGACCGGACGCCCTCCGGACCCGCCGAAGCCGCAGACGGACCATGACAAGGACGTGCCTCGGCAGTCACGCTGGGGAAACCGGGTCGACGAGAACCGGGGCCAGGCAGTCAACGCCGGTCGGATAGACGGCGGGGTCCACTACCACGAGTACATCGGGGAGGGGACCACCCGACGGCTCCGCCAGGCGGCCAGGCTCTCCCCGGAGCGGGTGGGAGAGGTGCGCGCCACCTTCTGTCCACCCGACGAGGACAAGCATGCGGCGTTCCAGAGCGACCTGCGGTCCCATGGCGTGGGGGTCATCACCGGTAAGCCCGGAACTGGCCGAGCCTTCAGTGCGGTGCACGCATTGGACGGGGTCCGTCCCGGGACACCGATCGAGGAGCTCACCATCGACCCGGGGGAGAAGGACGCCGGGATCTCCCTGATCAGCGTGAACTCCAACCATTCCCGTTTCCTCGACCTCACCTCCCTCGCCAGGCCGACGACAGCTCAGTCGGTCTCTCTGCGAGGCCTGGTGGAGGATGCCCGTGACGCCCGGGCGCTGCTGGTCCTCATCGCGGGGCCGGGCCAGCGGCAGGAGTTCCTGACCGAGTACCAGGCCTGGCTGCACATCGACGCGCCCGCCGGCGCTGTCGACGTCTTCCGCCGGGCCATGGGGCAGCGCTGCGGGCCTGAAACCGCCGACCGGTGGTTGCGGCACTCCGAGGTCCTGGACGTTCTGGAGGGTGCCGAACCCTCGAGAGCGATCAGGCTCGCGCAGGAGGCGGACCGGAGCCGTCGCCACGGGCGGATGCCGGGGGAGGACGAGGCCGTCTGGATCAAAGAGGTCCTCGACAGCTTCGCCGACGCCACCGAGGAGATGGCGCGGTGGTTCAACCGCCATGACGCCGAGACGGAGTTCAGCCGAGTGCTGATGGCGACGGTCGCCCTGCTCGAGGGCGGACACCGCGAGGTGATCACGCGGCACGCTGATCGGTTGGCCAGGGAGTGGCACATCCCGCCGCTGTGGCGCACACCCATCTCCGGTGAAGGGCTGACCGCGCACCTCTGGGAACTCGGTGCACACGTGATCGAGGATCGGGTCCACTTCAAGCGTCGTGGAGGCGCGGACGATGCGCTCGACTACCTGTGGCGCGAGCATCCGGGCGCACGCGAACACATCCAGGAATGGGCGAGCGCAGCCGTGGCCGATCTGGACAGCCCGCAGCGGGCCGTGGCCGCGCAGCGGTGGCTGCGCCTTGCACGGCGCCATCGCGACGCCGCGCCCGTACGGGCGCTGATCGAGCGGTGGGGCCGTTCCGGAACCGGCATGTGGGAGGCGGTGCCAGCGATCGCGGAGGCCGCCGTTACGCCGGAGCTGGGGACACAGGTGCGTTCCGCGCTGTACCGAGTCGCCCAGGGGGCGGGGGTGACCCTGCGGGACCGGACGGTTCTCGAGGCATGCCGGGTCTACGGTCGGGTCCAACCGTCGACGGCTCTGACCCGGATACGCCATATCGCGGAGAAGGTACCGACCCACTGGGACCAGGCGGTGATCCGGGCTCTGGAGGACATCGCCGGGGAAACCCCCAACGACTCCGTAGTCCTGGAGGAACTGGTCTCCTGGACGGAACGGCCCGAAAGGGGCCGGCGGAGCTTCGTGGCGGGACTCGCGCTGTGCCGGATCCTGGACGCCCGGGAAGACGACACGACACCGCGGGTGATGGCCGAGGTGAATCGGCACGAGATCGACAGCGGCCTCGTGGCCGTCGCGTGGCGCGCGGCCTCACGCTCGGGCAGCAAGGTGGGAAAACCCCTGTGGTCCTGGCTCAGCGCTCTCGAAGCGGGTGGGGGAGGGCACCCCGGGGCCTTCGACGTCCTGCGCCGCGCGGGCAGCGGTCACGAAGTCCTCTCCCCCGCGCTGATCCGCTCCATCGGACGGTGGAAGCACGCCCACGCGCGCAGGACCCCCGTCCTTGACGACCTGGCCCACTGCCTGAACACACATGAGGAGAAGCGATGAGCGCATGGCGACGCAAGGGCGACGGCGGGGAGGTGCCCTCCTGGAGCATCGCCTTCAGGTCCCAGGACACGACGCACGCCTTCCAGGCCCGGGTACCGACCAACACCGAGGGCATGTGGTTCGAGGGGGCATTCGAGGTGACTGTTTCCTGGAACGGCGCGGGAGCGGCGGCGCGGGCACGTGCGCTGGCGAGGATCCAGCGCGAGGTCATCCACATGGCCTCGAAGGAGAGTGCCGAGTTCTCCCTGGGGGACCGCGGTTCGGCCGAGGCCGAGATCGCCTGTGGTCTGGCGGAGGCGCGGAACTTCCGTGAGGAGGCGGTACGCGAGGTCGCGGTGCTGGTGAGCCTGACCGCCGACCAAGAGGACCTGGCGTTGGACCGCGAACGTGAACGGGTCGGTCCTCGCAAGGAGATCCAGAGGGCGTTGCACCGGGCGAGCATGGAGAGGGTCAGCGAACTCCGCAAGGACGTGCTCAGCGATCCCCAAGTCGCACGCGTGTGGTGGTACGAGCAGAACCCGGACCTGCTGCACGACATCGAGAACGCGGGGGCGGCCCTCGACACCATGGCCACGTCCCGTGAGGAGGTGGCCGGGGCCGGGGAGGGCCGGGAGGCCCAGGGAGACCCTGTTCTGGACGCTTTTCTGAAGGGACTGGAGGAGTGGGAGGTCCCCGCGGTTCTGGAGCGCCTGACCACGTTGCTGGAGGGCTTCGAACGCCCCGACCTGGTGAACCTCCTACGTGAGAAGTGGCCGAGCGCATGATCTCGAACGACCGGTTCGCCCACGGATGAGGCGGGCCGGCACGGCGGGGCGGGCAAGAGAGCGGTTCGACCGGCCGGGGCTCGGGCAGGGGCCCGGGGGACGGGATCGAGGCCACGGGCGGACCGGTCACCGCACGTCCGGGCCGCTCCTAACCTGGGAGCATGACCGACAGTGCTTCCCTGCCCCCGTCCCCGCTCCCCCCGGAACTGGTGGGGGCCCTCTTCGAGATGGACCTGCCCCGGCGCCACCTGGACGACCTGGCGGCGGCCCCGGACGAGGCGGGGGAGATCCTCCTGAACGCCGCGCAGGAACTGGGCTCCACGAGCCCGCGTGCGGCACGGGACCTGTTGGAGGCACTGCGGGAGTTCGCCCCGAACCCCGACCACCGCCAGTACGCGACCCACATGCTGGCGGCGTTTCTCCGCGCCGAGGGCCGCGTGGAGGAGGCCGACCGCCTGATCGAGGGGCTCATGCGCCCCGGGGTGCTCGGCCGCGCCACGGCCGTCGTGCTCGCCGACGAGTTCGCCCGCGAGGGGGACCTCGACAAGGCGCTGTACTGCTACAACGTCGCCTGTCGCGCCATCCTCGCCCAGCCCGCGCAGATCATCTCCCAGCTGGACCCGTACGGGCTCCTGCCGCTGGTCGGCCGGGCCGTGGCCCGCGAGAGGCTCGGACTCGCCCCGGACGACCACGACCGTGCGGCCCTGGCGGCGGACGGGGCGCCGTCGTCGCTGGAGACCGCCCTGGAACGGACCGACGACGCCGCCCCAGGCCGGGGCCCGGTCGTCCATGCGGCCTTCGCCCGGGACTCCCTCCCCGAGGCCCGGGACCTCGGCCTCCTGCCCGACGGCGCGGACGCCCACCACCACGGCGTCGAGCGGTCCCTGCGAGCGGAGTCGGCGGAGCACCCCGGCGCCCTCCTGGCCACGGTCCTCACCACCCCGGGGGAACTGGGCGCCTTCGCCGGCGCCCGGGGACTCGACGCGGCGGACGGCGACGCCCTCCGGCTCTGGGCGGGGACGCTGTCCCCGGAGTCCGGCCGTCCGACCCCCTGGCCCCCCGAGCGCAACCACCCCTGCTGGTGCGGTTCGGGGCGCAAGTACAAGAAGTGCTGCGGATCCCCGTCCGTGCGCTGATCCCCGCGGCCCCGGGCACGCCGCCCCCTGGCGACGGCCGGGGGCGGCGGGAGATCCGCCGCCCCCGGCCGACCGGCCCCGGGACCTGCTCGGCGTCGCCGACGCGGTGACCGGGGCCGTTCTCACCCCTCCAGGCGTTTGAGGACCTCGGGCAGGTCGCAGGTGTGCGCGACCGTCAGCCGCCGGGTGGCGCGCGTGACCGCCACGTAGAGGTCGTTGGCGCCGCGCGGCTGCTCCAGCAGCGCGTCCGGCTCCACGACCACCACCGAGTCGAACTCCAGCCCCTTGGACTCGGTCGCGGTCAGCACCACCACCGACTCCTCCAGGGCGTCCCTGACCGGGCCGGGGCGGGCGGCGTCCGGAAGCGCCTCCGCGACCTCGGCGAGGTGGCGGTCGGACGTGATGACCGCGACACGGCCCGCGCCGGCCTCCGCCGCCTCCTCGGCCACGATCCCCGGCAGCCCCTCGGCCAGGGACACCAGCCGCACGGCGCGCGGCGGCTCACCGTCCTCGCGCACCGATTCGGGGACCTCCTCGCCGGGCGCCGCCTCGCGCAGCACGTCGGCGGCCACCGCCATGATCGGCGCCGGGGTCCGGTAGTTCACGAGCAGCCGCTCCACGTGCACCTTGCCGGGGGCGTAGGGCTCCAGGACATCCGTCCACGAGCGGGCGCCCGCCGCGCTGCCGGTCTGCGCCACGTCGCCGACCACGGTCAACGACCTGGTCGGCACCCGCCGCATCACCGTGCGCCACGCCATCGGCGACAGCTCCTGGGCCTCGTCCACGATCACGTGCCCGTACGCCCACTCCCGGTCCTCGCCCGCCCGCTCGGCGGTGGTGCGGCGCGGGCCGCTGTCGCGGTGCCGGTCGGCCAGGGCCTCCGCGTTCATCATCTCGTCCTCGGCCAGGCCGGTGAACTCCAGCACGCCCTGGGCGAACCGCACCTCCTCGGCGCGCTCCTCCTCGGCTCGGCGCTCCCGGATCCGCTCGTCGGTGTCGTCGCGCCCCAGCACGTCGGCCGCCTCGTCCAGCAGCGGCACGTCCTCGACCGTCCACGGCGACCCGGGGGAGCGCAGCAGCGCCGCCCGGGAGGCCCCGTCCAGGCCGACCCGCGCACCGACGCGCTCCAGCGCCGCCGCGTCGGTGAGCAGTTCGCGGACCAGGCGCTGCGGGGACAGGTCCGGCCACAGCGCGTCCAGTGCTTGCCGCACCGGCGCCTCGTGCCAGAGCCGCTCTCCCACGAACGGCAGGTCGTCGTCCTGGACGGGGCGGGACAGCAGCACGGACTCGGCCCGCGCCAGCTCGTTCAGCAGGGTCCGCACGACGTACTTGCGCGCCGTGTTGTGGGCCAGCGGAAGTCCGCGCGCGGTGTCCAGCACCCGCCGGCAGGTCTCCTCCGGGACGGTGAGCGCTCCCGCGTCGGCCTCCACCACCAGCTCTCCCGACCCGAACGCCTCGAGCGGGGTGCGCTGGCGGTCGAGCACGGCCGCCGCGACGAGGCCGGCCATGAGCGGGGAGCCCTTGACCGCGGCGGTCCCGTAGGCGTCGTGCGCGGTCGCCTCCACCCCCGGGAACAGCTCCCCGAGGGTGCGCATCACCACGTCGGTCTCGCCGAGGGAGGGCAGCACGTCGCTCACGTAGCGCAGGAACGCCGTGTTGGGTCCCACCACCAGCGCCCCGCGGCGCTCCAGCACGTTGCGGTGGGTGTAGAGCAGGTAGGCGGCGCGGTGCAGGGCGGCGACGGTCTTGCCGGTGCCGGGTCCGCCCTGGACGACGAGGATCCCGGCGAGCCGGGCGCGGATGACCCGGTCCTGCTCGGACTGGATGGTGGCGACGATGTCGGCCATCCGCCCGGTGCGCTCGCGGTGCAGCGACTCCAGCAGGGCGGCCTCCCCGACGAGCTGGCGCCGGTCGCCCTCGGAGAGTCCGGCTGAGTCGAACACCTCGTCGTCGAGCCCGGTCACCCTGCGCCGACGCACCCGCAGGTGGCGGCGGCGCGTGAGTCCCTGCGGGTCGCCGGGGGTGGCGGCGTAGAACGGCCGGGCGGCCGGGGCGCGCCAGTCCACGAGGATGGTCTCGTGCTCGGTGTCGCGCAGGCCGATCCGGCCCACGTAGCGGGCCTCGGGGCCGTCGTCGTGGGAGATGTCGATCCGGCCGAAGCACAGCCCCTCCTCGACCGCGCTGAGCTGGGCGCGGCGCCGGGCGTGCTCGTAGGCGCGCGTCTCGCGCTCCACGAGCGCTGCGTAGCCGGTCTGCGCGTCGAGCTGGACCTCGGCGAGCTGCTCGGCGGTGCGGGCGCGCAGGACGTCGAGCCGCTCGTACATCGTGCCGACCCGGGCCTGCTCCGCGGCCAGGGCGGACTGCTCCGGTGACGCCTCCCCGGCGTCGTCTTGACAGAACTGCATGTGCTTGATATCCTACCTGTTGCAGGTAACTATGTTTTTGCTCGGAAAAGGCACAGTGGGTTCCGAAGCCTAGCACAGTCCTCCGCTCCTCGACCGACCGGCTCGTCCAGCGTCCCGCCCTCCTCCTGCGGGACACGGGCGCCGACTTCCCCGTCGGACTCCCCGAGCCCCCTCGCACCCGCTACACTCGGGCCCATGCGAATCACCTCGCCCCGAGCCCAGTGGTGGCGCCGCCTCTAGGCGGTGCTCCGATCTCGCATACCCCAGCGACCGCCCCGGACCGGCGGTCGTTCGTGTTTTCACGGCCCCGGCCGGTGCGGCCAACCCGTCCGCACACTGCGCAAAAGGACCGGCCGTGAACGCCAGCGCCACACAGACCACCACGTACAGCACCCCGGGCGGCGTGACCGTCCACCGCAGCGCCACCCCCTGCGACCCGGAGGTCCTCACCGACCTCGTCCGGTCGGTCGAGTACCGGCGCGGGGGCGTCCTCTCCTCCGGGATGGAGTACCCGGGCCGTTATGACCGCTGGCACCTGGGCTACGTGGACCCGTGCCTGGAGATCACCACCCGCGGACGCCGCGTCACCGCCACCGCCCTCAACGACCGCGGACGCGTGCTCCTGCCGGTCCTGGCCCGGGCGCTGGACACCGTCGGCGCCACCGACGGGCGCGACCGCGACCAGGTCTGCGTCGTCGTCCCCGAACCCGACCCCGACGCTTTCTTCACCGAGGAGGAGCGCAGCCGGCGCCCCAGCGTCTTCACCGCCCTGCGGGCCGTCATCGCCTCCCTGCGCAGCCCCGAGGACGCCAACCTGGGCCTGTACGGGGCGTTCGGCTACGACCTCTCCTTCCAGTTCGAGCCGATCGAACAGCACATCGAGCGCGACCCGGACGACCGGGACCTGGTCCTGCACCTGCCCGACGCCGTCATCGTGCGCGACCGCAAGCGCGAGACCTGCGTGCGCTACACCTACGAGTTCACCGTCCCCGGCGAGGGGGACCGCCCCGGGGCCACCACCGAGGGCCTGCCGCGCGAGACCGAGCCGACGCCGCCCGTGGTCGCCTCGGAGGTTCCCGAGGGTCCCGAACCGGGTTCCTACGCCAGGGTCGTCGCCCGGGCCAAGGAGAAGTTCCGCCGGGGCGATCTGTTCGAGGTCGTCCCGGGCCACCGCACCTACGCCCGCTGCTCCTCGCCCGCGCGCTTCTACGAGCTGCTGCGCGAGCGCAACCCCGCGCCCTACGAGTTCTTCTTCAACCTGGGGGAGGGCGAGTACCTGGTCGGGGCCTCCCCGGAGATGTTCGTGCGGGTCACCGGTGAGCCGGGGGCCGGCCAGCGCGTGGAGACCTGCCCGATCTCCGGCACCATCCGGCGCGGGGAGGACGCCCTCGGGGACGCCGAGAACATCCAGGAGCTGCTGTCCTCCGTCAAGGAGAAGTCCGAGCTGACCATGTGCACCGACGTGGACCGCAACGACAAGTCGCGCGTGTGCGAGCCCGGCAGCGTCCGGGTGATCGGCCGCCGTCAGATCGAGATGTACTCCCGCCTCATCCACACCGTGGACCACATCGAGGGCACTCTCCGCCGCGACTTCGACGCACTGGACGCCTTCCTGACCCACATGTGGGCGGTCACCGTCACCGGCGCCCCCAAGACCTGGGCCATGCGGTTCATCGAGCAGAACGAGTCCAGCCCCCGCCGCTGGTACGGAGGCGCCGTCGGCGTCGTCAACTTCGACGGTTCCATGAACACCGGCCTCACCCTGCGCACCGCCCACATCCGTGACGGCGTGGCCGCCGTGCGGGTGGGCGCCACCCTCCTCTACGACTCCGACCCCGAGGCGGAGGAGCGCGAGACCTTCCTCAAGGCGCGCGCACTGCTGGAGACCCTCGCCCTGGGAGAGGAGGCCGCACGCCAGGAGGCCCTCGCCGCCGAGGGGGCGCCCGCGGACCCGGAGCCGGTCGCGGCCCCCGCGGCGGACCTGCCCGGCGAGGGGATGCGGGTCCTGCTCGTCGACCACGAGGACTCCTTCGTCAACACCCTCGCCGACTACGTGCGCAGGCACGGGGCCGAGGTCACGACCGTCCGCTACGGGTTCGACCCCTCGCTCCTGGACCGGCTCGCCCCCGACCTGGTGGTGATCTCGCCCGGCCCCGGCCTTCCGGAGGACTTCGGGATGTCCGCCCTGCTGGACGCCCTCGCCGCCCGGAACCTGCCGGTGTTCGGGGTGTGCCTGGGCCTCCAAGGCATGGTCGAGCACGCCGGCGGCGAGCTGCGCACCCTGGCCGACCCGGTGCACGGCAAGCCGGGCCGCGTCCGGGTGTCCGGCGGGCGGCTCCTCAGCGGGCTGAGCGAGGAGGAGGCCTTCCCCGCGGCCCGCTACCACTCCACCTACACCCTTCCCGACCTCGTGAAGGGCTTCGAGGTCACCGCCGTCCTGGACGGCGGCGCGGACGAGGAGGAGGTCGTGATGGCGATCGAGGACCCGGCGACGCGCCGGTACGCCGTCCAGTTCCACCCCGAGTCGATCCTGACCGCGAGCGTCGGGGAGGGGATCGTGGCGCGGGCACTGCGCCTGGCCCGGGACTGACGCCTCCGGAGAGGACGGCGGATCGGGGCCCGCACGTGGCCTGTGCCACGTGCGGGCCGCCTCACCTGCACCGATGCCACCAAAGCAAAACAAATCACCGCACACTGTTTGATGATTTCGTTATAGGACAGTGGTTGTGTATGGGTATTTTGCTAACGATCCTCGGAGTCATCCTCATCGTCGCCGGTGTTCTCGGAGTGCTGCGGGGGCAGCTCCTCTGGGGCATCATCTCCATCGTCGTCGGGCTGGTTCTGGCCCCCGGTACCTTCTACGGCCTCTAGCCGGTGAAGGCAGGCCCGCCGCCGAGCGGGGAACCTCCACCACGCCGACAACACCGATACCGGTCCGAGGGCCGGGTGTCCTCCCGGGCGCATCGCCAGGGAGGACACCCGGCCCTCTCCCGTCCCCGGACGTGTACCCTCGGGTGAGGCTAATCGGCCCCGCCCCCACACACGCCCCCGTGCCCCCGGAACCCCTGGTCACGGCGTTCAAGCGTGCCCGGAGGCGGGGCCCACCGAACGGGAGGCAGTGCTGTGAAGAGGGTCGAGCCGCAGGTTCGTCTGGTCGCGCGTCCGCAGGTCGACTACGACGCGATCACCGACTACCTCAAGGAGGTCGGCGGTGAGGCGTGGATCGAGCGGTTCGACCGCGGCGAGCTCGACGCGCACCTCAACGATCCGCAGAACCTCGCCGAGTTCGCCGGGCGCCTGTGCTACCGCTCCTGGGAGCCGGGCCTCAACCCGAACGTCACGCGCGTGCGCACCGACCAGGACCAGTACCTCGGCAACATCCTGGCCAGCCTGCACGGCTCGGTCCTGGAGCACGTCAGCTTCAGCTTCGTCCTGCACAACGTGTCCCGGGTGCTCACCCACGAGCTGATCCGGCACCGTCCCGGCGTCGCCGTCTCGCAGGAGTCGCTGCGCTTCGTGCGCCTGAGCGACCTGCCCTTCTGGTTCCCGGACTGGGCGGAGGAGGACCCGGAGCTGATGGAGCGGGCCACGGCCATGCTCCAGCAGATGGAGGAGTTCCAGCTCTGGATGGCCGACCACTTCGGCCTGGACGACGACGGCGTCAAGTTCGCGGAGAAGAAGCACAAGACGTCCTTCATGCGCCGCTTCGCCCCCGAGGGCGTCGCCACCGGCCTGGTGTGGACCGCGAACGTGCGCACCCTGCGCCACACGCTGGAGGCGCGCACCGCCCCGGGCGCCGAGGAGGAGATCCGCCTGCTCTTCCACCTGATCGGCGAGACCCTCAAGAAGGAGGCCCCCGCGCTCTTCGGCGACTACGAGGTCGAGGACGGCGCGTGGGTGCCGCGGTGGCGCAAGGTCTGACCCCTTTCCGCGCGCGACCGGTGGGTCCGGTCCCGCGTCGGCACACGGCCCGCCGGCCCCGGCCCGACCCGGGGCCGGCGGGCCATTCGCACGGGGGTGCGACACCGCGTCCCCGCGCCGCGCCGGGGGACCGCGTCCGCTAGGTTCGTGGGCACGGAGCACCCGAGTGGAAGGACCGTGGCATGGGCGGCGAGGAACCGCGTACCGACCGGGGGGCCAGAACGGTGCGGGCGTCCGCCGCCGCGGTCTACCGCGCCATGACCGATCCGGGCTCCCTCGAGGCGTGGCTGCCGCCGGAGGGGATGACCGGCCGGATGGAACGCTTCGAGCCGTGGGCCGGCGGAGGCTTCCGCATGGTGCTGACCTATCTCGACCCGGCCGCCGGACACGGCAAGTCCTCCGATGCCAGCGACGTCACCGAGGTCGGCTTCGCCGAGCTGGTCCCGGGGGAGCGGATCGTGCAGCGCGTCGCCTTCGAGTCCGAGGACCCCGCGTTCGCCGGGACGATGACGATGACCTGGCGGCTGGCCGAGACGGGGGAGGGCACCGAGGTGACGGTCGAGGCGGTCGATGTGCCCCGGGGCATCTCGCAGGCCGACCACGAGGACGGCCTGGCCTCGTCCCTGGCCAACCTCGCGGCCCACGTCGAGGCCTGACCGCCCGTCGGCGCGTACGCCTCAGCCGTCGGCGGCCAGTCGGCCCAGCTGCTCCTGCACCTTTTCGGCCCGGGGGTCGCCGTGGTCGCGCAGGTAGTCCAGGGCGGCCTCCAGCGCCTCCCGGGCGCCCTCCCCGTCACCGAGGGCGACGCGGGCCTGCGCCAGCCCGATCAGCGCCATCGCCCGGCTGTCCCGGTCGTCGCGTTCCTCGAAGACCTGGATCGACGACAAGTACTCCGCCACCGCGTCCCCGGCCCGCGCCGAACCGGTGAGGATCCGCCCCAGCGTGCAGCGTGCCCACGCCGTGCTCCACACGTCGCCGATGTCCTCGAACATCCGCATCGCGGCCCGGCAGTGTCCCAGTGCGGTGTCGAGCCCGCCGAGGTCCGCGCGGAAGTCGGCCAGGCTGAGCAGCCCCATGGCCTCTCCTCGCCGCTCCCCTGCCTCGCGAAAGACTTCGATGGCCCGTTCGACGGTCTCCACGGCCTGGCCGTCGCGCTCCCCGCGCTGCCAGGCCACCACACCGAGCTGACGCAGAGCGAACCCCTCCACCCACGGGTCGCCGGCCTCGCGGTTGGAGGCCAGGGCAGCCCGGTAGTGGCGCACGGCCGCGTCGAGGTCGCCGAGCAGCCATTGGGCGTCGCCCATCCCCAGGTGGTTGCGGGCCGTCCCGAAGGCGTCGCCCGCGTTCTCGGCCGCCCGCAGGCCGACGGTGTGGAGGTCACGCCACTCGTGCCAGTACCGGCGCAGTTCGAACAGCCCGTAAACGGTCGCGGGCAGTCGCCAGGCGGTGTCGTGGTGGCCGTGTTCCAGAGCGGTGCCCACAACGGCGACCAGGTTCGTTCGCTCGGTCTCGAACCACTCCAGGGCGTCGCGCACCGAGCCGAGTGCGGGAAGTTCGTGGCCCTGCCCCGCTCCCGGCACGGCGGGGAATTCGGGGTGCTCCGCGAGCTGTGCCCGGGCGGCGGCGTGCGTGTACCACTGCGCGATCCTCCCCACCGCCTCGCCCACGGCCCCGGCCTCCTCCTCGGCACGGACCCGCTCGATGGCGTAGAGCCGCACCAGGTCGTGCAGCCGGTATCGGTTCTCCCGCAGACGTTCGACCAGGTTCGCGCGGGTCAGATGGTCCAGGCGCCGGCGGGCCTCGGGCAGAGGGGCGTCGGCGAGTGCGGCAGCGGCCTCGCCGGAGAACTCCGTCCCCGGATGCAGCCCCAGCCGCCGGAAGAAGCGGGAGGTGTCGTCGTCCAAGGCCTGGTACGAGGCCGCCATCACTGCACGCAGATCACTCAACTCGTCCTCCTCCGCGAGGGCGTCCAGACGGGAATCCTCGGTGGCGAGTTCGCTCACGAGGGCGCTCAGCGTCGCGTCCGGCCGGGCGATGAGGCGCTCGGCGGCCACGCGGAGAGCCAGGGGGAGGCGTGCGCAGTGCTCGGCCAGTTCGTGTGCCGCACGCGGTTCCGAGTCCACCCGTACCCCGACCGTGTTGCGTAGCAGGTTCACCGAATCGGCTACGGGAAGGACGCCCAACGCGAGACGCCGGGCCCCTTCGCGCGCGACGAGCCCGGCCAGCGCGCTGCGGCTGGTCACCACGACCATGCAACCGGGTGACGCCGGAAGGAGGGGGCGTACCTGCGCCGGGTCGAGCACGTCGTCGATGACGACCAGAAGCCGCTTGCCGTCGAGTTCGGACCGATAGAGGGCCGCGCGTCCGTCCAGGTCCATGGGGATGCGGTCCGGTGGGACGCCGAGAGCACGCAGGATGGTGTCGAGGATCTGGCCGGCTTCGGCGCGTGGGCCGGGGCCGTGCCCGTGGACACCGGCGTAGAGATCGCCGTCGGGGAACCGCCCCCGCGCCCGGTGCGCCCAGTGGACGGCCAGAGCGGTCTTGCCCACACCCGGTGGGCCGACGAGCACCGCGACCGGGACCCCGGCTCCGGCCTCGGCCGCCAGCGTGTCCAGGTGTTGGAGATGGGCGGTACGGTCCACGAACGCTGTGGCGGCCAGTGGTAGTTGTCGCGGGACCCGAACGGGTCCGGCGGGCCCGGAGACGATATGGATGCCGCCGTGCACGAGACCCGCTTGCACCGCCACATCGGGACTGCCGTGCACGGTGTTCGCGGTCCGGTGGTCGTCGATGTCGGTCACAGGGGGCGCATGTCGGCGTCGAAGCGCCTCTGGTACTCGGTGAAGGGGATCGCCCGGTGCAGTGCCCGGTCACGCACCGCGTTGGCCCGGACGATCTCCTGCGGGTCGCAGACCAGTTCGGGGGTGAGCATGCTGCCGTCCGGGGCGTAGTTCATGCGCACCAGCCGTTCGGAGTCGAAGAGCCAGTAGTCCTGCCGGGGGATGCCCTCGGGCCAGGTGTCCTCGGTGACGGGGAGGATGTTGACCTCCTCGCCCGCTTGCACGCTGGAGCGGTAACCCCACACCGATTCGAACCGAAGGTAGTCGGTCAGCGGTTCGACGACCACGTGGACCCGGTTGAACCGTCGGCTTCCGCCGACGAGGCGCGCCCAGGCATCGTGCGACTCGGACGTGATCACCTCGCCATCCTCGAGAAAGCGCCGGAAAGCCTCCTTCTCGTAGCCCACGTCGTAGACCTGGAGGGTCTCCAGCCGGAACGCCGTGTACCGGCATTCGTCGAAGAAGCGGTCGAACTCGTCCCCGCCCACAGGCCGAGAGCGGACACCTGTCGAGGTCACGCGTCCCTCCGCCGGAAGCGCTCGACGGCGGCGAGGACGATCTCGGGGGAGATGCGGACCGCGGTCTCGCCCGGCAGGGGATCGACCAGCTTCGCGAAGTCGGCGTCGTCGAGGCCGGCGCCCTGGATGACGAAGTCACCCGTGTCGCTCAGGTAGACGGAAGGGCAGCCCTTGTTCACCGACTTGTCGTCCTTGGCGAGCAGTTCCAGTTCCATGGCTCTCCGTTCAGGCCCCGGCGGAACGTTCCCAGGCCTTCGAAGCTAACACGGAACCCTTGCGCCGTAGGGCTTTCGGCCACATCCGGTCTCAGCCCTCCACGTATCTTCGCCGTATCTGTTCTACTTCGTCCCCGTCGTTCTCACGCGACGCGCGGACGAGCCGCTTGACGTCGGCGGCGGCGAGCGCGTCGCGCAGGGCACGCGTCTGGGCCGTGTCACGCGGATCGGCGCGTCCCCCGGCGTCGTCCATCTCTTCCCTCCTGCATGTGTCCTACCCGAACGGGCCGAACGTACGGGGTGGGACGGCCGTCCCCGGCGCGTTCGCGTCCGACCGCGGTCGCCCGGCGCCCGGAGCGGCCGCGGGGGACGAGGCCCGTCCCGTGCCGTGGTCGGCGGGCCCTCCTCCAGTGAAGCGCATCCGCCTCCTCCTCAGGGGCCCATCCGGACGGCCCGTGCCACGGGGGAGTCCCGCACCCGGCCCCACCTGCGGGGCGGCGCTGTCGGAGGCGTAGCATTCGCCGCGCGTCCGGGACCCGCCGGTCCCCGGCGCATGCACCGGCACCCGTGTGGAGAGGCCCACCATGGACGAACAGCCCCGTACGACGGTCTTCCGCGACCTGCGCCCCCTGGGCGGCGACCCCGTCGACCTGGTCGTGGTCGACGGAACCGTGGCCGCGGAACCCGTGGGGGAGGCGGCCGTCGTCGACTGCGGAGGGCGGATCGCCCTGCCGACCCTGGTCGACGCCCACATCCACCCCGACAAGACGACCTGGGGCGAGCCATGGCACTCCCGGAGCCCGGCACGGGGCATCGCCGAGTTCGGGGCCCAGGACGCCGAGCTCTTCCGGGCCTCGCCCACGCCGGTCGGCGTCCGCGCGGAGCGGCTCATGGCCCACGCCGTCACCCGGGGCACGCGCGCCGTGCGCGCGCACGCCGACGTCGCGCCCGTCTACGGGCTGGAAGGGCTGGAAGGGGTCCGGCGGGCGGCGCGCAACCTGGGGCACGCCCTGGACGTCCAGACCGTCGCCTTCCCCCAGCACGGCGTCCGGCGCTCGCCCGGGACCGATGGCCTTCTGGAGGAGGCCGTCAGGACGGGGCTCGCCGACCTGGTCGGCGGCATCGACCCGGAGGGCTTCGACGGGGACCCCGACGGCCAGCTCGACCTGGTCTTCGGCATCGCGGACCGCCACGGCGTCGGCGTCGACATCCACCTGCACGACCACGGCGACCTGGGCGTGCGCACCATGGACGCCGTCATCGAGCGCACCCGCGCCCTCGACATGGGCGGCTCCGTCACCGTCAGCCACGCCTTCTGCGTGGCCCTGGCGGGTGAGGACTTCGACCGGCTGGCCGCACGGATCGGCGCCGCCGGGATCTCCCTGACCACGGTCGCCCCCGACACGGCCCGGGTCCTGCCCGTCGCGCGCCTGCGCGAGCACGGTGTCCTCGTGGGCGTCGGCTCGGACGGGGTCCGCGACTCCTGGAGTCCCTTCGGGGACGCGGACATGCTCCACCGCGCCCACATGACGGCCAGGGCGCTGCGCTCGCGTCTGGACGAGGAGCTGTCCGACGCCTACCTCACCGCCGCGCACTCCGGCGCGGAGGTGGTGGGGCTGCCCGCCGCCGATCTGGCCGTGGGCTCTCCCGCCGACTTCCTGCTGGTGGACGGTGAGTGCCTGCCGCAGGTCGTGGTGGACCTCCCCCCGCGCCGGACGGTCGTCCGTGCGGGGCGCGTGGTCGCCCGGGACGGGCGCCTGGTCTGACCCGGGCACGGCCGGGTCCGCCGGTCCCCGTCCGTCAGTAGAGGTCGTCCAGGGTCCGGAGGAGGGCGCGGAACTCACGCGCGCGTCGGGAGGTCATGCGGTGGGCCACGGCCGCCGGCTCGGAGCGGGCCTCCTACGGGTCGCCGCAGCACTCCCACACCCCGCAGCTGTCGTCGCGCTCCTCCCACAGCCGGTGGTGCGGCGTGTGCACGAACCGCCGCCAGATCTCCCACAGGGTGCGCGTCCGTCCCGGGGACATCTCCGGGCGCCGGTGTTCGAGCCGAGATATCTCGGCCGACGCCGGCCCCGGGAGACCGTCGATCGCCGTGTGCCGTCGCCGTCCCCGGGGCAGGGCCCCGGAGCGGACGTCTCCCGGCCGCCTACGCGGCACGGTCCTTCCGGTCGTCGTGCATGGGACGGATTGTGCCAGAAGCCCTGTCGCCGTGGCCATACCCGTGTTCCGAGCGTAGTTGCACGGCTACCCGGAATGCGCTTTCCGTGTTAGGTTCCGGATTCCTGGGAGCGCTCCCTGTCCCCGCTCACCCCTCCCGGGACGCCGCCGTCCCGGAGTTCGCACAGGAGAAGCACCGATGACACCCACCCCCACCGCCGGAGGGCGCGGCCGGACCCGCACCCCCGGACCGCGGCGACGCGCCCGCCGCCTCCTGCTCAACACGGCGCTCGCCGCCGGCCTGGCCCTGGGCACGGTCGCCGCGGCCGCCCAGGCGCCTGCCGCACCCGGGCCCCACGACGTCCGGAACGCGGGCGGCGACCGGAGCACCGCGGCCGCCGCGTGCGGCGACAGCGGCTTCGACGCCGAGGCCTACCTGCTCGGCTCCACCTGGGTCGCGCGCAACGGCGGCACCGTCCTCTACGAGGGCGGCGACATGCTCACCGCCATGCGCACGGCCGTCGCCAGCCTCACCCCCGGCCGCTCCTCCCAGGAGCGCGTGGTGGTGTGGCAGTCGGGCACCGTCCCGGGCAACGCCTCGCTCGACCTGCCGAGCCACACCTCCCTGGAGGTCTGCGGCACCCTCCACGTCTCCGGCGCGGTCGCCGCGGACCACGCCCCGGTACGGGTGCGCAACGCCCAGAACGTCTCCGTGCCCCACCTGTCGGTCACCGGCGCCCCCTACTTCGGGGTCTTCGTGCGGGGCTCCCAGCAGGTGCACCTCGGCCAGATCGACCTGCGCCTCTCCTCGGGCCTGGGCATACGCGTCGACAGCCGGGGCAGCGACGCCGCGCGCACCACCCGCGACATCACCATCGACGACGTCTACGTCTCCGGCACGAACAACCACGGCGTGGAGACCTACAGCGTCGACGGGCTCACCATCGGCACCGTCACCGCCCGCGACACCGGGTACTCCGGTCTGCTCCTCAACAACACGGTCAACGCCGACGTCGGCCTGGTGGACGCGGTGGACGCCGGAACGGGCACCGGCTACGCCGCCTTCCGCATGGCCAACCGCAACGGGCGGATCGGGAACGGGTACCCGGACAACATCCGGGTGGGCGAGGTGCGCGCCAGGGGAGGCGGTCGAGGCATCTTCTGCGTCTCCGAGAGCGGGGGCGCGGTGATCGAGCGCGTCGACATCGCGCAGACCGGGAGCAACGCGGTCCTGGTCGAGAACTGCCACAACGTCACCGTCGCCGAGGACGGCGGGACGATCGCCGGCCCCGGCGACATCCGGATCGCCGCCCGGACCGAGTTCGCCAACACCTCGGACATCACGTTCGAGAACCTGAGGCTGGTGAACACCGCGCTCAACGAGAACCCGTGCGCGACGGGCACGGTCGTCCGCAACGTCACCTGGGACAACAGTCGGGACAACACCTGCTGATCCCGGTGGGCGAGGACGCCGGGACCCGCCGGAGCGCTCCGGCGGGCCCCGGCCGCGCCAGGGGCCGTCTATCCTTCTACGCACTCGACGCCCGGCCCCCGTCGGGCGCGGAACGGAGGAAGCCGAGCCCGTGAAGACCATCGCGACCGTCACCCCCGACGACGTGCTCCGGCGCTTCCGCGCCACCCACCCCGTGAGCGACGAGGTCTCCCGGCGCACCAACGAGTACGCGGAGGGGATCCTCGACCTCGCCTCCCGCCAGCTGGGCGGCACGTGGCACAGGGTCGCCCTGGACCGCCAGGACGTCCTGGCGACGGTCCTGCCCTGGCACACGGGGGAGGGCGGCGAGTTGGTGCTGGTCGACCCCGAGGGGACGACCGTGGCCGACGCCGCGGCCACCCTCTCGTCGTGGGAGGGCCGCTACACCGAGAGCAACCCGGTCTGCTGGGGGAAGCTGGCCTGGCACGCCGCGGCCGATCCCAGCCCCGTCTTCCTGAGCTCCTCGGCCGTGGACCACCCCTACTACGCGAGGCTCGAACGCACGGACGCCCTGACCCACCTGGACGGCCTGCACCGCATGCTCGCCTGGGCGCTCTCGGGACGTCTGCCGGACGAACCCCGTCTGGAGGCCTACGTGGCCGGTCCCCTGTAGGTCCCCGGGCCCGGACCATGCGGCGTGGACGCGTCCCCGTACGCCCTCCCCGGCCCGTGCGTCCCTCCGGCCCGCGCCCCGCTCCCGGAGCCCCGGGGCGGGCCCGGCCGCCGCCCCCCTCCCCCGTCGCCCCGTGACGGGCACGGGTCAGGGGCAGACCGAGGCCAGGGAACGGGCCAGGGCCGCGGCGCCGACCCGGTCGAGCCCCCGCCCGTCCGCGACCTCCCGGGTGCTCCGGGCGAGGTCCGCCCCGCAGTCCGGGGAGCGCAGGGCGGGGCCGGCGTCGGCCAGCGCACGCACCAGCTCGGGGGTGAGCCGGTCCAGCTCGGCCCGGACCCGGGAGAGGTCGGGCTCCGACCCCGGCCCGCCGCCGGGGTCCGCGTGCCATCGGGCGTGCAGGCTCCGCTGCACCGTCTTGTTGGCCTCGATCTGGTCGCGGACCACCGCCGCGACGGCCTCCGGCTCCACCCCGAGCGCCAGCGCGTGGCGCCCGGCCGCGGCCAGGACCTCCCTCTCGCGTTCGGGGGAGTCGACCGGGTCGCCGCTGTGCCACTTGGCCGCCGCCACGGGCAGGGCCGTCGCGAGCCGGTCGGCGGACAGTTCCACGAGCTCGCCCGGTCCCGCGGCTCGGGCGGGGCCGGCGGCGGGGCAGAGGAGCGACAGGACGGCCAGCGGGACGGCCACGGCTGCGCGCACGGCGGATTCCCTCGGACGGTGCGGGCGGGGACCCCCGGAGTGTATCCTTTCGTGTTCGTTCATGCGCCGTGGGTGACGGTCCGCGCTCGAAAGTCCATGGGGGACAACGGCGCCCCTTGCGCGCGTCAAGGGCGGGAGGCCGGGAAAAACTTCTGCTCAATTCTCGGCCTCGGCCCGTTAGCGGCTCCCCTCCACGGCTCTTCCCGCAGGCCACGAGGGGTAGGGGTGAGGTCGTACGAGGCCGGGGCACCCGGTGTTCCGGCGGGGGACCGCAGAGAAGGGGAGGGACCATGGCACGCGACCGCGCACCCGGAGATCTCATCGGGCACCACGTCCTGGACGAGGAGGGCCACAACGTCGGCAAGATCAAGCAGGTCTACCTGGATGACGAGACGAACGAGCCGAGCTGGGTGTCGGTCGAGACCGGCCTGTTCGGCCGGAACGAGACGCTCGTGCCCCTCCAGGGCTCCCGGCCCAAGGAGGAGGACATCCAGGTGCCCTTCGACAAGTCCACGGTGAAGGACGCCCCGAACATCGACGCGGACAGGCACATCTCCCCGGAGGAGGAGCGGCTGGTCCGCGACTACTACGCACGCCACGGCAGTGTGGACGCCACCGCCGGCGAGCGCGCGGGCGGCGCCCCCTCGGACGCCATGGGGGACCGGGCCGGCGCCGCCGGGACCGCCGGAGTGGCCGGGACCGCCGGAGTGGCCGGCGACGCGGACGGGCCCGAGGCGGACGACATCTCCATGGTCCGCTCCGAGGAGCGTGTGGACATCGGTGTGGAGCGCCGCGAGGCCGGCCACGCCAGGCTCCACAAGTACGTGGAGACCGAGCAGTACGACGAGGCGGTCCCGCTGCACCACGACGAGCTCCAGATGGAGCGCCGTCCGGTGACCGACGAGACCAGGGCCGACGACGCCGGGGACATGCACGAGGAGGAGCAGACCTTCACGCTCTACGAGGAGCGGCCGGTCGTCTCCAAGGAGCGCGTGCCCGTCGAGGAGGTCCACGTCCGCAAGCGCGACGTCACCCGTGAGGAGCACGTCCAGGGCGAGCGCCGCAGGGAGAGGATCGAACTGGAGGACGAGGACGGGGAGCCCTCCGGCTCCTGACCGGGGCCGGGGCCGAGCGGTTCCGACCGAGGGCGGGGTGTCGTCCCCGGGCGCGGCCCGGGGACCGCCTACAGTCGCTCGTGTCGGTCACCGGCACGGAGGGGGAGTTCCATGACTGACCCGGGTGACGCGGGCGGGGAGAACACGCAGGGGGAGGACACCGGGGGGGAGGCCGTGCGCGAGCCGGCCGAACCGCGCGGGCGCGAGGCGGACCCCGGGCGCGGCCACACCATCGTGGTGGGCGCCGGCATGGCCGGACTCGCCGCCGCGGACCGTCTGGCGCGGGAGGGGGAGCGCGTCACCGTCCTGGAGGGCCGCGACCGCACCGGCGGGCGCATCCACTCCGTGCGCGGCTGGGGCGGTTCCACGACACTGGACGTGGGGGCCTCCTGGATGCGGGGCGAGGAGAACAACCCCCTCGCCGACCTGGTCAACGAGATCGGTCTGCGCACCGCCGTGTTCAACAGGTCCACCGAGACCGCCTACGACCCCAAGGGGCGGAGGCTGCTCTTCGACCGCCACCGCCGCAACATGGAGGACGTCCACCTCCTCCAGGAGCACATGTACTGGGGGACCGTGGGCGCCAACCCCCGGGAGTCGATGGAGGAGGGCATCAAGCAGGCCCTCTACGACGCCAACCTGGTACGCGCCCGCGCCCGCGACGCCGACGAGATCGTGCACCGCATCGCCGAGAGCGACCACGGCGCGGACGCGGAGGAGATCGCCTTCTCCGCGGTCGCCGCCCGTCACGAGTTCAGCGGTGACGACGTGGTCTTCCCCGACGGGATGGCGCAGATCACCGACCACCTGGCGCGCGGTCTGGACGTGCGCCTGGAGCACGCCGTGCTGTCGGTGGGCCACGGCGGCGACGGCGCGCGGGTGCGGGTCGACACCCCCGAGGGGGAGGAGACCCTGACGGCCGACCGTGTCCTGGTCACCGTGCCGCTGGGCGTCCTCAAGGCGGGGCAGGTCGAGTTCGACCCCCCGCTGTCCGAGGAGAAGCGGGACGCCGTCGAGCGCCTGGGCAACGGCAGCCTGGAGAAGCTGTTCCTGCGCTTCGACGAGGTGTTCTGGGGCGACGCGGAGGTCATCGTCCACCTGGGCGCGGAGGAGGGCACCTGGTTCCACTGGTACGCGGGCCAGCGGGTCCTCGGGGCGCCGGTCCTGGTCAGCCGCAACGGCGGCAACGCGGCCAGGTTCCTGGAGGGCAAGGAGGACGGCGAGGTGGTCGAGCACGCGATGGCCACCCTGCGCGGCATGTTCCGCAAGGCGCCGGACCCGGTGGACCACCTCGTGACCCACTGGGGGGACGACCCGTTCGCGCGGGGCGCCTTCTCCTACACGGCCGTCGGCTCGGGCGACGCGGACCGGGTGGCGCTCGGGAACCCGGTGGGGGACAGCCTGTTCTTCGCGGGGGAGGCGACCGAGATCGAGCACACCGCCACGGTGCACGGCGCCCTGCTGTCGGGCCGCCGCGCGGCCGACCGGGTCCTCACGCTCTAGCGGTTCCCGCGGTGTGCGGGGGAGCGGCCGCGCCGGACGACGCCCGGCGCGGCCGGGAACGCCGGGGGAGGCCCCTTCGTTGGAACCGGTGGAACGGAGCGCGCCGCGGCCGGGTACGCGTCCGTGCTTTCCGAAACAGACACTGCGCTGGTGAAAGGCCCAAAACGTACACGGTACGATTGGCGGGCGATCGTCCCTCGGGCCACGTCGGGGCCCTCGGCCCCCGTCATGGCGGGAAACGACCCACCCGCCCGTTATCGTGGGCGCCATGGGGCGATCCGCGGAAGATGGCAGACTCGAGGCGGGGGGCGATGTGGCCAGCCCGGCGGTCAGTGACCGCATCTGGACGGTTCCCAACCTGCTGAGCATGCTCCGGCTGTTGGGCGTGCCGCTGTTCCTCTGGCTCGTCCTGGTCCCCCAGGCCGACTGGTGGGCGCTGCTGGTGCTCGGCTTCGCCGGGCTCAGCGACTGGCTCGACGGCAAGATCGCCCGCGCCTGGAACCAGACCTCGCGACTGGGCACGGTCCTCGACCCGCTCGCCGACCGGCTCTACATCTTCGCCGCGCTGCTCGGCCTGGTGATCCGGGACATCGTCCCGTGGTGGCTGATGGCCATCCTCGTCCTGCGCGACGTCCTCATCCTCGGCGCGCTGCCGCTCCTGCGCCACTTCGGCTACGGGCCCCTCCCGGTGAACTTCGCCGGGAAGGCCGCCACGCTGTGCCTCCTCTACTCGTTCCCCCTGCTGTTCATCGCGGGCTACGAGTCCACCGTGGCGGATGTGGCGAGAATTATAGGTTGGGCCTTCGCGCTCTGGGGAACTGCTCTCTACTGGTGGGCCGGACTGCTCTACGCCGTACAGGGCCTGCGCCTGATGGCCCAGACCCGCCGCGACGAAAGCGCTGATCGCCACGGGGACCGACCGGTCGCCGGGGACAGTGACCACGTCCGCGGCCACGACACGGATCGACCCGATCCAGCCACATCGGCGACCGCTGACGGCGATCCTGGAGCGGTATCCGAAGGCTCGGACCGGCCGAGCCGCCCGGATCAGGGACGGACCGGACCCTGATCCACCGACGGACCGGCTCACCGCGAGTCCTGTCGGATCGAAAGGGAGTGTCGTCTCCGTCATGAGAACATGTCCCACCGCGCGCCACGGCGCGCGCTCCGAGAACCCGTCCCCCGCCGCGTCCTCCCACGGCACCGTCCTACGGAGGAACCGACGATGAGCACCCACGAGGAAACCCCGGAGAGCGCTTTTCAGGCGCCTCCGATGAAGGCCGTCGTCATGGCCGGCGGCGAGGGGACCCGCCTCCGGCCCATGACCGCCAACCAGCCCAAACCCCTGCTTCCGGTGGTCAACAAGCCCATCATGGAGCACGTGCTCCGCCTGCTGCGCAAGCACGGTTTCACCGAGACCGTGGTCACCGTCCAGTTCCTGGCCACCCTCATCCGCAACTACTTCGGGGACGGCGAGGAGCTCGGGATGAAGCTCCACTACGTCGCCGAGGAGGTCCCCCTCGGCACCGCGGGCAGCGTCAAGAACGCGGAGGAGCACCTGCGCGGGGAGCCGTTCATCGTCATCTCCGGCGACGCGCTCACCGACATCGACCTCACCGACATGGTGCGCTTCCACAAGGAGAGCGGCGCCAAGGTGACCATCGCGCTCAAGCGGGTCCCCAACCCGCTGGAGTTCGGCATCATCATCGTCGACGAGCAGGGCCGGATCCAGCGCTTCCTGGAGAAGCCCACCTGGGGCCAGGTCTTCTCCGACACCGTCAACACCGGCATCTACATCATGGAGCCGGACGTCCTGGACCGGGTCGCCGAGGGGGAGGTGGTCGACTGGTCGGGCGACGTCTTCCCCGAGCTCCTGGAGGAGGGAGAGCCCCTCTACGGCTACATCGCCGACGGCTACTGGGAGGACGTGGGCACACACGAGAGCTACCTGAGCGCCCAGGCCGACGTGCTGTCCGGCAAGGTGGACGTCGACATCGACGGCTTCGAGGTCTCCCCCGGGGTATGGGTCGGCGAGGGGGCGGAGGTCGACCCCCGCGCGATCCTCAAGGGTCCGCTCTACATCGGCGACTACGCCAAGGTCGAGGCGGGCGCGGAGCTGCGCGAGTTCACCGTGGTCGGCAGCAACACCGTGGTGCGCTCCGAGGCCTTCTGCCACCGCACGGTCCTGCACGACAACGTCTTCATCGGCCGGGGCGCCAACCTGCGCGGCTGCGTCGTCGGCAAGAACACCGACGTCATGGCCGCAGCCCGGATCGAGGAGGGGGCGATCGTCGGCGAGGACTGCGTCATCGAGTCCGAGGCCTACGTCAACGCCGACGTCAAGGTCTACCCCTTCAAGACCATCGAGGCCGGCGCGGTCGTCAGCACCAACGTCATCTGGGAGTCGCGCGGGCAGCGCTCGCTGTTCGGCCCCCGCGGCGTGTCCGGGCTGATCAACGTCGAGATCACCCCCGAGCTGGCGGTGCGCCTGGCCAACGCCTACGCCACCACCCTGAAGAAGGGCGCGCTCGTCACCACGTCCCGTGACGTGTCCCGGGCCGCCCGGACGCTCAAGCGCGCGGTGATCAGCGCGCTCACGGCCGCCGCCATCGACGTGCGCGACCTGGAGGTGGTGCCGCTGCCCGTGGCGCGCTTCCACACCTCCCAGAGCGGGGTCAGCGGAGGCATCACGCTGCGCACCACCCCGGGCGACCCGGAGTCGGTGGACATCCTCTTCCTGGACGGGGGCGGGGCCGACCTGTCGCCGGCGGCCCAGCGCAAGCTCGACCGGGTCTTCTCCCGCGCCGAGTACCGCAGGGCCTTCCCCGGGGAGATCGGGGAGCTGACCTTCCCCTCGCGCGGCGTCGAGAACTACTCGCACGACCTGCTGCGCTCGGTCGACACCTCGGGGGTCGCCGAGGCCGGGCTCAAGGTGGTCGTCGACTGCGCGGGCGGCAGCGGCGCGCTCATCCTCCCCTCCCTGCTGGGGCGGATCGGCGTGGACGTCCTCACGGTCAACAACCGGCTCGACGAGGCCTCGCCCACCGACACCGTCGCCAAGCAGAACCGCGACCTGGAGCGCCTGGGCGAGCTCGTCTCGGGCTCGGGAGCCGATTTCGGGGTGCGCTTCGATCCCGTGGCCGAACGGCTGGCCATCGTGGACGGCAACGGCGAGCTGGTCGACAACGACCGCGCCCTGCTGGTCGTCCTGGAGCTGGTCTGCGCCGAGCGCGGGGGAGGCCGTGTGGCGCTTCCCGTCACCACGACCCGGGTCGCCGAGACGGTGGCGGCCGCGCACGGGGTCGAGGTGCACTGGACCGCCACCGCCACGGGCGAACTCACCAAGGCGGTCCAGAGCGGGGGCGAGGACGTCGTCCTGGCCGGGGACGGCCGGGGCGGTTTCGTCGTCCCCGAGTTCAGCCCGACCAGTGACGGCATCGCCGCGTTCGTCCGGCTGCTGGGACTGGTGGCCAGGGACCGCCGCTCGCTGAGCCAGATCGACCGGGCGATCCCCCAGGCGCACCTCCTGCGCCGTTCGGTGCCCACCCCCTGGGCGGTCAAGGGGAGCGTCATGCGCGCCGTCGTGGAGGCGGCTGGGGACCGCCGGCTGGACACCACGGACGGCGTCCGCGTCCTGGAGGCCGACGGCAGCTGGGCGCTCGTCCTCCCCGACACGGCCGAGGCCGTGACCCATCTTTGGGCCGAAGGTCCCGACTCCGACACCGCTCACCGCCTGCTGGACGAGTGGGCGGCCGTGGTCGAACGGGCCGAGGGCTGACCTGTGCGGCGCGCGGGCGAGGGCGGTCCCCCGCCCCCGCCCGCGCGTCGCGTCCGGGGCGGCCGCGGCCCTCCGAGCCGCCCCGAACGCGCTTTTGAGGGATAAAGTGGACATACCACCAGGTCGAGGCCGTCCGATGACGGCAAGGCGAATCCGTGGGGGTTCAACGAGAACCAAACCCCTCGGACGAGCATCAGCATCAGGACAGGTGTTTCACTGTCCCGAGGCCGGCCACCGGTGGAGGCGGCGCCCCGGGCGCCGGGTCCACCGATCCCCGCGCCGCACGAGCGGCCGGGGGCCTACGGCAGGCCGAGGAGGAGCGAAACCCTTCCTGGACAGGGATATGGTTTAAAGTCGAGTGTTCCCTGGAGCGCCGCGTCGCCCACCGGGCCGGGTATCCCGGCAACGGCGGACACCCTGACCGGGGGTGACGAGGAGTACGACACGGGGGATGAGACCTAGCGACCGACCGTGTGGGGCGCACCGCTGCCGCGACAGCGAACCGCCTCACCACGTGCCGGGCGACGTGCGGACCAGGTGTCCGCGCGGGACCCGGGACGTGTCACCGATCAGCCGAATCAAGCACCGCCCCGTGCGGTAGGAGGCCGAGCCGACCTATGTCGAGCGTTTACTGCACGCAGTGCGGTCACGCCGTTGCGGATGATGCCCGTTTCTGCTCCCACTGTGGAACCCCCGTCCGCAGGGCCGAACAGCAGGGCCCCCGACCCGGTTCGGGTGGGGACGCCGCCGGAGACGTCACGTCCACCATCTCCATCTCGGGGATACAGGCCCTGGAGGAGGAGGAGTCCGGCGACGAGCTGGGCGGTGACGACCCCGCCAACGCCGACGCCCTGCCTCCGGGCACGGCGCTGCTCGTGGTCAGGCGTGGCCCCAACGCAGGAAGCCGCTTCCTGCTGGACAGCGACGTGACCACCGCCGGACGGCACCCCAACAGTGACATCTTCCTTGACGACGTCACCGTGTCCCGACGCCACGTGGAGTTCTTCCGCCGCGGCGACGGGTTCGGCGTCCGCGACGTGGGCAGCCTCAACGGCACCTACGTCAACCGTGAGCCGGTCGACGAGGCCCAACTCGGTGGCGGGGACGAGATCCAGATCGGCAAGTTCCGCATGGTTCTGCTGACCAAGCCTCGCCGTTGAGGGGCCGCTGACCACGGACGACGGCGGCGGGCGGGCCGATGAGGTTTGCGGCCCCCCGCCGCCGGAGAGCTTTGTAACGAAGGGTGCCGATTTCGCCTTCGGGTCCTGAATCCGACGGCGGTCAGGTGACGAGCGCCCATCCGGTATGACGACGCGTGGGACGGAGCCGCTGTGAAGCACATGGAGGTTGTCGGCGTCCGGGTCGAGATGCCCTCGAACCAGCCGATAGTCCTGCTCAAGGAATCCGAGGGGGACCGCTACCTGCCGATCTGGATCGGCGGCGTGGAGGCGACCGCGATCGCGCTGGCGCAACAGGGCGTCGCGCCGGCCAGGCCGCTCACCCACGACCTGTTCAGGGACGTCCTGGACGCCCTGGACACCGGCCTCACCACGGTGAACATCACCGGTCTCAGCGACGGCATCTTCTACGCCGAGCTGGTCTTCAGCAACGGCGTGGAGGTCAGCGCCCGCCCCTCCGACTCCATCGCCCTCGCCTTACGCACGGGCGCGCCGATCTACGCCCACGAGGACGTGATCGCCGAGGCCGGGATGCCCATCCCGGACGAGCAGGAGGACCAGGTCGAGGCGTTCCGGGAGTTCCTGGACAACATCTCGCCCGAGGACTTCGGCAGGAAGGCCGAATAGACCGCTGCGGGGGTCCGTGCGGCGAGGGCCCCACCAGCGTGGGAGTAGAAGGGACACAGCTGCGACCTGCGGCTTCGTCCGACGTGCCGGTGATAGATTGGGCTGGGGGAGTGACCGTGGCGGTCAGGGCCGAAACCCGTGGAGGCGCACAGGGCGCCGCCGGGCGGGCCCCGGGGCACCGACGGCGCGCGCACTTGGCGACGCGCCGGGCCCTGTCGTTGACGCTGCCGGTCGGTAGTCCTACCGTCAGTGCAGTGGAACCCGCGGCGCACCCATCCCCTGAGTGGATATCCCCTGTCGAGGCCGCCGTGGGACGAGAAGCCGGAGGTCGGCGTGGCGGTAGCGAGCGGCAAGCGGAATCCCCATGACAGGCGGTCCGCGCTGCGGCTAGCGGGGCAGCAGGGCCTACTGTGCGAAGAGGACGTGGTGGCGCGGCCTATGGACGTCGGGTATCGGGGCCCAGCGGCGTGTACCGCCGCCGGGATCACCTACCGTCAGCTCGACTACTGGGCGAGAACCGGCCTGGTGGAGCCGAGCGTGCGCACCGGTGCCCAGAACGCCCCCCTGTACAGCCTGCCCGACATCCTGCTGCTCAAGGTGGCCAAGCGGCTGCTGGACACGGGCATATCGCTGCAGCAGATCCGGACCGCGGTGGACCACCTGCGCGGACGCCCCGCCCCCGACCTGGCCCGCATCACCCTCATGAGCGACGGCGTCAGCGTCTACGAGTGCACCTCCCCCGACGAGGTCGTGGACCTCATGCAGCGCGGCCAGGGCATGTTCGGCCTGGCACTGGCCCACGTGTGGCGTGAGCTGGAGGAGGCGCTGGGCGTGGTCCCCGACGAGGAGCGGACCGAGCTCCCCTCCGCCCCCCCGCCGGTGGACGAACTCGCCCGGCGGCGCAGGGAGCGCCGGACGGGCTGACCCCGGGGCCCCGCGGGCCTCCGCCGGCGTCGCCGCCGGGCGGGCGCCCGAAGGCCGCTCCCGTGCCGTTCCCGGCCCGGCGGTCGCGGGCCTGCGGCGCGCCGCGGCGGCCGAGGGGGAGCGGTTCCCGACCGGTCCGCCGCCGGGATCCCCGGCGCGGGGACACGGCTTGCGCGGCCGCCCTGCCGCCGACGGCGGCCACACCGGCGACCACACCGGCACGGCGCCGGCGCACGCGGACCCCGGACGGGCGGCGGACCCCTGCGAGCACCGGTGCGCGGAGGCGGACGAAACGCGTGGGCGGGCTCTGCGCCTGCGGTGATGATCGAGTACGGTCGTACTCACAACAGGGATAAAGGGTGGAATTCGCCCTGTCCCCACATGCGTACACAGCGTCAGCAGGCTGTCAATACCGCGCGGGAGAGACCCCGACAGGGGCGCCGACGGGGCAATACTCCCCAGTAACCTCTCAGGCACCACGGACCGCACGGAGGAGGCCGCTCTGAAGCCGGAGCACGACCGTGCCCGGTGACAGAGGGGGAGACCGTGAGGAACACCGCCGAGCCGACTCGGCCCTGTCACCAGGAGGTCTCCGTGCCCGACCAGCCCGTGAACACACCCGGCGCACCCGCGCGGGTGTTCGCCGACCGCCACATCGGCCCGACACCGGCCGAGACCCAGGAGATGCTCAAGGCGGTCGGCTACGGCTCCACCGCCGAGCTCATGGCGGCGGCCGTACCGGAGTCCATCCTCACCGGCCCCGGCAGCAGCGCCCCGCTCGCCCTTCCCGACGCGATCGGGGAGGCCGAGGCCTTGGCCGAACTCCGCGACCTCGCCGCGCGCAACGACGTGCGCACCTCCCTGCTCGGCCAGGGCTACTACGGGACCTTCACCCCGCCGGTCATCCTGCGCAACATCATGGAGAACCCGGCCTGGTACACGGCCTACACGCCCTACCAGCCCGAGATCTCCCAGGGCCGACTGGAGGCCCTGCTCAACTTCCAGACCATGGTCTGCGACCTGACCGGCCTGCCGGTCTCGGGCGCCTCCCTGCTGGACGAGTCCACCGCGGCGGCCGAGGCCATGACCCTGGCCCGCCGGGCCTCCAGGAGCAAGGCCGACGTCTTCGTCGTCGACGCCGACGTCTTCCCGCAGACCCTCCAGGTCCTCCGCACCCGCGCCGAACCCCTGGGCATCGAGGTCGTCGTCGCCGACCTGACGCAGGGCCTTCCCCAGGGCGACGCCTTCGGCGTCCTCGTCCAGTACCCCGGCGCCGGCGGGGCCGTGCGCGACCCGGGCGGCGTCATCGCCGCGGCCCACGAGCGCGGGGCCCTCGCGGTCGTGGCCGCCGACATCCTCGCCCTGACCCTGCTGCGCAGCCCGGGCGACCTCGGCGCCGACATCGCGGTCGGCTCCACCCAGCGCTTCGGCGTCCCGCTCGGCTTCGGGGGCCCGCACGCCGGCTACATGGCCGTCGGGGAGAAGCTGCGCCGCCAGCTGCCCGGCCGCCTGGTCGGGGTCTCGGTGGACAACGCGGGCAAGCCCGCCTACCGGCTCGCCCTCCAGACCCGGGAACAGCACATCCGCCGCGAGAAGGCCACCAGCAACATCTGCACCGCGCAGGTGCTCCTGGCCGTCATGGCGGGGATGTACGCGGTCTACCACGGCCCCGACGGCCTGCGCGCGATCGCCCGCCAGGTGCACACCCGCACCGCCGTGCTGGCCGACGCCCTCGCCGAGCGCGGTTTCGAGATCGTCCACTCCGCCTACTTCGACACCCTGCGCGTGCGCGTGCCCAGCGCGGCCCGCGTCGTGGAGACCGCGCTGGAGGCCGGCTACAACCTCCTCCCCGTCGACCAGTACACGGTCGGCGTGAGCGTGGACGAGACCACCTCCGCGGCCGACCTGGAGGCGGTGCTGGCGGCCTTCGGCGAGGCCGAGCGGGGCTCCGCACGGGGCCTCCCGGCCGTGGACCCGGACGCCGTACGCCTCCCCGCCGAGCTGGCCAGGGAGGTCGACTACCTCGAGCACCCGGTGTTCAACACCCACCGGAGCGAGACCTCCCTGCTGCGCTACATGCGCCGCCTGTCCGACCGCGACCTCGCCCTGGACCGCACGATGATCCCGCTGGGCTCGTGCACCATGAAGCTCAACTCGACCACGGAGATGGAACCCGTCACCTGGCCCGAGTTCGCGGGCCTGCACCCGTTCGCGCCGATCGACCAGGCCGCCGGGAGCATGACCGTGATCCGCGACCTGGAGGCCTGGCTGGCCGAGGTCACCGGCTACGACGCCGTGTCCCTCCAGCCCAACGCCGGGTCCCAGGGCGAGTTCGCCGGGCTCCTCGCCATCCGGGGCTACCACCGCTCGCGGGGCGAGGCCCACCGCGACGTGTGCCTCATCCCCAGTTCCGCGCACGGCACCAACGCCGCGAGCGCCGTGATGGCGGGTATGCGCGTGGCCGTCGTCGCCTGCGACGACAACGGCAACGTCGACCTGGACGACCTGCGCGCCAAGACCGCCGCGCACGCGGACGACCTGGCCGCGATCATGGTCACCTACCCGTCCACGCACGGCGTGTACGAGGACACCATCACCGAGGTCTGCCGCCTGGTCCACGAGGCCGGCGGCCAGGTGTACGTCGACGGCGCCAACCTCAACGCGCTCCTCGGCTGGGCCAAGCCGGGCGAGTTCGGCGCCGACGTCAGCCACCTCAACCTGCACAAGACGTTCTGCATCCCGCACGGGGGCGGGGGCCCGGGCGTGGGGCCGGTCGCGGTCCGCTCGCACCTGGCCGGCTTCCTGCCCAACCACCCGGCCCAGTCCGAGGCGGGCCCGCACACGGGGGTGGGCCCGGTGTCGGCCGCGCCGTTCGGTTCGGCGGGCATCCTGCCCATCTCCTGGGCGTACGTGCGGATGATGGGGGAGGAGGGCCTGCGCTCGGCCACCGAGGTCGCGGTCCTGTCCGCGAACTACCTGGCCAAGCGGCTGGAGCCGTACTTCCCCGTCCTCTACACCGGTGCGGGGGGCCTGGTGGCCCACGAGTGCGTCATCGACATCCGCCCGCTCCAGAAGGCCAGCGGGATCAGCAACGAGGACGTGGCCAAGCGCCTCATGGACTACGGGTTCCACGCCCCGACGATGTCCTTCCCGGTCAACGGCACCCTCATGGTGGAGCCGACCGAGAGCGAGAACCTCGCCGAGCTGGAGCGGTTCGTGGAGGCGATGATCGCGATCCGCGCCGAGATCGACCGGGTGGCCGGCGGGGAGTGGGACGCCGAGGACAACCCCCTGCGCAACGCCCCGCACACCGCCGAGGCGGTCACGGCCGAGGAGTGGGAGCACGGCTACACCCGCGCCGAGGCCGCCTACCCGCTGCCGTCGCTGCGCACGGACAAGTACTGGCCGCCGGTCGGCCGTATCGACCAGGCCTACGGTGACCGCAACCTGGTCTGCTCCTGCCCGCCGCCGGAGGCCTTCGCGATGTAGGCGGGCGGGACGTAGGAGGGGCGCCGGTCCGCGGACCGGCGCCCCTCCGCGTGTCCGGGACGACTGCCAACCAGCAGGGAATCTACAACGTAAAGGTGTCGTATGGGCGAGGGTCCCGGCCACTGAGGGGACGAGCGGTGGACCGACATCCCCACGGGGCCGCAGCCTCCGGGCGGGAGCCGCGTTAGAGTTGCGGCGACCCGGTTCCGCGTCCCACCGCGAGACCCGCCGCCCCCATGGAAAGCGGAAGCAATGACCACGACGTCCGGACATCCCGCACGCTCTGGCCCCGCCGACCCGCCCCCGGCCGCCGACCCCCAGGACGCCGGGGAGGCCGACGCGATCTCCGCCCAGGACGCCGCCGACGTGTGCGACCAGGCCCAGGACCTCGCCGAGAACGGCCACCTCAAGCGCGCCGCCAAGCTCTACCGCAGAGCCGTCGCCGCGGACCCGCACCCGCGGCTGCTGGCCCGCGCCCTGCTGGGCCTGGCCGTGGTCGAGGACCAGCGGGGGGACCTCCCCGCGTCCCGCGAGGCCGCACGCGGGGCGGTGGCCACCGGCGACCCCCGGTACGCCCCGCGCGCCGCCTACCACCTCGGCCTGTCCCTCGAACAGGAGGGCGAGCACGTCGAGGCCGAGGGCGTCTGGCGCAGGCTCGCCGACCTGGGGGACCCCTCCTACGCCGCCGTGGCCCACTACGGGCTGGCGCGTTCGGCGGAGGACCGCGGGGACCCCGGCGCGGCCGAGGAGCACTGGGAGGCGGCCCTGAGCCTCCCGCACGGCCCCGCCCCGATCGGCCGCCTGCACGCGGCCACCGTCGTCGAGGCGGCCCGGGACCTGGCGGGCCGCCTGCTCGGGCGGGGGCTGCCGGGCGCCGCCTCCGCGGCCCTCGAACGCGGGCTCTCGGTCGCGGACGACCCCGGCCTGCGCCTGCTGAGCGCGGCGGCCCACCTCGAACACGCCATTGCCGACGTCGGCGCGATCGTCGACCCGGGCGAGGGGGAGCGGGACGCGCCCGCCCCGGAGGCGGGGACCTCGGCCTCGGCGGTGGAACTCCTCGCCGGCCTGCTCGCCCTGCGCGGGGAGCCCGACGGCGCCGAGCGGGTCTGGCGCACGGGCCTGGGGGACAGGGACCCGGAGACCGCGCACGAGGTGCGCCGTCGGCTGCGCCGGGGGTTCTCCGCACCGGAGGACGAGGGGGCGGCCCCGTGGTGGGACCCCTACCTGGAGGAGGCCGCGGCGACGGCCACCGCCCCGGCGCTGGCGGGGGAGCTGTTCGCCGTCATCACCCGGATGCACGCGCTGCTGGCGCTCCCGGTGGTGGAGGGAGAGTCGCGCGCCGACGCGCTGCGCGCCGCCATGGAGCAGGCCCTGCGCACCCCGAGCGGCCTGGTGTGGGGCGCCGACGTGCACGCCGACTTCCGGAGCCGGCTGCGGGAGGCGATGGGGGGAGAGGACGTCCTGCCCGAGGGCTGGCCCGACCTGTGACACGGAACCGCCCGGGGCTCGTCGCCTTCCGGGCGGGTGTGCGTCGGCCGGGGACCGCGCCTGCGTCGGCCCGGGGCCGGCGGCGGGCGGTGTCGCCCGCTTCCGGTGCGTGGGCGGGGCGGGTCCCTGGCCGTGGTCCCCGGTGGGCGGGGTCAGGCGGCCACGCGGGGCCGGTGCGGGGCGACGACCGCCCCGTCGGGCAGCAGTTCGCCGGTGTCGTCGAAAAGGACGACCCCGTTGCAGAGCAGGCTCCAGCCCTGTTCGGGGTGGCTGGAGACGACCCGTGCGGCTTCGCGGTCGGTGTCCTCGAAGGACGGACAGGCGGGTTGGTGGCTGCACATGGGACAGGCCTTTCGTTCCGGAAGAGCTCGTCGTTGAGCTGACGCCAACTTTAGTGGCTCACATCACATGCTTGCTCTGGTTTAGGCCCACCGTGGTGGCCCCGGTGTCGTCGTCCGCTCTCACACGGTGAGATACCCGCAGGCAGGCAATGGTTCCGGTGTGTCCGGCTCCGGCCAGAACGGTTTCAGTATCCGCCGCGCGTTCGGCGTGCCGCGGGGCGGCTGCGCATCCCCGCCCCGGCGAGCCCGCCGCGCTGGAAGGCCCGCACCAGTTCCCCGCCGAGGTTGACCCCGGCGCCCAGCGCCAGGCCCACCATGACCGCCTCCACCACGCTGAGCAGGCCGGACACCGCCGTGCCCTGGGTGATCTCGATCAGCCCCCGGTACAGGATGCTGCCGGGGAGCAGCGGCGCGATCGACGGGACCAGGTACGGCAGGACCGGGCGTCTGGTGCGCCTGGCGAGCCAGTGCCCCACGACGCCCACCGCGACGGCTCCGGCCATCGTGCCCACGACCGGCGGCACGTCCAGGAGCGAGCGCAGACCCGCGTAGATCACCCAGATCATGACGCCCAGGGCCCCGATCGTCGGGAGCATCCGGGGCGGGACCGCCAGCGAGATCGCGAACGCCATCGCGATCCCCGCCGCGCCGATCAGGACGGGGACCTCCAACGAGGTGCCCGCCGAGGGCAGGCTGTCGAGGTCGACCGGCACGCCCAGGCGGATCGCCGTGTAGGCCACGGCGCCCACCCCCGACACGATCGCGCCCAGGATGAAGAAGGTCTCCAGGAGGCGCGCCGCGGACGACACGTAGCTGCCGCTGATGCCGTCCTGGAGGCTGGACACCAGGGGCCGCCCGGGGAGCAGGGCCATGATGTTGCCGGTGATGATGGCCGCGGCCTGCAGCCCCAGGTTCAGCGTGGTGCTCACCCAGAGCAGGGCCACGCCGATGGTCGCCGCGACCACCGCCGCCGCGGCCATCTGGTAGAACTCGGCGACACCGCGCCGGGCCAGGAACACCGCGGTCCGGTCGCCCAGCACGGTGGCGAGGAACGCGGCGGCGGCCACGACCAGGCCGCCGCCCATCATCACACTGGCGCTGGAGGCGATCAGGCCGAACCCGAACACGATCACCCAGTTCGGGTACGGCATGCGGGCACGCCGGATCTGGGAGAGCCGCGCGGTGGCGTCCTCCAGTTCCAGCAGCCCCAGCGCGGCCTGCTGCACCAGGGTGTGCAGCTCGTTGACGCGGAAGTAGTCCAGGGAGCGCCGGCGCACGACCCGTTCGCCGGTGACGGGCGGCTGGTCGCCGCCCGGGTGGGTGGACAGGGTGATCGTGGTGAAGGTGACCGACACCTCGGACCGGGGCAGCTCGAAGGCGACCGAGAGGCTGAGCATCGACTCGCTCACGGCCTCCGTGCCCTCGCCGCTGGCCAGCATGAGCTCGCCCACGCGCAGGACCAGGTCCATGGCCCTCGCGTCGGGCAGGTTCACGGCCTCGTTGTCGTCGAGGCCGTCCGGGGTCAGTTCCCGTTCGTGTTCCGCCCGCCAGTCCCGCATCCTGCTGAGCAGGCGGTCCTCGCTCGGGGGAACCGGTCGCTCCCGCTTGCTTGGCATCCCTGTTCTCCGTTCCCTCCCCGCCTGTACCCCGTGGTGGTCGGCGCGTCGATCACAACCCCAGAGGGGACGCAGCCCGGACGTGTCGGGTTCGCCTGGAACAGGGGCGGGCGCCGGTGAGTTCGATCACCGGATCATCCTGTCAAGGCGGAATGGACTCCGACAGCGACGCGCCGGGGCCCGCGGGGCGGGTGGCCCGGTGCCGCGGTGCGCCCGGACGGCGCCGCGCCTCAGCCCTCCCCGTCGGGCCGCCCGGGCCTGACGATTCCGTGTTCGTAGGCGTGGACCACGGCCTGTACGCGGTCCCGCAGTCCCAGTTTGGTGAGGATGCTTCCCACGTGCGACTTGACGGTCGTCTCGCCCAGGACGAGGTGGGCGGCGATCTCGGCGTTGGACCAGCCGCGCGCCACCAGCCGCAGGACCTCGTGCTCGCGGGCGGTCAGGGTCGTGGCCGGGGCCTCGTCCTCGGTCGCGGGGGGCAGCAGCGGCGTGAAGCGGTCCAGGAGGCGGCGCAGGACCGGGGGGGCCACGACCGCGGCGCCGCTCGCGACCACCTCCACGGCGGTCACGAGCTCGGCGGGCGGGGAGTCCTTGAGGAGGAACCCGGTCGCGCCCGCGCGCAGGATCTCCACCACGTACTCGTCCAGGTCGAAGGTGGTCAGTGCCAGGACCCGCACGCTGTGCCCCAGGGGCTGGGCCCAGGACGTGATCAGGCGGGTGGCCTCGACCCCGTCCATGCCCGCCATGCGGATGTCCATGAGGACGACGTCGGGCAGCAGGGTCCGGGCGGCCCGCACCGCCTCGCGGCCGTCGGAGGCCTCCCCGACGACCGACAGGTGTGGGGCGGACTCCAGGATCATGCGGAATCCGGCGCGGACGAGGGGCTGGTCGTCGACCAGCAGCACAGAGACGGGCACAGGGCCGATTGTGCCTCATCGGGGGGCTTGTCCGGTCCCCGCCGTCCGGGGCGCGGGCGGGGGCGCGGCCGGCGGGGACGGGCCGCGGCCGGTCAGGCGGTGGGCAGCGGCGGCGGGGTGCCGCCGAACTCGGGGCACAGGGCCCGGTGCTCGCACCAGCCGCACAGCTTGCTCTTGCGGGGCGCCCACACGCCGGTCCGCCCGGCCTCCTCGATCCGGGCCCAGATGCCGGAGATCTCCTCCTCGGCGGCCCGGAGCTCGTCCTCGGTCGGGTCGTACCAGCGCACGGCCCCGTCGCCGCCGAGGTAGACGAGCTGGAGGCGGGTGGGGACGACGCCGAGGTCGCGCCAGATCATCACGGCGTAGAAGAAGATCTGGAAGCGGGCCTTGTCCTCGAACCGCGGGTGCGGGGACTTGCCGGTCTTGTAGTCCACGATCCGGATCTGTCCGGTCGGGGTGACGTCGAGGCGGTCGACGTAGCCGCGCAGTTTGAGCCCGGTGGGCAGGGCCACGTCCAGGCGCATCTCGCGGTCGCGGGGCTCCAGGGCCGTCGGGTTCTCCAGGTCGAAGTACCGGCGCACCAGGTCGCGGGCGGACTCCAGCCAGGTGTCGCGCTCCCCCTCGTCGGCGAAGAGCTCCTCGACCTCGGGCTTCTTCTCGCGCATCGCGGTCCACTGCGGGTCGACGAGGGCGACGGCGTTGTGCGGGGTGCGCGACTCCGCGGGGAGCTCGTAGAGGCGTTCGAGGCAGGCGTGGACCAGGGTGCCGCGCAGCGCCGCCGCGCTGGGAGCCTCGGGGAGCCGGTCGATGGTGCGGAACCGGAACAGCAGGGGGCACTGGAGGAAGTCGGAGGCACGCGAGGGCGAGAGGGCGGACGGAAGGGGCGCGGTGGTCATGGGACGAGCCTATGAGAAGGCCGCGACAGGCCGGGCGCGGTGGCCCCGTACCCTGGGGACGTGACCACCGGTAGTGAGCCCTCCGCGCCCAGAACCCGCGACCGCGCCAAGAGCAAGGGGCTGCTCCTGGGCCGCCCCTTCGGCATCCCCGTGTACGTGACGCCGTCGTGGTTGATCGTGGCGGTGCTGATCACCCTCGTCTACGGGGGGATCGTCGAGGGACGGCTCGCGCTGGGGCCCGCCTCGTACCTGTTGGCGTTCGTCTTCGCGGTCCTGCTGTACGCCTCGGTCCTGGTGCACGAGCTCGCGCACTCGGTGGTGGCGCGCATGTACGGGCTGCCGGTGCGGCGGATCGTGCTGTACGTGCTGGGCGGGGTCTCCGAGATCGAGCGGGAGGCGCCCACGCCGGGGCGGGAGTTCTGGATCGCGTTCTCGGGTCCGCTGTTCTCCCTGCTCCTGGCCGCGGGCGCCTTCGGCCTGTACCAGTTCGCCGACCCGTTCAGCGTGGTGGGCGAGCTGCTGTTCCAGCTGTGGATCGCCAACTTCCTGGTGGGCGTGTTCAACCTGCTGCCCGGGCTGCCCCTGGACGGCGGCCGGCTGCTGCGCGCCGGGGTGTGGAAGGCGACCGGCAGGCAGGTCGCGGGGAGCGTGGCGGCGGCCTGGGGCGGCCGGGGTCTCGCCCTGGTCGTGGTGGCGGTCCCGTTCGTCCTGGCGTGGTCGTCCGGCGGGCCCTTGAGCCCGTGGGCGGTGGTTTGGGGCCTGCTCCTGGGCGGGTTCATGTGGATGGGCGCCACCGACGCCCTGCGGGCGGCCCGGGTGCGCGAGCGGGTGCCCGGACTGAGCGCGCGCGACCTGGCCCGTCCGGCGGTGCTGGTGCTGTCCGACACCCCGCTGGCCGAGGCGCAGGGGAAGGCGCGAGGGGCGGGGGTCGTGGAGATCGTCGTGACCGACGCCGACGGCACCCCGACGTCGATCGTGCACCCGGCCTCGGCCGCGGCGATCGCGGAGGGGCGCCGGGGCCGGGTGCCGGTGTCGAGCGTGGCGCGGGCGGTGACGGGCTCCTCCCTGGTTCCGGTGGACCTGAGGGGCGAGGAGCTGCTCGACGCGCTGACCGGGCACCAGCTGCCGGAGTACCTGGTGGTGGACGAGGCGGGCGGCGGGGTGGTCGGCGTGCTGCGCGCCGCCGACGTCAACGCGGCGATGTCCGGCCGGGCCTGACGCGCCGGACGGGGGGGGGGGGGGGGGGGGGCCCCCCCCCCCCCGCCGCTGTGCGCTCCCCGGGGGCCCGGCCCCCGGCGGCTCCGATGCGGATCACGGGTACTCCCCGTCCTCGCCCGCCTAGCCCGGGGCCGCGATACCGGTCACGAGCGAGGTGAGCCGGCGGTCCAGGTCGTCGACGCATCCGGCCCGAGGCCCCCGGTACCCGCGCCTGAACCTCCGCACCCGTCCGATCACCCGCTCGGAGTCGAAGCGCATCCCCGTGGCGAGCGCCTCCCGCGCCAGGCGGAACGCCTCGTCCACGTCGCCCGCCTCCGCGTGTGCCGAGGCCAGCTCCACCTGGAGGACCGCCGCCTGCTTGTCGTTGGCGGCCTTCTGGGCGAGGGCTTCCGAGAAGGCCGCGCGGGCCTCGTTCGGGCTCCGCAGGCGCACCCCGACCAGGGCCCGGTAGCCGGCGACCTTGGCCTGGTCGAAGGCGAACACCCACGGCCAGGGCGGGTCGGTGTTGGTCGTGCGGGCGGCCTCCTTCTCCGCCCTGCCGATGGCGCGGGAGGCGGCGGGGCCGTCGCCGGTGCCCGCGTGGGCGAGGGCGCCCACGCAGGCGAGCCAGGCGCGGGCAGTGGGGTGCGCGGAGGGGCCCAGGACGTGCTCGGCCTCCCGCACCAGCCCCAGGCCCAGTTCGGGGTCCTCCGCCGTGTCGATCTCGAAGGCGGCGAGTGACCCCAGCATGTACACGTCGAGCAGGCGCATCCCGGCCTGGCGGGCGCGGACGACCGCCGTGCGGTAGTGGGTCCGGGCCGAGCCCATGTCGCCCAGGTCGGCGTGGAGCCAGGCGGCGAACCCGGCGGCCTCGCTGGCCGCCGCGCTGAGCGCCGGGTGGAAGGGCGTCCCGCGCGAGTTCGCGAGCATCTGCTCGGCCAGCTGCACATGCGTCACGGCGCTGGGCAGCAGGTGGCGGGCGGGGGCGGAGGCGTCCATGCGGCGCTGGCCGCCGGTGATGGAGCGCAGCGCGGACGCGGTGGTCTCGTCGACCTGGTGGGGCGTCTGCGGCGGCGGGGGAGCGGCGGGGGCGGCGGTGAGAAGGGCCCCGGCGGCGACCGCCTTCCCGAACTCGCGTCGTCTCGTCGTGTCCACCTCCTTCTGGGCGGGTCCGCCCGGTGGCGGGGAGCCTCCGAAGCGGAGCAGGTGCAGCGGGACGTCCAGGCGCCGGGCGAGGTCCTGGACCTGGCCGACCGTCAGGGCCTGCTGTCCGTTGACCACTCGGGAGACCCAGCTCTGGGAGTAGGCGACCGCGCGGGCGAGGTCCCCCTGGGACCATCCGCGCGCGGTGCGCACGCCTTCGAGAACTGTGGCCATGTCGCAGGTCGCCAGCGCGTTCGCCATGCGGGGCCGCGACCACAGGTCCGGTGGCAGAACACCGTCGGGTTGGGGCATGAGCTTAGATTAGGGATTCCGGCCGCCCTGGGTGGCTATGTGTGAAAAAGAAGGTGCGATGCGTGATCCGCATAGGGACGCCCCGTACCGGGGCCGATGCGGGAGAGTGCAAGAGTCGTTGGTCCCGGTAGGCATCCGGGAGGGAAGGGAGGCACCCCGTGACCGTGGAGACCCCGCCGACGGGAAGCCCGAGTCTGCGGTGGGAGCCCGCCGCGGCTGATGCGGCCGACCGCGGGGACCCCGCCGGTCTGGCCCTGCGGGGCCTGGCCGCCGAACTGCGCTCACGCGGGGTGGAGGTCCGCGAGGACGGGGCCTCCGGGGCGGTCGACGCCGGGCCCAGCGCCCGGCCCCAGCGCGCCCTGCTCAGACCGCACCGGGGCGACCTCTGGTGGTGGATGCGCTGGCCGGCCCAGGTGGACGTGCATCCCGCCCTGTCGGGGGTCCCCATCTCCCCCGTCACCCGGACCTCCGACGCCGCCAGGCGGATCGTGGGCGCCCTGTCCATGACCGTCGGCGACGCCTGAACCGGCGCGGTCCCCCTCCGCGCCCCCACGGGTGTGGGCCCTGCCCACGCCCGGGAGGCGGGCGGGGCCGGGCTTCCCCGAAACCCGGTCCCCCTCCGCGCGGGGCCCGGCCCCGCCCGCCTGCCCGTCCTGCCCCCCGTGCGCGGGCCGTCCGCCGCCCGGCCCCCTCCGTCCCGGTGCCCGGCGGGCGGCCCGCGCCTTACCTCCGGCGCGCCCGGTCCGTCCGCGCCGTCCCGGCCCCCAGGCGTACGGCGCGGCCGTCCGCCGCGCGGAACGCCCCCGGGGTGGTCCCGTAGCAGCGGGAGAACCACCGCGTCAGGTGGCCCTGGTCGGCGAAGCCCGCCCCGGCGGCGGCCTCGGCCAGGGGGACCCCCGCCCCGATCAGGGCACGGGCCCTGCGCAGCCGCAGCTGCCGCTGGTAGTCGCTGGGGGCCATCCCGCGCACCGCCCGGAACGCCCGGTAGACGGCGAAACGGCTGCGCCCCACGGCGGAGGCCAGCTCATCGGCCCCTACGTTCTCGGCCGCCCTCTCCCGCAGGACGTCGGCGGCACGCGAGGCCACCGCCGCCGCGTCCCGTTCCGGGACCGCCGCCACCCGGGGGGCGGCCGTGGCCCCGTGCCGCGCCATCGCCACGACCGCGCGTTGCAGGGCCTCGTCCGCGGCCGGCCTCGGCGCCCCTTCCGACAGAGCCGTGTGCAGCCCCCGCAGTGCTCCGGCCAGACCGGGGGCGCGCACCACCGGGTCGGGGAACAACGGCAGCGCGGCACACCCCCCGGCCGCGTCGGCGAGCACCTCGCGCACCAGTTCCGGGCCGATGTGGACGATGCGACGACGACAACCGGGCGGCCGTGCTCGGGGTGGCCGCCGAGGACCTGGCCCTGGCGGGGGTGGCGGTCCACGGGCCCAGGGACGACGTCGACAAGGTGCTCAAGGGGCTGCGCCCGCACCCCTGAGGGGCCCGGTGCGGGAGCCGCCCGGCCCCCACGGGGGAGGCAGCGGGCCGCCGTCCGGCGGGGGCCGGACGGCGGCCGGGCTCAGACCGTCCCGGGCTCGGCCGCCGCCAGCGCGGCGCCGACGATCCCGGCGGTGTTGCGCAGGGACGCGGGGACGATGGGGGTGCGGATGTCCACCAGGGGGAGGAACTTCTCCGACTTGCGGCTCACCCCGCCGCCGACCACGATCAGGTCCGGCCAGAGCAGGTCCTCGACCACCCGGTAGTAGCGGTGCAGGCGCTGGGTCGCCCACTCCTGGTAGGAGAGGTCCTCGCGCTCCTTGGCGCCGGAGGAGGCCCGCGTCTCCGCGTCGTGCCCGTCGATCTCCAGGTGCCCGAACTCGGTGTTGGGCACGAGTTTGCCGTCCACCACCAGGGCGGAGCCGATGCCGGTGCCCAGGGTGGTCATCAGCACCACGCCCGGCACCCCCTTGGCGGCGCCGTAGCGGCTCTCCGCGACCGCCGCTGCGTCGGCGTCGTTGAGGACACGCACGGGTCGGCCGGTCGCCTCGGTGAACAGGGTCCGCGCGTCGGTGCCCACCCAGCTCTTGGGCAGGTTGGCGGAGGTGCGCACGACCCCGCCCTGCACCACTCCGGGGAAGGTGATGCCCAGCGGCGCCTGCGAGACCTCGGGGAAGTGCGCGGCGATCTTGCCGACGATCTCCGCGATCGCCGCGGGGTCGGCGTGGCGGGGCGTGAGGACCTTCATCCGCTCACGGAGGAACTCCCCGGCGACCAGGTCGACAGGGGCGCCCTTGATGCCGCTGCCCCCGATGTCGATCCCCAGTGCCGTATTCGGCTGTGACATGGGTCGTCGCCTCCCGTGTTCCTCGTGTGGTGGATGGGCGCCGTCGCGGTCCCGCGGTGTCGATACTGCCCCGGAGGACGGGTGTTCGCACGTTCGGCCCCGCCGGGAGCCGCCCGTTTCCGGACTTGTGCCCGGACCACTACGACCGTCCGTAGTCGGTTCGGGCCGACTCCGGCCGTTCGCCACGGTATCGGGGGGCCGATACCCTGGGCGACTGCCCTGACTCAACCAATTGCGACGTGGGAAGACGAGAGCGACGTTGACCGGTATCCATGGCCGCCGCGGCCCCTTCACCGACGGCGACACCGTGCAGTTGACCGACCCCAAGGGTCGCATGCACACGATCACCCTGCGCGAAGGCAGCGCCTTCCACTCCCACAAGGGCAAGGTCGAACACGACGACCTCATCGGACAGCCCGAGGGCAGCGTGGTCCGCTCCAACACCGGCACGGCCTACGTGGCGCTGCGCCCGCTGCTGATCGACTACACGCTGTCGATGAAGCGCGGGGCGACCATCGTCTACCCCAAGGACGCCGCCCAGGTCCTGGTCGAGGCGGACATCTTCCCGGGGGCGCGGGTGGTCGAGGCGGGCGCCGGATCGGGCGCCATGTCCAACTGGCTGCTGCGCGCCGTCGGCGAGAACGGCATGGTGCACTCCTACGAGCGCCGCGCCGACTTCGCCGAGATCGCCCGCAAGAACGTCGAGAAGTTCTACGGCGGCCCGCACCCGGCGTGGAAGCTCACCGTCGGCGACCTGGTGGAGGAGCTCGACGAGACCGACGTGGACCGGGTCTTCCTCGACATGCTCGCCCCCTGGGAGTGCCTGGACGCGGTCGCCGGGGCGCTGATCCCCGGCGGGCTGCTCTGCTGCTACGTGGCCACCACCACGCAGCTGTCGCGCGTGGTCGAGGGGCTGCGCGAGGACGACCGCTTCTACGAGCCGCGCTCGTGGGAGACCATGCTCCGCACCTGGCACGTGGAGGGGCTGGCGGTGCGCCCGGACCACCGCATGATCGGGCACACCGGGTTCCTGGTGGTGGCCCGCCGCCTGGCCGACGGGGCCGAGGCCCCCGAGCGCCGCCGCCGGCCGGCCAAGGGCGCCTACGGCAAGGACTTCACCGCGGCCCGCGAGCAGGACGGCCGCGGCCCGGCGCAGACGGATCCCGGGACGGCGCCCGCCGTGGGCGGGAACGCCACCGCCGGGGCCCCGCAGGCCCCGGAGACCCCCGACGCGGGCCCGGAGCAGCCGGGCGCCGCCGGGGAGTAGCGGCAGCGCCCGCCGCGCCCCTGCGTCCCACCGCGCCGCGCGAGGCCCGTCCGGAACTCCCGGGCGGGCCTCGCGCGTGTCCGGACCCGTGTCACGGAGGGTCCGGCCGCAGGGGGCGCGGCCGCGGCCCCGCGCGCGTGCCCGGCCCCGATCGGGGCCCGGGAGGCTGCCTTCCTTGCCCCGTCCCGGCACGGAGGTTACTTTCTGATTACGTCGGGTCATCCGCTATCACTGTGACCTGGGGTAACGCAAGAGATCAAAATGAGGCCTACGACACTCCCCGCAGCAGACAGGTTAGGAAATGGGCAGGGGTAGGTAGGCTCCGAGTAGTCATACTTCTCCTAGGGAGGTGGCGGACGTGGCCGAGCGCGACGACGAGCGTCAGAGCGACCGGGACCGTGAAGTCGCTGAACTCACGGCTCAGGTCTCCTACATGGAAAAGGAACTCAGCGTGGTTCGGCGCAAGCTCGCCGACTCGCCCCGACATGTACGCCTGCTGGAGGAGCGGTTGCGGGAGGCCCAGGCCAACCTCGCCGCTGCCAACGGCCAGAACGAACGGATCGTCTCCACGCTGAAGGAGGCGCGCGAGCAGATCGTGGCGCTGAAGGAGGAGGTCGACCGGCTGGCGCAGCCGCCGTCCGGATTCGGCGTCTACCTCGGTTCACGTGACGACGAGACCGTCGAGATCTTCACCAACGGCCGCAAGATGCGCGTCAACGTCAGTCCCTCGGTGGACCTCGAGAGCCTGCGCCCCGGCCAGGAGGTCATGCTCAACGAGGCCTTCAACGTCGTCGAGGTCGAGTCCTTCGAGACCGTCGGCGAGGTCGTCATGCTCAAGGAGATCCTCGAGGACGGCGAACGCGCCCTGGTGATCTCCCACCACGACGAGGAGCGGATCGTCCGCCTGGCCGAACCGCTGCGCGACGAGCCGATCCGGCCCGGCGACTCCCTGCTGCTGGAGCCGCGCTCGGGCTACGTGTACGAGCGGATCCCGAAGTCGGAGGTCGAGGAGCTCATCCTCGAAGAGGTCCCCGACATCGCCTACACCGACATCGGCGGCCTCTCCGGGCAGATCGAGATGATCCGCGACGCGGTCGAGCTGCCCTACCTCTACAAGGAGCTGTTCCACGAGCACAAGCTGCGCCCGCCCAAGGGCGTCCTCCTCTACGGCCCTCCCGGCTGCGGCAAGACGCTCATCGCCAAGGCGGTCGCCAACTCGCTGGCCAAACAGGTCGCCGAGCGCACCGGCCGCGACGTCGGCAAGAGCTTCTTCCTCAACATCAAGGGCCCGGAGCTGCTGAACAAGTACGTGGGCGAGACCGAGCGGCACATCCGCCTGGTCTTCCAACGTGCCCGTGAGAAAGCCTCCGAGGGCACCCCCGTCATCGTCTTCTTCGACGAGATGGACTCGATCTTCCGGACCCGCGGATCGGGTGTGTCCTCCGACGTGGAGAACACGATCGTCCCGCAGCTCCTCAGCGAGATCGACGGCGTCGAGGGCCTGGAGAACGTCATCGTCATCGGCGCCTCCAACCGCGAGGACATGATCGACCCGGCGATCCTGCGGCCCGGCCGCCTGGACGTCAAGATCAAGATCGAGCGGCCCGACGCCGAGGCGGCCCGCGACATCTTCGGCAAGTACATCACCGAGGACCTGCCGCTGCACGAGGAGGACCTCGTCGAGCACGGCGGATCGACCAGGGCCACGGTGGACGCCATGATCCAGCGGGTCGTGGAGCGGATGTACACCGAGGGCGAGGAGAACCGCTTCCTGGAGGTCACCTACGCCAACGGTGACAAGGAGGTCCTGTACTTCAAGGACTTCAACTCCGGCGCGATGATCGAGAACATCGTCTCCAGGGCCAAGAAGATGGCCATCAAGGACTTCATCGACCAGCAGTCCCGGGGCATCAGGGTGTCGCACCTGCTGCAGGCCTGCGTCGACGAGTTCAGCGAGAACGAGGACCTGCCCAACACCACCAACCCCGACGACTGGGCGCGGATCTCCGGCAAGAAGGGCGAGCGCATCGTCTACATCCGGACCCTCGTGACCGGCAAGAAGGGCGCGGACGCGGGCCGCTCCATCGACACCGTCGCCAACACGGGCCAGTACCTGTAACGACGCGCTCCGAGAGCGCCGTGAGGGGCCGACCGGATGTTCCGGTCGGCCCCTTCTCGTGCCGGTTGTCTCCGGGCCCCGTGATGGCGGGGTGAGGGCACAGCCCTGGGGTCCGGAGGAGCCGGGAGCGATCCCAGCCGTTCTCCGTTGGGTCACCGACGGTAACCGCCGAGGCCCGGCGCGGATCGCGAACCTGAGGACGGCCGTTACCTCGACGAGCACCCGGGTGCGCTGCGTGAACAGGACCGGCGTCACCTGGGCATCCCCTGTGCCGGCATGTGCTCGGCAGGGCGCCTGGTGACACGCTCCTTCCTCGGCACGTGTCCGGGAGACCTTCGCTGCGGCCCCTGCGGGCGCTAGGGACTGCTCTGCCGCTTGCGCCGCGCGCGGGGGCGGAGCGCCAGTGCGAGCACGGGGCCTGCTGCCAGCAGGACCGCGAGGGCTGCGTAGCCGAAGGCGAGGGTCGAGACGGTGGCGACACCGGCGACGAGCAGGGGTCCGCCTGCGTCTCCGAGCTCGCGGCCCAGCTCGGCCGATCCCATGGTCTGGCCCATGCGCTCCTCCTGGGTGGAGGCGGCCAGGGCGGCGAAGCCGAGCGGGGTGATCAGCCCGGTACCTGCGCCGATGAGGGCGGCGGCCAGCAGGACGCCGAAGAGGCCGGGCAGCACGGCGGCCGCGAGCCCGGCGGCGGTGATGAGAAGTCCGGTGAGAAGCCCCGTGCGCGTGGTCAGGCGCCCGGCGTCGAGGGCGCGGCCGGTCTTGGGCTGGACGAGAGCGGCTGTGGCGGCCAGGACGGACACCGCGGCGCCTGTCGCCACGGGGCCGAGGCCGGCTGCGGCACCGGAGACGGGCAGGAAGCCCACGCCCACGGAGAGCGCGGCGGTGGCAGCGGCGAGGGCGGCGGTCGGGGCGAGGAAGGAGCGGTCGGTCAGGCGGCGGGCGAGGTCGGCCAGGGTCTGCCTCGCGCGGGGCAGGGGTGGTACGGCGGGCACGGCGAGAGCGGCCCACACGGCGACGGCCCCCGCGCACAGGGCCATCACCGTGAAGAGCAGGCGCAGGCCGCCCGCCCACACCAGGATGCCGCCGAGGAGGGGACCGAGGGTGTAGCCGATGGACTTGTAGAAGCCGTAGCTGCCGAACACGCTCCCGCGCTTGGCGGCCGGGTTGAGGCGGGCGACCATGGCGGAGGCCGAGGGGGAGAAGGCGGAGGCCGCGGCGCCCTGGCCGAGGCGGGCGGCCCACAGCCAGCCGGGGCTGTCGGCGATGGCGTACAACGTAGAGGCGGCGGCGAAGGCGAGGAGGCCGGCGAGGAGTACGGGCTTGCCGCCGATACGGTCGGCGAGCGATCCGAAGACGGGTTTGAGCAGGACTTCGGCGCCGTCGTACAAGGCGAGCAGCGCGCCCAGGACGAGCAGGGAGGTGACGGCGTCTTCGGAGAAGCCGCCGAGGTTGGCGGCGATGCCGTGGGCGCCGAAGGCGGTGGTGAACCCGGCCGCGTACAGAGGCCACATGGCTCGTCGGGGGGTTGCCGTGGTGGTGGGCCGGGTGGTCACGGGGTGTCCTCGGAGGTGGAGTGCAGTGCGCTGAAGACGAGTTCGGCGTAGTCCTCGCAGGCTGCGGTGCACTGCTTGAGCCGCTCGGCGGCCTCGGCCGCTTCGGGGGCGCCGAAGACGTCCCGAGCGGTCAGATCGCGGTGCCAGCGACGCAGCCGTTCCAAGCTCTGTTCCTCTTCTTCCAGTTCGGCCAGGGTGAACTTGGCGATCCGGATCTCCTTGGCGATCTCCTCCTGGAACTTGCCGCAGTCAGCGAGGAACTCCGCCCAGTCCGCCGAGCGGGCGGCGGTGAACATCTCCTGGAAACGTGCGGCGTCCTGGTCGGAGCGGCCGGAGGCCTGGAGGGTCAGGCGCTGACCGCCCGCGGTGTCGGTGAGTTCGAGGGCGCGCTGCACTCCCTCGGAGAAGACGGGTACCTCCGGTACCGCCCAGATGCCCTGGCCCAGGGAGAGGGCTCCGATCTTGCGCAGTTCCCGCCACACTGCCACGCGGTGCCGGGAGGGGGCCGCGGGCAACTTGATCACGAGAATCAGCCACCGCGTGGCCTGTTCATTGTTGGTCACGCCTGAGAATGTAGCAGGCGTTACATATCGCCTCGGTTCGCGCGGGTGCGGGCCCCGGGGGTCGCGCACCCGCGCCGATGTCCGGGAGCGATCCGAGGGCCGGGGCGGCCTCGCCGCGGGGACGCGCACGGCTCCAGACCGGCGGCGTCGGTCCGCGCCGGCCGGCCAGTCGGCGTTCCCGCACACCCGGCAGTCCGGGTGGTCGCGGATCTGCTCGCGGTGGTAGCTCGATCGTGCTCCGGAGCACTCGTAGAAGCCGGAGCCGGCCGCGGGCATCTTCACCTGGCGAGCGACGCGGCCGCCCACCTCGTCGGGGAACCCGGTCCGGCCGCGGAGGAAGCGGCCGTGGTGCGTGCAGTACGTCAGCGGCGCGAACCCGGTTTCGTCGTTGCGCGCTTCACGGCGGAGAGCGCAGGGCCCAGGCCCCTCTCATCACGGGTGCGTCCGATGATGCCTTCGGCTGCCAGCATGCCGACGACGACGAGAAAGGCGGCGGTGGGGAGGGGGCGGGCGAGCTCGTCGCGTCGGCCTTCAGGAAGGTCGCGTATCGCCTTGGCCGCGGCTGCGGCGAACTCGACTGCGGTCAGCAGGATGATCCGACCGGACCGCCGGTCGGCCCCTTCGCGTAGGGGGCGTGTCCGTCCGCGCGGGTGGGAGCCGTTCAGCGGGGTGCGGGCGCGAAAACGCCGTCGAGTCGGTGCTCGATCAGCTCCACGGCCTGCTCGGGACTGTGCTGCCCGAGCAGGACGCTGGTCTGCAGGCCGGTGGCGCCCGCGACCAGGAACGCGCTCTCGGCCTCGACGTCGGTTTCCGGCGGCACCTCGCCGGACTGTCGGCCCTGGTCGAGCAGGCCGGTCACGAGGGCCTCCAGGGCGCGCGGCGCGTCGCGGGCCGCGGCGGTCAGGGCGGGATCGGTGACGAAGGGGATGAAGTAGGCGGCGTACACCAGGTGCCGGGTGCGGCGCTCCTCGTCCAGCGGGAGCAGCTCCCACAGCACCCCGCGCACGAGCGCGCGCGTGCCGGGGGCCTCGCCCAGTTCGGCCAGGCGCTGCGCGGCCCGCTGCTCGGCGTCGGCGTTGAGGATCTCCAGCGCTCCCAGCAGCAGGCGGTCGCGGGTGCCGAAGTAGTACTGCAGCAGCCGGGCGGAGACCTCGGCCTCGGCGGCGACCTGGCGCAGGGTGACGTGTTCGAGTCCGCCCCGGGTGGCCAGGCGCCACACCGCCTGGGCGATCTGGCGGCGGCGCAGGTCGTGGTCCACCTGTCGGGGCATGGAGGTTCTCCTCGGGGTCGCGTGCGGCGGTGCATTTTCGTGGTGCGATCGTACCAAGACCGTGTTATGGTTCGATCGAACCATAAAGAGGTGCGCGTCGGAGACCCCGGTCCCGGCTTCGCGCGTGCCGGAGGGAGGGCGAACGATGGTGTACGTGGCGTGCCTGGTCGTGGGTCTGGTGATGCTGGTGCTGGGGGCGCAGGGAGGTATCCGGCTGCTGGTCGACCACGGTGAGGCCGGGATCCTCCACCAGGTGCCCGGAGGGTTCGAGGTGTGGCTCGCCTGCTACGCGGCTATGGCGGTCCTCGGTGTCGTCCTGGCCGGTTGGGGCGCGGGAAGGGCCAGGAGGTCCGGACACGTCCGGTGAGCGGTCGCCGGGGGCGAGCGCCCCCGGCTCCTCCGTCGCACGGATCGGGACGGGGGACTCGGCGGTGAAAGCGAATCGTGTCGCCAGGGGCGACCGCCCGCCGCGGTCCGAGAGAAGGCGGCAGCCCTGCGGACGAGCGCGGTCCGTGGCCTGCGCCGCTCTCGCGGCGCGGCACGGGCCCCCTGGCCCCCGACACGCAAGAGCCCCTCCGACGCGGTCGTCGGAAGGGCCCGTCCGTCTGCGGTCACCGACCGGGTCAGTGCGCTCCGCTGACCGTGCTCGAGGAACCCGCCCCGTGCTTGCCCGCGTGCGTGCAGGACTTCGAGTACCAGGACTTGCCGTCCTTCGCCTTGGAGTGCACCTCGCAGTGGTGGGCGCCCTTGGGCCCGGCCCAGCTGGACTCCGACCCGTAGTAGGCGTCGGCCATCGACACCGCAGGGGCTCCGAAGGCCAGAGCGGGAGCGATGGCGGCGACGAGTGCGAAGCGGCGCAGGGTCTTCTTCGGCATGCTGTCTGTGTCCTCTCACGGAAGGTCCGGCTCGGCGCCGGACCCGCTCAGGTCCTCCCCGGCGGCCACGTCGACGTGGCGGGGTCCCGGACCTCGTCCACGTCCCACAGTGCGGTCCGGGCACACCAACAAAGAACCCCGGCTGTTCCCGTATACGCCCAAGCCGTCCGTGGGGCGCCCGGTCGCGCGGGGACGGGAGCGCTCCTCGCGTTCGTCCGGTCGGCTGTGCCGGCGAGGCGCGGGGAGCGTCGTTTCTCCGCCCTCGCCCTCGGCGCTTCCACCGCGGCCGTGGCCGGCTCCTTCCCCGCGACCGGCCGCGCCGAGACCGGGCCCTGAGGGCCCGGAGCCGGTGCCGGCTTCCCCGGACACGAGGCGGGCTCACCCCTGGCCGTCCGGGCGTGCGCGACCCGCTGCCCCCGGTCTCAGGGCCGGTCCGCCGGGACGGGACCGCCGGTCGTGCCGGCTTCCGTCACGGCGGACCCGCCCGACCTCCGGTCACCAGGTGAGGGAGGTGGTCCACGACTCCCCGTCGGCTGCCACGTAGCAGAAGGCCTCCTGGATCCCGTAGTCCCACGATTCCTGGTTCGGGGCGATGTAGCCGACGAAGTACGTGTCCGGCATGCGCGCCGGGTCCAGGGCGCTTTCGCTCATGGGGCTGCACGTGGCGTCGATGTCGGCGATGAAGGCCGCCTCCCCGGGCCAGTCGCTCCCGGAGGGGGAGTAGGAGCCGATCACCTGGGCGTTGTGCGGTTCGTCGCAGGAGGTGAGCTCGACCTCGTAGAACTCCGTGGTCGCCGGGTCCATGAAGCAGTCGCCGGTCTCCAGCGTGCACACCGTGGCGTATCCGGGGGAGGGCTCGCACAGGTCGGCGGGGGAGGGGCCCTCGCCCCCGCCGGAGGCGGAGGGGAGCGTGCCCGGGATGGACAGGTCCGTGTCCTCCGAGGCGTAGGAGCCGGATTCCGCCTGCGCGACGATGACGGCCGCAGCCGTCCACCCGAGGCCCCACATGCCTGCGGCCAGGAGCCCGACCAGGGAGAAGACGACGCTGATCGCCTTGGCGGCCGCGAACCCGCTCCCGGCCGCCGGGACGAAGGGGGCCGGGACCCCGGCGGCCGGAGGCGTGAACGGCGGCCCCGCCGCAGAGGGCGCGGGCGCCGGTGGCGGGTACACGCCCGCGTGGGATCCCGCCTGGCCTGCGGACCAGTCCGGCGTGATCGGCGCGGCGGGGTCCGTGCCCGGGGGAGCAGGGGAGCCGGAAGGTCCTGCCCGGCCTGCGGACCAGTCCGGTGCGAACGGCGCGGCGGGGTCCGTGCCCGGGGGAGTAGGGGAGCCGGAAGGCCCCGCCTGGCTCGTGAGCCCCTCGGGTGCGCCGGGCGCCGGGTCGGCGGCGGGCCCGGACCACCCGGCCGGCTCGGCCTGAGGGGGAGCGCTGTTCGCCGCGGTTCCGGTCTCCTGGCCGGTCGGCCCCGCGGGGCCGGTCATCGATTCCCTGGACCCCGCCGCGGACGGTCCCCCGGCGGCGGACGGGCCGCCACCAGCCTGGTCGGCGCCAGGGGCCTGGGCCTGGGACGGCGACCGGAGCACCCGGGTGAGGGCCAGGAGCCCGAAGACGATGGCGAAGGGGATGGGGAGGACGAGGAAGCCCAGCAGTCCCAGGACGAGAGCAGCGATGGAGAAGCCGCTGATCCTCCGCTCGTGGACGGTGTTGTGCACCGTGTGGTGGACGTTGTGGTGCGTGTTGTTGGTGTTGTCGCCCATGTGGATCGGGCCCTGGTGGTCGCCGCCCACGCTCACGTTGTGGTGGCCGGTCACCGTGAAGGAGGACACCCGGATGTTCATCATGGCGGCCACCTCCCTGGTCAGGCCCGGGTCCTCCTGCAGGGCCTGCCTGATCCGGCCGTGGAGTTCCCCGGCCGCTCCGGGGTCCTCCGGCGCTGCGGCGAGCCTTCTGACCGCGTCCTCGACCGGGGGTGCGGCCTTCCCGCGCCTGAGCACGGCGGCCAGCACCCGCTGGCCGAGCCGGACGGTGCCGCTCGCCGCCGCGTCCTCGGTCTGTGTCAGCACCGCCTGCCCATAGGCGCTGATCGCGCCTTTCACATAGGGAAACACCTGGGAGGCGAGTGTTTCGGCATCCATCGAAGGCGCTCCTATTCGGTTTCGGCGGCAGGCGTCGCGATGACGCGAGGGGTGCCGGCCGGTGAGGGGTCACCACTATAACGACGCGGTGCGCGCGCACAAGAAGGAATGCGACAACGGTTTTCCGGGTCGGCGTCAAACGGTCGTTCTGCGGCACTCGGAGAAACCGGGGAAGTGCTCTGAACTCGTGGAATGCCCTCGGCTGCGGTGATCCCGCGCCCGTGTCCGGAAGCGGACACGGTTTTTCGATTCCGCGAGGAGTCTGTCGTTCCGGCGGCCCCCTCGTGAACCTGACGAAGGTCCTGAACAGGAACGACCGTGGGTTCGACGAGAATCGTGCGGTTATTTACGGGGGTGGAGGGGTGAAGTCCGTGCGCTTTCTGGTTTTGGGTGAAACGTCGGATTCGAGGTGCTTTGGGGTGAATGTAGAAGCTGCTGCGGGCCTGGAGGCGGCCCGGTTCCCGCTCCGAGGGGCCGGGGAGAACCGTCGGCGTGCGGGCGGTTCCCGCGTACACGGGAACCGCCCCTCACGCGGTGCGGGAGCGGACTCAGTCCCCGGCCAGGGGGTCGTAGGCCTCGCCGGTCACCGGGTTGGTGGCCAGACCCGTCGCGGGGTCGTAGTCCACGTCCATGCCCAGCTCGGGGTCGTGGTACAGCCCGGTGTCCGGGTTGCGTGGCAGCCCCACCTCGGGGTCGACCTCCCAGCCGGTGACGGGGTCCACGGTCGGAGCGGGAGCCTCGGAGGGCGGGGCCGAGGGCTCCGCCGTCGGGGCGGCGGAGGGCGCGGGCTCCTCCGCCTGCCGCTCCTCCTCCGCGTCCTCCTGCTCCACCGCCACGACGTCGCTCCTGGCCGCCTGCGACTCCGCGCCGCCCTCGGGGTCGAGCACGCCCCAGCTCACCAGCGCCAGGATGAGGATGCCCAGGCCCACGCGGTAGTACACGAACGGCATGAAGCTGTGCGTGGAGATGAAGCGCATCAGCCAGGCGATCACCACGAACCCGACCACGCCGGCGACGAGGGTGCCCACGATCGTGGCCCCCCACCCCGCGTACTCGTTCCCGCCGATGTCGGTCAGCTTGTACAGGCCGGAGCCGAACACGGCGGGCAGAGCGAGCAGGAAGGAGTACTCGGCCGCGTCCTTGCGCGTGAACCCGAGCAGCATCCCGCCGGTCACGGTGCCGCCCGACCGGGACACCCCCGGGATGAGGGAGAGGGCCTGGAAGAGGCCGAAGACCAGGCCGCGGGAGGCGGTGAGGTCCTCGATCCCCCGGTGCTTGCGCGTGTACCGGTCGACGATGCCGAGGATCACGCCGAAGACGATGAGGGTCAGCGCGATCAGGCGCAGGTCGCGGAAGACGCTGTCGATCTGCTCCTCCAGGAGCAGGCCCAGGACCACGATCGGCAGGGAGCCGAGGATGACGTACCAGCCCAGGCGTGCGTGGATGTCGCCGCGCAGCTCGCGGTCGAACAGCGACCTGGTCCAGGTGGAGAGGATGGCCCAGATCCGCTGCCGGAAGTAGATCAGGACCGCCAGTTCGGTGCCGAGCTGGCTGACGGCGGTGAAGGCGGCCCCGGGGTCGGGCCAGCCGAAGAACGCGGACATCACGCGCAGGTGTCCGCTGGAGGAGACGGGCAGGAACTCGGTCAGCCCCTGGACCAGGCCGAGGACGATGGCTTCGAAGAGGGACACGGCGGGAACTGCTCCAGGCTGCTTCGGGCGCCCCTGGGAAGGGCGGGGTGGCGGGTGAGCTGTGGGGGACGCTCCGGGAAGTCGGCCGAGGGCGCCGGGAGGCCCGCGGCGTCCGGCCCCGGTCGGATCGGCGCCGCGTCCGGCGGGGCGGGCACGGCGGCCCGCTCCCGGGAGGTCCGAGCGTACGCGGGCCCGCCACCGGTGATTCCGGCGGGTCGGCCGCGACGCAGGGCGAGGCGGCGCGGGGTGAGGCGAGGACCGCCCCGCGAGACGGTGTCCGAGGCGTCACCCAACGTCACACCCTAGCGCTGTGGGGCGGTGGCTCGCGACTCGGAAACGGGGACGGCGGCGCGGGGGCCGAACACGGCAGGGTTCTCGTCCGGAAGTGGCCAGGGTTTCCCCTCCGTGCGGGTCGCCGCCGTGAAATGCCTGTTCCGGGGGGTACGCGTCTTCCCGGCCCCGCGCCCGGCACGGGTCGGGCGCGGCGCCGTTCCCCGCCGCCGGCGTCGCTGCACGCCCCGCCCCGGGCCCGTCGCGCCCGGCGCCTGGTCGCCGTTGCCGCAGGCAGGGACGGGTTCCCGGGCGCCCGAGCGGAATGGACAGCGGTTGCCCCCCGACACCGGACCCCGTGCGGGCTCCACGGAGACGGCCCCTAGCGTGGGTGCCACGGACGGACAGCACCAGGGGAGAAGAGCCATGGACGTCGTCGTCATCGGAGCCGGCGTGGGCGGACTCGCGGCAGCCGTCGGCCTCAGGCGCAGGGGACACGACGTGCGGGTCTTCGAGCGGGGCGAGGTACTGCGCACCGGCGGAGCGGCCCTGGCGCTGTGGTCCAACGGCACCGCTGCCCTGGGCGGGTTGGGCGTCGACCCGACCGGGCTGGGGCGTCCCACCGACGTCATCGTCGGGTCCACGCACACCGGCGCCGAGCTGTACCGGATCGACCTGCGGTCCGTCTCCGCGCGCCTCGGATGGCCCAACCTGTGCCTCCCGCGCCGCGAGCTGCTGGACCGGCTGGCGTCGCTGCTCCCGGACGGCGTCGTCCGCTTCGGCCCGGCGTGCACCGGTGTGCGTCAGGACGCCGACGGCGTGACGGCGCTGTTCGAGGACGGCTCCACCGCCCGCGCCGACGTCGTGGTCGGCGCGGACGGCGTCCACTCGGCGGTCCGGACCTGCCTGCGCCCCGGCGACGCGCCCCGCCCGCGCGGCTACGCCAGCTGGCAGGGCCTGACCCCGCTGCCGGTGCCGCTGGCCGGGAGCACCACCTCGCGCTGGCTGACCGGACCCGGGGGGACCTGCGGCATCATCCCCACCGGCGGCGGTCTGGTGCAGTGGTGGTTCGACCTCCCCTGGGCCCCCGGGGACCCCGAGCCCGCCTCGCCCGCGGAGGTGCTGCGTGAGCGCTTCGGGGGATGGACCGATCCGGACGTCCGCGCGGTGCTGGCCCACGCGAGGGACGAGGACGTCACCAGCTTCCCCCACGTGCAGACCCCGGTCCCGAAGACCTGGGGCAGCGGACGGATCACCCTCCTGGGCGACGCCGTGCACGCCTTTCCCCCCTCGACCGCGCAGGGGGCGAACCAGGCGCTGGAGGACGCCCTGGTGCTGAGCGCCGCGCTGGACGGCGTCCGGGGGGCCGACGCGGCCCCGGCGCTGCGCCGGTACGAGCGGGTGCGCGGCCCCCGGGCAGCTCGGGCCTCCTGGGTGTCCGGGCACCAGCCGACCCAGCGCATGAGGGGGACGAGGCCGGTACCGCTCTCCCCGGCGGTGATGGGCGGACTGCTGGAGGGGTATCTGAAGCTGGTCAGCAACGCCCTGCGGAACGCTCCCCGAGGACCGCGGGCCCGGGTCTGACCGCGGTCCGACGTCGGGGGAGGGGAAAGGCGGGAACGGCGCCGGGCGCCGGAGGACGGTTCCGCCGCCCCCACCGCCGCCGGAGAAAAAAGAACGGACGGCGGAAACGCCGCCGATTTTCCCCGCCGGGGTTCCGGAATCCGTTGCGACCTGCGATGACAACGGATCCGGCGTGTGCGGCGAAACGCCCGGGAAGACGGCGCTTGGGCCACGATTGGCGCGGAAGCGTTCAAGAGCGGGCCGCGGTGGATAACCTCTCACCATGAGTGTGCGGCGGATTATGGGTATCGAGACCGAGTACGGGATCTCCGTGCCAGGCAACCCCGGGGCCAACGCGATGGTCACCTCCACCCAGGTGGTCAACGCCTACCTGGCCGCCTCGGCGGCCCGGGCGCGACGGGCCCGCTGGGACTTCGAGGAGGAGAACCCGCTGCGCGACGCGCGCGGCTTCGACCTCGCGCGTGAGGTCGCCGACCCCACGCAGCTCACGGACGAGGACCTGGGGCTGGCCAACGTCATCCTCACCAACGGCGCCCGCCTGTACGTGGACCACGCCCACCCCGAGTACTCCGCCCCGGAGGTCACCAACCCGCTCGACGCGGTGCTGTGGGACAAGGCCGGGGAGCGCGTGATGGCGGACGCGTCCGCGCGGGCCGGGACCACCCCGGGCATCGACCCCATCCAGCTGTACAAGAACAACACCGACAACAAGGGCGCCTCCTACGGCTGCCACGAGAACTACCTGATGAACCGGTCGACGCCGTTCGGCGACATCGTCCGGCACCTCATCCCGTTCTTCGTCTCCCGGCAGGTGGTGTGCGGCGCGGGCAAGGTCGGCATCGGCTCGGACGGCCAGGGCAGCGGGTTCCAGATCTCCCAGCGCGCCGACTTCTTCGAGGTCGAGGTGGGCCTGGAGACCACCCTCAAGCGCCCCATCATCAACACCCGGGACGAGCCGCACGCCGACCCCGACCGGTACCGGCGGCTGCACGTCATCATCGGCGACGCCAACATGAGCGAGATCTCCACCTACCTCAAGCTGGGGACGACCGCGCTGGTGCTGTCGATGATCGAGGACGGGTTCCTGAGCGTGGACCTGTCGCTGGAGACCCCGGTGGCGGACCTGAGGGCGGTCTCGCACGACCCGGGGCTCACCCACAGGGTGAAGCTGCGCGACGGCCGCAGGATGACCGCGCTGGAGCTGCAGGGCGAGTACCTGGACCAGGCGCGCAAGTACGTGGAGGACCGCTTCGGCACCGACGTCGACCCGGACACCGCCGACGTCCTGGACCGGTGGGAGTCGGTGCTGAGCAGGCTGGGCTCCGACCCGATGAGCCTGGCCGCGGAGCTGGACTGGGTCGCCAAGCTGAAGGTGCTGGAGGGGTACCGGTCGCGGGACAACCTGGAGTGGTCGCACCCGCGCCTGCAGCTGGTCGACCTCCAGTACTCGGACGTGCGCGCGGAGAAGGGCATCTACAACCGGCTGGTGGCCCGTGGCCGTATCCAGCGCCTGGTGGAGGAGTCCGAGGTGAACCGCGCGGTCACCGAGCCGCCGGAGGACACCCGGGCCTACTTCCGGGGCCGCTGCCTTGCCAAGTACGCGGACGAGGTCGCCGCGGCCTCCTGGGACTCGGTGATCTTCGACCTGCCCGGCTACGACTCCCTCCAGCGGGTCCCCACCCTGGAGCCCCGCCGGGGAACCAAGGAGCACGTGGGCGCCCTGCTGGACGCGTCGAACACCGCGGCGGACCTGGTCGCGGTGCTCACCCGCAGGCAGTGAGGCGCTGAGACGACGCCTGGGGCGGGACCGCGAGGTTCCGCCCCTCGGCCGCTGCGGCCTCCCGGTTGATCACGTGGAGATAACGCGCCGCGTCTGCGCAGGTCAGTAACTGTGAGCCCCGCGCACGCGGGGATGGACCGGCGTTCGCGACGGGGCGTCCGATCCCGCGCGGGTGAGCCCCGCGCACGCGGGGATGGACCGCCGGTGGCGCCCGCCTCGACCCACGCGCCCAGGTGAGCCCCGCGCACGCGGGGATGGACCGGAGGGCGCGCGCGACGCGCTGGACTCCCTGTTGTGAGCCCCGCGCACGCGGGGATGGACCGGGGCTTGTCCATGGCATGGTTCGTTCTCGTCGGTGAGCCCCGCGCACGCGGGGATGGACCGTTGAAGTCCTGGAAGGTCGGCATGGGGACACGGTGAGCCCCGCGCACGCGGGGATGGACCGGGACATGAGGTCGATCCCCCACATGAGCGGCAGTGAGCCCCGCGCACGCGGGGATGGACCGGTGCCGGAGGGCGCGGCGGTGGCGTTCTCGTTGTGAGCCCCGCGCACGCGGGGATGGACCGCTGGGGTTCGGCCTGGTCGGGTACGGGTGCATGTGAGCCCCGCGCACGCGGGGATGGACCGGCGGACAGAGAACCGGGGAGCAGTTCGAGGGCGTGAGCCCCGCGCACGCGGGGATGGACCGCCGGACTGCTTCTCTTGCTTCCCGGCGGCGTTGTGAGCCCCGCGCACGCGGGGATGGACCGGTCAGGATCGCGCCGCCCACCTCGTCCGCCACGTGAGCCCCGCGCACGCGGGGATGGACCAACGAGTGGGCCTCTACCGGCTCCCCGGCCTGGTGAGCCCCGCGCACGCGGGGATGGACCGTGGCGGGTCAGGTAGACCAGGCCGCCGACGGCGTGAGCCCTGCGCACGCGGGGATGGACCGTCCACGTCGTCGTCGGTGACGACCTCCTCCGTGTGAGCCCTGCGCACGCGGGGATGGACCGAAGAAGATCAGCGCGAGGATCAAGCAGACGACGTGAGCCCTGCGCACGCGGGGATGGACCGCCGTCGAGGTCGCCCCGCCCGCTGGCGCTTTCGTGAGCCCTGCGCACGCGGGGATGGACCGGCACCGGTAAGCGGAAATGCCCCCAGAGTCGGGTGAGCCCTGCGCACGCGGGGATGGACCGGCAGAGGGCACCCTCACTTTCAAGGTGTCGGGGTGAGCCCTGCGCACGCGGGGATGGACCGGTCGCCGGCCAGCACTCGGTCTCCCGCCGCAGGTGAGCCCCGCGCACGCGGGGATGGACCGTCGCAGCCGCCCGGGGCCCGGGAGGGGTTGGGTGAGCCCTGCGCACGCGGGGATGGACCGCTGATCGACGTCGCCCGGCACTACGGCATCGAGCGAGCCCCGCGCACGCGGGGATGGACCGCTGTCGGCCACCCAGGCCGGGATCTTCAAGCGGTGAGCCCCGCGCACGCGGGGATGGACCGGCATCGACCCGGAGGACCTCGCCTACGAGCTCGTGAGCCCCGCGCACGCGGGGGTGGGCTCGGCGGACGGCGGCGCAAGTGTGAGCCCGTGCACACCGGAGTTCCTTACGGGTCGGCCCTCCCGCCGTGCCTGAGGACGGTTGTCGCAGGCCAGGCGCCGACCGCTACGTCGTGAACGCTTGTGCCGGGACCCCCGCTCCCGAGGCCGCTCAGAGTCGTGTGGCAGTCCCATGTTTGCCCGCGGCAGATCGGGTAGAGAGGGGTGTAACGCACCTGCGCGCCCCGAGGACCAGGGGGTACGGCCTCTTCGGTCGTACGGTTCCGGGATGACACAGCGCGGGTGCGGGGCCGGGCGCTCATGGGGGTGCGCGCGCGGCCCGCGCCGGACCGCCGGTATCGGGGGATGCCGCAGGGTCCGGCGAGACGCGGAGGCCCCCGCGCGACGCTCGGTCGCGCGGGGGCTCTTCCCTTTTCCGGGGTGGACGGGCGCCCGAGGGCTGTTGCGCCGCCGTCCCCTCGCCGGGAGGGGTCACTCCGCCGGCTGCTGCCGGGGTGCGCTCGCGGGCCCGCTGCCCTGGGCCGCGGCCTCGCGTACGGCCTCGGCGATGGCGTGGAAGTCCTTCCTGAGGATCGCGCCGTGATTGCTGGGGACCTTCGCGCTGACCCGGATGCGGGGGTTGCGCGCGGTCACCGCGTCGAGGCTGGTGCGGATCTGTTCCTGCTCGTCGCCCTTGCTGCCGAAGGACGTCCCCGAGGCGACCACGTACCGGGTCGGGACGGCGATCGCGTCCAGCACCGGGCCCAGTTCGCCTTCCCGGGAGATCCGGCCGAGCTCGATGTTGCTGTCCGCCATCTGCTCGGCGTCCATCCGCGGGGTCAGGCCCGTCGGGCGTATCAGCGCCGTGAAGGGGCGCAACCGCTTGAACAGCTTCCGGATCCGCCGCTCCGTGGCCTCGTCGATCCAGTCGTAGGGGAAGGCGCCGTCGACCAGGACCGCGCCCAGGGCCCGGTCCGGGTTGCGGCTCGCCCAGTGCGCTCCGACGAACGCGCCGTAGGACCAGCCCACGACCAGGGCCCGCTCCACGCCCCTGGCGGCCAGGACGGCGTCGACGTCGCGGACGGCGGCCTCGAAGGAGTAGTCCGCCGACGTCCGCGACTTTCTGCCGCGGGCCCGTTCGTCGTAGGTGATGTGCCGCCATCCGGGGCCCAGGTCGGCGATGACCCGGCGCCAGTAGCCCTGGGTGGCGAACTGTCCGTTGAGGTAGACGACGGGGGTCCCGGGCCCGCCGGTGTCGGTGACGGCCAGCGCCGTGTCGTCGACCGGCACCATGCCGGTCCATGTCGCGGGGGTCGGGGAAGTGCTGTTCTTCGTCATGTCTCGCCTTGCCGTGTCGGGTGTTCCGCGGGGATGTTCGGGGGCCGGGGCGGGCCCGGTCGTGCTTTCTCAGAGACTGCGGGCGGTGATGTCGCCGACCGAGGTGGTGGCCCGGATGTCGAGTTCGGCGGCGCCGTCGTTCTTGAGGGCGTTGCTGATGCGGCCGCGGTCGGCGCCGGCGTCCAGGGAGGCCGAGACGCCGGTGGCGGCGGTGACCGAGATGTCGCCGGACCGGGTGCGCAGCACGACCGTGCCGCGTACGGCCTCGGCGATGCGGATGTCGCCCCGGGTGGTGCTGATCTCGGCGGGGCCGTTGAGCCGGCCGACCTCGACGTCACCGTCGATCGCGGTGAGGCGGACGCTCGCGGCCTCGTCGAGCTTGGTCAGCCGGTAGGAGCCCTCGAAGGCGACGTCGCCGAGGCGTCCGACACCGCGCAGCTCGGCGGCGGTGGACGTGGCCTCGACGGCCGAGCCGGCGGGCAGCTGGACGGTGACCTCCACGGACCCGGTGGAGCCGAGGAGCCGGGCGGGGGCGGGGGCCGTGACCCGCAGGACGCCGTCGGTGTAGGCGACGGTGGTCTGCTCGGCGGCCTTGGTGTCGCGGTTCTCGGAGGGGTCGGCGGGCCGGACCTCGACGGTGGTGTCGGCACGGTCCGCGGCGATGAACCGGATGCGGCCGGCGGGGACGTCCAGGACGGCGGAGATCGGGGTGGGGGTGGCGAACTTCTGCATCGTGTGCTCCCGTGCTCGTGTGTTTCTGACAGGGGAAACGCTACGTTGTCTTTCTTGTTTCGACAACATGCTTGTTGCACGAGAAATGCATTAGTGCAGGTAAATACGTTAGAACTGTTGCGGTGGTTGTCGTGATAATGCAACGCAGGTGGCGTCGTCCATTGCAATGATCGAAGGGTGAATGCTATGGGGGCCGGGGACGCCGCTCCGGTCAGCTGTGCCAGGTGCCGTCGAAGCAGGGCATGGGGTCCAGGCTCAGCGCGGTCCACAGCTCCAGCCGGGTGCGGGGGTCCTCCAGGGACCGGCCCATGACCCGCTCGGCGATGCGCAGCCGCGAGCGCAGCGTGTTGCGGTGGATCCCGAGGTCCCGTGCGGTCGCCTCGACCTGGGCGCTGTTATCCAGGTAGTGCAGCAGCGTGTGCGCCAGCTCCGTCGCGTTGCGCGCGTCGTGGTCGCGGAGCGGCCCCAGGACCGCCTGGTCGAAGACGCGTGCTCCCGTCGCGGGGACCGAGGACCGGAGCAGGGCCCACGCGTCGGCCTCGTCCACGTGCCGGTAGCCGTCGGCGGCGGCGTTGCGGGCCCGGTCCACGGCGGAGGGCAGGTCGTCCGGACGGCGCGCGCCGCACGCGCCCGCGGCGGAGGGGCCGTCCGCCTCCGAGGCCAGGGCCGCGAACAGGCGCTCCCCGGTGTGCGGCCGACCGCTCGCGGGCAGCACCGCCAGCAGCACGTCGTCCAGGGCGGCGAGACCCACCCGGTGGGCGACGTCGGTGTCGCCCAGCACGTCCACCAGCGCGTCCGCCGCACGGTCCATCAGGGCGGCCGGGTCGGAGGTCCGCAGGCACACCACCTCCCACGGGGGGACGGGCAGGGTCGGCTGGACCTGGGGGCGTCCGGTCACGACGGCGCGGAGCACGGGCGCGCGCTCGCGGTACAGCGCACGCCGGGCGTCGCGCGAGTGCAGGAGGTCCACCGCCAGCAGCGACGCCGCGTGGTTGGCGAGCATCCGCACATGGGGGGTGACCGGGAACGGGCAGTGCAGCGCCAACCAGCCCAGTGTCCGCCCGGCCGGGCCCAGCGTCTGGAGCAGGACCGTCGCCTCCCCGTCCGCCAGCAGCGTCATCCCGCGCGGGCGTCCGGCCAGCGCCGAGCGCACCGCCGCGTGCCAGGGCGGCTCCGTGTCCGGCACCGACACGCTGGTCATGCCGTTCCGGTCCAGCAGGAGGGACGCCCCGGCCGTCGACGAGGACAGCTCTCCCATCACCCCGGCGGGCCCCGAGCGCAGGGCGGCGCGCGCCATCGCGTCCTGCGCGGTCAGCAGCCGGTGCTGTTCCCGTGTCCGCTCGGCCGCGTAGTGGTCGGCGACCGTCTCCACCACCGCGATGAACGGGGTCTCGCCCTCCACGCGCAGGACCGGGAGGCCCAGGGCGTCGCCCTCCTCCAGCACCTCGGGCGGGATCTCGCGCAGCCAGACGTCGATCGCGAAGGCCAGTCCCGCGCACCCGGCCCCGTGCAGGCGGCGGACGTATTCCCGGCGCGACCGCTCGTCGGAGCCCAGCCCCAGCCCGACCGTCAGCACCAGCTCGCCGCCGCGGAGCCACCGCACCGGGTCGTGCAGCTCGGTCACGTGCGCCCAGCGGATGGACCGGTCCAGGCCGGTGCGCCCGGCCGCGGCCCGCACCTCCAGGGCGGGGTTCGCGGTGATGTCGCCGACCGTGATTGTCACGGGATCCCACCTCCGAAGGGGGTTGTGTGCACCTTGCACATTTGTAACAGCGCGTGGAGTGCGGACCGTCCCGACCCGGGCGGCGCCGGGGTGTCTACGGTCACAACAACATCCGAACCGGCTGTGGCCAGCGGCGACACCCCTCCCAGGGGTGCGGCCGGGACTCACCGAACGCGCAACGGAGCACACATGTCAGAACGGACCGCCCCCACGTCCTCGCACCCGGCGCGTGCGGCGATAGCGGCCTTCGTGGGCACCACCATCGAGTGGTTCGACTTCTACGTCTACGCCACGGCCGCCGGCCTGGTGTTCGGCACCCTGTTCTTCCCGCCCGGCACCGACCCCATGATCGGGCTGATGGCGTCCTTCGCCACCTTCTCCGTGGGCTTCTTCGCGCGCCCGCTCGGCGGGATCGTCTTCGGCCACTTCGGCGACCGGCTCGGCCGCAAGTCGGCGCTGGTCATCACGCTGCTGATGATGGGCGTGGCCACGTTCTGCGTGGGTCTCCTGCCCACCTACGAGCAGGCCGGCTTCATCGCCCCGCTGCTCCTGGTGCTGCTGCGCTTCGTGCAGGGCATCGCCGTGGGCGGGGAGTGGGGCGGCGCCGTCCTGATGGCGGTCGAGCACGCCCCCGAGAACCGCAAGACGTTCTACGGCGCCTTCGCCCAGCTCGGCAACCCCGCCGGCGCCCTGCTCGCCACCGGTTCGTTCGGGCTCATCGCCGCCTGGGACGCCGACCTGCTGTACACCTGGGGCTGGCGCCTGCCCTTCCTCGCCTCGGTCCTGCTGGTCCTGGTGGGCCTGCTGATCCGCCTGAAGGTCGAGGAGTCCCCGGTCTTCGAGGCCGTCCAGGAGAACGACGGCCGACCGGCGGAACTGCCCCTGCGCGAGGCCGTGCGCACCTCGTGGCGCCCCCTGCTGCTGGGCATCGGCGTCCTGCCCGTGGCCGTCGGCGGCTACTACATCGTCACCACGTTCCTGCAGGCCTACGGCGTCGAGGTCGGCGTCAGCGAACAGGTCATCCTCAACGGCCTGAGCCTGGCCGCGTTCGTCGAGCTGGTCGCCACCCTCGGGGTGTCCTGGCTGGGCGACCGCTTCGGCACCGTCCGGATCGTCACCATCGGCCTGGTGGGGGTCATCGTCCTGGCCCTGCCCCAGTTCCTGGTCATGGAGACCGGCAGCACCCTCCTGATCTTCGTGATGCTGTGCGTCATGCGCCTGGCCATGGCCGCCGTCTACGGCCCCATCGCCCGCGTCCTCGCCCAGATGTTCCCGCCCCGGGCCCGCTACACCAGCATCTCCATCGCCTACCAGGTCGCGGGGGCCGTCTTCGGCGGCCTGTCCCCGATCGTGTGCACGGCCCTGTTCGCCCTGACCGGCAGCATCCTGCCCGTCGTCGGCCTGCTCATGGCCATGGCCGTGGTGAGCATCGCCTGCCTGGTCAAGGCCCCCCGCCACCAGGACGACGACCTGGCCACCGCCGCCTGACGCGGCCGTCCACAGAACCGCCGCCGCGCCGCGGCGGCACCACCGCACACCCACCGCCGCCGGGCCCTTCCGGCCGGCGGCACCCACCCAGGGAGGAACCGCACCCGTGTCCGGTCTGCTCATCCACAACGCCAACGTCCTGACCATGGACGACACCAACCCGCGGGCCGAGGCCGTCGCCGTGCTCGACGGACGTGTCCGCCTCGCCGGGAGCGTCGAGGCCGCCCGGGCCGCCGCGGGTCCCGGCGCGACCGAGGTGGACGCGGGCGGGCGGACCGTCCTGCCCGGGTTCATCGACCCGCACAACCACCTGCTGTCCACCGCCGAGTCGCTGGCCGCCGTCGACGCCGGCTACCCGCGCGTGGGCAGCGCGGCCGACCTGGTCGCGGTCATCGGGGCCGAGGCCGAGCGGACCCCGCCGGGACAGTGGATCCGCGCCTTCCACATGGACGACGCCAAGTTCCCCGGGGGCCGCCCCACCCGCCGCGACCTGGACGGCGCCACCAGTGAGCACCCGGTCATCGTCTACCACGTCTCGGGCCACCAGGCGGTGGTGAACTCCGCCGCTCTGGCCTGGAGCGGCATCGGCGAGGACGTCCCCGACCCGGCGGGCGGCTCCTTCGTGCGCGACGAGGGCGGGCGCCTGACCGGGATGGTCCTGGACTCGGCCATGGAACTGCTGCTGCCCCTGGCCGTCGACATCGGCTGCCACGGCCCGAACTTCCACACCGACCTCCCGGCCGAGCAGCTGCTGGGCTGGCTCTCCGCCGCCGCCGACCCCTACCTGTCGGCCGGGGTCACCACCGTGTGCGACCCGCAGGTGTCGGCGCGCGAGCTGCGCGTCTACCGGGCCGCCCGCGCCGCCGGGACCCTGCCGCTGCGCACGTTCGGCATGCCGCTCTCCCACCAGCTGGACTCGCTCACCCACGCGGGGCTGGCGAGCCCCTTCGGCGACGACTGGCTCCGCCTGACCGGCATGAAGTTCTACTCCGACGGAACCCTCCTGGGCGGCACCGCCAAGTTCAGCGTCCCCTACGGCGAGCGGGGCGAGTTCGCGGGCAGCCTCTACCACCACCCCGACCAGCTCGTCGACCTGGTGACGCGGGCGGCGGCGGAGGGCTGGCAGGTGGCCGTCCACACCCAGGGCGACGCGGCGATGGAGAACACCCTGGCCGCCATCGCCTCGGCCGCGCGCGTGTCCGGACCGGACCCGCGCCCGCGGGTGGAGCACTGCGGCTACCCGACCCCGGAGCAGGCCAAGCGCTTCACCGACTACGGGGTCATCCCGGTCAACCAGCCCAACTTCCTGTACGACAGCGGCGGCGACTTCGTCCGCCGCCTCGGCGAGCGGGCGCACCGGCTCCAGCCGATGCGCGAGGAGATCGACCTGGGTCTGCGCCCGGTGCTGTCCAGCGACTCGTTCGTGTCCAGCCTGCGCCCGATGGACACCGTCGCCAACGCGGTGTGCCGTACCACCCGGGAGGGCGGCCCGATCGGTGTCGAGCAGGCGGTCACCCTGCACGAGGCGCTGCGCGCCCACACCCTGGACGCCGCCCACGCCCTCGGCGTGGAGGACCGCCTGGGAGCCCTGCGTCCCGGCTACCTGGCCGACCTGGTGGTCCTGGACCGCGACGTCGAGTCGCTGCCGGAGCAGCGGCTGCGCGAGGTCGACGCCTGGTTGACGGTGCTGGACGGGCGCGTCGCCCACCGCGCCTCCTGAGGCGCCCGGTCCGGTCCCGCCGCACGAGGGGCCGGGCGGGGCGGCGCCGGGCGTCCGGCGCCGCCCCGGGCACATGGGCGTCCCCGCCCGCTGACGCGGACGGGGACGGTCAGGGGTGGTGAGGAGGGTCAGCTGGTGCGGATGCTGACGCCCCACGAGTTCACCATCGGCAGGACCTCCTGGTAGAAGGTGGTGCCGCCGACGGAGCAGTTGCCGGAGCCACCGGAGGTGACGCCCTGGGCCTGCGAGCCGGAGATGAACGAGCCGCCGGAGTCGCCGGGCTCGGCGCAGACGTTGGTGCGGGTGAGCGAGTAGACGGTGCCCTGCGGGTAGCTCACCGTCTGGTTGCGGGCCTGGATGGTGCCGCAGCGCCAGCCGGTGGTGGAGCCGGAGCGGCAGATGGCGGAGCCGACGGCGGCCTGGCTGGTGCCGGTGACGCTCTGGTAGCCGCCGGTGTTGTAGCGGGAGACCAGGTTGGTCAGGGTGAAGTTGGTGATGCCCCGCACGAACGCGGCGTCGTTGCCGGGGAAGACCGAGTTCTGGAAGGTGCCGCTGCCGTTGCCGATGGTCACCGCGGTGCCGACGCGGCCGCAGTGGCCGGCGGTGACGAAGCCGGGCTGTCCGGCGCTGTTGGTGGCGGCGAAGCCGACCGAGCAGCGTCCGCCCATGGTGTAGGCGAGGCCGCCGATGATGTCGGCGTAGGTCTCGGGGGTCTCGCCGGTCTCCTGGACCTGGACGGCGGAGGCGTCCACGCCCGCCTCGGCGAGCAGGGCGTCGATGTCGGCGCCGGAGCCCTCCAGGACCTCGACCACGACGGTGTCGCTCGTGACGTCCGGGTACCAGCCCACGACGCCCTCCGGGACGTCGGCCGCGTTGAGGTCGTCCACGACCTCGGCCAGGCCCTCGGTGCCGTAGGAGACGACGCTCGCCTCGGCGCCGGTCGCCTCGACGGCCTCGACCGCCGCGGCGTCGGTCACCAGGACGGTGAGGGTGTGGGTGTCGATGTCGAAGGTGGAACCGCCGTAGGCGGAGCCGGCTGCCTCGGTGGCCTCTGCGTCGATCTCCAGGGCGGCCTCCTGGGCCTCCAGGAGGGACTCGGCCTCGGACTGGGTGAGGTCGAGGTCGCGCTCGAGGGCCTCGAACATGCTGGCGGCGTTGTCGTCGGCGGAGGGGCCCTGGGGGAGGGGGGCGGTCGCCGCGAGGGCTCCCGGCGCCAGGGACAGAGCCAGGCCGAAGGCCAGGGCTCCCGTGCCGATGGCGGAGATGACGGGGGAGGGTCGCATGGGTGTCTACTCTCCAAGGGGGGATCTGAGGGGGATTCGGAGTTTCCGCGCCGGTAGGGACGGAAAACCGCATTTCCAAAGGCCGGAGTTGTTCCGGCGTCCGGAATTCACCGAGACATCCGGTAAACGATCCCCAACATAAATGGACACTTTGGTGAGGGAAAGACCCGCTCTGTGTTGATCTATTCAGACGTACGAAGGATCGTCCGATGACCCTCTGTTCCGTCATGGCTACGCGTAGCCGCCCGGTGTGCGACCTTGCGGTTTCTGCAGTCGGACGCTCACGGATCGAAGCGGCGGCCTGGGGGCAAGGGGTGTTCCGTGGCCGGATGCGGACATCGGTACCCGGTACCTTTCGTGACGGCCCGGCTACCTGGATGTAACACCAGAGGTCACAGAGGTGCCAAAGGGGCTCCGCGGACGGTTCGCGGCGCGGCCCCGGGCACGGGCCTCTGGCCGGATGCGGACGTGTGGGCGGCCTGCGCCCCTTCGGGACGCCGACCGCCCACGGGGAGGCGCTCAGGAGGTGACCAGGTTCAGACCCCACATGGCGAGGAGCGGGTTGACGTCCTGGAAGAAGGTGGTGCCGCCCGAGACGCAGCTGCCGGAGCCGCCGGAGGTCACGCCCTGGGCCTGCGAGCCCGCGAGGAAGGGGGAGCCGGAACCCCCGGGGCCCGAGCACGCGGTGGTGCGGGTCAGGCCGTAGACCGTGCCCTGCGGGTAGTTGACCGTCTGGTTGCGGGCCTGGATCCGGCCGCACCGCCAGCCGCTGTAGGGGTTGGACACGCACACGGCCGACCCGATCGGCGCGGACTGGGAGCCGTTGACCTCGATGAACCCCCCGCCCTGGTCGGTGACCAGGTTGGTGAGGGTCCACCCGGGCCCCACGCGGACGAACGCGCCGTCGGAGACGGGGAACTGCGAGTGCTGGAAGGTTCCCGTCGCTCCGGCGGGGATGCTCTGCACCGGGGTGCCGACGGCGCCGCAGTGCCCCGCCGTCAGGAAGCCCGGCACCCCCGCGGCGGTGGCGGCGAAGCCGATGGTGCACGCACCTCCGCCGGTGCCGAACAGGCGACCGCCGACGACCTCGGCGTAGGGCACGGCCTGCTCCGCGCCCTCACGTATCCGCACGGCCGCGGGGTCCACGCCGGCGTCCTCGACGAGGGCGTCGGCCTCCCGCGAGGCCCCGTCCACGGTCTCGACGACCACGGCGCCCTCGGACGGGTCCGGGTACCAGCCGACGACCCCCGCGCCGGGGTCGGCCGCGTCGAGGTCCGCCATGACCGCGGCCAGCTCGTCGGCGGAGCGCGGGACGACCTCGACCCGCGCTCCGGTCCTTCTCACCTCCTCGGCGGCGGAGGGGGTGTCGACCAGGACGGTCAGGCGGAGCGTGCTCGTGTCGAAGACGGAGCCCGCGTAGGCGGAGCCGGCCGCCTCGGCGGCCTCCGCGTCCGCACGGGCCGCCTCCTCCTGCGCTCCGAGCAGGTCCCGGGCGTCCGCCCGGCTCAGGCCGAGTTCCGCGGCGAGGGCCCCGACCTGGTCGGCGGAGGCGCCGGAGCGGGCGTCCTCCGGGGCGGCGGGGAGGGCGGCGGCCCACGAGGGCGCGGGCGCGGCGGCGAGGGCGGTGGTCAGGGCGAGGGAGAGGAGGGCGCCGGCGGTTCGCGGCGCGGGGGTGGGGGAGGTGCGCATGGTCGTCCGTTCTCCTGGGGGAGGGGCTTCCAGGAGAACCCGGAAGTCCGCACGGCGCCAGAGGTCCTCCGCCCCTGTGGACGACGGAGACGGCAGGCGTCCCCGCCCGCGGGTGCGGACGGGGACGCGCTGCGGTCGACCGGCCGGCCCGGTCGGCGGCCGGGGTCAGCCGGTCACCAGGCTGAGCCCCCACGAGCTCAGCAGCGGTCCGACCTCCTGGTAGTAGGTCGTACCGCCGGAGGTGCAGTCGCCGGAGCCGCCGGAGGTGACGCCCTGGGCCTGCGATCCGGAGATGAACGAGCCTCCGGAGTCGCCGGGCTCGGCGCACACGTCGGTCCGGGTCAGGTCCTCGACCGTGCCCTCGGGGTAGCTCACCGTCTGGCCGCGGGCCTCGATGGTGCCGCAGTGCCAGCCGGTGGTCGAGCCGGAGCGGCACACGGCCGAACCGATCGGCGCCTGGGTGGAGCCGGAGACGGTCGAGGAGCTGCCCTCGACCCGGTTGGTCCCGGTCCAGTCGGACGTGGCGGCGACGTAGGCGCCGTCGCTGCCGGGGAAGACGGACTCCTCGAACACACCGGAGCCGGTGCCGTCGGAGCTCTCGGCGGTGGTGCCGACGGTGCCGCAGTGGCCCGCCGTCACGAAGCCGCCCTGCACGGCGAAGCCGATGGAACAGCGTCCGCCGCCGCCCATGTGGTAGGCCTCGCCGCCGACGATCTCGGCCAGCAGCCTGGGCGCCTCGACGGTCTCCTGCACCTCGAAGGCGGAGGCGTCCACCCCGGAGGCCTCGATGAGGCCGTCGGCGCTCGCGCCCTCGGTGACCTGGATGACGACGGTGTCGCGCTCCACGTCCGGGTACCAGCCGACGACGCCCTCGGGCGCGCCGACCGCGTCGAGTTCGTCCACGACCTGGGCCAGGCCCTCGGTGCCGTACGAGACCACGGTGGCCTCGGCGCCGGCGGCCTCGACCGCGTCGACGGCGGCGGCGTCGGTCACCAGGACGGTGAGCTCCTGTGTCTCGGGGTCGAACAGGGAGCCGCCGTAGGCGTCTCCTGCGGCCTCGGTGGCCTCGGTGTCGGTCGCGAAGGCGGATTCCTGGGCCTCGAGAAGCGCTTCGGCCCCGAACGGGGTGAGGCCGAGGTCCCTCTCGAGGGCTTCCAGCATGGTCGCGGACCCGCCGCTGGCGGGCTCGGCGGGGACGGCCGCCGCGGTCGCGCCCGGCGTCACGGAGAACGCCAGGCCGAACGCGAGTGCGCCGGTGCCGATCGCGGAGATAACGGGGGAGGGTCGCATAGATCCCTACTCTCCTCGGGGAATTCTGACGGGGGTTCGGGGCCCGACACCCGCCGGCGAGGGCGTCGGACCCCGGACCGGAGCCCGTGATGGGACGAGAACTCCGGCCGGTTCGCCGTGTGTCCTGGGGTTCAAGACACTCGGTCAACGTTCATCCACGTTAAGTGCACATCTTGGGCAACGAAAGGACCGAGAACCTGGTATTTCATTCACATGGCGAAAGGATCATGTGATGATCCGATGCTTTTGCTCCGATCACGCACAGTGACGACATGGCTGACCTTGTAGTTTCCTACTGTGATCATTTTCGGATCACATATCAGGTCTGAGCGCAAGGGGTGTTGCGTGGCCAGATCCGGCCACTGGAACTGAATGCCATCTGTGATGGTTCGGACACGGATATGTAACTGCAAAGGTCAGAGCGGTAACTCCTGGGTAACTTTGTTTGTCTTGCGAACAGTCGTGCGTTTTCCGAACAAGCTCGCGATGTAACTCGTCCGGCCGTGAGGCGCGGACCCGGTGCCGGCCGGCCCGGGGGCGGCTCCGGGAGACACGCCCGGTGCGCAACGGGCGCCCGCGCGGGCCACGCCGCGCGCACATCGGACGATCCGAGGTAACTAGCGGGTATCGGGCCCCGGGAAGGGGGTTGAGTCGCGCGGTGTTGGGCCAAGATAAGGGCGAGAGCCCCGAACGGGAGCCCGAACGGGAGGGAAGACGCCATGGCGACGAAGGACACGGGCGGTCAGAAGCACGCCTCGCGCCGCGACGAGGAGGTCGAGGAGACCGAGGCGGCGGCGGACGTCCAGGAACGCAAGGACCAGCTCGACGAGGACGTCGACGACATCCTCGACGAGATCGACGACGTGCTGGAGAGCAACGCCGAGGACTTCGTCCGGCAGTTCGTGCAGAAGGGCGGCGAGTAGCCGCTCCGCGGCGGTTCGCTGACAGCGCACCCGGGCGCCCCCGGCACCGCCGTGCGCCCGACTAGGGTCAGTCTCATCGGCCGGAGCACTGCCCGGCCGCCGAAAACAAGGACAACAGGCGCCCCACCCGCCCCCACGTCGGGGTGGGGCGCGAGTGGAGGGAGTCGCGTGTTCGAAGGGTTCGAGGGCGGACGGTTGCCGGCCGCTTTCATGAGTGCGGGAACCTCGTCCTTCACCGAGTTTCTCAGTTCGGTCAGCCCCGAGATGCTGCCCGGGCACAAGCTCCCGGCCGGAGGTGGGACGGAGCACCTGACGCCCGACGCGACGACCATCGTCGCCCTGACCTTCCCCGGGGGGGTCCTGCTGGCGGGCGACCGCCGGGCCACCCAGGGCAACGTCATCGCCAACCGCGACATGGAGAAGGTCTTCCGGACCGACGAGTACTCCGCGGTGGCCATCGCGGGCTCCGCCGGGATCGGTATCGAACTCGCCCGCCTCTACCAGGTCGAGCTGGAGCACTACGAGAAGATGGAGGGCCGCTCGCTCTCCCTCGAGGGCAAGGCCAACAAGCTCGCCCAGATGGTCCGGGGCAACCTCGGCATGGCGATGCAGGGCTTCGTCGTCGTCCCGATCCTCGTCGGGTTCGACGAGAACACCGGGGTGGGGCGGGTCTTCAGCTACGACGCCGTCGGCGGACGCTACGAGGAGCAGCGCTACCACTCCATCGGATCCGGGTCGGTCTTCGCCAGGGGCTCCATCAAGAAGCTGTACCGCGACGACCTCGACGAGACCGGCGCCGCCAAGGTGGCGCTCCAGTCCCTCTACGACGCCGCCGACGACGACTCCGCCACGGGCGGACCCGACCTGCACCGCAAGATCTTCCCCCTCGTCGACGTCATCACCGAGGACGGCCACCGCCGACTGCCCGTCGAGGTCGTCGCCCGCCTGGCCACGGAGGTGGTCGAGGGGCGCGCCGAGCACCCCGACGGCCCCACCGCCGAGCTGGGCTGATCCGGCGCCCGTCCCCACCCCAGACTTCTCCCGACTAGGTAAGGAAACGATCCGCGGTGTCGATGCCGTTCTACGTCGCCCCCGAACAGCAGATGAAGGACAAGGCGGACTACGCGCGCAAGGGCATCGCGCGCGGCCGCAGCGCCGTCGTCCTGCAGTACGAGGGCGGGATCCTCATGGTGGCGGACAACATGTCCCGCACCCTGCACAAGATCAGCGAGCTCTACGACCGCATCGGCTTCGCCGCCGTCGGCCGCTACCCCGAGTTCGAGAACCTGCGCCTGATGGGCGTGCGGTTCGCCGACGTGCGCGGGTACCAGTACGACCGCCGCGACGTCAGCGGGCGCCAGCTCGCCAACATCTACGCCCAGACCCTCGGAACCGTCTTCAGTGAGAGCCTCAAGCCCTGGGAGGTGGAGATCGTCGTCGCCGAGGTCGGGGACACCGCCGACGACGACGAGATCTACCGCATCACCTTCGACGGCTCCATCGTCGACGAACAGGGCTTCGTGGCCGTGGGCGGATCGTCCGAACACGTCTCCACCCAGCTCAAGGACCGCTTCGCAGCCGACGCCCCGCTCAGTGCCGCCCTCAACGCGGCCACCCGCGCCCTCGCGCGCGAGAACGGCGAGGAGCGGGAGCTGGAGGCATCCAACCTGGAGGTCGCGATCCTGGAGCGCTCCAGGCAGCACCGCAAGTTCCGCCGCATCCAAGGCCGTCGCCTGACCGCCCTCATCGAGGAGGGCAAGGCCGGAGGCACTGTCGCCGCGGGCGGCGACGGCACCGAGGACGAGGCCGACGAGTGATCTGAACGATGACGACGGTGCGGCGCGCCCGAGGCGCCGCACCGGCCGGGCGGGTGCGGACGGCGAGGGCCCGTCGTCCGCACCCCGGTGACGGGAAGTTGGTGAGGCCGCGTGGAACGACGGATCTTCGGGCTGGAGAACGAGTACGGGGTCACGTGCACCTTCCGGGGACAGCGCAGGCTGTCACCCGACGAGGTCGCCCGGTACCTCTTCCGCAGGGTGGTCTCCTGGGGGCGCAGCAGCAACGTGTTCCTGCGCAACGGCGCCCGGCTGTACCTGGACGTCGGGAGCCACCCCGAGTACGCCACCCCCGAGTGCGACAGCCTCGTGGACCTGGTGGCCCACGACAAGGCCGGCGAGCGCATCCTGGAGGGGCTGCAGGTCGACGCCGAGCAGCGCCTGCACGAGGAGGGCATCGCCGGCGACATCTACCTGTTCAAGAACAACACCGACTCGGCGGGCAACTCCTACGGCTGCCACGAGAACTACCTCGTCGGACGGCACGGGGAGTTCGGCCGCCTGGCCGACGTGCTCATCCCCTTCCTGGTCACCCGCCAGATCATCTGCGGCGCCGGCAAGGTCCTCCAGACCCCCCGGGGTGCCCTCTTCTGCGTCAGCCAGCGCGCCGAGCACATCTGGGAGGGCGTCTCCTCCGCCACCACGCGCTCCCGCCCCATCATCAACACCCGCGACGAGCCGCACGCCGACGCCGAGCGCTTCCGGCGCCTGCACGTCATCGTCGGCGACTCGAACATGAGCGAGACCACCACCCTCCTCAAGCTGGGCTCCACCGACCTCGTCCTGCGCATGATCGAGGCCGGGGTCGTCATGCGCGACTACACGCTGGAGAACCCCATCCGGGCGATCCGCGAGGTCAGCCACGACATGACCGGTCGGCGCAAGGTGCGGCTGGCCAACGGCCGCGAGGCCAGCGCGCTGGAGATCCAGCGCGAGTACCTGGACAAGGTGCAGAGCTACGTCGACCGGCACGGCACCGACGCCACCGGCAAGCGCATCCTCGACCTGTGGCAGCGCACCCTGGAGGCGGTCGAGACCCAGAACCTGGACACCGTCGCCCGGGAGATCGACTGGGTCGCCAAGTACCAGCTCCTGGAGCGCTACCGGGACAAGCACGACCTTTCCCTGTCGTCGCCGCGCGTGGCCCAGCTCGACCTGACCTACCACGACATCCACCGCGACCGCGGACTCTTCTACCTCATGCAGAAGCGCGGCCAGATGGACCGCGTGGTCGGCGACCTGAAGATCTTCGAGGCCAAGTCGGTGCCCCCGCAGACCACGCGGGCCCGGCTGCGCGGGGAGTTCATCCGCCGTGCCCAGGAGCAGCGCCGCGACTTCACGGTGGACTGGGTGCACCTCAAGCTCAACGACCAGGCGCAGCGGACCGTGCTCTGCAAGGATCCCTTCAAGTCGGTCGACGAGCGCGTGGAGAAGCTCATCGCCGGAATGTGACCTTCCGCAGTGGTCGGACACGGGCCCCGCCCGGAGGACGAAAGCCCTCCGCGGCGGGGTTCTGACGTTCGGTGCTCTCCCGGGGGTGGTTACGGCCCTACTTTTCGGTAGTGTGACCCTGTCCCAAGCCGGAAATCAGAGGTTGTGACTCATGCACCGACGTGCCGCCGCCCTCGCGGTGCCGCTGGCCGCCATCACCCTGGCGGTCTCAAGCTGCGGAAGCATCCCAGAGGAATGGCGAACGCCAGCCTTCCTGCGCATGAACGGGGACCAGCTCGACCCGCGGCTGCCCACCGTCACCGGCGAGGTCGGTGAGGAACCGGAGGTCACCTTCCCCGAGTCCGACCCGCCGGACGAGGAGATCTCGGGCATCGTCAGCGCCGGCTCGGGCGAGGACGAGCTGGTGCGCGCGGACGACCTCGTCGTCGCCAACGTCGTCCAGTACCAGTGGACCGGCCCCGGCGAAGGCGAGCTCGCCGAGGGCATGTCCAGCTACGAGACCGGCGCCCCCGACCTGATCCGCATGGAGCAGATGCCGGAGCAGATCAGCGAGGTGCTGGTCAACCAGCCCGTCGGCAGCCGCGCCGTCTACGTCATGCCCCCTCTCACCGAGGACGAGCAGGCCCAGGCGGAGGCGGCCGGACAGGCCGCCCCGGCCGGCGCCAGCGTCCTGGTCATCGACCTGGTCAACAGCTTCAACAAGGGCTCGGTCGTGCCCGGGGAGCAGAGCACCGACGGCGGCGACGGCCTGCCCGTGGTGACCCAGGAGGGCCACAGCGAGCCGACCATCGAGTTCCCGGAGGACGCCCAGGCGCCCGAGGACCTCGAGGTCGTCCCGCTCATCGAGGGCACCGGCGACGAGGTGGAGGAGGGCGAGCAGGTCATCGTCCAGTACACCGGCGTGCGCTGGGAGGCCGACGACAACGGCGAGCACCCGTCCTTCGACTCCACGTGGAGCCGCGGCGGCGACCCGTTCGACACGACCATCGGCGCGGGAGCCGTCATCGAGGGCTGGGACGAGGGCATCGTCGGCCAGCCGGTCGGCAGCCGCCTGCTCCTGTCCGTGCCCGCCGACATGGCCTACGGCGAGACGGAGGAGGAGACCATGGGCGCCCCCGCCGGCCCCCTCGTCTTCGTCGTCGACGTGCTCGGGTCCTACCAGAACCCGCCGCCCGCCGAGGAGGGCGCGGAAGGCGGCGCCGCCCCCGAGGAGGGCGCCGAGGAGGAGGCCGACCCCGCCGAGGGCGGGGAGTAGCCGACTCCGCGCGTACGCGTACGACCGCCCCCGCGGGCCTCCCGCGGGGGCGGCCGCGTGTCCGGGGCCGTCCGCGCCCCGGCGCGTCCGGGGCGCGGACCCCGCGGCGGTCGGCCTCCTGCGGGGCGCCCGGGCCTGACACGCCCGGTTGACGAGGTCCCGGGCCGGACGGCGGCCCCGTGCGTAGAGTCGGAGGATCCGTGGACAGGCGAGGGGGAGTCATGTCGGACCGACGGCGCTACTGCTACGTGTCAGGACTACGCCTCGGGGTTGCGGCCCTGGAGGAGCTCTGCGCCCAGGGGCGCCCGCCCGCCCTGGTGGTGTCCTACTCGGGGGAGCTGGCCCACCGCTGCGGGTACCTCGACTACGAGTCCGTCGTCCGCCGCCACGACCTGCCGCACCTGCGCGTCGCGGACATCAACTCCGACGAGGTCCGGGACGCCCTCGCCGCGCACGGCGTGGACCTGATGGTCGTCGCCGGGTGGTCGCAGCTGGTCCAGGAGGACGTGCTGGAGCCGCTGGCGCTGGGCGCGGTCGGGCTCCACCCCTCGCCCCTCCCGGTCGGGCGGGGGCACGCGCCCATCCCCTGGACCATCCTGCGCGCCATGCGCTCCAGCGCCGTCACCCTCTTCCACCTCGAACGCGAACCCGCCACCGGCGACATCGTCGACCAGAGCTGGTTCGACGTCCCCGCCGACGCCACCGCCACCGGCCTCTACGAACGGGTCGGCCGCCTCCAGTCGGAGCTGCTGGTCCGGCACCTGGACGACCTGCTGGAGGGCTCGGCCCCGCGGCGCCCGCAGAGCGGCCACGCGTCGGTGTGGCCCGCCAGGCGCCCCAGCGACGGCCACCTCGACCTCACCGCCGCCGGGAGCGACGTGGACCGGATGGTGCGCGCGCTCGCCTCCCCCTACCCGGGGGCGTTCGCGATGTTCGGCGGCGCGCGGATCACCCTGTGCGCGGGGGCGCTGCACGGCGAGGCCCGGGGCGGGGACCCCGGCCAGGTGGTCTCGGTCGGGGAGGGGCGCAGGTGGGGCATCACCTGCGGGGACGGGACGGTGTTCGTGCCCGAGTCGCTGCGGGTCGACGAGGGGGTGCGGGCCGAGCCGACCTCGCTGTCCATGTTCCGGCCGGGGGCCTACTTCGACGCGCCCTCCGAGCACATGCTCGCCTCCACCCGCAGGGTGCCGGTGCCCGGCCAGGCACCGAGCCCGGACGCGCTCCAGAGCGCCTGAGAACCGGGCCTCCGGGCCCGTGGGAGCGGCTCGGGCCGCGGGGCCCTGCCCGACGGCGGGCGCGGTGCGCCGGAAGGCGCCCCGGGGCCGGGGAGCGCCCGCTGCCGGTGCGCACGGGCGGGGGCCGGGTTGTGCGGCGCCGGGGAGCACACGGGCCGCCCCGCACCGCCCGGGGCCGGTGCGGGGTCGGCGGGCGCGCGGTGCGCACGGGCGGCCCCCGGGCAGCACCGGGCCGGCAGAACCGTGGGCCCCCCTGTATCCAGGAAACCCCACCGCGGGGCGCGGCGGAAGGAGCTGTGGACGACCGCCGGCGCGGACCCTACAGCAGTGCCGCCGCGTGGCGGCCCGCCGCGGCGGAGCTCAGGAACGCCGCGCGGTCCTCGTCGAGCCCGCGGCCCATCGTCGACACCTTCACCGGCAGGGCCGTCAGGGCCTCCTCCAGACCGCCGACGCCGACCTCGACCAGGGTGTGCCGCGCACCCAGCGGCCGGGCCTGGGCGCGCACGCGCTCGCCGAACACCCCCGGCAGCACCGGCACCACCACGTCGGCCCGGGCCAGCGCCACGCGCCCGTACGCGGTCAGGCTGTGGTGCGACACCCCCCGGTGCCGCTCGCGCCCGTCGGCCTCGCTCACCCGGAGCGCGGCCACCGGGCGCCCGCCCAGCACGGCCGCCGCGTTGACCGCCTCGCCGCAGGAGACCCCCGAGAACCCCCACGGGGTGCCGGTGCCCAGATTCCCCGGCCCCTGGCACACCACCGCCACCTCCGCGCCCATCACGTGCCGGGCCGCCAGCAGCCCGGTGTGCACGGTGACCGCCTCCAGGTCGCCCCCGAAGGACTGCCCGGTGGTCACGCACCCCTCGACCAGGCCCTCCTCCCGCAGGGCCCCTACCAGCTGCGAGAACGCGGCGGGCAGGGCCCCGCCGTCCAGCATCACGTTGACGATCCGCGTCCCCGGCCGCTCCGCGCGCACCCCGGCGACCACCGCGGGCAGCGCCGAGTGCAGGTCGGCCACCACCACGGGCATGCCGTCCACACCGTCCGCGGACCGCAGCACCCCGTGGTGGGGCGACCCCTGCTCGTCCGCGCCCAGCACGGTGGCCTGGAGAGGCGTGTAGCGGGCCTTCACCAGGTGCCCGGGCCCCTCCCGGTCGGCGGGGAGGCGGTCCGGGAGCGCCACGACCAGCGCGTACCCGCCCGTCCCCAGACCCAGGTCCAGGGCCCCGGTGTTGAGCAGCACGGAGTCCCCGACCACGGGCTCCCCGACGAGGTCGGTGTAGGCCAGCGCGCGGCACGTCGCCGCGGCGCCCGCGCCGGTCCCCTCCGCGCCCCCGCCCCCGTCACCGGCGGGGTCCACCGCCACCAGGGCCAGGGCGACCCCCGGCCAGGACGGGAGGAGCTGAAGGACTTCACCACGGCGCCACCGGATCATGCCAGGCACGGTACCGTCGTTGCTGAACCGGAGTAGGGACGACGCGCCAGAGCGCACCCCGGCCGGTCCATCCACCATGCGCGGGCGAGAAGGGTGCGGACGATGTCTCGCAGGAAGACGGAACGACAGCTGAACCTGGTCATCTGTCTGTTGTCCACACGCCGCCACCTGACCGCCCAGGAGATCAGGCAGACGGTGCACGGCTACGCCGAGGCGGACACCGAGTCGGCGTTCAAGCGCATGTTCGAGCGGGACAAGCGCGAACTGCGCGACAGCGGCATCCCCATCCAGGTCGGGACCGGGGACGCGGTCAGCGGCGAGGAGGGCTACCGCATCTCCCGCTCCGACTACGAGCTGCCGGAGATCGAGCTCCTCCCCGACGAGGCCCTCGTCCTGGGCCTGGCCGCCCGCGCCTGGAGGCACGCCTCCCTGGGCGAGGCGGCGGCCAACGCCCTGTTCAAGCTCCGCTCCGCGGGGGTGCCCGTGGACAGCGAGGCCGCGCCCGGGCTCACCCCCGCGATGCGCACCGACGAGCCCTCCTTCGGCCCCGTCTGGCAGGCGGTGCGGGACCGGCGCCCCATCTCCTTCGACTACCGCAAGCCCGGCCAGGCCGGGTCCGAGACCCGCGAGGTCGAGCCCTGGGGCATCGTCAACCTGCGCGGCCACTGGTACGTGGTCGGCCACGACCGGCTGCGCGACGCGCGCCGGGTGTTCCGCCTGGGCCGCATCCGGGGAGAGGTGACCGTCCTGCGGGGAGGCCCCGACGTGGTCGTCCCCGAGGGCGTCGACCTGCGCTCGGTGGTCGCGGGCCAGACCGCCGAGCCCGAGCGCACCGCCCTCCTGCGGGTGCGCGCCGACTCCGCGCACGCCCTGCGGCGCCGCGCCCTGCGCGTGGTCCCCGGGGAGAGGGACGGCTCGGGCAACGGCTGGGACACCCTCAGCTACCCCTACTCGGACACCCCCGCCCTCGTCCGGCGCGTCGCCTCGTTCGGCTCGCGCGCGGAGATCGTCGAGCCCGCCGGGGCCCGCGAGGCGATGGCGGCCCACCTGGCGGCCACGGCCGGGGCGGCCGGAGCCGCCGCGTCCGAGCCCGTCGGCGCGGGCGGCGCCGGGGCGGCCGACGCCCCCGCCCGCGGGCCCCGCTCGGCCGACCAGCTGCGCCGGCTGCTCATGCTGGTGCCCTACGCCCTGGGCCGCGACGTGCGCGTCCCGGAGGTCGCCGGGCACTTCGGGCTCAGCGAGAAGCAGGTCGTCGCCGACCTGAGCCTGCTCTGGATGTGCGGACTGCCCGGCTACACGCCCGGAGACCTCATCGACGTCGACCTCGACGCGGCCAAGGAGACCGGCGAGATCATCATCGCCAACGCCGACACCCTCGCCCAGCCTCTCCGGCTCACCGCCGACGAGGCGGCCAGCCTGGTCGTGGGCCTGTCCCTGCTGGAGGCGCTCCCCGAGACCGAGGGGCTGGAGGGCGGCGCCCTCAAGCGGGTCGGGGAGAAGCTGCGCACCGCGGCCGGGGCCGCCCTGGGCTCCCTGGCCGACTCGGTCCAGGTACGGGTGGAGGGGGACGAGCAGGTCGCCCGGACCCAGCGGCGCTGCGCCGACGCCCTGGAGGCCGGGCAGCGCCTGCACCTGCGCTACCTGTCGGGCTACCTGGACCAGGTCACCGAGCGCGACGTGGACCCCATGGGCCTGGTCGTCCAGGACGGCTACCCCTTCCTGGAGGGGTACTGCCACCTGCGCGAGGACGTGCGCCTGTTCCGCCTGGACAGGGTGCTGGAGCTCACCGTCCTGCCCTACGCCGCCGAGGTCCCCGAGGGGGTGGGCCGCCGCGACCTGTCCGCGGGGGTGCTCCAGCGCTCGGACCGCGACGCCCAGGTCACCCTCGACCTCGAGCCCACGGCGGGCTGGGTGACCGAGGACTACGTGTGCGAGTCGGTGACCGAGCTCCCCGGGGGAGGGGTCCGCGCCACACTGCGCACGCCCGCCCCCGCCTGGGTGGTGCGCCTGGCGCTGATGCTGGGGCCGGAGGGGCGCGTGGTGGCGCCCGGAGCGCTCGCCGAGGAGGCGCGCGCCGAAGCACTGCGGGCGTTGGAGTACTACCGCACAGAACGAACCTGTGGGAAATTGGTCGAGACCACTTCGTCGCCCGAGTGAGGCCCAGCTGTTCACCGGGGGCAGGGGTGGCGGTCACTCCGCAAGGGATAAGGTGAACGCGTGATCGTCCTCGCCGTCCTGTTCGGTGTGTTCACAGCCGGACTCGCCGTCGTCGCGGCCCTCGCCCTGCGGGTGCGCCGCGCCGCGGGTGTGCTGTCCGGGCAGGTGGCACGGGCGTCGGGCGAGTACCGGGCGAGCAGTGACGACCTGCGTGAGCGCGTCGGTCGAAGCGGTGCGGCGACATGACGGACCCCTATCCGCACCCGCGTACCATCGAAGGCGCTTGTTCGCGCCCCACAGAGAGGTAGAACCATGGGACCGTTCAACGGACCTACCCTCGCCATCCTGGCGATCCTGGCACTGCTGCTGTTCGGAGCCAAGAAGCTGCCGGACCTGGCCAGATCCCTGGGGCGCAGCGCCCGCATCCTCAAGGCCGAGAGCAAGGGCCTGATCGACGAGGACGAGAACGCCGAGGCGAACGGGGCCCAGGCCCAGCAGGCCTCCCAGCAGCAGAACCCCGCGGCCGGCCAGCAGTACCCCCAGCAGCCGCAGCAGCAGAACTACCCGCAGCTGCCCCCCGGCCAGCGCATCGTCGACGAGTCCGGTGAGACCACCCACCGCACCTACGGCAACTGATCCAGGCACCACATCCGAGTGGAGCCGCGCTCCGCGCTCCGCGGTCCCCGCACCGCGTGACGCCGCGGTTCCGCCCCGGCGGCCCGCCCGAGGGCGGCGCCGCGGGACGCCCGACGCCGAGAGGCGGGCGGCTCCCGTGACCGGGCACCCCGCGGTGCCGGACACGGGTGCGACACGGGCGCGGCGCCGAGCAGGAGCGCCGCGCCGCACGGCTGTCATGGGGGTGCGCGCCGAGCGCGCGGACCCGGAGGAGAAGAGAGTGACCACACGATGAGGGCACGAGGCCGGGCGGCCAATCCGGAGGCCCGGATGCCGCTCATGGAGCACCTACGCGAGCTGCGCAGCCGACTGACCAAGGCGGCCATCGCGCTGGCCCTGGGCGCGGTGGTGGGATACCTCGTCTACGACTACGTGTGGGCGTTCCTGGTCGAGCCCTACTGCTCCCTGCCGGTGTCCCAGGTCAACGGACCCGACGACTGCTCCCTGATCGTCACCGGCCCCTTCGACGCGTTCTTCGTGGCCTTCAAGGTCTGGCTGTTCGTCGGGGCACTCGTCTCCGCGCCGTTCTGGCTGTACCAGCTGTGGGCGTTCGTCGCCCCCGCGCTGCACGGGCGCGAGAAGAAGTACGCCTACCTCTTCGCGCCGCTGGCCGCCGTGCTGTTCGCCGCGGGCGCGGGCCTGGCCTACGCCATCACCTCCATGGCGCTGACCATGCTGTTCGGCTTCCTGCCCGAGGACGCCGACCCCTTCCTGACCATCGGCGAGTACCTGAACTACATGCTCATCATGATGGGCATGTTCGGCATCGGCTTCGTGCTGCCCCTGCTGGTGGTCCTGCTCAACATCTCCGGGGTCCTGCCGCACGCCGCCATCGCCAAGTGGCGCCGCGTCATCATCTTCTCCTCGTTCGTGATCGCGGCCGTCATCACCCCGGCCGAGCCGATCTCCATGCTCGCTCTGGCGGTCCCGCTCGTCGTCCTCTTCGAGATGGCCGAGCTGTTCGCCTTCCTCAACGACCGCCGCAAGAAGCGCGACGACCCCTACGCCGACCTGGACGACGACGAGATCTCCGAACTCGACGACACCCCGTCCGCCCTGGACGGGCCCGACGTGGGAGAAGAGTCCGGAAAACGCTCCTGAGGGGCCCCGCCACACGCTAGGGTCGGGCGGTGGGGCGGGCTCGTCCCACCGTCGGCTCCGGCGCACCCCCGGGCCGACCCAGGCCGCGGAGAAGGGGAAGACCGATGAGTGAGCAGAGAGAAGCCCGACGGGAGCTCCCGCCCGAGGCCATGGGCAACGAGAAGTGGCACGACACCACCGACGCCGTCTGGATGCGCTCCTCCCTGTCCAAGGAGGAGTCCGAGGCGGTCGTGGAGGTCGCCACCTTCGACGACGGCTTCCGCGCCGTACGCGACGGCAAGTCCCCCGAGAAGGGCACGCTGTACTTCACCCCCGCCGAGTGGGAGGCCTTCGTCCTGGGCGCCCGCGACGGCGAGTTCGACATCCCCGAGGAGTACCTCACCGAGGAGGAGCGCCGGATCCAGAACGGCGAGGTCGACGTCGAGGTCGCGTGGGTGCCCTCCCCGCTGAACACCCCCAAGGCGATGGAGGAGTACCATCGCCGCCAGCGTGAGGAAGCCGAACAGCGGGAACAGCGGACCGGGGCCTCCGAGGCCTCCTGACGCACCCCCGCGCGCACCCGGGCGCGAGGGATGCGCGGCGACCTCCACAGCTCCGACCCCCTCCCTGTCCCTCACGGGGTAGCAAGGACTGGTATGCCCCCTCACATCGCTCTTCTCGTCAACCCCGTCTCCGGCAGACGTCGCGCCGCCGTCACCGCGGTCCGGCTCAAACAGGCGCTCCGCGACGCCGGGGCCAGAGTGCACGTGTACACCGGCCGCTCGGCCTCCGACAGCCGGAGAATGGCGCGCCTGGCCGCCTCCGACAGCCCGGACGCCCTCGTCGCCGTCGGCGGTGACGGGCTCGTCCACCAGGCCCTCCAGGGGGTCGTGGGGACCGGGGTCCCCCTGGCCGTGGTGCCCACCGGGACCGGCAACGACATCGCCCGCGCCTTCGGCCGCCCCAGCGGCCCGGCCCGTGACGTGGCCGCCGCGATCCTGCGGGGCCGCACCCGCCCCGCCGACACCGTGCGCATGACCCTGGCCGACGGCACCCACCGCTACTACCTCAGCGTTCTGGCCTGCGGCTTCGACGCCAGGGTCAACGAGCGGGTCAACGAATCCCGGTTCAGGCTCGGCCGCGCCGGCTACGTGATGGGCCTGCTCGCGGAACTGCGCTCCTTCGCGCCCGTCGACTTCGAGATCGAGGTGGACGGCAGACGCATCGCCGAACCCGGCATGCTCGTCGCGGTCGGCAACACCAGCGCCTACGGCGGGGGCATGCTCGTGTGCCCCGACGCCGAACCCGACGACGGCCTCCTCGACGTGGTCTTCGTCCGTGAGGCCCCGGTGGGCCGGTTCCTGCGCCTGTTCCCCCGCGTCTTCAACGGCAGCCACACCGGGTGCGACGAGGTGGTGGTCGAACGCGGCCGCTCCGTCACCGTCCGCGCCGCGACCGGCGCCGCCTACGCCGACGGAGAGCGGGTCGGGGAGCCGCCACTGGTCTGCGAGGTCGTCCCCAAATCGGTCGAGATGTTGGAGCTGACCTCATAGGCTGGAGGCCATATGAGTAGTCACTCCGAGCGGTACGCCGCCTTCCGTCGGCGCCAGGCCGCCTCCAGCCCCGCCATCGAGGCCTTCCAGGGCCTCTACGGGTTCGAGTTCGACCCGTTCCAGGTCAGGGCCTGCCGGGTCCTGGAGAACGGCCACGGGGTGCTGGTGGCCGCCCCGACCGGCTCCGGCAAGACCGTCGTCGGCGAGTTCGCCGTGCACCTGGCCCTGTCCGAGGGCACCAAGTGCTTCTACACCACGCCCATCAAGGCCCTGTCCAACCAGAAGTACAACGACCTGGTCAAGCGCTACGGCGCCGACCGGGTCGGACTGCTGACCGGTGACAACAGCGTCAACGGCGAGGCCCCCGTGGTCGTCATGACCACCGAGGTGCTGCGCAACATGCTCTACGAGGGCTCCTCCACCCTCGGCGGGCTCGCCTACGTGGTGATGGACGAGGTCCACTACCTCGCCGACCGCTTCCGCGGCGCGGTGTGGGAGGAGGTCATCATCCACCTGCCCGAGTCGGTGCGCATGGTCGCCCTCTCCGCGACCGTCAGCAACGCCGAGGAGTTCGGCGAGTGGCTGCAGCAGGTGCGCGGCGACACCACCGTCATCGTCGACGAGAAGCGCCCGGTGCCGCTGTGGCAGCACGTCATGGTCGGCAACCGCGTCCACGACCTGTTCGTGGACATGGAGGAGGACACCCGCCAGGAGGAGGAGCCCGAACCCGGCGGCCATCGCAACAAGGGAAGGCGCAAGCGCGAGAGGCGTCGCCCGCAGCAGCACAGGGAGATCGAGGTCGGCGGCCAGAGGCTGCGGATCAACCCGTCCCTGATCCGGTTCGCCGAGGAGGACTCCCGGATCACCCAGCTGGCCGACCGGCGGCGCCACCCGCAGTCCAGGGCGCGGGGAAGCATCCGCCCGCGCTCGCGTTTCACGCCGCCCTCCCGGACGGCCATCATCGAGGAACTCGACGACGACGGGCTGCTGCCCGCCATCACCTTCATCTTCAGCCGCGCGGGCTGCGACGACGCCGTCCGCCAGTGCGTGGCCTCCGGGCTGGTGCTCACCACTCCGGAGGAGGCCGCCGAGATCCGCGAGTACGCGGAGACGCGTTGCGCCGACATCCCCCCGGCCGACCTGGCCGTGCTCGGCTTCGACCAGTGGCTCCGCGCCCTGGAGGCGGGCATCTCCTCCCACCACGCGGGGATGCTCCCCACGTTCAAGGAGATCGTCGAGCACCTGTTCTCCCGGGGGCTCATCCGCGCCGTGTTCGCCACCGAGACCCTCGCCCTGGGCATCAACATGCCCGCGCGGACCGTGGTCATCGAGAAGCTCGACAAGTGGAACGGCGAGGCCCACGTCCGGCTCACCCCGGGCGAGTACACGCAGCTCACCGGCCGCGCCGGACGCCGCGGCATCGACGTGGAGGGCCACGCCGTCGTTGTGTGGCAGGCCGGGACCGACCCCGAGGCCGTCGCGAGCCTCGCGGGCACCCGCACCTACCCGCTCAACTCCAGCTTCCAGCCGTCCTACAACATGGCGGTCAACCTGGTCGGCCAGGTCGGCCGCCGGCGCAGCCGCACCATGCTGGAGGAGTCCTTCGCCCAGTTCCAGGCCGACCGCGCCGTGGTCGGGCTGGTCAAGCAGCTGCGCAAGCACGAGGAGGCGCTGGACGGCTACGCCAGGGCCGCCGAGTGCCACCTGGGCGACTTCATGGAGTACGCCTCGCTGCGCCGCGCCCTGAGCGACCGCGAGTCCATGCTCTCCAAGACCCGTTCGGCCCAGCGGCGCGACGAGGCCCTGGAGAGCCTGGAGAAGCTGCGGCCGGGCGACATCATCCGCATTCCGTCGGGCCGCTTCTCCGGCCACGCCGTGGTGCTCGACCCCGGGCTGCGCCACGACCTGCCCGCACCGCTGGTGCTCACGGCGGACAAGCAGGTCAAGCGGGTCAACGCCAGCGACTTCACCGTTCCCGTGCATCCGTCCGGGCGGATGCGCATCCCCAAGTCGTTCTCCGCCAAGTCGCCCCGGTCCCGCCAGGACCTGGCCTCCACGCTGCGCAACAAGCTCAAGGAGCGCGGCACCGACCCGGTCTACGAGCGGGGCGGGCGCGACGCGGGCGAGGACGCCGAGGTGCTGCGGCTGCGCACCGCGCTGCGCGAGCACCCCTGCCACGGGTGCTCGGACCGCGAGGACCACGCCCGCTGGGCGGAGCGGTACTTCCGGCTGAGCCGTGAGACCGACTCGCTGCGCCGCCGGGTCGAGGGCCGCTCGCACGTCATCTCCCGCACCTTCGACCGGGTGTGCGGTGTCCTGGAGGACCTGGAGTACCTGTCCGGGGACAGCGTGTCCGACGACGGGTCGCGTCTGGCCAAGATCTACTCGGAGCTGGACCTGCTCGTCGCCGAGTGCCTGCGCCGGGGGGTCTGGAAGGGCCTCAACCCGGTGGAGCTAGCCGCGTGCGTGGCGTCCCTGGTCTACGAGGCGCGGCGCAACGACGACGCCTACCCCCGCATCCCCTCCGGCCCGGTCGAGACGACCCTCGCCGAGATGGTGCGGCTGTGGGGCGAGCTCAACGAGGTCGAGGCCCGGCACCGGGTGTCGTTCCTGCGCCAGCCGGACCTGGGGTTCGTGTGGACGGCGCACCGGTGGGCGCGCGGGGACCGGCTGGACGACATCCTGCGCCAGGCGGACATGCCCGCGGGCGACTTCGTGCGCACCGCCAAGATGCTGGTGGACATGCTCAGCCAGATCGCCGGGGCGACCGGTGACGCGGAGGTGCGTTCCACCTCGCGCAAGGCCGCCGACCTGGTGCGCCGCGGCGTGGTCGCCTACTCCTCGTTCAACTAGGCGCGTTCCCCGCGGCGGCCGGCCCGGTGGCGCCGGACGCCGCGGGGAACACCGGCGGTCGCGGGGGCGTTCGTCGCATTGCGGGACCCGGTGGTCGCAGCCGCTCCCGGCCGGGTCCATCATGGGAGACGCACGGGACCCCCGACACAGGGGCCTGTAGTTCGCAAGACACCTGAAACGAGGCTCGAACAGTGCTGCGCACCCTCATCAACGGCAAGATCCACCGCGCCACGGTCACCCAGGCCGACCTGCACTACGTCGGCTCCGTCACGATCGACGCCGACCTGATGGACGCCGCCGACATCGTCGACGGGGAGCAGGTCCACATCGTCGACATCGACAACGGAGCCCGCCTGGTCACCTACGCCCTCGTCGGGGAGCGCGGCAGCGGGGTCATCGGCATCAACGGGGCCGCCGCACGTCTGGTCAGCCCCGGCGACCTCGTCATCATCATCGGCTACGCCCAGGTGGACGAGGCCGAGCGAGCCGAGCACGTCCAGCACATCGTGCACGTGGACCGCGACAACAGGATCGTCAAGCTGGGCAACGACCCGGCGGAGCCGGTTCCCGGCGACGCGACACTCGTCGCCGGGCGCTGACCGGCCCGGACGCGCACGAGGCGGACGCCCGTGCCGGCGCCCACGGCGTCGGCACGGGCGTCCCGTCCGTGCAGCGGCTTTCGGAGCGCACCTACAACCCTTGCAAACTGGCCGATTCCGGCCTGATCGGTCCTCCCGGCGGCGGGTATGCCCACAGTCGGCATGGACGACACAGGAGACGAGGAACAGCGCCGGATCGCCGAGCACATCGAATGGCAGAAGCAGGGGGCGTGGGTCGTCGTCTGGGGGGCCTACACCCGCTGCTTCTGGGCCTACGCGTGCTGGCCGGTGGTCCCCGAGAGCGGCGTCGTCATCAGTGCGCGCGACCCGCACACCCTCTACGCCGAGATGCGCTACGTCGAGCGCGAGCACGACTTCCTGCGGTGGCGCTACGGCCGGGCCTAGGAGGGCGTCCGCCCATGCGGTCCGAACACACTCGTCGCGGACACGCGCCCGGAGCGGGGGCCGCCGCACGGCGTTCGCGTCGCGCGGGAGGCGCCACGGGCGGCATCGGCGGACGATCCCGTCCGGGGGCGGGGGAGCCCCCCTCTGTCCGGGAGAGCGTGAGGGACGCCGCGGTCCACGGGGCGGGGCCGCCCCCGCGCGCGGCGGGCCCCGACACGTCCGTCCCCCTGAGCGGCCGGTTACGATTCCTCCATAGATAGGACGAATCGGAGAGCAGGCCTCGTGTCGACAGAAAACGCTCATGTCGGGGAGGCCCTCCCCGAGGAGGCGCGCGCCCGCATCCAGCGCCGCACCGTCCTCGTCCTCATGCTCGCCCAGGTGGTCGGCGGCATCGGCATGGGCGCCATGCTCGCCGTGGGCGCGCTCATCGCGCTCGACCTGTCCGGCTCGGACGCCTGGTCCGGTATGGCCACCACCATGATCACCCTGGGCGCCGCCGTGTTCGCCCTGCCGCTGGCGTCGCTGGCCGCCCGCAGGGGCCGCCGTCCCGGCCTGGCGCTCGGCTGGGCGCTCGGAGCCCTCGGCGGCACCACCGTCATCGCCGCCACCGTCCTGGAGGCGTTCGCCCTCTTCCTCCTCGGGATGGTGCTGGTCGGAGCGGGGACCGCGACCAACCTCCAGTCCAGGCACGCGGCCGCGGACCTGGCGTCCGAGGCCACGCGCGGCCGCGACCTGTCCGTCGTGGTGTGGGCGACCACCGTCGGCTCGGTGGCGGGCCCCAACCTCATCGGCCCCAGCGGTAGGGTCGCCGCCCTCCTCGGACTCCCCGAGCTGCTCGGCCCGGTGGTCTTCACCACCACAGGGTTCGTCCTGGGGGCGATCCTGATCTTCGCCCTGCTGCGCCCCGACCCCCTGCGCACGGCCACCACCGAGCTGGCCCGCAGCGGGGCCCCCGCCGGGGCACGGCTGTCCGTGTCCGGAGCCCTGCGCCTGGTCGGACGCAGCCCGGGCGCCCTCCTCGCGATCGTGGGCATCGTCGCCAGCCACACGGTGATGGTCGCGGTCATGACGATGACGCCCGTGCACATGTCGCACCACGGCGCCGCGCTGACCGTCATCGGCCTGACCATCTCCCTGCACATCGCCGGCATGTACGGCCTGTCGCCGGTGGTGGGCTGGCTCACCGACCGCTTCGGCCGGATCCCGGTGCTCCTCACCGGCCAGGTGATCCTGCTGGTCGCGACCGCGGTGTCCGGGACGGCCGGGCACGACGAGGTGCTCGTGACGACGGGGCTGGTGCTCCTGGGGTTGGGCTGGTCCTTCGGGCTGGTGGCGGGGACGGCACTGCTGGCCGAGTCGCTGTCGGCGGACGTGCGCCCGCGTGTGCAGGGGGTCAGCGACCTCACCATGAACCTGGGCGGCGCCGCGGCGGGAGCGCTGTCCGGCGTCGTACTGGCCCAGGCGGGGTTCGGCGGGCTCAACCTGTTCGCGGCGCTGTTCACCCTCCCGGTGTTCGCGCTCGCCGTGCGCGCCCTGGCGTCCCGTTCCCGGAGCACCCCGCGGACGCCGTGAACCGGGGCCCGTGAAACACATCCGGACCTTTACCGGAAACGCCCCCGCAGCTGTCCTACGAGCCCCCGGGCCGCGGTTACCGTGCAGTTTTGGGGCGCCTACCGGCCTCGGTGGGCGGATTCCGCTGACAGGGGGTGTTCTCAGTGACCGGTCGAGAGCCCGAGGACGGGGCGGGGGAAGCGTCGGAGCCGCGTCCCGACCCGGTGAACCACCACCCGCCGGAGGAGTGGAGGCCCGGTGACCCGGGGGATCCTGTCGAGGGCGGCCGGCAGCCGCCCGGCGAACCGCCGCACGAGTTCCCCCACCACGATCCGCACATGCAACAGCCCCCTCCGGGCGGGGAGGGAGCGGGGTACACCTCCGAGGACCCGCCCCCGGGCGGGGACCCCGGCCGTGACCTGCCCTTCGGGGCGCACCCCTACCGGGAGCAGCCCTACGGCGAGCGCCCGCGGGAGGGCGGCGCGCCGGGGGAGGCCCCCGCCGGCGGACCGTCCGCGCCGGACGGCGGTGAACTCTCCGAGGGGCCCAACGGGCCCGCGCAGGCGGGCTACGAGCACGAGGGGTACCCGCCCGGCTACGGCGAGACGGACGCCTCGGAGGCCGGCGCGGGAGGGGCCCCGGAGGGAGGCCCGCTCGCCGGGGACCAGAGCTCCGGACAGGGGCCCGGTTACGGCGAGGCGGGCGGCTACCCGTCCGGGCAGGGGCCCGGGTTCGCGTCGGACCCCGGGTACGCGGCCCACCACGGTCCCGGACAGGGCTACGGGCAGGGGCCGGGGTACGGCCCGGGTCAGCCGCCCGGGTACGGCCCGCAGGGCTACGGGCAGGGCGCCGCCTACGGCCAGGGCTGGCAGCCGCAGCCCGGCTACACCTATCCGCCCCAGGGCGGCTACGGGCCGCCGGAGACCAGGCCCACGCCCTGGGGGAAGATCATCGGGATCGGCTGCGGCGTCCTGCTGCTCCTGCTCCTCCTCGGCGGAGGGTGCACGGCCATCGCGCTGATCTCGGCGGGCGTCGGAGACCGGGCCACGGAAGGGTCCGGGGAGCGGGCCCCCGGTGACGAGGGGCTGAACGAGACCCGGGGCGCGGAGGTCACCGCCGGCGAGACCGACTTCGAGCCCAGTCCGCTCTACGCCGAGGGCGTCTACACGAGCGTCGCCGTCTCGGTGACCAACTCCGGCGAGGAACAGCTGGACGTCAATCCGCTCTACTTCAGCATCGTGGACGCGGAGGGCTCCGTCCACAGCACCAGCGAGGCCATCGGCATGGACGCCAACGAGCTCGGCGCGCAGACCCTCGCCCCGGGACAGACCACGTCCGGGGCGGTCACGGTCGAGGGCCGCGTGGACGCGGCGCGCGTCGTCTTCGAGCCCTTCTACAGCAGTCCGGTCGAGGCGCCGGTCACCTGAGGCCGGCGGTGGCGGGGCACGGGTCCCCGGGCGGTGCGCAGGCGTCCGTCAGGGGGCCAGGGCGGGGTCGCGCAGCCACTCGGACAGGGCCTCCTGGCGCTCCCCGTCGCACTTGAGCGGGCAGGTGGTGCAGTAGCCGTGCTCGGGGTCGCCCTTGTAGTCGAAGCAGCACGTGCCCCGTACGGCCCAGGTCCCGCGCGGGTTCTCCGGGGCGAAGGGGAACAGCCGGGGACGCCTGCGGGTCACGGCGCCCGCCTCGACCACGGCGTCCGCCAGCCGGGTGGCCAGCCCCCAGGCCTCCTCCGCGTCGCGGCCCAGGTACCGGGCCGGGTTGAGCATGTAGAAGTGCAGGGTGTCGAGCACCCACCCCCACAGGGTGCGCCTGCCCGCGCGCGAGTGCGCGTGCAGGGCCTCGACCAGGGGCGAGAAGGTGGCGAACAGGCCCTCGGCGGCCAGGCGCAGCTGGTCGTCCCCGTCCCGGGCGACCACCGTCCCGGGGCGGCCCGCGGCCGGGTCGTCCGGCAGCACGGCCAGCCGCGTGCCGACCGACGCGGGGGTGCGGAACCGCGCCTGGACGGTGTCCCAGGGCAGGTACAGGCGGTCCGGGGACAGGACCGGCGCGCGCCCGGTCAGGTACAGGGAGGCGGAGACCAGGAAGATGGGTTCGCGGAGGGTGACCCGGAGGAAGTTGGTGGCGGCCGGGAGCCGGTGCCCGGGACCGTGCTCGGTCTGCAGCTTGTCGAACAGGACCGGCAGCCAGCCCTCCGACGCCAGGGAGTCGGACCGGTACCAGTGCACGCCGCCGACCGCGTGGGAGTGCAGGTCGTCGAGGGTGACGAGGTCGGGCAGGGGTGCGAACCTGAGCCCCGCGCAGGCGTCGCGGAGCGTGTCGAGCGGGTCTGGAGTCACCGCGGAACCTGCCCTTCGTCGCTGATGCCGTCGTGTCCGGGGGTGCGTTGTCGCAGTTCACACCCCGGGGGGAACGGGTACATCTGCGTCTCTTAAGTGAGGCTACCCTAACGAGTGGTGATGTCGCAATGAACGCCCGGGTGACCCGGATCCTTCCCCGAAGCACGGTCGGAAAGTCTGGTTCGCTCAAAATCTGGGCTGTTTTCGTTTTTTGTCCGCTGTTTCGGGTGTGCGGGGCCGCAGGGGCGCCGTCACCCCCGCGGCCCCGCACCGGATCACGCCTTCCCCGGGGCGCGTGCCCCGCCCGCTCGGGGGCGGCGGTACTTGAGCCACCACTCCACGAACAGCAGGGGGAGCACGGTGTTGAGGAAGGCCGCGCCCGGGGCGACGTCCAGGATCAGCGCCTCCACGTCACCGCCGTAGCCCGACTCCAGGCGGGGCAGCACGGCGAGCACCAGCAGGGGCGTGCTCACCCTGGCGAGGGGGATGGACAGGATCAGCGCGAAGCTGCGCAGCATCCACTCGCGGTGCACGCCGTACCGGCGCCTGCGGGCCATCGCGTAGCCGATGGCGGTGAAGGCCAGCCACGCCAGGGCCCACACGGTGTTGATGAGGGCGACCGAGGTCCCGCCGTGGCTGTACGGCGCGATGAGCAGGGCCGGCACACCGACGAAGGGGACGCCGAGCATGACGTAGGCGCGCCCGCTCCACCGGTGCACGGCGGGGTGCGCCAGGCGCAGCCAGGGCCACACCTGGAGGGTCACCAGCGCCATGAGCACGGTGCCGCCGAAGACGTGCGTCAGCAGCATCGGGTAGTACCAGCCCGGCTCCTCCCAGATCGGGATGGGCGCGGTCGCGGGGTCCAGGCGCGCGTAGGGCGGGACGGAGAACGCGGCGAAGGTCCCGCAGAGCAGGGCCAGCGGCGCGATCCAGGGGCGCTCCCACCAGCGCGCGGCGGGTCCCTCGCGGCCGGCGCCCGTTCCGGGGCGCGCCGCGGTGGAGGCGGTCATGGGTCTTCTCCTCTTGTCGTGAAGGGGTGAGGCACGGGGTCAGGGCTCGTGGAGCCGCGGCGGACCCGGGTCAGCGGCTGAGCCGCCGGAAGCGCCGCACGGCCAGGGGCGCGGCCACGGCGACGGCGAGGACCGGGACGGTCAGCGCCAGCAGGAGGGCGTTCTCCGAGGGCCAGGCGTCGGAGGGCAGCGACGGGTTCCCGAACAGGTCGCGGGTGGCGGTGACCACCGCCGAGAGCGGGTTCCACTCGGACACCGGGGCCAGCCAGGACGGCATCTCCGAGGAGGGGATGAAGCTCGTCGAGAGCATGGTGACCGGGAAGACCAACGGGTAGACCACCATGCTCACCGCGTCGGGGGTGGGAAGCAGCAGGCCCATGAGCACCCCCAGCCACACCAGGGCCAGCCGGAAGAGCAGGAGCACCCCGATCGCGGCGGCGGCGCCCCCGGGGCCGTCCTCGGCGCGCCAGCCCATCGCCAGCCCGACGAGGAGCAGCGCGGCCACCTCGGCGCCCGCTCGGGCCATGTCGGTCAGGACGCGGGCGCTCAGGACGGCCGCCGGCGACATGGGGAGCGTGCGGAAGCGGCTCATCACGTCGCGGTCGGTGTCGCGGGCGATGCCGGAGGCGGTGCCGCCGACGCCGTAGACCATGACCATCGCGACCATCGCCGGGACCAGGAACGCCCGGTAGCCGTCCGTCCCCGGCGGCGCCATCACGTCCCCGAACACGTAGCCGAAGAGCAGGACCATCATGACCGGCATGGTGATCGCGATGGCCGGCTCGAAGGGGTCGCGCGCCATGTGCAGGAGGTTGCGGCGGGTCAGGACCAGGGTGTCGGAAACCGCCTTGCGCCACCCGCGGAGGGCCCCCGGGGGGCCGGGCGGGCCGTCGCCGGGAGGGGTCGGGCGGGGCGTGGTTCCGAGGTCGGCGGCGGTCATCGGTACTCCTTCGGGAGGGTGTCGTCGGAGGCGGCCGGGTCCCCGGCCCCCTCGCCGGAGCGGTCGGCGGCGGGCTCCCCGGTGAGGGCGAGGAAGACCTCGTCGAGGCTGGGGCGGCGCACGCCGACGTCCTCCACCCGCAGCCCCGAGCCGTCCAGGGCGCGGACCACCGCGGTCAGCACGGCCATGCGGTCCCCGGCGGGGACGCTCACGCGCTGCTCACGGCGGTGGACGCCGACCGCCCCGGGGACGGTGGAGCGCAGGAGTTCGGCGGTGGCCTCCAGGTCGGCGGGGTCGCGGACGATCACGTCGACGCGGTCGCCGCCCGCCCGGGACTTGAGGGAGTCGGGCGTGCCCTCGGCGATGACCCGGCCGCGGTCGATCACGGCGACGGAGTCGGCGAGCCGGTCCGCCTCCTCCATGTACTGGGTGGTGAGGAGCACGGTCGCGCCGGAGGCCGCCAGGGCGCGGACCGACTCCCAGACCTGGAGGCGGCTGCGCGGGTCGAGCCCCGTGGTGGGCTCGTCCAGGAACAGCACGTCGGGCCCCTGGACGAGGCTCACGGCCAGGTCGAGGCGGCGGCGCATGCCGCCGGAGTAGCCGTCGGCGCGCCGGTTGGCGGCCCCGACCAGGTCGAAGCGTTCCAGGAGGGCCGCGGCGCGGTCCGCGGCCCCGCGGGGGCCGAACCCGTACAGGCGGCTGAACATGACGAGGTTCTCGCGGCCGGTGAGGAGTTCGTCCACCGACGCGTACTGGCCGGTCAGGCCGATCCTGGTGCGGACCAGGTCGGCCTGGGCGACCACGTCGTACCCGGCGACGAGGGCGTGCCCGGCGTCGGGGCGCAGCAGCGTGGCCAGGGTGCGCACGACGGTGGTCTTGCCCGCGCCGTTGGGCCCGAGCAGGCCGAGGACGGTCCCGGGCGGGACCGTCAGGTCGACGCCGTCCAGGGCCTGGGTGGCGCCGTAGCGCTTGCGGAGCCCCCGGGCGCTGATGGCCGGGGTCGGGTGGGTCATGGCGTGCGCCCTCTCAACTGTTTATCTCATACACGTATTAGTGTAATAGATACACAGTTTTAGGATGGGTGTCAACGCGACCTGGAGGCCGAAGGGGCGCAGCCGACGACTGGTGGGGTATGACGACCGAGCAGCAGCCGACGAACCGGACGACGCGGGAGGTGGACCTCCTGTGGGGCCTCGACCGGCCCGCGCCCAGACGCGGGCCCCGGCCCAAGCTCAGCCGGGAGGCCGTCGTCGCCGCCGCCGTCGCCGTCGCGGACACGGAGGGCCTGGAGGCCGTCTCCATGCAGCGGGTCGCCAAGGAGCTCGGCTACACCACGATGTCCCTCTACCGGCACGTGGACAGCAAGGAGGACATGCTCGTCCTCATGAGCGACCGGGCCATGGACGGGACGCCCCCCGCGCCGCGCCCGGACCGGGGGTGGCGGGCCGGGGTCGAGGAGTGGGTCCACGAGGTGATGGAGGTGTACCGCCGCCACCCCTGGGCGATCCACCTCACCGTCAGCGGGCCGCCCGTCGGGCCCAACGGCCTCCGCTGGATGGAGGCGGGCCTGCGCGAGATCGTCCGCTCGGGGCTCGACGTCGGGGGCGCGCTCCAGATGCTCTCGATGCTCTCCTCCCTGCTGCGCGACACGCTCCGCCTGGAGGCGGACATGGCGCGCGCGGCCGGGGAGGCGGGGAGCACGATGGCCGAGGCCGAGCGCGACTACAGCGTGGGCCTGCGCAAGGTCGTCACCCGTGAGGAGTTCCCCACGATCGCGATGATGCTGGAGAGCGCGGTACTGGAGGAGCCGCCGGGGCGTCCGGACCGGCTCGGCGGCCCCGCGGAGGGGTTCGGCTTCTCCCTCCACCGCGTCCTGGACGGCATCGAGGTCCACGTCGGGCGAATGCGCGCCGAACGGGAAGCCGGCGGCGGGGGCGAGCCCGCCGTCTAGCCGCGCGCCCGCGTGGCCGGCGGACGCGGAGCCGCCCGGCCCCTCCGGCCGACTGGAGCCGCGGGGGGCGCCCGCCCCCCGCGACCGGTCAGCGCACCAGCACCAGGTGGTGCCTGGCCAGCACCGCCACGATCTCCGCGGCCCGTTCCGGGGTCAGCCCCGCGCGGTCGGCCAGCGCGCCCACCGTCAGCGAGCGCTCCTGCGCCAGCACCGCCAGGACCGGCTCCACCTCGGCGGGGAACCGGTACCGCCGCCCGCTCACCGACACCGCGACCCGTCCGCCCTCGCGGACGAGCGGCGGAGGCAGGATCGGCACGAACTCCACCCGCGCGTCCTCCGGCGGGGCCACCTCCTGGACCGGCCACGGGAGCGAGAACGACGTCCGGCGCGGGAACCGGGCGTCCCGCTCCGCCAGGAAGTCGTCCACGCCCCACTCCTCGGCCAGCTCCACCAGCCGCGCCGCCAGCTCGTGCTGGTGCTTGCGCCGGACGTCGGGGTCGGAGAAGCGGGGCAGGTCCCGCCGGAACCCCTCCTCGGCGAACAGCCGCCGCACCAGCGCGTCCGCCCAGTCCACCCCGGTCGCGCGGGTGAACCCGAAGGTCAGGTGCATGCTCACGTCGCCCGTCCCGGTCACGGTGTGCCACCAGCCGCGCGGCACGTGGATCACCTGGCCGGGGCGCAGGACCCCCTCCCACACCAGGTGCAGCCCGCCGTCGGCGTCGCGGGGGGGCTCGTGGTCGTGGTCCAGGTCGTCCTTCATCGGGAAGGGGCGGGAACCGGGGCCGTGCACCTGCCAGTGCTTGGAGCCCTCCACCTGCACGATCACGGTGTCGTGGTCGTCCCAGTGGGTGTCGAAGCCGCGTGACTCGCCCCAGATCAGGTACAGGTTGGCCTGCGCCCGCTCGCGCACGAGCCGCATCAGGTCGTCGGCCGCCGCCCCCACGGGCGGGTGCATCCTGTCGACCCCGTCCAGGACCAGGCTCGCCCCCGCGCGCAGCTCCCGGTAGAGCGCCTCGGGACGGACCACCCGGCGCTCGGCCCGCGAGGCGGTCGCCGTATCGGTGTAGCGGTCGACCGGGACGGGCGACCCGTCGCGGTGGAGGCGCAGTCTCGGCGGTTCCGGCGAGCACGCGGCCAGCAGCCCGTTGAGGTCGTCGAAGGTCAGCAGCGAGCGCACCGCCTCCGCCCCGAGGTCGGCGAAGACGAACTCCTCCGACAGGCGTGTGGTGAGGGCCTCCCGCCCCACGATGTCGCACAGCGTCCGGGTGAACAGGTGGCCGGGGTCGGTCACGGGTCGTCCTTTCCGTACAGGGGGGAGAGGGCGGCGCCCCCCCCCGGGGGCCCGGGGGGGGGGGGCCCCCCGGCCCCCCCCAACTGCACTGGGGAGTGAGCTCAGGCCCCCCCCCGGGGCCGCCCGCCGGGGGGGGGGGGGGGGGGGGGGGGGGGGGGGGGGGGGGGGGGGGGGGGGGGGGTGGGGGGGGGGGGGGGGGGGGGGGCCCGCGGGGGGGGGGGGGGGGCGCCCCGCCCCCCCGCCCCGGTCCCGAGATCAGATGAAGTCGGAACTGGAGTCGGTACCGTCGCTGTCGCCGCCCGCGGTGATGTCGCGCGACGTCACGTCGGCCAGGTCCTCGATCTCGACCTCGATGGGGTCCATACGCACCGCACCTCGCTTTCTGTGTGCTTCTCGTGCTGTTTCCTCTGTCCAGGGCCGCCCGAGCGCGTCAGCGCGGGGACAGCCCCGTTCGGTGGGCCGCGAACGCGTGCGCGTCGGCGGCCAGTCCCACCGCCCGGCCGACCGCGCGCGGGCCGTGCCCGACGTCGCGTTCGTACCGGAGCAGGACCGGTGGGCGCCCCCCGTCCCGCGCGGCGGCCAGGAGCGCCGCGCACATCTTGCGCGGGTGGGCGGCGTCGGTGCGGGTGTCGCCGTGGAAACCGGTGAGCAGGACGTCCGGGAAGTCCGGCCGCGGCGTGCGCGCGGCGGCCTCCAGGGCCCGGTGGTAGGGGGAGTAGGACATCAGGGCGGCGAAGTCGTCCGGGTCGGCCGCGGTGCCGAACTCCCGCGTCCACATCCGGCCCAGGCCCATCCGCTCGAACCGTGCCATGTCGGCGAGCGGCGCCGAGGCGATCACGGCCCCGCACAGGTCGGGACGGGCGGTCGCCGCGGCCAGGACGAGCAGCCCGCCCGCCGATCCGCCGGACAGGCACAGCCGGTCCCGCGTGCACAGCCCCGCCGCGACCAGGGCGTCGGCGGAGGCGACCAGGTCCTCGACGGCGCGCGGTTTGGCGCGGCCGGATCCGGCCAGGTGCCACGCGCGGCCGGCGTCGCCGCCCCCGCGCACGTGGGCGACGGCGTACCGCCCCCCGGCGAGCAGCCAGGCCAGCACCGTGGCGCTGAACCCGAACTGGCGCGGACGGCCGAAGCCCCCGTAGGCGTGCAGGATGGTCGGGGCGGGGCCGGAGGGCCCGCGCAGGCCGGCGCCCGCCGCGTCGAACACGGTGACGGGGACCCTCGTGCCGTCCTCGGAGCCGCACCACAGCACGGTGCGCTCCACGGCGGGGGAGGGCGGGGCGTCCGGGGCGCCCGCGGGCCAGGGGCCGGGCCGCCGCTCCCCGGGCGGCAGGCGCAGGATCCGCTGCTGGGTGGCCACGTCCGCGTACGCCAGGTGGACCGATCCGTCGGGGGCGGTCTCGGGGGTGGAGACCATGCCCTCGCCCGGCAGGTCCACGGGGTACAGGAGCGCTCCGGTGCGGGCGTCGTGGACGGAGGCCTCGCTGATCCCCAGGCGGGTGCGCGACACGAACAGCGCCGGTGCGCCGGCCCCTTCGCCGGCGGAGCGCGCCAGGACCGCGAACGCGTCCAGGGTGGCGCCGCTCTCCTGTGCCATCACCTCGGTCCAGTGCTCCACCCCGGGCTCGTCGGGGGAGACCGCGCAGATGCGCCTCCAGGGCGCGCCCAGGGTGGTGCGCAGGTACAGGAGGCCGTCCGGGCCCAGCCGGGCCTCGGTCTCGCCCTCCTCGCCCACCTGGACGGGTCTCAGCGCCGGCCGCGCGGCCCGGCCGCCGGACAGGTCGGCGAGCCACAGGTCGGTGCGGTGCCCGGTGCCGTGGCTCTCGGTGACCAGCAGCCACCGGCCGCCCAGGACGCGGACCCCGGGCACGGTTCCGGGGGCGGTGCAGGCGTGGACGAGCGTCTCCGCGCCGTCGCGGACGCGGCGCAGCCAGACGCCGCGCACCCCCCGCTCGCCGTCGCGGCGCACGTAGAAGAACGAGGGGTCGCCCCCGGGGGCCCACGCGACGTGGGAGTAGCGCACCCCCGGCACGTGCGGCCCGCACGGTTCGCCCGTGGCGGTGGCGAGCACCCGCAGGAGTCCGCGCTCGACGCCGCCGCGGGAGGTCTGCACGGCGACCATGTCGCCGTCCGGGCAGGGTTCCCAGGCGTCCAGGGTGGTGTGCCCGGCGGGGTCCTCGGCCGCGGGGTCGTAGACGGTGCGCGGGGGCGCCGCCCCCTCCAGGGCGACGAGGCGCGGGTGTTCGCTCCCGGCGGGGCGCACGGTGGCGAAGGCCCTGCCGGGCCGGTGCGCGGGGACGCTCCACAGGTCGGTGGCCACGAGGGAGCGGATCCGCTCGGCCAGGTGCTCGCGCAGGGGCCAGCCGGCGGCCTCGCGCTCGTACTCGCGGCGGCGCTCGTCGAGCCAGCGGGCGGTCTCGGGGGAGTCGGGGGTCTCGAGCCAGCGGTGGGGGTCGGCCACCCGGTGGCCGTGCAGGGTGTCGACGACGGGGCCGGGGGCGAGGGCTGCTCCGGGGGCTCGGTTGGGCACCATCACATGGTTCAGGTGGGTCGAGTCGGCGGTCAAGCAACAGCTGCCTCACCCGCAGGAACACGAATATGTCCGACTGGTCAGGTTTATGCACCGTTTGGGGAAGTGTGAGGGCTCGCGTCCTTTGTGGGCGGAGCGGGTCCGAACGGGTAGGACCCCGGACGCGGGACGTCCCGTCCCGCCGACACGACGGGCACACCGCCCGGGACCGGGAGGAGAGCATGGAGAAGACGGTGGAACGGCGCAGGGCGTCGCCCGGACGGTCCGTCCTGGCGGCGGCGGGGTTCGCCGCGGCCCTCGTCGCGGTGGCGGCCGTGGGCGGAGCGGCGGCGAGCGGGTCGGGCGCGGTCTACGCGGAACTGGAGCTGCCGGCCTGGGCGCCGCCCGCCTGGCTGTTCGGCCCCGTCTGGACCGCGCTCTACGTGATGATCGCGCTGGCCGGATGGCTGGTGTGGAGGGCCTCCGGGCTGGCGGGGGCCTCGGCCTTCTTCGCCGTCTACGCCCTGCAGCTCGTGCTCAACGCGGCGTGGACCCCGCTGTTCTTCGGCGCGGGCCTGTACTTCGCGGCGCTCGTCGACATCGCCGCCCTGGCCGTGGCGGTGGCCGCCGCGATCGCCCTGGGCCGCCGGCACAGCACCGCCGCGGCGCTGCTGCTCGTGCCGTACCTGCTGTGGGTGGTCTTCGCCGCCGCCCTCAACCTCGCGATCGCGGTGGCGAACTGAGCCCGCCCGCCCCGGTGGGCAGGGGCGGGGCGGCCCCCCGCGTCGTGCGGGGAACCGCCCCGGAGCCCGGCGGACCGGCGGCAGGGGCGGGAGCGGGGCCCGACGCCCCGCTCCCGCCCCTCCCGCACCCGCGGCCCGGGGAGCCGCTCAGGCGTTGTCGGGGTGGCCGATGGCCAGACCGCTCTCCTGGTCGAAGAAGTGCAGCTGGCTCACGTCCACCGACAGGCTGACCTTGCTGCCGGGGCGCACCTGGCTGCGGGGGCTCACCCGGGCGGTGAAGAGCGAGCGGTCGCCGCCCAGGGGCAGCGCGGCCTCGGCGCTCTCCTCGTCGTCGCCCGCGGCGTCCCGGGCCAGAGCGGTGGCGTCCTCGTGGCGCACCGGCGGGGCGTCGACGCCGAAGATGATGTTGATCTCGGTGCCCAGCTCCTCGGTGACGCCCGCGGTCACCTCGATGCGGGGGTCGCCGTTGCCGTCGAACTCGGCGTCGTTGAAGTCCGAGGGTCGGATGCCCAGGATGACCGAGCGGCCCAGGTAGTCGCGCAGCTTCGGACGGGCGTCCAGGACGGCCGCGGGGACGGGCAGCCTGTGCTCGGCGAACTTGAGGGTCGCCCCACTGCCGTCGGCGGTCAGCTCGGCGTCGACGAAGTTCATCGCGGGCGAGCCGATGAAACCGGCCACGAACAGGTTGACGGGGGAGTCGAACAGGCGCTTGGGGGTGTCGACCTGCTGGAGCCGGCCGTCGCGCAGCACCGCGACGCGGTCGCCGAGGGTCATGGCCTCGATCTGGTCGTGGGTGACGTAGACCGTGGTGACGCCCAGGCGCTCGTGGAGCTGGTTGAGGGAGGCGCGCATCTGCACGCGCAGCTTGGCGTCCAGGTTGGACAGCGGCTCGTCCATGAGGAACGCGCGCGGCTCGCGCACGATCGCGCGGCCCATGGCCACGCGCTGGCGCTGACCGCCGGAGAGCGCGCCCGGCTTGCGCTTGAGGTAGGGCTCCAGGCCCAGCATCTCGGCCGCCTCCTGCACGCGGCGGGCGATCTCGGGCTTGGCGACCTTGCGCAGCTTCAGGCCGAAGGCCAGGTTCTGCTCGACGCTCATGTGGGGGTAGAGCGCGTAGTTCTGGAAGACCATCGCGATGTCGCGGTCCTTCGGCGGGCGGTCGTTGACGATCTCGTCGCCGATGACCAGGGTGCCGGCGGAGATCTCCTCCAGGCCGGCGATCATGCGCAGCGCGGTGGACTTGCCGCAGCCGGACGGGCCGACGAGCACCATGAACTCGCCGTCCTCGATCTTCAGGTTCAGGTCGTCGACGGCCTTGACGTCGCCGCCGTAGATCTTGTCAACGCCCTCAAGGACGATCTCCGCCATGGTTTCAGCTCCCGCGCTGGGCTCGAGGTGGGGGTGACGGGGATCTCGTGGCCGAAGGTCCGCGTCACCCGACCCGGTGTTTCCGAAGTTGATCGAAACGGGCCGATTTACTGATCACATCAGACACGATCGTGATCGAAAAGTCCAGGCTTGGCCTGATGTCGATCCGATTGCGGTCAGGTGCAAACGCCAGCGGTCCAGCTGGCGTGGCGGCCCCAGGTGCGTTAGCCTGTCCGACGGTTCATCGCTATCTCCCCTCCAGACGCCCGAAGCGGCGGCCACGACACGGCAGCCGGGTTGAGGCATCCGGTTGGGGAGTCTGGGTAACCTAACGACCAGTCCAGCACTGGACGGACCGGTTGTGCGGCCCCCGCTCGTCCGATCGGACGCTGCATCACGCGCCAGGTGCAGTTGGGATCGGGTGAGGGGCGGAGTACCACGACCGGGCGGGGGGTTGGACCCGGAAAAGGCCCGGACATCCAGTAGACAACGGTCTTCCGAGCTCGCCGCCGACGGGACGGAGCCGGTCCGAAGGGTGGCTCGGGCCTTTTCCGCGTCCCCCCAATATGCTGACCGCCAGCACTTCACCCGCCAGCGGAAAGCGAGCACCCCACGTGGTTGCCGAGCACATCGAGCAGGGCGACGCCCCCGGCTCCGACAGACCCTCGCCGGGACCGGAGGGGCGGGAGCGGACGGCGAACCCGGGACGCTCCGCCGCTTCCGCACTGATGCCGGGGCACCGCTGGGGACGCCTCGACACACTGTGGCGCGTACTCGCCGCGGTCGGCTCCGGCCTCGCGCAGCTCCTCGCCCTGCCGCCCTTCGGCCTGTGGTGGCTGGGACCCCTCAGCGCGGCCCTGCTCGCGTTCGCCGTCGCCGGGACCCGCATGCGCCGCGCCGCCTGGCTCGGCGCCCTCGCCGGAGGCACCCTCATGGTGCCGCTCGTGCACTGGCAGGACATCTTCGGCGTGGACGTGTGGCTGGCCATCGCCGGCGCCGAGACCGTCTACTTCCTCCCCATGGCCATGGGTGTGGCGCTCGTCATGCGCCTGCCGGGCTGGCCTCTCTGGACCGCGGCGCTGTGGGTGGCCCAGGAGGCCGTGCGCGCCCGCTGGCCCCTGGGCGGCTTCCCCTGGGGCAAGCTCGCCTTCGCCCAGCCCGACACGCCCTTCGTCGGCTACGCCGCCCTGGGCTCCTCCGCGCTCGTCTCCTTCGCCGTCGCCCTCACCGGTGGGCTGCTGCTGTGGAGCGTGCTGCGCGCGGCCCACGCCCTCCTCGGCACGCGGGGGACCGCACCGGGCGCCGGGGTCGCCTCCACGGCCCCGCGGCCCCGCGCCCAGTGGGTCGGCGCGGCCGCGGGACTGGCCGCCTGTGCCGCCGTCGTCGCCGGAGGCTCCCTGGCCCCCGCGATCGGCCGCCCCGCCGTCGATGACACCGTCACCGTCGGCATGGTCCAGGGCAACGTGCCCAACGTCGGCCAGATGTCCATCCTCGGCGAGCGCATGCAGGTGCTCAACAACCACGCCGACGGCGTCCACGAGCTCGCCGCCGCCGTTCGCGAGGGGGAGTACCCCCGGCCGGACATGGTGCTGCTGCCCGAGAACGCCACCGACATCGACCCCTTCCGCGACCCGGTCGCCCGGGAGACCATCGACGCCGCCGCGGCCGACGCGGGAGTCCCCCTGCTGTGGGGCATGAGCCGCTTCAACGACGACGGCACCCGCCACGTCAGCAGCGTCGTCTGGGACCCGGAGACCGGCCCGGGCGAGCTGTACGACAAGCGCTACCTGGTGCCGTTCGGCGAGTACGTCCCCTACCGCGACTTCTTCACGCGCTTCGTCGACCGCCTCCAGCAGGTCAGCTCCGACGCCGTCCCGGGCACCGAGCCCGGCGCCCTGGACGTGGCCGGAACCACGCTGGCCGTCGGCATCTGCTTCGACGTCGCCTTCGACCCGCCGGTGCGCGAGTCCGTGGCCGCGGGCGGGCAGGTCATCGTCATCCCCACCAACAACGCCAACTACAACTTCACCGGCCAGTCCGACCAGCAGCTCGCCATCACCCAGCTGCGCGCCGTCGAGCACGGCCGCCCGGCGGTGGTCGTCTCCACCAGCGGCGTCAGCGCCGTGGTCGACCCCGACGGGAGCGTCGTCTACCGGTCCCCCGAGGGGGAGCCCGACATCCACGTGGCCGAGCTCGACGCCATGGAGGGCACCACGGTGGCCACCCGGATCGGCGCCGCCCCCGAGGCGGCCCTGAGCGCCCTCGGCCTGGCCGCGGTCGCCGCCGCCCTCGTGATCGGCCGCCGCCGGGCCTGAGGACGCCACGGGGCCCGCGCCGGGCGCCCCCGCCGGGGCACCCGGGGCGTTCGCCCGCGGATGAACGGGCCCCGTCGGGGAACCATTGCGGCCCCGGACGCGTTCATCCCTGTGAGGGAGGACCCGTTGGCCGACGACCCTGAGGATGGTTCCGCATGCCGCTGCTGACAGTGCTGGCGCTCATGGCGCTGCCCTTCCTCGAAGTGTGGCTGATGATCGTGGTGGGCGGCTGGATCGGTGTCCCCTGGACACTGGCCGCGCTGGTCTCGCTGATGGTCCTGGGCGTGGCCGTGCTGCGCCGGGCCGGGACCAAGGCCTTCCAGGACGCCGACGAGGCCATGCGCTCCGGTGAGCCGCCGCGCGGCGGCCTGCTCGACCCGCTCATGCTGATGGCGGGGGGCGTCCTGCTCGTCATCCCCGGCTTCATCACCGCCGCGCTCGGACTCCTGCTCGCCCTGCCGTTCACCAGGCCGGCGCTGCGCTGGGCGTTCGCCGGATGGGCCCAGCGGCGGATGAGGAAGATGCAGGACCGCATGAACCAGGAGTTCGTCGTGCAGGGCGTCCGCGTCCCCGGACAGGGCGGACGCGCCGGCGACCCCTTCGGCGGCGGGCCCGGAGCCGGCCCCTTCGGCCGCCGCCCCGGCGCCGACGCGGCGGGGGACGCCCCCGCGGCCGACCGCGGACGCGTCATCCAGGGCAGGTTCGAGCCCACCGACGGGGGCGACGACACCCCCAGCTGATCCATCCACCTCCCGGGGCAGGCGCGCTCCCGGGAGCGACGAGGCCCGCCGCGGATCGCCCCACGGCGGGCCTCGTCACGTCCGGACCCGGTCGTCAGTCCCGGTCGTGGAAGTGCGCCTGGAGCGCGCGGACCTCCTCGGCGAGCGCCTCCACGGGGCCCTCCACCTCGACCCCGGGCACGACCTCGTTGACGGACAGCGCGCGCACGGGTCCCGCGGGCACGCCCCACCCCTCCAGCCAGGAGACCAGCTGCGCCGTGGAACTCGCGTACACGATGCGGCCGAGACCCGCCCAGCCGTGCGCCGCCGAGCACATGGCGCAGTGCTCCCCGGAGGTGTACACGGTCGCCGCCGCGCGCTCGGCCGGGGTCATGCGCGTCGTCGACCACCGGGCGATCGCGAACTCCGGGTGCTGGGTCCCGTCACCGCCCGAGACGTGGTTGTGGTCCTCGAACAGCACGGTCCCGTCGGCCGCGACCAGCAGCGAGCCGAACGGCTCGTCCCCCGCCGCCAGCGCCTCCGCGGCCAGCTCGACCGCGCGCCTCAGGTGCCGCAGGTCGGTGTCGTCCACCATGCCCTCCCTCTCCTCGCGCCGCGGCCGGGGGCCGCGGTCCGCGCCACGGTACCGTCGGCGCGGCCGGGACGGCGAACCCCCTGCGGAAGGCGTCCCGGGGCCCGGCTAGGGTCCGTGTCCATGACCGAACCCTCCTTCCTGACCCGCACCCGCACCGCCTACGACGCCATCGCCGTGGAGTACGCCGAACTCCACCGCGGCGAGCTGGGCAGGGTCCCGCTCGACATGGCGATGCTGGGCCTGTTCGCCGACCTGGTCCGCCCCCTGGGCGGCCCGGTGACCGACGTGGGCTGCGGTACCGGCAGGGCCACCGGGCACCTGGCCGGGCTGGGGGTGGACGTGTCCGGGGTCGACCTGTCACCGGGGATGCTGGAGGTCGCCCGGGCCGCCTACCCGGACCTGTCCTTCAGGGAGGGGTCGATGACCGGCCTCGACCTCCCGGAGGCCTCCCAGGCCGGCATCACGGCCGTGTACTCGATCATCCACGTGCCGATGGAACTGCTGCCGGGGGTGTTCGCGGGCTTCCGCCGCGCGCTGGTCCCCGGCGGCGAGGTGATGGTGGTCTTCCAGGTCGGGGAGGAGCCCCGGCGCATGGGGCCGGTGCTCGGCCACCCCGTCGAGCTGGTCTTCCACCGCCGGACAGCGGAGCAGATCGCGGCGCTCCTGGAGGAGGCCGGGCTCGTCGTGCACACGCGGGTGGTGCGCGAGCCCATGGGGGACGAGCGGACGCCCCACGCCCACCTGTTCGCCCGCAGGCCGCTCGAGGACTGAGCGGCGGGCGGGGACCCGGCGGGCCCACGGGCCCGCCGCGCCCGCACACGCGGACGGGGGCGGCCGCGCCCCCCCCCGGGGGGGGGGGGGGGGGGGGGGGGGGCCCCCCCCCCCCCCGGGCCCCCCCCGGGCGGGCACAGCCCGCCGCCGGCCCCCCCGCGCGGGGGGGGCGCGGGGGGGGGGGGGGGCCCCGGGCGCCCCCCCCCCGCCCCCCCCCCCCCCCCCCCCGCGGCGGCCCCCCCCCCCCCCGCCCCGCCCCCCCCGTCGGGGGTCGGCGCGGTCCCCTAGACCAGGGAGGCCTCCCGGCGTTCGTCCTCCTCCCGGGCCGCCTCCTCGGCGGCGCTGGCCTCGGACCGGGCGATCCACCGGTCGTCCACCACCCGGATCACCGTGATCGCCACGATCGCCACCCCGGCCACGGCCAGACCGGTGAGGACCTTGGCCGGGTCGCTCACGTCCAGGTCGAAGAACCACTGGCCCAGCGGCGTCACCATGGCCAGTGTCAGCAGGCCGACCATGGAGCCCACCATCAGGACCTTCCACCACACGTACGGCTTGGCCACCAGCAGCAGGACCCACAGGGTGGTCGCGCACAGCGTGATCACCACCGCAGTGCGGTCCGCCGGGTCCGGGACGGTCCGCCCGCCCAGCACCAGCAGGTAGGTCGTCACCGCCGCGAAGCCGGCCACCATCCCCGAGGGGATCGCGAGCCGCAGCGTGCGCATCACGAACCCCGGCTTGGCGATGTCGGTGTTGGGCGCCAGGGCCAGGAAGAACGACGGGATGCCGAACGTCACCGCGTTGATCAGCGTCGCGTGCCGGGGGAAGAACGGGTACGCGACCGCCAGCAGCCCGACGATGATCGCCAGCGTCATCGTGTACACGGTTTTGGTCAGGAACAGGCTGGCCACACGCTCGATGTTGCCGATGACCCGGCGGCCCTCGGCCACCACGCGCGGCAGCACCGCGAAGCGGTTGTCCAGCAGGACCAGCTGCGCCACCGAGCGCGACGCCGGGCTGCCGGAGCCCATCGCCACCCCGATGTCGGCCTCCTTCAGGGCCAGCACGTCGTTGACGCCGTCGCCGGTCATCGCCACCGTGTGCCCGCGGTCCTTCAGCCCGCGCACCATGTCGCGCTTGCGCTCCGGCGTCACCCGGCCGAACGCCGAGCGCCTCTCGACCTCGCGGGCCAGCTCGTCCGCGTCGGCGGACAGGGAGCGGGCGTCCACCGGGTCCTCCGCGCCCGGCAGGTGCAGTTCGCGGCCCACCGCGCCGACCGAGGCCGCGTGGTCGCCGGAGACGATCTTGACGTCGACGCCCTGGCCGGCGAAGTAGTCGAGGGTGGCCCCGGCGTCCTCGCGGACCTTCTGGTCCAGGACCACCAGCGCGACCGGCTCCACCTCGCCCGGGGCGGCGTCGGAGTCCACCCGGACGGAGGCGCGGGCCAGCAGCAGCACCCGGAGCCCCTGCGAGCCGAGCCGTGCCGCCTCGGCCGCGGCGGGGGAGTCGGGGGAGGACAGCACGTCGGCGGCGCCCAGGACCCAGTGCTCCTCGCCGCCCGGGGTGAGGAAGCCGGCCCCGCTCCACTTGCGGGCCGACGAGAACGGCGCCAGCGCGGTGACGGTCCAGTCGGGGGCGGACACCCCGCTCGCCCCGAACCCCTGGGCGATGGCGGCCATGCTCGCGTTGTGGTCGGGGTCGCAGGCCGCCAGGGCGGCCAGTACCAGGGTCGGCGACGGGTCGTCGCCGACCGGGCGCCCTCCCAGGTCGCGGATCTCGGCCAGCTTCATGCCGGCCTCGGTCAGCGTCCCCGTCTTGTCGGTGCACACCACGTCCACGCGGGCCAGGCCCTCGATCGCCGGCAGTTCCTGCACCAGGCACTTGTACCTGCCCAGCCGGATCACACCGACCGCGAAGGCGATGCTGGTGAGCAGGATGAGCCCCTCGGGGATCATCGACACCAGCGCCGCCACCATGCCGCGCAGCGCGTCCGCCAGCGGGCCGGAGATCTGGCCGCCCGCCGTGGGCTCCTCCAGCGTGACGTGGCCGCCCATGAACAGCTGGCTGTAGATCAGCAGCGCGCCGATCGGGAACAGCGCGTAGGTGATCCAGGTCAGGATGCGGTTGATGCCCGACCTGAGCTCCGAGTGCACCAGCGAGAACCGGCTCGCCTCCTCGGCCAGGCGTGCCGCGTACGCGTGCCGTCCCACCTTGGTGGCGCGGAAGCGCCCGGCGCCGGCCACCACGAAGCTGCCCGACATCACGGTGTCGCCGGGCCGCTTGAGCACGGGATCGGCCTCGCCGGTCAGCAGGGACTCGTCGACCTCCAGCCCTCCCGCCCAGGTGACGACGCCGTCGACCGCGATCTGGTCGCCCACGCCGACCTCGAGGACCTCGTCCAGGACGATCTCCTGGGTGGTCACGCGCACCGTCGCACCGTCGCGCACGACCCGGGGGTGGGCGGCGTTCACGATCGCGAGCTTGTCCAGGGTGCGCTTGGCGCGCAGCTCCTGGACGATGCCGATCAGCGTGTTGATCAGGATCACCATCGCGAACAGCCCGTCCTGGACGGGACCGATCACGGCGATGATCGTGAACAGCACCGCGATCATCGCGTTGATCCGGGTGAACACGTTGCCGCGGATGATCTGCCCGACGCTGCGGCTGGCACGCACGGGGACGTCGTTGGTCCGGCCGGTGGCGACCCGTTCGGCGACTTCCGCCAGGGTCAGCCCGGTCTCGGACGGGGGGCCGTGGAGGCCCGGCCCGGCACGCTCGGGCCGGGCGCCGTCGACGGTCGGGGCAGCCGCCTGCGAATCCCTGTCCGAGGCGCCTTCCGCACCGTCGTCGGGTCGTTCGGGTTGGACGGGCACGCACACTCCTGGGTGGTACGGGAGACGGGTGGACGGGCCCCGGATCACGCGAGGGGGCGCACCGGCCACGGACGTCCGGAGAGTAAGGAGATGCACAGCCTAAAAGACCCGGGGACCACTCGCGGGCGTCCTGCCCCCCGGATGCCGGGTGGTGCGGGCACCCCCGGCATCAGGGGACGGCAGGGGCCGTGCCCGGCGCCCGCCCCGCGCCCCCGGCGGGCCACGCGCGGACGTAGAGTCCAGGTACCGTTCCGTCCACCCTCCGGGCGGGCCTCTCGGGCCGTGCCTCCGGGGAGACAGCAGAGGTCCTCATGTGCACCGTCATCGTCGGATTCGATCCCGGCGCCGACACACCACTCGTCGTCGCGGCGCTCCGGGACGAGATGTCCCTCCGGCCCTGGGACCCGCCAGCGCGCCACTGGCCCGACCGGCCCGCGCTGGTCGGCGGGCGCGACCTCACGGCGGGGGGAACCTGGCTGGCGGTGAACCCCGGCCGCCCCCGGATGGCCGCCGTGCTCAACGGATGGCCCCGGGACGGGAGCATGCCCTGGGAGGGCGTGTACCCGGCGAGCCGGGGGGAGCTGCCGCTGCGCGCCCTCGCGCACCCGGCACGGGACCCGCTCCAGGGGGAGGACCCCACCTGGTACGCGCCCTTCCACCTGCTGGACGCCGACGCCCACAGGGTCGGCCTGCACAGCTGGGACGGGCGGTGCGTGGACACGAGGCCGCTGCCCGCGGGGGTGAGCATCGTGGTGAACACCGGCCTGGACCCGCAGGACCCCAGGGCGGCGCGCCACACGCCGGCGTTCGCGGCCACACGGCCCGACCCGGCGAACCTGGCCGCCGCGAAGGGGGTCGAGGAGGTGTGGGGCGAGTGGCCCCGCCTCATCACCGAGGCCGCCGGCGCGACCCCCCGTTCCGTGGGCGCCGACGGCTCGGGCGACCCGTCGGGCCTGGTGGCGCGGGCGGACCTGGGGGAGGGGCGGATCTGGGCCACGGGTTCGGTGACGCTGGTCGCGCTGGACCGGGAGACGGTCCGCTACGCCTTCACGGACGCCCCCGCCGACGCCGGGGCGTGGCGGATGGTCGAGGTGTGAGGGGCCGTCGCCGCCCCGGCGCCCGGGGCGGCGACGGGCCGCGGAGTGAAACCTCGGTGAAGGATTCCCGCAACGGGGTGTTTACAGGAGGTCGGCCGCTGGCTACTCTCATGGGAGCGTTCCCAAATGACTTGGGTCACATTCTTTCGGCATCCCCCTTCCCCCTGACATCCCCCTCCCCCCACACCCCTCGCCCGGCGTCGCCCCATGGTGGTCGGGTTTCCTTCGCCTGCCGTTTGGGAGCGCTCCCACACCCCCCGGCGCATCGCGCCCCTGCCAGTACGAGGTCGTCATGCCCCGCGCACCTCCGTCCCCGTCCACGTCTGAGCGGACCCCACGCAACCGTCGCCCGCACCCCGGTCGACACTCCGCATGCTCCTTTTGGCCACCCCCCTCCATGAGGAAGAAGACGACATGAGCAGGATCCACCGTGGCGCGAGCACACGCTCGCGGACACGACGAGGCCTCGCCGCGGCCTCGGCCCTCGTACTCGGCACCACCTTGGCACTCCTTCCCACCACGCCCGCGAGCGCCGCTCCGGGCTGTGAGGTGGACTACCAGGTCAACGACTGGGGCTCCGGTTTCACCGCGAGCGTCGAGATCACCAACCTGGGAACCGCCCTCAACGGCTGGACCCTCGACTGGTCCTTCCCCGGAAACCAGCAGGTCACGAACCTGTGGAACGGTACGCACACCCAGTCGGGGCAGGACGTGTCGGTGACCGCGGCCGGTCACAACTCGTCGATCTCCACGAACGGGACCGTCTCCTTCGGGTTCAACGCCTCCTACTCCGGGAGCAACGCCGCACCCTCGGACTTCGCCCTCAACGGCGTGCTGTGCGACGGATCGGTCGACCCCGGTCCAGGACCCGACCCGGACCCGGACCCCGACCCGGAACCGGGGGACCGCGTGGACAATCCGTATGAGGGCGCGGATGTGTACGTGAACCCGATCTGGTCGGCCAACGCCGCGGCCGAGCCCGGCGGGGACGCGATCTCCGACCAGCCCACGGGTGTGTGGCTGGACCAGATCAGCGCGATCGAGGGCAACGACAGCCCGACCACGGGGTCGATGGGCCTGCGCGAGCACCTGGACGAGGCGGTGGTCCAGGCCGCGGGCGAGCCCCTGGTCTTCCAGGTGGTGATCTACAACCTGCCCGGCCGCGACTGCGCGGCGCTGGCCTCCAACGGCGAGCTGGGTCCGGACGAGATCGACCGGTACAAGGAGGAGTACATCGATCCGATCGCGGAGATCCTGGCCGACCCGGCCTACGCGGACCTGCGGATCGTGACGACGGTGGAGATCGACTCGCTGCCCAACCTGGTCACGAACGTGTCCCCGCGCGAGACGGCCACGCCCGAGTGCGACGAGATGCTGGCCAACGGCAACTACGTGGAGGGTGTGGGCTACGCCCTGGCGCAGCTGGGCGCGATCGACAACGTCTACAACTACGTGGACGCGGGCCACCACGGCTGGATCGGCTGGGCCGACAACTTCACGGCGTCGGCGGCGCTGTTCTACGAGGCGGCCAACACCGCGGGCGCTTCGCCGGACGACGTGCACGGGTTCATCGCGAACACGGCCAACTACTCGGCGCTGGTGGAGGACAACTTCTCGATCGGCCAGACGATCGCGGGTACGCCGGTGCGGCAGTCGCAGTGGGTGGACTGGAACCAGTTCACCGACGAGCTGTCCTACGCCCAGGCACTGCGCGAGGAGCTGGTCTCGCAGGGGTTCGCCTCCGACATCGGGATGCTGATCGACACCTCCCGCAACGGCTGGGGCGGCCCGGACCGCCCCACGGGCCCCGGCCCCGAGACCAGCGTGGACGCCTATGTGGACGGGGGCCGCTACGACCGGCGGATCCAGTCGGGCAACTGGTGCAACCAGTCGGGTGCGGGGCTGGGCGAGCGCCCGCAGGCCTCTCCCGAGGCGGGCATCGACGCCTATGTGTGGATGAAGCCCCCGGGTGAGTCGGACGGCTCCAGCGAGCTGATCCCCAACCCCGAGGGCAAGGGTTTCGACCGCATGTGCGACCCGACCTACGAGGGCAACCCCCGCAACGGGAACAACATGAGCGGCGCGCTGGCCGACGCCCCGATCTCGGGCCACTGGTTCTCGGCCCAGTTCCAGGAGCTGCTGGACAACGCCTACCCGCCGTTGAACTGACGCCCCCCGTCTCCCCGGCGTGCGCCGCGGGGGACCGCTGAACAGGACGCCCGTCCGCTCACCGAGCGGGCGGGCGTCCGCCACGGGAACCCCGGGCGGAGCACGGGGCGCGGCTCACGCGGACCCGGGGGCCGGTCCGCCGCTGGAGGCGCGCGCGACGAACTCGAAGCCCAGGACCTCGTGCACGGGCTCGTCGTCCACGGTGCGGCCCGCGAGGATCTCCACCACGCGCCGCGCCATGGCCTCCGTGGGCTGCTGCACCGTGGTCAGGGCGGGGATCGACACCAGGCAGTTGCGGGTGCCGTCGAACCCCACGACGGCCAGGTCGTCGGGGACCGCCAGCCCCGCCCGGTGGGCCGCGTACAGGACGCCGAAGGCCTGTTCGTCGGTGGTGCAGTAGACGGCGCGCGGCCGGTCCGCCCCGCTCAGCAGTGCGTAGGCGGACTCCGCGGCGTCGTGCCGTGAGATCTCCGAGCGGATCGTCCACGCCCGCACGCCCTCCGCGCCGGCGACCGCCCTGTCGAAGCCCGCGCGGTGCTGCCGCGCGCCGGTGGACTCGACCGGGCCGTTCAGCAGCACGATGCTCCCGTAGCCGTGCGCCAGGAGGTGCTCGGTGGCCCGCTGGGCGGCGGCCTCGTAGTCGATGGTGATCGACGAGGCGCGTTCGCGGTCCGAGATCGGGTGCAGGGCGACGACGGGGATGCCGGCCTCGAAGAACTCGCCGAGGTCGGGTTCGTCGCACACCGAGACCAGTACGACCGAGTCGACCTTGCGCTCGACGAGCGAGCGGGTGTGGCGGCGCTCCTGCTCCGCCGACAGCGCCGAGTCGGCGATGAGCAGCAGGTTGCCCCTGACCCCCGCGGCGTCCTCGATGGCGCGGGCCAGTTCCGCGAAGTAGGGGTTGCAGATGTCGGGCACGATCAGCCCGATGGAGTGCGTCCGGCCGCTGGAGAGCGAGCGCGCCAGCGCGTTCGGCCGGTAGCCGAGCTCGGCCGCCGCGTCGAGGACCTTCTGCCGGGTCGCCGGGGCCACCCCGCGCGGTCCGTCGTTGAACACGTAGGAGACCACGGCGGTGGAGGTGCCCGCCCGTCGCGCGACGTCCCGTGCTGTCGCCATGCGGCACCAGTCCCTTCCCGTTTCCCTAGCGTGAGGGTAGCCGTCCCCGCGTGCGTCCCGGGCGCGGGGGCGCCCGGAGGGCGCCGGGTCACGAATCGGGCCCACGACCTTGTCATTTACCGTTCACATGAGGTTTGCTAGCTTATATCTAAGCGCATAGATCGCTGACTTCCCGGTGAAGGCCTCCGCGACCCAGCAGTGCCGTGCGAGCCGGAACCCGCCTCGAAAGGTCACCGTCCATGAGAAAACGACAGAGAGTCCTGGCGTCCGTCGCCGGAGCGGCATCCCTGGCACTGATCGCGGCCTGCTCCCCGGGCTCCGGTGACGGGGGCGGGGACGGGACGATCCAGTTCCTCGGTCCGGAGGACCCGGCCTTCTTCGAGCCCCTCATCGAGGCCTTCGAGGCCTCCCACGAGGGCTACACCGTCGAGTACACCCAGGTGCCCTTCGACCAGTACAACAGCACGGTCCAGCAGCGGCTCTCCGCGGGCGACGAGTCCATCGACGTCTACGCGGTCGACCAGCCCCGCGTGCCGTGGATGGCCGCCCAGGGGCTCCTGGAGGACCTCTCCGACCTGGAGGACCGCGCCCGCGAGGCCACCACCGAGGGCCAGTACTCCACCGGGATCCACCAGGACAAGCTCTGGGCCCTGCCCGTGTGGAACTCCACCCAGCTGATGTTCGTCAACCAGGACGCCCTCGCCGCCGCCGACGTCGAGGGGCCGGGCTCCGACCCCTCCGAGCGCTGGACGTGGGAGCAGACCGCGGAGGCGGCCGAGGCGGCCCAGGAGGCCGGCACCGAGTGGGGCCTGCTCCTGGAGCAGACCGACTTCTACTACCAGCTCCAGCCGCTCATGGAGTCCAAGGGCGGCGGGAGCGGGGTCGTCGGCGAGGACATGCTCGACCAGGACGTCGCCAACGCCGAGTGGGTCGAGGCCATGGAGTGGTTCGGTGCGACCTTCGAGGACGGGCTCTCCCCGCGCGGCGTCGGCACCTTCGAGACCAGCCCCCTCTTCTCCGGCGGGGACGTCGCCTTCTTCGTCGGCGGCCCCTGGGACCTGGGGGAGTTCGCCGACTCCGACGTGGACTGGACGGTCGCGCCGATGCCCTACTTCGAGGGCGGCGAGGAGGTCACCCCCTCCGGGTCGTGGTCCTGGGGCGTCAACCCCGCCTCGCAGGCCAAGGACGCCGCACGCCTGTTCCTGGAGTACGCGGCGCTGGACCCCGCCGGCAACCTCGCCAGCACCGAGCGCCAGACGATCATCCCGGCCAACACCGAGGCCGCCGAGGAGTACCTGCCGCGCATGGACGCCCTGGCGGGCGAACGGAGCGCCGGAGCCGCCGACCTCATCTCCCACGAGGTGGCCAACACCGGGGTGGTGCGGCCCGTCACGGTCGGCTACGCCCAGTTCGAGGAGGTCATGAACACGGCCTTCGCGGACATCCGCAACGGCTCCGACGCCGCGTCCAGGCTGGAGCAGGCCGGGGAGCAGCTCGAAGACGCCTGGGCCCCGCTGCGATGAGCGGCCCCTCCACACGGGCCGGGGACGGCGGGCGGGCCGTGAGCGCCCGCCCCCGGCCCGGGCACTACCGGCGCCCGTGGTGGCGCGGGACCGCGGCGGTCGCGCTCGCGTTCCTGCTGCCCTCGCTGGTGGCGCTCACCCTCCTGCGGCTGCTGCCCGGCGCGACGGCCCTCTGGGAGAGCCTGCACCACACGTCCCTGCTGTCCGGCAGGAGCTTCGTCGGCCTCGGCAACTACCTCGACCTGTTCGCCAACGCCGACTTCCGCGGTGCGGTGGCGGTGACCCTGCTCTTCACCCTGGTGGTGAACCCGCTGCAGGTGGCGGTCTCCGTCGCCCTGGCGGTGCTGTACACGCGCCGCCGCATGGCCGGCTCCAAGGTGTGGCGGGCACTGGTGATCCTGCCGATCGCCACCCCGCCCGCGGTCTCCGCCGTGGTCTGGAGCGTGATCTTCCGCCCCGAGGGCGGGCTCGCCAACGCCCTGCTGGCGGTGGTCGGGCTGCCCCCTCAGGGGTTCCTGACCTCGCCCGACCAGGCGCTGGCGTCGATTATCGTCCTGCTGTCGTGGATCGGCGTCGGCTACTGGATGCTGTTCCTCATCGCGGGGATCAACGACATCCCGGCCGAGCTCTACGAGGCGGCGGAGCTGGACGGGGCGTCGCCGGTGCGCGCGTTCTTCGGCGTCACCCTGCCGATGCTGCGCAGGCCGCTCTCGTTCGTCCTGGTCGCGGCCACCGTCTCCAACCTGCTGGTCTTCGCGCCCGTGCAGATCCTCACCGGGGGCGGGCCGGAGGGGTCCACGAACCTCCTCATGTACGACATCTACTCCCGCGCCTACTCGCTCGGCGACATGGGGCGCGCCCAGGCGGAGGTGGTCGTGCTGGTGGTGATCACCCTCGTGATCGTCGCCGTCCAGTTCCGCATGCTGCGAAGTGAGGACTGAGCGATGCCGACGAACACCTCCTCCGCCCCCGGGGCGCCGGCCGCCCGGGCGGACCGCCCCGCCGGGCGGACACGGCGGCGCCCCCGCACGCGGAGGGCCCTGATCACCGCCACGGGCGCCGTGGTGGGACTCGTCTTCGTGGTCCCCCTGCTCTGGGTGCTCACCAACTCCCTCAGGCCGAGCGCCGACACGTTCCGCTTCCTGTCGCCGATCGGCTGGGAGACCTTCCTGACCCTGACACCGGCCCTCGACAACTACACGGCCCTGGTGGGGACGGGCCTGGGCCGGGGCATCCTCAACTCGCTGCTCATCAGCGCGGTCACGGTCGTGGTGGGACTGGTGCTGTGCGCCACGGCCGCGTTCGGGCTCTCCGCGCTGCGGTTCCGCGGCCAGGGCGCGGTGTTCGCGGTGATCGTGGTCAGCTTCCTGATCCCGTTCGACGCGATCGCCATCCCGCTCGCGGACCTGTTCCGCGACTGGAACCTCCAGAACACCTTCACCGGGCTGATCCTGCCCGGCCTCGGCAACGGCATGGCGATCTTCATGCTGCGCAACTTCTTCCTCGCCGTCCCGGAGGAACTGGTGGAGGCCGGCCGCCTGGACGGCCTCAGCTGGTGGGGCGTGTTCTGGCGGATCTACCTGCCCCTGTCCAGACCCGCGCTCATGGGGGCGGGCCTGATGCTGTTCCTGTTCCAGTGGCAGGCCTACGTGTGGCCGCTGCTCATGGGGACGGACGCCGAGCACGTCGTCGGCCCCGTCGCCCTGGCCAACATGCAGGGCCAGTTCAGCGTGGACTACGGCCTGATGTTCGCCGGGTCCGTGGTGCTGATCCTGGTGCCGCTGGTCGTGATCCTCTCCCTCCAGAAGTACTTCATCCAGTCCGTCTCGACCTCGGGGCTCAAGTGAGCCCGTCGAACCACACGAAAGGCTCCTCCATGCCCGCCGCCCCTACCGCCCGCGCCGTCGTCCTGGACACCGACATCGGGACGGACGTGGACGACGCCATGGCGCTCGCCCTGCTCCTCGGACTGCCGGGGGTGGACCTGCTCGGGGTCGCGACGGTGTACGGGGACACGGTGCTGCGCGCGCGGCTGGCCCGGCGCTACGGCGCCCTGGCCGGGTTCGACCTGCCCGTGCGCGCCGGGGAGGGGACGCCGCTCTCCGGCCGCGAGGTGTGGTGGGCGGGGCACGAGGGGTCGCTGCACACGGGACTGGACGGGGAGGCCTACGAGGACGGGGCCGCCGTCGAGTGGCTGGTCCGCACGGTGGCCGAGCGGCCCGGGGAGGTCGACGTCCTCGCCATCGGCCCGCTGACCAACATCGCCCTGGCCCTGGAGGCCGATCCGCGCTTCGCGGAGAACGTGCGCACCCTGTGGGTGATGGGCGGCGCGTTCGACGACGTCGAGAGGACCGAGCACAACTTCCGCAGCGACGCCCGGGCCGCTCACCTGGTGTTCTCCTCGGGCATCCGCGCCGTGGTCACCGGCCTGGAGGTCACGCGCAGGGTGAAGGTGCTGGAGCCGCACCTGCGCCGTCTCGGGGCCGCGGGCGCGCTCGGCGGCGCGCTGGCCGCCGACATCGACCAGTGGTGGAAGTTCTGGGACGAGCAGTGGAACGTCCCCCACGACCCGGTGGCGGTCCTGAGCATGGTCAGACCGGAGCTGTTCACCCTCTCCGAGCCGGGCACGGTCCTGATCGAGACGGAGGGGGAGGACGCCGGGGCGAGCGTCTTCAGGCCGGGCGACGGCGGCCGGACCCGCCTGGTCCGGGACCTGGACACGGCCGCGGTCCCGGAGGAGATCGTACGGGGGATCGTCGCGGCGGGAACCGGGCGCGAGCCGGCGGCGACGGGGGCCTGAAGCCCCCCGGGAGCCCCGAGCGGTTCCGCGCGCGGGCGGCGGCCTCAGGCCGCCCCGAGGGCCTCGGCCAGGTCGTCGAGGCCCTTCGCCTCCAGGTCGAACGCGTCGGCCGCCCCGGGCGGGTCCCCGACGGGGCGTTCGACGTAGGCGGTCCTCATGCCCACCGCCTGGGCGCCCCGGAGGTCCCAGGCGTGGGCGGCGACCATGAGCAGGCGTTCGGGGGCGCAGCCCGCGTTGGCGACCGCGAGCCGGTAGACGTTGGGGCGGGGCTTGTAGCTGCGCGCCTCCTCGGCCGAGAGCACCTGGTGCCAGCGCAGGCCGGCGTGTGCGCCGATGCGGGTGAGCGCCGCGCGGCTCGCGTTCGACAGACCCACCACCGGGAAGCGGGAGGCGATCCTGTCCAGTGCCCGGACGGAGTCCGGCCAGGGGTCCAGCCGCTGTCCGGAGGCCGCCAGCGAGCGGATCGCTTCGGCGTCGCCGACACCGGCCCGGGCCGCCACGCGCGTCGCCGCCTCCAGGTCGAGCACCGTGCTGTCGGTGTAGGCGCGGCGGCCCGCGAGGATCTCCCGCTGCTGCTCCTCCACGTGTCCGTGCCACAGCGCGGCGAGCTCGCCCAACCCGGCCTCGTCGGTGTCCGGGAGCAGTGCGCGCAGGCCGCGCCTGATACCGGCGGGTTCGTCGACCATGGTCCCGAGGATGTCGAAGACGACCGCGTCGATGTCGGGGTGGGGTGTCACGGGGGTCGCTCCTGGGCGTCTCGGCCCGCACGGTCCGGCGCGCGGGGCCCCGTCGGAAGGGGCGCGGGATCCGGCGCTCCGCCGGGTTCGCGGGCGAGCATAGTGCGCCGGACCCCCCGTGTCAGGCGCGTTTTCCGGACCCGCCCGGACGCTGCCGGTCCCCGGCCGGGAGCGGCCTCGTGTTCTCCGCTCCTGGAGGCACAGGCTCCGGGCGGCCCGCCGCGCCTTCGCGGGTCCACCGCGCGACCCTGCGTCGATCCCCTTCGCCCCCGGTCCACGCGACCGGCCGGAGAGGGGCACGGCCGCCCGGCCTCCGTCGCCACGGGGAGGCGGATCGGGCCTCTGGCCGCGAGGAACCCGCGGGCCCCGGAAAATGGCTCGACGGCGGCGCGGAGCCCTGCCACAGTGACGCGGTATGACGAACCCGGAGCTTCTGACCGCCGCGGACGTGCGGCTCATGCAGGGCCTGGCGCAGCGTGTCACCGCCGTCCGCCCGGACCTGGTGAACAGCGACGCGTCGTTCGGCGAGCTGGCGTGGAACTGGGGCAGGGGGCACGCCGCCCTCGGCGCGAGCTGGCGCCGTCGGCTGTGGTCCTCCGGCGGGGAGCTGGTGGCGTGGGGCTGGGCCCACCTGCCGCGCCGCGTGGAGCTGAGCGACGGGTCGGTGAAGGACGTCACCGGCGCCTATCTGGCGTACCAGGTGCATCCCGACCACGCGGGGCTGGTCGACGAGGTGATCGACTGGTACGACACCACGGCGGCCGGTCTCGAGCGCTCCGTGCTGCCGGGAGCCGCCGACGGGTTCGCCCTGGGGAGGTGGACGGAGCACGGGTACGCGACCGATCCGGCCTCCCTCGGCGACACGGGGGACTGGACCCAGCTCAACGTGCGGGACCTCGCCGACGTGGAGCAGCCCGTGCTCCCGGCCGGATACCGGTTCCGCACCGCCGACGAGGCCGGGCCGGAGGCCGCGGTCCGGGCCCACCTGGACGCCTGGGCCCCCTCGGCGTACACGGCCGAGGGCTACCGGGGCGTCCGGCGGACGGACGGGTACCGCGGCGACCTGCACCTCCTGGTGGAGGCGCCGGACGGGACGATGGCGGCCTCGGCCCTCATGTGGCTCGACGAGGCGAACAGGACCGTCGAGTTCGAGCCCGTCGGAACGCATCCGGACCACCGGCGCCTGGGACTGGGAAGGGCGATGCTCCTGCACGGCATGCTTCTGGCGCGGGCGGCCGGGGCCGTGCAGGCGACGGTCGCCTGTCTGGGCGCGCCGGGGCATCCCGCGGCGCGCGGACTGTACTACAGCGTCGGGTTCCGGGAGTTCACACGGGACGCGCCGCTCGTCAAGGCCGGGACCGCCGGCTGAGGAGCGCCCGTTCGGGCGACGGCGCGGGGGCACGGGCCCCCGCGCGGCACGCCGGAGTCGCGGCCCCGGTTCAGGGGGACCCGTCGCGCCCGTGCAGCAGGCAGAACTCGTTGCCCTCCGGGTCGGCCAGCACCGTCCACCGTGCGTCCTCGGGCTGTCCCACGTCCACCTTCACCGCACCCAGTCCCATCAGCCTCTCCAGCTCCTGGGCCACCGTCAGTCCGCCCGTGACCCTCAGGTCCAGGTGCAGGCGGTTCTTGACGGTCTTGCGCTCGGGCACGGGAAACACGTCGATCCCGATCCCGGCGTCCTCGGACGGGGCGAGGACGATCCCGTCCTCCTCCTCTTCCACGATCGGCCAGTCCAGGACACGGCTCCAGAACCCGGCCACGGTCCTGACGTCGATCGCGTCGATGGCGACCACTGCGATTCGGCTTCCCATGGCCGGGACCCTACAGGACGGCCCCGCGGACCGGTCGCGCGCTTCCCCGGCGTTCCCGGGGCGGACCCGCCCCCGGGCCCCCTCGCCCAGCCGCGCCTCGCGCACGGCGTCGGCGACGAGGACCCGGTTCGGGGCGTCCAGCTCGGCCGTCACCCGGCCCACGACCGCCTTGACGCTGCCGACGCCGGTGACCCGCGACGCCGTCATCGTGGACGTCTCCGGGGCCGGCCCGACCGTGGCCACCCTCGTGTTCACGGCCGCCGACTTCTCGTACGCGATCCCCACGTGCTTCGCCTACCGGATCAGCCCGGGCATGATCGTCCCCGACGCGGTCTACCCGGACCCTGCGCAGGCCCTCACCGCGGGCCGGGCGGTGACGGTCCTGTTCCTCGTGCTGCCGCCGGCGGCCGACCTCGCGGTCGTCACGCGCCGCCGGTACCTGCGCCGACACGGGTCCGCCGTGCGACGGCGGACCGGCCCGGGGACGTGCCCGGGCCGGTCCGCCCGTGCGGCGCGGCGGTGCGCCCCGGCCCGCGGCACACCGCCGGGAGCCGGGATCAGCGCCCGGTCGCCCCGTCGATCTGCTCGCGGAGGATGTCGGCATGGCCGGCGTGGCGGCCGGTCTCCTCGATCATGTGGACGAGGGCCCACCGGACGCTGGGGGCGGGACGGCCCGGCCGCGTCCGGGGGAGCGGGGCGCCGAGGTCGGCGCACCCGTCGAGAACGGCGTTCGCGCGCTCGACCGTCCTCTCGTAGCGGGCGACGACGTCGGCCACGCTGTCCTCGGGCGCGGCCCGGAACGTCGCCTGCCAGTCGGGGACCTCCTGCCCGAGGAACATCGCGCCCTCGACCGAGGCGAGGTGGCCGAGCAGGCCGAGCAGGTTCGTGCCGGAGGGAACCCTGGCCGACCGGACCTGCGGTTCGGGGGCGCCGGCGACCTTCGCGGCCATCGAGGCCCGCAGGTAGTCGAGGAACCCGCGCAGGACCTCGGCCTCGCCGCCGCCGGTCCGCGGCGGAGGGGTGTCGCCGCGGCGGGCGCGGCGGTGGAGGGTGGGCACGGTGGCCTCCTTCGTCGGGGGAGCGGTTTCAGGCACCGGGTCAGGCGGTGCGGCGGACGATCAGGACGTGGTCGGTGACCTCGGCGGTGCGCCCGTCCGGACCCGTCGCGACCCGGCGGGGGGCGTCGGCCCGCTCGACCGTCCACGACGCCGGATCCAGGGCGATGTCCTCGGCGACCTCCTGCGGGGACGGGAACCGGGTGTCGGGGTCCTGGTTCCACGACCACGGCGCGACCGAACCGTGGTCCACGACCAGGAGCCGCCCGCCCGGACGCAGCGCGTGCGCCGCCGAGCGCAGGACGGCCGCCCGGTCCAGGGCGAAGAAGGTCTGGAGGTAGTGGGCGCTGACCAGGTCGAACCGGCCCTCCGGGAAGGACGCGTCCAGGTCGTGCCGCTCGGCGGTGACCAGGTCGCCCAGTCCGCGTGAGCGGGCGAGGTCGGTGAGGCGCTCGACCGCCACGGCCGAGATGTCCACGGCGGTGACCCGCCACCCGCGCCGGGCGAGCCACAGGGCGTCACCGCCGCCTCCGCACCCCAGGTCCAGCACGCGGCCGGGCGGCAGGTCCGCGACCGCCTCGGTGAGGCGGACGTTGGGCCGAGGGTCGGTGGCCGCGGGGCGGGACGCGTGGATCCCGTCCCAGAACGTGACCGCGTCGGTGGTGTTCACAGGGGCTCCTTCTGTCGGTATGCGCCCAGTCTCACCGCACCCACCACGATCTGGCACGAAAAATTGCGGTTCTGGCAATATGGCGGGATGGACCGTGAAACAGAAGACGTTCTCGACGTGGTGGGGCCCCGGCTGCGCGCGCTGCGCCGCGAGCGCGGCATCACCCTCGCCGACCTCGCCGCGACGACCGGGGTCTCGGAGAGCACACTGTCCCGGCTGGAGAGCGGTCGGCGCCGGGCGACCCTGGAGCTGCTGCTGCCCCTGGCCCGCACCTACGACGTCCCCCTGGACGTCTTGGTCGGAGCCCCGCGCACCGGGGACCCCCGGATCCACCTGAAGCCGATCCGCCGGTTCGGGATGGTCTTCGTGCCGCTGTCCAGGCGGCCGGGCGGCACGCAGGCGTTCAAGATGGTCATCCCCGCCGTGCCCGCCCCGCTCGAACCGAAACCGCAGACCCACGAGGGGTTCGAGTGGCTGTACGTGCTCGACGGGCGCCTGCGGCTCGTGCTCGGTGAGCGGGACCTGACACTGTCGCCCGGCGAGGTGGCCGAGTTCGACACGTCCCAGCCGCACTGGCTGGGCAGCGCCGACGGCGGCGCGGTCGAGCTCCTCATCCTGTTCGACCTGCAGGGGGTGCGTGCGCACGTGCGCACGGGTTCCGCGTCCCAGGGCAGTTGAGGTGTGGGCGGGGCAGAGGCCCGGCGCGGTCCGGGGCCGGGACGAACGCCCGGGTGGGCGCCTCCGGCCTCCCCGCTCCCGGGGGCCGGGCACGGCTCGGGCCCGCTCCGCGGCTCACACCGGTCCGGAGCGGGCCCGATCACCGCTCAGGAGAAGAACCCCGCGACGCCCCGTCCGGCCGCGACCGCGGTCCGGCACCAGTCCATGCAGGACTCGGCGGCGTGCAGGACGGAGGGGTCCAGGGCGGCCTTGCCCTCCTCGGAGGCCGCCTCCCACTGTTCGAGGGCCTTCCGGCACTCGGTGGTGCTCCACTCGCCGTAGCACGGCTCGAACTCGGGCGCGGGGAGGGGCGAGGGCACGCGGCCGAAACCGAACTCCTCGACGCCGACGGCCGTCACACCCAGCTCCGCCAGGCCCTGGTCGACCGTCTCCAGCCACCCCGACCTCATGGGGCTGAAGTCGTTGTTGAACAGGGCGCGGCCGTGGAACTCGCAGATCCACTTGTAGGCGTATCCGTACAGGAAGCCGTACTGCTCGTCGAAGGGGCCGCCCTCGATGACCGCGCGGATCGCGTCGCGGATGGAGGGGCCGCCCGCGTCGGCGACGTGGGAGAACTGGTCGTCGAAGCCGCTCAGGTGCTGCTTGAACCGGCCGCCGATCATCCGGCGGAGCTTGTCGTCCTTCGACCCCACGGAACCGTGCAGGACGTCGAGGTCGACCACGTATGTCGTCAGCGAGTAGCTCATGGCGGGGAAGCTATCGCCCGGCGACGACATCGGGGAGCGGAGGACGGCGCCGGAGGTCTCCGGGGGACGGGGGAGCGAGCCCGTGCCGGTGACGCCCGTCCCCGTAGGCGCGCTGTGTCCCATGCCGGTCCTCCTCGTCCTCTCCTGCGGCCCGCCGGGGTCGGCCCGGTCCCGGCGCCGGATCCGGTGTCGGCTCCGGTGTCGGCTCCGGTCAGTCCCGCGCGGTGGCGGTGTCGGTCTTGACCAGGCGCTTGGTGGAACGGCGGAAGGCCCAGACGACGGCGACGGCGGCCAGGGCGGTCAGGGGGAAGCCGGTCACGGTGTCGGCGATGGCCAGGCCGGCGGTGGAGTCGGCGACGTAGAGCCACTGGCGGACGATGAACCGGCCGGCGAAGACCGCGGTGACGGCGAGGGTCGCCAGGTCGTGGACGAGCAGGGTGGGGCGGTCCTCGCGCCAGGGGTGGGCGCCGCCGTGGACGGCGTTCCAGATGACGCCGGTGAGCGGGCGGCGCACCAGGAGGGAGAGGAGCGTGACGACCCCTCCGGCGAAGGAGGCCCAGATCCCGATGAGGAAGAAGTCGTTGGCCGATCCGGTCATGGCGGAGACGCCTCCGGCGGCCGCGACGCCGAACACCCCGCCCAGCGCGGACATGAGCTTCTCGCCGCGCCACATCCGGAAGACGGCCAGGACGGCGGCGATGGCGATCGCGGTGCCGATGGCGGCCATGAGCGACATGAAGGGAACAGCGAGGGCGAAGGCCACGACAGGCAGGGTCGTGTAGACCATCCCGGAGGGGCCGCCCATCCCGTCGAGCACGGCCTGCTTCACGTCCACCGGCTGCTCCGGGGCGGTGGCCCCGGCGGTGCGGCCGGGCTCGGGGGCGGGGGTCGAGGTGGGGCCGGGGGCGGTCTCGTGGGTGAGGCCGGTGTCGAGGTCCTTGGCTGCGGTCATCGCGTCCTCCCGGTGGGTCTGTGGTGAGTGGTCCTGTGCCGCTGTGGGACCAGTCAAAACCGTGCCGTTGCGGCACGGTCAACCTCTGCCTCACGAGAAGTTCCCGGGCGCGACGGTGAGTGACGACCTCTCCGGGTTCCTGATCTGCGGAGATTCCGTGCGATGGAAAAATCGAACTTTCCGTCGCTCCCTGACGGTTCTCCGCCGCGTCCGTGTCGGGGAGCCTGTCCTTTCGGCGGGCGGCGGACCGTGGGGAGGGTGTTGCCCGCGCTCGGAAAGCGGGGGAGCCGGGAGGCGCTTTCTCCACCCCGCTCTGAGCCGCCCGGGAGACCCGGTCACCCCGGGGTGTGGGGGCGCCGCGGTCCATCCCCACGTGCGTGGGGCGCTCCGGAACGACCTCTGCCACGTCGAACGACAGTTCGGTCCATCCCCACGTGCGTGGGGCTCACCGTCCTCCGGGACCATGTCGCCAGCAGCGGCGGCGGTCCATCCCCACGTGCGTGGGGCTCACAGCCGCGTCTTGACCAGGCCGGGGACCGGTTCCGGTCCATCCCCACGTGCGTGGGGCTCACCACTTAACGACCTGCGAAAACGCAGGGCGTTATCTTGGCGTTACCAACCCTCCGGGAGTTCCGTCCACTCATCGTTGTCCCCTTCGTCCGGCAGGGCGGTGAACTGGATCAGTTGCAGTCCGTCGAAGTCCACCACCTGACGACGGCGTTCTCCCGCTGTCAGGACGACGAAACCCTGTTCGTTGTCCGCCGTGTGCAGGCATACCGCGGCTCCCTCACCCACCGTGTCGCTCACGGCGGTCCACAGCTTCTCCCGCACGCGCGCGCTCATCGTCCCGACGTACAGGCCTGCTTTCGGCTCCACCATCCACCGGGACAGAGCCCCCCGGACACGGTCCGGAACGGCCGTCGTCGAGATCACCACCATCGTCCCCATCAGGCGCCGTCCTCGGCGTAGTTCACACCACCAGCCACGGTTCCCGAGCCGGGGTCCCACAGGTCCACGACCTTCCACCGGTCGGGCACGGTGCTCTCCTCCTCGGCGTCCAGGTCCGGGTCGAGGAGTTGTTGGACGTCGCGCACGATCCGCGGGATCAGCCGGTACAGGCGCAGTTCGCTCCGCAGCCGGAAGCGGGCGGTGCTGTCCGGAGTGCCGGAGTCGTGCAGGGAGAACGCCAGAGGGATCGTCGTCTCGGCCTTGTAGAGGTCCGCGATGTCGTACACGAAGGAGTGCTGCTTCCCCGTGTGCACGAACCCCAGCGCGGGCGAGCACCCCAGGTGGGCGATGACGGAGTGCACCACCCCGTAGAGCGCTGCGTTTCCCGCTGACAGCGCCTTGTTGACCGGGTTCTGCTCGTCCCACGACTCGGGGTCGTAGTTGCGCTTGAACGGTTTCACCCTGTGCTTGGTGGCCAACTGCCGGTACAGCGCTTTCATGCGCTGCCCCTCCAGGGCGCGCAGGCGTTCGACCCCCGTCCCTTCCTCCACGTCCTCCCCGAACCGCAGGGAGTACATGGCGCGCGCGACCTCGAGCCGTCGGGTGACGTCGGAGTAGGCGTCCACCTGCCGGTCCAACCACAGGGTGGTGCGGGCCTGGGGGACCAGGCTCCCGTAGTGCAGTACGCCGCCCGCTCCCGACGCAACGACGGTCGTCCCGTGCCGCATGAAGGTGGCCAGGGCCGGAGCGGTGATCGACGTCCCCGGCCCCAGCAGGACGCATGCCAGCGCCGCCGTCGGGATCGGCACCCGGTGCACGGATCCCGGCCCCGCGGCGACCTCCGCGCACACCCCCGTGTCGGTCTGGACGACCCTGCAGATGTCCACGTACAGGAACGACAGGTTGTCCGAGACCCGGGGGAGCATCGCCAGGGTCGGCCTGGCCAGAGCCTTGCGGGCCGCTGCCTCACCGCCCACGGCGGTCACCTCCCCGCCGGGGCGAGGCTCAAAAGCCCGCAGCCGAAGGACTTCCCCCGTCCGACCCCGTTACGGACCGCCTCACGGAGCGCGTCGGGATCGCGGACGACCGCGTATCCGTCGAACCGGGTCACATGGATGCGGACTCCCCGCTTCCCGCTCCGGCCCCGGTCCAGGGCGGGAACCGCTCCCGTGCCGGAGACGTCGAGCAGGTCGAGCCCGTTCCGCTCCGCACGCTCCCGCCACCACTGTTCGGCCTGCTCGCCGAACAGCGGCCGCGTATAGGCACGGACCCCCGGCTTCGCGCGGTCCCCCAGGCGGTCGGCGTTCTTCTCCGACTTCCCCAACCGCTTGCTGGGCGCGGCCGCGATGCGGTACCGGACCTCCTCGCCCTTCTCCAACCCCTCCAGGAAGGGGGTCAGGTCCCGCTCGGCCACCGAACCGAACCCCTCGCCCAGGGCGTTCGCGTCCAGGGCGCCGGAACTCTGGACCAGGAGCACGGGGGCGCCCCGCGTCTCCTCCAGCCGGAACAGCAGCCCGGCGCGTCGGCGCGGGGACTCCACCCGTTCCTCTCCCAGGTCGCGTGAGGCCAGGCCGATGACGAGGCGGTGGAGTTCGCCGGCGCTCGTGAAACTGGACTGCGCCCGGCGCGAGGCCAGGTCCGGGACGATCTTCGTGAGCCAGGTCAACGGTGCTCCTTGACGTAGGCGAACAGGCGGTCTTGGTAGTCGCGCCAACCGCGCGAGACCAGGGCGACGGGCACGCGGACCGAGTCCACGCGCACCTCCCTGCTCGCGTACAGGCGCCTGAGGGAGGCGAAGGAGCGGGGGACGTCGTTGAGCGTCGTGCGGCTCCGCCCCGCGTCCCCTCCCGTTCTGGGGTCGTCGCCGTCCGCGCCCCCTTCCACCACGAGGTCCACGGGGACGGACTCCGCCCCCTCGGGCACACGCACACGGGGCAGCGGTACCCCGGTCCGCAGTTCCTCCACCGGGTCGGCGACGCCTCGCCGGAGCAGGAGCAGGGGGTCGGGAACGAAGGACCGCCTGCCCAGGTAGGTCTGCCAGTGCGGCGAGACGAGGGCGGCCCCGATGTCCTCGGTGCCCGGCCCGGTGACGGCGACGGTGAACACCGCGTCGGCGAGGAACGCCTTGCGGGTGACGATCGTGGTGGCGTTCTCCGGGCGGCGCTTGCCCTCGGCGGTGGGCACCGTCCGCTCGCGGGGCAGCCCGCCGCCGACCGTCTGGAAGTCGCTCATGCGCAGGCCCGGCGAGTCCACACGGACGGTCAGCCGGAGGGCGTCGTAGCGGTCCAGCGGTTCGTCCCGCCCCACGCCCTGCGCGGCGGCGAACATCCCCACCAGCCCCGACCGGCTGGGGTGGGGGAGGGTGTCCCGTTCGCCGAAGGCGCTGTGCTCTCCCCAGCTCTGCATGGGACCGGCGAGCCGCAGGAGCAGGCCGCTCACGGGCCGACCGGGCCGTAGGCGGCCGCCACGGCGGTCTCGACCAGGGCCGGGTACCCGGAGACGGCGGGCCCCAGGTTGTCGACCGGTTTGGCGTCGATCCCCGTGTGGCACTCGGCGACGACGGTGTCGGGCCACCACAGCTCCCGGAGCCGACCCGCGTACTCGGAGAGGCGGTCGCGTGAGACGGCCGCGAAACCCGACTCGCCCCGCACGGCCGCCTCGAAGGCGGGGGCGAACGACACCGGCCGGTCCGACCTCACCGCCACGTAGGCGAGATCGGGCAGGGTCGCTGCGGCGGTCGCGTTCTGTTTGCCGGAGGGGATCGTGGCCACGAACGCGCGGACGAACTCCGACACCAGCTCGCGCGCGGCGGCGGTGTCGCCGTCCAGGTTGCGCTCCAGGCCCGCGAGGTCGATGTTGGCGTAGCGGTAGAACGTGCCCGTGCTGAACTGGCTGGCGTTCATGTGGCCGCTGCCCCGGTCGTTGTCCTTGGGGACGTCGTCCACGGCGGTGAAGAAGTCGACCTCCACACTGGTGCCGTGGGTGGTGAAGGCGTGGGCGAACTGGACCGCGCCGTCGACCTCGGTGCTGGGAAGCTCGGCGAGCATCCTCCCGAACAGGTTGACCGTGGCGTTCCGGCTCCGGAGGACGGCGACGATGGGGTCGCTGGGGATGACGGCCTTGGGGGACTTCTTCGCCGACTCCTTGGCGATCGCCTCCCGGTGCTCGTCCGCGATGTCCGCGAGGGAGTCGATGGCGGACACGGGGAGGTAGAACAGCACGGAGGTGACCGGGGGCTCGCCCTCCTTCTCCTTCTCCAGCTTGATCCCTCCCTTGGCCGCCGACAGCACGATCTGGCGTGCTCCGTTCTCCGCCGACCCGGCGTCCCAACCGCGTGCCGAGAGCCGCTCGCAGATCTGGCCGGTGATGCGTCGTGTGCGCACGGCCGGGTCGCCGAGTCGGGCCTCGACCTGGTGGCGGACCACCCGCTTCCAGCTCTGGCTGGAGATCCGTGTGCGCTCGGCGCCGCCGTAGACGACCGTCTTGGGCGAGCCGAGGTCGTCGCGGTTGACGTTGGAGTAGGGAAGGGTCTGGAGGACGTGGACGTCCAGGAACTTCGGCGTGCTCATACGGTGCTGACCTCTTCGATGCTCTGTGTATCGGTCTGTGTGGAGTTCTGGGACGCGGCTTGCCGGGCCCGGCCGATCGCGCGGTGGAACCCCTGCGCCCACTCCTTGGCCACGTGGTCCCGCTCCCCGCCCCACCGGGCCAGGTCCAGGACGAGTCGGCCCCAGTCGGGTCGGACGCCCTTGGCGGTCGCGTGCGCCAGCAGCCTGGGGAGCTGCGCGTGCACGCCGTCCAGGGACTGGCGGCACAGCAGGTGAAGACGCTGCTCGGTGGTGTCGGCGTTGAGCCGGCCCTTCCCCACGGCCTCACCCAGGGTGGTGCCCAGGCCGCGGTCACGGGGCGGCGTTTCGCCCGTGTCCCCGGCAGCGGCGGGTTCGCCGACCGACGCGGGCGTGGCCGCGTCCTCGCCGCCCGGTGCCTCCGCGGGGGACTCGCCGGTGTGCTCCCGACCGTCGTCGGCCCCCGCCGAATCCCGGTCCCGCGCCTGGCGGGACTGGGCCGCGATGAGGGCCGCGACGGCGTAGAAGGCGCGTTCGACCGCTTCTCCCTGATCGGGGAACCGCCTGGGTCGCGCACGCTCGTGCAGGTCCCCGAGGTAGGGGGTGACGAACCCGTGGAGGGGCAGCATCGCCGGGTCCTCCACCCGGCGTCCCACTCCCCGGCGCAGGGTGGCCCGGACGGCCGGTTCGTCGGCGACACGCCTGGTGAGGTCGTGAGCCATACGGTCGGCCGCCCGGCGGATGTCGTGCTCGGTGGTACGCGTCATGCTGCGTCTTCCTCGTCGGTACGTGCGCGGGTCCAGCCGTCGAACAAGCGGCGGCGGTGCGATTCGACCGCCTTGGCGACCCGGGGGCGGAAACAGTAGGAGGAGGTCACCTCGTCGTAGGCGCGCAGCGCCAGGAGGATGAAGCCGTTGCCGGGCCCTGCGGAGTCCTCGTCCATCACGGTCCGCCAGAACAGGGTCTCCGCGGTCGACCAGTACCGGGCCGTCCCGGTACGGAGCCACGGCCCCGACCCGGTCTCGGTCCCGGCCGATCCGCCCGACGGACTGTTGCTCTCCTTCCAGGCTGAGATCAGAGCGTCTCGGAGGCGCCGCCCGGTGCGCTCGGCCGCGTCTCGGGTGGCCTTGACCCGGGTGAGCGCGAGGGTGTGGCCCTCGGCGGATTCCGATGACTCCTGCAACCACCGCAACACCGGCGGGGTGCCGGCGGTGAACCACTGCCGGTCGCGGGTCTGGCCGTCCTGGTCGAAACCGAAGGCGCGCAGACGCAACGACTCCCGCAGGTCGAGTGGGAGGTGGGCCCTGCTGGTGAGCTGGGTGAACAGTTCCGGTCGGAACCGCTCCCGGGTGCTCTCGGCCAGCAGCGACTCCAGGTCGCGCCACACCGCTCGGGAGGCGTCCGCGGGCCGGGCGTACCTGCGTCCGTCCTTGCTGGTCAAGTGGATGAGGTACGGGTCGGTGGGTGCTACCTGCCGTTCCCGGAGCGCCCAGGTGACATGGGCGTCCACGACCTGGGAGCCGTCGGCGCTCGGTGAGAGCAGCACCGCGTGTCGAGCCTGGTTGACGAGGACCCCGGCGGGTCCGCTGGATTCCTCGGGGAGTCCCAGGGGGTTCGGGAGGTCGGCGCGCTCCCAGGGGGCCGGTTCGGACTCGTCGTCCTCGTACTCCGACTCCTGGGGCAGGGGGATGTTGAGGACCAGGCTCTCGAACAGGTTGCGGCCCACGGGGTGGAAGGACACGGTGCCGCGCAGGGGGCCGGCCGTGCTGTTGGCCTCGGAACGCCCGTCGACCGTCCGCGAGGTACAGCGTCCCGAAGGGCCGTAGCCGAGGGTGGCGAGCAGGTGCCACGCGGCCTCGGCGGGTGTGAGCGGCACAGGGTCCAGGTCGTGGTGGTGGCCGCCGAGCCACACCTGGTTCTGTCCGGCGGTCCGGCCCCAGGCGAGCTTGTTGACCCCGGAGGACTTCGAGCACTCGTCCCGCAGCCGGGGGTCCTGGAGCCAGGGGCGCTCGGGGTGGAAAAGGTCGAAGCGCTCGCGGAGCGGGGCGAGGTAGGCGTCGACCCCGTCCTCCGGAAGGCGGCCGGTCCTCAGAACGTCGCGGCGCCGCTTCTGCCAGGCGGTGGCGCCCTCCGAGGTGTCCAGACGGGTGATCCGTGCGGTGACGAGTGCGAGCACGCGCCACAGCTGGGCGGAGGCCGGTGGGAGAGGGAGCTCGACGTCGGAGAACTCGTGTGCGCGGCAGAGGAGTTCGCGAAGGCCGACCGGGGGGCCAGCGGTGCCGTCGGGGAGGCGGACCGGCAGCCACGGCTCCGTGGTCAGGTCGAAGGAGGGGGACGTCACGTCGCTCCGTTGTGGTTCGAGGTTCCGTGTGGAACGTGCGTTCATGTCTCTCGGGCAACTGGGCCCCGTAGGCCACACCAGACGGCTTGTAGCACTCGGTATCCGGCCTGCTTCAGTTCTTGCGCTCCTCCAGGCCGTTGAGGCGGCTGAGGAAGAGGGTGCGGTCGCCCAGACGGGCAGGGGTGACCGTGCCGTCGTCGGAGACCCCGTGCACGAGCATCACCACATCGCGCAGGTGGAACTCGTCGGCCCAGGAATCGGGCACGCGGTTGGCCGCGGGAAGGGGAGGCTGGGTGTGGTGGCTCGCGCGCAGAGGGATCGTCCGGGAGATCACCGCGCGAAGGTCCTCATGGCTCACACGCCCGTGCGGTCCCGGTTCGGGGAGCGGGCGGGTCCGCTCGGGGTCCAGCCACAGCCGCCCGTGCCCGTCCCGGTAACAGCACAGCACCCGGACCGAGTCGGCGCCGAACCGCGTCGCGAGATGGTGCTCGCCGAGGCCGAGGTCCATCGCGGTCAGCGGGTGCAGATCCTCTCCGAGGCCTCTCGTGGTGGGGATGACGGCGTTGCGGCCGTGGGCGCGCAAGGCCATCTCCTCGCCGAGGCGCCGGATATCGGCCTCCACGTCCTCGATGAGGGTCTCGTCGTCGTAGAGGTCGTCCACCAGCGTCTGCACGTCTTCCGGGACGTGGACAGGACGGCCCGAACGGCGTCGCAGCAGGGTGTGCGTGCGCATGAGCAGGGAGAGCGGGTACACGTACTGCCACGAGCGCGGGACGTGCTCCGCGCTCTCCGCCTCGGCCGGAACCAGGACGGCCATGCGCGGTTCGGCGGCCCACACAGGTCTGCGGACCGTCTTCAGGTGCTCGTGCCGCCAGCACCTGCCGGCGCGCTGGAGGAGCAGCCCGACCGGGGCGAGGTCGGTGACCAGCAGGTCCATGTCCAGGTCCAGCGACTGCTCGATCACCTGCGTCGCCACGATCACCGCCGATGTCGGGCGCCGGCCCGCGGCGGCGCCCTCCTTGCCGAAGCGGGTGATGATCTCCTCGGTGATCGCGGTCCTGCGCTCCTGGGGGAACCGGGCGTGGAGGAGGTGGAGTTCGGGGGCGGCCCTCCCGGAGTCGCGCACCCGCGCGAACCATACGGCCAGCAGGTCCCTGGTGGCCTGGGCCTCCGCCACGGTGGTGCAGATGACCGCCGCGCACCCGCCGTGTTCCACCAGAGGGCCCAGCTGCTCGCGCAGCGCGGCCGAGCGGTCCGGGCGACCCTCGCGTACCGGCACCGGCACCAGATCGACCGCCGTGGGGAGGCGTTCGGTGGTGGGGATCGGATCGGGGTCCGCAGAGACCTCCCCTGTGCCGGGATGGACGTGGAGCCACCCCGGGTAGCGGATCGAGGGCACGCGTTCGGGATCGGAACGTCGGCGCTTCCTGCCACAGCCCTGGAGGTAGGCCTCGACGAGGGCGTTGGCCGTGGAGTGGTGCAGGGTCGCGGACAACAGGACGACGGGTGTGCCGAACGCTCCCAGCCAGTGCAGCAGCCGTTCGAGCAGGGTCTGCATGTACGGGTCCACGGAGTGGACCTCGTCGATGACCACGACCTTTCCGGCCAACCCGAGCATGCGGACCGCGTTGTGGCGGGAGGGGAGCGCCGCCATGAGCGCCTGGTCGATGGTGCCCACCGACCACGAGGCCAGGAGACCGCGCTTGTTGCCCAGGAGCCACTCGGTGACATCGAACCCGGAAGCACCCGCGGTTGCAGCGTTCGCCGTGTCCGGCCCGTGGCCCGACAGCACGGTGGAGACGCCCGGGGCCGGTGAGGGGGCGTAGTCGGGGTTCAACCAGGCCATGGAGTGCAGAAGGGCGAGCGGCGCCGGCACGGTGGAGCGGCGGGCCGCGTACTCCTTGAGGCGCGTGTGCATGTGGTCGGCGGTGGCCATGGTCGGCAGGGCGACGAAACGGCCGTCTCGGCCGGTCGCCCGCCCGAGGATGTCGGCCGTGTGAAAGGCGGCCTCCGTCTTGCCCTCACCAGGGGGAGCGGTGATCAGGACCAGTCCGCCGTCGGCGCAGAGCTTCGGCAGGTGGTGGGCGAGAGATTCCTGGAGACCGTTGGGCGTGCGGATGGCGGGGAAGGAGTCGGTGAAGGTCGCAGGCGAGACGGCGAGGCGTCCGAGTCCCGCGGAGGCCACGAGCTGCGGGACAGCGGAGACGGTGTGGCGGAAGTGCTCGTGCACGGCGGCCCGGCTCCCGTCCCGGGGAGGGGTCCGGAGCTGTCGCAGGATGAAGTGCTCCTGGCTGACCAGCCAGTCCGCAAGGATGACGAGTCCGCAGACCAGGGCTGCCACAGGGGCTTCCATCCGGGGTGGCGGGGTGGGTGAGCCGGAGAGGTCGTGGACGACGAGCATCGCCCGGCCCCGTTGCTCCTCCCAAGGACCCTCGGCGAAACCGAAACCGGAGAAGGGGTCGCGGAACTCGGTCAGCGGTGCGGGGTAGACCCCGTGGTGGCCGCCGAGAAGTTGGGTGACGAGCGAGGTGACGTGCCCGCCGTCGTCCTCGTCACCGTCGATACCGGCGTACCCGAGGCGGGGGAGTGCCGTGGAGAGCCATTCGCAGGTGACGAGGGCATGGCCTTTTTTGCCGTCGGTGCCGGGCTCATGGGAGTAGGAGGAGAGGTCGGTGGGGACCTGCTCCTGGAAATCGCGGACGAGCTTTCCGGTGTCGTGGCATCCTGCCCAGAAGGCGACCAGTGAGCGTGCGTGCGCTTCGGGGACCCCCAGGCCGGCGCTGATGCGCTGGGCGAGACCGGGCGGGAGACAGGAGTCCCAGATCTCCATGGCGGCGGCGACAGTGTCGGCGGCGTGGCAGACGTAGGGGTAGCGCCGACCTCCGAGGCTGCGCTCTTTGGCCCAGAGCCCGAGGTCGAAGTGGTCGGGGTCGTCGTTGACCGTTGCCACGAGATGCGCTCCGCTTGTACGTGGGGGAGTATGTGATGGCGAAGCTAATGTGCCTGTGGTGGTGTGCGGGGGTGTTTCCCGCCCAGTGGCCGAAAGCGGCCAAACAGCTACCGACAAGTAGGTCTCGCGGAGATAACGCCTCGCGTGTTCGCAGGTCATTAACTGTGAGCCCCACGCACGTGGGGATGGACCGAGGGTTCCGAGGAGCCCGGGGTCCCCCTCGGGGTGAGCCCCACGCACGTGGGGATGGACCGGCGCTGGAGGCGTCGCGCACCGCGCGCATGACGTGAGCCCCACGCACGTGGGGATGGACCGACGTCCGGCCGGGTGCCCGGGGGCAGGAGCGGGTGAGCCCCACGCACGTGGGGATGGACCGGGCCTGGGGCGGCGCGGCCTGCGCGTGCCGGAGTGAGCCCCACGCACGTGGGGATGGACCCGATACAGAGGGTGAGCAGGGGCAGGTCGGGCAGTGAGCCCCACGCACGTGGGGATGGACCGTACTCCCCGCCCAGGTCCTCCCCGCAGGTCTCGTGAGCCCCACGCACGTGGGGATGGACCGACGAACAGCCTGTCCCTGGCGGGGTCGTGGCCGTGAGCCCCACGCACGTGGGGATGGACCGCCGACGGCGATGGACAGCGACCCAGCGATCGTGTGAGCCCCACGCACGTGGGGATGGACCGGCGGATGAGTCGGTGGGGCCGGTGTAGGGCTGGTGAGCCCCACGCACGTGGGGATGGACCGCCCTGGAGCTGGCCGCCGCCCAGGCCCGCGAGGTGAGCCCCACGCACGTGGGGATGGACCGTGGTCCTCCCGGGTTGGTAGCCCGGTAGCAGGGTGAGCCCCACGCACGTGGGGATGGACCGTGCTGGTAGACGGCGTCGCAGCCTTCCTCGTCGTGAGCCCCACGCACGTGGGGATGGACCGACGGGCTGTGGCAGGCATGGAGGCCCCAACTCGTGAGCCCCACGCACGTGGGGATGGACCAGACCGAGGGGCGGGGGTGCGTGGCCTGTGGCCGTGAGCCCCACGCACGTGGGGATGGACCGCGATCGCAGGTGGAGTCCCGGACGCCGCTGAGGTGAGCCCCACGCACGTGGGGATGGACCGCCACGATGTGAAGTGCCCCAGAGATCCCTCCGTGAGCCCCACGCACGTGGGGATGGACCGCACAGCGCGGCCGCGCTCCCGGCGAGGAGGGCGTGAGCCCCACGCACGTGGGGATGGACCGGGTCGATACCCCACCGGACCGCTTCGGTCCACGTGAGCCCCACGCACGTGGGGATGGACCGCGTCGGGTCGCAGGTGGGGCAGGACGACGTCGGTGAGCCCCACGCACGTGGGGATGGACCGGTCCACCGCACGGCGGACCAGGCGGAACTTGCGTGAGCCCCACGCACGTGGGGATGGACCGGAATCGCCCGACGGGTGGGCCTACGTCGCCCCGTGAGCCCCACGCACGTGGGGATGGACCGTCGCGCAAAATCATGACCGTCAGACCTACACAGTGAGCCCCACGCACGTGGGGATGGACCGGCGGAGGGTCGGATCCGCGGGGCCACGATCGGGTGAGCCCCACGCACGTGGGGATGGACCGGCCGGCCGCCTGACCGCTGTGAGGACGCTCGGGTGAGCCCCACGCACGTGGGGATGGACCGAGCGTGCTCTCCGGGTCGTACAGCTCCAGGGTGTGAGCCTCACGCACGTGGGGATGGACCGCGAAGCTCCGCGCCGAAGACGTTCTCCACAGCGTGAGTCCCACGCACGTGGGGATGGACCGGCGCTCCCGGGCATAGGCGGGGGCGGGTCGGGGTGAGCCCCACGCACGTGGGGATGGACCGTGGGGCAAGGACCCCCTCGCCGCGGCGATGATGTGAGCCCCACGCACGTGGGGATGGACCGTTCGGGATCCGGTTGCACGCTCTGACCCAGAGTGAGCCCCACGCACGTGGGGATGGACCGCCGGAGTCGATCAGCTTGCGGGTGGTGGCCCGGTGAGCCCCACGCACGTGGGGATGGACCGTCATCGATCATGCGACCTTCACCTCCTGGCCGGTGAGCCCCACACACGTGGGGATGGACCGTGGGAGCAGGACAGGCAGAAGCCGAGCCCGCACGGCGGAGGAGGCCAGAAGCCGGGTGGCGGTAGGTAGTGGTCCCCTGACTTCGATGTCGACGAGCGCCTGTCCGCCCTGCTGGACCACCTCCAAGAGGTCGGCGCGCTCACCGACGAGCGGTGGCGGGCCGCCTTCGCCGAGGCGCCCCGCCACCTGTTCCTCCTCGACCCGATCTGGGCCGACGACGGCGTCCTCGACGACGGGTGGATGGTTCCCGTCGGCCACGAGGGCCCGTATTGGTGGGAGAACGCCTACGCCGACTTCGCCCTGCCCACCCAGATCGACGACGGCACACCGGCCGGGGCGGGCGGCCGGGGCCGCTACACCATCAGCTCGGCCTCCCAGCCCTCTCTCGTCGCACGCATGCTGGAGACCCTGCGGGTCCGGGACGGCATGCGGGTGCTGGAGATCGGCACCGCCACCGGCTACAACGCGGCCCTGCTGAGCGCACGCCTGGGCACGGACAACGTCACCACGATCGAGGTCGACCCGCACCTGGCGGAGCAGGGCCGCGCGGTTCTGGCCAGTGCGGGGTTCAAGCCGACCGTGGTGTGCGGCGACGGTGCCCTGGGCGTGCGCGGCGGCGTGCCGTTCGACCACGTGCTGGCGACCGTGGCCGCCAAGCGCATCCCCTACGCCTGGGTGGAGCAGACCCGGCCCGGCGGCCTGGCCGTCACACCGTGGAGCAACGACTACGCAGCCACCGCCCTGCTGAGGTTGGAGGTGGGCCACGACGGCACCGCGTCGGACCGACCGATCGGGGACGCTCCGTTCATGTGGCTACGCGACCAGCGCTCCGCGAAGGGTGCCTGGTCCGACCACGTCGACCGCGACGCGCCGGTCAGACGGTCCCAGACCGCCGTCGACCCGCGGCCGCTCGCCGAACCCCGCAGTGGAGCCGAGTTCGCCGTCGGCGCGATGGTGCCCCACCTGGTGAAGGCGCTTTTCCACGCCCGGGACGGATCCGGGGAATACACGCTCTCGCTCTACGACACCCACGGCTCCTGGGCGTCGGTGGACTTCGTCCCGGGCGCCGCGGAGTACGCGGTCGAGCAGGCCGGCCCACGGGACCTGTGGGAAGAGACCGAGGCCGCCATGGCCGCGCAGCCGGTCACCTACCCGACCGAGCAGCTGTGGACTCGGGCCTAAATGGAAGCGCAGGTGCCCGGATGATTCCCCCGTTCCCGCCCCGCCCTGGTGGAACCCGCCTGCTCCGAGCAGCGTCTGGACGAAGGAGGCCGCCGCCACTGCGTGATCGAGGTCGGCCACGACGGCGACCACATGGACGCCCGCGGCGTGTGCTGGGAGCCGCCCGGCGCGACCCTGGCCCGCCTCAACAAGGAGTTGGGGAGCACCCACCAGATCGCGTGGACCGGGTCCCTGTGGCTGGCCACCGCCCGAGACCCCGCCGCTCCGCACCGTTCCGAGGTCGAGAACACGCCGGAGCAGCTCATTGCGGCCATCCGGCGCCACAACGCCCCCACCACCCCTGAGCCCGTGAGGAGCCACCCGTGATGTTCGCCGACTCCGACCCGGACGACGCCCCGCTGATGCCGGAGGAACAGGACGCCGAGACGCGCCAGGGCAGCTACATCGACTGGCAGTCCGGCCGAGGCGGTGACCGGTGACCGAACTGTCAGGCCCGGGGCCCCTGAGGACCCCCGGCGAAGTCGCCCGCGTATTCCGAGTCGACTCGAAGACCATCAACCGCTGGTCGGACAAGGGCGTGCTCACCGCCCTTCACACCCTGGGCGGCCACCGGCGGTGCATGGAGGCCCAGGTGTACGCCCTCCTGGAGAGGCGTTCCTAAGCCCCCGCAGACCCCCGCGCGTCCCTGCCCAAGAAAAGCGCGTAGACCCTCGCCACACGAGGGAAGGCCCGGCACCCGCACGGGTGCCGGGCCGTCTAGCAAACCTGTCCGGAAGTGGCCATATCCGAACGAGTCTTGAGAAGCTGCAAGTGAGCGCAGTAGGCACGCTCTATCGTGCGGATCATGGAACTGTGGCAATACGCCCTCTGGGGCCTGCTAGGCGCTGCTGCCGTAGAAGGCTCCGAGGCCTTCGCTGTGATGCGGCGGACACATGCTCCGCCTTGGAGGCACAAGGAAGGCCCGGCCCCCACTGTTTTCGCTTGGTCGGTCGTGATCCGGTTGTTTCTCGGAGCAATCGTCGCCTCGGTCATGGGAGAGTCCGGGGCGGTTGCCAACGCCGTCGGCGCGTTCGGGGTTGGACTTGCTGCTCCGGTTCTGATTGAGAAGATGCTCCAGTTGGCACGGCACTCTGGAGCCAGTGATGGGGGCGGAGGTGTCAACGGTGGCTGACACATTTTGGAGCCAGCTCCTCGAAGCCCTCGCGCGTGACTCCCCTCCCTTCAGGGCGAAGCAACCAGCCGAAGTCGAACCCGAGCCTGCGGCTGACCTCGTTCGGACCCTCCGACGAGATGGCCCTCCGTTCACTGGCCGCACTCTGCATCAAGACGCATTCCGCAGTGGTCCGGCGAGTTCCGAAACCAATGCGACGCAAGACCGATCAACCCTGCCTGCTGGCCGCCGGTTTCGGTACAGCACAGTCGTGGTGAAAGCCGTGGCCTACATGTTGAAGTACCTCATCAGAGAGAGGTCGTGAAAACCAGTGAGCGCCACGCCCACCGTGATGGTGAACGGGGCTACCACGTGTCCAGGGTCAGCCGAACACCCGCCGCCAGGTCTTCAGGCCGGTGAGCCCATCGACATTGCGGCCGGTGAACCTGGCCCGGCGCTGGAAGTCGGCGACGGCGGCCTTGGCCCTCGGCCTGTACCGGCCGTTCTTCTTCACACCGACCTCGCTCTGGATGTCGCGGATCGCGGACCGGCCCCGCTCCCAGTACCCGGAATGGTTCCGGGCATTGCTGGACTCGGGCCCGTACCAGTAGTGCCCCGACGCGAGCGGGAACTTCTTCTTGCCCGGGGGCTTCGGGGCGGCCTCGGTGTCCTTGCCCCACAGCCCGTCGACGGTGACGCCGACCTGGCCCTGGAACCACTCCACACCCTCCAGGGTGCGGAGCCCGAAGTCGCCGTCGACCTTCAGCTCGGGCTGGCGCCCGGTGAGCCCCATGCACGTGGGGATGGACCGGAGGCCTGATGGACACCCTCGACCGACTCACCTTTGCCCTGCTCGCTGAGCTGTGCCGTCTCCATGACGTCACCTCCGAAGGGTGGTCGCTCACCGGGGACTACGCCGCCCTCAGGGACGACACTGAGCAGCTTGCGTGGATCGCGGTGAAGGTCATGGAGGAGTCGGGGAAATGACGGAGGGCGGCCTGCGCCCGCCTCACTATGATCACTCATGTGAACACGTTGATTACCATGAGCGAAGACCTTCTGCGCTTTGCCAACACCACGACCCCTATGTCAGCGCTCGTCGCCGCGATCGTTGGTGTCTTGATTGGGGCCCGCCTCTCCCGCCGGAACGAGATGGCTAAGGAGATCCGCCAGACCCTCACTGAGCTGAACGACTATCTCAGCGAACAAGAGATGGGAGAGCCGGATGAACACAAGCGTGCTCGCAGGATGTGGGCACGCATTGCTCTTCTTCTCAGGGGTTCCCGAGGGCGATCGAGGGTCATTCGAGGCCGGCTAGAACGCACGGTAATGGCGATCGAGGCTAGAAATTCTGGGGGTGTTAGGTTCCGATACCCACAAGCCGCGCTTGCCAACAACACCTTGTGTTGGTACGGCCAGTCAGTTATCTCGGCAGCGATCAACCGGGAGCGGATGCCAGTTGAAACCGCAGACTTGGTCCGCATCTGCGACGCAGCACGCGAGGAACTCAAAGAGATGCATCTGGAAATGATGAAGGATCCAGCCGAAAACGAACTCTGAGCGTCATGAGAGCAGGCCGAGCAGCGGTACCATCCACCAAGCCCTTGGAGGAGACAGTGACCGATTTTGGAGCTCTCATCAGCTTCCTTTTCCACCGATACGAGGACGAGCAAGAGCGCCTCAGGGAGGTTCTTTACAGCGACCACGAGTGCCCCCACGCCAACCCGGCCGTGATGGTGCTCGATCTTGAGTCGAAGAAGCGGATCCTCGACCAAGTCACCTGGGTGATGAATGACGCCGGAGAGAGCTACGTGACCTCCCGCTTCCTAGCTCACTGCGAGACCACCCTCAAGCTTCTCGCTATGGCGTATGAGGACGATGTCGAGTTCAAGCCGGAGTGGAAGGTGGACACGAAGGAATGGCGAGTTTGAGTACCGCAACTGCTATTTTCGCCGAACAGCTCTACGCCGCCGAGTAAGCTGCGGACGAGGGGATTCCAGGCGAGCACCACTGCTGCGGTCGCGGCGGGTCTGTCAGGTGCGGCGGTTTTTGCTGTGTTGGCGGCGCTCACTGGCGCGGTGTCAGCGGCAGTGCAGTGCAGTGCGGGTTCACGGTGGGCACTCAGATCGCCCTACAGGGTGCGGCGGGTCGGCGTGCACGGATGCATCAGCTCGTCGTGGAGCCTATGCCTACGAGCGTGGAAGCGGACGTCAGGGCGGTCGTGGAAGACGTCGCGAGGCGCATCGGCTCGGTCATCGCGCTGAGCCCCACGCATGTGGGGATGGGACCGTCTACACCGAGCCCATCGGCACTCCGGGGTGGGAAGTGTTCACGGTACGTCGTGGGCCGAGGCGGCAGTCGGGTCCACGCAGCCTCACATCCGGGATCTCAGCACGTCGACCTCACAGCCCGGCGCGAAGGGGTCGAAGCCGTGCTCGACCAGCCAGCGAACCCCCAGCAGGCTTCGCAACGACCACCACGCGCGGATCACGTCGAGGTCGACGTCGGGGCCGTAACCGGAGATGACGTCGTCGAGGTTCTCTTCGTGTCCGAGCGTCAAGGTGGCGAGGTCGAACAGGGCATTGCCCCGGCCCGCCTCGGACCAGTCGATGATGCCGGTGACCTCGTCGCCGTCGACGAAGACGTGGTCGATCTGCAGGTCGCCGTGCGTGAACACCGGAGTCCACGGCCGGAGCGCGGCCTCGGCGACCCGGCGGTTGCGGGTGACCAGGTCAGCGGGCAGGACACCGTTCGTCACGAGCAGCTCGCACTCGACGTCGAGTTCCGCCGCCAATTCGTCGGGACCCCGGCGGCGCCGGCCGGGCCAGGGCGGCAACGGCGCCTCGTGCAACCGCCGGATGACGGCGCCCGCCGAGGCCCACGCCGCCGATGACGCGGCCGACGGCTCACCGAGACGGCCGAGCACCGTTCCCGGGACGGCGGCGATCGCGAGCACAGGCGGTTTGCGCCACAGGACCTCCGGAGTCGGGACCGGCGCGAGGGACATCGCCTCGACCTCGACGTCGATGCGCGCCTGGTCGGCGTCCACCTTCAAGAACACGTCGCCGGCGCGCAGGGTCGCGCGCTCGGAATGGGCGACGACGACTTCGATCTCGTCCATGGGCGACCAGTATCCCGGGGATGATCGCCGACGTCGCCGGGTTTTTCGCGCGCGATGACGTGGCTGACCGCACCCCCCCCCTGTCCGGTGGCCTCGTGCACGACATCGACCTCTACCGGGTCAAGTCCACCACTCTTGTTGGGGACGGGTCGGCCGGACCGCCTTCCCGGTGCGTGCGCGCCCGCCTCCGGCCGGGCGGCGCCGCAGGTGCGGGAACTCGCGTCAGGGCTTGCGGCCCACCCCGCAGTGCTCGTCCACGTCGTTGACCGAGCCCACCTCGGTGGGGTCCGGCCGCCAGCGGGGACAGGAGACCACCCCGGGTTCGAGCAGTTCCAGGCCCTCGAAGAACGCCGCGAGCCGTTCGGGGGTGCGGTTCACGCGGGGACTCCCGCCCGAGGCGTTCCACTGGCGCACCATCGCGTCCATCTCCTCGGGATGGACCACGTCGGTGTCGTCGGAGAGGACCAGGAGGCTCCCCGGGGCCAGGGCCGCCATGAGCCCGGCCACCAGGGCGCGGGCCTCCCCGTCGTCGGTGACGTGGGCCAGCACCCCGGCCAGGACGAGCGCCACCGGCCGGGAGAGGTCCAGGGTCCGGGCCGCCTCCCGGACGATCCTCCCCGTCTCGCGGATGTCGGCCCCCACGTAGCCGGTCGCGCCCTCCGCGGTCCCCACGAGCAGGGCCCGTGCATGCGCCAGCACGAGCGGGTCGTCGGCCACGTAGACCACGCGCGACTCCGGGGCCGCCGCCTGGGCGACCACGTGGACGTCCTGCGCCGTGGGCAGCTCGCTGCCGACGCACAGGAACTGGCGCACCCCGTGCTCGTGGACCAGCCGGGTGATCGCCCGGCGCAGGAAGTCGCGGGCGGCCCTGGCGATCTCCAGGACGTGCGGGTTGGTCTCCAGGATCTGGTCGGCGACCGCCTTGTCCGCCGGGTAGTAGTCCTTGCCGCCCATCCAGTAGTTCCATACGCGGGCCGACTGCGGCACGGAGGCGTCGATCATCGGGGGGCGTGCCTCGGAGGGGGTCACATGCGGCTCGCTTCTGTCCTCACGGGTCGACCGGGGGAGGGGACCCTGTCCCGGTCGACCAGAGTGGCACAGCGCGGGAAGCCCTGCCACCACGGGACTCCGACGCCCCCGGCGAGCTGCGGCGGGCGGCTACCGCGGTTCGGGGCCGACCATCGCGCGGCGTCGCAGGGGGGCGAAGCCGACGGCCAGGCCGAGCCCGATCACCGCCATCCCCAGCCAGGTTCCGAGCGTGGGGAGGGGCGCGCCGAACAGGGCGCCGATCAGCGCCGCGGCCGGTGCGGCCGCGCCCGCGGCGAGCCCAGCGCCGCCCGCGCCGATGCGCCCCACACCCGTGAACCACAGGACGAACGCCAGCGCGGTGGCCACGACCCCCAGGTAGGCGACGGCCCCGAGCGACGCGGGGGTGAGGAGCAGGCCGAGTCGCGCGTGCTCGGTCGCGACGGACAGCACGGCGAACACCAGCGCGGCCACGGCCGCGGTCGAGGCCGTGTAGCTCCACGCGCCCATGCGCGGCAGCGCGGGTGCGCCGAACAGGGTGAGTCCCGCCTCCAGGGCGATCAGGGACAGGGCCATGAGGATGCCGAGGGCGTCGGCGGTGCCCCAGCCGGTCACCGCGACCGCTCCGAGGCTGACGACGACGGCCCCGGCGACGAGCCGCCGTGAGGGGCGCTTCCCGCGGGTGAGCGGTCCGGCCACCGACAGGACGATCGGGATGCAGGCGACGGCGGCGCCCAGGACGGCGGGTTCGGCGTGCGCAGTGCCGATCACCACGGCGATGTTGAAGCCGACCAGGCCCGAGAGGGCGCCTCCGGCGACCCAGAGGAGGTCGCGGCCCCGGGGGAGTACGAGGCGCTTGCCGAACAGGACGGCCAGGGCCGCCACCGTGAGGGCGGCGACGGCGTACCGGGCGCTCTGGAGGCCGAACGCGGGGAGCCCGGCGGTCGCTCCGATGACCGCGACGCTGCTGCCCAGCAGGGCCATGCCGCCGAGGGCGGGCCACAGCCCCCACAGGACGCCGGGGGAGCCGGGCGCGGTCCGGGGGAGCGGGGAGGAGGGGACGGGTGTCGTCTGCATGCGGTCCAGACTGGCCCCTCCTTGGTCCCGCCGACAGGGCCAAGTTCGGTGCAATAGAGTGGTCCATATGAGCCAGGGTTCCGACTTCCTCCAACTCGACGCCGCCGGGGTCCCCAGGGGCGGGCGCACCGCCTGGCTGGCCTCCGCCCTGCGCGGGGCGATCGGTGCCGGAGTCCTGGGGCCGGGGGCGCGCATGCCCGCCACGAGGGCCCTGGCCGAGGACCTCGGCTTCGCGCGCGGCACCGTCGTGGAGGCCTACCAGCGCCTCACGGAGGAGGGGCTCCTCGCCGCCAACCGGGGAGCCGGGACCACGGTGGCGGCGAGCCCCGTCCTCCGGGAGCCGGCGCCCCGCGTGGCGGCCCGCACCCGGTCCGGGGCCGGCGCCCGACCGGGGGAGGGGGAGGTGGGAAGCCCCGCCGCCGCGCCCTCCCCCGACCCGGGTCGACGACCCGGGGAGGGCCTCGGGCGGACACCCGGCCCCGACATGACCGCGCCGGGCCCCGGGCCCGGTGGCACTGCTTCCGGCCGCACCGCCCCGGCCGAGGTCACGGACCTCTCCACCGGCCTGCCCGACCTCGCGGCGTTCCCGCGCGGCGCCTGGCTGCGGGCCGAGCGCGAGGTCCTGGCCACCGCGACCGCCCGCCAGCTCGGCTACGCCCCGCCCCAGGGCGCCCCCGAACTGCGCGCCGAACTGTCCGCCTGGCTGGCCAGGTCGAGGGGCGTCGACGCCCCTCCGGAACGGATCGTCGTGTCGGCCGGGGTGACCGGGGCACTCAGCCTCCTCGCCCAGGTGCTGCGCGACCGGGGCGTGGAGGAGGTGGCGCTGGAGGACCCCGGGGCCGACGGCAACCGCCGCATCCTGGGCTACTGGATGGACCGCGTCACGCCGGTCCCCATGGACGGCGAGGGGATCGACGTGGCCGGGCTGGCGCGCACCTCCGCGACGGCGGTCGCCGTGACCCCCGCGCACCAGTTCCCCACGGGTGTCGTCCTCTCGCCCGGCCGCCGGCGCGACCTGGTGGCGTGGGCGGGGGAGCGGGACGGGATCGTCATCGAGGACGACTACGACGCCGAGTACCGCTACGACCGCGCACCGGTCCGCGCCATGCACTCCCTCGCCCCGCACGCCGTCGCCTACGCCTCCAGCCTGTCCAAGACCCTGGCCCCGGCGCTGCGCCTGGGCTGGCTCGTCCCGCCGCCGCGGCTGCTCGACGCGGTGGTGGAGCGGCGCTGGGCCACCGACCTCGGCTCGCCGGTGCTGCCCCAGCTCGTCCTCGCCGCCCTGCTGAGGAACGGGACCCTGGCCCGGCACCTGCGTTCGATGCGTACCCGGCACCGGGCCCGCCAGCGCGCGGCCGTAGCTGCGGTGCGCGAATACATGCCCGGGTGCCCGGTCCTCGGGGTGGCCGCCGGGGTCCACCTGTTGGTCATGCTGCCGGACGGGGCGGACGACGAGGAGGTCGCGGCCCGTGCCCTGGACGAGGGGGTCGCCGTGCAGCCGCTGAGCCGCAACCGCTCGGCGCCCGGCGCCCCGGGCCTGGTGGTCAGCTACGCGGGCCACGACCCGGAACGGCTCCGCGACGCCGTCGCGCGGCTCGGCCGGGTCGTCTGAGGGGCGGCGGGCCCGAGGTTGTCCACAGGGCGGCGGCCGGGGCTGGTCGGGTGCGCGGCCGGGCGCCTACGCTGGAAATCGGGGGGACCCCACGCGGGCAGCCCGTCACCGGGCCCCCGGTGCGCGAACACGCCGACGACCTCCCCGACCCCGCACCGGCTCCCGTGCCCTTCCGCCCACGCCATGCCCCCGCCGCTGTCCGGTGCCCTGGCGCAGCCGACGCCGCCGCCCACCGGGTGGGGAAGGCCCGGTGGGCGGCGGCGTCGTGTCCGTGCGCCGGTCGAGAGCGGCGTGCGCCGGTTCAGAGCGAGTAGACGCGCACGTAGTCGACGACCATCCGCTGCGGGAACTGGGTGCTGCCGTCGGGGTAGCCGGGCCAGTTGCCGCCGACGGCGACGTTGAGGATCATGAAGAACTGCTGGTCGTAGACCCAGGGGTTTCCGCGCGTGTCGGCGGAGGTGTAGGTCTGGTAGGCGTTGCCGTTCACCGACCAGGTGACCGAGCCGGGCCGCCAGTCCACGGCGAACGTGTGGAACGTGTCGGCGAACGACCATCCCTGCGGGTGCATGTAGGAGCCGGTCAGCGGGTTGCCGCCCGAGTATCCGGGGCCGTGGAGGGAGCCGTGGACCAGGTGGGGTTCGCGGCCGATGTTCTCCATGATGTCGATCTCGCCGGAGTTGGGCCACGGCGTGCCCGGGAAGCTGCCGCCCAGCATCCAGAACGCGGGCCAGATGCCCTGGCCCCGGGGGATCTGGATACGGGCCTCGATGCGTCCGTACTGCGGCTGGACCTTGCCCTGGGTGGTCATGCGGGCCGACGTGTAGGAGCCGTTCGCCTCCTGGCGCGCCGTGATGACGAGGTTGCCGTTGCCGTCGAGGGCGGAGTTGTTGCGGCTGTTCGTGTAGTTCTGCAGCTCGTTGTTGCCCCAGCCGTGGTTTCCGGTCTCGTGGTTCCAGTTGGCCGGGTTGGGCGCGCTGCCCGCCGGGCCGTTGAACTCGTCGGACCACACCAGGGCGGCCTGGCTGTCCACCGTGTCGGAGGCGGGCGCCGCGGAGGCGGGTGCGGTGGACGCGGAGGCGGCGCCGGGGGAGAGGAGGGCCAGCAGGGTGAGTGCCGCCGTGGCCACGGGTGCGAGGAACGTGCGGGGGGAGCGCTCGGTGCGCATGGTCTGCTCCGGGGGGAGGCCCCGCCTGGGCGGGGCGGTCAGCGGGCGGAGTCGGGCCGTCGGACGCGGCCCCTGGGAGGTCACGGCGGGAGGCGACCCAGCGTGGTCGCCGCGTGACCCGGTGGATTGTAAAGTTACTGTACGTTTAGTCACCTTGGTGTGCAAGGGGTGTGAGCCCCGCTCCTGCCCGAACCCGGCGGAGCGGCTCCGACCCGGGGCGCCCGCCGCCCCCGCTGCCTCCCGCTTCGCTCGGGCCCCGGCGGCCGTCCGCCGTCCCCCCGTCCCGCGCCCCTCCCGCACGTCCCTTCCCGCCGGTCCCCTACTTGTAGGCCGCCGCCCCGTGGCGCCAGTAGCCGACGAAGGAGACGTTCGCCCTGGGGACCCCGCGCTCGCGCACCAGGGCGCGGCGCAGGCCGGTGGGCAGGCCCCGCTCCCCGGCCACGAAGCAGTAGGGCGTCCCCGGGGGGAGCTCCGCGGCCAGGACCGTCTCCAGGGCGAGCGCCCCGGGCACCGTCGACGCCCCGTCCCGGGGCAGCCAGTGGACGCGGATGCCCTCGGGGGCCGACGTCTCCCGGACGTCCCCCTCCTCGGGCACCTCGAGGAAGACCTCGGCCCGCAGGTCGGCGGGGGCCTGCTCGACGATGGACAGCAGCGCGGGGACCGCGCTCTCGTCCCCCACGAGCAGGTGCCAGTCCGCGTTCTCCGGCGGCAGGTAGCAGCACCCCTCCGCGAACAGACCGACCTCGTCGCCGGGCGCGGCCGCTGACGCCCACGCGGAGGTCGGGCCGCCGTCCCCGTGGGTGACGAACTCGATGTCCAGCTCCCGCCTCCCGGCGTCGAACCGCCTGGCGGTGTAGTTGCGGATGTGCGGCCGTTCGGCGAGGGGGATCAGGTAGTACTGGGCGATCCAGCCGCTGTGCGCGGCCGTGGGCATGCGCAGGGCCCCCTGTCCGGCCCGGGGGAGGAAGAGCCGGACGCACTGGTCCAGGCCGAGGAAGTCGAACTCCGCCAGCCCGTCGCCGCCGAAGGTCACGGTGACGAAGTTCGGCCCGGTGGGGCGGACGCGGACGACGCGCGCGCGGAGCATCGCGCGGCGTTCGGGGTGCTGGATGCGCATGGCGTTCTCTTCTCGGCGGGGGCGGGGAGGGGCGGAGGCCGCCGGGGCCGGGCGACCTCGGACAGACCAGGAAGAAGTTAGGTTAGCCTACCCAATATTTTTGTCCCGGCGCGGGGCCCGCCGCCCCCAGCGGAAGCGGCCACGCGTTCCCGCGGTCCCTGGACGGCCGGAACCACCGCGTCCGCGCTGGTCGGACGAAACCTCCCCGCTCCGGCCTGCGGCGATGTCCGGGCCGGTCGGGCTGAACGGCTCCGGCGGCAGGAACCGGGGTGCCGGGGGCATAGGGGAGTGCCAGAAGGGGAGGGAGAGAGCAAGAGTTGCCGGAAAACGGTGTTGGAGGGGCCGGAGAGATCTCCGGGCCGATGCGTCGTCCGCGAGGGCGGCGAAAGGATTCCGAAACCGCGTCATAGGCGCGGCGCGGGACCGTGTACTCGGTGAACCGGGGCACGACAAACCGTGTCGAACCGTGAACCCGGGGCTTTCCTGAACACCGACCCACCTCAAAGGACCATTCCATGAGCGCCACCGCACCCCACCAGGCCCACCCCGTCTCCGACCGGTTCGCGCGAGCCGCCTCCCGCGACACCTCCCGCGCCCGCTGGCGCCTGCGCGCCGTCCAGGCGGAGATCGTCGAGTTCGGCCCCGAGGGCGACCCCGACCTCGTGCGCGTGACCGACGAACTGGAGCACCTGGAACTGGCCGCCGCCGCCAGGCCCTGACCGCGGCGGCCTCCGGCCGCACGGAATCCCCGGACCGGAGCGCCGGACCGTCCGCGACCTGCGTCGCGCGGTCCCGACCGGTGGGTCGCGCGGGCTCCCCGCACGTCCGCGCCCACACCGGCCCCTTCCGACCCCCGCCCGCCCTCCGACCGCCCCCGGGCGGTCGAGGCACCGGGCGGGGCGGGCGGCAGCCCACGCCCGCCCCGCGCTCCGCCGCCTCCCTACCCCGCCCTGTCCGAACCTCCCGCGGGACGCACCCGGATCGCGGGGCCGGCCGGGTCGGGGACGCCCTGGCGCGGTTGCGCGGCCTCGGAGCCCTCACCCGGTCCCGCGCTCCGCCGCCTCCCTCGGGGCGGGCGCGTTCCAGGCGCCGGAGGCGTCCACGACCTAGCGGGCCAGGGACTACTCCTCCCCGGCGCCGCTCGCCACGACGGGACGTGCCCCGTCCGTGGCGCACCTCTTCCACCGGCTGTCGTCCGTGAAGCGGGGCTCTGTCGATGTCCATCCATGGAGGCAGTCATAGATCGTGGTCGATGATGCGGGGTATGACCGTGACCCGGCCCCAGCGCGCCGCACCCGCGCTGCCCCAGTCCGAAGCCGAGACCTACGCCGCCTGGTTCGCCTGCCTGGCCGAACCCGTGCGCGTCCGACTGCTCCACGCCATCGCCGCGACCCCTGGCCCGGTCGGCGTCGGCCGGCTCGCCGAGATGGCGGACATGCGCCGGCCCACCGTCTCGCGCCACCTGCGCACACTCGCCGACGCCGGGTTCGTGACCCTGACCGGGGTGGGGGCCTCCGCCCGGGTCGCCGTCGACCCCGCCTGCCGCACCGGCCTGCCCCACGCCGCCGACGCCGCCATGGGCATGCTCGACGCCCGCCCCTGCTGCCCCGCCGACCTGCCCGCCGACACCGCCACCCGCGCCATGGCCGACGCCGACCTGGCCGAGGTGCACCGTATCTACGCCGAGGGCGTCGCCACCGGCGACGCCACCGTCGAGACCGAGGCCCCCGCCGTCGAGGACCTGAGGGCCAGGTGGCTCCCGGGGCACCGCTGGGTGGCCGAGACCGACGGGGCCGTGGTGGGCTGGGCCGCCGCCTCGCCGATCTCCGCCCGAGAGGCCTACGCCGGGGTGGCCGAGACGTCGGTGTGCGTCGCCGAGGGCGCCCGCGGCCGGGGCGTGGGCAAGGCGCTGCTGTACCGGCAGGTCACCGAGGCCGACGCCGCGGGCCTGTGGACCCTGCAGGCCTCGGTCTTCCCCGAGAACCGGGCGAGCCTGGCCCTGCACCGCCGGGCGGGCTTCCGCACCGTCGGGGTGCGCGAGCGCATCGCCCGCCACCACGGCGCCTGGCGCGACACCGTCCTCCTCGAACGGCGGAGGCCGGAGGGCGACCGGGCCGGGTGACGGGGCGGGCCGGGCCGGGGCGCGCGGGGCGCCGCCGCGGGAGCGCGGGCGGCCTTCGGGACGACGGGGTCCGCCCGCGGAGCCGATCACTCCAGCCACACGGTGATCATGCTCCCCACCGCCCCCGGGGCGGCCCCCGCCCCCTCCTCCCTGGTGGCAGGGGTTCGGCCGTCTCCATAACCACCGTCACATTGTTGGTGGGAAAGATCTGTCAACCCCCTGTGTGACCACGGCGTCTCTGAGAGAGACGGTGCTCGCGCCGTCAAGCGCGTGGGAGCCACGCGTACGAGGTAGGGGGAAGCATGGAGGGCCGTCACGGCAACCTGGTGGAGAGCGGAGCGTACTGGCTCCTCTACGTGGTCTCGGTGAGCGGTGCGCTGCTGCACTGGCGGCTGGGCAACGAGGGCCTCGCGGCGGTGTGCGCCGCGGCCGCGGTGTCCGGCGCGCTCCTCATCGGCAGGGGCCACCGCGGCATCGCCGCCTAGCGCGGGCCGGCGCCCCGGCCGCGGCACTATTCCCGCCTGTACTGGGAAGATCGTCACCCACCGCCCGCGCCCGTCCCCGGGCGTTCGCCGCACGGCCGTGCGGATAGTCTTCCGGGTATGCGTTCATGGTCTGCGCCTGACATCGTCCCCCTGCCGGGTACCGGCGGCCCCCTCCGTATCCACGACACCACCACCGGACGGATAGAGACGACGACGCCGGGGCCCCGGGCGGGGATGTACGCCTGCGGGATCACCCCCTACGACGCCGCCCACCTCGGACACGCCTTCACGTACCTCACCTTCGACCTGGTCAACCGGGTCTGGCGCGACGCCGGCCACGACGTCGACTACGTGCAGAACACCACCGACATCGACGACCCGCTCCTGGAGCGGGCCGAGGCGCTGGGCGTGGACTGGCGCGACCTCGCCCACCGCGAGATCGACGTGTTCCGGGACGACATGGCCGCGCTGCGGATCATCCCCCCGACCTCCTACGTCGGGGTCGTGGAGTCCGTCGACCTCATCAGCGAGCTCGCCGCACGCATCCGGAGCACGGGCGCCGCCTACGAGATCGACGGCGACCTGTACTTCTCCATGGCCGAGGCCGAGCACTTCGGCGAGATCAGCCACATGAGCCGCGAAGAGATGCTGGAGGTGTTCGGCCAGCGCGGCGGCGACCCCGGGCGGGACGGCAAGAAGGACCCGCTCGACTGGCTGCTGTGGCGCGCCGAACGCCCTGGCGAACCCGCCTGGGAGAGCCCGCTCGGCCGCGGCCGTCCCGGCTGGCACATCGAGTGCAGCGCCATCGCCCTGGACAGGCTCGGCCCGAACTTCGACCTCAACGGCGGCGGCAGCGACCTGATCTTCCCGCACCACGAGATGGGCGCGGCCGAGACCCGCGCCACGACGGGCGGTCCCAACGCCCAGCACCACCTGCACGTCGGCATGGTCGGCCTGAACGGCGAGAAGATGTCCAAGTCCCTGGGCAACCTCGTGTTCGTGTCCAAGCTGCGCGAGCAGGGCGTCGAACCGGCCGTCATCCGCCTGGCCATGCTCACGCACCACTACCGCTCCCCGTGGGAGTGGACCGACGTGGAACTCCCCGCCGCCACCGAGCGCGCCTCACGCTGGCGCGCGGCCCTCGCCCTGGGCGCGGGACCGGACGCCGCTCCCGTGCTGGCGGCCGTGCGCGCGGCCCTCGCGAACGACCTGGACTCGTCCGGCGCGCTGGCCGCCGTGGACGCCTGGGCCGACACCGCCCTCACCGCGGGCGGCACGGACACCGGGGCCCCCGCCCTGGTCCGGGCCACGGTCGACACCCTCCTGGGCGTCGCCCTGTAGGGCGCCCCGGCCGGGGCCCGACCCCGGCCGCGGGCCCCGTCCGCCGCAGGGAGGGCGCCCGCGTCGCGCGCAGGCGGCGCCGCGCCCCCGACGGGCCCGGGCCCGCCGGGACACGGGGCTGCCGGAGGCGCCCGGTCAGGGCGCCGAGAAGTCCGGGTAGGGCGACCGGGGCGGGTCGTCGGGGCTCAGCCGCACCACCGGGATGCCGTTCTCCGGATCGGCCCCCACCCTCGCGAAGGACTCCGGGCCGCCGTCCACGTCGTGCCCCAGCCCCCGCATCAGCGCCACCGCGGCCTCGGGGTGGCGCTCCGCGTAGTGCGCCAGCGCCTCGCCGGACTCCTGCGGGGAGAGCACGGTGGCCGTGCCCCGGTGGCGGCGCCCGCCCACCTGGAACAGCACACGCGGCTCCGCGACGATGTTGCGGAACCACTGGGAGCGCCGGCCGTAGCCGGAGGCGATCAGCACCGCCCCCGTGGTGTCGTTGCGTCCCACCACCTCCAGCACCGCCTGGCGGGCCTCCCCCGTCGTGCGGCCCCTGTGCGTCAGCAGCACGAACCGGCCTCCGAGGGCCCCGCCCAGCCCCAACCGGTAGATCCAGATCGGCGCGCGGAACAGGGCCCGGCTCAGGGGCGTGGTGGGCGGTTGGGCGAACGGCATGGCGTGGCCTTCCTGGGTACGGTCCCGGGCACGGGGGCCCCGAGTGTAGCGACGGCGCCGCCCCGTCCCGCCGCCGCCACGCCCGCGAACCGTCCGAGGGCGGTGCCACAATCCCGGACATGCAGACAGGACCGGACGTACTCCGCGACACCGACTGGACCCGTACCTTCCACGCCTACGGTTCCGGCGCCGACGCCCCCGACCACCTGGCGCCCCTGCTCACCGGCGACCCCGGCGGGAGCGAGCGGGCGCTGGGCTACCTGTACAGCGCGATCCTCCACCAGGGGACCGTGTACTCCGCGACCGTCCCTGCGGCGCTGTTCGTGGCCGGGATCCTGGACCGTCCCGCGCTCGCGGCCGCGGCCACGACGCCGTTCACCGTCTCCGGCGGGTCCGCGCCCCTGCGGCAGCTCCTGCTGGGTTTCCTCGCCTCGGTCGCCGAGAGCGCGCTGCACTGCCCCGCCCCCGGGGAGCAGGCGCCGCCCGAACCGCCCTCCGAAGCCGACCTCGACCGCGTGTACGCGGCGCTGAACGCCCCGGACGCCGCCGAGGACGCCGAGGTCTGGGAGGACCCGGCGATGGACGCCCTCATGTACCGGGTCGGCCCGGACATGCGCGCCGCCGCCCCCGTCCTGTACGAGGCGGTCCACCCCCACCTCACCCACCCCGATCCGGCGACGCGTATGCACGCGGTGGAGGCCGCGACGGCCGCCGCCCGCCTGGGAGGGTTCGACCCGGACCTGTCCGGCGCGGCCGACATGGCCGAGTCCCGCGACGAGGGCGCGGTGATCGTCCTCGCTCTGGGACAGGCCGGGCGGGACACCACCGAGTTCCTCGCCCACGCCGACCCGGCGATCCGTGCCTGCGCCGCCCTGGCCCCCTCTCAGGCCGGCAACCCGGCCGCCACCGACGAGCTGGCCGCCGCGCTGGCCGACCCGGCCGCGGCGGACGCCTGGTTCGGGAGGCGTCCGGCGTACTTCCCCGGCCACGTCCGTTTCACCCTGGCCCGGGCGCTCGCCGAGCGGGCGGACCCCGGCGACGCCGAACGGCTGCTGCCGGTGCTGCGCGCGATGGTGCCGCTGTCCTCCACGCACGTCGGCGCCCAGGACCTCGGCCCGCTCCTGCGGGTGGCGTTCCCCGCGGCGGGGGAGGACGGAGCGGACCGGGACCTCACCGCGGTCCAGCGCGCCTACCTGGCGGCCCTGCTCGACAACGACGCCCTGTGGGAGGGCAGGATCGCCGGCTTCCGGGTCCACCTCAAGGGGCTGGGCCTGCCGGAGGACCGCGTCGGGATCAGCGCCCTGGCCGGGGTCTGAACACGGGGGCGGACGCCGGGTGCGGGGCCGGCCCGCCTGGACCCGTCCGCTTCCGGAAACTTTCGGAGGGGATTTGTTCCTCTTCGTCTCGATATGCGCGTGCAGGGTGACCACCTGTGGCCACGACCTCGGCCAAACACCCGTATCAGGGCTCCGGGCGTGGTGGGATAACCCCCATGACTACCCCCACGCGGCGCAGCGCGGCCGCCGAACTCATCGCGGACTTCGTCTCCACCGGTGGTCACCTGACGGACCGGGCCGACCTCGCGCGGTTCCTCCGACGGCACCACCTGGCCACCGAGGGGGCCATCCCCATCACCCTCGCCGACCTCGACGAGGCCATCGCCCTGCGCGACGGGATCCGGGCCGTCCTGGACCGGGACGCCGAACCGGACACCGAGGCGATCGCGCGGGGGCAGAAGGTCCTGGACGGCCTGCGGGTCACCGTGCGGCTGGAGCCCGCCCGCGACACCGGGGGACAGCTGGCCCCCGCCGTCGTGGACGAGGTGCGGCGCGGCCTGGCCCGCATCGCCGGGGCCTGGGCCGCGGTCCTGGCCACGGGGGAGTGGCGCGGCCTGCGGGTGTGACCGGGCCCCGGGCAAGGGCGGGCCCCGGCGGAGGTCGACCGGGGCCGGGGCCCGCGGGCCCCGGCCCGGAGGTCAGCCGTCGTCGCGGCGGCGCAGGTAGCGCTCGAAGTCCCGGGCGATCGCGTCGCCCGAGGCCTCGGGGAGCTCGGCGGTGTCCTTGGCCTCCTCCAGGCCGCGCACGTAGGACGCGATGTCCTCGTCCTCCGCGGTCAGCTCGTTGACGTTGGCCTCCCACGTCACCGTCTCCTCGGGCAGCGAGCCCAGGGGGACCTGGACGCCCAGGAAGTCCTCCACCCACGCGAGCAGCGCCAGGGTGGCCTTCGGGCACGGCGGCTGGGCCACGTAGTGGGGGATGGCCGCCCACAGCGACACCGTCTCCATGCCCACGGAGCTGAACGTCTCGTGCGCGACGCCCAGGATCCCCGTCGGCCCCGAGTAGGTGGTCGGCTCCAGTCCCAGGTCGGTGCCCAGGTCCACCGGCGTGGCCATCCCGGTCACCGGGATCGGCCGCGTGTGCGGGGCGTCCGCCAGCAGCGAGCCCAGCATCACCACGCGGGTGACGCCCAGCTCCCGCGCGATCGCCAGAAGGTCGGCCGCGTACGAGCGCCACCGCATGTTCGGCTCGGGGCCGGTGACCAGTACCACGTCGCGCCCGGCCCCGGGCGGAGAGGCCACCTGGACCCGCGTCGTCGGCCACTCGACCTCGCCGACCACGCCCTCCACCACGGACATGCGCGGACGCGTCACCTGGAAGTCGTAGTAGTCGTCCGGCGCCAGGGCGCACAGCTCGTACGCGCCCCACTCCTTGGACAGGTGTTCCACGGCGAGGCTCGCGGCCTCCCCTGCGTCGTTCCAACCCTCGAACGCCGCCACCATGACAGGCTCGACAAGCTCCCGGGCGAGCTTGATCATCGGTGGCCCCTTCCTGCACGTGGACGGAGTCCACCCTATGGGGTGCCGCCCCACCCGGGAAACCGTTATACGGACTCCGCCCGCAGGGCCCGGCGCACACGAGGTGGGACACCTGTCTCACGTGCTGAAACGGCCCATGGGGTAGCCTCGGGGACAGCGACTGAAACGGACGCAGCTGTCCCCGGACGCCCGACCCGCCCCGCGCCGCGGGTCGACCCAGTGCCACGCATCACGGGGACAGAACTGGGCCGCCCCGGTGCTCTTACATAGAGTTGCTGAACATGAGAGCTCGCCTCACCTTCCGTGAAGCACTGTCCCGACGCGTCCTCGTGGCGGACGGAGCTATGGGCACCATGCTCCAGGCTCACGATCTCGACCTCGACCAGTTCGAGGGCCACGAGGGTTGCAACGACATCCTCAACCTCACCCGTCCCGACATCGTCCGCGACACCCATGCCGCCTTTCTTGCCGTGGGTTCCGACGCGATCGAGACGAACACCTTCTCCGCCAACTTCTCGGGTCTGGCCGAGTACGGCATCGAGGAGAGGACCTACGAGATCGCGGAGGCCGGAGCACGGGTGGCCCGAGAGGCCGCCGACGCCTACTCCACCCCCGACCAACCCCGCTACGTCCTCGGCTCCGTGGGCCCCGGCACCAAGCTGCCGACCCTGGGCCACGCCCCCTACGCCCTCCTGAGGGACTACTACGAGCAGTGCCACCGGGGCCTCATCGACGGTGGCGCCGACGCCATCCTCATCGAGACCTGCCAGGACCTGCTTCAGGTCAAGGCCGCCGTGGTGGCGGCCCAGCGCGCCCGCAAGGCCCTGGGCAAGGACATCCCGATCATCGCCCAGGTCACCATCGAGACCACGGGCACCATGCTGCTCGGATCGGAGATCGGCGCCGCGCTGACCTCCCTCGAACCCCTGGGCATCGACGTCATCGGCCTCAACTGCGCCACCGGCCCCGCCGAGATGAGCGAGCACCTGCGCTACCTCTCGCACCACTCGCGCATCCCCATCTCCTGCATGCCCAACGCGGGCCTGCCCGAGCTGGGCGCCAACGGTGCGGTCTACCCGCTCTCCCCGGCGGAGCTGGCCGACGCCCACGACACGTTCACCTCCGAGTTCGGGCTCAGCCTGGCCGGCGGCTGCTGCGGCACCACCCCCGAGCACCTGCGCCAGGTCGTGGAGCGCGTCCAGGGGCGCGGCATCAAGGACCGCAAGCCGTTCGTGGAGGCCTCGGCCTCCTCGCTCTACCAGAGCGTGCCCTTCCGGCAGGACGCCAGCTACCTGGCGGTCGGCGAGCGCACCAACGCCAACGGGTCCAAGAAGTTCCGCGAGGCGATGCTGGAGGGCCGCTGGGACGACTGCGTGGAGATGGCGCGCGACCAGATCCGCGACGGCGCCCACCTGCTCGACCTCAACATCGACTACGTGGGCCGTGACGGGGTCAGCGACATGCGCGAGCTGGCCTCCCGCTTCGCCACCTCCTCCACCCTGCCGATCATGCTGGACTCCACCGAGCCCCCCGTCCTGGAGGCCGGGCTGGAGTCCCTGGGCGGCCGGGCGGTCGTCAACTCCGTCAACTACGAGGACGGCGACGGCCCCGACTCCCGCTTCACCCGCATCATGGAGCTGGTCAAGGAGCACGGCGCCGCCGTGGTCGGCCTGTGCATCGACGAGGAGGGCCAGGCCCGCACCGCCGAGTGGAAGGTCCGGGTCGCCGGCCGGCTCATCGACGAGATCACCGGCGACTGGGGCCTGCGCACCGGCGACATCGTCATCGACTGCCTCACCTTCCCGATCACCACCGGGCAGGAGGAGACGCGCCGCGACGGCATCGAGACGCTCGACGCGATCCGCGAGCTCAAGCGCCGCTACCCCGAGGTGCAGACCACCCTGGGCCTGTCCAACCTCTCCTTCGGCCTCAACCCGGCCGCCCGCATCGTGCTGAACTCGGTGTTCCTGCACGAGGCGGTCCAGGCGGGGCTCGACTCGGCCATCGTGCACGCCTCCAAGATCGTGCCGATCAACCAGATCCCCGAGGAGCAGCGCAAGGTCGCGCTCGACCTCGTCTACGACCGGCGCGAGGGCGACTACGACCCGCTCTCCGCGTTCATGGACATGTTCCAGGGCGTGGACGCCAAGTCCATGCGCGCCTCCCGCGCGGAGGAGCTGGCCGCGCTGCCCCTGTGGGAGCGGCTGGAGCGCCGCATCATCGACGGGGAGCTCACCGGCATCGAGGCCGACCTGGAGGAGGCGCTCCGGTCCAAGCCGGCCCTGACCATCGTCAACGAGACGCTCCTGTCCGGCATGAAGACCGTCGGCGAGCTGTTCGGCTCCGGCCAGATGCAGCTCCCGTTCGTCCTCAAGTCCGCCGAGGTCATGAAGAAGGCGGTCGCCTTCCTCGAACCGCACATGGAGAAGACCGACGACGACGGCAAGGGCCGCATCGTCCTGGCCACCGTCAAGGGCGACGTCCACGACATCGGCAAGAACCTCGTCGACATCATCCTGTCCAACAACGGCTACGACGTCGTCAACATCGGCATCAAGCAGCCCGTCTCGGCGATCCTGGAGGCGGCCGAGACCGAGCGTGCCGACGTCATCGGCATGTCCGGGCTCCTGGTCAAGTCCACGGTGATCATGCGCGAGAACCTGGAGGAGATGAACTCCCGGGGCATCTCGGAGCGCTTCCCCGTCCTCCTCGGCGGCGCGGCGCTGACCCGCTCCTACGTGGAGCAGGACCTGGCCGAGACCTTCGACGGCGAGGTGCGCTACGCCAAGGACGCCTTCGAGGGCCTGCGCCTGATGGACGCGTTCATGGCGGTCAAGCGCGGCGAGGAGGGCGCCGCGCTGCCGGCCCTGCGCCAGCGCCGCGTCAAGACGGGGGCCAGGCTCAAGGTCACCGAGCCCGAGGAGATGCCCGCGCGCAGCGACGTGTCGACCACCAACGCGGTGCCCACCCCGCCGTTCTGGGGGGACCGGATCAGCAAGGGCATCCCGCTGGCCGAGTACTCCGCGTTCCTGGACGAGCGGGCCACCTTCATGGGCCAGTGGGGCCTCAAGGCCGCCCGCGGCGGCGAGGGGCCCTCCTACGAGGAGCTGGTGGAGACCGAGGGCCGCCCGCGCATGCGGATGTGGCTCGACCGCATCCAGACGGACGGCCTGCTGGAGGCGGCCGTGGTGCACGGCCACTACCCCTGCTACAGCGAGGGCGACGACCTGGTGGTCCTGGACGACGACGGGGTCACGGAGCGCACGCGCTTCACGTTCCCGCGCCAGCGCCGCGACCGCCACCTGTGCCTGTCCGACTTCTTCCGGCCCAAGGAGTCGGGGGAGCTGGACGTGGTGTCCTTCCAGGTGGTGACCGTGGGGGCGGCGATCAGCCGCGCCACCGCGGAGCTGTTCGAGAAGAACGCCTACCGCGACTACCTGGAGCTGCACGGGCTGTCGGTGCAGCTCACCGAGGCGCTCGCCGAGTACTGGCACACGCGGATCCGCGCCGAGCTGGGCTTCGCGGGGGAGGACCCGGCGGAGCTGGACGCGTTCTTCAAGCTCGGTTACCGGGGCGCCCGGTTCTCCCTGGGCTACGGGGCGTGCCCCGACCTGGAGGACCGGGCCAAGATCGTGCGCCTGCTGGAGCCCGAGCGGGTGGGCGTGAGCCTGTCGGAGGAGTTCCAGCTGGTGCCGGAGCAGGCCACCGACGCGATCGTCATCCACCACCCGGAGGCGACGTACTTCAACGTCTGAGCCGGACGCGGGGCCCCCCCCCCCCCCCCGGGGGGGGGGGCCCCCCCCGCCCCCCCGGCCCGGCCTGTGGGGCGGCGCGCGCCGCCCCCCCCCCCGCGGGGGGGTGGGGGGGGGGGGGCCGCGCGCGGGCGCC
>NZ_JBIWMK010000003.1:392498-436893 GCF_044766605.1 Nocardiopsis sp. NPDC101807 | reverse complement strand
GGTGTAGTGCCGGGGGGGGCGGCGGGGGCCCAGGCCGGGGTTGGCATCCCCCCCCCGGGGGGGGTGTTCATCCCTGGTGTGCGGCGGGCCGGGCGCCCCCCCCCCCCCCCGGGGGGGGGGCCCCGCGCCCCTTTTCCCGGGCGCGGACTGTGGGGCAGCTCTCTCCCCGCCCCCGCCCGAGTGTTCGTAGTGTGGAAAGGACGCCGACAGGTCCCCTTCACGGCGCGGGCTCCCCCGGTTCGGCACGATGAACGCAGGGGCGCCCCGCGGGCGGGCTGGGGTACCCATCACACACGAGGGGAGAGTGCGGCGCTCCGCCCGGCCGGGTGCCGGGACGCGCCGCCGAACGCATGAGTGAACCGAGCACGCTGAGCCGTGAGACCTCCGAGACCGGGACCGGGAGACGGCTCCAGGCCGTGCTGCTGGACATGGACGGCACCCTCATCGAGAGCGAGCACCTGTGGGGGGAGGCCGAGGCCGAGCTGGTCGCCGAGCTGGGCGGGGTGTGGACCGAGAGGGACCACGAGGCCAACGTCGGCAACGCCGCCGAGCCGGTGGGCCGCTACATCGTCGCCCTGACCGGAGCCGACCACCTCACCCCGCGCCAGGTGGCCGACCTGCTCTACGCGAAGTTCCGGACCAAGCTGGAGGGCGGGGCGCAGCTGCGCCCGGGGGCCAAGGAGCTGGTGGACATGCTGTCGCTGGCCGGTGTGCCCGTGGTCCTGGTGACCTCCACCGAACGGCAGCTCATCCAGGCGGCGATCGGCGGCATCGGCATCGACAGCTTCGACGACTCCGTGGCCGGTGACGAGGTCGAGGCCAACAAGCCGCACCCCGACCCCTACCTCAGGGCCGCCCGGCGCCTGGGCGTGGACCCCGAGCGCTGCGTCGCCTTCGAGGACTCGGCGGTGGGCGTGGCCTCGGCGGCCGACGCCGGGTGCGTCACGGTCGCCGTGCCCAACCACGTGGAGATCCCGCCGCGCGAGGGCGTGGTCTTCCGGGACAGCCTGGTGGGCGTGGACCTGGACTGGCTGGAGTCGCTGGTGGCCGACCGCTGACCGCCCGTCCTCCCCGGCCCGGGCCGGGGAGGACGGTCAGCGACGGGCCCGGAGCCCGCGCGCCGGGCCGCGACCCTGGCCGGTCCCGGGGGAGCGGAGGGCCGCGCCGCCGCCGGAGTGCCCCGTGCCCCCGCCCGGCCCGCCGGCACGCGGGTAACGTGGGAGAAGGGCCCCGGCACGGGCGCCGGATCGGGGGCAAGCCCTAAGGGATCGACCGGATGTGCGCTCCGGCGTCGGATGGGAGACTGGGCCCATGCCTGAGAACCTGACGTGGATGACCGGTGTGATCCTGGGAGGCGGCCTCACCCTCGTGGGGCTGGTGATCTCCTTCGTCGTGTGGCGCGCGAAGGGCGCCGCCCACGGCCTGCGCGGGGTGGCGTGGTCGCTGCTCCCGCTGGCCGCCGGTCTGATCGGGCTGATGAACGCCGTCTGGCAGTTCGTCATGAGCATCGTCGGCATCCTGGTGGGGCTGCTGTTCAACCCCGCCGTGTGGGCGGGCGTGGTCCTGGCGGGCCTGGCGGTGGTCCTCTACGTCGTCTCCGGCGTCATGGCGGCCCGGGGCGTGGGCACCCGGTCCGGGAGCGGGGCGTCCGAGGAGCCGAAGGCCGCGCGGGGCGGCGGACGGGCGGGCGCCGCGGGGGCGGCCGGGCCGGCGGCCGGCCAGGTGGGCGCGGCTCCGAAGAACCCGAAGAAGACGGCCGCCGACGACGACCTCGCCGACCTCGGCGACATCGAGGCCCTCCTGCGCAAGCGCGGCATCGAGTAGGGCCCCCTCCGCACCGGCCCCGCGTCCCCTTCCCCAGGGCGCGGGGCCGACTGCTGCGCCCGTTCCCGCCCCGATACCACGGACCGGTCGCCGGGCGGACCCGGGGTCGGACCCCGCCCCTGTGGCGGGCGGCCCGGTTCCGGTGACGGAGCGTGCGGATCCCCAGGTTCTCGGGGTGATGACGGCGCAGTAACGGCGAGGTTTCTGATCGCTCTGCGCGTTCGATCCGTCACTTTCCGAGGCATAGCACTTGCCATAGGACCCCGTTCCCGGGGCGGATGCGGACGGAAGCGGACGTATCGTTGGGGATCGCGTCAGTGCCACATCGCCCCAGCTCGCGGCCGGTCGTCGGATGAATGCGAACTCTGTCATCATTTGTTGTTATATACGTTTTTTGACAGTGTTTGTCACGATTTAGATACATGGCCAGGGATTGGACGATATGCGCTCAAAGGGCGAGTAGGTTTGTCGCTGTGTAACAGCCCGGGCGTGACGGTCCCCGGATGTGCCCAACTCCTCATGTGAAGCGGCGCACCCCGGCGGCCAGAGTCAGCGAAGGCGGGGCACCCACCCGCCGCGCGGACCAGCGCCCACGCCAGCCAGCGTCGAGAACCGGCCGGCCCCACCGTGAGACACCCGACGGGTCAACCCCCGGAGGTCTCACGTGTGGGATCTGCGCGTTCCCCTCGGCCAGAAGCGTATGAGTGGAGAGTGGTGGCCTGATGAGCGCGCCCTCGCATGTCCCTGAGTCGGCGGAGCAGTCCGACGCTGTGGACGTCGCAGTGACGGCCCCCGTGGGCCGCAGTGACGCGGGCAACCGGTCCCTCCGGCAGATCGCCTGGCAGCGGCTGCGCAAGGACAAGGTCGCGATGGTCTCCGGGATCGTCGTCGTACTGCTCATCCTGGCCGCGATCCTCGCGCCCCTCCTGGTCAAGTGGTTCGGGTACCCCCCCACCCAGTTCAACCAGGACCTGATCGAGCCCAACACGGGCCTGCCGATGAGGGACCCCGACAACCCGGACCCCTTCGACACCGACCCGTGGGGCGCCATCAGCGGCGACCACCTGCTGGGCGTCGAGCCCAAGACCGGCCGCGACCTGTTCAGCCGCATCCTCTACGGCGCCCAGATCTCCCTGCTGGTGGCCTTCCTCTCCACGCTGCTGTGCGTGGCCCTCGGAACCGTCCTCGGCATCATCGCGGGCTACAAGGGCGGCTGGGTCGACACCCTCATCAGCCGGGCGATGGACGTCTTCCTCGCCTTCCCGCTGATGCTCTTCGCCATCGCGCTCGTCGGCGTCATCCCCGACGGGGTCCTCGGACTCCAGGGCAACGGGCTCCGCGTCGGCGTCATCGTGTTCATCATCGGGTTCTTCAACTGGCCCTACATCGCGCGCATCGTCCGCGGACAGACGCTCTCGCTGCGCGAGCGCGAGTTCGTCGAGGCGGCCAGGAGCCTGGGAGCCAGCAACCGGCACATCCTCTTCCGGGAGATCCTGCCCAACCTGGTCACGCCGATCGTGGTCTACTCCACGCTGCTGATCCCGACCAACATCCTCTTCGAGGCGGCCCTGAGCTTCCTGGGGGTGGGCATCAACCCGCCCACCCCGAGCTGGGGAAAGATGCTCTCCGACGCGGTCCCCCTGGCCCAGTCCGCCCCGTACTACATCCTCTTCCCGGGCCTGGCCATCTTCATCACGGTCCTGGCGTTCAACCTCTTCGGCGACGGCCTCCGGGACGCCTTCGACCCCAAGACCTCCGACTGACCAAGGCCGGTGTGGCTGCCCCGCCCAGCCCACGCCATCCAAGGCACGGGTCCGACCACTGGTCGATCCCATCCCCACATCAGGTTCGCAAGAGAGGCAGTTCCTTGAGGAAACGCACCCTCGGATTCGTCGCGCTGGGCGCGGCCGCGTCCATCTTCCTTTCAGCTTGCGGCGGTGGTGGCTCCGAGGGCGGAGACACCCAGGCCAACGGCACCTACGACCAGGGCTCCACGGAGATCGTGAACCCGTCCGACCAGACCGGCGGCACCCTGCGCTACGCCATCTCCTCGGACTTCGACTCCACCGACCCGGGCGACACCTACTACGGGTTCAGCTGGAACTTCACCCGCTACTACGCCCGTACGCTTCTGGCGTTCACCCCGGCCCCGGCCAACGAGTCCACCGAGCTCACCACGGACATGGCCACCGGCATGCCCGAGTCCAACGACGACTTCACCGAGTGGACCGTCAAGATCCAGGAGGGCCTCAAGTACGAGGACGGCTCCGAGATCACCGCCCAGGACATCAAGTACGCGATCGCCCGCTCGAACTACAACGGCGGCGAGCTGCCCAACGGGCCGCGCTACTTCGAGGCGCACCTGGACCAGGAGCCGTTCAACGTCTTCGAGAGCGACGACCCGATGGCGGAGTTCACCTCCGTCGAGACGCCGGACGACTACACCCTGGTCTTCCACCTCAAGGACTCCTTCTCCGAGTTCCCGTACATCCTGACCCAGCCGCAGACCGCCCCGGTCCCGCTGGACAGCGACCGCGGCGCGCTCTACAAGGAGAACGTCGTCTCCTCCGGGCCGTACAAGTTCGACGGGGCCTACCAGCCCGGCGTCGCGCTCAACCTGACCCGCAACGAGCACTGGGACGGCGAGACCGACCCGATCCGCCCGGCCCTGCCGGACGAGATCACCGTCGAGATCGGCGTGGACCAGGACGAGATCGACCAGCGCCTGGTCAACGGCGAGATCGACGTCGACCTCTCCGGCACCGGCGTCGGCCCGGCCATGAAGAGCACGCTGCTCACCGACGAGGCGGCCCAGCCCAACCTGGACAACCCGCTCTCCGGCGCCCTGCGCTACGTCAACATCCACACCCCGGTCATCGAGGACGTCGCCTGCCGCCAGGCGATCATGTACGCGGCCGACCACGACAGCCTGCACCGCGCCTGGGGCGGTGAGAGCGGCGGCGACCTCGCCACCAACCTGCTCCCGCCGACCATCCCCGGCGCCGACCCGGAGTCGAACCTCTACCCGTCCACGGACAACAAGGGCGACCTGGAGGCCGCGCAGGCCAAGCTCGAGGAGTGCGGCGAGGACGAGGGCTTCTCGACCACCATCGCCGTCCGCGACGGCCGTCCCAACGACGTCGCCACCGCCGAGGCCCTGCAGGAGTCCCTGACGCGCGTCGGCATCCAGACCGACATCCAGACCTTCCCGGCCGAGGACTTCTTCGCCCAGTACGCCGGCTCGCAGGACTACGTCCGTGAGAACAACATCGGTCTGAGCGTCTCCGGCTGGATCCCCGACTGGGCCACCGGCTACGGCTTCGCCTCCAAGATCACCGACGGCGACGCCATCCAGGCGACCGGCAACTACAACACGTCCGAGCTCGACGACCCCGAGGTCAACGGCCTCTGGGACGACGCCCTCAAGACCGAGGACCCGGACGAGCGCGCCAACATCTACGCCCAGATCGACACCCTGGTCATGGAGCAGGCGGCCATCCTGCCCGTCGTCTTCGACCGCGCGATGTTCTACCGCTCGGACGAGCTGACCAACGTCTACTACACGTCGTCGTACGCCATGTACGACTTCATGGCCATCGGCGTGGACCGGGGCTAGAGCCCCAACCGGCCTGAACTAGTACGAGAAGGCAGGTGAACGCGGCGGGGGTCCCACGGCCCCGTGGGTACCCCCGCCGCCGACCGCGATGCTGAACTATATTCTTCGCCGCCTCGGAGCGGGGCTGCTGCTGCTCGCCGTCGTCACGGCGGTGACCTTCTGTATCTTCTACGTCCTGCCCCGGTGGGCGGGCGTGACCCCGCGCGGCATGGCCGCCATGTACGTGGGCAAGGCGCCCACGCCCGAGGCGCTCGACGCCACGGTGGCCCGGCTCGGCCTCGACCAGCCCATCGCCGTGCAGTTCTTCGACTTCGTGAAGTCGCTGCTCTTCGGTTCCGAGTACACCTTCGGTCGGGAGACCGTGGAGTGCGCGGCCCCCTGCCTCGGCTACTCCTTCACCACCAACAGCCCCGTGCTGCCCCAGCTGCTCGACCGCCTGCCGGTCACGATGTCGCTGGCCTTCGGCGCGGCCGTCATCTGGGTCATCGGCGGCGTGGCCGTCGGCGTCCTGTCCGCGGTCAAGAAGGGCAGCCTCTTCGACCGCCTGGCCATGGGGACCGCCCTCGTCGGCGTCTCCATGCCCGTGTACTTCACCGGCCTGCTGGCCCTGGCCTTCCTCGTCCACGAGTGGAACCTGTTCCCCGTCTCGCGGTACGTGCCGCTGGGGGAGGACCCCGTCGGCTGGTTCCAGGTCATGATCCTGCCCTGGGTGACGCTGGCGTTCCTGCACGCGGCCCAGTACGCGCGGCAGACCCGCGCGGGGATGCTGGAGACCCTGGGCGAGGACTACATCCGCACCGCCCGCGCCAAGGGGCTCAGCGAGCGCCGCGTGATCTTCAAGCACGCGCTGCGCCCGACCCTGACGCCCATCGTGACGATCTTCGGCCTGGACCTGGGCCTCGTCCTCGGCGGCGCGATCCTCACGGAGAAGGTGTTCTCCCTCAACGGCGTGGGCGCCTACGCCATCGACGCCATCATCGGCAAGGACCTGCCCGTGGTGCTCGGCGTGACCCTGCTGGGAGCCGTCTTCATCGTCATCTGCAACCTGATCGTCGACCTGCTGTACCCGATCGTCGACCCGCGGGTGCGGATCGCGAAGTAACGCGCGACAGCGTTCGACCAGACCAGCTCTAATGAAGGAATGTGACATGGCCTCGACCGAGCCCGTCGTCCGGGTGGACGACCTGCGGGTGGTGTTCCCGACCATGGACGGCGACGTCCAGGCGGTGAACGGGTTGTCCTTCGAGGTGCCCGCCGGCGGCGCCCTCGGCATCGTGGGCGAGTCCGGCTCGGGCAAGAGCGTGACGTCGCTGGCGCTGATGGGTCTGCACCGGGGGAGCCGGGCGCGGATCAGCGGGGCCATCGAGGTGGCGGGCAAGGACGTGGTGTCGGCGTCGGACAAGCAGTTGCGGCGGATGCGCGGCAACGACATCGCGATGGTGTTCCAGGACCCGATGCAGTCGCTGCACCCGCAGTACACGATCGGCAACCAGCTCGTCGAGGCCTACCGGATCCACAACCCCAAGGCCTCCAAGGCCGACGCGCTCAAGCGGGCGGTCGAGTCCCTGGACCGGGTGGGCATCCCCGACCCGGCCAAGCGGATCAACTCCTACCCGCACGAGTTCTCGGGCGGCATGCGCCAGCGCGTGGTCATCGCGATGGGGCTGATGTGCGATCCCAAGGTGCTGCTGGCGGACGAGCCGACCACGGCGCTGGACGTGACGGTGCAGGCGCGCATCCTGGACCTGCTGGACGAGCTGCGCCGCGATCTGAACATGGGTCTGATCCTGGTCTCCCACGACCTGGCCGTGGTGGCCGGGTCGGTGGACGAGGTCGTGGTCATGCGCCACGGCGTGGCCGTGGAGCGCGGCGACGTGCGCCGGGTCCTGTCCGCCCCCGAACACCCCTACACCCAGGGGCTCCTGGCCGCGGTGCCGCGCGTGGAGGTCTCCCGCGCCCAGCGGCGCGCCCAGGACCGCGCGGACCGGATCGAGAAGGAGCAGCGCGAGGGCGCGGTCACCGAGCCCGGCGAGTTCAAGGCCTTCGTCCCGCCCGTGAGCGGCGCCGGCGACAACGCCGGAGAGCCGCTGCTGCGGGTCGAGGACGTGGCGCAGCGGTTCAAGGTGCGCGGCGGCACGTGGGGCAAGGCCACGGACTTCTGGGCGGTCAAGGGGGTGTCCTTCGATCTGCGCCAGGGGGAGACGCTGGGGATCGTGGGGGAGTCGGGGTCGGGCAAGAGCACGCTGTCGCGGATGGTGATGCGTCTGCTGGAGCCCACCCGGGGCCGGGTGGAGTTCGAGGGGCGCGACATCACGCACATGTCGGAGCGGGCGCTGCGTCCGCTGCGCCGTGATGTGCAGATGGTGTTCCAGAACCCGTACTCCTCGCTCAACCCGCGTCTGACGGTGGGGGACGCGATCGGCACGGCGCTGCGGGTGCAGGGGGAGAAGGACGGCAAGAAGATCCGGCGGCAGGTGCAGGAGCTGTTGGAGCGGGTGGGGCTGGAGCCCAACCACTACAACCGGTTCCCGCACGCGTTCTCGGGCGGTCAGCGCCAGCGGATCGCGATCGCGCGGGCGCTGATCCTCAAGCCGAAGCTGATCATCTGCGACGAGCCGGTGTCGGCGCTGGACGTGTCGACGCAGGACCAGGTGCTGCGGCTGCTGTCGGAGCTGCAGGACGACTTCGGGTTGACGTACATCTTCGTGGCGCACGACCTGGCGGTGGTGCGCCAGGTCAGCGACCGCGTCGCCGTCATGCGCGCCGGCGAGGTCGTCGAGTCCGGTGACAGCGACTCGGTGTACGAGAACCCGCAGAGCGACTACACGCGCCAGCTGCTCACGGCGGCGCCCGTGCTGGACCCGGACGAGGCCCGCCGCCTGCGCGCGGAGCGCGTGGAGAAGCGCGCCAAGGGCGAGGCCGCCTGAGCCCGTCCCGGCAGGGACGGGCCGCCGGCGGGCGGAACGGCAGGACGCGGAGGCGCCGGGGGGGACCCCCCCCCGGCGCCTCCGCCGTTGCGGCTCACCCCCGCCCGGTGGCCGCCTCGGCGAACAGGTCCGCCATCTCGCGGGCGTAGGCCGCGTGCTCCTCCGTGGGGCGCAGCGCCACGGACCGCGGGGCGGAGCCGAGCGCGGCGAACAGGGCGTCGGTGAAGACCTCGGGGTCGAAGGGGCGGAACTCCCCGTGGCGCTGCCCCTCGGCGAGGAAGCCGACCAGCTCGGCCCGGCCCGCCTCGTTCCCCCGGGCGACGTGCTCCTGGAGCGCGGGCGGGAGCGCGGCGGAGAGCACCTCCCGGCGCGCGACCATCTCCTGGGGGTGGCTCGCGCAGTACGTGACGTGGCCGGTGACGATCCGGCGCAGGCCGTCCTCGAAGCCCTCCAGGGGCTCGGGTCCGCCTTCCATCGCGCGGTCCAGCCGGGCGTCGATGTGGCCGAGGACCTCTCTGATCAGGTTCTCCTTGGTCTTGAAGTGGTACGTGATCAGCCCCGGGCTGATCGAGGCCCGGGCGGCGATGCGCACGAAGGAGGCGCGTGAGTACCCCTCCTCGGCGATGGCGGCGATCGCCGCCGTGACGATCTGCCTGCGTCGGGCGTCCTCGATGAAGGACCGGTCCTCGTCCGTCCTGTCGACTGGTTGCATGTATAGAATCCTATATGCTCAACTAGGACCATGGCGAACACCGGGAGAGAGGAGCTCGGGGCCCGTGGAGAACGACCGCGTACCCGCCCTCCCCGGAGCGACGGCGCCCGTGGGCGCCTCGCTCACGCCGCGCCGGGACCGCGCCGTCCTGGTCCCGCGGGGCCGCGTCGGCGCGGTCGAACCCGGCCGCGCCGCCGACCTCCTCGCCGTGCGAGGGGATCCGCCGACCGACCCCGGCGCGCCGCGCCGGGTCGCGCCGGTACCGCGCGACGGGCGAGCCGTCGTCGACCGAACCCGAGAGAAGGCGTCATGAGCAGGGCCGAGCAGGCGACGAACCGACCGACCGTGGTCCGCGACGGGGCGGTGGCCCACGTGCTGCTGTGGACGTGCTTCCCCCTCCTCGGAACGGCGGCGGGCTGGGTCCTGTCCATGGTCCCCGGGTGGCTGGCGGCGCTCCCGGAGTGGGTCCACGCCCTTCCCGTGGTGCCGGGGCGCGAGCAGGTCGACCTCCTCGCCGGACTGGCCGGTCCCGTCCTCACCGCGGTCCTGGCCGCCGTCGGCCTGGGGGCCGGCGCACTGCTGGCGCTGCTGTCCTACGGCGACATGGTCGTGGTGGAGGTCGGCGACGGGGGCGTGCGGATCACCCGCGGGGGGAAGGGGGCGGAGGTCGGGCGCGACCGGGTCGGCACGGTCTTCCTGGACGGCAAGGACCTGGTCGTCCTCGCCCCGGACAGCGCCGAGGCCGCCCGGGAGCGCACCGACCACGGCGCCGGGCGGCTCCGCGCGGCCTTCGAGGCGCACGGCTACCGGTGGTGCGACGACGACCCGCACGCGGACGAGTTCCAGCGCTGGGTGGACGGGATGCCCGGCCTCGAGCAGCACGCGCAGGCGGTCCTGAGGGCGCGCCGGGCCGCGCTGGAGTCCGGGGACGCGGAGGACTGCGCGGAGCTGCGCGGCGAGCTCGCCCGGCTCGGCGTGGTCGTGCGCGAGGAGGGGAAACGGCAGTACTGGCGCCCGGTGCGGCGCGGAGCCGTGGAGGGGGGCTGACCCGCCCCTGACGGGGGCGGAGGGCGGCCGGAGCCGGCGGGCGCGGCCGGTCGCGCCCGCCGGGGCGTTTCAGGGGCGCGAACGCGGCGGAGTCCTCCCCCCTGTCCGGGGGGAGGGTCCCCCCTCCTGGCGCCGTGTCGTGCCCCGGGCTCCTGTCTCCCGGGGGTCGGTACGGTGCGGTGGCCCGGGGGCGGGCCCCTGCGCCGACCGGGCCCGCCCCTCCACCCCCTCGCCGAGACGGCGGCTCCCGCGCGGCCCGCGCGCGGGTGAGCCGATCCTGCGCCTGCAGTACGGACAGGGTCCGGAGACGATCACGGATGCTCCTCAGTCGTTGACCATGGCCAGGAACAGGACGCCGCAGAAGACGAAGAAGGCCGTGGTCGGCCATGACGAGAACCGGCCCTTGAAGTTGCGTGCGGTCACAGACGCCTCCGGGTGCCGAGGGAAGGGGAAGACGGAACCTGCGTACCACGCGCCGGTGACACTCCGCAGTTCTCCGCTACGAAAAGTCACAAACCGTCCTGTTCGTCGAGTGCGTCCCGCCGCAACGGGGTGGAAGGCCCCGCGCGCCGAGGCTCCCCTGGGCGGCGGGTCCGCCGCGCGTCCCCTCCCGCCGGCCGGTCGCTGTGAACCGACCGGACGATCCGGGAATGAAAACGGTTATCATTGGCTTATACGGCGTGAGAACCCGAGGAGTGATCCATGGCACGCAACGAGGTCCGCCCCATCATCAAGCTCAAGTCCACGGCGGGCACGGGCTACACCTACGTGACCCGCAAGAACCGGCGCAACACACCCGACCGGCTCACCCTGACCAAGTACGACCCCCGGGTCCGCCGCCACGTCGAGTTCCGCGAGGAGCGCTGACCCGGCCCGGCCGCCCGCACAGCCGCCGCGCCCCGGTCCCGACCGGGGCCGGCGCCGAGGACACCGCCAGGAGGCACGCATGAAACCCGGAATCCACCCCGCCTACGGGCCCGTCGTCTTCCGCGACCGCGCGGGGGACTTCTCCATCCTCACCAGGTCCACCGCCACCAGCGACAAGACCATCGAGTGGAGCGACGGCAACACCTACCCGCTGATCGACGTCGAGATCTCCAGCGCCAGCCACCCCTTCTACACCGGCAACGCCCGGGTGGTCGACACGGCAGGACGCGTGGAGCGCTTCCAGCGCCGCTACCAGCGCAAGGGCTGACGCCCGACCGCGGCGGGGCGAGCGCCCCGCCGCCCGACCCACCCCACGACGACGAGGACAGCGCCGATGGCCGTACCCAAGCGCAGGATGTCGCGCTCCAACACCCGCACGCGCCGCTCCCAGTGGAAGGCCGCCACCCCGGACCGGGTGCGCGTCACCCTGGGGGGACGCGAGCACCTGGTGCCGCGCAACCTCGTCCGCGCCTACCGGCGCGGGCTGCTCCCCCCGCCCGCCTGAGCGGGACGCGACGACCGCCGCCGCGCGCCGGGCCGCCCCCGGTGCGCGGCGGCGTCCGTGTTCAGACCACCCGGACGACGTGCTTGCCCCGCACGCCCCCGGCCTCCAGCGCCCGGTGCGCGGCGGCCACGTCCGAGAGCGGGTGCACCGTGTCCACCACGGGTCGCAGGGCGCCCTCCTCGACGTACCTGGTCAGGTCGGCGAACAGCGCGTGCCGCGGCTGGCCGCTGAAGAACCGCACCCGCCGCGGGCCGAACACGTACGAGGCCAGGACGTAGCCCACCATGGCCGCCGAGTCGAAGGACAGCCCGATCATGCGCCCGCCGGGCGCCAGCAGCCGCCGCAGGGCGGGCAGGTCCGAGCCCGCGCTGTCGACGATGACGTCGAACCTCCCCAGCTCGGCCAGGGGGGTCGCGGCGTAGTCGAAGGCCTCCTCGGCGCCGAGCTCACGGACCAGGTCCAGGTTGCGCGCGGACGCGAGTCCGGTGACGCGCCCGCCCATCGCCTTCGCGAGCTGCACCGTCGTGTTGCCCACGCCGCCGCTCGCCCCGCGCACGAGCACCCGCTCGCCGCTCCTGAGGCGGGCCTTGTCGCGCAGGGCGGTGATCGAGGTCGTGCCGACCGGCAGGGCCGCGGCCTCGACCAGGTCGACGCCCTCCGGCGCCAGGGACACCTGTCGGGTCGGCACCGCCACGTACTCCGCCGCGCTGCCGAACCCCATTCTCGGGAGCAGGCCCCACACGCGGTCGCCCACCCGGTAGCCGGTGGCGCCCGGCCCGGTCTCCGCGACCTCGCCGGTGAAGTCCATGCCGACCCTCTTGGGGAAGGAGCGGCCCGCCACCCAGCGGAGCCCGCCCGAGCGCAGCAGCAGTTCTCCGCCGTTCACACTGACGGCGTGGACCCGCACGAGCAGCTGCCCGGGGCCGGCGGTCGGTGCCGGGACCCGGCCCTCGTACAGGACCTCCGGGGGGCCGTACCCGTCGTACAGCGCCGCTCTCATCAGGTTCGCCGATCCCATGACCCACTCCTTCGGACGTGCGGAGGACACGCTCCCCGCATTATGTGGACAGGGTCGTCCGCTTTCTCTCCACGCTAGCGCGCTAAACGGACAGCCTCATCCGTTTGCCGTAAAGTGAGAGGCATGGCAGAGCGAACCTCTCGGATGGAGCCCGGCGGCGCCGCCCGCGCCGCGGAGAACCCGTCGGGGGCGGGCCCGCCCGCCGTGCGCGAACCCCCGATCGCGGGCCGGGCCCTGAGGTCCGACGCCCGGCACAACCGCCGGCGCATCCTGGAGGCCGCCCGGGCGGCGTTCGCCGAGCGCGGGATCGACGTGCCGATGGTCGCGATCGCGCGCCGGGCGGGGGTGGGGCCGGCGACCCTCTACCGCCGCTTCCCGACCAGGGAGGCCCTGGTCGCCGAGGTCTTCGCCGACGAGATGGCGGAGTGCGCCGGGCTGGTCGACGAGGCCCTCGCCGACCCCGACCCCTGGCGCGCCTTCTGCACGGTGCTCACGGAGGTGTGCGCCATGCAGGCGGCCGACAAGGGCTTCACCGAGGCCTTCCTCGCGGCCTTCCCTGACTCCGACGGCTTCGACGAGCGGCGCGTCCACGTCGAACACGGCCTGGACGAGCTGGTCCGCAGGGCCAAGGGGTCGGGACGGCTGCGCGCCGACTTCGCCCGGGAGGACCTCGTCCTGGTGCTCCTGGCCAACGGCGGCGTCGCCACGTCCGACCCGGAGACGACCCGGGCGGCCTCGAAGCGCCTGGTCGCCCACCTGCTCCGGTCCTTCGAGAGCGGGGGCGGCTCCGGGGAGCTGCCCCCGGCGCCCCCGATCGGACTGGGGCAGCTGTACCGGCTTCCCGGGGACTGACGCCGACCGGGGCGCACCCCGACCGGACGCAGGAAACGCCCCCGCCCCTGGCATCCGAATCCCCGGGAGTCGGGCAGGCTTGGACCCGTGACGACCCGAACCGCCCCGGACGCCCCCGCCCCGGACCCCAGCACCGCGCGCACACCGCGCAGACCCGTCGACCTCCTCCTGGGAACGGCAGGCCTGCTGCTGGTGGCGGCGATCATGCTCGCCGTCCGCGTGGCCACCGACAGCGGCGACGCGGCCGACCCCGACCGGCTCCGGGCGATCATGCCCTCCGGCCTGCTCCTGCTCGTCGCGGTGGGCGCGAACCTGGTGATCATCGTCCTGGTCTGCTACGTCGTCCTGCGCACCCTGTTCACGGGAAGGCCCGGGGACCTCGCGCGCGCCATGGCCTCGGGCGTCGCCGCCTACGTCCTCGCCTCCCTCATCAACGCCGTCCTGGCCACCCTGATCAGCCCCGGCCAGGTCCCCAACCCCCTCACCCCCGCCCCCGACGACGTCTTCACCGGCGCCACCCTCGGCTACGTGGCCGCGGTCCTCGCCTTCATCCGCACGATGCCCACGGGCCTGCCGCGCACCCGCTCCGTCCTGTGGGCGGGGAACACCGTCGTCGCGGTCTGCGCCCTCCTGGCCGGGGTCACCAGCCTGCTCGCCCTCGTGCTCACCGTCCTGGTCGGTCTGACCTGCGCCTTCCTCGCCCGTTACGCCATCGGCGCGGGCGCTCCCGCCCCGGCCGACGACCGGCGCCTGCGCGCCGAGCTGAAACGGTTCGGCATGACCGCGACCGCCGTCGCCCGGGCGGGCGAGGACCGGGAGGGCAACCCGCGCCACCTGGCCGAGCTCGACGACGGCGGCCGGGTCGAGGTCACCGTGCTCAGCTCCGAGAACACCTCCGGGTTCTGGCGGCGCCTGCGCGACCTGGTGTTCCTGCGCGGGCCGGTCGCCCCCCGGATGCTCTACGGCGTGCGCCGCCGGGCCGAGCACGCCGCGCTGATGAGCTACTCCGCCCGGAACGCCGGGGTCGCCGTCCCCCGGGTCCTGGGCGTGGGCGAACTCGGCCCCGGCACCGTCGTCCTCGTCCGCGAACTCCCCGACTCCCTGCCCCTGGAGGACCTGGACGACGACGCCCTCACCGACGACGTCCTCGACCTGTGCTGGAACGGGCTCGCAACCCTGCACCGCCACCGCATCGCCCACGGCGGGCTCAGCGGGGCCGCGGTCGGGGTCCTGGGGACCGCCCCGGAGAGGGCGGGGTTCACCGGCATCGACCGGGGCACGGTGGCCGCACCGCAGATGAGGATCTCCCTCGACCACGCCGCGATGGTCACCCTGCTGGCGATGAGGGTCGGCGCGGAGCGCGCGGTGGACTCTGCCGTGCGCTCCCTCGGGGTTCCCTCCACGGCGGCGATCCTGCCGTTCCTGCAACCGGCCGGCCTGCCCTACCCGCTGCGCGCCGGCCTGCGCGCGCACCGCGGGCTCCTGGGCCGGCTGCGCGAGCGCATGGCCGAGCTCGCCCCCGAGGCGCCCGCCGAACCGGCACGCCTGGAGCGCATGCGGCCCCGCACGATCGTCAGCGTCGTGGTCGCGACCGCCGTCGGACTGGTGCTCCTCTACCAGCTGACCGGGATCGACTTCAGCACCATCGGCCAGGCCGACCCGGTGTGGGCGGCCGTCGCCTTCGTCATGTCCACCGTGTGCATGGTCGCCGCGGCGATGATCCTGGTCGGGTTCGTGCCCGTCCCTCTGCCCTGGTGGCGCACGGTCATGGTCCAGTACGCGGCCTCGTTCGTGCGGATCGCCGCCCCGGCCGGGCTCGGGTCCATCGCGGTCAACACCCGCTTCGTCACCAGGGCGGGAGCCCCCGCCGCGCTGGCGCTGTCGGCCGTGGGCCTCACCCAGCTGGTCGGGTTCCTCGTCCACGTGCCGCTGCTGCTGGTGTGCGCCTACCTCACCGGCGCCTCGTACTGGACGGGCTTCACCCCCTCGCCGACCGTCGTGGGGATCAGCATCGCGGGGACCGCGGTGGTCGCCGTGGTCCTGCTGTCGCCCCGCATGCGCCGCGCGATCGCCTCCCGGACCCGCCCCTACCTGCGGGGGGTGCTGCCGCGGCTGCTGGACATGCTCCAGAGCCCGTCCTCCCTGCTCCTGGGCTTCGGGGGGACGCTGCTGCTGACGGTGGGGTTCGTGCTGTGCCTGTACGCCTCGGTGGCGGCCTTCACCGACCCGGGCACGCAGGTGAGCCTGGTCGCGGTCGCCGTGGTCTTCCTGGCGGGCAACGCGATCGGCTCGGCCGCGCCCACCCCGGGGGGCCTGGGCGCGGTCGAGGCGGCGCTGATCGGCGGGCTCACGGCCGTGGCGGGCGTGCCCGCGGCCGTGGCGCTGCCCGCGGTGCTGCTGTTCCGGCTGCTGACCTTCTGGTTCCCGGTGCTGCCGGGCTGGGCGGCCTTCAGCCACCTCCAGCGCCGTGAGGCGATCTGACCGGGCGGCGGCGGGCGCGCGCCCGGCCCCGCCGGGGGAGCGCGGTGGCCGACGGCGCTAACCTGGGAGGTCGGGGCCCGTGCGAGCGGGCGGCGCGCGACCCGCGGCCCCTCCCCGCCGGAAGGCGGAGCCCGTCGGCGGGGCGCCTGTCCCGGCGCGGGGGCGAGGGCGTCGAACCACCGCGGCCCCGGGCCCGGAGACGACCGGTCCGGGCAGGTCAGGCCAGTGATCCCATCATGTGCCGTTTGTCACTGGCGGGCGTCGGCGGGGGTAATCCTCAATTAAGATCGGGAAAATAGGAAATTCTGGTGGCGGGCCGGGTCCGTCCCGTTTCCTCCACCGCACCGCACCCGTGAGGATCCCCTTCATGCGCCGCACCGCCATCGCCGTCCCCGCCACCGCAGTACTCCTGGCGGTGGCCGCCTGTGGCGCCCCGTCCGAGAACGCCTCCGAAGCCGCCTCCGGCGAGGACACCCTCGTGGTCGGCGCGACGGCGGTCCCCGCCGGGGACATCCTGGAGTTCGTCGACGCGGAACTCGCGGCCGGGGCCGGGCTGGACCTGGAGATCGTCGAGTTCTCCGACTACATCGCCCCCAACGCGGCCCTCGACGAGGGGCAGCTGGACGCCAACCTCTACCAGCACGCCCCCTTCCTCGACGAGTTCAACGAGGGCAACGGCACCGACCTCGTCTCCGTCCAGGAGATCTACCTGCCCCCGCTGGGCCTCTACTCCAACGAGGTCGACGCGGTCGAGGACCTGGAGGACGGCGCCGAGGTCGCGCTGCCCAACGACCCGACCAACGAGTTCCGGGCGCTCCTGCTGCTGGAGGAGGGCGGCCTGATCACCCTGGCCGAGGGCGTCGACGAGGCCACCTTCTCGCTCTCCGACATCGAGGAGAACCCGAAGGACCTGGAGTTCCGCGAGGTCGAGGCCGCGCAGCTGCCCCGCTCGCTGGACGACGTGGACGCCGCGATCGTCAACAACAACTACGCCCAGGAGGCGGGCCTGGACTTCGAGGAGGACAGCATCCTTTTGGAGCAGGTCGAGGGCAACCCGTACGTGAACGTCCTCGCCGCCCGCGCCGACAACGCCGACGACCCCCGCGTGGCCACCCTCGTGGAGCTGCTGACCTCGCCGGAGACCGCGGCGTTCATCGAGGAGGAGTACGCCGGCAGCGTCATCCCCGTCACCGCCGGCTGACCCCGGCCTCCCGCGCGCCCCGTCCGGAGGCGCACCCGCACGGCCGCCCCACCGCACCGGTGGGGCGGCCGTGTGCCGTGCGGGCGGCCGACCGCGGTCGCCGACGGGTCCCCCTGAAAGCATCGGTTCCGGCCGAGGGTTCGGCCGCCGGGTCCGACCGCTCGAACCCGTGGCCGGATGGGGCCATCTCCCTCCGCGGCGGCCCCGCGAACGCCTACCGTGATGGGCCCCTACTTCGGAGGTCCTATGAGAGGCTGTCTCGTCTTCCTGGCGCTGGGCACCGCGGGCGGCATCGGTTACCCCCTGGTGGGGAGGGTGGCGGCCGGCGACCCGTCCGCCCTGCTCCCGCTCACCGCCCTGGCGGCGGTGACCGCGGCGCTGGTCCTGCTCACCCGCACGCGGTGGAAGGGGGCAGCGGGTGACGGCAGCACCTCCGTCGCCGTCGCTGCCGGCAGCGACGACGGGGCCGAGGACGACGGGGCCGGGGACGGCGGGAACGGCGGCCGGGAACCCGGTGGCGGCGGCAGCGTCCGGAACCGCGTGGCCAGGGCCGGGCTCGTCCTCTTCGTCGTCATGTTCCCGGTCCTGTTCCTCCTCGCGTCGGTCGAGGCGGCCTCCTGGCTCGCCCCCTACGCGATGGGCGCGGGCGGCGTCGGGTTCGCGCTCTCCCTCTTCGGAGACGGCGGCAGCACCGGCGGGGACGGCGGCGACGGCGGCGGCGAGTGACGGTGGCCGAGCCCGCACCGCACCTGCCCGCGCGAGCGACCCCGAAGCCGCGAGGGCGACCGGGCCGAGGGGACGGAGGCGGTGGTGGGCCGGCCGTTCGGGTCCGCGCGGAACCACCCCGCCCCGGGGAGGAGCCGACAGCGCGGCGGATCCGTGCTCCACGGCGGTTGAGTCTCAAGCCGCTCGAGACCCGATAGTGGCGGTATGCACGACAACGACCTGTACCCGATCGGGGACGCCGCGCGCCGGGCCGGCCTGAGCGTGAGCGCCGTCCGGTTCTACTCCGACGCCGGGGTCATCGCCCCCACACGCCTGACCGGGGCCGGCTACCGGCTCTACGACGTCCACGCCATCGCCCGGCTGGAGCTCGTCCGGACCCTGCGCGAGCTGGACGCCGGCCTGGAGGACATCCGCCGGGTGCTCGACGGCGAGAAGACCCTGCACGACCTCCTCACCGCCCACCTGGGGCTCGTCGAACGCCAGGAGCGCGGCCTGCGTGCGAAGCGGGCCGTTCTGAGGACCCTGGTCCGGCAGGAGGGGACCGCCGCCCAGGCGGCGCTCCTGCACAAACTCGTCTCGATGTCCGACGAGGAGCGCGAACGGCTCGTCGACGACTTCTGGAACGAGGTCGGCGCGGGCCTGGACGTGCCCCCGGTGTTCGTCGAGCGGTTGCGGCAGCTGCGGCCGCAACTGCCGGAGGACCCCTCCGCCGCCCAGCTCGAAGCCTGGATCGAGCTGGCCGACCTGGTCAGCGGCCGGGAGTTCCGCTCAGCGGTCCACGACTACCTCCAGGCCACCTACACGACCGAGCCGGGGAAGCTCTTCGCCGCCTCACCGGTGCAGGAGTTCATGTACGAGACGGGGGTGCCGATCATGGAGGACATTATCGCCGTCCACCGTTCCGGGGAGCCCGCGGACTCCCCCCGCGCCCAGGAGGCGGTCGTCCGCCTGGCCGACGCCGCCTCCGCGCTCGGCGGCGGTCAGGTCACCGCAGCGTCCCGGAACGGGATGGCCTCGTACTTCGCCGAACTCATCAGGCTGGAAGAGGAGGAGCCGCTGGAGGACCCCTGGTTCGACAGCACGCACGGCAGGTACATGAGCCTGGTGGCGGTGATCAACGGGGGACCGCCCGGAGGGGAGGAGGACCCGGTGCCCTGGCCCTGGATCATAGCCGCCCTGCGCGCGTCGGCCCCCGGGGACTGACCGGCGAGGACGCCCGCACCCGGGCCGCAGCGCCCGGTCGCCCCGCGGGGCGACGGCGCAAGCACCGTCGAGGAGAGGTGGGCCCCGGACGCGGAACGGTCCCGGTGCCCGTTCGTGCCCGTCTCCACGGCCGCGCGCACCGGTCTTCCGCGCCCGGTCGACCGCGGTGTGGGGCTCGTCCCGGCCGCCCGGGCAGCCCCGCTGCCGTCCTCCCGGGTCGGCGTCTCGAAGGACCCGGCCTTCCCCCAGAATCCGCACTCCCCGCAACTCCCCGAGATCCGGGGCGTTGCGGGGAGCGCCGGAACCCGCGGCACGGGGTCAGTCCGTGAGGGCGTCGGCGAAGAAGGCGAGCGAGCGGTCGACCTCTCCCAGCGAGGGGCCGCGGTTGAGGTGCCCGTGCGGCATTCCCGCCGCGAGGTAGGTCCTGTGCGCGACCCCCGACTCCTCCAGCTGCCGGGCGAGCAGTTCGCCGGAGGGCCGCAGGTCGTCGTACTCGGACAGCAGGATGCTGGTCGCCGGAAGTCCGGTCAGGTCCGCGGCCCCGGGCATCGCGTCGGCCGGGAGCCCGCCCACGCGGCCCACGTAGTTGCGCACCATGGCCTCGATCGACTCGGGGGTGAACCGCAGGACCGGCGGCAGGACCTCCATCCGGGCCGCGCCGTCCGCGTCCAGCGCCGGGGTCGGGAAGTGCACGAAGGGGTAGGCCAGCAGCACCGAGCGGGGGAGGGGGAGGCCCCGGTCGCGCAGCCGCAGCGCCGTGGACAGGGCGAGCGCGGAACCCGCGCTCGCCCCTCCGAGGGAGACGGCGCCGGCCTCCGCCCAGCCCGTCCCGGCGAGCCACGTCCACGCCGCGTACGCGTCGTCGACGGGGACCGGGTAGCGGACGCCGTTCACGGCGAGGCGGTAGCCGACGGAGACGACCAGGGCACGGGCGCGGGCGGCCAGCTCCGAGCCGACGGTGTGCGACTCCGGCATGTCCAGGTCCCCGGCCATGAACCCGCCGCCGTGCAGCCAGAGCAGCGCGCGGCCGCTCTGCTCTCGGGGCCGGTAGATCCGTACGGGGACCTCCCCGTGGGGGCCCGGGACGGTCCGGTCCTCGACCGAGACGTCGGGCATCCGCCACTCGGCGGGGTCGCGGTGGTACTCGGCGAAACACCGCGCCGCCTCGGGGTCCGACCGCGCCATGGCGCGGTCGCCGAGGCCTTCGAGGTGGTGCAGCCTGCCGGCGAGGTAGGGGTCGAGGGTCATGCCGTCTCCGGGTTCTCGGGTCGGTGCGTCCCCGGCGTGTTCCGCGGACCGCGGAGCGGCCGGACCGGGCACGCGGGGGACGGCGGTGTCCGTGGCGCACGCGGCAGCGGGGTGGGACGCGGTGATCCTGTCATACCTGGGGACGGGCGCCCCGAACCGCTCCGGGCGGTACGGCCGCTGCGAGTGCGGACCCCGGTCCGCCCCGCCGTCCGGAGCAGCCCGCCGCCGGCGGCACGGGAGACCCCCGACGGGCCGCCGGGCACGGACGAGCCCCGCCCGGGCTCCCCAACCCGGGCGGGGCTTCTCTCCTGTGATGGTCCGGTCAGCGGTTGGGCGGGGCCGAGCTCACCTCAGCCAGCGCGGAGTCCTCGTCGATCGCCCGGGCCAGGTCGCCCATGGTCACGATGCCCACGACTTCCGGCCCGTCGACGACGGGCAGGCGGCGCACGCTGGAGGTGCGCATGGCGTGGACGGCGTCCCGCAGGCTGCTCTGCCGCGGAACGGTCACGACCTCGGCGCTGCAGACCTGGCCGACCGTGACCCTGTCCGGGTCCCCCTCGTCGGCCACGCAGCGCACCACGATGTCCCGGTCGGTGAGCACCCCGCGGATCCTCCCGGAGTCGGTCACCACGACGTCGCCCACGTCCTCGTCCCGCATGATCCTGGCGGCCTGGCGCAGGGTCGTCTCCGGTGCGACCGTGTGAACGGTCTCGCTCATCACTGCGGCGATACTGTCCGCCATGGTCAGCTCCTCTCACGTTTGCCGGCCTCGCACAGGGCCCTAGCCGACTTCCCGACGCCTAAACGTTCCCGGCCCCCCTCCTCTCGTGTCACGGGTGCGGCCCCGACGCCCGGGAGGGCGCGGGCCGGGCGCTACCGGGTGCGGGACCGCAGGTGGGGGCCGGTTCGACGGTCGGCCTCTCCCCAGGGGCGGGGATGCACCGGACCCGTGGGCGGAGGCGGCCTCCGGCCCGTCGGGGCCGGCGCGTCCCGGGGAGCCGGGCGCCTCCGCGCTCAGGAACGGGAGGCCGAGGCGCCGACGGCCGCCCGTGCTCCGAAGGCGAAGCCCGCGGCCGCCAGCGCTCCGAGGGCCTCGACCGTCCCAGGGTCCTGGGCCGCGTCGGGGGTGACGGTGCGCAGCCCTCCCGGGCCGAGGGACGCCAGCGCCCTCGTCACGTCCGGGGACGGAGGGGACGCCGGAGCCCCGAGGGGGAACGGCGCGAACACGGCGAGGGCCGCGGCCACCGTCCACAGTTCGTGGAGCAGGCCGTAGCCCAGCGCCCCCTCCAGCGTGCGGCCCGTGGGGGAGTCCGCCCACCGGTCCAGCGCCCCGCACAGGTCCGCGTGCCCGACCCCCGCCTGCCGCAGCTCCTCCCGCATCAGGGCCATGTGGCTCTCGTAGCGGTGCGCCGCGGTGTCCCAGCGGATCGCCGCGGCGCGGGCACGGCGCCAGCTCACGAACGGCACCAGCCCGGGCGCGTGCAGGACGCCCCCGGCCACGGCCTCCCCGGGGCGCGCGAGCAGGGCGGACCGCCGGGCGCCCATCGCGTGGTCGTTGCCCACCAGGCTCGTGTCGCCGTCGTGCTGGACCAGGTTGGGCACCGTGACGAACGCGCTCCGCCCCTCGTCCTCCAGGAACCGGGCGACCACCTCGTCGTCGTGTTCGGCCGGATCGTGGGAGTCGATCGTCCTGACCAGGGCGGAGGCCGTCGCCGCGGGCAGTGCCAGGCCGACGGTGGGCACGAAGGCGTCGACGCATTCAGCGAGGCCGAACCCGCCCATCGACGCCCACCGCGCCATCGACCCCGTCCCCGACCCCCACTCGCAGAACAGGGCGACGGGAAGGTCCGGGTGGGCGGACAGGACCCGGGCCAGGGTGTCCGCCGTACCGGTCACCGGTACGGCGTCGTCCTGGAGCACCAGGTGGTGGGTGGCCTCCGGCGGTACCGCCGCCCAGGCGGCGCGTGCCGTCCGCAGGGTCGCCGGCGGTCCGTCCGGTTCCGGGTCGAGGACGACCCGGGGGGAGAGCTCCGGGAGGGAGGCCGCCAGGCGGTGGGCCGCCCGGGAGCGTTTCGGGTGCGCCATGATCGCGCAGGAGAGGTGGATGCCGGACATCGAGGGCCTCCGATGGGTGGAAGGAAGCACGTCCCCGGGCCCGGGGACGACGGTGTGGTCGTGGCACATCACGGTGGTCCGCTGCCGCGCGGTACACCCAGTACGGCGGGGCGCCGGCGCCGGCGCGGGGAGGACGCGGTCACCGCCCCGGCCGCCGGAACCCGCCGGGCCCCGGCGTCCCGGGGGACGGGTCCTGGCGGTACTGCTCGGCCTGCAGCCGGTACAGCTCCGAGTACAGCCCCCTCCTCGCCATCAGGTCGTCGTGGCTCCCGGACTCCGCGATCCGCCCGTCCGCCAGGACGAGGATCAGGTCGGCCGTGCGCACGGTCGAGAAGCGGTGGCTGACCAGGAGGGTGACGGCCCCGGTCCGCAGCCCCTTCGCCCTCGCGGTCCGCGCGTAGCCCTTGAAGAGCTGGTGCTCCGCCCGGGCGTCCAGTGCCGCGGTCGGTTCGTCGAGCATCAGCAGCAGCGGCTCCTCCCGCATCATCGTCCGGCCCAGCGCGAGCTTCTGCCACTGCCCGCCCGACAGCTGCACCCCGCCGGGCAGGCTGTGCCCCAGGGGAGTGTCCAATCCGGAGGGCAGGTCACCGACCACCGCCTCGGCCCCGGCCCGCCGCAGGGCGCCTCCGACCGCCTCCGCGTCCGCCAGGCGCGGCAGGTCCCCGACGCCGACGGTCTCCCCGGCGGTCAGCTCGAAGCGGGAGAAGTCCTGGAATCCCGCCGTGATCCTCGCGCGCCACCGCTCCGCCGGCAGGCGGCGCAGGTCGGTGCCGTCGATCTCGATCGTCCCCCCGGTGGGGAGGTAGAACCGGCTCAGCAGCTTGACCAGGGTGGACTTCCCGGCCCCGTTCTCGCCGACGACGGCCACCACGGACCCTGCGGGTATCCACAGGTCCACGCCGTCCAGGACCGCACCCTTCAGGCCCGGGTACCGGAAGGCGACCCCCCGGAAGCGGATGCCGCCGGACAACCGGGCAGGCACCTCGGCCGGCGGCTGCCCGCCCCGGTGCTCCCGGCGGCCGATCAGGGCTCTGACCCAGCGCAGGTCCGCCAGCGTCCGGGAGAGCCGGTGCAGCTCCTGGAGGAGCGCGACCACCCCGGACACCTGTTGGCTGACCTGGGCCGCGAGCACGACGGCCAGGACGACGTCGCCCACGGTGCGCTCCGCGGCGACGGCCTCCCGCACGACCAGCAGCGTGCCGGCGAGGTAGGCCGAGGCGAAGACCAGCTGGCCGGCGATGCGTACGAGGACGGCCCTGACCTCCCCGCCCCACAGCAGCCGGGTGGCGGCCCGCCAGTGCTCGGCGTGCCTGTCCCGGACGAAGTCGCGCATGCCCAGGACACGGAGTTCCTTGGCCGTCGCGGCGTCCCCGGTCAGCTCCAGCACGTGTTGTGCGCTCCGGGTGTGCGGCGCGGCCCGGCGCCGGCGCCCGCCCATCAGCGACTCGGCGTACCGGCCGGTCAGCAGGGGCGGCACGGCCGCCAGGGGGAGCAGCAGGAGCCAGGGGGTGAGCTCGACCAGGAGCACGACGGTGATCACCAGGCCGCACATGAGGCTCAGGCCCGACATCAGCGCGGTCATCCCGCTGGTGGAGACCCTGCTCAGCTCCTGGCGCAGGACCGTGATCCGGTCGGCGTACTCCGGGCGTTCGTGGTGCTCCAGCCCCTCGGAGCCGTTCGACAGGCCGATCAGCTCCCTGTCCAGCCGCAGGAAGGCCTTGTCGCCCAGCTCCAGGTACAGGACGTGGGCGAAGTGGGCGCCGACGAACGCGACGATCGTCAGCAGGCCCGCCAGGGCGCCCGTCCACCCGGCCCGGACCGCCTCGCCGGCCACGGCGGCGTCGGTGAGCGTCCCCAGGGCGAGCGCAGTGAGGGGCTGGGCCACCGCGGCGGCGAGCATCAGCGCCGCCGCTCCCAGCAACCGCGCCCGGTCGGCGGACCACGAGAGCCGGGTGAGCTCCCACACGGCCCGGAAGGTGTCCCTCATCGGGTCCCGCCCCCTCCCTCACCGCGGTCGGCGAGGTCGAACCGCTCGGCCTGGATCCGGAACATGCGCGCGTAGCGGCCCCCCAGGGCCATGAGCTCCTCGTGCGTGCCCTGTTCGACCACGCGCCCGCCCTCCACCACGACGATCCCGTCCGCCCGGCGGACACTGGAGAACCGGTGGCTGATCAGGACCGAGGTGACCCCCGCGGTCAACGCGACGAAGGAGTCGAAGAAGGCCGCCTCCGCGCGCACGTCCAGGGCCGAGGTCGGCTCGTCCAGGACCAGCAGCCTCGCGCCGGCGTCGAGGGCGTAGAGGGACCGGGCGATGGCGACGCGCTGCCACTGCCCGCCGGAGAGCTCCGCCCCGCCCTCGTACCGGCGGGAGAGCACGGTGTCGATCCCGCGCGGCAGGGCCTCCAGGGCGTCGAGGACGCCCGCGCGCCGCGCGGCGTCGCGCACCCCCTCCCGGTCGACCGGGAGGTGGACCGCCCCGCAGGCGATGTTGTCCGCGGCGGAGAACTCGTAGCGCACGAAGTCCTGGAACACGACGCTCACCTGCCGCCGCCACAGTGCGACCGGCATCCGGCGGACATCGCGTCCGTCCACCACGATGTCGCCCGCGTCGGGCTCGTGGAGCCGTGTGAGCAGTTTGACCAGCGTGGTCTTGCCGGCCCCGTTGACGCCGACGACGGCGGTGCACCGGCCGGGGGCCAGGGACAGGTCCAGGCCGTCGAGGACCGGCCCTCCCGCGCCGGGGTAGGAGAAGCGCACGGATCTCAGCTCCACCGACGCCGGCGCGGGGCCGGTGGCGGGTTCCTCCCCGGCGTCCGCGGCCTCCGGGGGCGGCGCCTGCCCCCCGGCCCGCGACATGCGCTCCTCCAGGGTGGCCAGGGACTGCCAGGCCCGCATGCCCAGGGACGTCTGGAGGTCGGCCTCCGGGTAGTCGGCGCCGCACGTCACCATCGCGGCGGTCGCCTGCAGCGCCAGCGCGAGCCCGGTGAGCGAGACGGTTCCCTGCGCGGCGCCGGAGGCGAGCAGGGCCAGGACGGAGCAGACCGCGAGCAGTCCCAGGGCGGTGTAGCCCAGGTACGGGACGAGGAACACCCGGCGCCTGGCCCGGGACACGCGGTCGTGCGCCCTCGTGTGCTCGTCGACGTAGCGGTCGGCGAACCAGGAGGTGAGCCCGAACACCCGGAGCTCCTTGGCGTCGCGGGCGCCCATGGCCACACCGCGCAGGTGGTTCGCGCGGCGCAGCACCGCGCCCACCCCGGTGTCGTACACCCGGGACAGCACCCTCAGGCCGCCGCGCTGGCCCGTCCGGAAGACCAGCACCGCCAGCAGGAGCGCCGCCGCCGTCGCCCAGGAGGCCACGACCCCCAGGAGGACGGCCAGGGCGACGAGGCGCACGTAGCGGGCCACGAGCGCCAGCATCCCGGCGCAAGCGCTGCCCGGGGTGTGCGCCCGGGCCTCGAACCAGCGGTTCACCTCGTCCAGGGAGTCGAGCACGGCCGGGTCCTCCAGCGGACCGATGCCGGTACTCCGCAGCGACGCCCGGATGAGGCGCTGCTGCAGGAGGCCGTCCATCCGCCGGGTCATCAGCTCGCCCAGCATCTGCTGCACGGGGGTGAGGAGGGTCTGGAGGGCGAAGAGCGCGGCGGCGGCCAGGAAGGTCCGCACGAGCGAGGACCATGCCTGCGACCCCACCCCCGCCGCCACCGCCGCGGGCACCTGGCCGATCACGACCGAGGTGGCCACGACGAACGCGACGGGCAGCAGGCCCAGGACCACGTTGACCAGGAGCAGTGCCGAGGCCAGGGCCGGGCCGGTCGAGGGGATCGCCCGGATGACGCGGACGCGGGCCAGGACGGCCTCCTCCCACCAGCGTTCCACGCCCGGACGCCGGTCCCGGGTTCCGGCCCGTGAGGACGTGCGGGAGGGGGGTGCGTGCTCTCGGTTCCCACTGCTCATGGGCGGCTCCAGGTCGGCATGCGGCACGGGCGTGGTCGGATCCGCGGGACGGCGCGCGTGGACGTGCGGGGGCGACGGGACGGCGAGGGGGAATCCGGTCGGTCCGGGGCCGGGCGGAAGGCGGCGAAGCCGTGCCCGCGGGAGGGGGCGCCGCGTCGGGTCGACGGGTGCGGGGGCCTGGTCGGGATGGCGTGCTCCTGCCCGTCGGATCTGCGGGGCGCGCGGCAGGTCTCTTCCGGCCGACGGCTCCAGATCGTAGGCCACGGCTCACCGTGTGTCCGGGGTCCGGCTCCGGTGGAGGACCGTGGTCGGGGCCCGTGCGGACCGGCCGGGCCCGCTTGACGTGGGAGCGCTTCCATCCCAGGGTGAACAGAAGAAACCCTGGCCACATCCGGCCAGGGGCAGGGCGTCCGGCCGCGGGGCCGGGGACCGGCGGCCGGACACCAGGGGTGGGGCGGGCGCCGTGTTCCCCGTGGTCGTCGCGTGACCGGGGCCCCGCACGCTCCGCCCCCGGCCGGCCAACCGCGCCGGCCGGCCCGCCCCCGCTGCCGACGGATCGTGCCCGGGCGGGGGGAGGATGGGCGGTGGCCGGAGGAGGAGCGGAGGGCGGATGGCGTTGCGGATTCTGTTGGTGAGCGGGATCAGACCCTGGGACCCCTTCGGCGGGGCCATGCGGACCAAGGTGATCGCCGGAGCCCTCGCCGGGCTCGGCACCGTCGACCTGCTGGTGCTGCCGCTCGACGGGAAGCACGAGGACCCGCCCGCGGACTCCGTCTTCGACCGCGTGCTCACCGTGCCGCAGGAGTTCTCCCCGATGGACGAGGAGAGGTCGCCGGCGCGCCGGGTCGCCGAGTTCCTCAGGGGCACCCTCGCCGCGCAGATCGGCAAGACGCGCAAGGCCGTCCTGGAGAAGGCGCCCGGCTGGTTGGCGGGTACCCGGTACGACCTCGTCTGGTACATGCGCGAACACGTCTGGCTGATGACCCGCGGCCTGGTCTCCGCGCCCTCCGTCATCGACGTGGACGACCTGAGGGACGTGCTGCTGGCCCGCTGGCTCTCCATCGGCAAGGCGGACCGGGGCATGGAGCTCACCCCGGTCCGCAGACTGGACACGCACCGGGTCATCGCGCGCTGGCGGCGTATCCACCGCCAGGCGGCGCGGGGCGCGGACGTGCTCGTCTACTCGGGACGGGGCGACCTCCTGCGCTCCGGCTTCCCGAACTCGCTCGTGGTCCCCAACACGTACACACCTCCCTTCGGGGACGGTGCGGACGGCGGGGCGCAAACGGCGCAGGAGAGGGACACGGGGAGGCCCACCCTCCTCTTCCAGGGGGTCCTGTCCTACGGTCCCAACGCCGACGCGGCCGCATGGCTGGTGGAGGGGATCGCGCCCCTGGTCCGTGAGAGGTTCCCGGACCTGCGCGTGCTGCTCGCCGGCCAGTCCTCGCCGCGCATCGACGAACTCGGCCGGTCCCCGGGGGTCGAGGTCACGGGCACCGTCCCCAGCATGGCGCCCTGCCTCCGCCAGGCGGATCTGGTGGTCGCGCCCCTGCGCGTGGCCGGTGGCACGCGCATCAAGATCCTGGAGGCCTTCGCGCACCGGGTGCCGGTGGTCTCCACCACCGTGGGAGCGGAGGGGCTGGAGGTCCGGGCCGGCGAGCACTGCGGGATCGCCGACACCACGGAGGCGATGGCCGACGAGTGCGTGCGGCTGCTCTCCGACCGTGCCGCCGCCCGTGCCATGGCCGACCGCGCCCACGGACTCTGGGACTCCTCCCACCGCCCGGAGAGGGCTGCCGAGCAGGTGGCCCGGGCGGTCGACAGGGCCCTGTCCGGGGGGCGCTGACGGCGGGGGCGCGGCTCCGGTCCCGGGGGATCCGCCCCGGCGGCGCGGATCCCCCGGAGTCCCGGGACGAGCGGACCGCCGGGCCCCACCCGGGGCGGATCCGCCCCGCGCGCCTGCGTGTGCCGGCCCCGGGACTCGCCCAGCATGGTCCCCATGAACGCATTGGCTCTCGTGTGCAGCCTCAAACCGTCGCCCGCCCCGTCGAGCAGCGAACTGATGGCGCGGCAGGTTCTCGACGCCCTGGCCGACCACGGCGTCGCCGGGGACCTCGTCAGGGTCGTGGACCACGACGTCCGCCCCGGCGTGGAGACCGACATGGGGCCGGGCGACGCCTGGCCGGACATCCGGCGGCGCATCCTGGCCGCGGACATCCTCGTGGTGTCGACGCCGACGTGGGTCGGCCACATGTCCAGCGTCGCCCAGCGGGTCCTGGAGCGGCTCGACGCCGAACTGGGCGAGACCGACGAGCAGGGGCGGCCGTCCATGTTCGGCAAGGTCGCCGTGACGGCGGTCGTCGGCAACGAGGACGGCGCGCACAAGATCACCGCGGACCTGTTCCAGGCCCTGGGGGACACGGGTTTCACCATCCCGGCCCAGGGCGGCACCTACTGGAACAACGAGGCCATGAACCCCAAGGACTACAAGGACCTGGAGCAGACCCCGGAGGCGGTCGCCTCCACGACGGCCACCCTGGCCCGCAACGCGGCCCACCTGGCACGGATCCTGAGCGAGAACCCCTACCCCGCGCCCTGACGCGGACCGGGGGGCGGCACCGTGCGCCACGGGCCCGGCCCCTCCCCGGGCACGGGGGACGGCGCGGGGACGCCGAGCACGGCGGCGCAGGCGGCCAGCACCTCCTCCACACCGATGGACTCCAGGCCCGGGTCGAGGTGCTCGGAGTGGGGGTCCCCGCGGCGCCCCGCCCACAGGCAGCGGTGGGAGTCCCGGTCGACGAGCGGCCCCCACAGCTCCGGGGAGACCGGACCGAAGAGGCGGACCGACGGGGTCGCGTAGGCGGTCGCCAGGTGCCCGACGCCCGTGTCCCCGCACACGAGCAGCCCGGCCCCGGCCACCAGCCGCGCCAGCCCGACGAGACCGGTGCGGCCGGCCAGGACCGACCCGGGGCCGAGCCCCGCCTCCGCCGCCACCGCCTCCGCGCGGGAGCGCTCCTGCCGCGAACCCGTCACCACCACCCGCCGTCCGGAGCCGGCCAGGCGCCGGGCGACCCGCGCGAAACGGTCCACGGGCCAGCGGCGGGACGGCGCCGCCGCCCCCGGGTGCACGATCACCGTGTCCGGTCGGCACACCGTCGGCACGGGGCGGGGCCACCGCAGATCGGTGGGGTCGGCGGCCGTCCCGTGCTCCCGCAGGAGACGGCACCAGACCTCCGCGTCGTGGACGCCGGACGGCCAGGCGGGGCCTTCCCGGCCGGCTGCCGTGCGGCGCCCGAAGGCCCACAACACACGCGGTGAGAGGGCGGCCAGGGCGGTCGTGCTCTCGGGGCCGCGCCCGTGCAGGTTCACCGCCAGGTCCGGCGGGGACGCGGAGCCCCGGTCGGGCACGGCCAGAGGCCGCGTCGGCAGGACCTCCCATGACAGCCCGGCCAGGTCGAGCAGGTCGCGGTACCACGGCGGGCCGGCCAGAACACGGCGCCAGGAGGGGGCGGTCCGCTCCAGCGCGCGGAGCGCGGGCACGGCGGTGGCGAAGTCGCCCAGGCCGAGCGCCCTCAGCGCCAGCAGCACGGGGCCGCGCCCGTCCGCCTTCTCCCGCCCGGGCGGGGGCCCGTTCACCGGGGGCCGCCCGGACGGGGGAGCGCGCGGCGCCGGCCGGGAGCGGGTCCCCGCTCCACGCGCGGGGCCCGCCCGCAGACGCCCCCGCGGGGCTGCCCGTCGACCCTCCCGCCCATGGGTCCCACCACGGCCCCGCCTCCTCACGTCCGCGCACCCGTGCCGTCCGACCTGCACCGCCACTAACCCGTCGGCGCGAGAACAAACATGGCGGACCGGAGGCGCTGTGCCCGCGCGGTTGCGGAGCCGACCGGGCGCGGAACCGCTCCGGGGCCATGTTTACCGGTGACCGCCTTCGGTAGTCGGAAGGGTGCGTTCGCCATCACACCCCAGTCTCGGAGGGAGCGGTCGCATGCGCATTCTCGGGGTCAACGCCGTGTTCCACGACCCGGCCGCCGCGCTCGTCGTGGACGGGCGGACCGTCGCCGCCGCGGAGGAGGAGAGGTTCTCACGGCGCAAGCACGGCAAGGAGGCCGTCCCCTTCTCCGCCTGGGAGCTGCCGTCGGCGTCGATGCGGTGGTGCCTGGAGCGGGCGGGCCTGCGCCCCGCCGACCTGGACGCGGTCTCCTACTCCTACGACCCGGCCCTGGCCGACCCCTCCGGGCCGGGCCAGGACGTGGCCTGGGAGCAGCTGCGGCTGTTCTACGTCGAACGCGCGCCCCACTTCCTGGCCTCGGAGCTGCCCGGCCTGGACCCGGCGAAGGTGGTGTACGTCCCCCACCACGTGGCCCACGCCGCCTCCGCCGGGCTCGCCGCCCCGCCCGGGGCGGGGGGCGGGGACTGCGCGGTGTTCGTGGCGGACGGCCGGGGCGAGGCGACCTCGCACCTGGCCGGCGCCTACACGGACGGGCGCCTGGAGGTCCTGGCGCGCCAGCCCCTGCCGGAGTCCCTCGGACTGGTCTACGAGGAACTCACCGAGCACCTGGGGTTCCACCGCTCCAGTGACGAGTACAAGGTCATGGCCCTGGCCTCCTACGGTTCGCCGACCATGCTCGACCGCGTGCGCGAACGCATCGGCTACGAGGGGGAGGGGCTGGTCCGGGCGTCGGGCGTGGACTGGAAGTCCCTCACCGAGCCCTGCCGGAAGGGCGAGCGACCCACCCGGGAGCACGCGGACCTGGCCGCGAGCGTCCAGGCCGCCATGGAGGAGGCGCTGCTCGGCGTCCTCGGCTGGCTGCACCTGCGGACGGGGAAGAGGCACCTGACCATGGCCGGGGGCGTCGCGCTCAACTGTGTCGCCAACAGCCGCATCGCCGCCGAAGGGCCCTTCGACAGCGTGTGGGTCCAGCCCGCCGCCGGGGACGCGGGCACCGCCCTGGGCGGGGCGATGCACCTGGCCTCGCTGGAGGGCGAGGCGGTCGAGCCCATGCCCGGGGCCGAACTGGGCCGCTCCTGGGACGAGGAGGAGCTGCGGGCCCTGCTCGACGAGGCCGACGTCGAGTTCGAGCGCCCCGCCGACCTCGCCGACGCCGTCGCCGCGGAACTGGACGCCGACGCCCTGGTCGCCTGGTTCCAGGGAGGGTCGGAGTACGGCCCGCGGGCCCTGGGCCACCGGTCCCTGCTCGCCAACCCGCTCAACGCCGGCAACCTCGAACGGCTCAACAACGTCAAGGGGCGCGAGCAGTTCCGGCCCGTGGCGCCCATGGTGGCCGAGCACAGGGCGGGGGAGATCTTCTCCGGAGGCCCCCTGCCGAGCCCCTACATGCTCTTCGTCCACGAGGTGGAGCCCTCCTGGCGCGAGCGCCTGCCGGCGGTGGTCCACGTGGACGGCACAGCCAGGGTCCAGACGGTCTCGCCCGGGGACGACCCGCTCACCGCGCGGCTGCTGGACCGCTTCGAGGAGCGCAGCGGCCTCCCCGTCCTGGTCAACACGAGCCTCAACACGGCGGGGCGGCCCATGGTCGACTCGCCGCGCGACGCCTTGGAGTGCTTCGGGTCGGCGCCGGTGGACATCCTCGCGATCGGTCCCTTCCTGGTGCGCCGCCACGCCCGGGCGGGTCAGCGGTGAGCGGCCCCGGGTACGCGGTCGTCATCCCCACGGTGGGCCGCCCCAGCCTCGCCCGGGTGCTGGAGGTCCTCCTCGACGCGCCGCCGGAGGCGGCGCCGGAGGACATCGTCGTGGCCGACGACCGGGGACCGGGGTCCGACGGCCCGCTCCCGGGAGCCGACCACGCCCGCGTGCGCGTCCTGCGCACGGGCGGCGGCGGTCCCGCGGCGGCCCGGCAGGCCGGGTGGCACTCCTGCCGCAGCGAGTGGATCGCCTTCCTGGACGACGACGTCGCGCCGCCCGCCGACTGGCCGGCCCGGCTGCGCTCCGATCTGGCCGCACTTCCCGCGGAGGTCGCCGGGAGCCAGGGCCGGATCACCGTGCCGAGGCCGGAGGGACGGGCGCCCACGGACGCGGAGCGCGCCACCGTCGCCCTGGAGGACGCCCGCTGGATCACGGCGGACATGGCCTACCGCAGGAGCGCCCTGGAGGCGGTCGGCGGGTTCGACACGCGTTTCCCGCGCGCCTACAGGGAGGACACGGATCTGGCCCTGCGGATGATCGACGCCGGGTTCGCCCTGGTCGGCGGCGACCGGGAGTGCGTCCACCCCCTGCGGGAGGGGGAGCGCAGGCTCAGCCTCATCGCCCAGCGCGGCAACGCCGACAACGCCCTGATGCGCCGCGTCCACGGCCCGGGCTGGCGGCGCCGGACCGGTGAGCACCCCGGAGGACTGCGCGCCCACGCGGTGACCACGGGCGTGCTCCTCGCCGCGGTCCTGTCCTGGCTGACCGGTCGCCGTGCCGCCGCGGGCGTGCTCGGAGCGGCCTGGACGACCCGCACCGCCCTGTTCGCCCTGCGCCGCCTGGCCCCCGGCCCGTGGACGGCGGAGGAGATCGCCGACATGGCCCTGACGAGCGCGCTGGTGCCGCCGCTGGCCTGCTGGCACCGCCTCACCGGCGAGGTCCGCCACGCCGGCGCGGGGCCGGGACCGGCGGTCCGTGCCGTCCTGTTCGACCGGGACGGGACGCTGGTCGAGGACGTCCCCTACAACGGGGACCCCGACAAGGTGCGGCCCATGCCCACCGCCGCCCGCGCCGTCGCCCTCGCCCGCCGGGCCGGGCTCGCCGTCGGCGTGGTCAGCAACCAGTCCGGCGTCGCCCGGGGGCTGCTCTCCGCCGAGCAGGTGGAGGCGGTCAACCGGCGCGTGGACGAACTGCTGGGACCGTTCGACCTGTGGAGGGTGTGCCCGCACGGCGAGGACGACGGCTGCCGCTGCCGCAAGCCCGAACCCGGCATGGTCCTCTCGGCCGCCGCCGAGCTGGGCGTCCTCCCCTGCCAGTGCTCCCTGGTCGGCGACATCGGCGCCGACACCGACGCGGCGTCGGCCGCGGGGGCGCGCGGCATCCTCGTCCCCACCGCGAAGACGCGGGAGGACGAGACGGAGGCCGCCGCGGAGACCGCCCCCGACCTGGAGTCGGCCGTCCTCCGACTCCTGGCGGGGGCACACCGGTGAGCGGCCGGAGCGTGCTCGTGGCACGCCTGGACAGCATGGGCGACGTCCTGCTGTCGGGGCCGGCCGTGCGTGCCGTCGCGCGAGGGGGCCGCGAGGTCGTCTACCTCGCCGGTCCGCGCGGCGCCGACACGGCCGCGCTGCTTCCCGGCGTGGACCGCGTCCTGACCTGGTGCGCGCCCTGGATCGCCGCCGACCCGCCGCCGGTCGACGCGGAGGACGTCGCCCGCCTGGTCCGGCGGATCGCCGACCTCGACGTGGCCGAGGCCGTCGTCCTGACGTCCTTCCACCAGTCGCCGCTGCCGCTGGCGCTCCTGCTGCGGATGGCGGGGGTCCCCCGTGTCTGCGCGACGAGCGAGGACTACCCGGGCAGCCTGCTCGACGTCCGCCACCGCGTCGGCCACGGCGGACCCGAGGCGCAGAGGATGCTCTCCCTGGCCCGGGCGGCGGGGTTCCCCCCGTCCCCGGAGGACCGCGGACTCCTCGCGGTGCGGCGGCCGCTGCCCGACACGCGCCGCCTGACGGGGCCGGACGGCTACGCGGTGGTGCACGTCGGAGCGGACGCGCCCTCACGGGAGATACCGTCCGCGCTGGCCGCCAAGACCGTCGCGGCCCTGGCCGGGCACGGCCACCGGGTCCTGGTCACGGGCGGCGCGGGGGAGGCCGGGCGGGCGGAGGAGGTCGCGGGCCCCGGCGGCCTGAGCCTGGCCGGCCGCACCACCGTGGCGGAACTGGCCGACGTGCTCGACCGCGCCTCCGTCCTGGTCGCGGGCAACACGGGCCCCGCCCACCTCGCCGCCGCGGTGGGCACGCCCGTCGTCTCGCTCTTCTCCCCGGTCGTCCCCGCCTCGGCCTGGGCGCCGCACGGCCCGCGGGTCCGCGTCCTGGGGGACCAGGGGGAGGCCTGCGCGGGGACGCGGGCCCGCGTGTGCCCCGTGCCCGGGCACCCCTGTCTGACCTCGGTCACGGCCGACGAGGTCCTGGCCGCCGTGGAGGACCTGCTCGCGGAAGGAGAAGGGTGATGACCGTAGACGAGCACCTCTCCCGTCGCGCCCCGGCCGGGGCGGACGAGGGGGTCCGCGTCCCGCAGAGGACGCTCCGCGTGCTGATGTGGCACGTCCACGGGTCGTGGACGACGGCCTTCCTGCGCGGGGGCCACACCTGCCTGCTTCCCGTGACGCCCGACCGGGGCCCCGACGGGCGCGGGCGGGCCCGCACGTGGGACTGGCCCTCCAACGCCGTGGAACTGCCCTGGGGCGAGGTCCGGGGCTCCGAACCGGACCTGGTCGTGCTCCAGCGACCCCACGAGGTCGAGCTCGCGGCGCGGCTGCTGGGACGCCCCATCGGCAGGGGGCTGCCCGCCGTCTACGTCGAGCACAACACCCCGCGCGACGACGTGCCGGTCAGCCGGCACCCGCTCGCGGACCGCGACGACATCCCGGTCGTGCACGTCACCCGCTTCAACGACCTGTTCTGGGACTGCGGCCGCGCACCCACCAGGGTGGTCGAGCACGGGGTCCCGGACCCGGGCCACCGCTACACCGGCGAGGTCCCGCGGGCGGGGGTGGTGCTCAACGAGCCCCTGCGCCGCTGGCGCTTCACCGGGACCGACCTGCTACCGAGGATCGCGGAGGCCGCGCCCCTGGACCTGTACGGCATGGGCGTGGCGGACGTGCCCGAACGCCTGGGGCTCCCGGAGTCGCGGCTCCGGGCCCACGAGGACCTGCCCCAGTCCGCCATGCACGGTCAGCTCGCGCGGCGCCGCGCCTACGCGCACCCGCTGCGGTGGACCTCGCTGGGGCTCTCCCTCATCGAGGCCATGATGCTCGGCCTCCCCGTGGTGGCCCTCGGCACCACCGAGGCGTACGAGGCGGTGCCGCCCGGGGCGGGGGTCGTCTCGACCGACACCGGAGTGCTCGCGGAGGCCCTGCGCGCGTTCAACGGGGACCGCGCCCTGGCCGCCCGCACCGGTGCGGCGGCCCGCGGGGCCGCTCTGGACCGCTACGGGCTCACACGGTTCCTCGACGACTGGGAACGCGTGCTACAGGAGGTGACGTCATGAGGATCGCCATGGTCTCGGAACACGCCAGCCCGCTGGCGGCGATCAGCGGAGAGGACGCCGGGGGCCAGAACGTGCACGTGGCCGAGCTCGCCACGGCGCTCGCCGCACGCGGTCACGAGGTCGTCGTCCACACGCGCCGCACCGACGGCGGGCTCCCGGACACCGTCCCGCTGGGCCCGGGGGTGTACGTGACGCACCTGCGCGCGGGGCCGGCCGGCCCGATCAGCAAGGACGAGCTGCCCCGGTACATGCCCGAGTTCGCCCGGAACCTCCGGGCGCGTTGGCGGACCGACCGGCCCGACGTCGTGCACGCCCACTTCTGGATGAGCGGGTTCGCCGCGCTGCGGGCCGCCCACGGCCTCGGCGTCCCCGTCCTGGAGACGTTCCACGCCCTGGGCACCGTCAAGCGCCGCCACCAGGGCGCGGCCGACACCAGCCCCGGGGAGCGGATACCGACCGAGCGCGCGGTGGCCCACCGGTGCGACCTGGTCGTGGCCACCTCCACCGACGAGCGGGAGGAGCTCGGCGGGTGGGGGGTCCGGCCGGAGCGCGTGGAGGTCGTCCCCTGCGGGGTCGACACGGAGCGCTTCACCCCCCGGGGGGCCGGGCGCGCCGCGCGGTGACGGGCCGCGGCTGCTGAGCCTGGGGCGCCTGGTCCAGCGCAAGGGCGTCGAGACGGTGGTCCGCGCCCTGGCCGAGGTCCCCGGCGCCGAACTGGTGATCGCGGGCGGCGCGGACGCCGAACGGCTGTGGACCCAGCCCGAGGCCGTCCGGTTGCGCATGGTCGCCGAGCGGATGGGCGTCGCCGACCGCGTCCGCTTCCTGGGGTGCGTCCCCCGGGAGGAGGTTCCCGCGCTGCTCAGGTCGGCCGACGTCGCCGTCAACGTGCCCTGGTACGAGCCCTTCGGGATCTCCACCGTCGAGGCGATGTCCTGCGGCGTCCCGGTGGTCGCCTCCCGTGTGGGCGGGCACACGGACACGGTCGACCACGGCCGGACGGGGCTCCTGGTGCCTCCGAGGTCCCCCGGGAGGCTGGCCGCCGCGGTGCGGTGGGTGCTGTCGGACGACGCGGCCAGGGCGGCCCTCGCGGAGGCCGCCGCCGAGCGGGCCCGCGAACGGTACTCGTGGCAGGAGGTCGCCCGGCGCACCGAGGAGTGCTACCTGGGGGCCGTCGCACGGAGGCGGACGGCGGTGCCGGCGCCGAGGGCGGCCGACACCGCACCGGTCGGGACCACGGCACTGGGAGGCGAGAAGTGATGCACACGCACCTGAGGCAGTTGAGCGCGGTCCTGGACCGCACGGACGCGGCCCGCGTCGAGGCGTGGGGGCGCCGGGCGGCCCGCGCGCTGCGCGACGGGCAGCGCCTGTTCGCCTGCGGCAACGGCGGCAGCGCGGCGGAGGCGCAGCACCTGACCGCCGAGCTGACGGGGCGCTTCGAGGACGAGCGGGCCCCGCTGTCGGCCATCGCCCTGCACGCGGAGACCTCCAGCGTCACCGCGATCGCCAACGACTACGGCTACCGGCAGGTCTACGCCCGCCAGCTGCGCGCGCACGCCCGTCCGGGAGACCTCCTGGTCTGCCTCTCCACCAGCGGCGACAGCGAGAACGTCGTCGCCGCCGCCAAGGCGGCGCGGGAGCTCGGCGTCGTCCCCTGGTCGCTGACCGGCCCCGGGCCCAGCGCCCTGGAGGCGCTCAGCGACGAGACGGTGGCGGTGCCCGCGCCGAGCACCTCGACCGTGCAGGAGGTGCACCTGGCGCTGGTCCACGTGTTCTGCGCGTCCGTGGACGCGGAGTTCCGCGTGGCCGGGCACACCGTGTTCGTCCCGGAGGGGAGGGCGGCCACGTGAGCCCCGCCACCGGGCCCGTGGTCGTGGTCGGGGACGCCCTCCTGGACGTCGACCTGAGGGGCTCCTCCGGACGCGACTGCCCCGACGCGCCCGCGCCGGTGCTGGAGGGGGTCGCCGCCTGGCACCGCCCGGGCGGCGCCGCCCTGGCCGCGACGCGGGTCCGCGACCACGGCCGCGACGCCGTCCTGCTGACACCGGTGGGCCGCGACGCCGCCGCCGGCGACCTGGCCGCGCTCCTGGGCGACGGCGTCACCCTGCTCGGGCTGCCGCTGATGGGGCGCACGCCCACCAAGACGCGGGTCCGGGCCGACGGCCGCACCGTGGCCAGGATCGACGAGGGCTGCGACGGCGTGGAGGAGGCCGCGTCCGCCCGGACGGTGGCACGGGCGCTGGAGGGGGCCTCCGCGGTGCTGGTGGCGGACTACGGCCACGGGTTCACCCGCCAGGGCGCGGTGCGCGCGGCCCTGGCCGCGTGCGCGGAGCGCGTCCCGCTGGTGTGGGACCCGCACCCGCGCGGGGCCGAGCCGCTGGCGGGGGCGCACCTGGTCACGCCCAACGCGGCCGAGGCGGGGGCCTCCGAGACCACGGGAGGGGACGCGCTGCGCAGGGCCGGGGAACTGGCCCGGAGGTGGGGGGCGCGTGCCGTCGCGGTCACCCTGGGGGAGCACGGAGCGGCCTGGGCCGGGGGCGACGGGCCCGGCGCCCTCGTACCCGGCGCGCCGGTGCGCGAGCCGTCCGACACCTGCGGAGCCGGGGACGCCTTCGCCGCCGCGTGCGCCGCCGCCCTCGCCGCCGGGGCCGGTACCGGGGACGCGGTACGGGAGGCCGTCCTGGCCGCGTCGGCCTTCGTCGCCGGGGGCGGGGCCTCCTCCTGCGCGGTGCCCGCCGGAGGTCAGGGGGCGCCGCTGCGGGGGCAGACCGCCCCCGGACCGGGGAGCGCGCACCGCGGCGGCGGGGGCGTCGTGGCCACCGGCGGCTGCTTCGACGTCCTGCACGCGGGCCACGTCGACCTTCTGCACCGGGCCCGCGCACTCGGGGACCGGCTCGTCGTCCTGCTCAACAGCGACTCCTCCGTGCGGCGCCTCAAGGGCGCGGGGCGGCCGGTCGTCGGTGAGCGCGACCGCGCCAGGGTCCTGTCGGCGCTCGACTGCGTGGACGAGGTGGTCGTGTTCTCCGAGAGCACCCCGCTGCGGGCCCTGGAGCGGCTGCGGCCCGACACCTGGGTCAAAGGAGGGGACTACGAGGTGGAGGACCTGCCGGAGACACCCCTGGTGAGGGGGCTCGGCGGGGAGGTGGTCACGGTCCCGCTCGTGCCGGGGCACTCCACGACGGAGCTGATCACCCGTATACGCGGAGGCGGCCGCGACGGCGCCGCCGTCCGCTGACGCGGCCCGCCGCGACGGACCGCGCCACGGCCCGGCAGGGCGAGGACGGAACACCCACGAGGAAGGAAAGGGATCAGGAGATGCGTCCACTGGGAAACACCCTCATCACCGGAGGAGCGTCCGGCCTGGGAGCCGCGACGGCCGAGGCCGTGGCCGCCGAGGGCGGCCGGCCGATCGTCCTCGACAGGCAGCACCCCGGCAACGACCTGCCCTTCGAGCAGGTCGACCTGGCCGACCGCGAGGGCGTCGAACGCGCCGTCCACCGCGTCGCCGTCCAGCACGGCAGCATCGACGCACTGGTCAACGCGGCCGGGACCGACGCCTGCGGCACCCTCCTCGACGTGTCGGCCGAGGACTGGGAACGCGTCGTCCAGGTCAACCTGATCGGCACCGCCTCCGTGACCAGGGCGGCCCTGCCGCACCTGCGCGCCTCCCGGGGGACGGTGGTCAACTGCGCCTCCACGCTGGGGTTGCGCGCCCTCAGCGACGCCACCGCCTACTGCGCCTCCAAGTTCGGGGTCGTGGGCTTCACGAGGGCGCTGGCCGCCGAGCTCGCCGGACAGGTGGGGGTGACCCTCCTGGTGCCCGGAGGCATGAGCACGTCCTTTTTCGACGACCGCCCCGACCAGTACAAGCCGGGGCCGGACGCCAAGCTCAACGCCCCGGAGGACGTGGCCCGGACGGTGCTGTTCGCGCTCCGCCAGCCACACGGCTGCGAGGTCCGCGAGATGGTCGTGTGCTCCTCCGAGGAGTCCTCGTGGCCCTAGGACGCGTCCCGCGGACCGTTCCGGTCCCGCGCCGGCCCGCGCCGGCGCCGGGCCGACCGGGGGAGCCCCCGGACCGCGCCCCGCGGACCTTCCCGGGACCGCGCCGGACGTCCGCCCAGAGGGCGTACCGCCGTCGACCGGGTGCGGCGGGCGCCGCCGGACCGGCCGCCAGGACCCGGGAGCAGTGACCGGCCCCCGCCGCGCATGACGGCGGGGCCGAACCTTCGAGGAGGTGGGCAGCAGTGCGAGAGCCCGTATCGACAAAGACGGCCCTGGTCACCGGTGGAGCCGGATTCCTCGGTTCCCATCTGTGCGACCGGTTGCTGGAGAGGGGGACACGCGTGGTGTGCCTCGACAACTTCGCCACAGGACGCGCGGAGAACGTGGAGCACCTGGCCGGGCATCCCTGGTTCGAGTTGACGGAGGCGGACCTGACGGAGCCGTTCGACCTCGGCACACCCGTCGACACGGTCTTCCACCTGGCCTCGGCGGCCTCGCCGCCCGACTACCTGAGCATGCCGGTGGAGACACTGGAGGTGGGGAGCCTGGGCACCCGCAACGCCCTGGCGGTGGCGCGGGAGCACGGAGCACGACTGGTCCTGGCCTCCACCAGCGAGGTCTACGGCGATCCGCTGGAGCATCCGCAGCGCGAGACCTACTGGGGCAACGTCAACCCCGTGGGTCCGCGCAGCGTGTACGACGAGGCCAAGCGCTACGCCGAGTCCCTGACGATGGCCCACCACCGGGCCTACGGGGCCGACGTGGGCATCGCGCGGATCTTCAACTGCTACGGGCCGCGCATGCGCCCCGACGACGGGCGCATGGTGCCGACCTTCGTGAACCAGGCGCTGGAGGGGCGCCCGCTGACCGTCGCCGGGGACGGGCACCAGACGAGGTCGCTGTGCTACGTGGACGACACGGTGCGCGGCCTGATCGCCCTCGCCGAGAGCGACGCCACGGGGCCCGTCAACATCGGCAGCGACGAGGAGCTGACCGTCGGGTCCCTGGCCCTCGCCGTCCTGAACCTCACGGGAGCACGGTCCCGGATCACCTTCGTCGACCGCCCCGAGGACGACCCGCACTACAGGCGCCCCGACATCCGGCTGGCCGGCGACCTGCTGGGGTGGCGTCCCCTTGTGCGGCTGGACGAGGGGCTCAGACGCACCATCGCCTACTTCCTGGACCAGGACGTCCGCGTGGCGGGCTGGGTCGAGCGGGTGATGCCCGTCAACGAGACGGACCGGGCGAGGTGAACGGCGATGGGCGACACCGAAGGGGGGCGGGTCACCGTCGTGGTGGCCACCCGCAACCGGGTCGACGAACTCCGGCGCACGCTGCGCCGCCTGGAGGAGCTGGACCCGCGGCCCGCAGTGGTGGTCGTGGACAACGCCTCCACCGACGGCACGGCCGAGGCCGTCGGTTCCGCCTTCCCCGACGTCCTGCTCGTCAGGAGACCGCGCAACACGGGGTGCGTCGCCCGCAACACGGGCGTCCTGTACGCGGACACGCCCTATGTGGCCTTCTGCGACGACGACTCCTGGTGGGCCCCGGGAGCGCTGGAGCGGGCCGCCGATGCGCTCGACGCCCATCCCCGCCTGGCACTCGTCGCGGCCTCGGTGGTGGTGGGGGAGGAGGAGCGGCCGGACCCGGTCAACCACGACCTGCGGCGGAGCCCGCTCCCGTGGTCCGAGGCGCTGCCGGGACCCAGGATCCTGGGTTTCCTGGCCTGCGCCGCCGTGGTCCGGCGCAGCGCCTTCGAGGAGGTCGGCGGTTTCGACGCGCTCCTGTTCTTCGGAGGGGAGGAGGCGCTGCTGGCCCAGGACCTGGCGGCGGCCGACTGGGAGCTGTGCCACCTCCGGGACGTGCTCGTCCACCACCACCCCTCGGCGGCCCGTCCGCCGGGGGTGTGGCGCAGGGCCCTGGAGGAGCGCAACGCGCTGCTGACCGTCTGGCTGCGCCGCAGCCCGGGGACCGTGCTGGCCCGGACCGCACGCCTGGCGGCGCGTTCGCTGCGCGACCCCGCCTGCCGCCGGGGGCTGGTCGGCGCCGTGGCGCGGCTGCCCTCCGCGGTGAGGCGGCGGCGACCGCTGCCGGTCCGCGTGGAACGCGACCTGGCCCTGCTGGAGCGGGCGTGACGGGCGGGGGAAGGCCCCGGACCGGGGTGGTGGTCATCACGCACAACCGGCGCGACACCCTGCTCCACACCCTCCGGCGCCTGGAGGAGCTGGAGCCGAGGCCGCCCGTCGTGGTCGTCGACAACGCCTCCGCCGACGGGACCCCGGACGCCGTCGCCCGGGAGCACCCGTGGGCGGTGCTCGTCCGGGCCCGGGTGAACCTGGGCGGGGTGGGGCGCAACATCGGGGTGGAGGCCCTGGACACGCCCTACGTGGCGTTCTGCGACGACGACACGTGGTGGGAGCCGGGCTCGCTGGAGCGCGCCTCGGACCTTCTGGACGCGCACCCGGGGCTGGGCTCGGTGACCGCGCGCATCCTGGTCGAACCCGGGGGGAGGGAGGACCCCATCACGGCCGAGCTCCGCGACTCGCCGGTCCCGGCGCCCGCCTGGCTCCCGGGACCGGCGCTCCTGGGCGTCCTCGCCGGCGCCACGGTCTTCCGTACCACCGCGTTCCGGCGGGCCGGGGGCTTCTCACGGCGGTTGTGGCTGGGAGGCGAGGAGGAGCTCCTGGCGCTGGACATGGCCGCGGACGGGTGGTGGATGTGCTGGGACGAGGGCATGGTCGTCCACCACGCCGCCTCACCGGTGCGCGACCCCTCCGCACGCCGCCGGCTGGGGCTGCGCAACACGCTGTGGACGGCGTGGTTGCGCCGCCCCGCCGGCGGAGCCCTGCTCCACACGTGGTGGGTGCTCCGGTCTGCCCCGTTCGACGTCTCGACCCTGCGGGCGGTCCTGGCGGCGGCGGGGGGAGCGGGATGGGTCGCCCGGGAGCGGAAGGTGCTGCCCGCCGAGGTCGAGAGCGGGCTCCGGCTGCTCCAGGGCCCGCGCAGCCGCTCCCGGGCCCGCCGCTACGTCGGGTGAGGCAACCGTGGCGCGGGCCGGAGGCGGGCGCGCCTCCGCCGGGGGTTGCGCGGAAGGGGGCCGTCCGGGGGCGGCCCCCTCGGACCGTGCCCTCAGCCCGGCCCCCGGGGCAGGGTCCCGCCGAGGAGATCGTCGACGTGCTCGAACTCGTCGAGCAGGCGCCGTGTCTCGATGAGGAACACCCCGTAGGGCCGGGTCGGGTCCCCCAGCGGCGGGGGCCGGTCGCCGCCGTCCGCGCAGACGCCCTCCAGGGCGGACTCGTGCCGCCGGACGCCCTCGACCGCCTCGTGGAACCGCTCCGCGTGCGCACGCGTGCGCAAACCGTCCGACCCCTCCAGCACGAGCAGGGCCGAGGCGACGGACTGCACGAGCTCGCCGCACCGCACCAGGAACTCCCGGTGGGGGTCGGCGCGATCGTCCTTCTGCCACCGGTCCAGGGCCCTCGCCAGGGACTCGACCTGTCTGACCGCCCTCTCCAGGCTGTCGGCGAGCTGCTCGTAGAACTGCGGCCGGGGCGCCGGGCGCCCCCGTCGGCCCAGGGCCCGGCGCGGGTTGTAGTACACGCTCTCCCGCGCGGTCCCGACGGCCAGCCGGGCCTGCCGGACGGCCGGTTCGAGCGCGTCGGCCCGCTGCCTCCACCACGCGGTCGTGGACTCGTCGGTCCGCCCGTCCAGCAGGCCCCGGCTCATGTCCGCGCACAGGTGGCGCAAGGAGCCGGCCAGGGTCTGCAGGGCGGACTCGGCGCTGCGGAACCGCAGGGGCGGGAACACGAGGAGGTTGACGGCCACGCCGATCGCGCTCCCCACGAGGACCAGCAGCACGATCTGGCCGAGCTGGGAGAGCCGTTCCACCGTTCCCGGGGCGGACACGTACGTGGCGAAGGCGAAGAACGCGGCGGTGGCGACCTGGGTCCCGTGCCGGCCGAGGGCGCGCCACTGCCCCACGCCCAGGGCGACGAGCGCCACGAGGACGAACGTGAGGATGTCCGGCCCCGCCGTCAGCGCGGACACGGCCTGGAGGGCGACCCCCAGGACGATGGCGCCGACGAAGCGCAGGGACTGCACGACGGACTGGTAGACGGTCACCTGCACCATCAGCACCGCGGAGAACGGGGCGAACGCCGGGCTCGTCGCCGCCATGAGGTGGTGGGCGACGACCCACGCCAGGGTGGCGGCGAGGGCGCCCTTCGCGACCAGGGCCAGGGTGTGCCGCTCGTAGCTCCCCGAGGCCACGGCCCTGGTCAGCCATACCCGGACACGTGCGCACCGGTCCGTCCCGGAGGCTGTCGGCCCCCCTGGATCCCCCGGACCCGCCTCCGTGCGCGGCCTCCCCGCGAGCCGCTTCGGGCAGTCTCCTCGCACATCCTCCCCCTCGGTTCGTACGGAACGGCCGCCGCCGCGTCGGGCGCTGCGGGGACCGGGCCCGCGGGGCACGGGGGCCTCCCGGTTCTTCCGGAGGCAGGGCGGGCGGGGGAGCGCGCACCGGTCGCGTCGTCCGGCCTCCGGCCCCGGCGCGCCCGGGGGCGATCGTGCGTGTAGCTGCCCCGGAGGGAGCCGCCGAAACGGCCGGGGCGTGTGCGACGCCTCATCGTCGTCGGAACGGGTGTGCCCCGTCCACCGGTGGCGGTAAGGGAGGAGGGGTTCGGCGGGACGTGTTCCGGAAGGCGGCCGGAACTCCCACGGATCCGGGCCCTTCGGCCCGGGGGGCGGGGGGGGGGGGGGGGGGGGGGGGGCGGCCCGGGGCGCCCCCCCCCCCCGCGGCGCGGGGGGGGGGGGGGGGGGGGGGGGGGGGGGGGCCGGACACGGCGGCG
>NZ_JBIWMK010000003.1:33464-392488 GCF_044766605.1 Nocardiopsis sp. NPDC101807 | reverse complement strand
GGGGTGGGGGGGTTGGTGTTCCGTTGGGGGGCCGTAACGCCCCGGGAGCGGGCCCCTGGGGCCGGGGGCCGCGGGCCGGGGGCGGGGGGGGCCGGGGCCCGGCGGCCCCGGGGACCTCAGGCGCCGGTGCGCGCGTGGTCGTGCGGGACGTGGACGTCCCATTCCGGGAAGGGGTCCTGGAGCGCCTCCCAGGGCGCGGCGAGCTCGTCGTCGGTGAGCAGGCAGGAGCGCAGGGCCCCGTCCAGGGAGTCGTGCCGCAGGGAGGTGCCGATGAACACCAGCTCCTGGCGGGGCTCCACCGGTTCGCCGTCCGCCAGGTCCTCGGGCGCGTAGCCCAGGGCGGCCCCGTCGGCCGGGTCCCACACCCCCGCGGGCTCGAACCGGGCCACCGGCCCCGCCTGGGACCACAGTCCCGTGGTCCGGGCGCGGGTCGCCAGCCAGAAGAAGCCCTTGGTCCGCAGGATCGTGCCGTGCCGGTCCCCGTCGAACCCCGCCGAGACCAGCTCCCAGAGCCGTCCGGGGTGGAAGGGGCGGTCGGCCCGGAAGACCAGGCTGGAGATCCCGTACTCCTCCGTCTCGGGCACGTGGTCGCCGTTGAGCTCGGCCACCCACCCCGGCGCGAGGGAGGCGCGTTCGAGGTCGAAGCGGTCGGCCCCCACCAGTTCGCGCGGGTCGACCCGGCCGTGCGTGACGCGCAGGACCCGGGCGAGGGGGTTGAGCCTGCGCACGGCCGCCTCCACCCGTTCGGCCTCCTGCGCGGTGACCAGGTCGGTCTTGGTGACGAGGAGGAGGTCGGCGAACTCCACCTGGTCGACGAGCAGGTCGCTGACCGTGCGCTCGTCGTCCTCGTAGGCGTCGAGTCCGCGTTCGACCAGGTCGTCGCCCTTGTCGAGTTCCGTGAGGAAGTTCGCGGCGTCGACCACCGACACCATCGTGTCCAGCCGCGCCCCCTCCAGGAGGGGGCGTCCGTCCGGGCCGGGAACGGCGAAGGTCGCCGCCACCGGCATCGGTTCGGAGATGCCGCTGGACTCGATCAGCAGGTGGTCGAACCGGCCCTGTTCCGCGAGACGGGAGACCTCCTCCAGCAGGTCGTCGCGCAGGGTGCAGCAGATGCAGCCGTTGGTCATCTCGACCAGGCGTTCGTCGGTCCGGGACAGGTGGCCCTCGCCCCGGACCAGGTCGGCGTCGATGTTGATCTCGCTCATGTCGTTGACGATGACCGCGACGCGCAGGCCGTCCAGGTTGCCGAGGAGGTGGTTGAGCAGGGTCGTCTTGCCCGCGCCGAGGAAACCGGACAGCACGGTCACCGGGAGCCCGTCGGGTGCGCCCATGGCCTCAGCCCTCCGGGAAGAGCTTGTACAGCCCGGCCTCGGAGGGGCCGTGCGGCACGGCCCGCAGGCGGTGGGGCGAGGTCTCGGCGCGCAGCGCGTCCTCGGTGATCGTCCACCAGTCGTAGCGGACGTCGTCGGAGGCGAGGACCCGCCCGCCCTCGTGGACCTCGTAGGTCATGTGCCAGTTCACCCGCTCCGGTCCGCTGGGCTCGGCGGCGGCCCAGCCGACGTAGGAGCGGTCGCCGAGGCGGACCTCGCTCATCCGCGTCCGTCCCACCCGCTCGGGTTTCAGCGGTGCGGCGAGGTTGAGCAGGATGAACGCCCCGGGGGCCAGGCGCGGGGCCAGGTCCTCCCACAGCCGGTCGCGCTCGTGCGGGCTGAAGTGCCCGATGAGGTTGGCCATCACCATGCCGCCGATCCGGTCGGGCAGGTACGCCGAGAGCAGGTCGTCGCCGTCCACGGTCACCCGGTCGCGCAGGTCGGCGTCCTCGGCGATCCGGGAGAGCAGCACCGTCCTCAGCGGGAGGGAGGGCTCGACGGCCAGGATCCGGGCCCCGGGCAGGGCGGCGGCCGCGAGGCGGGTCCCGTGGCCGCCTCCGGCGCCGGCGTCCACCACGGGGCCGGCGTCGGCGGGGAGTTCCCCCAGAGCCTCGACGAGGGTCTCCCCGTGGTGTTCCCACCAGCCCGCGATCATCATGTCGATGTACTGCCCGGAGCGGGCGTAGGGGTCGTTGCGTTCAGGCACGGTGCGTCTCCTCGCCGAGGTGGTGCGCCCTGGTCGGGGTGGTGGTCGTGGCCGCTTCCGAGGGCCCGCGGCCCTTCCGGCGGGCCCGGCCGGGGCCGGGCGCCCCGCTCCGGCCGGACCGCCGGGGCGGGGACGCCCACGGGCTTTGCGCTACCAACTGGACTTGGTGATGCCCGGCAGCTCCCCGCGGTGGGCCATCTCCCGGAAGCGGATGCGGGACAGGCCGAACTTGCGGAGGTGCCCCCGCGCGCGGCCGTCCACCGAGTCGCGGTTGCGCACCCGGGTCGCGCTGGCGTCGCGGGGCTGTCGGCGGAGTTCGGCGAGGGCCGCGGCGCGTGCCTCCTCGTCGGTGCGGGGGTTCTTGATGAGCCGCTTCAGCTCGGCGCGGCGCTCCGCGTAGCGGGCGACGACGGCCTTGCGCTGCTCGTTGCGGGCGATCTTGCTCTTCTTCGCCATCTCAGACCTTCTCCCCGCGGGCGCGGATCTCGGCGACGACGCGCTCGATCCCGCGCGCGTCGATGACCTTCATGCCCTTCGCGCTCACCCGGAGCCTGACGAAGCGCTGCTCACCGGGCAGCCAGTACCGCTTGCTCTGGATGTTGGGGTCGAACCTGCGCCTGGTCCGCCTGTGGGAGTGGGAGACGGCGTTTCCGAAGGACGGGGACCTCCCCGTGACCTGGCATACGCGGGACATGGTGACTCCTTTCTTTCCAGGACCGTTTCCGGTCCTTCTCAGGCCTTCTGCGTCGGCGTGTTGGAGGGGTAGGGCAGCAGGGCCATCTCGCGTGCGTTCTTGACGGCCGCGGCGATCAGACGCTGCTGGCGTGCGGTGACCCGGGTCACCCTGCGGCTGCGGATCTTCCCCTTCTCGGAGATGAACTTGCGCAGGAGGACGGTGTCCTTGTAGTCGACGTAGTCCTGTTCGCCGAGGGGGTTCGTGAAGTTCCGCGACGTCCTGCGCCTGTCGGAACGGCGTGCTGAAGCGGGCATGCTCACCTTTCTGAGAACTCCGCGAAGGGGTCGGTGCTGAATTCCTGGCCCGTCTCCTCGTCGGTGACCAGGCAGGAGTCCAGCAGTGTTTCCAGGGCCGCGGTGTCGAGGCCGACACCGACGAAGGAGAGGTGCTGACGCCGGTCGCCCGCCTCGGGGTCCCAGTCCAGGAGCGCGGAGACGCGCCTGGCCTCGGGGGCGAGGTCCATGGCGGCCGGGGGCAGGGCGTCCATCCACGGGCCGCCGTCCTCCACCAGGAGCAGCGCTCCGAACGATTCCCAGACGAGGAGGGTGTCGGCCTGGCTGGCGAGCCAGAAGCGCCCCCGGCCGCGGACGCTCGTGGACAGCACCTGTTCCAGGGCGTCGGCGAACCGCTGGGGGTGCAGGGGCCGGGTGCGTGTCCAGGTGAAGGTGCGCACGCGCCCCTCGAGGCGGTCGCCGTACTGGGCCCAGGCCGGGTTGGACCGGGCGTGGGCGGCCCTCGGGTCGAAGAGGCCCCTGGTCGGGTCGATCGCACGGGTTCCGGGGAGCGCGACGACCGCCGCGGGGTTGAGGTGCTCGACCAGGGCGTGCGCCTCGCTCCCGGCGTCGGTCCCGTACAGGTCGATCACCGAGGGGTACTCGATCTGCCTGGTGAGCACCTCGCTCACGGTGCGGTTGTCGTCCTCGGCGATGTCCAGGCCGCGGTCGCCTAGGTCGTCGTCGCTGAGCAGGTCCCCGACCAGGCGGCCGGCGTCCACCGCGCCGACGACGGCGACCAGGCGAAGGGCCCCCTCGTGGGCGATCGCCTCGGCGATCAGCTTGGGTTCGACGCCGTCCCAGGCCTCCACGACGCACAGGCCGGGCGGGTCCTCCGCCGCCATGCGGAGCAGGTAGGGGATCAGGTCCTCCCGCAGCGTGCACGAGGCGCACGCGTGGACGAGGTCGACGTGCTCGCGTTCGACCCGTCCCGTGGCGTCCCGGACCACGCGGTGGACGATCCCCTCCCCGATCTCCTCCAGGTCGTGGTGCACGGACACCGATCCTGGGGACGTGGCGAGCAGTTCGTCGACCGAGAGTCCACGTGCCGACCGGTGTAGGCCGGTGACCAGGACCACGCGCATGTGCCCTCCTTCCCGTAGGGGCTTCCACCAAGGAAGTGAAAACGATTATCGTTTCCGAAAGTCTACAGGGTGTTCGGGAAGGGTGCGTCCACGGCCCCGCCCGCGGGGGCGGGGTGGTTCGTCGGCGCCGCGCGGCCGGACCCGGACGCGCGGCGCCCTCCGCTGCCCGCGCCGGCCCGGGGGCGGCGCGCAGCACGAAGCCCCCGCTCCGGACCGGGGGTCCTGTGGGGAGCGGGGGCTTCTCGTGCGGGTGCGGCGGGCCGGGCGGCCCTGCCGGTCGGGGCGGGCCGGGGGGCGGTCACCGCCGGCTGGGGTCCTCCTCGCGGGCGGGTCCGGCCGGAGAGGCGTCCGGGGGCCGCCCGTCGGGCGTCCGCTCGACGGCCGAGGCCAGCTCGGACAGCCAGGCCAGGTGGCTCCGCAGGGCCGCGCGCCCGTCGGGGGTCAGGCGGAACCACGTCTTGGGGCGGCGCCCGACCGCTCCCTTGCGGACCTCGAGACAGCCCGCGGTCTCGAGGGTGCGGCTGTGCTTGGAGACCATCGGGTCGCTGACGCCGAGCAGGTCGCGGACGGTGGCGAAGTCGACCCAGTCGGCGCTCTGCAGGAGCGCGCACATCGCCAGCCGGGGGCCGGTCTCCAGGATCGGCCGGCGACCGGTGGCGCTCGCGCCCGGTTCGCCGTCGCCGGGGTGGTCGGGCTCGGTCACGGCTTGACCCGGCCGGCCTCGATGCTCCGGCGCATGGCCGCGCGGACGAGCATGTGCCCCACGAGCATGACGGCTGCGACGGGGATCAGGGCGGCGAGCGCGAGGCCCATGTGTCCGTGGTCGACCAGGGCCTGGATGCCGAGGAAGCCCGCGCCGGTGGCGGCCAGGGCGGCGATCCACAGAGTCCGGGCGCCCGGGTAGGAGGTGACGCGGCGGGGGAGGTACACGCCGGTGCGCCGCCGCCGGACGATCGCGTAGACCGCCGACGCCGCGGCCAGGGCGACCAGGCCCCAGTCGAGGTAGGCGCCTTCGGTGGGGAGGAGCGCCCTCCAGATCGGAAGGCCCGCGAGCAGCACGCCGGCGAACGCGAAGGCCACCCAGTAGGGGCCGGGCAGTGAGGCGTGCGTGGCGATCCTGCGGCGGGCCTCGGCGACCTGGTCGAGTTCCGGTGTGCCGGCCATGTCTGTCTCCTCCTTGGTATCTACTTTCCTTTTGGAAAGTAGATACCAAAGGGTGGGCGATGTCAACGGTGAAGGGGGCGCCGCGGGCCGTCGGCTCCGCCGGTGAGCGGGTGTCGTCCCAGGTCGGGGGAGGGAACATCCACGGAAAACGGTTGTCCGGCGGCCCCCGCGACCGGGCGCGGGCGGTCCGCGCGGGGTGGGGGACCGGCCTCGGGCGCCGCGCGGGCGAGGCGGGTCGTCACGACGACAGGACGGGTCCTTCGTGCTCACCCCGGTCGCAGGAGGTTCGCGGCCCCGGCGGCCGGGGCGTCCTCGGGTCCTTCCGCGTCACACCCCGACGGAGGGGTCCAGGAGCACGGCCCGGCCCTCCATCCAGTTCTGGCCGGTGAGGCGGCGGAACGCCTGGACGAGGTGGTCGCCGAAGTCGAAGGAGGGGTCCAGGAGCCACTGGGCCTGGAGGCCGTCCCAGGTCGCGAGGAACTGGCGGGCGACGCCGACGGCGTCGAGGCCGGGGTGGGCCGTGCCCGCGCCCTGGCGGTGGCGCACCACCCGTGCGAAGTGCGCCACGGCCTCACGGTTGTGGCGGGCGAGGAACTCCTGGGCTGGGTGGTCGGGGGAGGTGGCGCGGCCCAGGAGCGCGGTGTGCAACCGCATGACGTGCGTCCGCTCCGCCGTGGTGTCCACGAACGCGCGCAGGTCGTCCAGGCCCATGGCGGGGTCGGACGTGAAGGGCCGCAGCGCGGTCTCCTCGTCGGACAGCTCCAGGGCGGCGACGAGGAGGTGCTCCTTGGTGGGGTAGTGGTACAGCGCCGTGGCCTCGCTGGTCCCGGCCCGCCGGGCGGTCCCGGCCGTGGTGACCCGCTCGTGGCCCTCCTCCAGCACGGTGTCGAGCACCGCTCGGGCGATGCTCCTGCGGCGCTCGGTCGAACGGGCGTAGGGGCCGCGCGACCCGGTGGAGGTGGTGCTCATGGTGATCACTCTAGGCTTCCCCCAAAACCGATGTCGACTCGGATTTCCTCGAAGCGATGCCCTTGTTCCGGCTTCTGACAGGCCGGTATGCTGCGAATCCCTCGCAAAAACACATCTTCACTCAGATTTGAGGGATCGTCCCGCGATCCCCGGCACCCGCCGTCCACCACACGCCGGGGTGCGGGGCGGGCCCCGGACACCGGGACCCGGCGGGACCACCGCGACCGCGGCACGGCGCCGGGTGAAGCACCGCGGGGGGACCCACGACCGACACGAAGGAGCTCGCGCCTTGAACGCACACCCCGGACCCGTCCCCGACCTGAGCGGGCTCACCCCCGCGGAGCTGGCCTCGCTGAGCGGCGGCGCCGACTTCTGGAGCACCAAGGCCGTGGGGGAGGTCCCCTCCCTCGTGCTCACCGACGGACCGCACGGGGTGCGCCGCCAGGCCGGCGCCACCGACCACCTCGGACTCTCCGAGAGCCTGCCCGCGACCTGCTTCCCCCCGGCCGTGGGCCTGGCCCAGAGCTGGGACCCCGACCTGGTCCGGCGGGTGGGCGCCGCCCTCGGGACCGAGGCCGGCGCCCTGGGGGTCGACGTGCTCCTGGGCCCGGGGATCAACATCAAGCGCGACCCGCGCGGCGGACGCAACTTCGAGTACTACTCCGAGGACCCCTTCCTCACCGGTGTCCTCGGCGGAGCCTGGGTGACCGGGCTCCAGGGCACCGGCGTGGGCGCCTCGCTCAAGCACTTCGCCGCCAACAACGCCGAACACGACCGGATGCGCTCCAGCTCGAACGTCGACCCGCGCACGCTGCGCGAGATCTACCTGCGCGCCTTCCAGAAGGTCGTGCGCACGTCAGCCCCGTGGACCGTGATGTGCTCCTACAACCGCGTCAACGGCGTCTACGCCTCCGAGGACCACTGGCTGCTCACCACCGTGCTGCGCGAGGAGTGGGGCTTCGACGGCGTGGTCGTCAGCGACTGGGGCGCGGTGCGCGAGCGCTCCGCCTCGGTCCCGGCGGGACTGGACCTGGAGATGCCCGGCGACGGCGGCGCGAGCGACGCACGTCTGGCCGCCGCGGTGGAGGACGGCTCCTGCTCCCCGGAGGCCGTCCGCACGGCCGCCTCCCGCGTGGCCGCGCTCGCCGCGAAGGCGGCCCGCGCCCGCGGGGAGCGCCCGGCACGGGAGGCGGGGACCCACGAGGTCGGGGCCCAGGACGCCGAGGCCCACCACGCGCTCGCCCGCGAGGTGGCGGCGCGGTGCGTCGTCCTGCTCAGGAACGAGGGGGGACTCCTGCCGCTGGCGCCGGGCTCCTCGGTCGCCGTCATCGGCGGGTTCGCCCAGAACCCGCGCTACCAGGGCGGCGGCAGCTCCCACGTCAACCCCACGCGCCTGGACGTGCCCCTGGAGGAGATCCGCGCCCTGGCGGGGGACGGCACGGTCACCTTCTCCCACGGGTACACCGAGGGGGAGGACGGCGACGCGGGCCTGCGCGAGCAGGCGGTGCACGACGCGGAGAACGCGGACGCCGCCGTGGTCTTCCTCGGCCTCGCCGAGCACCAGGAGTCCGAGGGCTTCGACCGGGACCACATCGAACTGCCCGCCGAGCAGCTCGACCTGCTCGCCGCCGTCGTGGGCGCGCAGCCCCGCACGGTCGTCGTGCTCTCCCACGGCGGCGTGCTCCGCCTGGCCCCGGTCGCCGAGCTCGCCCCGGCGATCCTCGACGGGGCGCTGCTCGGCCAGGCGGGCGGCGGCGCGATCGCCGACGTGCTGTTCGGCCGGGTCAACCCGTCCGGGAGGCTGGCCGAGACGGTGCCGGTGCGGTTGCAGGACACCCCCGCGTACCTGAACTTCCCCGGGGAGAACTCGGCGGTGCTCTACGGCGAGGGCCTGTACGTGGGCTACCGCTGGTACGACGCCCGCGAGACGGAGGTGGCCTTCCCCTTCGGGCACGGGCTGTCGTACACGAGCTTCGCCTACTCCGACCTGCGGCTGGAGCAGGACGGGACCGGCGTCACGGCGAGCCTGACCGTGACCAACACCGGCGACCGGGCCGGGCGCGAGGTCGTGCAGTTCTACGCCTCCAAGCCCGACTCGGCCGTGTCGCGGGCGCCCCGCGAGCTGAAGGGCTTCGCCGGCGTGACCCTGGAGCCCGGCCGGAGCGAGCGGGTCTCCGTGCTCCTGGCCAGGGAGGACCTGGCGTACTGGGACGTGCGGGTCGACCGCTGGGTGGTCGAGGGCGGCGAGTACACGGTGTCGGCCGGCGCGTCGAGCCGCGACCTGAGGGCCGAGGCCGCGGTCACGGTCGAGGGCGACGAGCTGCGGCTCCCCGTGACGCTCGACTCGACGCTGGGCGAGGTCATGGCCGACCCGCGTGCGGCGGCGGTGCTCGGCGAGGTCCTCTCCTCCTCGCCGCTGGCCTCCGACGACTCCTCCGCGCTGGGCATGGACATGGTCCGCATGATGGCCTCCATCCCGCTGGGCCGCCTCGCGTCCTTCGGTCCGGTGGGGCGCGAGGAGCTCGAAGCCCTCATCGCCCGCATCAACCGGGAGGCGTGAGCGAGGGGCCGCCGCCCCCGCAGCGGGACGGCGGCCCACTTCCTCCGGTCCCCGATCGCTGACCCGGCGGATCCGGGGGCCGAGGTTCCCCCGGGACGTCGACCACAGGGCAGGGAGAGCTCTCGCGAACCAGCGTTCCCCGAGTGTGAAGGCAGGGTGAACGGAGGTGGTCCTTCGGATAAAGGACCATGTCAAACGATCCGGGGAAACTTAAACGCTGTTTCGGTGGATATTTGGGGGCTGTGGGTGATCCTTGTGGGCTTCGGGGTGAAATAAGCAGTTAGTTGCCCTTGTGGCTGATGTGTCCATCAGGGGTGATGTACAACACTTAGGCGGCTTTCGTGTGGGCCTGCTAACTTCCTGATCGGTCCCAGGGCGCCACCAAGGTCCCGCTCCCATGGCGAGACACCCCGCTCGGTGTTCCCCCTCCTGGGCTAGAGAGCACTTTGCCATGCCCCGCGCCGTGCCAGCACTGAGCGCTGCCGTTTTGTCGGCAGTGTTGCTCACGCCCTTCCTCGCCTCCACCTCCCACGCGGCACCGGACCTGTCCGGGGACGATGGTTCCGTGGCCACTGCCGAGCTCCTGGAGGGGGAAGCGCTCCGACAGGCCCAGGAGACCGGCGAGCCCGTCGAGATCACTGCCACCACCACCGAGACCACCCGACACCTGGCCAACCCCGACGGCAGCTTCACCATGGAGCAGAGCGCCTTCCCGGTGCGGGTCAGGACCCAGGAAGGCTGGACCCCGGTCGACACCGACCTGGTCGTGGACTCCAGGGGGACCGTGCGCCCCAAGGCGGTCACCGCGGACATCGCCTTCTCGGGTGGTGGGAACCGGGCGCTGGCCAAGGTCGGCATCGGTTCCAACGCAGTGGAACTCGGTTGGCACGAGAACCTGCCCAATCCCATCCTGGACGGCCCCCAGGCCACCTATGCGGACGTCCTCCCGGACGTCGACCTGGTCCTGACCGCCGGGGTCGACGGCTTCGGTCAGGTCCTGGTGGTGCACACCCCGGAGGCGGCCCAACACCAGGGTCTTGCCGAGCTAGAGCTGGCGCTGTCCACCACCGGAGTGACCATGCGCCTGGCCGAGAATGGCACCCTCGAGGCCGTCGGTGACCTGGGTCAGGAGAGCGTCTTCACCGCCGTCGCCCCGGCGATGTGGGACTCCACGGGCTCCTCGGACTCCGAAGAGGACCCCACGGTCATGGCGCCGACCGGAGCACGTACCGAGCTCGTCGACGTGGACCTGACTCCCGACGGCATCCGGCTGGTGCCCGACGCGGTCATGCTCGGGGACGCCGAGACCGAGTACCCCGTCTACATCGACCCGTCGGTGGCTGTGAGCAGGGTTGGACGCACTTACGTCGATGCCAACTACCCGGGGCAGTCGTACTGGAACTATGCCACCTCGCACACTCCCGGAGTCGGCTACGAACCTGCTCAGGGGAGTACCAAGCGGGCCTTCTGGCGGTTCAGCATCGACTCGCGAACCAAGAACGCCACCATCACGCGGGTGACGTTCCGCGCCAAGGTCACCCACGCGTACGGATGCACCAACGCCCAGGTCCAACTGTGGCGTACCAACGCCATCACCTCCTCCACCACCTGGAACTCCCAGAACGCCTCCTCCTACTGGAAGACCAGACTCGACACCAGGACCATCAACGCCGGACGTGCCAACTGTCCCGGTGGAGCCTCGCCGACGGTGGAGTTCGACGCCACCGAGGGATACGTGTGGAGCCGTGACGCCGGCAACGCCACCACCACACTCGGCCTGCGAGGCAACGAGTCCAAGTCCTCCGGCAACCACGACTGGCGGCGCTTCGCCTCCAACCCCACTCTCCAGGTCGACTACAACAACCCGCCCGAGGTGCCGACCAAGCTCTCGGACTCCCACGGCGGCACCTGTGCGACCAACTCCGGCTCCCCACGCCTGATCAATGAACCTCGTCCCACCTTCACCGGATACGTGCGTGACCGCGACTCGACCTCGGCAAGCCGACAGAAGGTCAAGACCCAGTTCGCCTGGTCTGTGAACGGAACTCAGACCGGCAGCGTGGACACGGCGGCGACCAACGTGGCTGTCTGGTCCGCGGGGTCCTATCAGTCCGTGCGCTCGGGCGCCCTGCCCGAGGACGTCCTCATCGCCTACCGCGCCCGCGCCCACGACGGCATCTCCTGGTCGGGCTGGTCCGGCTACTGCTACCTGATGGTCAGCACATCACGCCCCACGGAAGGCCCCGAGGTCACCTCGACCGACTACCCGGCGGGTGAGGAGTTCCACGGTTCTCCCGGGCAACCAGGGGAATTCACCTTCTCCAACAACGGGGTCACGGACGCCGAAGGCTACTTCTACGCCCTCAACGACGACTCCTGCGTGCACGAGGCGGAACCCGCTCAGCCGGGAGGAACGGTGACCATCACCCTCACCCCGCGTCTGGAGGGGCCGAACTGGATCTACGGCCGCACCGTCGACGCCTTCGGCAACTCCTCCGACTGCGTCCTGGTCCACTCCTTCCTCGTCGCACCGCCCAGTGATCCGGTTGCCCACTTCACCTTCGACGAGGGGGCGGGCCACCGGGCGGTGGACACGGCCGACCAGAGCCGGGGGGCGACGTTGTCCGACGGAGTGGAGTGGACCCGGGGGCGAATCGGCATGACAGAGAACCCCGACACCGACCCCACTCCTCGTCTTGAGCGCACTGCAGTCCACACAAGCGGCTACACGGCCGGCGACCCCGGCCCCTGGGACGAGATCACCGCGGACGGCCCGGCCGTGGACACGTCCGGCACCTTCGCCGTCTCCGCCTGGGTGAGACTGGACCGGGCCCACGCCCATCACACAGCCGTCGCCCAGGAAGGCGAGGAACAGAGCGCCTTCCACCTCGGGTATCAGGGCAACACCGGTGAGTGGGTCTTCAAGATGTCCCCGGAGGACGAGTACTGGGACGGCTCACGGGCATGGGCCACCGTCACCTCGGAGACATCGGCCCAGGTCGGGGTGTGGACACACCTGCTCGGAACCCATGATGCACAGACCGGTGAACTCGTCCTGTACGTGGACGGGGTGGCGCAGGAGAACACGGCCACGTTGGCCGGGCCGTGGAACGCCGAAGGCCCGCTCACGGTGGGGCGCTCTCTCTTCCAGGGAATCGGCAACTACTACTGGCCGGGCTCGGTTGACGATGTCAAGGTCTGGGACCGGCTCGTCCTCGACGAGACCGTCTCCGAAGCCGAGACCGCCTCTGAGGTCTGGCGTCTGGCGAACTCCTCTCTTGCCGCCGAGGGGCGGTGGGCATTCGACGAGTACGAGGGCATGGCGGTGGCGGACTCTACCGACCACGGACTCGACGCGACCCTGCACGCCGACCCTGACACCGCCTGGAACGTAGCGGAGAACGGAGTCACGGCCTCACCCGGAGTCAGGCTCAACGGTGTGGACGAGTACGCAGAGGCCTCCGGGCCGGCCCTGCGCACGGACCGCAGTTTCACCGCGTCCGCCTGGGTCCGTCTCGATGAGACCGGGGCGGCGGTCAACACCTCCGCTCTGAGCCAGGCAGGTGAGTTCCAGAGCGGCTTTCACCTCGGCTACCAAGGTTCCAACGAATCGTGGGTGTTCAAAATGGCTCCCCACGACGACGCCCCCACCGATGGCTCGACCGGATGGACCTATGCCTACTCCACCACTGCTGCCCGGCTCGGGGAGTGGGTCCACCTGGCCGGCGTGTACGACCACACCGGTGGCGAACTGATCCTCTACGTCAACGGCTTCGAGGAGTCCCGAGTCCCGGTGGACCATGCCTGGCACGCCGGCGGTCCGCTACGGATCGGCAGCGGGCAACACCGCGGCACCAACGCCTACCACTGGACCGGCGACCTGGACGATGCCCACGCGTACCAGGGCGTCGTCGACGAGCGCGACCTGTCCCGGGTGTATGCGGGCGAGTTCGCCAACACCTGAGCAACCGCCCCCACATCACCCCACCCCGTGACCGTCCCCCGCCCCGAAGAGCGGGGGACAGGAGGACTCTGCCGTGACCCCGAGCAGTGACACCCCCACCCGGCCCGGCCCGATTCGCCGCGGCATCACCTACACGGTCGGCCTCGTCCTGGTGGCAGGTCTGCTGAACACCATGCCTGCCTCCGCATTCGACTACAACCCGCGCCCCGACGTGGAGGACGTGCCCTCGGTCGCGGGAGGGGATTTGACGACCGAGGCGCCGACGCTGGACAACGCGGTTGCGGAGGCGGCGTTGACCGTACCCGCGACGGTGCAATGGCCGGAGGGCTCGGACAGCGAGCTGGACCTGAACGGGGAGCAGGCCCGGAGCCTCAGCCCCCAGGACGGGTCGCCGGTCACTGTCACAGCAGTCTCGGGGGAGGAGTTCGATGAGTGGGAGGTTCCCGAACACTGGGAGGAACCAGAGCCCGAGTTCACTGAGCCTCCTACCGAGGGTGCGGTCACGCCGGAGAGTCCACAGCGCGAGGACGGGCAACTACCGGACGAGGACGGCCCCGGAGAAACAGAGCCCGCTTCGGAGGCCGACGGCGACGAAACCACGGAAGGACCCGAGGAGGAGCAGGCTCCCCGACCGGTCGCTCCCACGGAGTCCTTGGCCGAACCGGAACCGGCGACACCGGTCGAACCCGAACCGGTCGAGTCCGTTCGGGTCCAGGTCCTCGACCGTGAGGAGGCCGAGGACACAGGGATCAACGGCTTGCTCGTGAAGGTGTCCCGAACCGACGACTCGCCCACCGTCGCGCCGGTGGAGTTGGAGGTGGACTACTCCGGCTTCGCCGCGGCCTACGGTGGGGACTACGCCTCCCGCCTCCGCATCGTCGAACTCGACGAGTGCGTGCTCGACGGGTCGTGCGAAGGTGACGACGCGGTTGCTTTCGACTCGCCCGAACTGCTGGGCAACAATGTCCAGGACCACACTCTCACCGCGGTCGTGGCCGCGCCCCCTGCCGAGGGTGCCCTCTTCGCCCTGGCCGCCTCCTCAGCCGGCGGCAACGGTGACTACGGGGCCACCCAACTCGCGGCCTCCTCCTCCTGGAACGTCAACAACCAGTCCGGTGACTTCTCCTGGTCCTATGCGTTCCCGGCCCCTCCCGCACCCAGCGCGCTCAATCCGTCCGTCGGCCTGAGCTACTCGTCCGGCGGAGTGGACGGCCGCATCACCACGTCCAACAACCAGACCTCCTGGATAGGCGACGGGTTCGCCTATGCGCCCGGGGCTATCGAGCGCCGCTACTCCGCCTGCGTGGACTCCGGTCACGAGACCGGTGACCTGTGCTGGGACACCGACAACGTCACCCTGGCCATGAGCGGCCACTCCGGAGCCCTCATCAAGCACAGTGACGGAAGCTACCGGCTGTCCAATGACGACGGAACGAAGGTAGAACGCCTCACCGGAGCGACCAACGGCGCCAACCAGGGCGAGTACTGGAAGGTGACCACCCCCGAGGGCACACAGTACTTCTTCGGACGCAATCGTCTTCCCGGCTGGTCCAGCGGAGACCCCGAGACCAAGTCAGCGGAGACCATGCCGGTCTACGCGACCGAGTCGGGGCAGCCCTGCTACGAGCCCGCCTTCGCACAGTCCTGGTGCCAGCAGGCCCACAAGTGGAATCTGGACTACGTCGTCGACGTGCACGGCAACGCCATGGCGTTCTACTACGACGCCGAGACCAACCACTACGGCCGCAACCTCACCAACACTGCTACTCCCTACGTCCGGGCGGCCAACGTCAGCCGCATCGAGTACGGACTCCGCAGCGACGACTTGTACGCGACCGCTCCGGCGCGCGTCTCCTTCTCCACCTCTGAGCGATGCCTGGTCACCGACTCCTTCGACTGCGCCCCCGACAAGCGGACCTCGGCGAACGCCGAGCACTGGCCAGATGTGCCCCTGGACCAGGACTGCAAGACCGGAGCCTCCTGCGCGGGCCGCCACTCCCCGACGTTCTGGTCCACCAAGAAGCTCGACGCCATCACCACCCAGATCCATCAGAACGGCGAGTACGTCAAGGTCGACTCCTGGTCGTTCGGTCACTCCTTCCCGGAGGCAGGGGACGGGACCGGCCCCACCCTGTGGTTGGACTCCATCGAACACACCGGACACGTGGGCGGATCCGAGACCCTGCCCAAGATCACCTTCGGTGGAACCCAGATGCCGAACCGGGTGGACTCGCCCACGGACGACATCGCACCGATGCTGCGTTGGCGCCTCACCGAGATCATGACCGAGTCCGGCGGCCACCTCGACATCACGTACTCCGAACCCGAGTGCGAACCCGGTGAGACACCGCAACCGCACAACAACACCAAGCGGTGCTACCCGGTGAGGTGGACCCCCGAAGGCGGTGTGGAGCTCACCGACTGGTTCCACAAGTACGTCGTCACGTCGGTCAACGAGAAGGACCTGGTCTCGGACCAGCCCACGATGACCACCAGCTACGACTACGTGGGCACCCCCGCCTGGCGGTACACCGAGGCCGACGGCATGGTCAAGGACAAGTACCGCACCTGGGCGGACTGGCGGGGCTACGATCGCGTGATCGTCCGGACCGGCCACGAGGGAGACGTCCGTACCGAGGCGGAGTACCTGTACTTCCAGGGCATGGACGGCGACAAACAGCCCTCAGGCACACGGTCGGCCTCTGTCACGGACTCACGCGGAGTGACCCACACCGACCACAAGGAGCTCAATGGCACCCTGCGCGAGGTGATAGTCCGGGACGGTGTCGGAGGCCGTGAGATCTCCAGGGAGATCAGCACGCCCTGGTTGAGAAAGACCGCCGAGGTCACCCACTCCTGGGGCAGCCAAGCTGCCCACATCATCCAGACCGAACAGACGGTCACCTTCAGTCGCAAGGCGGACGGCGGCTGGTTCGAGACCCGGGTAGACAACACCGTCAACGATTCCGGAGCCATCACCCGTATCCGGGACCATGGCGACGTGGACGTCACCGGTGACGAGAAGTGCGTCAGCACGACCTTTGTCAGCAACACCGACGCCTGGATCCTCAACCTCGCCTCACGCAACGAGACCCTCGCTGTCGACTGCGAGGAAACCGCTGACCGTCCCGACGACGTCATCACCGACGAGCTCATCACCTACGACAACGGCGAACACGGGGCGGCCCCGACACGGGGTCTGCCCACCCGCACCGAGAAGCTCGACTCCTACGACGGTGGCGATCCGGTCTACCAGACGGTCCAGGAAGCGGCCTTCGACGCCCAGGGCAACACCGTCTCAGAGACCGACGCCAACGGTGGTGTCACCACCACCGAGTACACCCTCACCGACGCGGGCCTTCCCGGGTCGGTGACCGAGACCAACCCGCTCGGCCACACCACGACCACCTACCTCGACCCCGCGCGGGGTACGCCCATCGGCGAGACCGACGCCAACGGCCGCACCATGACGATGGCCTACGACCCGCTCGGCCGCCTGTCCGGTGTGTGGCTGCCCGACCGGGACCAGGCCGCAGGGGACACCGCCACCGCGAAGTTCGAGTACAACGTCCGCCAGGACGCCCCCACATCGATCACCACCCACACGCTGCGCACCCAGAGCGAGTACACCACCAGCCACGAGATCTTCGACGCCTTCCTGCGCCCCCGCCAGACCCAGGGGCCGGCGGTGGACGGAGGGCGGCTGATCACCGACACGTTCCACGACACCCTGGGCCAGGTCGTCAAGACCCGCGAGGCCTACCACAACGCGGAAGAGCCGAGCGACACCCTGTTCGTGGTCGCCAACGACGCCGAGATCCCCCGCCAGACCGAGACCGTTTACGACGGCGCGGGACGCCCCACCGACGTCCTGCATGTGGCCTTCGGGGAGGAGCGCTGGCGCACCACCACCGAGCAGCACAGCGACCGCACCCTGGTCACCCCGCCGGACGGGAGTGTGGCCACCACCTCCCTCAGCGATGCCCAGGGGCGCCTGGTCGAGGCACGCACGCACCACGGTCCGACCCCCGAGGGCGACTTCGACGCGATCAAGTACACCTACACCGACGACGACCAGCTCGCTACGGTGACCGACCCCGAGGGCAATACCTGGACCAACACCTACGACCTGCGTGGTCGTCTCGTAGAGACGGACGATCCCGCTGCCGGTACCACCACGATGACCTACAACCAGCTAGACCAGCTGGTCACCACCACCGACGCCCGAGGTGAGACCCTCGCCTACTCCTACGACTCCGTCGGCCGCCAGATCGGGTTGCACGACGACACACCCGACGGGGAGCTGCGGGCCTCCTGGGTCTACGACACTCTCGCCAAGGGTCACCTGACCTCGGCCAGCCGCTACGTCGACGGCTCCGCCTACACCACCCGTGTGGTGACCTACGACCGGTTCTACCGACCGACCACCACCGAGGTCCTCGTTCCCTCGAGTGAGCCCGGTCTGTCCGGCCGGTACCGGTTCATGACCCAGTACAACCTCGACGGGACCGTCAGAGCCCAGACGATGCCCGCCGCCGGAGGACTGGGACAGGAGACGGTGGCCTATTCGCACAACGACCTCGGCCTTCCCACCCAGATGGAAGGGTTCACCGACTACGTCAGCGCGACTCTCTACAGTTCGACCGGCGAACTCACCCGGCGGACGATGGACATCGGCGACTCCGCAACCCACGCCACCTGGGTGACTCGTCATTACGACCAGGCGACCGGGCGCATGAAGCAGACCGAGCTGGTACCCGAGCGGGGTGTGACCGGTTCTCTGGTGAACCAGCACTACTCCTACGACGACTCCGGCAACGTCCTCAACCTGCGCAACGAACCCACCGCCGACCACCTCCAGGCGGACGTGCAGTGCTTCACCTACGACCACATGCGCCGGATGACAGAGGCATGGACCCCCGGCAGCACCGGGGAACAGGCCTGTGCCGCCGAGCCCTCGGCCGACCGCCTGGGCGGAGCCGCGCCGTACTGGCACTCCTACGCCTATGACACCCTCGGCAACCGTGAGACCGAGGTCCAGCACGGCCCCGCGGGGGAGATCACCCGTACCTACACCCACGGTGACGCGGCAGGGCTGAGGCCCCAGGCGGTCACGGGGGTGGAGCAGACCAGCCCCGGCGGCGACCAGTTGGAGGAGTACTCCTACGACGAGGCCGGGAACATGACCGGCCGGACCACGGCAGCCAGGGACCAGGAACTGCAGTGGGACGCCGAGGGCAACCTCGCCCGGGTCACCGAGGCGGACGGCTCCCACACCTCCTACGTCTACGACGCCGACGGCCAGCGGCTGATCCGGCACGCTCCGGATGCCTCGACCCTGTACCTGCCTGGTATGGAGCTGCGCCTGGACCGGCAGTCCCTGGTCAAGGAGGCCACCCGTTTCTACTCCTTCGGAGGGGAGACGGTAGCGGTACGCCAGAGCGACGGCACCCTGTCGTGGATCCACTCCGACCACCACGGCACCGGTCAGGTCGCGGTCGACGCCCGCACCGGTGAGGAGAACCACCGGTACATGACGGTGTTCGGCACCGAACGGGGCTCCCCGAGCTCGTGGCCCTCTGACCGAGGGTTCGTCGACGGCACGATCGACGCCTCCACCGGGCTGACCCAGATCGGGGCGCGGGCCTACGACTCGGGACTGGGCAGGTTCATCTCGGTCGACCCGATCATGGACGTGGCAGACCACCAGCAGATGCACGGCTACGTCTACGCCAACAACAACCCGGTGACCTACACCGACCCGGACGGATTGTCGTGGAACCTGATCGTGGACGGCATGACCAGTGACGGGCGTCCGCTGGTCTACTCCGGTGCGAAGAAGAACGGCAAGCGGTACTGGTACGAGCACCACACCGGCAGGGCCTACCGCAATGTTGGCGGGCGTGTGTCGGTGCAGCAGTGGCACAGCGTCACCAAGACCAGGAGCAGTCCCCGCCAGGAGGCCTACCGGGCCGAGTACCAGGCAATGCAGGAGAAGATCGAGGCCCGCAACAAGCTGATCAAGGCCGCGACTGGGCTGGCGCAGCTGGTCGCCGACGAGTTGGGGATCACCGCCGGCCTGGAGTGCTTCACCACCGGTGATCTGGGCGCGTGCGGTGAGACTGCGATGAATGTCGCGCTGATGTTCGTCGGCGGGCTCGCGGGCAAGATCGCGATCAAGTACGGGCTGAGATGGGGCAAGGCCGCAGAGCTGGGGAGGAGGATCGCGGAGCTCGGCGGTGAGCTGATCGAAGGTGTCAGCGGTCTGGTCAGGGCCAACCGCAAGGTCGACAACCTTTCGTGTTCACGCGGTAACAGCTTCGTGCCGGGCACCGCCGTGGTAATGGCCGACGGGTCGACCAGACCCATCGAAGAGGTCGATGTCGGAGACCAGGTGTTGGCGACCGACCCGGAGACCGGTGAGCAGACCGCGCGGACGGTGCTGGCCACCATCATCGGGTCGGGTGCCAAGCACCTGGTGCAGATCACGGTGGACCCGACCACCGAGCGCGAAGCGGCCGGTGAGGACTCCGGATCTGAAGCTGGGGATGCGCAGGGCGAACAGGCAGGGACCCCAGGGCCGGTTGCGGCCGGGGACATAATCATCGCGACCGACGGGCACCCGTTCTGGGTGCCCGACCTGGGGCAGTGGGTCGACGCGGTCGACTTGGCCCCGGGTATGTGGTTGCAGACCTCGTCGGGCACGTGGGTACAGGTCTCCGCGGTCCAGGCATGGACGCAGGCCGCGACGGTCCATAACCTGACCGTCCAGGGCGTCCACACGTTCCACGTGGCCGCCGGGGACCTGAGCGTCCTCAGCCACAACTGCGGTGATGCTCTCCTTAATCATGCAAATAGTGTGCGCAATGAAAGTGGAGTTAAATTTGTTGCAGAATACACTTCTCCGTCGGGTAGTAAATACTATGGGCAAAATATTAGTGGCCAGAGTATTCCCCCGGGAAGGGTGGCCGATGCTGCAAATGAGGTGGGGCATCATGGTGGTTGTGCTGAAGTAAGTTGTTTGATCCAGGCGGAAAATGCTGAAGGGGCCAGTGCTGTCAGTGGGGGGAGTTTTAGGGTTATAAAGTCGCGAAACAATTCCATGCCGACTTCAAATACGGCGGATCATGGGAGTGTGGCATATCCTTGTGCCAGGTGTGAAAGGTTGTTCGCGGAGTTGAATGGGGGATGATTTTGATGAAAAGGTTCGAAAAATTTGATGATGATCTGGTTGCAGCCTTGGTTCGGGCGGGGTGGAGTCCGAATAGGGATGTCGATACGAGCGCTTGGGTGCAGTCACTGGAGCTTGAGGGGTATAGAATTCACTTGGCGGCCGAGGAAGTGCTTGCATCCATGGGAGGACTTGTGGTCCCTCCGGTAAATCCCATCGGCCCAAATTTTGAAAACGGCGACCCCTTAAATTTCGACCCCATTGCCGCCGGTGCGGCCTATCGTGAGATGGCATTGGAGATCGAAGAAGTCTTGGGTGGGTCGTATTTTCCAATTGGAGAATGGCTTAGCTACTCGAGTGTATTTATGGAGTCCGGGGGTAGGGTTGTCGCTACTGGTATGGGTTGGATCTGGGGGTTGGGGGAAACTTTCGAAGAGGCGTTGAGATTGGCAATCTTTTCTGATCGGCCGCTTGTGTGTCTTCATACCGGTCCGGGGCTTTCTCCTTGGCCTCCTGAGGTGGGAGATGGGATTGATGTTTAATTGTCTAGTTTCAAAGTGAATTTCAGTGTGAATGGGAGGTCCTTCCATTGCTGAGTTTTTCGCTAGGTGTGTAGGATCGGAGAATGGATGTCCAGACCCACGTGGGTGAGGAAGGAGGGAAGTTGGTCGTCTTCGCAGACACGGTTGATGTCTTGCTCCGTTGCGTCGGCAACGTCGGCCAGGTGGTCACCGGCCATGTTGGCTAACTTCTGGGCCTTGATGATCGACCACGGCATATCCACGGGAGTGAGCTCGGGGCATAGGTCGGCAGCCGCTCCAGAGTGAGCCAGCCCTGACTGTCCACCAAGGCGTGCATGGTCCGGCTTCGGTGCGAGCCCTGCCCCATCTCAGGCCAACACCACATTTTCGCCTTCGTAGAAGGCTTTGAGCCGCGTGAGCACCTTGGTGAGGGCCTCGGTGTTAGAGCTGCCTGGGCGCAGGTCGAAGCACAACCGGGCACCTCGGCCGGCTTCGGCGGAATGCTAGCTCAGCGCGGCGGCCATCCCTGCACGCTTTCAGTTCAACCGGTGGACCAGGGCGGAGGTGTAGCTGCAGAGTGCTTGGGGTCGCCTAGCTCGGTGGTGGGCTGATCGAGGGTGTCAGCGGTCTGGTCAGGGCCAACCGCAAGGTCGATAACCTTTCGTGTTTACGCGGTAACAGCTTCGTGCCGGGCGCCGCTGTGGTGATGGCCGACGGGTCGGCCAGGCCCGTCGAAGAGGACGATGTCGGCGAGAAGGTGTTGGCGACCGATCCGGAGACCGGTGAGCGGACCGCGCGGACAGTGCTGGCCAAGATCATCGGGTCGGGTGCCAAGCACCTGGTGCAGATCACGGTGGACCCGACCACCGAGCGCGATGCGGTCGGTGAGGACGCCGGTTCCGACAACGCAGGCGAACAGGCCGAGCAGTCGGGGATTCCAGGGCCGGTTGCCGTTGGTGACGTGATCATTGCGACCGACGGACACCCGTTCTGGGTGCCCGACCTGGAGCAGTGGGTCGACGCGGTCGACCTAGCCTCGGGGACGTGGCTGCAGACCTCCTCCGGCACCTGGGTCCAGGTCTCCGCGGTCCAGGCCTGGACGCAGGCCGCGACGGTCCATAACCTCACCGTCCAGGGCGTCCACACGTTCCACGTGGCCGCCGGGGACCTGAGCGTCCTCAACCACAACTGCGGTGGTGGAACAACTGTCTATCGCGGAGTCTCGGAAAGAAGCGGACAAACGGGGGATATGAACCCTGCTTTTGAGGATGCCACTAACGGAGTTGTGAATCCTCGCGGTGGAAGCGCGACCCCTGAGTCGCATCATAACAGTAAGACGAACAGTGAATATACGAGTTGGACAACTAGTCCTCGGGTTGCACTAACTGCGGCAACCAAGGACGGTGGTGCTGGGGTTGTAGTCCGATCAAGAATTCCTTCTGGCAGGGTGCATGTCCATTCAAATGAACAGCCTTGGGTGGAGTTCCGGGGGAGTATGAAGTGATAATCCAGGGTCGCATGACAGGAGGTGCCATTCCGGCGTGGGCGGGAATGTCTACTGATGATATGGTATTCTGATTCCGTCCGGGATTTAATTTTGTTTTGATCGGGGGCGCGGTGCAGTGTCAGATTTCCTTCTCGAGGCTCAGTTTGATGCTTCGTGAGAGTGGTTGCCGATCATTGAAATTCGTTCCAGGGGAGATTCTGGAGGGAGTGTTCGGAGACGTCCGGGCGGCTTTCGATGTCGGAGTTGCGGAGAGTTCGCTGTTCTTGGATACTTACAGGTTCAGGTATGCTTCCTACCCTGATGTCGCGGAGGCCAGGTTCGGGTGGAATGAGTTCTTCGAAGTCCTGTGCAGGGATTCGAAAAATGGCATTTTCGCCGTGAGGTCGTCTTCCTGGAGGGCGATCCTGTTGACAGATTCCCGGGTGCAGAAAATCGAAGCTGCGATCGTCGGTCCGCCCGAAGACTTCACGTGGCCGGAGGGCGCTGCGGATACTTAGCTGTGAGCTGGTGTCAGAGCCGGACGGCTCATGGTCGACCTTGTTTCTCTGAACGTCTCCCAGTGGCCGGGGTCAGAGAGGGTCTGATGCACGTGTTCATCGTGTGGAGTCTCCGAGGACGACGCCATGGACCACTACTGGGATCTCGAGAACTCGGTCTTCGTCCAGGGTCAGCTCTTCGAGGCGGTGGAGCCGATCAGGGCCCTCGCGATGGCTGCTCTCGCTTCTGAGCCTCCGCCCCATGTGAGGACCGTGGTCCTCGAGTTGATATTCCAGATCGCCAACGGTGTGGCCCACGGTGATGTCATCGGCCGAGGAGACCTCGGCCTGGTGCAGAGGTGCAGGGATGTCGCCGGAAGGGGGATTCTGTTCTGTACAGGGAATCCCTCGGGAAGACGGGTGAGCAGGCTCTGGATGCCGTGGACCTGGTCGGAGGCGACCGTTCGAGGCCGGCCGACTTCAGAGACGTTGCCGCCCGGCCCTGGGGCAGCTGAGAACGGGGTTCCCCGAGCCGGGGCGCGGGAGCGGCGAAGCCCTCATCGCCCGTGCAGACCGGGAGGGGCGAAGCGGGGGCGGAAGAAGCGGCGGCCGTCGACCACCACCTCGTCCTCGATCTCCCGCAGTGTCCACGGGTGGGCGGAGTGGTCGTCGACCGCCACACCGCCGTTCGCGAGGAGCAGTGCGACGGCCCGGTGGACCTCCGCGATGCCGTCCACGCGCCCGGATACGTCGATCTGCACCGCCCAGGCGGGGCGGTGCCCGATCGCTGTTGCGAGGACCGCCACGTCCTCGGGGTCCCAGTCGGAGAACAGGAAGCCCGTCTCCTCGTCGTCGATGTCGATGTAGAGGACGCCGTCCAGGATCCACGGCTCGCGCTGCCCGGGCATGCTCCGGTCCAGGAGGGCGGCGGTCACGGGCCGCTCGCCCGGGGGGAAGACGAACACGCTGCGCACGCGGGGAGTGTAGCCGGTGCGGTTCCGCCGCGCCCGTGGACGCTTCCGGGCGTACCCCGCCGCCGACGGGGCACACGGGGCCGCGCCCGACCGTTCAGCCGTCGCCGTCCCCGGCCGCCGTCCCGGCGACACCGTGCCCGGGGGAGTGGATGTGCAGCTCGCCTATCCGTCCGGCCTGGACGACGGTGCCCGCTGCGTCGCCGTGGAACTCGTTCCGGCTGATGAGGGGCTCCGCGGCGGGAGGCCCCGTCCCGGCCGGGCCGCGCCGGGGCTCCGACCGCTCCAGTCCGGGCCACCTCTGCGCGGCCTTGTGGGCCAGGACCCTCACGAGGAGGTCAGCGGTTCCCGCAGCGACCTTGCAGGCGAACAGGCCCGCGGCGATGACCAGGAGGAACTGGAGGAGCGTGGCGGGGTCGAGCTGGAGGGCGAGTTTCCGGGCAGGCTCCGCCGGCTGTGACGGCTCCGGAAAGACGAAGCCAGAACGCCCAGGACCAGTGCCTCGATCTTCGCTCGCGCCTTCCCGTTCGCCCGGAGGGTGACACCGGCGACGCTACCGGAGGCGGACGGCGGCGCGCGAGGGCGGGACGTGTCCGGACCCGGCCACGGAGCCCACCGGGGACACCGGACCGCGCGGACCGTCCGCCACGCGGCGGTCGGGCCGACCGGACCCCGGCCGGCCCGACCACCGGTGTGTCAGGGGCCGACCATGTCGTCGAGGTCCCCCGGGTCGGGCCCGTGGCTCTGGGCCATGCCCGTGCGGCCGAGGCCGACGGCGGAGACCTCCAAGCCCTGACCGGGCGTGCGCGTGTGCATGGCGGCCTCCTCAGGCCTCGGGGATCTCGATGCCGAAGTTCTCGCGGGTGACGTCGGAGGCCTCCGGACCGCCGCGGATGCCGGTGTCCAGTCCGTCGACGGCGGCGAGCTCCTCGCCGGTGAGCTCGAAGTCGAACACGTCGAAGTTCTCCACGATCCGGGACGGCGTCACCGACTTGGGGATGACCTGGCGGCCCTGCTGGATGTGCCAGCGCAGCATCACCTGCGCGGGTGTCCTGCCGTGTGCGTCCGCGATCTGCCCGATCACCGGGTCCTCCAGGGTGGAGCCCTTGGACCCGTCGCGGTAGAACGTGATGCCCCCGATCGGCGACCAGGCCTGGTTGAGGATGCCGCGCTCGCGGTCGTACTCCAGCAGCTCCGACTGCCGGAAGTAGGGGTGGACCTCGATCTGGTTGACCGCGGGCACGGTTCCGGCCCCGGAGAGCAGCCGGTCGAGGTGGTCGGGCATGAAGTTGGAGACGCCGATCGCGCGCACCCTGCCGTCGGCGTGGAGCTTCTCCAGGGCCTTGTAGGCCTGGACGGTCAGCTCGAACTCGCCGGGCAGCGCCTGGTGCAGGATCAGCATGTCCAGCTGCTCGACGCCGAGCTTGCCGGCGGACTTGTCGAAGGCGTGCAGGGTCTCGTCGTAGCCGTAGTCGGTGATCCAGACCTTGGTCTCGAGGAAGACCTCGTCGCGCGCCAGACCGGAGCGGCGCACCGCCTCGCCCACCTCGCGCTCGTTCCCGTAGGCCGCTGCGGTGTCGATGTGCCGGTAGCCCGTGGACAGGGCGGTCTCCACGGCCGTGATCGTCTGCTCCGGCGGGGTCTGGTAGACGCCGAAACCGAGGATCGGCATGTCCACGCCGTTGTTGAGAGTGACGCTCGGAATGCTCATGCACGCCACGCTAGATCAGGGGTGACCTGCGGAGGAGTACCTGGTGATACGGGTACCCGCAGTGCCCCCCACGCACCGGATCCGGCGGCCGGACCGGCGCGTCCCCGGTCGGGCCCGGCCCCGTCCCGCGGCCGTCCCGGGTAACGGCAGTACCTCCCACGCCGAGGGCGGTGCGCCTACCGTGGGGGCATGGCAACGATGGACCTGCGCAGCGAGATCCGCGAATTCCTGAGTTCGCGGCGGGCGCGCATCACCCCGCGGCAGGCGGGCCTCCCGGCGTACGGGGGCAACCGCCGGGTCAAGGGGCTGCGCCGCGAGGAGGTGGCGATGCTCGCCGGGGTCTCGGTGGACTACTACGTGCGCATGGAGCGCGGCAGCCTGGCCGGCGCCTCCGAGGGCGTGCTCGAGGCCCTGGCCTCGGCTCTGCAGCTGGACGAGGCCGAACGCGAACACCTCTTCTCCCTCGCCCGGGAATCGGGCGCGCGGAGCGGGCGCCGGGGGCGGAGCGCCCCCGCGACCGTCCGACCGGCGCTGCGGCAGGTCCTCGACGCGATCACCGACGCCCCGGCCTGGATCCGCAACGGCCGCCACGACGTGCTGGCCATGAACCGGCTCGCCCGGGCCCTCTACGCCCCCGTGCTGGCGGACCCGCGGCGTCCGGTGAACACCGCCAGGTTCGTCTACCTCCAGCCGGAGGCGGCCCGGGAGTTCTTCGTCGACTACGACCAGATCGTCCGCGACGCGGCCGCGATGCTGCGCCTGGAGGCGGGGCGCGACCCGTACGACAAGGCGCTCATCGCCCTGGTCGGCGAGCTCTCGACCCGCAGCGAGCTGTTCCGGCAGAGGTGGGCCTCCCAGGACGTGCGCTTCCACCGCTCCGGGCGCAAACGGCTCCTCCACCCGGCCGTCGGCCTGCTCGAACTCGACTTCGAGGCGATGGAACTCCCCGCCGAGCCGGGCCTGCAGCTGAACGTCTACACCGCGCCGGCCGGCTCACCGGCGGCCGACGGGCTCACGCTGCTGGCGTCCTGGGCGGCAGGCCAGGAGCGGCTCCCTACGGAGGAGCCCCAGGCCGCCCGCTGACCCGGCCGCGGTGCCGCCCGGGCGCACGCTCCGCGCGCCCTCCCGCCCAGGGGCCCTCAGTGGAACACCCGGTCGGACCCGATGGGGGAGGCCAGCCGGACGGCGGACTCCAGCATCAGCGCGTGCACGAACGCCTGGGGGAGGTTCCCCCGCATCTGGCGCTGGCCGACGTCGTACTCCTCGGAGAACAGTCCGGGCGGTCCGCAGGCGGCGCGGTTGCGCTCGAACCAGCGCAGCGCCTCGCCGTGGTGGCCCTGCTGGTGTTCGGCCAGGGCCGTCACGAACCCGCACAGGAGGAAGGCCCCCTCGGCCTCCTCCAGCGGGCGTCCGTCGTGCCGGAAGCGGTACGCGTAGTGGTCGTGGGTGAGTTCGCGGACGAAGGCCCGCAGGGTGTTCACCGTCCGCGGGTCCCCGGCCGGAAGGGCGCCCCGGAGCGGGGGCAGGAGCAGGGAGGCGTCCAGTGCCGGGTCCTCGGGGCTGCGCTGCCACCGGCCGCCGGGGTGCAGGCTGGTGGCGGCGGTCTCGGCGACCATGGCGTCGGCCAGGCGCGTCCACTCGTTCACGCGACCCGCGGTGGGCGCCGCGCCGGCCAGGGCCCGGAGCCCGGCCGCGCAGGTGAGCCTGCTGTGGGTCCACTCCCGGTCGCCGATCTCCCAGATGCCGGCGTCCGGCCTCCTCCTGTACCGGGCGATGGCGCCGACCGCGGCGTGCGCGGCGCGCCAGCCCTCCGGTTCCAGCCGCCCGTGCCGGTGGGCGGTGGCCAGGAGGATCAGCGCCTCGCCGAAGGCGTCGAGCTGGAACTGCCGGTTCACCCAGTTGCCGACGCGGTCGAAACCGCCCGGGTACCCCTCCAGGCCGAGCGTCTCCTGGTCGGGTACCCGCTCCCCGGCGACGGTGTAGGCCGGGGCCAGGTGCGGGCCGTCCTCGAGCAGCCGCGCCGAGACGAAGTCCACCGCGCAGTCCAGGAGGGGGAAGCTCCCGGCCGCCGCCGCGGCCAGGCCCGCGTAGCACTGGTCCCGGATCCAGACGTACCGGTAGTCGTAGTTGCGCCCCGTCCTGGCGCGCTCGGGGAGGCTGGTGGTGGCCGCGGCCACCATCCCCCCGGTGCTGCTGGTCAGCCCCCGCAGGACCGCGTAGGCGTGCCGGGAGTCCCGCGGGGCGAGGCCGTGGTCCAGGGCGGGGACCGTCCGGCGCCACTCGGCCGTGGTCGCCTCCCAGGCGCGGGAGGCGTCCACCCCGGCGCCGAGGGGGCCGTCGGAGACCTCCAGCACCAAGTCGTGGTGTGCCCCGGCCGCGAGGGAGACCTCGCCGGCGAGGCCGACGGGTTTCCCGTCGCGTTGCACGGTGTGCGCGGAGGGCGCTCCGCTCCATCGGAGGGACAGGTCGCCGGACCGGGCCGTCCACACGCCCTCCTCCAGGTGGAACGAGGGCGCGCCGCTCCGGCCGAAGTCGGCCGCGGGCTCGAGCCGGAGGTCGAGGAGGGCGTCCCCCTGGACGGCCGTGATGCGCCGCAGCAGCACGGCTTGGTGCGGGTCCCCCGGGAAGACCAGCGCCTCCCGGCACTCGGCGATGCCCTCCGCGGTGATCCAGCGGCTGCGCCAGACCAGCGTGCCGTGCTCGTAGTGGCCGCCGCCGACGAACCGCCCCCGCGGGGTGACCGTGTAGTGGCCGGGGCCGCCGATGAGTTCGCCGAAGACGGCGCCGGAGTCCCAGCGCGGGGCGCACATCCAGACGATGTCCCCGTGCAGGCCGATGAGGGCCCCGCGTTCGCCGTCCGCGAGCAGCGCGTAGTCCCGCAGGGTCTGCGGATCGGGCCTCCCGTGTGCGTTCCCCATGGTTCTCCTCGTCCCGGGCGCCCGTCAGCGCATGCGGAAGGGTTCGGCCCGCTCCTCGCACAGGGCCAGTCCGTGTCCCGGTGGACCGGCCAGGCCCGGCCGGAGGTTCCCCCCGGTCGGGTCGAGGGCCCCCTCGAACAGCCGGGTCTCGATGCGGACGTGGTCGTGGAACCACTCCACGTGCCGCAGGTTGGGCACCGCGGCGCCCGTGTGGGCGTGCAGGTGCGGGGCGCAGTGGGCCGATATCTCCAGGCCCGACGCCTCCGCGAGCGCCGCGGCCCTCATCCACACGGTGACGCCGCCGCAGCGGGTCACGTCGGCCTGCAGGCAGTCGACCGCTCCGGCGGCGAGCATGCGGCCGAAGTAGGGCAGATCGTAGCCGTACTCCCCGGCCGCGACGTCCGGCACGGCGCCCTCCCGCACCCGGGCCAGCCCCACCAGGTCGTCGGAGGAGACCGGCTCCTCGAACCAGGTCACCCCCTGCCCGTCCAGGGCCCGCGCCACCCGGATCGCCTGCTTCGGGGAGTAGCCCCCGTTGGCGTCGGTGTAGAGCTCCGCGGCCTCCCCGACGCTCCGCCTGGCCGCGGCCACCCGTTCGAGGTCCCGGCCCTGCTCCGTCCCCCGCGACTCCCCGATCTTGATCTTGACCCGGGGGATCCCCTGCTCCTCGACCCACGCGCGGAGCTGCCGGTCCTGTTCCGCCGCGCCGTAGGTGGTGAACCCGCCGCTCCCGTAGACGGGCACCTCGGTCCGGACGGCGCCGAGAAGCCGGGCGAGCGGCAGGTCGAGCAGGCGTGCCTTGAGGTCCCACAGGGCCACGTCCACGGCCGAGAGCGCGCCGGCGACCAGTCCCGGGCGGCCCGCGTTGCGCACGGCCACGGCCATCGCCTCGTTCGCCCCGGGCACGTCCCAGGCGCACCGGCCCGCCACGACCCCGGCCAGGTGCTGTTCGACGACCCGGGCGGTGGCGGCGGCGCCGTAGGTGTACCCGAGGCCCACCCGGTCGCCGGAGTGCGCGTACACCAGGACCAGTGTGGTGGAGTCCCAGGCCAGTGTCCCGTCGGCCTCGGCCCGGTCGCAGGGGACGGTGTACACGGCCGTGCCGACGCGGTCCACGGCCGGGTCCGGGGCGCCGTGCGCGGTACTGGTCATCGGATCCTCCCGTCCCTCCGGCCGTTCAGCCGCGCTTGTGGTGGCGTCCCCGGCCCGGGAGGAAGTCCTGGATCTTGGCCTTGACCCCCTGCCTGACGATGCCTGCGCTCTCGCTGTCGCCCTGGAGGACCGCCGAGGCCGCGGCCTCGATCTGCTCGAGGGTGGCGTGCGGCGGGATCGGGGGGACGTCGGGGTCGGTGCGGAAGTCGATGACGAAGGGCCGGTCCGCGCCCAGGGCCCTGTGCCAGGCGCCCGGAACGTCCTCCGGCCTCTCCACGCGCACCCCGTCGAGGCCGATCAGGCGTGCGAAGTCGGCGTAGGGCACGTCGGGCAGGGACTGGGAGGGCAGGAACTGCGGGGCGCCGGACATGGCGCGCATCTCCCACGTGACCTGGTTGAGGTCGTGGTTGTTGAGGACGGCCACGACCAGCCTGGGGTCCTTCCACCCCTGCCGGTACTTGGCGGCGGTGACGAGTTCGGCCATGCCGTTCATCTGCATGGCGCCGTCGCCCACGAGCGCCACGGCGGGCCGGTCCGGGTGGGCGAACTTGGCGCCGATGGCGTAGGGGACCCCCGGACCCATGGTCGCGAGCGTGCCCGACAGGGACCCCCGCATGGTGCCGCGGATCCGGAGGTGGCGTGCGTACCAGTTCGCCGCCGAACCCGAGTCGGCCGTCAGGATCACGTCGTCCGGCAGGAGCGCGTCCAGGGCGTGCACGACGTACTCGGGGTTGACGGGATCGGCCTCCACGGCGGCCCGGCGCCGCATGACCTCCCACCAGCGTGCCGTGTCCTTCTCGACCTTCCTGCGCCAGGCCTTGCGCTTCCTGTCGCGTTTGAGCTGGGGGAGCAGGGCGGCGAGGGTCTCCTTGGCGTCCCCGACGAGGTTGACCTCGAACGGGTAGCGCAGGCCGATCATGTGCGGGTCGATGTCGATCTGCACCGCGCGCGCCTGGTCGAAACCGGGGAGGAACTGCGAGTAGGGGAAGCTGGACCCCACCACCAGCAGGGTGTCGCAGTCCCGCATGAGCTCGTAGGAGGCCCGGGTGCCCAGGAGGCCGATCGAGCCCGTCACGTACGGCAGGTCGTCGGGCAGGACGTCCTTGCCCAGCAGGGCCTTGGCCACCCCGGCGTCCAGGCGCTCCGCGAGCGCGACTACCTCCTCCCGCGCGCCCGCGGCGCCCTGGCCGACCAGGACGGCGATCCGTTCCCCCGCGTTGAGCACCTGCGCGGCCCGGGAGAGGTCCGCCGGCCTCGGGACGGGTGCGGGGGTGGACAGGCCGAGGCTGGACGGCACCATCTTGAAGTCGTGGGTCGGCGGGGAGTAGTCCAGCTCCTGCACGTCGGCGGGGATGACGACGGCGGTCACCGTCCTCCTCGCGTAGGCGGTGCGCATCGCCCTGTCGATGACGTTGGGCAGCTGCTCGGGGACGGTCACCATCGCGCAGAAGTCCGAGGCCACGTCCTTGTACAGGCTCAGGAGGTCGACCTCCTGCTGGTAGGAGCCGCCCATGGCGCTCCGGTTGGTCTGCCCCACGATCGCCACCACGGGGACGTGGTCGAGCTTGGCGTCGTAGAGCCCGTTGAGCAGGTGGACGGCGCCGGGCCCGGAGGTCGCCGCGCACACGCCGACCCTGCCGGAGAACTTCGCGTAGCCGACCGCCTCGAAGGCGGCCATCTCCTCGTGCCGGGCCTGGATGAACTTCGGGTCGTCCTCCGCGCGTCCCCAGGCGGCGAGCAGGCCGTTGATGCCGTCGCCTGCGTAGGAGAAGACGTGTTCGACCCCCCACTCGCGCAACCGCTGCAGGATGTAGTCCGAGACCTTGACCGCCATGGGTTCCCTCGTCTTCCTCGTGGTGGGACAGGTGCCGCGACCGTGCGGACCGGTGGTGCGCGGGCGCCGGTCAGGCCCGCCGCCGTGCGCGGTACCAGGCGCCGGCCGCCGCGGCCGCTGTGCCGAGCAGCGCGGCCGCGGCCAGGCGCCCTCGCCGGGATCGGGGACCGCGAGGCCCCCGCCGCGCCCCTCCTGCCCGGGGTTCCGGTCCCGGGTCGAGGCCGGCGGCCAGGGCCTCGGCCAGGTGGACCGCCCTGCGCCCGGTACCGCTCTGCTCGATCTGGGTGCGGCAGCTGAAGCCGTCGGCGATGACCAGTGCGTCGGGGTGCGTCCCGCGCACGGCGGGGAGGACCCCCTGTTCGGCGATGGCCATCGACAGGTCGTGGTGGCCGCGCTCGAAACCGAAGTTGCCCGCGAGCCCGCAGCACCCCTCGTCCAGGACGTCGGCGTCGATCGAGGCCCGGCGCATGAGCTCCCGGTCCGCGCCGTACTTGGTGACGGCGTGCTGGTGGCAGTGGGTCTGGACGGTGGCCGCCCGGTCCAGGACCGGTGGCGTCCAGCCGTTCGGGGCGTCGAGCAGGAGTTCGGCGAAGGTGCGGAACCGCTCGGAGAGGCGTGCCGCGTCCTGGTCCTCGGGGAGCAGTTCGGTGAGGTCGGCGCGGAAGACGGCCGTGCACGAAGGTTCCAGCCCCACGACCGGGGTCCCCGCCTCCAGCCACGGGCGCAGGACGTCGAGGGTGCGCCTCAGGACGCGCTTGGCGACGGCCGGCTGCCCGGTGGAGATCCAGGTCAGTCCGCAGCACACCGTCCTCGTCGGGACCGCGACACGGAACCCGGCGTCCTCCAGCACGCGCACTGCGGCCCGGGCGGCCCCGGGGTGGAAGTGGTTGCTGAAGGTGTCGGGCCACAGGACGACCGCCCCGGGGTCCCCGGGGGAGGGCTCCCGCGTACGGCGTGCGCGCCACCACTCGACGAAGGACCGCTCGGCGAACGCCGGGGCCTCGCGCCGGGGCGACACCCCGGCCAGGAGCTTGCCCAGCCGGGACAGGCCGGGGGCGCGCAGGGCCGCGTTGACCGGGCGGGGGGCCACGCGCGCCAGGCGGGCCCACAGCGGCAGCCAGCCCAGGGAGTAGTGCGCGGCCGGCCGCAGCCGTCCCGCGTAGTGGTGCGCCAGGAACTCGGACTTGTAGGTGGCCATGTCGACGCCGACGGGGCAGTCGGACTTGCAGCCCTTGCACGCCAGGCACAGGTCGAGTGCGTCGCGGACCTCGGTGGAGCGCCACCCGTCGGTGACGGCGGAGTCGCCGTGGCCGTTCAGCATCTCGAAGAGCAGCCTGGAGCGTCCGCGGGTGGAGTGCTCCTCCTCTCCCGTGGCCCGGTAGGAGGGGCACATGACGCCCCCCGTGTGCGTGCGGCAGTTGCCGACCCCGACGCAGCGCATGGCGGCCCGTGTGAAGGAGTGCCGGTCCTCGGTGTAGGCGAAGTGGGTCGTGTGGCTCCCGGGGCTCCAGTCCGCTCCCAGGCGCAGGTCGGCGTCGACGGGGCGGGGCCGGACGACCTTGCCGGGGTTCATGCGGTCGTGCGGGTCGAACAGCGCCTTGACCTCGCCGAAGGCGGCGACCACGCGGTCCCCGAACATCAGGGGCAGCAGTTCGGCCCTGGCCTGCCCGTCACCGTGCTCGCCGGAGAGGGAGCCCCCGTAGGAGACGACCAGCTCGGCGGCGCGGAACAGGAACCGGCGGAAGTCGGCGACGCCGTCGGCGTCCTTGAGCCGGAAGGGGACCCGCGTGTGCACGCACCCCTGGCCGAAGTGCCCGTACACCGAGGGGTGGTCGTAGCCGAACTCGGCGAACAGGCCCTTCAGGTCGCGCAGGTAGTCGCCGAGCCTCTCCGGGGGGACCGCCGAGTCCTCCCAGCCCTCCCAGGTCTCACGGCCGTCGGGCGGACGCGCGGTCACCCCGAGGCCGGCCTCCCGCGCCTTGAGCATCTGCCGTTCGCGCGCCGGGCTGTCCGACACGGCCACGGTGTCGTCGTGCTCCGTGCGCCCCACGGCCCGGAGCAGCCGCCGGGACTGCTCGTCGACCTCCTCCCGGCTGTCCCCGCTGAACTGCACCAGCAGCCAGCTCTCACCCCCGGGGAGCTGTTCCAGGGACTCGGTGTAGGCGTGCTCCTCGCGCATCAGCTGCGCCATGCGGCTGTCCAGCGCCTCCAGCAGGACCGGTGCGCAGTGCTCCAGCACGAGCGGCACCTCGTCGGCGGCGGCGCAGACGTCGCGGTAGCCGAGCACCACCATGGCCTCGTGGGGCTCCACGGGGACCAGGTCCAGTTCGGCGCCCAGGACGGTGACCAGTGTCCCCTCGCTGCCCACCAGGGCCCGGGCGAGGTCGAAACCGTTCTCGGGAAGGAGCGAGTCGAGGTTGTACCCGGAGACCCGGCGCGGGATGTCGGGGAAGCGGTCCCGGATGTCGGCGGCGTGGCGCCCGACGACCTCCCGCAGGCCGCGGTGGATCTCGGCGCGCCGCCCGCCGGCCGCGAGGATCTCCTCCAGCTCCTCGTCGGAGGTGGGGCCGACCCAGAACCGCGCCCCGTCGTAGGTCAGCACCTCCAGCCGGCGGACGTTGTCCACGGTCTTGCCGTAGGCCTGCGCCGTGGCCCCGCAGGAGTTGTTGCCGATCATGCCGCCGAGGGAGCAGTGGCTGTGGGTGGAGGGCTTGGGCCCGAACTTCAGCCGGTGCCCGGACAGCTGCCGGTTGAGCTCGTCCAGGACGATCCCCGGTTCGACCACGCAGGTCCTGCGGTCGGGGTCGACCGAGACCAGGCGGTCGCAGTACTTCGTCCAGTCGATGACGACCGCGGCGTTGGCGCACTGGCCTCCCAGGCTGGTCCCCCCGCCCCGGGAGAGGACGGGGGCGCTGAACAGGGAGCAGACGGAGACGGCCTCCGCCGCGGCTCCCACGTCGCGGGGCACCACCACCCCGAGGGGCACCCGGCGGTAGTTGGAGGCGTCCGTGGAGTAGGCGGCCAGGCTGCCCGCGTCGAACCTGACCTCCCCGTCCACGCGGCGGCGCAGTTCCTCCCGGAGGGCCGCGACGTCCACGGGGGCGCCCTCGTCCGCGGCCGGGCCGGCGCCTGCGCTTTTTCGCATGGGGGCAGCCTTCCCGCCGGTGGCGCCGACCACGCCGGGAATTCGGTCCGGGCGGCAAAAAATGGACCCGGCGGCGGCAAAGAAGGAAACGTAAGTGCATTCCCGGGGAAATTCATTCCCCGGGGAAGGGAAATGCGCGCAGCATTTCCCTTCCCGTCTCCGGCGGGCAGGCGTGCGTCGGCGCCCGCGAGCCGCTCCCGCGACCGCCCCGACCCGCGGCGCACCGCGCGGTGCGCGGTGCGTCAGAGCAGCCCCTTCAGGTAGGCGCCGGTCCGGCTGTCCGGGGCGGCGGCGATCCTCGACGGATCCCCCTGGGCGACGATCCGTCCGCCCTCGGATCCGCCGCCCGGTCCCAGGTCGACGACGTGGTCGGCGGTGGCCACGACCCGCATGTCGTGCTCGGCCGCCACGACGGTGGCGCCGGCCCCGACCAGGTCGTGCAGGCGGCCCATCAGCACGTCGGTGTCGTACGGGTGGAGCCCGGTCGTGGGCTCGTCGAGCAGGTAGACGGAATCGGCGACCCGGCGGCGCTGGAGCTCGGTCGCCAGTTTGATCCTCTGCGCCTCGCCGCCGGAGAGCTCGGTGGCCGGCTGGCCCAGGCGCAGGTAGCCCAGCCCGACCCCGGCCAGGGTCCGCAGCGACCGCCGCACCGACGGCTCCCCGGTGAAGAAGCCCTCCGCCTCCTCGACCGACATGGCCAGCACGTCCGCGACGGTGCGCCCCCGGTACCGCACCCGGAGGGTGTCCTCGTTGTAGCGGGACCCGCCGCAGGCCGGGCACGGGGCGTAGGCGGTGGGCAGGAACAGCAGCTCCACCGACACGAACCCCTCACCCTCACAGGTCGGGCAGCGCCCGCCCACGACGTTGAAGGAGAACCGGCCCGGCCCGTAGCCCAGGGCCCGCGCCTCCTCGGTGGCGGCGAAGAGCTTGCGCACCGTGTCGAAGAGCCCGGTGTAGGTGGCCAGGTTGGAGCGCGGGGTCCGTCCGATCGGCTGCTGGCTGACCCACACCACCCGCCCGTGTTCGGCGGCGCGGTCCGCGACCGCCGCCAGCAGGGTGGACTTGCCCGAACCGGAGACCCCGGTGACGGCGGTGAACACCCCCAGGGGGACGTCGGCGTCCAGCCCCTTGAGGTTGTTGCGGGTGACCCCGCGCAGTTCCAGGTGTCCGCGGGGCGTGTGGGGCCGCCTCTCCGGCAGGGCGTCGTGGAACAGGTAGCGGCGGGTCACCGACTCCGGGACGTCGCGCAGCCCCGCCACCGGACCGCTGTGGAGGACCCTCCCGCCGCGCTCGCCCGCCTCCGGTCCCACGTCCACGATCCAGTCGGCCCCGCGCACGATGTCCAGGTCGTGCTCGACGAAGCACACGGTGTTGCCCCCGTCCCGCAGGCGCCGCAGGATCCCCGACAGCGCCTCGCAGTCGGCCGGGTGCAGGCCCGCCGAGGGCTCGTCCAGGACGTAGACCACGCCGAACAGGCCCGTGCCCAGCTGGGTGGCCAGCCGGATCCGCTGGAACTCGCCGGTGGACAGGGTCGGGGCCGGGCGGTCCACGCTCAGGTAGCCCAGGCCCAGTTCCTCCAGCACCTCGACCCGGCCGGTGATCTCCCCGGCCAGCGTCCCGGCGGCGCCGCCGTCCTCACGCCAGGGGCGCAGCAGGGCGGCCAGCTCGCTCAGGGGCAGCCCCGCCACCTCGGTGATGGTGCGGCCCGCGAAGGTGACCCGCAGCGCCTCCCGCCGCAGCCGCCTCCCGCCGCACTCGGGACAGGTCCGGTCGACCATGAACTCCGCCGCCCGGCGGCGCCGCGCCTCGCTGGCCGAGGAGGCGTACGCCTTGAGCACCAGCCGTCGGGCGCTGCTGTACCGGCCCTGGTAGCTGCGGTGCACCCGGCCCGCCTCCCGGACCGGGTGGACGGTCACCACCGGCTGCTCCTCGGTGAACAGGATCCACTCGCGCTCCTCCCGGGGCAGCTCCCGCCAGGGCCGGTGGATGTCGTACCCGAGGGTGTCGAGGATGTCGCGCAGGTTCTTGCCCTGCCAGGCCCCGGGCCAGGAGGCGACGGCGCCGTCGGCGATGCTCAGCGAGGGGTCGGGCACCAGCGACTCCTCGGTGACCTCGTGCTCGACCCCCTCCCCGTGGCAGACGGGGCAGGCCCCGGCCACGGTGTTGGGGGAGAAGGAGTCCGAGTCCAGGCGGTCCGCGCCGGGCGGATAGCTCCCGGCGCGGGAGAACAGCATGCGCAGCGTGTTGGAGACCGTGGTGAGGGTGCCCACGGTGGACCGGACCGAGGGCGCGGTGCGCGGCTGGGCCAGGGCCACGGCCGGGGGCATGCCGGTGATGTCGTCCACCTCCGGGGCCGGGAGCTGCTGGAGCAGGCGTCGCGCGTACGGCGCCACGGACTCCAGGTACCGGTGCTGGGACTCGGCGTACAGCGTCCCGAAGGCCAGCGAGGACTTGCCCGACCCCGAGACGCCGGTGAAGGCCACCAGCGCGTCGCGGGGCAGCTCCGCGTCCACGTTCTTCAGGTTGTGGATGCGGGCTCCGCGCACCCGGATGCGGTCGTCGTGGTTTTCCATGGGACCAGGCTTACCCGGTCGCGGTCCCCGCCGGATCCATGGACCGTCCGGGTACGGCAAACACCGCGGGGGCCGCACGCCCCGGGCCGGGCGGGGCCCGTCCCGGGAGGGGCGCCCGGACAACGTGGCGGCGACCTCCGCTCCCCTTGGCGCGCCACCGGTCCGGGGGACGCGCCCCCGGCCCCGGGCCCCGGGAGACCCGGTCACGTTCTGCCCAACTCCGGGTGCCCCGGACGCCGTCGGCGGGCGCGGGCCAGGCCGCCCCGCCCGCAGCCCCAGCGCCGAGGCGGTTCCGGGGCCCGGCCGCCTCCCCGCCGTACGGGCGTCCGACGCTGCGCCGCACGCCCCCGGTCGGCCCCGTGTCGGCGGTCGGCCGACCTGCTGTGCGCGCCGCGCACGCACCCGGCGGGTCCGGCGTCGGCCCCGCGTGGGCGGCCCCTCCTTTCGTGGCCTGGTCCCGACCGCCCACCGAGGGAGACACACCATGTGGACCGGACCGCTGCACACCGCCGAGCGCGAGTTCCTGCGTTCGGACCTGGACCCGCGCGAGCTCGCCGCCCTGCTCGCACCGTTCACCGACCCGCGCCCCGCGACGCTGCTGGAGGTGCGCGAGGCCCTGCTCTCGGGCGCGGTCGCGCGCCAGGTGCGCGACGCCGTCTGGCGGCGGGTGATCACCGACGCCCGCCTGTCGGAGGAGTGGATGGTCGCCGCCGTCGGCCTGGCCGCGCCCGGGTTGAAGGCGTGCGCGCGGCGGCTCTGCGAGGGACTGGACGGCCGCGCCGCCGAGGACGTCCAGGGGGAGGTCCTGGTCGGTTTCATCGCCGCCGTCCACGAGATCGACACCGGCTGGTACCGGCTGCCGTGGATGCTGCGCTGCCGCGCCCAGCGGGCCGGCCTGCGGGCGCGCCGTGACGCCCTCGCCCACCAGGTGGCGGGGGCGGGACCCGAGCGGGGCGCCCTCGCGCCCCGACCGCCCGGGAGCCCCGACCTGGTCCTCCGGGACGCCGTCCGCCAGGGCGTGCTCAGCGAGTCGGAGGCGTGCGTCATCGGCCTCACCCGGCTGGAGGGCGTCCCGCTGGCCCGGCTCGCGAGAGAACGGGGGGCCGCGTACTGGAAGCTCGCCAAGCGGCGCTCCCGCGCCGAGAAGCGCCTGGCGGACGCGGTCCGCTCCGGCCGGGTCGCCGCCCGCTCGCCGGTCCCGGCGCCGGCCTGAGGGTCCGGACCGGGTAAAGGAACGCCTTGACCCGGTCCAATCCCGCCCCTCCACCGGCTTCTTTCCGAGTAGGCGAGCGGAAGGGGGGCCGAATGGGGGATCCGCGCGGTACGGGACGGACGCGGCGCCTGTCGGCGGCACGGACCGGCGTCCTCGCGGCGGGAGCGGCCCTGGCGCTCGTCGCCCTCGGCGGAGACCCGGCCGCGGCCGAGGTGGAGGCCTACACCGTCCACATCAACGAGGTCGTCCGCCGCCTGACCCGGGTGGGTCAGAGCATCGCCGTCTCCTTCGCCGTCCTGTTCACCGTGGTCGCCGGTCTGCGCTGGATCCTGGCGGGCGGCGAGCCGGGGGAGATCGACAAGTCCAAGCGCGCCTTCGCCGGCGCGGGCATGGGCTACCTCGTCGCCTTCTCCGGCGAGGTGATCCTCCTGGCCCTGGACTACGTCAACGGATACGACGCGTGACGGGGGCGCCGGGAAGGCCGGGGGAGCCGGAGGAGCACGGGGACGCCGCCACGGAGGAGGCCTACGCCGAGGTCTTCGACTGCGGCGCCCTCGAGGTCTCCTGCCACATCACCCAGTGGTTCCACGGCCTGGTCGTCGGCGTCCTGGACCCTTTGCTGGGCTGGGTAGCGGGAAAGCTGTTCGCGACCCCCGGGCCGACCGCGGGGGTGGCCGCCGTGTGGGAGGGCGTGTCCGCCACGGCCAACGCCCTCTACCTGCTCCTCGTCCTCGCGGCCGGGTTCGTCCTCATGGCGCACCACAGCGTCCAGGCCCAGTACGGGGCCAGGGAGGTCCTGCCCCGCCTGGTGGTGGGGTTCGTCGCCTCCAACGCGTCGCTGGACGTGGTGGGCCTGGCGGCGGAGGCCTCCACCGCCGTCGCCGGGGCCGTCGCCGACGACGGCATCGACGCCGGCGCCGCCGCCCGGCACCTGAGCAGCAGGTCCACCCCCTTCCTCGCCGACGAGACCTCGGCGGTGGTGCTGTTCCTGCTGGTTTTCGTGGTCCTGCTCGTGCTGTGGGTGGTCGTGGAGATCGTCCGCGTGGTCATCGTGGTCCTGCTGATGGTCGGCGGCCCGCTCATGCTGATGTTCCACGGGCTGCCGCAGACCAACCGGGTCGCGCAGATGTGGTGGCGGACCCTGGCCGCGGTGTGCCTGGTCCCGGTCGCCCAGGCGATCGCGTTCGTGGCGCTGACCCGCGTCTTCTTCGAGGGCGACACCCGCGCGCTGTTCGGGGTCGTGCACATCGTGCGCGGCGAGGCCGACCTCTTCGACCTCTTCCTCCTCCTGGTGCTCGTCTACGTCCAGATCCGCATCCCCGTGTGGGCCTACCGGGCAGTGTGGTCCCCGCCGGCCGGAAGGTCTCCGGCGGCGGACGCCGCCAAGTCCCTGGCCTCGACCGCGGTCCTGGTCGCGGTCACGGCCGCCACCGGAGGGGGAGGGGCGCTCGCCGCCGCGGCCCGGAGCACGGGCGGCCGGACCGGCGCGCTCCTGCGGGCGGTCGAGCGCCGCCCGCGCGCCGAGGCGGGCGTCGTCCCCGCCCTCCCCAGGCGTGTGCGCACCTGGCGCTTCGGCACCCCGGACTCCGGGTCCTCCCCGGGACCCGCGTTCGCCGCGCCGTCCCGACCGGCCGCCGCCCCCGCCGCACGGAGCGCACCGGGTCCCGCGCACGCCCCGCCACGGGGGCGGGGAGGGTCGGCGGACGCGGCCGCCCACCGGAGGTCCCGCGAAGCCCCGGCCCCGCCGCCCGCAGGACCGCCGGACGGACGGGGAGGGACACCCCGGCCCTCCCCGCGCCGCCCCGGCCCACCGCCCGCGACCGACGCCTCCGCCACTCGGCCGGAGCCGCCACGGGACCGCGGCGCCGAGCCGAGACGCGGGCGGACCCCACCGGATCCCGGCACGCGGCCGGCACGGCCCCGCGCCGCGCCCGGGCACCGCAGACCCGTCCCGCCCCGGCACCGGCCGCGGCGCGAAACCTGAACCGACACCGAAGGACGGCCCCATGGACCAGGACGCCTCCACCTGGCGGGCACGCGTGCCCGCCGACATCGACCGCCCCGAACCCGTGCTGTGGAACCTCACCGCGCGCCAACTTCTGCTCATGGCACCCGCGGCACTGGCCTCCTGGGCCGTGTTCTCCGCCGGGGCCGGGCACCTGCCCGCGTGGCTGCTGGGGACCGCGGCGGCCGTACTGCTCGGCCCGGCCTGGGCCCTGGCCTGCGGACGCAGGGACGGCGTCGGCCTCGACCGCCTCGCCTGGTCGGCCCTGCGCTGGGGGACCGCCCCCCGGACGCGACGGGCGGACGAGGCCCTGCCCGCGGTCGGCGCCGACGGGGTGGTGGACCTGGGCGGCAGGTCCGCCGTCGTCCTCGCCTGCACCAGCGTCCCGCTCCACCTCTCCTCCGGGGAGGAGCAGGACCGGGCCCTGGCCACGTTCGCCGCCCTGCTCGACTCCCTGGCCGAACCCGTGCAGATCCTCGTCCGGCGGCGCCCCGCGGACCTGGCACCGCACACCCGGCGGCTGCGCAGAGACGTCCCGCGGCTCCCCGCGGGGCTGCGCCGCGCGGCCCTGGCCCACGCCGCGTTCCTCGACGACCTGCAGGCCCGCCACGAACCCACCCACCACGGCGTCCTGCTCGTCCTCACCTCCGACGGCGCCCCGGAGACGGCCGGGGAGGCGCTCCTGCGCCGCGCGGAGGACACCGCCTCCCACCTGGCAGCACTCGACGTCCGGGCCCTGACCTGCGACGGACCCACCGCCGAACGGCTCATCCGGGACTCCCTCCCCACCTCAGGCACCGAGGGGGCGCACCGGTGAACGCTCCCGAGATCCGCCTGCGCCCGCGCCGCCTCGACGCGGACGGCTGGTTCGCCCGTACGATGGTCGTCACCGGCTACCCGCACCAGGTCCGCGCCGGATGGGCCGAACCGCTCCTGTCCTTTCCCGGCAGGGTGGACGTGGCCTGCCACCTCACCCCGGTACCCGGACCGCTCGCCGCCCGACGCCTGCGCTGGCGCCGCGCACGCCTGGAATCGGCGTGGCGCACCGACACCGCCCACGGGCGCCTGGAGGACCCCCAGCGCACCGCTGCGGCCGAGGACGCCGCGGACCTGGCCGAACGCGTGGCACTGGGGGAGACGCGCCTGTTCAGGCTCGCCGTCTACGCCACCGTGCACGCGCCCACACCCGAAGAACTGGACGCCGACGTGCGCCGCCTGGCGGCGCTGGCCGCATCGATCCTGGTCGACCTGTCGCCCGTCACCTACCGCGCCTGGGAGGGATGGCGCTCGACCCTGCCGCTGGGCACCGACACCCTGCGCACCGGGCGCACCGTGGACACCGAGGCCGTGGCGGCGCTGATGCCCTTCGCCGGGGCCGAACTCCCCGCCTGCGCCGGACGCACCGCCGTCGTCCACGGGGAGAACGCCCACTCCGGCGGGCTGGTGGTCTGGGACCGCTTCCACGGCGGCCTGGACAACGGCAACGCCGTCATCCTCGCACGCAGCGGCGCCGGAAAGTCCTACCTCGCCAAACTCGAACTCCTGCGCTCCCTCTACACCGGCGTGCAGGCGAGCGTGATCGACCCCGCCGACGAGTACGGGCGCCTGGCCGAGGCCGTCGGCGGCGACCGCGTCCGGCTCGGGCTGCCCGGGGGCCGACTCAACCCCTTCGACCTGCCCGCCGCCGAGGACCGGGCCCCCACCACCCGGGCCCTGTTCCTGCACACCCTGGTGACCGCCATGGTCGGCTCCCTGACCGCGGACGAGGGCGCCGTCCTCGACAAGGCCGTCCTGGACGCCTACGCCGGACGCGGCATCACCCCCGACCCCGCCACCTGGCACCGCACACCACCGGTCCTGGCGGACCTGGGCGCGGCCCTGCGCGAGTGGGCCGGCCCGCCGGAGCAGACCGGCGCCGCACACACCCTGGCCTCCAGACTCGGCCCCTTCACCCACGGATCCCGCCGGGGCCTGTTCGACGGTCCCACCACCGCCCGCCTCACGGGCCACCTCACCGTCGTCTCCCTGCGCCACCTGCCCGAGGAGCTCAAGACGGTCGGACTGCTCCTGATCCTGGACGCCCTGTGGCGCCGGGCCCGCGACCCCGCCGACCGCAGACCCCGGCTCATCACCATCGACGAGGGCTGGACCCTGCTCCGCGACCCGGTCGGGGCCCGCTACCTGTTCGACCTCGCAAAGAACGCCCGCCGCCACTGGACCGGACTCACGCTCGTCACCCAGGACGTCGCCGACCTGCTGGCCACCGACCTCGGCCGCGCCGTCGCCGCCAACGCCGCCACCCAGATCCTGCTCCGCCAGGCCCCGCAGAACCTCGACGCCGTGTGCGAGTCCTTCCACCTCTCCCGGGGGGAGCGCCGGATCGTCGCCACCGCCGAACGCGGCAGCGCCCTCCTGGCGGCCGGCCGCCACCGCGCCGTGTTCCGCGCCCTCGCCTCACCCGTCGAACACCGGCTGATCACCACCGACCCCGCCGAACTCGCGCACCTGGAAGGCGAAGACCGATGAGCGACCTGTTCCCGGCCACCGCTGCCGCCACCGCCGGGGCCGCCCTGCTGCTGTGGGCCGCCTCCGTGATCGCCCTGCGCCTCGCGCGCACCGCCTACCTCTCCCGAGGGGCCCACACCCTGGAGATCCACGCACCGCCCCGGACCACCGTCGACCACGCCCTCGCCTTCTGGACCCACACCCTCGGCCTCCTGCGCCCACGCCGGACCCACCGACTCGTCCCACCCCACCTGGCCTGGGAGTACGTCGCCTCCGCCGACGGGGTGCGCATCCAGATCTGGGTCCCGGGCACCGTCGACGCCCACGCCCTCGCCCGCGCCGTGGCCGCCGACTGGCCCGGAGCCACCACCCGCCTGCGCCGCGCCACCGCCGCCATTCCGCGGGGCGAGCACGTCACCGGGGGCTGGCAGCGGCTGGCCCGCGGCGACCAGTACCCGCTCCGCACCGGCTTCGCCGACGACCCCCTGCGCAACCTGTTCGGCGAACTCGCCGACCTCACCCCGGGCCAGCACGCCGTGGTCCGCGTCTGCGCCCGCCCCGCCGGACCGCGCCGGGCGGCCGGCGCCCGCACCGCCGCCGCACGCCTGCGCGGCCTCGGCGCCCCGCTCCTGGCGACCGGCACGCCCCTCCGCGGCGGCCGCGCCACCCTGTACCCCGGGACCGCCGACGACGTGCGCGCCATCCTCACCAAGGCCGCCTCACCCCGACTGGCCTGCCAGGTCCTCGTCCTGACCAGCACCGAGCACCCCGGCCGCCCGGCGGCCGGACGCCTGCGAGCCCGCGCCAAGGGCATCACCGCCTTCCTGTCCGCCTACACCTCCGGCCTCAACGGGTTCCGCCGCCAGTGGACCCCCTTCCCCGGCCTGTGGACGGGCCGCCGCCACCTGGCCCGCGGCTCCCTGCTCAGCACCGCCGAACTCGCCGCCATCGCCCACCTGCCCACCGACGCCGCCGTCCCCGGACTCACCCGTGCGGGAGCCCGCCGCGTCGCCCCCGACCCGCGGGTACCCCGCGCCGGACGCGTCCTGGGCGAGGCCGACGCCGGCCCCCGCCGTCCCGTCGCCACGGGGATCGCGGAGGCCCGCCAGCACACCCACGTCATCGGCAAGACCGGCTCCGGCAAGTCCACGCTCCTGGCGCGCATGGTCCTCCAGGACGCCGAGGCCGGACGCAGCGCCCTGCTCCTCGACCCGCGAGGCGACCTCGTCCTGGACGTCCTCGACCGCCTGCCCCGACGCTCGGTCAACGCCACCGTGGTGTTCGACCCCGCCGACCCGACGCCGCCGCCCCGGCTCAACGTCCTGCGCCTCGGCACCCCCGAGCACGCCGCCGACACCCTCACCGGCATCTTCCGCAGGATCCATGCCTCCTCCTGGGGGCCGCGCACCGAGGACATCCTCCGGGCCGCCTCCCTGACCCTCGCCCGGGCCCAGGACCCCGGCCTGACCATCGGCCACATCCCGCGCCTGCTGGCCGACGACGCCTTCCGGGCGAGAGTCCTCACCGGACAGCGCCCCGACGACGCGCTCGACGACTTCTGGCACTGGTACACCCTCCAGTCACCGCAGATGCGCGCCGCCGCCACCGACCCGCTCCTGAACAAGCTCCGCGCGATCCTGCTCCGCCCCTGGGCCACGTCCGTCCTGGCTTCCGGAGCCTCCACCGTCGACCTGCCCCACCTGCTCGACCACGGCGGCCTCATCCTCATGCGCCTGCCCAAGGGCCGCCTGGGCGAGGACACCGCGTCGCTCGTCGGCACCCTGGCCCTGGCCGCCGCCTGGAACGCCGTCACCGCCCGCGCCACCACGCCCGAGCACCGGCGCCCGGACACCTGCCTCTACCTGGACGAGGCCGCGAACTTCCTGCGCCTGCCCGGCTCGGTCGCCGACATGCTCGCCGAGGCCCGCGGCTACCGCACCGCCATGGTCCTTGCCCACCAGGAACTCGGCCAGCTCCCGCCCGCCACCCGCGCAGCCGTGGCCGCGAACTGCCGCACCAAGGTCTTCTTCACCACCTCACCGGACGACGCCGCCACGCTCGCCCAGCACACGCTCCCGCACCTGGACGCCCACGACCTCTCCCGCCTGGGCCCCCACCAGGCCGCCGTGCGCACCCTGCACGGCGCCGCCGAACTGCCCGCGTCCACCATGCGCACCGAGCCCCTGCCCGAACCCGTCAACGGCCGCGCGCGCCAGGTCCGCAAGGCCGCCCGCCGCTTCGCCCCGCAGCCCGAACGCACCCGACGGGCCGACCCGCGCCGACAGGAGGACCACCGCTGATGGCCACCATCCAGCTCACCGAGCGCGACCTGCGCATCCTGGACACCCTGCACCTCCACCGCGTCCTGACCACACCGCAGATCGGCGAACTGTTCTTCTCCGGCGCCACCTCGCGCGCGGCCCAGCGCCGCCTGCTCGGATTCGCCGAGAACGACCTCGCCGACCGCTTCACACCCCGCCACCCCGGCTGGAACGCGCCCCACCACTGGACGCTCGGACCCGAGGGCGCCAGGGTCGTCGCCGCCCGGCTCGGCCTCACCCCGAAGCAGATCGGCTACCGCCCCGACACCCACCTGCGCCTGCGCGCCTCCGCCCGGCTCGGCCACGCCACCGGCCTGACCCAGACCTACGTGCGCTTCGCCACCACCGCCCGCGCCACCCCCGGAGCCACGCTCCAGCGCTGGTGGTCCGAGGCCCGCTGCCGCACCGCCTGGGGGCACCGCGTCTGCCCCGACGGCTACCTGCGCTGGAGCCAGGACGGAACCACCCTGGACGCCTTCGTCGAGTACGACACCGGCACCGAGCCGCTGGTCCGCCTCACCGAGAAGATCAGCCGCTACCGCGACCTCGCCGTGGAGACACGGCTGGCCACCCCGGTCCTGTTCGTCGTCCCCGGCCCCAGGCGCCTGACCAGCCTGTGCCGCGTCCTGGACGGCGGCCCCCAGGTACCGGTCCACGTGACCACGCACGCCCGGCTCGCCTACCCCGGCCCCACCCGCCCCGTCTGGCGCAGAGCGGGCGACCCCGCCTGCGGTGTCCGCCCTCTCGTCGAGCTCGCCTGACCGGTGCTCAAACCGGTCGTCGGAACCGCCGCCCTCGTCATGGTGCTGGTCGCGGTGCTCGGCGCGGTCGGGACGGGGAGCGGCGAGCGCGAACGCGTCGAGCATGCGCGGGCGCGGGCGGGGGAGGTGCCCGGAATACCCGCGGTCCTCCTCGACGCCTACCGGCGCGCCGCCCGCGGCCTGGAGCAACGGCACCCGGGCTGCACGGGGATGAGCTGGGCGGTTCTGGCGGGCATCGGCCGGGAGGAGTCCGACCACGCCGCCGGCCACACCGTCGCGCCCGACGGGGACACCGACCCGCCCGTCGTCGGCCCGAGGCTGGACGGCACCGGAGCGGGCGACAACCGCACCGCCCACACGGACAGTGACAAGGGACGTTGGGACGGTGACACGGAGTACGACGCCGCGGTGGGGGTAACCCAGTTACTGCCGGCGTGGTGGGCCGAGCACGGAGTGGACGGCGACGGGGACGGCGAGGCCGACCCGCACAACGTCTACGACGCCACCGCCTCCACCGCCGCGAAACTGTGCACCGGCCACCCCCTGGCGACGGTGGACTTCACCCACGAGGAACTGCTCGCCGACGCGCTCTCGCGCTACAACCCCTGGGACACCTACGTTGAGAACGTCCTGGCCCACATCGCCGAGTACGAGGAGTTCGACACCGCCGCGAACGGAGGGCACGCCGTGAGCGGATCCGGCGGGAAGAAGGGCCGGGCCGCCGCCGAATGGGCCCTGGAACAGGTCGGCAAGCCCTACGTGTGGGGAGGGACGGGCCCCGACGGGTTCGACTGCTCGGGCCTGGTCATGAAGGCCTGGCAGGCCGCCGGGGTGGAGATCCCGCGCGTGACCACCGACCAGGTCGACGCCGGGGAGGAGGTCGCCCTCGACGCCCTCGCCCCCGGCGACCTGCTCTTCTACGACACCGGGAGCGGCCCCGCCCCCTCCCACGTGACCATCTACGCCGGCGACGGCAACATGGTCAACGCCGCCCGCTCGGGGACGAACATCCGCGTCGAACCCGTCGAGGGGCCGTACTACTCCGCCCGCTTCATGTCCGCGACCCGTCCCGGGTAGGGGAGCAGGAGACGGTGAGGGGGACGGCGACCTGTGTCGTGTCGAGGTGGTTCAGGACTTGTCGTCCGCCTTCTCCAGAGCGCGGGCAATCTCTCGACTGTCAGGTCCGGTGGAAGCGACGGCCAGACCGTTGCTGGGGCACAGCAGAGCCGCAGTCCGGCTTGCACGCTGTGTCAGTGCTGCAAGTTCGGTCGCCACGTATGCGATGGGAAGGGCAGGTGCACCAAGGCGGAGGGTAGTGGGTATTGGTGCGGAGGATGGGCCTTCCCTGTTCCGAGCTCTTTGGGGGTTCGAGGTGCGGACGGAGAGGCCGAGATCAGGGCGAGGGAGCCCATTAACCAGCGAGAATGACTTCCTCGATGCCCAGGCGCCGGGTCAATCCGACAGCTTGGGCACGGATGGAAGGCCGGGCTCGGTGTAGAACCCGCCGTAGCGTGTCGTGCGCGTCGCTGTTGTAACGGAGGTCCTCCGAGCCGGTCGTCTCCGCTTGCAACAGGTAGAGCATCGCCGCCCCAGGGTCGAGACGGAGGATGTGACCACGCGCCAGGTCCAGGGACCACGTGGTGTGGCGTTCACGTGAAGCGAGGGGAGATGTGTCGATTCGGTCTGCCAGGGCCAGAGCCGACGCGGCCTGGCCGTCCTCCAATTCGATACTGACCGCGTGCAAGGCCACGTTGGAGGGGCCGAAACAGGTCCTTCCCACGTTGGTCTCACCGGTTTTCTCGGCCAGGGGTGCTGCCCGGTCGTTGATCCATTCCAATGCTGTGAACTTGTCCCCTGAACGGGCCTGGGCTACCGCCGCAGTCAGCCATAGGGCCCCCGTGATCGCTCCGGCGCCACGGCTCTTGATCGAGGACATCCGGGAAATGGCGTCGAGTGCGACCTCCTGCGCGGCGCCGTGCTCTCCGAGGGCGAGGAGGGCATGGCTGCTGTTCCAGCGTGCTGTCGCCAGCCGGACGGGATCGCATGATCGCTCGGCCGCGCGGGTCCCTCGGTCGGCTGCCAGGAGTGCGAGTTCCTTATGGTTGGTCCTGCGTGCCACGGTCCGCAGGAGCCCGTAGGCGTCGGCGGCCAGGCGCTGACCGTCCGAACCTGTGGATTGAGAGCAATATTGGGTAACTTCCCTGACCAAAGGCGCGATGAGAGGAAATATGCGACTGTAGCGATCCGGTGCCCCCTGCCATACATGCCATGCGTGATCGACACGTTCACGCAGATCAGAAAGTAGAAGCCCCTGTTGGTCCCTATCTGTGGAACTCGTGTGGAGGGCATGATGCAGGTCCGAGGCGAGTTGGGCTTCCGTCGGCACGCGAGCGGGTTCCTCGGTTTCTGTGAGGAGTTGTGCAACCGGGACCGAAAGAGCTATGGCCAGGGCTTCGACCGTGTCGAGTGATGGAGTGCGGTTCTCACGTTCTATCTGACCGACGTATTCGGGGTTCAGCCCGGCAAGCCCCGCTATGACCGCTTGAGACTTGCCCTGACGCGAACGGTGCCATCGCAACCGCCGTGCGAAGGTCTTCCCCAGAGACATCGACAAGCCCTTCACGGTGGAGCGTGGATGAGGAGCCCATAGTAGAACGGGTTCTCCCGCCGTCGATCCCTTCTTCCTTATTTGGAGACATGATGTCCGATCACCTGTTCGTACTCTGGGACGTCGACCACACCTTGCTCGAGACGAGGGGGGTCGGGCGAGAGGTTTTCGCCGAAGCGTTCGAAATCGCAACGGGTCAGTCTATGTCCGCTGGTATGGCGACAGCCTTGGGTCATACCGAACCGGTCCTTCTCGAGGAGACCCTTCATCTCAACGGCCTCCGGTCTCCGGACGAAGACATCTTCGAGCGCTTCGCGCGGGCGCAGGTCGCCTCCTACTGCCAGCACGCGGAGGAACTGCGGGAGCGGGGACGTGTTCTGCCAGGGGTGGAACGAACGCTGGAAGCGTTGAGCCATCAGCCGAACATCATCCAGAGTGTGCTCACTGGGAACACCAGAGGCGCGGCCGAGGTCAAGCTTGCCGCATTCGGGCTTGATCGTTGGTTCGATCTTGACATCGGTGCTTACGGAGACGACGACGTGAACCGGCCCTCTCTTGTTGGTTTCGCACGTCAGCGGTACGAGGCCAAGTTCGGAGAGGATTTTCCGACCTCCGACATCATTCTCATAGGGGACACGCCTCGGGACGTTGAGGCCGGGCGTATCGCAGGTGTCCGTGTCATCGCGGTTGCCTCAGGGGTGAGTTCTGTGCAGGAACTTCAGCGCGCGGGAGCTGACTACACGATCGCATCCCTGGATGAAACGGACATATTCGACATCCTCTCTGTGTGTCTTCGAACCTCGTGAAGCAGCGTCACCTTCCTTTGGCGTCCTCGCAAGTAAAGCAAGCCGAACATCACCACGCCGCTGAGGACTCCCCACGAGCAGTCTCCGTTTTTCCTGGTTACTCGGTTTCCTAGCTCTGTGCTAGGCCCAGCTGGTGGCTGGAAGGAACGCAGCGGGATCTCCGTAACGTTGCTCGTCCCTGACACCTGATGTCTTTTCTGCGCCCCGGCTGTCGGGTCCTGCTCTGCCAAACCCAGTAACCCGACGGAGAGCCATGGACGAGATCGAAATCAACGGTCTACGACTTCGCTGTGTCATCGGCTGTAGCGACGAGGAACGCCGTGACCGCAGTGACGTGGTGATCGACCTGCGCATTCGGACGAACACGCGCCAGGCCGCACGCAGCGACCGCCTGGAGGACGCGTGGAACTACCGCACCCCAACCAAGGCAGTCATTCGCGCGGTGCAGGCCGAACGCTCCTGGAACACCGTTGAGGCGCTGGCCACCGAGATTGCCCGCATCGTCGTCATCGACCACGGTGCACTCCACGTGAGGGTGCGTGTCCATAAACCCGGTGCCCTGCGGTTCGCCGACAGCGTGGGAGTGGTGATCGAGCGGGCCGCGCAGGACTTCCACTCCCCGTTCACCGGGCAGGCCTCGAGTCCCGAGGCGGTGGCTGTATGAGCGTCGAAACTGTCAGGAGCGGCGGGTCGTCGTGCGGAGAAGGCGGCGGACCCGTCGTGGACGTGGCGCGAGCGACCAGTGCCGCCGCTGCGTTGCTGACCGCGTTCGGGCTGGACGTGTCTGCCGAGTCGACCAAACGTACTCCGGAACGGATGGTCAAGGCCTACCGTGAACTGCTCACCCCCCGTGAGTTCGACCTGACCACGTTCCCCAATGACGAGGACTACGACGAGCTCCTCCTTCAGCGAGACATCTCTTTCGTTAGCCTGTGTGAGCACCACGCCCTGCCTTTCACCGGTACAGCCACGGTCGGCTACCTGCCGGGAGATCGGATTGTGGGGTTGTCGAAGCTCGCCCGAGTGGTGGAACTGTTCTCCCGCCGTCCCCAGGTACAGGAGCGTCTGACCAAGCAGATCGCCGTCTGGTTGGACGAAAACCTCTCTCCCAAGGGTGTGGGGGTGGTGTTGCGCGCAGAGCACGCCTGCATGACGCTGCGCGGCGTCCAAGCCCCGGGGACCACGACCGTCACCTCGTCCCTGCGCGGCGAGATCCTGAACGACGAGCGCACCCGGACCGAGTTCTTCTCACTGGGAGGTGCCGCGCGGTGACCATTGCCCTGGATCCGCTCGTGGTCGGGGTGGGCTCCAACCTCGACCCCGCCCGCCATGTCGCTGCCGCTCTGGACATCCTGTGCCGACGCGCGCTGATGGTGGATATCTCCGTGGTCTACCGCTCCCCGGCGATCGGACTCCCGCAGGGAGCTCCGGACTTTCTCAACCTTGCTGTCCGCCTGCAGTGGGAGGGGACACTGTTCGAACTCAAGGCGCTGCTGGAGGAGATCGAGGCCGAACAGGGACGCCGGCGGGAACCAGGAGCGTGGGCCTCGCGCACTCTGGATCTGGACATCCTGACCGCCGGTCACCTCTATGGACGGGTCGGTGCCTTCACCGTGCCTCACCCTGACATCGAACGGTTCGCGCACGCTGTGGTACCGCTGGCCGAGCTGGCGGGCGAGCACATCCACCCGCGCCTGGAGGTGTCCTACGCTGACCTGGCCGTGCGTCTGGACGCCTCTCACCTGGAACGGATTGACTCGCTCGCGGATGGGACGGTGACGTGATGGCCTGGAAGACGCGAGCAATGGCGATCGTGTGCGTGCCCTGCCGACGCAGGGGAGGCCACTTCGTACCGACGTCCGAGCTGGTGTTGGCCTCCCTGGACGGTACCGAGCAGCGTCATCCCGTGTTCCAGATGGCCGAGTTGGCGCGTTCGCCTCGCACGGTTCGCGAGTTGCGTCGACGAGGCGTCGAGGAGATTCTTGTCGCGGTCGACGACCTGGCGGTGTCCCGTAGCTGGATACGCTCCTCCGGAGCGGCGTCGGTCGCCGAGCTGTGGTCAGACCTGAGTTCCTCGCTCACCGAAGTCATGGGCGGAGGCCCTATCCCCTGTCGAGTCGCGCTGTGGTCACGGCTGACGGCAGAGGAGGGCTGCGACTACGAGAGCCAGGTGGCGCACCTTGCGGACCGGTGTCGTGTCGATACCTATCCCGCGGACAGGGCGCTCCACCTCGCCTTCGGAAGCGAGATCGCCAAACGGCGCCGGTTCGAGCGAGCTACTGGCAGGGGAGACGACGAAGAGACGATGCGTCGGCGTGCAGCTGACCAGGTCGCCAACTACGCAGCCCAGGGCAAGCTGCTACGCGCGTGGGGCCTGGGCGCCTACCTGGCCTGGACCTCCGAGGAGACCGTCCTCATGAGCGCGGCTGACCCCGATTTCGCCACCCTGGTCCTGAATGACACCTACGGTGCGGTTCGGTCGGAAGAGCAGAAGCCATGGGACGCCTTTCCACCGGATTTCAGCGCACTCAGGGAGGAACTGCGGCTGTACTCCGACGACCTGCGCCGAACCCCTGGCGCGGTGCGCCCTGAACTTGCCGGCGCTCTTCTGGCTGCCGTAGCCCAGCTTCTGGGCCGAGGCACCCAGGACTTGGCCGCACGCCAGATCCGTGCGTTCAACCGTGTTCTGTCTGGCGGGCGGGCTAATCAGGAACGAGCGGAAGAATTGCTGGAAGAGGTGCTCCGCGCTCCCCTCCGGCCGGGCTGGGAGACGGAGCAGACGGTTAAGAAACTGTTCTGCCAGCTGGCCTCACGGTACACCGACGCCGAGGCCGACGCCGAGTACGTCCGGCACATGGGCATCGTCCACGACCTGGGCCTGCGACTGCCCGAGGGCGCACGGGAACATGCGGCATTGGCGCTGACCGGCTCCCTGTCTCTGGCACCCGAGGGCGCGTGGCATCCGTTCCTCAGCGACATCGACGTCATGCCGTTGTTCTCCACACCGCCCGCCACGGACCTGCTGACGGCGGTACGCGCCGCCTACGCCGCTACACCCCGACCGCCGTGGCTGTACTTGAACGAGGGAGCCAAACAGGGCTTGGCCGGTCTCACCCACGACCCCGCCCAAGGCCTGTTCGCCGCCGACCGGCTCCACCGGCTGACCCACACCGAGTACAGCAAGCTCTCCCGGCTCGTTGCCCCGATGCGCCACGTAGGCGGCTCTCCTGCGGTGTACACGGACTTCGTCAACGCACACCGGCGTCAACGGCGCGTTCGCGCCCAACACACGAACGAGGGTTCTGGTGTCGGCTGAACAACGGTGGGCCCTGGTTACCGGAGCGGCACAGCGCACGGGCGCGCATCTCGCCCGTGGGTTGGCCGCCCACGGGTACGGGCTGCACCTCCACGCTCACACCAGCGACCCCGCGCCTCTGGCCGGGGCTCTGCGCGCAAAAGCCGGGGTTCCGGTGCGTATCCACCGTGTGGACCTGGCCGACACTGAAGCGGTGCGCTCCTGGGCGCACCATCTGCGTACGGGACCGTGTCCACCGCACCTGGTGGTCAACAACGCCTCCCCGTTCCCGCCCCCGCACAGAATTGATGACCTCGGCCTTCTGGAGGAAGGCCTCCGTGTCCACCTGTTCGCTCCGACCGTCCTACGAGCAGCCATGCCCGAGGAGGGCGGGCATGTGGTGAACATGCTCGACTCCCGCCTCGCCCTGCTGGACGGCACCAGACCCGGATACGAGGTGTCCAAGCACGCCCTGGCCGCCTACACCCTCCTGGCCGCCCGTTGCCTGGCCCCTCACGTACGTGTCAACGCCATAGCCCCCGGTCTGCTGTTGCCTCCACCAGGACGCGACGCAACCCATCTACGCGAACTGGCCCGCCAACGCAGCCCGTTGAGGTGTCCCGCACGGCCCGTCGATGTCGTCGCCGCACTGCTTTTCCTTGAGGAAGCGGTCTCGGTCACCGGGCAGATCATCCATGTCGACTCTGGCGAACACCTCGGCTGAACGGGCCGGTTGCCGTGGCAGACTTGAAACATCCCCAGGACTCAGGCCAGGGATGACCAGCGACAAAAGGTAAGGAATGTTGTGACAGGGGATATTGGAGACGATCTCGGGCAGCGTGTTGTCGCTGCCGTCAGCGCCGCGTTCGACGTGGCCTGCACGGTCGAGCAGGCGGTGGTCCGCTCCTCCCAGCGCGAGGGCGTGGACTACCAGGTCAACGCCGCGATGGCGCTGGCCAAGACCCTGCGACGACGATCCCGCGAAGTTGCCGATGAGATCGTCGCCCACCTCGACCTCGGCGACATGGCCCAAAACGTTGAGGTTGCCGGTCCCGGGTTCATCAACATCACCCTCGCGGACGCCTGGCTGCAAGAGCGCGCCGCAGTCCTGGCCGCCGACCCCCGGCTCGGCTACCAACCTGGATCTCCGCGACGAGTCATCGTCGACTACTCTTCGCCGAACATGGCCAAGGAGATGCATGTCGGCCACCTGCGCTCCACCATCATCGGCGACGCGCTGGTCCGCTTCCTGGAGTTCGCCGGACACGAGGTGATACGTCAGAACCACCTCGGGGACTGGGGAACGCCGTTCGGCATGCTCGTGGAGCACCTGGTCGACGAGGGTTTGGACAAGCAGCACTTCAGCATCAGCGACCTCAACGTCTTCTACAAGCAAGCGCGTGAGAAGTTCGACAACGTCGAGGGGTTCGCTGACCGGGCCCGCGCCCGAGTGGTCGCCCTCCAGGCTGGTGATCCCGACACCCTGGTCCTGTGGGAGCGGCTGCTCGGCGAGTCCAAGCACCACATCGAAGCCGTCTACGATTTGCTCGGCGTCAAGCTCACCCCTGAGGACTACAAGGGTGAGAGCTCCTACCAACCCTGGCTCAACGACGTGGCCGACGAGCTCACTCGCCGTGGCCTGGCCCAGGTCAGCGAAGGTGCCCTGTGCGTGTTCCTCGAGGGCTTCACGGGCCGCGAGGGCAATCCGCTGCCGCTGATCGTGCGCAAACGTGACGGCGGGTTCGGCTACGACGCCACTGACCTGGCCACCATCCGCTACCGCGCCCAAGACCTCAAGGGCGATCACCTCATCTACGTGGTCGGTTCCCCACAGGCCCAGCACTTCGCGCTGATCTTCGCCGCCGCACGCAAGGCCGAGTGGATCAGCCCGGAGACCGCCACCACCCACGTCGGGTTCGGTAGCGTCCTGGGGGAGGATGGCCGGATCCTGCGCACCCGCGCGGGAGCCTCCCTCAAGCTCACCGACCTGCTGACCGAGGGTGTGGAGCGGGCTGCTGCGATCGTCGCCGACCGCACCGACCTGAGTGAGGAACAGCGGGACGAGATCGCCCGCGCGGTGGGGATCGGCGCTATCAAGTACGCTGACCTATCCACAGATCGGGTGAAGGACTACCAGTTCGACTGGGACCGAATGCTGGCCATGGACGGTAACACCGCCGTCTACCTGCAGTACGCGCTCGCGCGCATTCGCTCTATCATGCGCCGCGCCGAACAGGTTCCCGCCCTGGGCACCGCGGTAATCCTGACCGAGCAGCCCGAGCGTGATCTGGTACTGGCGCTGTCGCGGTTTCCCGGAGCCGTGCAGACAACCCTCACCCATCTCCAGCCGCACCGGTTGGCCACGTACCTGTTCGAGCTGGCCACGCAGTTCAGTTCGTTCTACGAGAACTGTCCGGTGCTCAAATCCGAGGGACAGGTCCGCGACTCCCGGATCGCGCTGGCCGCGCACACCGCTGCCGTGCTGGAGCGGGGCCTGGATCTCCTCGGTATCGAGGCACCGCAAAGGCTCTGACAGCCAGGTCGGATGAGGCCGCCGCGTCCGATCACTGTGTGATGAAACGGGGTGGGCTCATCACCGCCGGTCGAACACCTCGTTTCTGGACCGCCTCCCGTCCGGATAACCGGTACTGGTGCTTTGCAGATCGGTTCGCGGGCCACAGTACGGCCGACCCCCGGCATCCACCGAACGGTGGATGCCGGGGGTCGGCCGGATGCGCGGGGGATCGGGGCCGGACGGGCGATCCGCTCCGGGCCCCGGGCGGACAGGCTTGTGGGCATGGCGATCGTCGAGGTCACAGAGCTCAGCAAGAGGTACGGCAAACAGGTGGTCCTGGACCGGGTCTCCTTCTCCGTGGAGGAGGGGGAGGTCTTCGGGATCCTCGGGCCCAACGGGGCCGGCAAGACCACCGCCGTCGAGTGCGTGGAGGGCCTGCGGCGCCCCGACTCCGGGGCGGTGCGGGTGCTCGGGCTCGACCCCGTCGAGCAGGGGGCGGAGCTCCGGGAGCACATCGGTGTCCAGCTCCAGCACACGCAGCTTCCCGAGAACATCAAGGTGTGGGAGGCGCTGGACCTGTACGCCTCGTTCTACGCGAGGCCCCGCGACTGGCGTGAGCTGCTGGAGCGGTGGGGGCTCGCGGACAAGCGCGACGCCCGGTTCGCGAAGCTGTCCGGCGGGCAGAAGCAGCGCCTGTTCATCGCCCTGGCCCTGGTCGGGGACCCCAGGGTCGCGTTCCTGGACGAGCTCACCACCGGGCTCGACCCCCAGGCCCGCCGTGCCACCTGGGAGCTGGTCAAGCGGATGCGCGCCGAGGGTGTGACAGTGGTCCTGGTCAGCCACTTCATGGACGAGGTCGAGGAGCTGTGCGACAGGGTCGCGGTCTTCGACCGGGGCGGGGTCGTGGCCCTCGACAGCCCCGAGGGGCTGATCGACGGCGTCGATGCCGAGTACCGGATGAGCTTCCGGTTCATGGACGGCGAGGCACTCGAACCGGGTGGCCTGCTGGGGGGCCTCCCCGGGGTGGTCTCGGTGTCCCGTACCGGCGACCTGGTCGTCGTGGCCGGGCGGGGGGACTTCGCGACCGAGGTCACCGCCGCCCTGGCCCGGGAGCACGTGCTCGCCCGCGACCTGCGCATCGACAAGCGCACCCTGGACGACGCCTTCATCGCCCTGACCGGCCGCTCCCCGCAGGCCTAGCCTCCCCTCCGGGCCCGAGCGGCCCCGCCCCGAGAACGGAAGAACCGTCGTGAAGACGCTTGCCAAGCTCACCGCCGTCGAGACCAAGCTGCTCGTCCGCGAACCCGGAGCGGTGTTCGCCCTGGTCATCCCCCTCTTCATCCTCGTGGCCTTCGGCAGCGGGATCACGGAGGGCGACACCGTACTGCTGCCGATGGCGTTGACGTTGGCGATCGGCATGGTCGGCCTCTACCTGCTCCCCACCACCCTGGCCACCTACCGGGAGAGGGGCGTCCTGCGCAGGCTCTCGGTGACCCCGGTCCGCCCCGGCAACCTGCTGGCCGTCCAGCTCCTGCTCCAGCTGGCCCTCACCGTGTTCGCGGTCTCCCTGCTGCTCGTCGCCGGCATCGGCTTCCTCGGGGCCCACGCGCCCGGGGCCGCGGGGTTCCTGACGGCCTTCCTGGCCGGCACGGCCGCGATGTTCTCCGTCGGGCTGCTCATCGCCGCGCTCGCCCCCAACGGGCGGTCCGCCAACGGCTTCGGCGTGCTGCTGTTCTTCCCTCTGGCCTACCTGGGCGGACTCATGCAGCCCGTGGAGCACATGCCCGATATCCTGGCGCTCGCCGGGAGGTACACCCCGATGGGCGCCCTGCGGCAGAGCCTCGACGACGCCTGGAGCGGTGGCGCCCCCGAGCCGCTTCCCCTGGTCACCATGGCCGTGTACGCCGTGATCCTGGGCCTCGCCGCGGCCAGGTACTTCCGCTGGGAGTGAGTATGGAGACGGTGTCCGAGCGCGACCTCGGCCTGCGGGAGGAGCGGCTGCGCCGACTCCTGGCCTCCGTGCCCTACGCCCTCCTGGCGGCCTCCACCCTCCTGACCCTGGTCACCCACGACCTCTCCCGGACACGGCTCCTGGAGACGCTCGGCCTCGCAGCGCTCACGGCGGCCCTGTTGTGGGTGATGACCGCGCTGAACCCCGGCCCGGCCTCCCGCCCGGGGCTGACAGCCGCCTGCGTCGCCGTCCTGGTCGTGATGATCGCGGTCCTCAGCGCCCGCAGTGTCTGGTTCGCGGGCTTCTTCGGCTTCACCGGCTACGTGTACTCGTGGCAGTTCCTCCGGGGCCGGTGGAGGTTCGCGGGGGTGGCCGCCACCGCCGCCGTCACGGTCGCCGCCTACATGGGCGGCCTGCCCGACCCCACACTTGCGTCGGTCCTCCTGTACCTGTTCTTCATCGCCGCCGTGGTCGTCCTCGTCGCGGCGTTCAGCCTGCTCGGCGAGGTCACCACGGAGCACAGCGACGAGCGCGGGCGGATGGTGGAGCGGCTGCGGGAGACCATCCGGGAGAACGAGGGCCTCCACGCCCAGCTGCTGGTGCAGGCACGCGAGGCCGGGGCGCACGACGAGCGCGAGCGCATGGCCAGGGAGATCCACGACACCCTGGCCCAGGGGTTCGTCGGCATCATCGCTCAGCTCCGGGCGGCCGAACGGGCCGAGGCCTGGGGAGGGGGCGGGAGCACGCCGGAGGGCGGCGGGGCCGCCGGGAGCTCCGTCGGCGGGGCGGAGGGGGACCGTGCCGAGTGGCGGCTCCGGGTCGCCAACGCGATCCGCCTGGCCCGCGAGAACCTGGCGGAGGCGCGCCGGTCCGTGCACGCCCTGGGACCGGCGCCCCTGGAGGACACCCCGCTGCCCGAGGCCCTGGCCGAGCTCACGGCCGGGTGGTCCCGGCTGAACGGCGTGCCCGCCGACTTCACCGCGACCGGACCGGTCCGTCCCCTGCACGGGGAGGTCGAGGCCGTCCTGCTCCGGACCTTCCAGGAGTCGCTGGCCAACGTGGCCAGGCACGCCCGGGCCGCCCGGGTCGGCGTGACCCTGTCGTACATGGAGGACCTGGTCGTCTTGGACGTGCGCGACGACGGTGCGGGCTTCGAGCCGTCCCCGTCCCCGTCCCCGGCCCCGGAGGCCGGGGGCCGGGGCCCGGACGGCGGGTTCGGCCTGACGTCGATGCGGCAGCGTGTGGCCCGTCTGGCGGGCACACTGGAGATCGAGTCCGAGCCCGGTTCCGGGACGGCGGTCTCCGCCTCCGTCCCGGCCGTTCCGAGGGAGGATCCCGGTGCGTGAGGCCCCCGTCCGCGTCCTGATCGCCGACGACCACCCCGTCGTCCGGGACGGCATCCGCGGCATGTTCGCCCGCGACCCGGGGTTCGAGGTCGTGGGGGAGGCCGCCGACGGCGCCCGCGCCGTCGAGCTCGCCCGGTCCCTGGAGCCCGACGTGGTCCTCATGGACCTGCGCATGCCGGGGGCGGGCGGTGTGCACGCCATCCGTGAGCTGGTCCGGTTGGGGCTCCCGGCCCGGGTCCTGGTCCTGACCACCTACGCGACCGACAGCGACGTCGGTCCCGCCATCGAGGCCGGGGCCACCGGATACCTCCTCAAGGACGCCCTGCCCGAGGAGCTGATGCGCGCCGTCCGCCTGGCCGCGCGCGGCGAGACCGTGCTCTCCCCGCTGGTGGCGACCCGGCTGGTCGGCCGGGTCCGCGAGCCGACCGCGGCCCTGAGCGACCGGGAGCTGGAGATCCTGCGGCTCATCGCCGACGGCTCCACCAACAGGGAGGCGGCGGCCCGCCTGTTCATCAGCGAGGCCACGGTCAAGACCCATGTCCTGCACATCTACGGCAAGCTCGGCGTCAACGACCGGGCCGCCGCCGTCGCGGCGGGTTTCCGGCGCGGTCTGCTGGACCTGGGCGAGGGGTAGACCCCGGTTTCCCGGCGGCCCCTGGGCGGTCCGGGCCCGTGGTGCCGGGCGGGGTGTCCACCTCGTGCCCGGTCGGCCGGGTGCGGAGCCGCCGCCGGCACGGATCACGGCGGAGGGAGCGCCCGGGCCGGTGCGGGGAGGTGCGGGGCCATGGCACCCCCCTTCACCGGTCCGTCGTTCCCCGCCTTTGCACCGGGGGCCCATGAGCAGTGTCCGAGCGCCTACGGGTGCGAGGCCGACGGGTTGACGGCGGTCGGTACGGGGTGGCCGGCCAGGGCCTGGAGCACCGCGGTGACGGCCTCGCGTCCCGCACGCTCCTGTGCCTCGTGGGTGCCCGCGCCCAGGTGGGGCGTGGCCAGGACCGATTCATGGTCGATCAGCGGATTGCCGATGGCGGGTTCGATCTCGAACACGTCGATCACCGCTCCCCTGATGCTCTTCTCCTTCAAAGCGGCGTTCAGGGCGCCCTCGTCCACGATCCCGCCCCTGGCAGTGTTCACCAGGAGTAGCGAGGGCTTGGCCAGCCGCAGTTCGCGTTCACCGATCAGCCCCTTGGTCTGCGGTGTCCGGGGGACGTGGACGGAGACGACGTCGCTCTGGGCCATGAGTTCGTCCAGGTCGACCAGATGGGCCTCCATGCCGACGGCGTGGTGGACGGAGACGAAGGGGTCGTGGACCAGGAGGCGGACGGCGAAGGGGCGCAGGAGCTGTGCGACGAGTGTTCCCACGTGTCCGAGGCCCACAAGCCCCACCGTGCTTCCGCTGAGTTCGCGTCCCTGGTACCTGCCGCGGTCCCATCTGCCGCTCCGGAGAGCCGCGTTCGCGGGAAGCAGATTGCGCAGCCCGGTGATCATCGACCCGACGGTCATCTCGGCGACGCTCAGCACGTTGGAGCGGGGGGCGTTGGCGACCAGGACCCCCGCTCGTGTGGCCGCTTCCACATCGATGTTGTCCAAACCGACCCCCGCCCGGGCGATGATGCGCAGATTCGGGGCCGCGGTGAGGGCCGAGCGGTCCACCTGGGTGCTGCTGCGGACCAGAAGGGCACGCGCGTCACCAAGCGCCTCCTTCAGCGCGGAAGGATCACTGCCGTCGCAGAAGCGGACGTCATGTCCGCGCAGCGGGCCGAGGACGGTCTCGGGCAGAGGGTCTGCGACGACGACCACGGATCTGTCCACCGGGGAATCTCCTTCGTGAACGGGGTGCATGGGCGGGTCCTCATATCGAGGCTCTGCTGCGGACACGTGGGAGGTCCGCGTTCTCCCAGGCGAGGTCCAGGGCGTCCGCGAACGCCACGACCTCTGCCTCGCCGTGTGCCGGCGTCGGTGTCACCCGAAGCCGTTCGGAGCCCGCGGGGACGCTCGGCGAGTTGATCGGCTGCACATAGAACCCGTGCCGGTCCAGCAGCTCGGCGGCCACGTCACGGCACTTGGCCGCGTCTCCCACCAGTACGGGGACGATGTGGGCGGCCTCCGAGACGACGGGAATCGCCCTCTGCCGGAGGAGCGCCTGCAGCTGGGCCGCGCGGGCGTGGAGCGACATGCGTTCTTCGTCGGAGCGCCTGAGGTGCCTGACCGCGGCGAGCGCCCCCGCCGCGACGGCGGGCGGGAGGGAAGTGGTGAAGATGAAGGCCGAGGCGAAACTGCGTACGGCGTCGACGATCGGCGCCGGCCCCGCGATGTACCCACCAGCGGTACCGAAGGCCTTGGCCAGTGTTCCCTGGATGACATCGAATCGTTCGGCCAGACCGTGTTCGGCGGCCTTGCCGGCGCCCTGGGGGCCGTACATCCCCACGGCATGCACCTCGTCGAGATACGTGAGGGCACCGTACTGTTCCGCCAGTTCGGCGACCCGCTCCAACGGGGCGATGTCGCTCTCCATCGAGTAGATGCTCTCCAGCGCCACCACGGTGGGGAGGGCGGGGTCGGTCCCGGCGAGCAGCTCCTCGAGGTGGTCGAGGTCGTTGTGCCGGAAGACGTGCTTCTCCGCACCGCTGTGTCGGATGCCGGCGATCATCGACGCATGGTTGAGCTCGTCGGAGAGAACCACGCATCGCGGCAGGCGGCCCGCCAGCACGGTCAACGCGGCGTCGTTCGCCACATACCCTGAGGGAAAGACCAGTGCCGCCTCCTTTCCGTGGAGTTCCGCCAGCTCTTTTTCCAGCTGCACGTGGTAGCGGATATTCCCCGATATGTTCCGGGACCCACCGCTGCCGGCGCCGGATTCGCTGATCGCCTGCTTCATCGCCTCGAGCACGGTCGGGTGCTGCCCCATGCCGAGGTAATCATTGCTGCACCAGACGCTGATGCGCTTGTCCCGTCCGGGCCCGTACGACAGGGCCGCAGGGAAAAGACCTGATTGGCGCTCGATTTGCAGGAAGGTCCGATACCCTCCCCGGTCCTTGAGTCTTTCTATCTCTTCGGAGAAAAAATTTACGTAATCATACACGGCTGCTCCCGGGGTCGGCTGTTCTCACTTCCGGGTAGAAGGTAGGGGAGTTCTTTGGTCCTGGGAAATGCGATTAGAGTGTAACTATGAAGCGCATGCATAACTCCAGATGCGAAGGAGCGAAGGACGGTGTGCCGGCTCAGACAGCCCCGGCGTGCCGGAGCTCCAAGAGATCATGGGGATGGTGCAGGCGCGGGCGTGTCGAGTGGTTTGCGCGCAGATATGGCCATGCCCTCCCCCGGGTATGGGCGACCGTGCGCCGACATGCCGCGGAGCAGAGGAAGGCCTCCGTTGGCGATGAACGCCGTGCATACGCGAGGAGAACTGGGTCCGCGCTCCGAACGGCCGTGGTTCATCGAATACCCATTGGAGTGCGCTGGATCAATCGGAGCGCGCTCCGCCGAGCCTCCGAGATGCAAGAACGCAGGGGCGTGTTCGACGCCGACGCCGACCGGGTTCGGTGGTCGAAAGGCTTTTCCGGGTGCGGGCGGGCGGGGCGCTCTCGAAGCGGACGGGCTTTTCCGGGGACGGACTTCTGAGGCGGTGCAGTGCATGGAAAGAGAGGCCTGGGTCCAAGGCCGGGATGGCCGATCCGTGAGTTTGAGCTGCATTTATCGCCCACGTGCATGATTCTCTTGAACAGGCATTTCTGGTTCGTGCTGTCGATGCCTAGAGTGCTTGGACGTGAGGAACACTGCGTACTTGCCGCCTCGGCAAGCAACAGCCGATGACATCGATGAGCTCGTGCGTCTGCGTGCCTATCTGCTCAGTCTGGGAGACGGGGCCTATACGGCGCGGACTCCGGAAGAGGACGAGGCGTGGAGGCGGTCCTACCGGACCTGGCTCGGTCCGGTGACGGCCGGCGACCTCCCGACGGTGCGGGTCGGCGTGATCGACGGTGCGGAGGGTCTCAGCGCCTGCGCGATCGCGGTCGTCGATCACCGGGCCCCCACCGCGTACTGCCCCAGCGGCCTGGCCGGTTGGGTGCAGACCGTCGTGGTCGACCCTTCCGTCCGAGGGCGGGGACTCGGCAAGAGCATCATGCGGGACGCGCTCACCTGGCTGGGCGAGTCCGGGGCCGAGACGGTCGTCCTGCAGACGACCGGGGCCGGAGACCCGCTGTACCGGGCCCTGGGATTCAATTCCACAGGCGAGGACCTGCTCTACCTGAATATGAGAGGTTGCTGATTCATGAAGGTCCTCATCATAGGTCTCGGTTATGCCGGAAGGCGATTCAAGAAAGCTTTCGAGAATACTGGTGTCACGACTGGGTTCTCGTATGTCGGTCGCACTCCGCAGGACGTGGGCATCCCGTTCTACAAGACAACCCGCCAGGCGATCGACGAATTTTCTCCGGATGTTGTCGTGGTGTCCGTGCCCGATATTTCCCATGCTGAAGCCCTCGGTTCCCTGGAGGGGTTCAACGGGTTCGTCATCGCCGAGAAGCCGCTGATGACACCCCAGGACGACCCGGAACCGGTGAAGCGCGCCCTCGGGCTGGTGTCCGGTTTCTGCATGGACCTGGTGGAGCGCTATTCGGAGGTGACTGCCTTTCTTCGGGATTTTGTCCGCGAAGAGGGTTTGGAGATCGTCCGCTGCCACTTCACCTGGGGGAAGGACCGTATCAACGACCACCGGACCACCAGCGGCGTCTCGAGTGAAGTCGTTCATCCGATCGACCTTGTCCAGTGGATCTGCGGTCAAGGACAGGAGATATCCCTCGAAACCGTTCTGGGGACGCGTTCGGACTTCTCTGTCTCCGGAAAAGGCGTGCTCGACAGCGTCGCCCTGTCCGCGCGACTCGGTCCCGGTGTGGTTACTGGTTACAGCAGTTTCGTCAATATCACCAGGAGGCGGGAACTGGACTTCGTCCTCCGGGACCGGTCCGGTGGGCTGGTCTATGCGAACGCCGTCTACGACACGCCGACCTGGGATGCCGACCGGTTGCGGATCTGGCGCCGGACCGACGACGGAGACGCAGTCATCCACTCCCTCGATACGAGTTCCAACGCCGTCCCTTCCGGTTTCGAGACGGTCGTGAAACTGGGTCGGCTGGTCGATGACGTCACGCGGTATGTCACCGGAGGCGGACGCCCCCGAACCCCCTTCGCCGGCCTGGCGGACGCCTTCCAGTTGCAGGGCCTCCTGAACGAGATGGAGGCAGTCGCCCGCACTACCGGACCGGTCAGTTATTTCCCGCACGGCAGAAAGATTCTGAGAGAAGCCGACTGGGAGCGGCTCGGCTAGGCGTCCCGGTTTTCCTCAGCGCTCCTGATTTTTGAATCACAACCACATCGAACCGAGGTTTCTTATGTGCGGCATCGCCGGATGGGTGGATTTCAGTCGTGATGTGCGGCAGGAGGAGAAGACCCTGGGAACGGTCACCAGGACCATGGCGTGCAGAGGGCCCGACGCGGAGGGCATGTGGGCGGGCCGACACGCCGCGCTCGGCCACCGCCGGCTCTCCATCATCGACTTGGAGGGCGGACGCCAGCCCATGGTGGCCGAGGAGGCGGGGCGCGTTCTGGCCTGCCTCACCTACAGCGGGGAGGTCTATAATTTCCAGGAACTGCGCAGGGAACTGAAAGGGCGAGGGCACGCCTTCAGAACCCACAGTGACACGGAGGTCGTCCTCCGTGCCTACCTCGAGTGGGGCGAGGGTCTCGTCGACCGCCTCAACGGTATGTACGCCTTCGCGGTCTGGGACGAACGGGCCCAGACACTTCTCCTCATCCGTGACCGCATGGGCGTCAAACCCCTCTACTACTTCCCGACGGCCGACGGTCTGGTGTTCGGATCGGAGCCCAAGGCCCTCCTCGCGCACCCCGGAGTGCCGCGCAGGGTCGGCGCCGACGGCCTCCGCGAGGTGCTGGAGATGGTGAAGACACCCGAGAACGGGATCTTCTCGGGGATGTACGAGGTGCGTCCGGGGCAGGTGGTCCGTTTCGGTCGGGAAGGGCTGAGCAAGCGCACCTACTGGGCCCTCGAAGCACGAGAGCACACCGACGACCTGGAAACGACCATCGACAACGTTCGGGGGCTCCTCGAGGACATCGTCGACCGCCAGACCGTCTCCGACGTTCCCCTGTGCTCCCTGCTCTCGGGCGGCTTGGACTCCTCGGTCATCACTGCCCTGGCCTCTCAGAAGCTCACTGCGCGCGGCGAGGAGGCGGTGCGCTCCTTCTCGGTCGACTTCGCGAACCACGGTGCGGAGTTCGTGGCGGATCCGGTCCGGGGATCCTCCGACGCACCGTTCGTTCGCGACCTCGTCGATCTGATCGGCGCGAACCACAGTGAGATCATCATGGACAGCGCCGAACTCGCGGACCCGGAGCTGCGGGCCAAGGTGCTCGAGGCCCTCGACCTGCCACCTGCGTACTGGGGGGACATGTGGCCCTCCCTCTACCGCCTGTTCCAGTCCGTCCGTGAGCAGTCGACGGTGGCGCTCTCCGGAGAGTCGGCCGATGAGGTCTTCGGGGGCTACCGCTGGTTCTTCGACCCGGAGGCGGTCCAGGCCGAGACATTCCCCTGGCTGACGTCCGCCACGGGAAAGTACTTCGACGGCAAGTCGCTCTTCGATCCCGGGCTGCTGCGCAAGCTGGGGATGCCGGAGTTCTTGAGGGACAGCTATGCGCAGGCTGTCGCCGAGACCCCGGTGCTCCCGGGGGAGGACGAGACCAATCGACGGATGAGGCAGATGAGCTACGTCAACCTCACCCGATTCGTGCAGACGCTGCTGGACCGCAAGGACCGGATGAGCATGGCGGTGGGACTCGAGGTACGGGTGCCGTTCTGCGACCACCGGCTGGTGGAGTACGTGTTCAACGCGCCCTGGGAGATGAAGTCGTTCGACGGTCGGGAGAAGAGCCTTCTGCGAGCGGCCACGAGGGATTTGCTGCCGGAGTCGATCGTGCAGCGGGTCAAGAGCCCCTATCCGACCACCCAGGACCCGGCCTACGAGCGGGGTCTGCGCTCGGCTCTCGCCGAGGTGCTCGATGAGCCGTCGTCCCCGGTCCTGCCTCTGCTCGACCAGGGGGAGGTCAAGAGCCTCCTGGCGAGGCCGCTCGGCGACGTGAGCGCACAGTACGACCGATCCGGTCTGGAAATGGCCCTCGGGCTCAACTCCTGGCTGCGCGGGTACGAGATCACGCTCGACCTGTGATCGGAAGGGCCTCCACGCAGGGGACGCCGGGCGGGGCTCCGGCCGCCCGGTGCGTGCAGGCCCTGGCCCCGAGGCGACGCATGTCGTGCCGGTCGCAGGGGTGGTCGGCCGAGGGCCTCGACCCGGAGGCGGGACGAGGCCCTCGCGCATCGGCTCCAGCCGTTCCGGGGCGGGCCCGACCAGGGGAGCGGCCCTCCTGCGCACGAGTCCTCGCCTTCCCCCGCTGACTCCGGGGCGGGATGCGCCCCCGGCCCGGGCCGGGGGCGCGTTGCAGCACGTTCGGGCGGGCGGGGCCCCGGGGTCTCCAGGAGGCAGGGCCCCCCGTACTCGAACACCCCGCCCCGGAGCGCGGACCGCGCAGCCGGCCAACGCTCGCGGAGCCCCCGCCGCGGGGCCGGCGCCTACGTCCGGCGCGCGTTCCGCAGACCGTTCCGGTACGGCCCGGGTCAGGGTGTGCTACCGGCTTGCGGACCGGGTGCGTCCGAGCCCTGTCGAACAGGCGTGGGGGAAGCACTCGACGGCCGGGGAAGCGGGCCGTCCCCGCCGCAGAGGGTTCCGGTGCCCGCAGCCGCCGCCGGGGCGGCGGGCGGACGGACGCTCCAGGCACGCCCGAGCGCCGCCGGGGCGAGCCGCCCCCGGCGAGGCGTGGGGGAATCCTGCTGGATTGCGCTACGAGATCCGCGCGAGGGCTTCCAGGAAGGACCGGCGGGAGTGACGGACCGGCAGACAGACCTGACGGTGAGCGCCGGTTCGGCCCGTGGAACAGGCCGTCACCTGTCGGGGAACAGGACGTTCTAGAGACCCGACACACACGGCTCCGCCGGCCTGAGCCTCGGGGCGCTCTCCTCCCGGTCCGCGCCGACGGCGGTCCGTGCCATGGCGACGAAACACTGCACCAGGGGATGGTGCCCGTATTTCGGATAGACGAGGCTGAGGGGGACGCTCGGGGCGTCCTTGATGGGGATGAAGGACACGCAGGAATTGATGTTCTGACGCCCGACGATTTCGGGGGCCACTCCGACGCCCTTGTTGGACGCCACGGCCACGAGCCATTCATCGAAATTTCTGCAGAACTTCGACACGCGTGGCCGTTTCTCGGTCGGCCAATCATCCAGACTAGTCGTTCCGCTCACCTTGTCCACCACGATGTCGTGGTCGGCGATTTCTGTCCAGCTCATCTCTTCTTGGAACGACAGGTCCGACCGGATCGACACAGCAGCTATCTGCTGTTCTCTTAATATTGTTACCACTTCCATGTCTGGGGCGTCTACGATTCCACGCAGAATGGCGATATCGACGTCGCCGTGGTCGACCCCGGCGAGTTGTGAATCGTTTCGATGGACATGCACCGAGGCCCCGGTCTGCTCCTCGAAGCTGACGAACACCTCCTGGGGCCACCCTGTGGGCAGGCCCCAGGAGAAGCCCACGTGGAACGAGTCGCTCCCCTGTTCGAGGAGGAGGGCCTCCTCCAGGCGGGGCAGAAGGGTCCTGAGCTTGCCGTAAAGGCCTTCCCCTGCTTGTGTGAGGTTCACTTTGCGTGTTGTCCGCTCCAACAGGCGACGGCCGAGCAACTCCTCCAGGCGTTGAATATTGCGGCTGAGGGTCGACTGGGAGACGTTCATCCGCCTCGCGGCCCTGGTGAAGTTTTTCTCATCGGCCATGACAAGGAAAGCTCGCAAGTGGTGCAACTCGACGCTCATGGTGAGCAGTATATACAGAAGCCCTTTGTTTGCCCCTGTCCGCCTCCGGAAACCTTCCTTCCGTCACGAAGTGAAGAGAGTTGTCCCGGTGGTGTCTGTTGCTCGTGTGACTGGCGTAATATTTCACCCGACGTTTTCCTGAAGGCGGAGGTTTCTTCTCGGGCTCCTTGTCGGGTTGTCTGTTGAATACTTTCCCGGGGGCGGCTCCATTGCCGGTCGTGAAATTATTACCCGGATGCGGGCGGGGCGCCCGGGCGCAGGGTCGGCGGGGGCGGGCCGCGATCGGGGACGGGGCCCGCCCCGGGGCCGACCGTCACTCACGGGCGGGTGCGGTCGACCTGCTCCCGCTCCGACGCGGCGCCCGCTCCGATGCGTGCCGCGGGCAGGGTGAGCGCGAGGGTCAGGAGGCCCACCCCCACCGCCCAGGCCGGCAACCCCCCGGCGGAGGCGCCGTTGTCCAGCAGCAGTCCGCCCAGTGCGGCGCCGACCGCGGAACCCAGGTACATGGCGGCCATCTGGAATGCGATGATCGCCATGGCCTGTTGCCGGCGGTTCTGGACGAGGAGGTGCTGCAGGACGGGCACACTGGCCCAACCGGCCGCGCCCCACAGCGCGACTGCGATCATCCAGACGGCGACGTTGTCCAGGAGGGCCAGGGCGCCCAGTGCGAGAGCCAGGGCTGCCACTGTCGCGGGGAACAGCCGCCGGGAGCCCAGGGCGTCCAGGGGCCTGCCGATCAGGGCGGAACCGGCCACGCCTCCGATGCCCCATGCCCATACCAGGGCGAACGCCCAGGAGGACAGGCCCCGGGCGTCGGCCATGGGGACGAGATAGGTGTACAGGCCCAGGCTCGCCACTCCCAGGAGGAAGGCCAGGGCCACGCCTGTGGCGATCGCGGGAGCCGTGAGCAGGCGCAGGTTCTCCCCGACCTTGACGACCGCGATGGTCGGGTACGGTTCCCGGCGGGCCAGGAGCGCGATCATGCTGACGATACCGATCACCACGACCAGGCCCATGGTCCAGCGCCACCCCGCCCACTGGCCGATGAGCATGCCGACGGGAACCCCCGCCACCGTCCCCGTCGACAGGCCGAAGGTGACCAGCGCCATGGCGCGCCCGCGTTCGTGGTCGTCCACCATGGCGGCGGCCGTGGCTGTCGCCACCGCGGTCAGGATGCCGGCGCCGATACCGGCCAGCACGCGTGATCCGAGGAAGAACACGATGTCGGGGGCCAGGGCGGTGATGAGGTTGCCGAGGTTGAACAGGCCGAGGGAGACGGCCAGCGCTCGCTTCGTGGAGCCCGCGACGAGTGGCCCCGACAGCAGCGGACCCGCGAAGGCATAGGCGCCGGTGAAGGCCGTGACCCCCAGTCCGATGGCCGCCACCGACACGGTGAGGGAGTCGGCGATCTGGGGTAGGACCCCGGCGAGCACGTAGGCGTCGATCCCGAGTGAGATGGCAGCGGCCACCAGCGGCCAGAGGCGGCGGATCACCGGTTCGCTCCTCGGGGTGTCCCGTTGTCGTGCTCGTCGGCACCCGCGGGCTCCTGGCCGGCCAGGACGATGCCGACCAGTCCGGGAAAGCGGGTGTCCAGGTCCTCCCGGCGCAGGCTGATCATGCATTTGCGTCCTTCGGCCCGCACGAAGGCCACGCCGGATTCACGCAACAGGCTGGTGTGGTGGGTCAGGGTCGATCGCGGCAGGTCGGGGCCGAGTTCGATGCTGTCCACCTCGCCCTCCTCGGCGAGTTTGCGCACCATCTCCAGGCGCAGGGGCTCGCTCAGCGCGAACAGGACGCGCGGCATCGAGATCTCGTCCACCTCGGGATGGACATATGTACGCACCGCAGCCATGGTCACCACCTCCTTCGTTAATCGTTCGAGCTTTGTCGCACGATCATAGTGCGAAAATACTCGCACAATCAACGTGTGCGCGTGGTCGCTGTGTGTTGTCGGGTGAAATGCCAGGTCGATCCGGGTGAAAGTGGGGCGGGATGCGGCGTCGTCCCCGTTCGGGGTGTCGGTGTCCAGGGTGAAGTGTGGTTGATGTGGGTGGTATGGGACCTTTTTCCCACATTGGCACTTGATTCCATTTTGAGTCCTAATGGGGTTTTGTGTCGGTTTTCTGTGTCCTGCTGGTCGGAGTAGGCGGGCGGAGCGGGCTCCGCCGACCGCGGGTCGTCGGGCGGACGACCACGTACTCGCGAGGGCTGCGGAAATCTCCAGGGGGACGAGGCATGGTCGTTCGGTGAACAGATGTCCGAGCACCTGCGCGGCGACGTGATCCGCGCCGATTCGGACTGGTGGCCGGGTCCGTAATCGTTCGTCCTCAATGCACCTCCACCCCGGGTCGCAGATGCCTGCAAAAGCACCCATCTCCGCTGTGCGCAAGGCGTAAAGCTCCGGTTTCTGTTTGCCGTCGGAGCGTCCCCGGCAATGATCAGGGCGCACGCGGACACCACCGGCGACGCCGTGTCCTCCCCGCCCCCGAAAGCCCCGCAGTATTCGAGAGGCCGCCCATGCTCCCTGCCATGACCCGAGCCGAACGCGAGGAGTTCCTCGCCGGAGTCCACGTGGGCGTCCTCGGCGTCGACGACCCCCGTGCGGGCGGCGCCCCGCTGGTCGTCCCGGTCTGGTACTTCTACGCACCCGGCGGCGACGTGGTCGTGCAGACCGGACGCGACTCCGTCAAGGCGCGTCTCATCGGCGCCGCGGGCAGGTTCAGCCTGTGCGCGCAGCAGGAGGAGCCCCCCTACCGCTACGTCAGCGTGGAGGGGCCGGTCGTGGCCGTCGCCGACCCCGCCGACCCGGACGAGCGCCGCGCCATCGCGGTCCGCTACCTGGGCGCGCGGGAGGCAGGGGACTACCTGGCCGCGACCTCCGGCCAACTCGACGACGACGTCACCTTCCGCATGCGCCCCGAGCGCTGGCGGACGGCCGACTTCTCCTCGTTCGCCGCGTCGGTGTTCACCTGACGCCGGCACGACCTCGACTCGACGAGAGGAACCCCTCGTGACGAAGAGTCCGGCAACGCACGCCCCCTCCGAGGCGGAGCTGCGAGGTCCCGTCACCGACCACCTCCGCGACGCGCTCCTGCACGACATCTTCGCCACCTGGGCGGCCAGACAGCCGGGCGCCCCCGCCGTCCGCCACAGGGGGCGCGAACTCACCTACGGGGAGCTGGCCCGGCGCTCCCGGGACGTGGCCGCCGGCCTGCTGGCCGCCGGGGCGCGTCCCGGCGACGCGGTCGGCGTCTGCGGGCGCCGGTCCCCCGAGGCGCTCGTCGCCTTCCTCGGGGTCCTGCGCGCGGGCTGCGCCTACGTGCCGCTGGACCAGGACCACCCGCCCGCCCGCCTCAACGCGATGGCGGAGGACGCCGGCGTGCGCGTCGCGGTGGTCCTCCCGGGGGCGGTGTGCCGGGTGCGGCGCCTCGCCGCGCGGGTCGGGATCGAGGCCGACGCCGGGCCCGCGGCGGCCGGACCGCTCCCTCCGACGGGCGCCACGGCCGACGACTGCGCCTACGTCATGTTCACCTCGGGCTCCACCGGCCGGCCCAAGCCGGTCGCGGTGCCGCACCGGGGGGTCGTACGTCTGGCGGTGTCCGACCCCCGCCTGCCCCGGCCCGGACCGGGGGACCGGGTCCTGCACGGCTACGGCCTGTCCTCGGACGCCTCGACCATCGAGATCTGGTCGGCTCTGGCGGGCGGCGCCTGCCTGGTCATCGCCGATCGGGAGGAACTGGTCTCCCCCGAGGCGCTGCACCGGCGGCTGTGCGAGGACGCCGTCGACATCGCCTACCTCACCACGAGCGTCTTCCACCACGTCGCCCGGACGGACCCCGGGGCGTTCCGCGGCCTCGACTTCGTGTCGGCCGGGGGAGAGGCCATGGACCCGGACCTGGCCCGGGCCGTGCTGCGCGCCTGCCCGGACACCGAGGTCGTCAACTTCTACGGCCCCACCGAGAACACGGTGGTGTCCACGTTCCACAAGGTCCGCGGACTCGCGGACGGGGCGCGCTCGGTGCCCATCGGCCGCCCGATCGCCAACTCCACCTGCTGCGTCGTGCGCGCCGACGGGACCACCGCCCCGGCCGGGGAGGAGGGCGAGCTGCTCGTCGGCGGCGCCGGCCTCGCGCTGGGCTACCTGGGCGACGCAGACCTGACCGCCGAGCGCTTCGTGGCGGCGCCCGACGGGAGCGGGGAACGCCTCTACCGGACCGGCGACCGGGTGCTCCTGGGCCCGGACGGCGCCCTGGAGTACCGGGGGCGGATCGACCGCCAGCTCAAGATCCGGGGGCAGAGGATCGAACCCGACGAGGTCGAGGCGCGCCTGCGCGAACACCCCGACGTCGCCGAGGCCGTGGTGGAGGCCGGCGCCGCGCGCCTGACCGCCCACGTCACCCCCGCCGATCCCGGGCGCGGCGTCGACGTCGCCGACCTGCGGGGCTTCTGCGCGGCCTGGCTGCCCCCCGCGGCCGTCCCCCGCGTGTTCCACCGGTGGGAGTCCTTCCCCGTCTCCGCGGCGGGCAAGGTCGACCGGGCCCGGCTCGCCGAGCGGTCCGCCCTCGCGGAGCGGTCCGCGGCCCCCGAACCGTGCGAGCCCGCGCCCCCCGGGAAGGAGGGCGGCGACCGGTCGCTGCGGGACGGCGTCGCCGCGGCCTGGCGGGCGACGCTGGGGGTGACGCCCCGCCCGGGGGACGACTTCTTCCGCATCGGCGGCGACTCGCTGCTGGCGGCCGAGGCGGTCAACCGCACCCGCGCTCTGCTCGGCATCGGCGCGGAGCACGGCAGCACCCTCATCCGCTCCTTGATCGGGGGGCCGACGGTGGAGGAGTTCACCGAGGCCGTCCGGCGCGCCCGTGCCGGCGCCACCGCCGCACGGGAGCCCGGGGAGGCCACGGACTTCGGCGCCGAGGGGCGCCTCGGCTTCGCGCTGCCCGCCCGGCGCGGTCCGGCCCCCGCCCCGCGCGACCCCGCGGACGTGCTGGTCACCGGGGCCACCGGTTTCGTCGGCGCCTACCTGGTCGACCGGTTCCTCTCGAGCACCGGCGCACGGGTGCACTGCCCCGTCCGTGCCCGCGACCCCCGGCACGCCCGCCGCAGGGTGCTCGCCAACCTCGCCCGCTACGGGCTGCCGGCACGCGACCACGAGGAACGCCTCGTCTGCTTCCCCGCCGAGCTGGAGGCCGACCGGCTCGGGCTGGCCCCCGACCACGCGGCGGACCTGGCCGACCGCCTCGACCTGATCGTGCACTCCGGCGCCCAGGTCAACTTCATCTACCCCTACTCGGCCCTGCGGTCGGCCAACGTCGAGGGCACCCGCCGGATCGTGCGGCTGGCCGCGCCGCGCCGCGTCCCCGTCCACTTCCTGTCCACGATCGCCGTCCTGGCCGGTTTCGGCAGCGCGGGTGTGGGCCTGGTGGGCGAGGAGACGCCCCTGGCCCACGCCGAACGCCTCACCCTGGGCTACGCCGAGAGCAAGTGGGTGGCCGAGCAGGTGCTGCGCGACGCGGCCGGGGCGGGGCTGCCGGTGACCGTCTACCGCCCCTACGAGATCACCGGGGACCGGCGCGGCGGGATCTGCAACACCGAGACCGCGATCTGCTCGATGTTCAAGATGATCGCCGAGACCGGCACGGCGCCCGACATCGACCTGCCGATGGACTTCGTGCCGGTCGACCACCTGGCCGACACCATCGTGCACGTGGCCACGGGCCCCTCCCCGGCGCGCGGGACCTACCACCTCACCAACCCGGCGCCGGGCCGCCTGGCCGACGTCGTGCGGCGCATGCGCGCCGCCGGGTGCGCGATCGCGACCCTGCCCTACGCGGAGTGGGTCGCCGAGCTGGTGCGCCACGTCGCGGAGGACCCCACCAGCCCCACCGCGCCCTTCGTCTCGCTGTGCGTGGACCGGGGACGGGGCACCGACCTGTCGGTCAAGGAGCTGTACCTGGAGGGGGTCTTCCCGCGACTGGACCGGACCAACGCCGAGGCGGCCACGGCCGAGGCGGGACTGGTCTGCCCACCGGTCGACGACGCCCTCATCGACCACTACCTGGACCACCTCTTCGACTGCGGGTTCATGCGAAGGCCCGGGCCCGCCGCCGCGGTCGGGGCCGACCGCCGGCTCACGGCACGGGGGAGGGCGTGATGGACGGCACCGCCGGCCCGAGGGAGGCCCTGCCACCGGTCCCCGAGGCGGAACCCGGCTCCCCCGGTTCCCCCTGCGCCTACGCCGCCCTGCGCGCCGACGGCCCGGTGACCCGCGCGCGGCTCCCCGAGGGCGATCCGGTCTGGCTGGTCAGCCGGCACGACGACGTGCGCCGGGTGCTCGCCGACCCCCGGCTCGTACGCCCCGTCATCGCGACGTGGCCGCCGAGGGAGGGGGAGCAGTGGCCCCGCCGGGTCCTGACCCTGCTGGAGCTGAACGGCGCCGACCACGCCCGGGTGCGCGGCGCGGTCGCGCCCGCCTTCGCACCCCGCCGCCTCCAGGACATCGAACCCCGGGTCCGGTCCCTGGCCGAGGACCTGGTCGCCGACCTGGTACGGCAGGGGCCGCCGGGCGACCTGGTGGCGGGCTTCACCGAACCCTTCCCGCTGCGCGTGCTCTGCGCGTTCCTGGGCATCGACCACACGGGGTTCGCCGCCGTCGCCGAGCACGTCGAGACCGTCCTGCAGGCCACCCGGGTCCCGCTCGGCAAGACCCTGGCGGCCCTGGACGCGCTGCGCGACCACGCCGCCGCGCTGGTCGACGCCTGTGCGCGCGAGGGCGGCGACGGCCTGCTCGGCAGGCTGGCCGCCACCCCCGCCCGCGAGGGCGGCCTCGGGCACGAGGACCTGGTCAGCGTCACCATCAGCATGCTCATGGCGGGCTACAGGACCAACGTCCAGCACTTCGGGGCCGCGCTGGTGACGCTCCTGGAGCGCCCCGGACTCGTCCGGCGCCTGCGGGAGCGGCCCGGGGAGATCCCCGGGGCGGTGGAGGAGCTGCTGCGCCACGTGCCGCTCATGAACGCCATCGTCGTCCTGGTCGCCACCGAGGACCTGGACATCGGGGGTCGGCGCGTCCGCGAGGGGGAGGCGGTCATGCCGATCATCGCCTCCGCCAACCGGGACGGCGACGCCTTCGAGCGCGCCGACGAGTTCGACCCCCGGCGGACCCCCAACCGCCACCTGGTCTTCGGCCGGGGACCGCACTACTGCCCGGGCGGCCACCTGACCCGTATGGAGCTGCGCGTCGGGCTGGAGACCCTGCTCGCCCGCCTGCCGGACCTGCGCCCGGCCGAGCCGCCGGAGCGGCTCGCCTGGAACGAGGACTCGCCGCTGCGCGCCCCGCTGCGGCTGCCCGTCCTCTGGTGAGGCCCGTACCCGATCCGACCGCCCACCGGAGGGAGACCACCGCCGTGACCACCACCGACCAGTCGCCGCCGCGTTATCCGTTCAGCACCCGGGGGGACCGTCTGGCCGACGAGCTCCGCGGCACCTGCCCCGTCACGCGCGTGACCACCAACGCCGGGCACGAGGCGTGGCTGGTCACCGGCTACCCCGAGGCGCGCCGGGTACTGCGCGAGGAGCGGTTCCGCCGTGCCCGGGTGGCCGACGAGGGCAGCCCCGTCCAGGACGTCCCGGCCTTCGCCCCCGAACTGCTCGACGCCATGGCCTACCTGGACGGGGCCGGCCTGCTGGAGGAGACCCGGCGCCTGCTGGGCGACCTGCCGGACCTGCCGGAGGAGGAGCTCCGGGCCGAGGCGCGACGGGGGCTCGCGGAGATGGTGGCGCAGGGGGCGCCGGGCGACCTCCAGCGCCACTTCGCGGAGCGGGTGGCCGGGCTGGCGATGTGCCGCGTGATGGGGCTGCCCACCGGCGACCTGCCGCGGCTCAGGCACTGGGCCGACACCGATCTCACCATGCTCCTGCCGACCGAGGAGGTCCACCGCAACTGGGAGCAGCTGCGCGACCACCTCCTCGAACGCGGGCGGCACGGTGACGCCGGCGGTCGGGGCCTCGTCCCCCGGCTCACGGCGATGAACACCGGGAGCGGCGCGCTCACGCCGCACCAGCTCGCCAACGTGCTCGGCGTCGTCTTCGTCGCCGGCTACGAGGACCTCGCCAGCTTCCTGGGCGGCGCGGCCTTCCACCTCGCCCGGATGCCCGGCGCGCTCGCCGAGGTCCGCGCCGACCCCGGGTCCGTCGAGGGGCACGTCGAGGAGCTGCTGCGCTACAGCGTCCTGATGGGCAACGCCCTGGCCCGGATCTGCACCGACGGCACGGAGGTGGGCGGGCGGCGGCTGCGCGCGGGGGACCTCGTGCTGGTCTCCTCCGACGCCGCCAACCACGATCCGGCCGCCTTCCCCGACCCCGACGCCTACGACCCGTCCCGCCGCCCCAACCCGCACATGCGGTTCGGCCACGGCCCGCACTACTGCCCGGGGGCCAGGCTGACGCGCCGGGTCGGGGCGCTCGCCCTGACCGAGCTGGCCCGCCTGGAGGGGCTGAGGCTCGCCGTTCCCCCGCAGGACGTCGAGTGGCACCCCGACCGGATGGCGATCATGCCCGCCTCCGTACCCGTGCTCTGGTGAGGCCGGTCCCCCGTGGACCAGCACCCGACCGGCGCAGGAACCGCCCCCGGACCCCGAGGAGTGTCCGCCCGTGCAACGACCCCCGCCCGTACCGCGCGACGGCGGGCCGGCCCCCGGCCCGGCGCCCGCCGCCGACCGGCGGACCCGGCCCCGCGCACCCGCAGAAGCCCCCGGGGCAGGCCGAGGTCCTGTTCTCCGGCCTTCCCCGGCCCCGGACCGGGGGCGCCCCGGTCCGGAGCCCGACACCACGACGGCGCCGGGGTCCCGCAGGGACCGCCCGCGCCGGAGCCCGTGCCCGCAAGCCCACAAGTATCGGGGGATCCACTGATGGACACCACGGCCGCCACGAACGCACCGGCCCACCACGGCGTCACCGTGCGGCACAACTTCGAGACCGCGCACCGGCTGCCACATCTGGGCGGCAAGTGCACGAACCTGCACGGCCACTCCTGGTGGGTCGAGGTGTCGGCCGCCGCCCCGGCCCTCGACTCCAGCACGGTGGTCGAGTTCGGGGCCTTCAAGGCCGAACTGCGCTCCTGGATCGACACCCACCTGGACCACGGGGCGATGCTCGGCGTCGACGACCCGCTGGCCAAGGTGCTGGCCGACCACGGCAGCAAGCTGTACCGCTTCGGCGCCCCCCAGCCGCTCCCCGCCGAGGAGTTCGCGACGAACCTGCCCCACCCGACGGTGGAGGCCGTGGCCGTGCTCCTGGGCCGGGTGGCGATGGACGTCCTGGTGGGGCTGGGCCACGCGCCCGGCGCCAGGATCGAGGGCGTCCGCGTGACGGAGACCCATGTGAACAGCGCCCTGTGGCGCGGCGGGAGCGCGTGAGCGGTCCGCCCCGAGCAGTCCAGAGCCCCCAGCGCGAACGAGGAGTCGGAACCGTGACCACCAGCGCTACCGCAGCACCGTCCGACCGCCCCCTGCCCGCCTCTCCGGAACAGACCGCCGCCGAGCACGCCCGTGCCATGCTGGAGGCCCTCGGCATCCCCTGCACCAGCGAGTCCATGCGCCGCACGCCCGAGCGGTACGTCCGGGCGATCGCGGAGATGACCCGCGGCCTGCGCCTGGATCCGGACCGCCACCTGGGCGTGCTGTTCCCGGCGGAGTCCACCAACCAGGGGATCATCGCGGCCGTGGACGTGCCGTTCGTGGCCCTGTGCGAGCACCACCTCCTGCCGTTCCCCGGCCGTGCCACGGTCGCCTACCTGCCGGCCCCTGGGGCGCGCATCGTCGGACTGTCCAAGCTGGCCCGCGTCCTGCAGGAGTACGCCGCCCGCCCCCAGGTGCAGGAGCGGATCGGCGAGCAGACGGTGGCCGCGCTCGACAAGAACCTGGACGTGCGGGGGGCGGCCTGCGTCATCCGTTCCCGGCACGCCTGCATGACCCTGCGGGGCGTGGAGGCGCACGGCGCCGCCATGCTCACCACGCACCTGACCGGGGAGCTGGAGACCGATCCTGCGCTGCGGGCCCAGGTGCTCTCCTACGGGCCGTCGGAGGCGGTGTAGCGCCCCCCGCTGAAGGCCCTGGTCGGAGGCGCCGCTCCGACCGGGGCCTTCGGTGTGCCGCGGCCCGGCCGTCCCGGCGGGGCGCGGGTCAGGACGGGGAGCCGGCGGACGCACCGCCCTTGCGGGCGACGATCATCATGGTCTCCGGCTGGTGTCCGTGCTCCCGCCGACCGGGGGCGGCGGCGTCGGACTCGGGTAGGTGGTGCGCCTCCACGCGCAGGCCGGCCCCGGCGAGCAGGCTCTCGATGCGCGCGGGGGAGAAGATCGTCAGGGCGTGGCCGGACGCGGTGCGCCGCCACACCTCCCCCTCCTCCCGGAAGAAGTAGTCGATGCGCAGGTCGATCGCCTCCGGGGCGGACGCAGAGCGTTCGGCCCGGAAGACCGACATGCCGTCCTCGTGCTCGAACACCTTGGGCGCGCGGACGAGGGTCTCCGCCCCGGCCCGGTCCATCATGTCGAAGACGAACAGGCCGCCCGGCGCCAGCACTCGGGCCGTGCTGCGGAAGGCGGCCGCCAGCTCGTTCTCGTCGGCCAGGTAGTTGAGTACCGCGCCCGTGCTCAGCACAGCGTCGAAGGGGCCCAGCGGGGGCAGGTCACGGGCGTCGCCCACGACGAACTCCACCCGCTCGGCCCCGGGCTTGGCCCTGGCGACCTCCAGCATGCGCGCGGAGGAATCCACCCCTGTGACCTCGAACCCGTCCTCGGCGAGCGGGATCGAGCCCTTGCCGGTGCCGCAGCCCAGGTCCAGGAGGCGTCGGCCGGGCGTTCCGTGGTGCCGGAGCGCGCGCCGACAGGTGGCGAGCAGGTCCGTGAGGTTGTGGTCCCTGGCCATGCGGTCGTAGGAGTCGGCCGCGACGTCGTAGTCGTTGTAGACGATCGTGTCCATGGGGGAGTTGTTCCCGGGAAGCGGCCGAGGGGTGCGGAGGCGGTGCGGCTCCCACGGAGCCCGCCCGGTCTTGTCCGGACTCGTGTCTTTCGTTCCGGACCTCGACGCCGGATACGGGCATCCTATTCGTGGGAAAGGGGCTTCTGGAGGGGAGGTCGTTCGATGCTTTTCGTGGTTCTTCTCCTTCCTCCCGGAAATGCGCATCCAAACCTGAGAACAGAATTCGCGCCTTTGGTGGAGGATGGTCGCTTTTTTGGCTTCCGGGGGTCGGGTCGCGATTTTTCCGGTGTGTCCGAGCGGTCCGGAAGGGGTCTTCCCGGAGCAGGCGGGGCGCTCGGGGGCCGAAGCCCCGAAGGGGGCGTCCGCCCGGATCCACGGGGCCTTTGCCTACCCGGGCGGGAGCGCCCCGCAGAGGGAACCCCACGGGGCCGGCCGCCTTCGCGCGAAGGCGGAGCCACGTTTCTCGGCGGGTGCGCGGGGGGTACTAACCGATCGTCCTCCGAAAATGCAGGGAACGGCTCTCCGGAGCGGTATTCCCTCTCTCCTCATTGTGAAAGGCCGCATATGCCCTCCTCTTGTGTCCGTGTTCCCGGGGGTGGCGGCGCCCCCGGACCGGCGGAGTCCCGCTCCGTCCCCGGAGAGCTCTGCCGCACGCCGGGCACGGTCCGTCGATGAGCGCCCCCGACCCGTGCCGCGGCACCGTGCTGCGCGGCGCCGCACTGGTCCTGACGATGGACCCGGACATGGGCGAGGGGCCGCTCGGCGCACTGGCGCACGCCGACGTCCTCATGGAGGACGGCGTGATCACGGCGGTCGGTCCCGACCTGCGCCGCGGTCCCGGCACGGAGGCCGTCGACGCGCGGGGACGCATCGTCCTCCCCGGGTTCGTCGACGCGCACACGCACCTGTGGCAGAGCGCCATCCGCGGACACGGCGCCGAGCTGGGGTTCTACGACTGGTACGGAACGTGCGTGGGGCCGGTCCTTCCGGTGATCGCTCCCGAGGAGATGGACCGGTTCGTGCGGCTCTCCGCGGCCGACGCCCTCCAGTCGGGTGTGACCACCGTGGTCGACTGGGTGCCCGCCGTCGACTTCGCCGTGTCCGAGGCCTACGTGCGCGCGGTGGACGAGAGCGGTCTGCGCTTCGTGCACGCCCCGTACCAGGAGCTGCCCGACATCGGCCTCGTCCGCAAGGTCGTACAGGACCTGGTAACCCCGACCGCGCGGGGCACGGCGCAGGTGGGCTCGGCCGCCTTCCCCGGGTACGCGGACACGGTGCGCGCCCACGCCGACCTGGCCCGGGAACTGGGGGTGGGCCTCAACCTCCACCTGCTCGAACACCCCGACGACCGTGCGGGCGACCCCGTCGGGATGCTCGACGAGGCCGGCGCGCTGGGTCCGCGTACGCTGCTCAACCACGTCATCCACATCACCGGCGCGGAGCTGGACCTGCTCGCCCGCAGGGGTGCCGCCGTCGCCCACTGCCCCCTGAGCAACATGCGCCTGGCGACGGGGGTGATGCCGCTGCCGGAGTTCCGCAGGCGGGGGATCCGGGCCGGCCTGGGCCAGGACGGAGGCACCAACGACAGCGGGGACATGTTCGCCTCCATGAAGGCGGCCGTGGGACTGCAGAGGGCCGTCTCCCTGGACGCCGGGGCGTATCCCGGCCCCCGGGAGGCGTTGGCGATGGCCACCCTGGACGGCGCCCGGGCGATCGGGGAGGCCGATCGCCTGGGCTCGCTCACACCCGGCAAACGCGCGGACGTGGTCGTGCTCGAACCGCGGGCGCTGAACTTCGCCCCGCGCGGTGACTGGCCGGCGCAACTGGTCCTCAACGGTCGCCCGGACAACGTCACGGACGTGTACGTGGACGGGATACCGCGCAAGAGCGGGGGGAGGCTGGCCGGCGTGGACGTGCCCCGCCTGGTGGCGGACGCGGAGGCCGCGGCCGACCGGGTGTGGGCATGAGCGGGCGCCCCACGGGGCGGGGCGCCCGCTCGGGCCCGGCCCCCTGCGGGGCCGGGTGGTCCCGGTCAGAGCCGTTCGGCCTCGACCAGCCACGCCGGGTCGCCCCCGGCCGGGGAGGGGGTGTCCAGGACCGAGGCGCGCATGCTCCTGATCCACCACCCGGCCGCGGACAGGGACGTGCGCAGCTCGTGTTCGGACAGTCGGCGCCTACCGGGTGCGGACCCGGGGGAGCGGTCCGAGAGGCCGAGGAGGACCAGCCAGGTCCCGGGGTGGCTCACCGCGTGCAGTGCCTCCAGGTACGGGGAGCGTTCGGGGCGGTCGAGGCGGTGGAAGTGCGCCATGTCCACGATGGTGGAGAAGTCGCCCACCGACGCATCGATCCGGGTGGCGTCCTCGACACGGAACTCCACGGGCACCCGGGCCCCCTGCGCGCGCAGGACCGCCTCCGCCACGGCGGTGGGGGAGGCGTCGACGGCGACCACCCGGTGACCGTGGCGGGCGAGGTGGACGGCGTTGTCCCCCGACCCGCACCCGACCTCCAGCACAGGTGAACGGATTCCCCCCTCGTCCTGGATCGCGACCAGTCCTCCGTGGGGGCGGGCGCCGTTCCACGGGGTCTCATCGAGGCGTGCGGAGCCGTTCGGACTGCTCCGGTAGAACACGTCGAAGTCGATTCGGGTCATCGTTTCTCCGGTATTCATGAGGGTGTTTCCCGGCCGGGCGGGGGTGCGGCATTGTTGTCGTTCTGCCGGGACATTCGTTCGTGAGTGAAAAGGGGGAGAGCTTGCGCAGGACGGTAGCACCGCGGTCGTCCGCTGTCCCCGTTTTGCGAATACCGGGAACCCCGGTGCTGCCGGGCCCGGATCGGCGGCCGTGGGGGCGATGTCGCCACGCACGCCCGATAAGCCGGGAAGGAAGGAGACCTGTCGGCGCCAGGAAGGGCTCATATGTGTGAAGTGAACACATTCCCCCACGGCGGCGGAGGCCCCTGCGGCCCGCAACACTGCGGCGGAGGGGCTCCCGTCCGGGAAACACGTCCGCCTTTCCGGGCCGGACCTGTGTGCCGACGCCTTTCGGATCGGGCCCGGGGACGGGGGAATCGCCCGGAAGGGAATCGTCCCCCATGCGTGCCGGGCCGTGGACCGCGGCCGCATCCGCGGGGGAGCACCCGCGGAGTCACGCCCGCGCCCTCTTCTCCGCACCGGCGGCGGGAAGACGCGGTTCTGGACTGGGTGGGTGTCCGGGAGAGTGCAGGGGCTGTCGCGGTGACCTCGGGCACCGCGGCCGTTCTGGATCGGCGCGACATCCGCTGACCGGGAGTCGCCCGGCGGGGGACGGTCCTGCTCCGGGCGTTGAGGGGGAGGGGACGGCACGACGACGATCCCGCCGGTCCTGGCTTCCGGATCCGCACCCGACCCCGTGCGGTCATCCCGCGGACGCGTAGATCACCGTCCAGTGGTCCCGCTCGGCGTCGTGCAGCATCTCGCTCTGGAAGGTCTGCCACCCCCGGGTCGGGTGGAGCAGGTGCTTGACGGCGGAGTGTCCCACCCCGACCTCCCCCCGGGCCCAGAAGGACCGGAAGTCGGCACTGGTCGCCGAGAGTTCCGCGTGCAGGGACCTCAGGTACCCGTCGTCCGGGTAGCGGCCCATCGACGAGCGCAACTCCGCCGTGGCCCATCGGGCGTACCGGTGCGCCCCCTCCTCGCCGAGGACACGGCGGGCGTGGGAGGTGAAACCGTGGTGGACGATGCTGCGCCGGAAACGGCCTTCGCCGGGGAGCGGACCGAGGAGCTCGGCCGCGGCCGCGTTGCGCGCCATCACGTCCAGGCGGCCGTCGTGAACGGTGACCGGGACGGTGGCGTCGAGGTTGCGCAGGAGCTGGAGCAGGCCCGGCCGGATCTCGCTGCCCGGTGCGAACGGCTCGGGCGGCAGTTCGCCGGCGAGCCGGAACAGGTGGCCGCGCTCTCCGGCGGTGAGCCCCAGGACCTGCGCCAGGGCGGAGAGCACCTCCCGGGACGGGCGCGGCGCCCGCCCCTGTTCGAGGCGGGTGTAGTAGTCGACGGAGATCCCGGCGCCCTCGGCCAGTTCCTCCCGTCTCAGTCCGGGGACCCGGCGATGGGAGGCCCGCACGGTGGCTGACGGCTCGGGGGGAGCCATCACGGCCCTTCGACCGCGCAGGAACTCCCCGAGGTCCGTTCTCGGCCCGGTCGGCATGCGCCCGATGATACCCGGGGCACTCCGTGCGACCCCGGCCGCGGGGCTTCCCTGCCTGGCCCTGCCGGTCCCGGGATCGACAGTCTCTTCCCCGCCCGGCGCGGCTCCCGCACAGTGGTCGTCGGGCGCCCGGACACGGGCGCCCGATCACCGCACCCCTGACATCCGAGGAGTCCTCACATGCCCGAGAACCGCGTCGCCCTGGTCACCGGGGCCAACCAGGGTATGGGCAGGCACGTGGCCGGGGAGCTGGTTTCCGACGGGGTCGCCGTGTTCCTCGGTTCCCGCGATCTCGCCCGCGGTGAGTCGGCCGCCGCCGAGATCGGCGACGGCGCCACCGCACTTCAGCTCGACGTGACCGACCCGGGGTCCGTCGCCGCGGCAGCCGAGAGGATCGAGGCGGAGGCCGGACGGCTCGACCTCCTCGTCAACAACGCCGCCATCTCCTCCACCCGCACCGACCTCACCATGGCCCAGCTCCGGGCCACGGCCCGGCCGAGCACGGTCTCGCTCGACGAGATGCGGGCGGTCTGGGAGGTGAACGTCCTCGGCCCGCTCGCGGTCTTCCAGGCCGTGCTGCCGCTGCTCCGCGCGTCCTCCGACGCACGGGTCGTGAACGTGACGAGCGCGATGGGTTCGCTGACCGTCATGGCGGACCCGGCCTTCGCGTTCCACCAGACCTTCGAACCGGTCTACTCCGCCTCCAAGACGGCGCTCAACGCCGTGACGCTGGCCATGATGGTCGAGCTCGAAGAGACCGACATCAAGGTCAACCTCGTCTCGCCGGGGTTCGCGAACACCGCCCTGGTCGGGTTCGAGGGAACGGAGACGGTCGAGGACGCCTCCCGGGAGGTGGTGCGGGTGGCCCGCCTCGGCCCCGACGGGCCGAGCGGCACCTTCACCTCCTGGGAGGGCGCGGACCTCCCGTGGTGACCGCCACCGACAGCCGCCGCCCGTCCCCGGGGATCCGGCCAGGCGGGGGTCCCCGGGGACGGGCGCGCTCGGGGGCTGTCGTGGCGCCACGGTGACCTCCGGCGGGGTCCGCCGCTGCCCCCTGCGGCGGACCCCCTCGGCCCGGCCGTCCGCGGCTCCGGGAGGACCGGGCCCCGGGGCCGGGCTACGGCCGTGAGGACGGCGGTGCCCCCTGGGCCCCGGTGGTGCGGACCAGGCGGCCCGCCCTGCGGTAGGTGAGGTTGCGGAGCAGGACCTCGGCGGGCCCGCGCCGCCCCGCCCGGTCGAGCAGGTACGCCCCGACCACGGTCAGCAGCCAGGTGCCGAGGGCCACCAGGACCGCCGTCCAGCTGGACAGGTGCACCCCCAGGCCCAGCCCCCACGCCGCCAGGAAGGGCGCGAAGACCAACGATTGGGCGAGGTAGCCGCTCAGGGAGCGCCGTCCCAGGGCCACCAGCCCCCGGACCGGCAGGGACGGCCCGCCCCTTCGGTCGGCGAGGCGGTGGGCGAGCAGGCCGAAGAGCGCGGCGTAGCCCACGCCGGTGAAGATCCCGGTGTAGAAGTGCACCGAGGCCACCGCCGGGGCGTACACCGGGTCGAGCACGCCCACGTGCTGCAGGCCCAGCACCAGCCCGGGGATCCACCCGACGGAGATGCCCAGGACGGCCACCCTGCGCAGCAGCGGCAGGTGACGCGCCGGGTCCTCCAGGAACCGGTGCCGCGCCGCGAGGACGCCGATCAGGAACACCGTGGGCAGCGCGAGGGAGGCCAGGCCGGACCCGAGCGCGAAGACCCAGGTGGGGAAGCGGATCGCAGCGGAGAGCAGGTAGCCGGTCTCGGCGATGCTGGCCCGTTGCATGCCGGCCGCGTCCACGGCGGGCGCGCCTGCGGGGGCGACCAGGGTGGCGAGCACCGACAGGGCGGTGACCAGGGCCCCCGCTGTGAGCAGGACGGCGGTCCAGATCTTGAGGGTGCGGTCGGTGCGGTGCAGGAACAGGGGCACCATGAGCAGGCCGATGAGGCCGTAGGTGCCGATGATGTCGCCCTGCCACAACAGCAGGGCGTGCACGGCGCCGAAGGCGAGCATCCACAGGTGGCGTGCGCGCAGGATCCTGCGGGCGTCCTTGTCGCGGGTCCCGTGGGCCTTCTGGCGGGCGTACATCTGCCCGATGCCGTAGGCGAACAGGAACCCGAACATGGTGTGGGTGCGGGCGTCCACCACGACCAGGGACAGCACCTGGGCGGCCTTGTCGGCGAGGTTGCCCTCGGCGGGGTGGAGCATGCCCAGGCCGGCGGGGGCGTCGTAGACGAACCAGGGCACGTGGGCCAGCGCGATCAGCAGCAGCATCATGCCCCGGGCCAGGTCCGGGGCCAGGGCCCGCTCGGAGACCGGGGTCGAGCCCGCCACGGCCGTGGCGGGGGCCGGGGACTCCGGAGGCGGGGCGTCGGGGGCGGAGGGCGGACCCTCGGTACGGTGAGTCGTCATGCGGGGCGGGCTCCAGGCTGTCTTCTCTGGTGAGCGGTGGGGTCGGGTCGCGCGGCCCGGCGTGACGACACACGGCCACGCGGACTCCGCCCGAGGACATGACGCCACCCTCTCCGCCCGCGCCGTTCCCCGGCAGTGGGACCGTGTCACCGTTCCCCCGTGACTTCTGTACCGGTGAACCCATGACACGGTGTCACGGGTGGAGGCGCCGGGGTGGCGGCGGACCGGGGGACGCTCCCGGCGTCCGACGTCGGAGACCACGCCCGTGGAGAGGTGGACCCGGCGGCAATACGTGAGGAGCCCACGGCCGCCGAATCCGTCCGGACCGTTCGCGTGCGGTCCCTTGCCGGGACAGTGGTCTCCGGGAGTTCACCGGGTGCGCGCCTGGTCCGTCGAGAGGCGCCGTGCCATTGCGGACCTCTCCTTCGATGGGCTTTTCCGTCGCAGCCCGGGTGATGTCGGACGGAGCCGTGCCAGAACGGAACCGCAGGTCATAAACGAAATGCACCCCGGTGGGCGTGTCGCCCGGCGGCGCCCCCCGAGTTTTCTCGGAGAAGCACGGAGTTGCGTTTCTCCACCTGGGCTGACGTGCGTATACGTTCTGAGTGGCGATGTGGTCCCGGTCGTTCGGGTTCGGCGGCGGCAGTAGGCGTGTCGGGAACACGGCCGACGCAATGCTCCCTCCGGTGGAAGAACCCACAGGAGAAATCGGAGCGAAAACCATGGTGGACCTGGTCGTCGGCAACGCATGGAGAGGGAACTCGCCGAGAAATGCTCGGTGAGTCGTGCCAGTCGTCACCGTCCGGTGGTCGGCTGTTGGTCGGAAACTGGTTCCTTGTTCAGTCTTGTCGAGAAAGGTTGCTTCCCGCCGGTCCCCCTGGCCGGTTTCTCTCCCCCGCATATCGGAGGCAACCGCATGCCAACGCCCCCTTCACGACATGCGCAGACGCGGCGCGCCCCCGGGGCACGCCGTTACTTTCGCACCGCGATGACGGCCTCGATGGCCGCTGCCATCGCCGGTTCCCTCACCATGGTCCCCGCCCCGGCCGCGGCAGAGCCGTCGGAGAACGGGGACGACGCCTACCGCGGCGGGATCGAGGTCGTCCGGTCGCAGCCGGCCGACGACTCGGTGCTGACGGGCCGGGTGTTCGTCGACGCCGACCGCGACAGCGTCAGCGACCGCGGCGAGGACGGCCTGGCCGGCGTCGTGGTCACCAACGGCCGCGACGTGGTCCGCACCGACCGGCGGGGCCGGTATGAGCTGCCCGTGTTCGACAACATGACGGTGTCGGTCACGCAGCCCTCGGGCTACCAGGTGCCGATGGACGAGCACAACATCCCCCAGTTCCACTACAACCACCTGCCCGAGGGGTCCCCGGAGCTGCGCTACGGCGGCATCGAGCCCACCGGACCGCTGCCGTCCGCGATCAACTTCCCGGTCGTCGAGAGCGGGGAGACCGGCGACTCGGACCAGAGCTGCGTCATCGCCGGAGACCTGCAGACCTACGACGAGCAGGAGGTGGAGTACGCGCGGGCCGGCGCGATCAGGGACCTGGCCGAGCGCGACGACTACGCCGGCTGCGGCACCCTGTTCGTCGGCGACGTCGTGGGCGACGACCTGTCGCTCTACCCCGCCATCAAGGACCTGGTCGCCGAGACCAACGGTCCGGCCCGCTTCCTGCCGGGCAACCACGACCTCGACTTCGACGCGCCGAACTCCGAGCACTCCTTCGACACCTTCCGCGCCCAGCTGGCGCCGGAGTACTACTCCTACGACGTCGGCGACGTGCACGTCGTCGCGCTGAACACCGTCGACTACCCGTGCACCGCGGCCGAGGACAGCCCCGCGGGCATCGCGGAGCACTGCGCCGACCCGGAGGGCCGCCCGGCGTACAACGGCCGCATCGACGACGACCAGATCGCGTGGCTCGAACAGGACCTGGCGCACGTCGACCGCGACAAGCTCGTCGTGGTCGCCGGCCACATCGGCCTGCTCAACTACGCCGACGAGAGCTCCCCGGTGCACCAGGTCGACCAGGTCCGCCGCGTGCACGAGCTGCTGGAGGGGCGCAGGGCCGTGGCGCTGTCCGGCCACAGCCACAGCATCGAGAACCTCAAGACCGGCGACGACGTCGAGGGGTGGCGCACCCTCTTCGGTGTCGAGGGGCTGCCGTTCCCGCACATCACCGCCGGCGCGGTCTCGGGCGACTGGTACTCCGGCGAGGTCGGCGAGGAGGGCTACCCGACGGCGATCGGCCGCGACGGAGGCCGCCCCGGCCTGGTGACGCTGGACATCGAGGGCAACGAGTTCCGGGAGCGCTACACCGTCACCGGTGAGTCCGACGACGTGCAGACGCAGCTGGGCATCAACAGCCCGACCTACCGCGAGTGGTTCGCCGAGCGCCAGGAGTGGAACGCCGACCCCGTGGGCGAGGCCCCCGAACTGGACGAGCCCCTGGTGGTCGACCGCTCCGACCTGGCGGGCGGGAGCTGGCTGACGACCAACTTCTTCTTCGGCTCCACCGGCTCGACGGTCGAGGTGAGCATCGACGGCGGGCGGGCCGGGGAGGCCACGCGCACCCAGCAGATGGAGGGCGAGGACGTCAACGTCGGCGTCGAGTACTCCGACCCGTACGCGGTCTCGCAGCAGCTCGTGCACGGCGGCAGCCTCGCCGACCGGACGATGCACCTGTGGCGGTTCGACCTCCCCAGGAACCTGCGCACCGGTGAGCACACCGCCGAGGTGACCGCGACCGACTCCTACGGCCGCGAGTTCACCGACACCGTCGAGTTCGAGGTGGTGGGGCGCCGGTAACGGGGCTCCTCCGCCCGGAGGGCCGCCGCCCGCAGGGGTGGCGGCCCTCCTCCGTGCGGACGGACCGTGCGGAACGGCGCTGCGGGGCCGGACCCCGGTGGAGCCCCCCGGGCAGGATCGAGGGCCCGCCCGCACGCCGCCCGGTGCCGGAGCCCCCGCCCGGCGGTGAGGACGGAAGGAACGCACGGGCCAGGGGATCCGTGCGGCGGTGACGGGTTCTGGCAGGGCCTCCCACCCGGGTTCCCACGGATGTTTCACTGCGACAGGAGGCCGGAAGTCACGGCCCCCGCCTCGTTGCGCCCGCGCGGCGACCCCGCCGCGCCCCGGGCGCCGACGAGGCCGTTCCGAAGAAACACCGCTGAGGAGAAGCATGCCCACCGTCGCCGCCTACACGGCCACCTCGCCGACCGCGCCCCTGACACCGGGCACGGTCGAGCGCCGCGAGGTCGGCCCCAAGGACGTCCTGATCGACATCGCCTACGCCGGGGTCTGCCACTCCGACATCCACACCGTGCGCGGCGACTGGGGCGAGGTCCCCTACCCGCTGACCGTCGGGCACGAGATCGCCGGGGTGGTCGCCCGGGTCGGCGAGGAGGTCACCGCCCACAAGGTCGGCGACCGGGTCGGCGTGGGGTGCATGGTGGACTCCTGCCGCGAGTGCGCCAACTGCCTCGCGGGGGCCGAGCAGTACTGCCTGCGCGGGTTCACCGACACCTACAACGGCACCGACCGCGACGGCACCACCACCCAGGGCGGCTACTCGACCGGCATCGTGGTCGACGAGCACTTCGTGCTGCGCATCCCCGACGCGATCCCCTTCGAGAAGGCCGCCCCCCTGCTGTGCGCGGGGATCACCACCTACTCGCCGCTGCGCAACTGGAACGCCGGACCCGGCACGAAGGTCGCCGTGGTGGGGCTGGGCGGCCTGGGACACATGGCCGTCAAGATCGCCCACGCCCTGGGCGCCGAGGTGACGGTGCTCTCCCAGAGCCTGAAGAAGCGCGAGGACGGGCTGCGGTTCGGCGCCGACCACTACCACGCCACCGCGGACCCGGCCACCTTCGAGCAGCTGGCCGGCGCCTTCGACCTGATCGTCAACACCGTCAGCGCGCCCATCGACCTGGACGCCTACCTGAACCTGCTGGCGCTGGACGGCACGATCGTGAGCGTGGGAGCCCCGCCGGAGCCGGTGTCGGTGACCCTGTTCACGCTGTTCGAGAACCGCCGCTCCTTCGCCGGGTCGAAGATCGGCGGCATCGCCCAGACGCAGGAGATGCTGGACTTCTGCGCCGAGCACGGCATCGCCCCGGAGGTCGAGGTCATCGCCGCCGACGAGGTCAACGACGCCTGGGAGCGGGTGCTGGCCTCGGACGTGCGGTACCGGTTCGTCATCGACGTCTCCACCCTGGGCGGGTCCTGACCCCGGCCCGGGGGAGCCGCCGGGCGACCTGAGGAACGGCCGTGAGGGCAGGCCCCGGCGTACCCCGCAGTTGAGGGGGTCCGCCAGGGCCTGCCACCCCTCGGACGCTCCGCCTAGCCTGGGGGCATGGACAAGAACACCGTCCGCGAGTTCCTGGTCAGCAGGCGCGCCCGCGTGACACCGGAACAGGCCGGGATCCCCACCTACGGGAGCGACCGCCGGGTGCCGGGGCTGCGCCGCGAGGAGGTCGCGATGCTCGCCGACGTCAGCCTCGACTACTACACCCGCCTGGAGCGCGGCAACATCGGCGGCGCCTCCGAGGGCGTCCTGGACGCGATCGCCCGGGCGCTGATGCTGGACGAGGTCGAACGGGCCCACCTGTTCGACCTCGCCCGCGCCGCGTCCGGCAGCCGTGCCCGCGCGGCCTCGCCTCCCCCCGGCGGGGTGCGGGCCTCGGTGCAGCGGATGCTGGACGCGATGGACACCCCGGCCATCGTCCACAACGCCCGCCAGGACCTGGTGGCCGCCAACCGGCTGGGCCGGGCCCTGTACGCGCCGCACTTCGACACCGACCAGCGGCCGCCCAACATGGCGCGGTTCATCTTCCTGGACCCCCGCGCCCGCGACTACTACGTCGACTGGCCCCTGGCCCGCCACACCACCGCGGCGACGATGCGCCTGGAGGCCGGCCGCAACCCCCTCGACAGGGAGCTGACCGCGCTGATCGGGGAGCTGTCGGCGCACAGCACCCACTTCGCCGGGGACTGGGCACGCCACAACGTCCACAGCCACCGCACCGGCACCAAGTCCTTCCGCCACCCCGACGTCGGTCCCGTCGAGGTCGACTTCGACGTGTTCGAGCCGACCGGGCAGGACAGGCTGTGGATCGTCACCTACACCGTCGAGCCGGGCACCCCCTCGGCGGACGCCCTCGCCCTGCTGGGAACCCTCGCCGCCACCGACGAGGAGGACCGGGAGCGCGGCGCCGCCGACACGGATTCCGAGAGCCGCCGCGGACGCTGAGGGAGGGGCTCTCCCGGCCCCTTCCACGTCCCGGAGGCCCGGGCCTCCCACGCAGTTCTCGCGGCGGTGGATGAGAGGCTTGACCACCGTGATCGGGCCCGTGCTCGCCTGTGGGTGGGTACCGTGCTGAGCAAACTCGGCGAGTACGGCCATGCCACGTATGTCATCCAGTCCGCGATCCGGGAATTCGAGGACCTGGCCGAGCCGGGTGACTGGTCAGGAGCTCATCAGAAACTCGCTCTGGCGCATCGGGGCACAGGTAAGTTCGATCGGGCCCTGGACTGCATCGACATCTCACGTGACAGCGGTACCACGGACACACCTATGGCCCAGGTCCGCGTGGACACTGCCCAAGGCCACATATTGCTGTCCGATCCGGCCACCCGGGACGATGGGATGAGGCTCCTCGACCGAGCCGCCGAAACCGCCTCCCGCCGCGGTCTCGACCACCAGCTGCGCAGTATCGAGGGCATCAGGTCCGAGCAGGAGACCTGGTCCCATGGCCAGAGGAGGAATGTATGGCGGACGACGCACGTACCATCACCCAGGAGCAGTGGAGGCAGGCGGAACTGATCTGGGAGTACCACCGCATGCACCACCGGGTGCGACCGTGTGACGTGGCGATCGCCCTGGGTTGTAATGACATCGGCGTCGCGGTGCACGCCGCCGAGCTGTTCCACTCCGGACTCTTCCCGGCTCTGGTGTTCACCGGAGCGAACAGCCCCTCGACCGCGGAGATCTTCCCGCGCGGCGAAGCGGTGCACTTCCGTGAGCGGGCTCTCGAACTCGGCGTCCCCGATCCCGTGATCCTCGTGGAGCCGCAGGCGTCGAACACCGGCCAGAACATCACCTTCTCCCGCCGGGTCCTGGAAGCGAACGGCATCGCCCCCGCCACCGTGCTCCTGGTCTGCATGCCCTACATGGAGCGGCGCGCCTTCGCGACCGCCCGCAAGCTGTGGCCCGAGGTCGAGGTGGTGTGCGCCTCCGCGCCGCTGAGCCTGGGCGACTACGTCAAGGAGATCGGTGACGCCGGGCTCGTCATCGACATGATGGTCGGCGATCTCCAGCGGGTGATGGAGTATCCCGAGCTGGGCTTCGCCGTCGAACAGGACGTTCCCGGCCCAGTAGGCGAGGCCTACAGGTCCCTTGTCGCCTCAGGGTTCGACAGCCGCCTGATCCAGAGCTGACCGCGAGGACGTGGAGCGGCCGGACCGGGTCCTTCTCGGCTGACGGAGTCGGCCGGGCACGAGTTCCAGGACGTGGTCTCGATCGAGGCGGTGACCATCCCCCGGCTCGCGCGCAGGATCGTCCATGGCGCACGAGCCCGTCAGGAGAGCACGACGGTCCACCTGGAGAACGGTGATCCCATCCTGTAGGCCTACTCGCTGACGCGGTGGAGGGTGTCGACGAAAGCACTCCACTCACATGAGGTGAAGGCGGGTCGGCCGCTCGCACGGTTCTGCGTATCGCGCACGTCCGCGCCGACGGTGTGTTCGCGGGCCCCGGGACGGACGGGCGCCGTGGCGGCGTGCCCTCCGGCCCGGCGGCGGGAGGACCCTCGGCGGGCCGTCAGGGAGTGAGGAGCGCCTTGGTGGCGCGGCGCTCGTCCATCGCCCGGTAGCCCTCGGCGGCCTCCTCGAGCGGGAGGGCGAGGTCGAAGACCAGGCCGGGGTCGATCCGGCCGCTCATGACGAGGTCGATCAGCTCCGGCAGGAACCGGCGCACGGGGGCCGGGCCGCCGAGGAGGTTCACCGTGGCGAAGAACAGCTCCAGCCCGTCCAGTTCGACCCCGTGCGAGACGCCCACGTAGCCGACGTGCCCGCCGGGGCGGGTGGCGCCGATGGCCTGCGTCATGGACTCCTGGGTGCCGACGGCCTCGACGGTGGAGTGCGCGCCGTACCCGTCGGTGAGCTCCCTGATCCTCGCGACGCCCTCGGCGCCCCGCTCCTCGACGATGTCGGTGGCGCCGAACCTCCGGGCGAGCGCCTGCCGGTCGGGGTGGCGGGACATGGCGATGATCCGCTCCGAACCGAGGCGCTCGGCGGCCATGACCGCGAGCAGCCCGACCGCGCCGTCGCCGACCACGGCGACCGACTTGCCGATCCCGGCGTCCGCGGCGACCGCCCCGAACCAGCCGGTGCCCAGGACGTCGGAGGCGGCCAGGAGGCTGCGGGCCTGCTCGGGGGTCGGCTCGCCGGGCACCTTCACGAGGGTGCCGTCGGCGAGGGGGATACGGGCGTACTCGGCCTGCGTGCCGATCGCGCCCATCATGACCTGGCGGACGCAGCGGGACTGGAAGCCGGACCGGCAGATCTCGCAGGTGTTGTCACAGGCCACGAAGGAGCCCACGACGAGGTCGCCCTCCTCGACGTAGCGGACACCGGCCCCCACCCGCTCGACGACGCCGACGTACTCGTGGCCCATCTGCGCGGGACCGTCCTGCTGTTCGATGCCGCGGTAGGGCCACAGGTCGGAACCGCAGACACAGGTGGCGGTGACGCGGATGACGGCATCGGTCGGTTCGATGATCTCGGGGTCCGCGACGTCCTCGACGCGGACGTCCCCGGGACCGTGCATGACGACGGCTCGCATGGGTGCTCCTCGGTTGTCGGTTCCTCGAAACCTTCTCCACACCACCACCGTTCCCGTCCGCGTGGAGTTCTACCTGGCAGAGGCGCTGACAGGGGTGTGCTCGCGCTGCTGGGAGCCCCCGCCGCCCGGGGAGGCGGCGCGGGGCCACGGCGGCGCGGGTGTGTTCCGCGCGGGGACCTCCGCCCGGGAGCCCCCGTCCGCCCCTCCGCGCCTCCCGGGGAGGCCGGGGGACGGCCATCGTGCGGACAAGGGTGTCCGATCGGCGGAGCCCGGGTAGTGGGGTCGCACGTTCCTGAGCGGAACGGTGACGAGGAGGCAGGTCAGAGCATGTTCCGACACACCAAGCACCTCCAGTGCGAGGCCAAGCCCGAGGCCCCGGACGCCCTGTACGCCATGAAGCTCCAGGAGCTCATCGGCGGTGCCTACGGCGAGATGACCGTCACCATGCAGTACCTGTTCCAGGGGTGGAACTGCCGGATGGAGGGCAAGTACAAGGACCTCATCATGGACGTGGCGACCGAGGAGATCGGCCACGTGGAGATGCTGGCGACCATGGTCGGACGCCTGCTGGAGGGGGCGCCCGCGGACACCGTCGCCGAGGCCGTGAAGGATCCGGCCGTCGCCGCCGTCGTGGGCGGGATGAACCCGCAGCAGGCCATCATCGCCGGGGGCGGGGCCGTGCCCACGGACTCCGCCGGCACCCCGTGGAACGGCAAGTACATCGTCGCCAGCGGGAACCTGCTCGCGGACTTCCGCGCCAACGTGGCCGCCGAGGCGCAGGGCAGGCTGCAGACCGCGCGGCTGTACAACATGACCGACGACCCCGGGGTCAAGGAGATGCTCCAGTTCAACCTCGCCCGGGACACCGTCCACCAGAACATGTGGCTGGCCGCCATCGAGGAGCTCCAGGAGGACGGACTGGAGGGCGAGATCGCCCCCAACGCACTCCTGGACGTGGAGGACCAGGAGCACGCCAACACCATCTGGGGCCTGTCGGACGGAACGGCCGCCGCCCAGGGCCGCTGGGCCTCCCGGCCCGCCCCCGACGGCGAGCACGAACTGCGCTACCTGGACCAGCCCGACCCGCTCGGCGGACCGGCCTCCGTGCCCCCGCCCGATCCCAAGCTCTACGGGACCTTCGCCGGTCCCGGCGGCGAGGGCTCGGCGAAGGGGGCCTCCAAGGCCACCAAGGGCGGCAAGGGCCTGGCCGACAAGGTCAAGGACGTCCTGGAGTGAGCCTCCGGAGAGGGGTGTGGGCACCGCCGCGCCGTCAGCGGGGCAGGTGTCCGCGCCCCCGCGGCCGGGCCGGCGCCCCACGGCGCGTACCCGGCCCGGCCCCGGTCGCCCCGGAGGCCGACCCCGCGAAGAGCACTGCCCAACCGTGAGAGGCCGCCCATGATCCTTCCCGAGCCCCGAGGCCCGCTCAGCGAGCGACTGCTCCTCTCCCTGACCCGTCCACCCCTGGAGGGGGAGGCGACGCTTCCCCGGGGCGTGCCGGCGGTCGCCGACCCGCTCCAGGACGAGGACCTCCAACTGTCCCTGTTCACCTGCTACCAGCTCCACTACTCGGATCTGGAGGGGGTGGACGGCACGTGGGAGTGGAACCCCGCCCTGCTCGCCCTGCGCGCGGAGCTGGAGGGCGAGCTGGAGCGCGCCCTGCGCGAGGCCGCCCCGGGCCACGGGCGGCAGGGGCAGGAGGACACGCTGCCGTGTGAGGTGCCGACCAGGCTCACGGGGATGATCCGCGCCGACGGCGGGCCGCCCCTGTCGGCCTTCATGCGGCGGCACGCCACCTTCGGGCAGTACCGGGAGTTCGTCAAGCACCGATCCCTGTACCACCTGCGCGAGGCCGACCCCCACACCTGGGCGGTCCCGCGCGTACAGGGCAGGGCCAAGGCCGCCCTCATCGAGATCCAGGCCGACGAGTACGGGCAGGGGCAGGTCGAGAGGATGCACTCCGAGCTCTTCCGCAACACCATGCGCGGCCTCGGCCTGGACACCGCCTACGGCGCCTACCTGGAGTCGGTCCCCGCGGTGACGCTGGCCCTGAACAACACGATGTCGCTCCTCGGCCTCCACCGGCGCCTGCGCGGAGCGCTCCTGGGACATCTGGCGGCCTTCGAGATGACCTCGACCGGCCCCAACCGCGACCTCTCCCTGGGACTGCGGCGGCTGGGCGTGGCGGTCCAGGTGCGCCGCTACTTCGACGAGCACGTGGAGGCCGACGCCGCGCACGAGCAGATCGCCGCCCGCGACATGTGCGGCTCCTTCGCGGCGGACCACCCCGACCTGGTGCCCGACGTGCTGTTCGGCGCCGCCGCGTGCCTGACCCTGGACCGCCTGTGGGCGGAGCACGTCCTGGGCCGCTGGCAGGAGGGGAAGTCGTCGCTGTCGTCGGCGGACGCCCGTACGGCTGCGGCCACATGAGCACCCCGGCCGAACTCAGCGTGGTCGTCCCGCTGAAGTGGGAGGACGACGGGGAGGCGGAGGACCTGACCGCCTACCTGCGGTTCCTCGCGGGCGTGGTCCACGAGGTGATCGTCGTCGACGGTTCCCCGAAGGCCCTCTTCGACGGGCACGCGGAACTCTGGCGCGGAACGGGGGTACGCCACATCCCCCCGGACCGGGCCGACGCGTGCGCGAACGGCAAGGTGGCGGGTATCCGCACCGGTGTGACGGCGGCGACCCGCGAGAAGGTCGTCATCGCGGACGACGACGTGAGGTACGACGAGCCCTCGCTGGGGCACGTCTCCCGGCTGCTGGACGGCGCCCACCTGGTCAGGCCCCAGAACTACTTCGCCCCGGCGCCCTGGCACGCCGTGTGGGACACCGGGCGCACCCTGCTGAACAGGTCCGTGGGCCAGGACTACCCGGGGACCTTCGGGCTGCGGCGGTCGGCGCTGCTGGGCATCGGCGGCTACGACGGGAACACGCTCTTCGAGAACCTCGAACTGGTGCGCACGGTCCGGGCCGCGGGAGGGACCGAGATACTGGCGACCGGCCTGTACGTCCGCCGTCTGCCGCCCCGGGCGTCCCGTTTCTGGTCGCAGAGGCAGCGCCAGGCGTACGACGACACGGCCCAGCCCGCGCGCATGGCGCTCTTCCTGTCACTGCTGCCCCTCACGGGCGTCGCCGCCCTGCGCTCACCCGGGCTCGTGGCGGCCGGGGCCGGGGCCGTCGTCCTGCTCGCCGAAGCGGGCAGGAGGAGGGCGGGGGGACGCGACGTCTTCCCGGTGCGCGCCTCGCTCGGCGCGCCGCTCTGGGTCCTCGAACGGGCGGTGTGCGCGTGGCCCGCGTTCGCCGCCTGGCTGACCGGCAGAGGTGTTCCCTACGCGGGTTCGAGGCTCACGACCGCCGCCCACTCACCCCGTCTGCTCAGGCGGAGCCGGGCGGGGACGCCCTCCCTCCGCCCCGCCGGGGGCGGTGAACCCGATCTCCTTGTGCGTGCCGTCGCAGAAGGGGCGTATGGATGACGCACCGCAGCGGCACAGTGCCACCGTCCGTCGGCCCTTGGGGACGGGGTCGCCCTCCGCGTCCAACAGCCGGAAGGGGCCGCGCAGCAGCAGCGGACCGTCCGGGCAGACGGTCACGGAGACCTCCGGGGCGGAAGGGCGTTCGTTCGGCGGCTCGTCTTCCATACGGGGCCCCTGCCCCGACGGGGGTCACGGAAAACGGCGGATTCGGCGGGCCCGGCCCTCTCCGCGCCGCCGCCCCGGGCGGACCGGCGTCGCGGACACACGGGCGGACGGCGTTCGACGGGCGGCATCGAGGGGGAGGGTCACGACACCTGGGGCGGGGCCACGTCCAGGGCCCGGCCGAGGGCGGCGGTGAGCCGCGCGGAACGCCCGGGGAGGCACTGCTCGGCCCACGCCCCGGCCGACCTCAGGAAACCGGTCAGGTCCGTCTCGGCCTCGGCCACCAACCGGCGGAGCCCGGGAGCGGAGGTCTCGATGACCGGGCCGTCCCGCTGTTCCTGGTCGGGCGTCAGGCGCACGGTTCCTCCCGAGACCTCGACGAGCGGGAAGGGGTCGTGGCCGAGGTCGAGCCGACGACTGCGTCCGTCGAGGTAGTCGAGCCAGTCACGCCACTCGTTGAGGTCGCTGCAGCAGCCGGGCAGCAGGACGGCGCCGGTCGTGGTGTCGGTGATGCGCATCCCGCCGGCCACGAAGGGCCCGTCCGACGCGAGCAGGGGGTGGAGGAAGCGGTCGAGCGGTTCCGCGGGGCGCGGAGGATGCTCCTCGGGGAACAGCCCTTCGACGTCGTTGCAGGCGGCGATGAGCATCACCGCCGTACCGATGTCGACGGGGGACATCCCGCCGTGCAGCCGCAGGAAGTCGAAGACGGCGGGTTCGCCGACGGGCCACAGCGAGAATCCGCCGCCGAAGTGGAGTTCCACCACGGGATGCACGACGATCATGCCGGGAGTCTGCCGCACGGCGGGTGGCGGCGCCACAGGTTTCGGCGGCCGGAGCGGCCCCGGCGGTGCCCGCCCCCTTCCGGGCGAAGGGACGCGACCCCTACGCGTCGGGGACGAGCACGACCTTGCCGACGACGGTGCGGGACTCGGCGAGGGCCAGCGCCGCCGCCGCGTCCGAGAGGGGGACGCGGGCGCCGACCTGCGGCGTCAGGACGCCTTCGGCGAGCAGGCCGAGCACCTGGGCGAGGTCCTCGCGCAGCCGGGCGCGGAAGGCGTCGGCGCGGCGGCTCCCGGCCCAGAAGTTGTAGAAGCCGGCGCTGCGGCCGTTGGGCAGCGCGTTCCACACGCCGAGGCGGCCGAAGAGCTTGAGCACGGGCAGCCGGGAGCTGCCCTCGACGTCCTTGGTCGCGGCGGTCCCGTAGGAGACGAGGGCGCCGCCGCGCCGCAGCAGGCGCCAGGACCGGACGAGGCCCTCGCCGCCGACGTGGTCGAACACCGCGTCCACGCCGTGGGGCGCCAGGGAACGGATCCTGTCGTACATGCCCTCGTCGCGGGAGTCGACGGGGGTGGCGCCGAGCTCGCGCACGGCCTCGTGGTGGCGCCGCGCGGCGGTGCCGATCACGGTGATCCCGGAGTGCCGGGCGAGCTGGAGCAGCGTGGTGCCGACCCCGCCGTTGGCGCCGAGGACGACGACCGTGCCGCCGCGCGGCACCGCGGCCGTGCGGTGCAGCATCTGCCACGCGGTGATGCCGTTGACGAGCAGCGTCTCGACGGCCGCGGGGTCCGCGTCGTCGGGCACGGGGACGAGGTCGCGGGCGTCGAGGTGCAGGTGGCTGGCCCAGGCGCCGGTCTTCGTGACGGCGGCGAACCTGCCTCCGAGGAGGGCGGCGTCCACGCCGGGCCCGACGGCGGTGACGGTGCCGACGACGTCGTAGCCGGGCACGAACGGGAACGGGGGCTGGTCGAAGTACTTGCCCCGGCGCATCTGCTGCTCGGCGAACGACACCCCGGTCGCCTCCATGCGGAGCACGGCCCGGCCGGGCCCCGGAGCGGCCAGCTGCTGCGTGCGCACCTGCAGGCCGGCGGGCTCCACCTTGCCCGGCAGGAGGATCTGGGTGGCGGTGACGGTGGCGTTGCTGGCGGGGTTCATGCGGGCTCCTCCGGAACATGTGGGCTAACGGCTGTAACCTTACGCTTGTAACCCTGGTGGTGCAAGGTCGCCTCCGGAAAAACTCACAGCTGTAAGGTGACACCATGAAGGCCACGAAGGACACATCGGCTCCGCGCACCCGCAACCGCCGCGGCCAGGGCGGACGCCTGCGCGAGGACATCGTCGACGCGGCGGTCGCCCTGCTCGACGAGACGGGCGACGAGCGCACCATCACCCTGCGCTCCATCGCGCGCCGGGTCGGCATCGCCGCGCCCTCCATCTACCCGCACTTCTCCGACCAGCCCTCCATCATGCTGGCCGTGGTCAGGCGGGCCTTCGACGAGCTCGAAGCGGCGCTGCGCACGGCACTGGAGGGGGCGGGAGAGGACCCCCGGGCGCGCCTGTACGCCGTGTGCCACGCCTACCTGGACTTCTCCCGCGTGCACCCCGAGCGGTACCGCACCATGTTCGGCGGCCTGTGGATGCCCACGCTCGCCGACACCGCGGTCACCGAGGAGGACCTCGTGGCGCTCGGCGACTCCAGCCTGCGGATCCTGTCCGGGGTCCTGGCCGGGTGCGCCGAGGCAGGACTCTCCACGAGCACCGATACCGGCGCCGACGCGTACGCTCTGTGGCTCGGCCTGCACGGGCTCGCGCACCAGAGGTCCGTCACCCGCGTGTTCCCCGGCCCCGACGACATCGGGGACCGGATGATCCCCGCGCTGGCCCGCCTGCGCGAGGGCTGAGCCCCGACCGGGGCCGCGGGCGGCCGCTCACGGGAACGCGGCCGGATGCGGTCCGCGGCGTCATCCCCGCTCCCGGCGGGCCGCATCGCCGGGTCGGGCGGTCGCGCCGGGCCGCGAGCGTGCCCACGCGAGGAGGCCCGCCAGGGCGTAGGAGGCGCCGAACAGGCAGGAGGCCCACCAGCCCCAGGCGGTGTACGCCCAGGCGGAGGTGACGGCTCCCAGGGCGGAGCCCAGGGAGTAGAAGGCCATGTAGGCGCCGATGACACCGCTGGCGCGGTCCGCGTGTGCCGAGGTCAGCAGGTGCTGGTTGCCGACGTGGACGGCCTGGACGGCGAAGTCCAGCAGGACGATCCCTGCGACGAGGGGCCACAGGGTCGGCTCCGTCCGGGCGATGAGGGCCCAGGAGGCGATCAGCAGCACGAGGGACCACCCGCTGATCCGCTGGGCGCGGCCGCCGTCGGCCCATCTCCCCGCCCGGGAGGCCCCGAGGGCCCCGGCGAGGCCCGCCAGCCCGAAGAGGCCGATCGCCGTGGTGCCGAACGACCAGGGTTCGGCGCCGAGCGGCAAGGCGAGCCCGCTCCAGAGGGTGCCGAAGGACGCGAAGAGGAAGAAGGCGATGAGGCCCCGGCCGAGGAGCAGGCGGTCGGTGACGGCCAGCCGCGCCATCGCGCCGACCGCCCTCGCGTACGGCTCGCGGGAGGCGCGGGGGTCCGGGCGCAGGCCCGCGCGCACGGCCGCGGCGAGCACGGTGCACAGCAGCGCGAGCACGAGGTAGACGGCGCGCCAGCCCACCGTGTCGCCCAGCGCGCCCGCCAGGACGCGGACCCCGAGGATGCCGACCACCACCCCCGACGTGACCGCGCCGATGTTGCGCCCGCGCTCGCCGGGCGCGGAGACGGAGGCGACATGGGCCACGGCGACCTGGACCACGACCGCGAAGAAGCCGGCGGTCGCCAGCCCCGCCGTCGCCACCGCACCGTTGGGGGCGAGGGCCGTGGTCCCGGCGCCCGCGGCGACGAGCGCCAGGAGCCGGGTGAGGAGCCGCCGCCGGTCCACCGCGTCGCCGAGGGGGACCAGCAGGATCAGACCCGCGAAGTAGCCGAGCTGGCCTGCGGCGGCCAGCCGGCCGAGTGCCGCGGGCGCCATCCCCAGGTCGGCGCCCGCGGCTTCCAGGACCGGTTGGATCGCGTACACGGTGGACACCGCCACGGCGCACACCACAGCCAGGATGGTGCGCTGAGCACTCGTCACCCCTGTCACGACCCACCCCTTTGGTTTCAAAATGCAACCATTGGAGGCTAGGGCATAATGGTTTCAAAGTGCAACCAACAAAGGAGGGCTTCCATGGCGGAGACGGAAACCGGCCGTGGCTGGACCGATCCCACGTGCCCGGTCGCCCGAACGGTCGACCTCGTCGGCGACCGGTGGAGCCTGCTCATCGTCCGCGACGCGATGGAGGGACCGGCGTCCTTCACCGAGTTCCGCCGGCGGCTCGGCATCGCCCGCAACATCCTCAGCGACCGGCTCCGCAAGCTCGTCGACCACGGCGTCCTGGTCACCAGCCCCAGCGGCGGGCGGCACGTCTACGAGCTGACCGGGGCCGGAAGGGACCTGTTCACCGTCGTGGTGGCGCTGAGGCAGTGGGGGGAACGCCACGCCTTCGCCGACGGCGAGCCCCGTTCGCGCCTCACCGACGCCGAGGGGCGTCCGCTCGCGGAGCTCCGCCCCCGGAGCCAGGACGGCGCCCCCCTCACCGCCGGCGCGACCCGGGTGGAGAGGGTGGGCTGAAGGGGGCCGCGGCGTTCCCCCGGACTCCGCCCGACCGGTCGCCCGACCGCACGGAAATCCCGACACCTCCGCCGGTACCGGACACCGCTCCGGCGGAGATCGGACCGTTTCGGCCACGCGGCGGACATGCGGTGTGGTAGGTCTCGGGGGACACCCTGGGAAAGGCGGGACGTTGGTCAAGATCGCACTGGTCTGCGGAGACGGTCTCCCCGTCAGCGGCCTGCTCACCGTCTTCCGCAACGTCGTGACCCGCTTCCACGGGCGGCCGGACCCGCACGAGCCCGTCCCGGCCGACCTCGGCTACTCGTGGCGCCCCGACAAGCCGGCCTTCTTCCCCGACGGCGCCGGAGCGGACTGCTACCCGCCCTGGCTCCGGGTGAGCCGGGTCCGGCCCTGCGCGGGACCGGACCTGGCGGGGGAGCTCCTCGACGTGCGGCGACAGGTCGCCCGGGCGGACGTCCTCGGCCCCGGTGAGAGGGCACGCCTGCACCGGCGCGTCGAGGCCCTGGCCGGCCCCTACCGGGCCTACTTCTCGGAGTGGCTCGACGAGCACGACGTGGACTGGGTGGTGGCGGTCAACATGACCCTCTCCGACGCGGTCCCGGTGACCCTGGCCCTCCACCGCGCCGCGGAGGAGCGCTGGGGCGGCGGACGCCCCGGCGGGGTCCTCTTCTGGGACCACGACCTGTTCGGCAGCTACGCCGTGCACGAGGGCGACGAACGGGTCTACCCCCCGGCCCCCAACGAGTTCACCCCGCTGCCGGGAGGGCACCCCGCGCACCGCTGGGCGGTGGTCTCGGAGGCACTGCGTGCCGAGGCCCGCGGGTACCCCACCCCGCTGGAGCCGGTCACGGTCCCCAACGTGCTGCCCGAAGCACCCCCCGAGGGGCTGCAGGACCGGCACACGGAGTTCCTGGAGCAGATCGGCGCCGCGCCCGGCCAACCCCTGCTGCTGGTCCCCGTCCGCGTCTTCAGGGTCAAGGGCGTGGAGATCTCGGTCCGGCTCTTCTCCCGCATGCGGCAGGTGAGCCGGGAGCAGGGGCGTCCCGAACCCCTTCTCCTGGTCTTCGGGGACCTCGGCGAGGACCCGGACTACACCAAGGAGGTGCTCGACGAGTCCTCGCAGGAGGGCGTGCTGGAGCACGTGAGGTTCCTGGACGGGGTGCCGCTGCAGAGCCACCGGGGGACGGATCTGCGCTGGCGCCTCGACGAGGTCGACCTCCTGCGCGTGAGCGCCGCCACGGGCGGAGGGGTGCTGTTCACACCCAACCGCCCGGACGTGGAGAGCGTGGGTCTGGGGCCCGCGCTGGCCACCGTCGCGGGCCTGCCCAGCGCGGTCGGCGACTTCCACGCCTTCCCCGACATCTACGGCGACGCGTTCCTGTGCGCACGCCTGCACCGGGACGGCGACCTGCGCGGGACGGCAGAGGAGATGCTCGGGCTCATGCGAGCCCGGGTGGACGGCGAGCTCTGGTTCGCCGAGGCCATGCGGCGCAACAGGGCGAGGATGGACTCCCACTTCCCCGTCGGGCCGTGGCGGCGGCTCTGGGAGGAGCTGGTCTCCGGGACGGGAGGGGCCGCCCCGGCGCCGGAGGACCCGGACGGCGCATGAGCGCGGGCCGTCCGCGCGGAGGGACGGCGCCGCGGGCCGTCAGGCTCCGCGCCTTCCCCGGACGGGCACGTGCCTCCGTCGGCCGCCTCCGGGGCGGCCCGCACGTCCGGCCCCGCCCCGTTCGCGCCCGGCCCGGGAACGGCGGAGCCCCCGCACGACCGGGAAGCGTCGTGCGGGGCCCCGCCGCCGCGCGGTCGGCCGGAGGCGACCTCAGCCGGGGAGTTCGCCCGAGCGGTTGGAGCGCAGGGTCAGCGCGGTGAGCAGGCCGACCGCCGCCACCCCCATCACCCAGTACGCCGGGGAGACCGGGTTGCCCGTGGACGCGACCAGCTGGGCCGCGATGTAGGGGGCCGTCCCCCCGGCGACGATGGTCCCGACGTTGAAGCCGAGGGAGACGCCGGTGTAGCGGACCGCCCGCGGGAAGAGCTCGGTGAACAGCGGGAAGGCGGGGACCTGCAGCGCCGCGTTGAGGACCATGAACACCAGGTACACCAGCCCCACGACCAGGAGCCCCGAGGCCTCGGACATGGCCAGCAGGATGGGGTAGGCCAGCAGGACGTACCCGACGCACCCCGTGGTGAGCACGGTCAGGCGCCCGAAGCGGTCGGTGAGCATGCCCATGAACGGCATGGACACGCAGGCCAGGCCGATGACCGCCGCCGAGAGCCAGTACACGTGCTGGGAGTCGTAGCCCAGGTCGTTGATCAGGTAGACGTTCATGTAGGTCAGCCCGACGTACCCCGTGCCGTTGGTGGCGACGGCCAGGCCGATGACCTTGAGGACCGAGCCCGAGTTGCTCCGCAGCACGTCGACGAAGGGGCTGCGGGCCACCTCCGACCGGGCCTCCATCTCCCGGAAGTCGGGGGTGTCCTCCAGCTTGAGCCGCGCCCACAGGCACAGGAGGGTCAGCGGGACGCACAGCAGGAACGGGACGCGCCACCCCCAGGCCGACATCTGGTCGGGGGACAGGAGCCCGACGACGATCCCGGCCACGGCGGCGGCGACCGCGAAGCCCAGGGTGGACCCGGTCGGGGTGAAGGCGCCGAAGAAGCCGCGCAGCCCGGACGGCGAGGACTCCGCGATGTAGGTGGCCGATCCGCCGATCTCGCCCCCGGCCGAGAAGCCCTCCGCCATGCGGACGATCACCAGCAGGATCGGCGCGGTGATGCCGACCTGCGGGTAGGTGGGCAACAGGCCCATCAGCGCGCAGCACAGGCCCATGCTGACGACCGTGGACACCAGGGCGACCTTGCGCCCGCTCCGGTCGCCGAGGCGGCCGAAGAAGATCCCGCCGAGCGGCCGCATCAGGTACCCGGACCCGAACACGGCCAGGGTGGCCAGGATCGACGTGGCGGGGTTGGAGCTGGGGAAGAACAGCGGGGCGATGACGACGGCCAGGAACCCGTAGACGCTGAACGCGTAGTACTCGATCAGGGTTCCCACCCCGCCGGCGACCGCGGCGCGCAGCGCGGTGCGCCGGTCGCGTACGGGTGGGCCCGGGACGGCGACGGCCGGGGGGCTCCCGGCGCTCTCTGGAGAGGACAAGGCGATACCTCCTGGTGGGATGGGGCTCGAGCGCCCGCCGTGGGCTCTCGGGGGGATGGCGCCTCCCCGTGCGTGCGGGGCGGCGGGGCGAGGCGTCGGCGTGGTGCTCCCGCCCGTCGGTGAGGTGGGTCGGGAGCGCCGGTCAGCCGGCGGCGCGTGCCCGTCGGTGCTCGGCGAGGAGCAGGTTGAGGCTGCCGCCCGCCTCGATGACCTTGACCACGCGCTCGCTGAGCGGTTCCCCGGCCAGTTCGGCGTCCTGTCGGGCGAGGCGGACGGCGGGGCGCCGCCAGTCGATGGAGACGCGGTCCCAGCGGCGGACGGCGCCGGTGATCCCCGGGACGGTCAGGAGCGGCATGCCGTTGTAGGTCTCCCCGCGCCAGAAGCCGGGGGAGAAGGACTCGGCGACGACGGCCGCGATCCCGAGGTTGCGCAGCGCGACCATCGGCGGGTAGTGCGGATGCCCGTAGCCGAAGTTGCGGCCTCCGACGACGACGTCGCCGGGGCGCACCTCGTCGGCGAACGCCGGGTCGTAGTGCCGCATGCACACCCTGCGCAGCACGTCGGGGTCGTAGTGCTTGATGTTCTCCACGCCGATGACGAGGTCGATGTCGAAGTCGTCCCCGAAGATCCAGGCGACACGGCCCTCGATGGTGTCGGGCGGGGGCAGCGGACTCACGGGCCCGTCACCTCCCGTACGTCGGAGATCTCCCCGGTCACGGCGCTGGCGGCGACGGTGTAGGCGGACCCCATGTAGATGTGGGCGCCCGTGTCGCCCATGCGCCCGGAGATGTTGAGCACCCCCGTGGACACGCAGTTCTCCCCGGCCCGCAGCGGTTTCTGGTAGCCGAAGCAGAAGTCGCAGCTGGACGTGGCCACGGACGCCCCCGCGTCGCGCAGGACGTCGAGCAGCCCCTCCTCCTCCGCCCGGCGGTGGATCGCGGCCGAGGTGGGGACGACGTTGAGCTGCACGCCGTCGGCGACCCTGCGGCCCCGCAGCACCTGCGCGGCGGCGCGGATGTCCTCCAGCCTCCCGCTGGCGCAGGAGCCGATGAACGCCTTGGTGACGGGGGTGCCCTTCAGGGCCGAGACCCCCCTCGTGTTCGCGCCCCGCGCGGAGCCGGGGAGCACGACCTGTGGTTCCAGCTCCGAGAGGTCGATCTCGTGCACGCCGGTGTAGACCGCGTCGGGATCGCTGTAGAGCGGTTCGGGGAGGGCGTCGGACACCCGGCGGGCGTAGTCCAGGGAGAGTTCGTCCGGGTTGAAGATCGCCGACACCGCGCCGGTGAACATCGCCATGCCGCACAGGCCCTGCCTGCGGTCGATGCTCATGGAGCGCGCGCCGGGCCCGGTGAACTCCATGACCTGGTGGGCGCAGCCGTCGGCGCCGAGCCGGGCGATGATGGTGTGGATCAGGTCGCGGTTGTCCACCCCCTCGGGGAAGCTACCGGTGAGCTCGAACCGCACCGACTCCGGCACGTCCAGGTGGATCCGTCCGGTGACCCACGCCTCCAGGAGGTCGCGCCGCACCCCCCAGCCGAGGGCCCCGAAGGCTCCCAGCCCGCTGATGTGGCCGTCGAAGTGGATGAGGAACCTGCCGGGGAGCGCGTACCCGAGCTCGGCGGCGACCTGGTGGCCGATCCCCTCGGCCTCGTGCAGGGTGATCCCGTAGAAGTCGCACCAGTCCCGGGTGACCTGGTGGACCGCCTCCTCCTTGGCGTCGCCCCGGGTGAGCATGTGGTCGATGAAGACCAGGTAGCGCTCGGGGTCGTCCAGTTCCGTGATGCCGAAGTCGTCGTGCATCTGGCGGAACATCACGTCGGTGTACCCGGGGAAGTCGTAGGCGATCATGTGGTCGGGGCGGAAGGCGCGGTTGTCGCGGGCGCGGACCGGCGGGCCCCCGGCCGTCCGGCCGAGGATCTTCTCGGTGATGGTGCGGCCCATGGTCAGGCTCCTCCCCGGGCCGCGGGCAGGTAGGCCTTCTGCGCGGCCTCCACCTCGGCGAACCCGATCAGGTCGACGAACTCGTGGTGCGGCAGGGCGTCGGCGCTCACGTCCGCGGGGGGTTCGCCCGCCGCGAGCCGGCCCAGGGCCTGTCGTACGGCCCCGGTGGCCGCCATCAGGATCTGGGTGGGCAGGAGCGCGATCGCGACCCCGACCTCCTCCAGGACCCGGGGGGTGAACTCGCGCTCGGTCCAGGCGGACGCGGTGAGCGTGGCCACGAGGGGGACGCCGGCGGCCTCCCGGCACCGGGCCCATTCGTCGGCGGTGGAGAAGGTCCTGGTGACCGGCATGACCATGTCGGCCCCGGCCCCGGCGTAGGACTTCGCCCGGTGCAGCGCCTCCTCGCCCCGGGCGTCGGTGCGCGCGATGACGAGGACGTCGTCGCCGACGGCGTCCTTGACGGCGCGCACCTTCAGGGCCGCCTCCTCCGGCGGTACCAGCGGCACGGGGTCCCCGACGCAGAGGGGGCAGCGCTTGGGCGACTCCTGGTCCTCCATGAAGACCGCGGCGACCCCCGCGTCGCGGAAGCGCCGGGCCGTCCGGGCGGCGTTGAGGGCGTTGCCGTACCCGGTGTCGATGTCGGCGATCAGCGGGAGGCCGCTGGACTCGCGGATGCGGCGGGTGGCCTCCAGGTTCTCCGACATGGTGTAGAGCTCGGCGTCGGGATAGCCGAGGGACGCGGAGACCGCGAAGCCCGAGGCGCACAGTGCGGAGAAGCCGGCCTGCTCGGCGAGGCGGGCGGTGAGCCCGTCCCACACGCCGGGCGCGTGGACGACCCCCTCGCCCATCAGCTCGCGCAGTCGTCGGGAACTCATCCTCACCCCTTTCGTATTGCGGAACGCGTTTCAAAAAGACATTAGGGAGCGCTAGGATCTTGTGTCAAGGGTCACTATGGTCTGTAACCCAGCAGACACGGAAGTGATCTACGTGCCGAAACGGCCCGAGTCGGAGATGCGCTCCGGTCGCGATGCCGACCGAGTCGGCAAAAAATGGAACGCATTCCGGTCAACCACGAAGAGAGGGAGTCTCCATGATCTCCGCGATGCAGACCGAACCGCTGGGGTTGCACCACGTCTTCGATCGGGCCGAGGCGGTCTTCGCCGACCGCGAGGTCACCGGCCGGGAACCCGGAGGCGTCCGCGGACTGGACTACGCCGAGCTCTTCGCCGGGGCCCGCGGGCTCGCCGAGGACCTGGCGGGGCTCGGACTCCGGCCCGGCGACCGGGTCGCCACCTACGCCTGGAACACCCTGGACCACATGCGCGCCTACGTCGCGATCCCCGGGGCGGGACTGGTCATGCACACGGTGAACATCCGCCTCGGCGCCGACGAGGTCGCCTACACGCTCGCGCACGCCGGAGACCGCGCGGTGCTCGTGGACGGCTCCCTGTGGGAGTCCTGGTCCGCCGTCGACCTCCCCGACACGGTCGAGCACGTGCTCGTCATGGGGGAGGCCCCCGATCTCCCCGCCGCCCAGGGCGGCGCGGCCGTGCACCGGCTGGAGACCCGCCCGGTCCCCGGACAGCGGGGCTGGTGGCGTCCGCGGGACGAGAACGAGGCCGTGGGCGTCTGCTACACGTCCGGCACCACCGGCCGCCCCAAGGCGGTGGTCTACAGCCACCGGTCGGTCTACCTGCACGCGCTCACGCTGTGCGGGACCGACGCGTTCGCCGTCGGCCACCACGACGTGGTGCTGCCGGTCGTGCCGATGTTCCACGCGAACGCGTGGAACCTGCCCTACGCCGGGCTGCTGGCGGGGGCCGGGCTGGCGTTGCCCGGACGCCACCTCGACCCGGTCGGCCTCACCGGGTTCGTCCGGGACTCCCGGGCGACGTTCGCCGCCGGCGTCCCCACCGTGTGGGCCGCCGTGGTCAGGGCGCTCCACGAGGGGCGGGTGCCCGAAGACGCTCTGGCGACCATGGACCGGATCGTCATCGGCGGATCCTCGGCCCCGGAGAGCCTGCTCGACGCGCTCACCGGTCTGGGGATCCGGCCCGTCCACGCCTGGGGCATGACCGAGTGCTCCCCGGTCGGGCTGGTCGCGTCGGAGCCGTGCACCCCCGACGCGGAGGTGCGTTCGGCCGCCCGGCGCACCCAGGGCCGACCCCTGCCCGGCCTGGCCGTGCGCTCGTCGGCGGAGGGGCGCGAGGCCGCCCGCGACGGCGCCGCGGTGGGGGAGCTGGAGATCAGCGGCCCCTTCGTCGTCGACCACTACCACGCCCCGGAGAAGGACGACAGCGCGTCCTTCACCGCTTCCCCCGACGGGCGCCGCTGGCTGCGCACGGGCGACATGGTCACGGTCGACGCCCGGGGATACGTGACCCTGGTGGACCGCGCCAAGGACATGGTCAAGTCCGGAGGGGAGTGGATCTCCTCGGTCGACCTGGAGAACAGGCTGGCCGCCCACCCGCGGGTGCACGAGACCGCCGTCATCGCGGTTCCCGACGAGGTCTGGGGCGAGCGGCCCGTCGCCGTCCTCTCGAGCGCGGACGGCGAACCGATCGACCCCGACGAGCTGCGGAGCTTCCTCGGGGAGCAGGTCCCGCGCTGGCAGCTGCCCGACCGGTTCGTGGTGGTGGACGAGGTGCCCAAGACCGGCGTGGGCAAGTTCGACAAGAAGCGGATGCGCGCGGAGTACGGCCATGGGGGCTGAACCGCTGGGAGGCCCCGGGGCCCGCGCACGGTGGCGGGAGTGCCGCGAACCGGCCGTTACCCTGTCATCGACGACGGAGCGTGCGAGGAGGTCTCCTCAGTGGCGATGATCGACGGTGAATCGGCCGCTGATCCCAAGGGCACGGTCAACGCGGTGCTCCGTGCCTGCCGGCTCCTGGAGTGCTTCACCCACGAACGGCCCGCGCTCACACTCGGTGAGCTGGCGGAGCGGACCGGCCTGAACAAGGCCACCACGCACCGCCTCCTGGCCACGCTGGTACAGGTCGGCTGGGTGAGCCAGCGCGCGGACGGCGCCTACAAGGTCAACATGCGGCTGTTCGCTGTGGGTTCCGTGGCGCTGGCCGAGCTCAACCTGCGCGACGAGGCCGCGCCGCTGCTGCGCGACCTGTCCGCGCGCTTCGGCCACACCGCCTACCTGATGGTGCCCTCCGAGGACGGCGCGGTCTGCATCGACCTCGTCGAGGGCGCCGGGCCGCTGACCGTCAAGCAGATCACCGTCGGCAGCGTGCTGCCCTTCCACACGGCGGCGGGGCCGATGACGATGCTGGCCCACTCCTCCGCGCTGCGGGAGCGGTGGCTGTCCCGGCCGCTGCGCAGGTACACCCCGCACACCCTCACCGACGCGGAGGTGTTGCGGGGGGAGCTGAAGAAGATCGCGTCCGAGGGCTACACCGTCAGCGACGAGGACTTCCTCCAAGACGTGGGCGCCGTGGCCGCACCCGTCTTCGACTCCTCCGGGGGCCTGGCGGCCACGGTGAGCCTGGGCGGCCCCGCCACGCACTTCCGGGGCACCGGCCTGGTCGGCGTCATCGCGGCCGTCCGCGAGGCGGCGGCCGAGCTGTCGCTCCAGCTGGGGGCCCAGGGCCGGGCCCCCGCCGGGGGCTGAGGGCCCCGGGACGGCTCCGGCTCCCGGGAGGCGGAGCCGTGCAGCGGGGCGCCCCCGGCCGGCGCCCGCCCTCCCGGGAGCGGGACGCTACCGGGGGTCCCGGTCCCCGGCCCCGTCCCGCTCGGCATCGGCGTCCGCCGACGCGCGGGGCCGGGCCGCCGAGGAGAGGAGGCCGGCGACGGCGACGAGGACCAGGGGCACGACCAGGGCTCCGCGCAGGCCGTACGCCTCGCCCAGGAAGCCGAGCACGGGCGGGCCCACCAGGAACGCCACGTAGCCGAGGGTCGCCACCAGTGAGACGCGGGCCGCGGAGTCCGGCCCGGAGTCGCCGGCCGCGGACAGGGCCACGGGAAAGCCCAGGGACGCCCCCAGTCCCCACAGGACCACGGCCGCCGCGGCCAGGACCTGGCTGTCCGCGCCGGCCACCATCCCCATCCCCAGGACCCCGGCGGCCGCACTGGCGGCGAGCACCGCGACCCGGCCGAAACGCGCCAGGAAGTACCCGCCGGCGAAGCGTCCGACCGTCATCGAGGCGGCGAACACGGCATAGACCATCGACCCCGCCGCCGGGTCGAAGCCGTGGCCGTCGACCATGATCAGGGGCAGCCAGTCGTTGGCGGTGCCCTCCGCCAGGGCCATCGCGAGCACGATGGCGCCGATCAGGAGCAGGCGCGTGTCCTTCCACGGCGCGCGTCCCGGGCCGGGGCCGCGGTCGTCGGCCCGGGGGCGCGCCCGGCCCGTGCCGGCGGGGACGGAGCCGAGGACCGAGGCCGAGGCGGCCAGGGCCAGGAGGCCGACGATCCCCAGGTGCCAGACGACGGGGAAGTCCGTCGCGGTGAACGCGATGCCGGCGACCGCGCCCACCACGGTGCCCAGGCTGAAGAAGCCGTGCAGGCGCGGGAGCAGCGGCTCGGACAGGGCCTTCTCGACCTCGGCGCCCTCGATGTTCAGGGCGATCTCCCCGCCGCCCATGCCCAGGCCGAAGAGGAACAGGCCGATCGCGACCAGCGCCGGGGCCGACAGGGCCGCGCCCGCCCCGATGGCGGGCATGCTCAGGACCAGGGTGGCGGTGCCGAACACGATGACCGGACGGGCGCCCAGGCGGGCGACGAGCGGCCCCGAGGCGAGGATGCCGAGCATCGATCCGGCCGAGAGGCCGAACAGGACCAACCCCATCTCGGCGGTGGAGGCCCCCAGCGCGTCGCGGATGGCGGGGGTGCGGGTGACCCAGGAGGAGATCCCCAGGCCGGGGAGGAGGAAGAGCGTGCACAGCGCGAAGCGCCGGCGTCTCATGGCGGTGTCCACGAAGAGGGTTCCTAGCGGTGTGCCGGGCAATAGAGTGTACAAAAGTACACACTTTACCCGGCGGCCGTCACGGGGCCGGGACCGGGGCGCGCGTCCGCCACAATGGTGGGTGGGAAGGGGGCGGCATGGGCGGACCACGGCGGGTCGGCAACGACCCGCAGCGCAAGGAGCGCATCCTCGCGGCGGCCCTGGAGGTGATCGCCGAGCGCGGCGTGCACAGGACCACCCACCGCGCGATCGCCCAGCGGGCCTCGGTCCCCCTGGGATCGCTCACCTACCACTTCGACGGCCTGACGGAGATCCTGGAACAGGCCTTCGCGCACCTGGCCCGGACCATGGCGCGGTACTACGGCGACAGGATGGCCGCGGCGAGCAGCCGGGCCGAGGCGTGCGAGGCCGTGGTCGACCTCATCTGCGGCCCCGGGTACGCCACCCCCGGGCAGTTCGTGCTGCTCTTCGAGATGTACTCCTACGCCAACCACAACGACGCGGTCCGGGAGGCCGCGCGCGCGTGGATGGGCGTCAGCCGCGGCTTCCTGTCCGCGCACTTCTCCCCGGAGGCATGCCGGGCGCTGGACGCCCTGGTCGAGGGGTGGTCCCTGCACCGGCACTTCGAGCGGGACGGCGGGGGCCCGGACCGCGCCCTGGTCTCGGCGACGGTGACCGCCGTCGCCGAGCGGCTCGGCTGACCCGCGCCGCGTCCCCCGAGGGGCCGCTCGCCCGGGGCGGTCTCAGCGCCCCCCGTCCGGCCGCGCCGGGGGCCGCAGCCGGTAGGTCGCCTCGTCGAAGTCGGCGTGCAGGCCCTGACCGCCCAGGTCCCAGACCCACAGGCCGACGAAGGCGCCCGTGAACCCCATGGTCCGGAGCCCTCCGTCCTCGATCTCCTCGGCGTGCTCGTCCGAGAGCACGGTGGCGTCCAGCCACGGTCCCAGGGGGTCCCACCCCCCGCCGACGTCGCGGCGGAAGCGCAGGCGGGGGCCGTCCACGTCCACGCCCAGCCGCGTCCGCCCGCCCGTACCGGGGGCGAGGACCTCGGTCCCCTCCAGGGTCACCCGCCCCCGGTCGCAGGCCGCCACCCCCAGCACCTGCCGTCCCGCGTCGTCGGTGCTGCGGTACGCGAAGAACCAGTTCCGGGTGTTGTAGTAGGCGGTGAGCCCGGCCAGGTGGCGGGTGTCCGACGGCCGGTACTCCACGGTGGTCTCGAACGAGCAGTGCGGGGAGCTCACCCTCCGGGCGACCAGGCTCGTGTCGACGAGGCTCTGCGGGGAGCGCCCGCCCCGCACCCGCAGGTGCGAGCGCCGCGCGGCCGTGGTGACCCAGTCCCGGGTCGCGGGGCGGCGCAGCGTGGACCAGTGCGGCCCGAGCACGGCCCCGTCGAAGTGGTCGGTGCCCTCCCCGTGGACGTCCGGGGCCGGATCCCCGCCCCCGCCCGCCCCGGCGGCCCCCGGGACGACGGGCGCGGGGATCCGCGGCTCCGGCCGCCCGCCGGGCACCCGCGGCCAGCCCTGCGGGGTCCAGGTGACGGGCGCCAGCGCGGTCTCGCGGCCCAGGACGCACGGGCCGCGCCGCCCCAGGGGGCGGGCGACGAGGTAGGCGAGGTAGGTCTCCCCGCCGGGGGTGTCCACCAGGCAGCCGTGCCCGGCCTTCTGCAGGGGCAGGTCGGGCCGGTCGCGGGAGGTGATGAGCGGGCCCCCGGGATCGCGTTCGTAGGGGCCGCTCAGGTTCCTGGAGCGGGCGGCGGTGACGCGGTGCTCGTAACCGGTGCCCCCGTCCGCGGTGAGCAGGTAGTACCAGGAGCCGATGCGCCGGATCCGGGGGCCCTCGACCCAGCCCTCCCCCTCCGGGAGCGAGATCCGGACCGGTGCGCCCACCAGTGTCCGTGCGCGGCGGTCGTAGCGCACGGCCTCCAGCCCCGAGGAGCCCCCGTGGCCGGGGCGCCAGTCGTGCGCCAGGCTCACCAGCCAGCTCTCGTCGCCGTCGTGCAGGAGCGCCGCGTCGAACCCGCGTGCGTGCAGGGGGACCGGGTCCGACCACGGCCCGTGGATCGTCGGAGCGGTCACGAGGAGGTTGGGGCTGTCGGTGAAGCCGCCGGCGTAGGACGTGACGTTGCTGTAGACGAGGTGGAACAGCCCGTCGGCGTGGCTGAGGTCGGGGGCCCACACGCCCCCCGAGTCCGGGCGGCCCGCCAGGTCGAGCCAGGGAGGGCCGGGCAGCGCCCCGCCCAGGGGGCGCCACCGCGCGAGGTCGGTGGAGTGGTGCAGGCGCACGCCCGGGTACCACTCGAAGGTGGAGGTGGCGAGGTAGAAGTCCCCGCCGACCCGCAGGACGCAGGGGTCCGGGTGCGATCCCGGAAGGATCGGGTTGAGGACGGGCACCGGTTCCGACGGCATGGGGGGTCCTTTCCGCGCCACTGGTTCGGAAGGGGCGCCCGGCGCGCCTCCCGCGACCGGGGGCACGGAGGGCGCCCTGTCGGCCGATCCTAGGCCCGTGCGGAGCAGGAGGCGCCGGCCGCGGTCGGCGGCCGTGCGCGCCCCGGCCCCCTCAGCGGCGGGGTCGGCCACGCTTCCCGCCGGGCGCCCAGGGCCCCTCGCACGCCACCCTCGACGCCTCGTCGGGCCGGCCGTCCTCCAACAGCCACACGATCACGTGGAGCTGCTCCCGGTAGGCGGTTTCCGCGGACCCGGCCGACGGCCGCCCCCACGCCTCTAGCATGGCCCGTAGCCGGTCCGGGAGGATCACCGCCGACCGCGGCCACCGCCACCGGCCGTCCCGTGGGACCACCATGGACCTCTCCCTCCGTGCTCGCCCGGACCCGCCCGGGGTCGCGGCTCCCGGGGATTCTCGCCCACGGGCGCGGAGCTTGCGTTGAGGCCGGACGAAGAGGGGTGTCGAGAAGATGAAGGCAGGGCCGATGGGGGTCGCCGACCTGAGCGACCTCGCGCTGCTCGTGGAGGTGATCGAGGCGGGCTCCATCACGGACGGGGCCCAGCGGTGCGGGATATCGCTGTCGGCCGCCAGCGTCCGCATCACCGCACTCGAACGGCACTACGGGCTGCGGCTGCTCGACCGGCGCCACCGGGGGGTGACCCCGACCCCGGCTGGCGAGGCCCTGGCCGCGAGGGGCCTGGTCCTGCTCGACGGCGCCCGGGACCTGGAGGCGGGCATGGCCGCGCGCGCCCGGGGGCTGGAGAACAGCGTCAGGCTGGCGACCAACAGCTCCGCCGCCGACGCCCTCACCGAGTTCCTCGCCGCCACGCTCAACCGCCTGCCCAACACCGCGGTCACCATGGTCGAGCTGAGCAGCGAGGCTGCCGTCGCCCACGTCCTCGACGGGCTCTCCGACATCGCGGTCGTCTCCTCGGCGCCCGCCGGCTCGGCCTGCCAGACGCGCCGGCTGTGGGACGACGACCTCGTCGCCGTCGGCCCGGCCTCCTCCCCGCCCCGGAGGCCGCTCCGCCTGGCGGACCTGCTCCGCGAACCCCTGGTCGGCCTCCTGCGGGGGAGCCCTCTGCAGGACCTCGTCGACCGGCAGGCGCACGCGGCGGGGGCGGAGCCCGCCTACCGGGTCCGGCTGCCCTCGCTCGGGGCCGTCTGCGCCGTGGCCTGCACCGGTGCGGGGTACGCCGTGGTGCCGCGGGGGGCGGCCCGGCGCCACGGCGTCTCTCCCGCGTCCCTGTACGAGTTGGACGAACCGTGGGCGCCGCGGCACGCCGTCCTCGTCGCGGCGGACTTCTCCACCCTCACCGAGAGCACGGCGGCGTTCGTCCGCCACCTCCTGGAGCACGGTCCGGCCATGGACGACGAGGGGTAGGGCCCGCGGCCGGGGCGCGGCGGCGGTCAGGGCCGGGAGCGCCACCCGCGGGGCAGCGACCCGCGCTCCACCGCGATCTCGACCGCGTCCTCCTCCACGACCACGACGTCCTCCCAGCGGACGTAGCGCTCGTGGCGCCGCAACCACCCCAGCAGGTGCCGCCAGGGGGTGGGCGCCTCCAGGGAGTCCCCGAACCCGAAGCGCCCGGCGAGCGCGGAACGCCCCGCCACCAGTCCCAGGACGGTGTACGCGCCCCCGCTGTGGCGGACGACGACGTCCTGGACCGAACCCGCGTCCTTCCCGTCGCAGTCGACGATCCGCAGCCCCAGGAGCGCGCCGGCGCGCAGCCGGGTCACCGCCGCCCCCCGGGGATGCGGCCGATGAGGTGGCGCGCCACCCACGCCTCCAGGGGGCGCATCCCCGGCGGGGCGTCCGTCGACAGCACCGTGGTGGGGGCGAACGCCTCGACGTCGGTGAGCGGGATCCGGGTGGGCGCCTCCTCCGGCGGGCGCATCCGCTCCAGGACCGTCTCCCAGAACCGGCCGAACCGCCCGGCGATCCGGCCGCCGAGGGAGGCCGAGTCGATGATCAGGGCCGTCATGGCCGGCGCCTCGCCCTCCCGCCAGGTGAACTCCACGTCGTCGACCTTGCCCAGGTTCTCGCCCCGGCGGTCGACCACCTGGCGGTCCAGGACGGTGAACCCGATCCTGAAGACCGTTCCGTCCGCCTCGTCGGACATCTCACTGCCCCGCTTTCGTGTAGAGCATGAGGGGGATGGCGGCCACCGACACCACGCACAGCAGCACCAGGTAGACCGAGGCCAGGACGTTGGTGAAGCGCGAGTTGACCCGGTCGCCGAGGTAGCCGCGGTCGTTGGCGACGACGAGGATCGGCAGGTAGGTCAGGGGCAGGGCCGCGGCCGAGAAGACCAGGCTGTACTCGGTGACGGTGATGGGGTCGACCCCGGTGAGGACGAAGAGGGTGCCGCTCAGCAGGCTCACCATGATGACGAGGTGGAAGTAGGGGGCGCTCGTCGGCGGCAGTGTCTTCCCCCAGTGCCAGCCGAAGTACTGGGCGACGCCGTACCCCGCGGCCAGGCCCGACTCCAGGGCGGCGCCGAAGGTGGCGGCGAAGAACCCGAGGATCACCACGATCAGTCCCAGCCTGCCCAAAGCGGAGACGACGGGGAGCGCGACCTGTCCCAGGTCGGACACCTGGACCCCGGCGGGCATGAGCAGGACCGCGGCGCAGCCCATGATGGCGAGGGACAGCAGCCCTCCCAGGGGGAGGCCGAGGAAGACGTTGAGGCGCGCGGTGGCCAGGTCCTGGGAGGTCCACTTCTCCTCGACCCCGCCCGAGGAGAAGAAGAGGACGGTGTACGGGGTCATGGCGGCCCCGAACAGGGTGATGGCGTAGTACCACCAGACGGCCGCCCCCTCGTTCGGGGGCGGGGAGAAGGACACCGCCTGCGTGAGGAGCGCCCCCAGGTCCGGGCCCATCCTCCACAGGGCCACGCCGAACACGACGAGGGCCAGGCCCAGGAGGCCGTAGGTCTTCTCCATGTACGCGAAGGGCAGCCGCCACAGCACGATCCAGACGAGGAACCCGACGACCGGCACCCACAGCAGGTAGTGGATGCCGCTGGCGAGCTCCAGGGCCAGCGCGATGCCCCCCATCTGCGCGGACAGGGTGAGCAGGGTGATGAGGTAGGAGGCCAGGAGGTTGGCGAGGCCGACCCTGGCGCCGAGCCGTTCGCGCACCAGGTCGAAGGTCCCGCGTCCGGTGGCGGTGACCACGCGGGCGGACATCTCGGTGAACACCATCAGCCCGACCACGCCGACGGGGACGACCCAGGCCAGGCTCATCCCGAAGCGGGAGCCGACCACGGAGTTGGCGACCAGGTCGCCGATGTCCAGGAAGCCGCCGATGGCGGTGAGCAGGCCCAGGGTGAAGGCCGTCAGCCACCTCACGAGAGGGCCTCCTCGAGGTCGGAGAGGCCGGCCGAAACGGTCAGGAGGGTCTGCCCGGCCGCCTCGACCGCGGCGTCGTCGTCCCTGCGCAGGGCGATGCGAAGGTCGGCGAGCGCGTTCACCGCGGTGTCGCAGAGGGGGGAGAGCTCCGCCCGCAGGGCGTCGGACCCGGCGGTGGGCGGCTGGCGCGTCCCGAAGGTGTCGGCGATCGAGCGGGCGGCGTCCTCGGCGTCCTCGGCGGTGGTCTCCGCGTAGGGGGAGAACGCCCTGCCCCCGCGGTGGATCTCGACGAGCAGGACGCCCGTCCCGACGGCCGAGAGGAGGTCCGTGACGGTCTGCTCGGCGGCGTCCCGGTAGGAGTCGGCGGTCGGGGTCGGGGCCGTGCAGCCGGAGACCAGGAGCAGGAGGGCCGCCACCAGGGCCGGGACGGGGCCGGCGGGCCGTACCGGGAACCGGCCGGTGCGGCCGGGCCCCTGAGAGGGCGAACGGGGCTGGAGCACTCCACGACGATAGCCAGCGGTGACGGGATGATCGCTCAAGGCGAGGTGGTGTGTCGGGGCGGGGGCGGCACGGCGCCCCGGGACGGCTCCGCTCCCGCGGCCCCCCGGCCCTCAGCTCCGGCCTCCCGCCGGGGGACGCGGACGGCGCAGGGGAGGGGGCCGCGGTCCGCGGCCCGGCGCGGGCGGTGCGCCGTCCCCCGGCACGCCGCCCGCGCGTCATCCGCGCCGAGGCGGGCGCGGGGCCCTCAGGCGCCGTCGTCCGGGGCGCGCATGGCCTCGGCCAGCCATGCGTAGGGCAGCTTCTCCTCCTCGGTCGGGTGTCCGTTGACCACCGCCACCAGGGACATGTACCGGCCGTGGGTGTCGTCGTAGACGGGGTCCTCGGAGGCGGCGTCCTCCTCGGCGATCTGGCGCTCGATGTCGGGGAGCAGCCGATAGGCGTCGGCCATCCGGTTGCGCCTTTCGACGGTGAGCGCGGTGCCGGACACCCCCGCGGCCCCCTCCATGAAGCGCGTGACGGCGTTCTGCGCCCAGGGGGAGCGGGGGGACTCGCCGGCGCGGTGGGCGGCCATGACCTCCTCGGTGAGGGAGACCCCGCTCCCGTAGATGAAGTCCTGGAACGGCGCGCTCGCGATGCTCCTGCCCACGTCCGTCGAGTAGGTGTCGTGCAGGTAGGCGCGGACCGCGTCGCGGAACGCCGGGTCCCGCACCAGGTCGGCCAGTTCGATCCACGCCTCCAGCTGGGCGGCCGTGGGGTCGGCGGGCAGGACCGGCCGGATCGCGCGCAGCCGGTCGACGAAGCCGTCGGGGACGTCGAGGCCCTGTTCGACGTCGTTCCAGAAGTCGTCGATGGTCTGCTCGCGCTCCTCGTCGGTCATCGAGACGAGCTTGTGCATCAGGTCGGCCTGCGCGGTCGTGCCGCCCTGCCTGATCAGGGTCCGCAGCACCGCCCTCCTGGCCCGTAGGGAGCGCTCCTGGCGCTCGACGATCTCCAGGTGGGTGGTGAGCAGGCCGTGCAGGGTCGTGCCCCCTTCGAGCAGGCGGCGGATCTCGTCCAGGTCGGTGTCCAGTTCGCGCAGGGTGCGGACGAGTTCCAGGCGGGCGATGGCGTCGACGTCGTACAGGCGGTGGCCCGCCCCGGACAGGTCGGCGGGCTCGACGACCCCGGCGTCGGCGTAGAAGCGGACGGCGCTGACGCTCAGGCCGCTGCGGCGCGCGGCGTCTCCGATGGGGTACAGCTCGTGGTCGTTCATGGGGGCCACTGTGCTACCTCGAGCCGCTTGAGATGCAAGCCCCCGGGGCGCCCGGATCCGCGCGGAGGCCGGGGAGGGCCGCGCTGCTCCCCGTGCGCCCGCGGTCGCGCCGCCCCGGGCGGGGGCCCGGGGCGGCGGGGCTCCGGTCGGCGCCCTTTCAGGGCCGCACCACGGCGAAGGCGGGGTCGGGCGCCTCCAGGACCCCGAACAGCGAGCTGAGAACGCCGAGGTCCCCCTCGTGCCCGACGCCCCGGAGGTCCCGGCGGGTGATGACGCCGATCAGCTGCTGCCTCGTCAGGGTGAGCACCAGGCGCGCCCGCGGGTCGGGGGCGCGGTCCCGGTGGTGCACGAGCACCCCGTTGGCGAGGCGCAGGTGCCACACCGCGTCGTGGTCGACCAGGTGCAGGTCCAGGCGCAGGTCGAGGTCCCATGCCGCGGGGCCGTCGACCCGGACGGCGAGGGAGTCGAGCAGCTGGTCGACTCCGAGGGCCGCCAGCAGGCGGCCCCCGCCCGGACGGCGGGCCTGGCGGGGGCCGTGGACGAGCTCCTGCGCCCCGGTGAGGTAGTAGTTGCGCCACGTCGCGTTCTCGCAGGCGTGGCCGAGCGCGGTGTAGACGTCGGCCAGCCGCCGGCGCGCCCCCTCGTGGTCCGGCTCGGCGAAGACCGCGTGGTTGAGCAGGGTGGCGGCGAAGCGCAGGTCGCCCTCGCCGACGAGGTCGTCCGCGCGCGCGAGGGTCCCGCCGATGCCGCCGAGCAGGTCGACCCAGCGCCTCGACTCCTCGACCGGTGGGTGTTCCCACAGGTGGGCGGGGTTTCCGTCGAACCAGCCGAGGTAGCGCTGGTAGACGCCCTTGACGTTGTGGCTCAGCGACCCGTAGTAGCCGCGGTTGGCCCACCGCCGGTCCAGGGCGGGAGGGAGCGTGAGCTCCTCCGCGATCTCCCGGGGGGTGAGGCCCCGGTTGATCAGGCGCACCGTCTGGTCGTGCAGGTAGGCGTAGAGGTCGCGCTGCCCGGTCAGGAACCCCTCGATCCGGTCCGCGCCCCAGGTCGGCCAGTGGTGGGTGGCGAAGGCGACGTCGGTGCGGTGGCAGAAGAGCCGGACGGCCTCGGTGAGGTAGCGGGCCCACTGGTGCGCGTCGCGGACCTGGGCTCCTCGCAGGGTGACGATGTTGTGCATGGTGTGCACGGCGTTCTCGGCCAGGCACAGCGCCCGGCGCTGGGGGAAGTACATGTTCATCTCCGCCGGCGCCTCCGTCCCCGGGGTGAGCTGGAATTCGATGTGCACCCCGTCGACCACGCGCACCTGGCCGGTCCGGGTGATCGACTCCGTGGGCTCGGCCAGGCCGACAGTGCCGGCGGACAGGCGCTGTCCCAGGCCGCACCCCAGGTGGCCGGCGGGGGAGGCCTCCAGCGCGGTGCCGTACATGAACCCCGACCTCCGGGCCATCGCGGGTCCGGCGTAGACGTTCTCGGAGACCGCGTGTTCCAGGAACCCCTCGGGCGCGAGCACCGGGACGCCGGGTGCGGCGTCCGCGAGGACACCGTCCACGCCTCCGAAGTGGTCGGCGTGCGGGTGGGTGAGCACGACGCCGGTGACCGGGCGGTCGCCGCGGTGGGCCCGGTAGAGCGCCAGCGCCGCGGCGGCGGTCTCCGCCGAGGTCAGGGTGTCGATGACGACGACGCCGGTATCGCCCTCGACCAGGGTCGTGTTGGCCAGGTCCAGGCCCCGGACCTGGTAGATCCCCTCGGTCACCCGGAACAGGCCGTGCATGGACGCCAGACGGCTCTGCCGCCACAGGCTCGGGTTCGCGGTCCCGGGCGCCGGCCCGTCCAGGAACGCGTACGCGTCGGCGTCGTACACCACGCGGCCGGCGGCGTCGGTGACGAGGGCCGGATCGAGCGTCGCCACGAAGCCGCGCCCGGCGTCGCGCAGGTCCTGCCCGTCCTCGGGGGGAAGGCCCCCGGTCGGTTCCTCGGCGGTCATGCCGCACCCCCGGCGGCCCTGACCATCTCGCGGAGGATGCCGTTGCGCTGGATCTCCGAGGCTCCGGTCAGCACGCGGAACATGCGCAGCTGCCGCCAGATCACCTCCACCGGGGCGCCGCGCACCATGCCTGCCTTGCCGTGCATCTGCACCGCCCGGTCCGCGATGGCGAACGCGCGCTCGGCCACGAACAGCTTGCACATGAAGGACTCCACCCGGGGCCGCTCTCCCGCGTCGAGCAGGGCGAGGGCGTCGTAGGTCATCGAACGGGCCGCGTAGTAGTCGGTGGCCATGTCGGCGAGTGTGTGCTGGACCGCCTGCTTCTCCAGGAGGAGCCCGCCGGAGACGCGGCGCCCGGCGGCGAAGCCGAAGGCGAGGTCGATCGCCCGCCGTGCCGCGCCGAGGGCGGTGGGGCAGTGGAGCAGGCGGTTCGCGGTGACCCGCCCGAGGCTGATCCGCATCCCCTGCCCCTCCTCGCCGAGCAGGTTCTCGGCGGGTACGAAGCAGTCGTCGAGGACGACGTCGCTCTCGATGTTCTGCCCCGACAGGGGCACCTGTCCCGGTTCCACGCGGCAGCCGGGGGAGTCCAGGTCGACGAGGAACGCGGAGTAGGACTCCTCGGAGCCGGCCATGCGGGCGACCAGGATCGAGAAGTCCGCGAAGGTGCCGCCGGTGCTGAACACCTTGTGCCCGGTGATCCGGTAGCCGCCCGGCACCGGGGTCGCGGTGGTGCGCATGCGGCGGACGTCGGAGCCCGCGTCGTCCTCGGTCATGGAGAAGCAGCAGGCCCGCTGCGCCCTGACGACCGGCAGCAGGTACTTCTCCCTCTGGTACTCGGTGGCGTGCTCGAAGATCGCGCCGATCCGCAGGGGCCCGCCCATGTCGCCGAGCACGCTCGTGGCCAGCACGCGCCCGGAGGCGCCGACCTCCTCCTTGAGCGCCGCCAGCTCCGTGTAGGACAGCGCCCGGCCGCCGAGGTGCTCGGGGAGGTGGATGCCGTAGAAGCCCAGCTCCCGGCTGCGCCGCCACACCGGCTCCAGCTGGGACCGGTGCAGCGGGGTCTCGGGCGTCAGCCCGAGGTCGTCCTCGTAGGCGGCGAGCTCCCCGGTCAGGTAGTCCCGGAGGGCGCCGACCAGTGCGTCGAGGCGCGGGTCGTCGTGGTACGTCGGCTGAAGCATGAAGGCCATGGGTCGTTCATCCCACCTGTCGCTCGGAGCCGGCCCACTCGCGCCGCCGGAGCGAGCGCCGGTCGATCTTGCCGTTGCGGTTGCGCGGGATTCGCTCGACGAACTCGACGATGCGGGGGAGCTTGACCCGGGACAGCCGGGTCGCGCAGAACTCGCGCAGCTCGTCCCCGGTGGCGGCGGCGTCGGGCCGGAGCGTCACGAACGCCTTGACTGTCTCCCCCCAGCGTTCGTCGGGGACGCCCACGACACAGGTCTCGAAGACCGCGGGGTGCTCGTAGAGGGCGGCCTCCACCTCGGTGCAGTACACGTTGTAGCCCCCGGAGATGATCATGTCCTTCTCGCGGTCCACGATGAACAGGTAGCCGTCCCGGCGGAAGAAGCCGAGGTCCCCGGTGCGCACCCACCCGTCGCGGAACGTCTCGGCGGTGGCCTCCTCGGCGTGGAAGTACTCCCGGACGCAGTCGGGCCCGCGTGCCAGGATCCGGCCGACCTCTCCGGCGGGGAGCGTGTTCCCCCCGTCGTCGACGACGCGGACCTCCGTGTCGAAGACCGGTCGCCCGCAGGAGAGCAGCAGCTCGGGGTCGGACTCGATGCCCCGCGCCACGTCCTCGGAGGTGAGGAAGGTGATCGCGCTCGTGGTCTCGCCCTGCCCGTAGCCCTGGTTGACCACGGGGCCGAACAGCTCGACGGCGTCGCGGAGGCGGGCCGGGCTGACGGGGGCGCCGCCGATCGTGACGCTGCGCAGGCGGGACAGGTCCCGGCCGCGCGCGGTGGGCGAGGCCAGGACCATGTTGAGCATGACAGGAACCAGGAAGGTGTGGGTGACGCGTTCGCGCTCGAGGACGTCGAGGTAGGCCTCGGCGTCGAAGGCCGGGAGCACCACGACGGCGGCGCCGCGGAAGAAGCAGCCGAGGATCCCCATCCCGCTCGCGTGGGTGATCGGTCCGGGGGCGAGGTAGACCGACCCCGGGCCGGTGGAACCCTGCGGGTTCATCGCCAGTTTGCGCATGTTGGACAGCCTGTTGCCGACCGTCTGGACCGCCGCCTTGAGCGTGCCGGTGGAGCCCGAGGTGAAGTTCAGCACCGCCGGGCTGTCCTCGTCGAGGTCGACCGCCACCGTCCCGGGGCCGCCCTCGGCGAGGAGGGCGGTGTAGGCGAGGGCGTCACCGGCGTCTCCGTCGAGGGAGACCACGAGGCAGTCGGGGGCGCGGGAGTCGACGATCGCGCGCACGGTCCCGAGGTTGGCCGCGTCCACGAGGACCAGCCGCACCTGTGCGTCCACGAGGACGTGCTCGATCTCGGCCGCCGCCAGTCTGGTGCTGACCGGCACCCGGAGGCCCCCGGCCTTGCAGAGCGCCATCTCCGCGACGACCAGCTCCCCGCGGTTGCCGGACAGGGTGGCGACCGCCGTGCCGGGCGTGCAGCCGCGCGCGAGGAGGGCGGAGGCCAGCCTGTTGGCCTCCTGTTCGAGGGCGAGGTAGCTCCAGCGCCGGTCCCCGGACACCAGGGCCTCCGCCTCCGGCCAGTGGCACGCGCTGCGGGTGAGGTAGCTGCCAAGGTTCACGGTCCCTCCAGAGGTCTTCGAGTGAACACGGAGATACTAGACACTATGTCCAGGAAGTGTCCAGGGGTGTCGGGCGTTGCTAGAAAGACCCCATGACAAACGAGGATCGGCGCACACTCCGCACCCGGGCCGCCCTGCGGGCGGCGTTCGTCTCCCGGGTGCTCGCCGACGGGTACGCCGGGGTCAGGGTGGAGCACATCGCGGCGGCTGCCGATGTCGGGAGGGCGACGTTCTACACGCACTTCCGCGACAAGGAGGCGCTCTACGACCACGTGGTCGAGGTCGTCCTGGGCGAGCTGCGGGAGCGGATGGCCCCCGTCGACCGGGAGGGCGTGGGGTTCACCGGGTGGCCGGTGGCCGAACTCTTCCGCCACGCGGCCGAGCAGCCGGACGTCTACCGCCTGATCCTGAGGGGGGAGGGCGACGGCCGCGGACTGCGGGCCCTGGTCGACGCGTGGACCGAGGCGGCCCACGACATCTTCGCGGAGCGGGCGAGGGCCCACCGCATCCGCCCCCGCGTCGACCTGCGGGTCATCGCCCGGGCCTGGGTCGGCGAGCAGGTCTCGGTGCTCCTGTGGTGGCTGGAGTCGCCGGCGCCGCGCCCGGACGTGGAGCAGGTCGTGGAGACGCTGGTCGAGCTGTCCCGGCGCGGGCGCTACTGGGCGACGGGCTTCGACTCGATTTCCGACTAAGGGGTTGTGTGGCCCCGGTCACTCACCTTATGTTCTGGACACCTCGAACGTTATTGGTCGCTGTGTCCAGGAAATGAGAGGGCTGGCCCCGTGCTGTCACACCGAAGACTCCTCCACGAGTACCCCACGGGCGCCCGGCGACGGCTGCTGGTGGCCGTCGTCGTCCTGGCGCTGTTCATCTCCGCCTACGAGGGGCAGCTCGCGCCGGTCCTGCCCCTGCTGCTGGCCGACCTCGGCATGTCCCTGGGCGCCTACGGCCAGATCACCGCCGTGTCGCTGCTGTTCGGGGCCGTGTCCGGCTACCTGGGCGGCGAGCTGGTCGACCGCGTGGGCCGGGTCCGCGTGGTGGTGCCGCTCATGTTCCTGTCCGCTGCGGCGTGCCTGTTCATGGCGCTGTCGCAGTCGGTCGCCCACTTCACCGCCGCGCGCATCCTGCTCGCGTTCGTCGAGGGCATGGCGGTGGCCGGCACCCAGCCGCTGATCCGGGACTTCACGCCGCGGATGGGCAGGGCCCAGGCCTTCGCCTTCTGGAGCTGGGGGCCCGTGGGGGCGAACTTCTTCGCGGCGGCCGTCGCCGCGCTGACACTCGACCTGTTCGACCACTCCTGGCGCTCGCAGGTCTTCCTGATGTCGGGCGCGGCCTTCGTGGGGGCGACGATCGTCGCCCTCACCCTGCGCGACCTGGCCCCGGGGCTGCGGCGCACCATCCGCCTCACCGAGCGGACGACCGGCGGGGGCGGGGCCCCCGCGGGCGGGAGCCGGCTGCTGCCGCTCCTGCGCCGCCGCGTCGTCCGGGCGCACGTGGCCGCGATGTCGCTGCTCTACGTGCTGCTCGCCACCATGAACGCCTACGGCCAGACCATGTTGGTCGACCACTTCGCCATGACGGTGCGCACGGCGTCCGCGATCGTGATGTCGTTCTGGGCGGGCAACCTGGTGGCCGGCCTGGTCTTCTCCCGGCTCTCCGACAGGACGCAGAGCCGCAAGCCGTTCCTCGTCGGCGGGGCGCTGGCGGCGACGCTGCTGCTCGGCTCGCTCGTCCTCGCGATGGGCGCGGGCGCGTCCGCCCCGCGGTTCCTCCTCGTCGTGCTGCTGACCGGTGTCGGGATCTCCCTCGGCGCCGTCCTCGGGCCGTGGATGGCCAGCTTCTCGGAGTACACCGAGGAGGTGCACCCGGACGTCCAGGGGCTGGCCTTCGGCCTCAACCACTTCGTCAGCCGTGTGTTCATCCTCGCGGCGGTACTGCTGGCGCCGGTGGTGGCCGCGTCCGGCGGCTGGCAGGTGTGGATGGCCGTCACGCTGGTGACGACCGCCGCCTTCGCGATCGTCTCCACGCGGGTCCAGGGCAGTGTGCGGCGCGCTCCCCGCCCATCGGCGGCGGAGGAGGCCGGTGCGGCGCCCCCTGGCCCCGGCGAACCCGGGAGCTTGCGCGGGACCCCGGGCCCGTAGGCCGGGCGGGAGGCGCGCGCCGGAGAGGGGGAGGGGCGCCGACGCGGACCGGCCGCGGCGGCGGGGCCGGGAGGGGCGCCCTCACCCGTTCCCGGGAGGGCCGTCGCGCAGACGGGTGTTCTCCTCCTCCAGCTCCAGGATCCGGCCTATCCCCGCCAGGTTCACCCCCTGTGCCGTCAGCTCGACGACCCGTCGCAGCCGGGCGATGTCGTCGTCGCTGTACATGCGGGTGCCGCCCCCGGTGCGCGCCGGGGCGACCAGGCCCCGCTCCTCGTAGGAGCGCAGGCTCGGCGGTGCGACCCCCGCCATCCCGGCGGCCACGGAGATCGTGTACAGGCCGCGTGCGGTACCCGGACGCGGTTCCGCCATCAGCACGTCCTTCCTGGCCGAGCCGTCGGTGCGTCCTCCGGCCCTACCTCCTGGCTCGAGAAGAGCTTTGTCGGACGCGGTTGTTTATCTCCCAGGACCTGAGGTATAAAACCTGCGTCACCTCGCATCAGGTTTTCTACTAGGGCCAGAGGAGGTTTCCATGATGCTGATGCGTACCGACCCCTTCCGGGACATCGACCGCCTCACGCAGCGGATCCTGGGGGAGGCGTCACGACCGGCCACGATGCCGATCGACGCCTACCGCGAGGGAGACGACTTCGTCGTCTGCTTCGACCTGCCGGGGGTGAGCGCCGACTCCATCGACCTGGAGGTCGAGCGCAACGTGCTCACCGTGACCGCCGAGCGACCCGACGCCGTGCGCGACCGCGAGGCGGTGGTGGTCGCCGAACGCCCCACCGGCACCTTCTCGCGGCAGCTGTTCCTCGGCGAGACGCTGCGGACCGACGCCATCCGGGCCGACTACGCCGACGGTGTCCTGACCCTGCGCATCCCGGTGGCCGAGCAGGCCAGGCCGCGCAAGATCAGCATCGGCCAGGGCGACGGCAGGCCCCGCCGCATCGACGCCTGAGCCCCCGGCGGCCCGGCCCCGCCGGGCCGCCCCTCCAGCAGTGTCCGTCCCCCTCTTCCCGGGAAGCAGTGAACCGAATGCCTTCCACACTCCGCAGGACGCGCGCGATGGCCGAGCACATCCAGCGCCACGACCACCGCGAGTCGACCCATCTGGCGTGCGTCCGCTTCTTCCGCGCGCTCCGCGCCTACGAGGCCGCCTGGGGGAGCACGCCCGGACGGCTCCGCCGGACCCTGGAGGACCTCAGGGGGGCCACCGCCGACCTCACCGGCGACCCCGAGGCCTTCCGGCGCGCGTTCCGGGACCCCCGCCACCGGGGTGCGCCGCACAGCCTCGACGAACCGCTGGCCGAGCAGCTGCGGGCGTTCCTGGAGGCCCCGGCCTACGCAAGGGCGGGCTGAGGCGCGGGCTCCAGGAAACCTGTGCACGGGGCGAGTCAAAACCTCCATCGGCCGGAGTAGACATGCCACGGGACCGCTGATACATTTCCTGTCGTAGCCACAGGTATCCACACGGTGGACCACCGGAAACGCCGGTGGAAAGCAGGACCGGCGCCCCGCCGACACGGAGGACGCCGGGGCAGTGGGGAAGGACGCGGTGGGGCTCGACCGGTACGCAGACGTCGAACGGTACCGGGGGCCGGCAGGACCGCAGCGGCAGTACCGGTGTCCCGCCCGTACGCGGGGCGCCGCGGCAGGAGTGAAGTGCACGCAGTGAGATCGAGAGGAGTAGATGCCATCGAGGATCGCCCGGGTGTGGGTTGTTCCGCCCGGGTACCGCAGACCCCGGTTCGGAAGAAGGTGGTCCGCGGTCACACAACCGCGATCCCCGCGTTCCCGTTCCAGTTCGACCTCGGGAAGCGGAAGACCGGCGGCAGCCGGTAGGTGGTATTGAACTCTCGGGCCCCAGCGCCGTTCGGCGCTGGGGCCCTCGGCGTGCGATGAGGAGAGAAAGAGAAACGCTTGAGCAGTTCCGGAACCAACCGGTTCGACGATGACGACTACCCCGCCTACACCATGGGCCGCGCCGCGGAGATGATCGGCGCCACGCCGGCCTTCCTGCGCGCTCTGGGCGAGGCCCGGCTGATCGAGCCCCTGCGCTCGGCGGGCGGACACCGCCGCTACTCCCGCTACCAGCTCAGGATCGCCTCCCGTGCCCGCGAGCTCGTGGACGAGGGCACCCCGATCGAAGCCGCTTGCAGGATCATCATCCTGGAGGACCAGCTGGAGGAGGCGCAGCGGATCAACGAGGAGCTCCGCACCTCCGGAGGCGGTCCGCGGACCGGCTGAGCGGTCGCCGCCCCGCAGGCGCCCGGGACGGCACGGACTCACGGGACCGCTCCCGGGAGCCCGTCCCGTCCGGCGCCGAGGGGACGGCCGGGGGCCTCGGCGCCGGGATGCTCCGCCCTCCGCCCCGCCCCGGCGGCCTCACCCGGTCCGGCGCTCCCCGCGCGCCCGCACCGCCCCCCCGGTACCGGTGGGGCCGTCCTCGGGCGTGCGCGTCGGCGTCTCGTGGTCGACCGACACGCCGCCGGACCTGCGGCCGTACCCCGGTCCGACACGGCGGTGGGGTGCTTGCACGTGCACCGCCCGCCACGGAACCTGGGACAGTCCGGGCCCGGGCCCCCGGACACCGCGCCCCGGGCCGGCGGCTGTGCGACCGCCGCGGCCCCGCCGGACGGTCCGCAGCTGACGAGGAGGCGACGCGGTGACGACCGAGGACAGCACGAAGGCCGTGGTCATGGCGCTGGCGGCCAACCTCGGGATCGCCGTGACCAAGTTCGTGGCCTACCTCCTGACCGCGTCCTCGGCCATGCTCGCGGAGTCGGTGCACTCGGTGGCCGACTCCGGCAACCAGATCCTCCTGCTCATCGGAGGACGGCGGGCGGGGCGCAGCGCCACGCCGGAGCACCCCTTCGGCTTCGGCCACGAGCGCTACGTCTACGCCTTCCTCGTGGCGATCGTGCTGTTCACCCTCGGCGGGCTGTTCGCCCTGTACGAGGCGTGGGAGAAGATCCGCGACCCCCACCCGATCACCTCCTGGCAGTGGGTGCCCATCGTGGTGCTGCTGGTGGCCGCCGTCATGGAGGCGACGGCGTTGCGCACCGCGCTGCGCCAGTCGCGGTCGGCGCGTGCGCGGGTGGGATGGTTCGGGTTCATCCGCCGCACCAAGTCCCCCGAACTGCCGGTGATCCTGCTGGAGGACACCGGCGCCCTCATCGGACTGGCCTTCGCCCTGGTCGGGGTCGGCCTCACCCTGATCACCGGCAACGGAGTCTGGGACGGCCTGGGCTCGGGGGCCATCGGGCTGCTGCTCATGGTGTTCGCCGTGCTCCTGGCCGTGGAGGTCAAGAGCCTGCTCATCGGGGAGTCCGCCAGCGAGGAGAACGTCCGCCTCATCCGCGGGGCCATCCTGGAGTGCGCGGACATCGACGCCGTCATCCACATGCGCACGATGCACCTGGGTCCCGAGGAGCTGCTGGTCGCGGCCAAGGTCGCCGTGGACGCCGAGGACGACGCCCGCCGTGTCACCCGCGCGATCGACGAGGCCGAGCGCAGGATCCGCGAGGCCGTGCCCATCGCGAAGATCATCTACATCGAACCCGACCTGCTGCGCACCCGGCCCCCGGGCTGAGCCGGCCGCGGAGCCACGGGGGCCGGGCCCGCCCCGCCGGTGCCCGGACAAAGGGGTTGCGCCTGCGGGGAGGGGAGGGAACCCTGGGCGCACCGGCCCGCGGCGGGTCGGGACGCGGCCGGGACGCGGAGTGTGAACGCGTCCGCCTCCACGCCCGGCCGGACGACGAAGCACCGAAGGGGCAACGATGATCGACACCCGCCTCGCCGGACAGACCGTCCTGGTCACCGGCGGATCCGGGAACATCGGCGCGGCGATCAGCCGTGCGTTCGCCGCCCAGGGGGCGCGCGTGGCGGTCCACCGCCTCGACCGCGACCCTCCTGCGCCGGAGGGGGCCGAGTGGGCCCACGTCACCCCCGTGGCGGGGACGGCGGACGAACTCGCGGAGGAACTCGGCAACGGCTCCTTCGCCGTCGGCGCCGACCTGTCCGAACCGGACGGGCCCCTGCGGCTCGTGCGCGAGGTCGCGGACCGGGCCGGGGCGGTCAACGTCCTGGTCAACAACGCCGCCCACTGCGAGACGCCGGACACCGTCGACACCCTGACCCACGCGTCCCTGGAGCGCCACTACCGGGTCAACGCCGTCGCCCCCGCGGTCCTCACCGCCGAGGCGGCACGGCTGCGCCGCGGGGACGAGCCGCTGTGCGTCGTCAACATCACCACCGACGCCGCGCGGGCCTTCCCCGGCCAGACCGGCTACGGGACGTCCAAGGGAGCCCTGGAGGCGCTGACCAGGTCCACCGCGCTGGACCTGGCGGCGCGCGGCATCCGGGTGAACGCCGTCGCCCCGGGCCCCGTCCAGACCGGCTGGATGGACGAGGACCTCGTCGCCCGGGCGGGGGAGGCCGTGCCGATGGGCAGGGTCGGGGAGCCCGACGACATCGCCGACGCCGTGGTCTACCTGGCCTCCCACCAGGCGCGCTGGGTCACCGGGCAGGTCCTGCAGGTCGCCGGGGGACACGCGCTGTGAGCGGTCCGGGGGCGCGGGGCGCGCCTTCGGCCGCTCCGCACCGGAGGGCTCCCGGAGCCCCGCCTGTCCCCCGGAGCTGCTAGGCATGGGGGACGTCTCGCCCCCTGAAGCCTGAGAAGAGAGCCCCCATGTCCGACCTCACCGAGTTCGCGGGCCTGCCCGTGGTCGAGTTCCCCGCCGGCGGCACGTGGGAGGAGCGGCTCGCACGCATCCGGTCCCAGGGCGGCGACCCGCACGACCCCGCCGCCACGGCCTGGCGGCTGCGGACGAGTGCGGGTACGCGGAGACCCCCCGAGGACGACTGCGCCGACTACCTCGCCCGGTTCCTGTCCGAGGTGGACGCCGAGCGGCTGACGGCACTGGTCGTCGGCGAATGGTCCTATGCCAACGAGGGAGGCCTGTACCAGGCCGCGGACCTGCTGGTCGAGCACGCCGACGCGCTGCCGAACCTGCGCTCGGTCTTCTTCGGCGACATCACCTTCGAGGAGTGCGAGCTCTCCTGGATCTCCCAGCCCGACCTGGCGCCGCTCGTGGCCGCCTTCCCCCGGCTGGAGGCGCTGACCGTGAAGGGCGCCGACGGCATGGGGGGCCGGCTCGGGCTGCACGTGCCCTCGCACGCCTCGCTGCGTTCCCTCACCCTGCAGAGCGGCGGCCTGCCCGGCCGGGTCGTGCGCGAGGTGGCGTCCTCGGGGCTGCCGGCGCTGGAGCACCTGGAGCTGTGGCTGGGGATGGAGGACTACGGCGGCAGCACCTCCCCGCAGGACCTGGCGCCGGTGCTCTCGGGCGAGGCGTTCCCCCGGCTGCGGTACCTGGGGGTGCGCAACGCCGAGAAGTGGGCGGAGTGGGTCCCGGTGCTCGCCGAGGCGCCCGTCCTCGCGGGCCTGGAGGTCCTCGACCTGTCCCTGGGCATCCTCACGGACCAGGGCGCACGCGAGCTCGTCGACCGGGCGGGGGCCTTCTCCGGTCTGCGCCGGCTCGACCTGCACCACCACTTCCTGAGCGAGGAGACGGTGGAGCGCGTGCGGGCCGCGTTCGCCGGGTCCGGGGTCGAGCTCGACCTGGACGCCGGGAGGGACGGCGATGACGAGGAGTACGACGAGGACGAGGAGCCCTACTACTACACCGCGGCGTCCGAGTAGCCGGAACGCCCACGGCCGGGGCCGGGCCGACCGCCGGCGGCCCCGGCCGTGGGCGGCCACCCGTACCCCGCCGCTACTCGGCTGCGGGGCCCCACTGGCCCCGGGGCCCGGCCGCCGCGGGCGCGCCCCCGACGAGGTCGCGCAGCTGGGACCGGGCGGTGACGCCCAGCTTGGGGAAGCTGCGGTACAGGTGCGAGCCCACCGTGCGCGGGGAGAGGAAGAGCTTCTCGCCGATCTCGCGGTTGGTCAGCCCCCGGGAGGCGAGCCTGACGATCTGCTGCTGTTGCGGGCTGAGTTCGGCGAGCGCGTCCGGGGCGGCGTCCGCGACGTCGAGGCCGGCGGCGCGCGCCTCGGCCCGGGCGCGCTCGATCCACGGCCGTGCGCCCAGACGGCGGAAGACCTCCAGGGCCTCGGCGAGCGGTGCCCGGGCCTCCGCGATGCGCCGTCGGCGCCGCAGACGTTCGGCGAGGTCCAGCAGGGCCTGCGCGTGCTCGAAGGGCCAGTGCGCGAGGACCGGGTCGGCCAAGGCCGCCCGCAGGTGCGGTTCGGCGTCCTCGGGGTCCGCCAGCAGGCCCCGGGCCCGGCTGATCAGCGCGCCCAGGCGGGGCGAGGCGCCCTTCGCGAGCGAGCGCGCGCAACGCTCGACGATCGCGGCGGCCTCCTCGCGGTGACCGCTGCGCACGGCGGCCGCGGCCAGGTCGGCGAGGGCCGGGTGGGAGGCGTGGTAGTGCACGGGCGCGCCGTCCGCGGTGAAGAGCGCGCGGAAGTGGTCGTACGCGGTCCCGTACGCGCCTTCGGCGACCGCCGCGGCCCCGAGCGCACGGCGGGCGTAGACGCCGACCGAGCGGCTTTCCAGCGGGTCCACCAGGGCGAGCGCCTCCTCGGCCCTGGCACGGGCAGCGACCGCGTCGCCCCGGTGGGCCAGCACGGTGGCGTCCACGGCGGCCGCGCAGGCCACGGCGTGGTCGAGGCCGGTCAGCCGGCCGACAGCCGTGGTGCGGGCGCAGGCCTCCCGGGCCTGGTCCCACCTTCCCCGGTCCACATAGGCCCAGGCGACGGCGCCGCCCAGCCCCTCCGGCAGCGTTCCCCGCACCTGCCAGCGGTCGAACGCCTCGTCGAAGGCGCGGACGGCGCGCGGGGTCTCGTCCAGGAGCCATGCCGTGATCCCGACGGCGATGAGCTGTTCCGGCCGGTCCCGCGCCCCGGCGGCCAGCCGCGCGAGCAGGGGCAGGACCTCGTCCCTGGCGGCGAGGGGGTCCGACACGGTCCTCACCCAGGCGCGCACGGCCGCGTCCCCTTCGGGGAGGCGCCCCAGGAGGTCGTGTACGCGCCGGCGCTGGGCGTCCTCCCCGGAGTAGAAGCGCACCACGGCGGCCCCGGACAGAAGGTCCAGGGCGGCGGAGGGCCGTGAGGCCGCCAGGCCCTCGGCGGCGTCGGCCAGCCGGGAGAAGACCGCGGTGTGGCGCGCGGTCAGGACCGCCAGCCGTCCGGCCTGCACGGCGACGGACGCCAGCAGCGACGCGTCGTCCGTGCGCGCGCGTGCCTCGGCGGCCAGTTCCTCGACCCGGGCGAGGTCCCCGGTGAACACGGCCGCCGAAGCGGCCCCGACCAGCAGCCTGGCGCCGTCCTCGCGACGCGGCGCCAGCTCCGCGGCGCGCCGGAGGGCCTCGGCCGCCGCCGCGTGGCCGCCGCGCCGGAGGGCCCGGTCGGCGGTCCGCTCCAGCTCCGCGGACACGGCCGGGTCCGGGCCCGTGCAGGCGGCGGCCAGGTGCCAGGCGCGCCGGTCCGGTTCGTCCCGCAGCAGCCCGGCGAGCGCCAGGTGGGCCTCGCGCCGTGCCTCCGGCGACGCGGCGTGGTACACGGCGGACCGTACGAGCGGATGGCCGAACCGGGGGACCGGGCCGGCCCGCCGGACCAGCCCGGCCCGCTCCGCGGGCGGCCAGAGGGCGTCCCCGGACCCGGGCAGCCCGGACGCGGCGGCGACACCGGAGTCGGCGCTGTCCATGGCGGCCAGGAGCAGCAGGGCCCGCCCCGTCGCCGGGGGAAGGCCGTCCAGGCGTGCGGCGAAGACCCGCTCCAGGTGGCCGGTGAGCGGCAGCGGGCCCGCGTCGGGCAGCCCCGCGGCCGTGTCGCGGGCGGCGGCGGCCCTCGCCAGTTCCACCAGCGCCAGCGGGTTGCCGGCGGCCTGCTCGGTGATCCGCGCCCTGGTGCGTCCGGTGGGAGCCGCCGGCTGCAGGTCCAGGAGCCGGTCGGCCGAGGCGCCGTCGAGCGGGCCCAGGGTGATCGTGGGCACGTGGCGGTCGAACCCCGGGAGGCGGTGGCCCTCGCGGGCCGCGACCAGCACGGCGACCGGTTCCCCCACCAGCCTCCTGGCGGCGAAGGCCAGGGCGTCCAGGGAGGCGCGGTCGAACCACTGCGCGTCGTCCAGTGCCACGAGCACGGGCTGCCGCTCGCCCATGGCCGACAGCAGGCCCAGGACGGCGATTCCCAGCAGGAGGGGGTCGGGCGCGCCCTCGCGAGCGACGGCGGGCCCCGCGCCGAGGGCCTCCCGCAGGGCGGCGCGCTGCCCGTCCGGCAACCCGTCCACCTCGTCGCGCACCGGCCGCAGCAGCTGGTGCAGGGAGGAGAACGCCAGCCCGGACTCCGACTCGCTCCCCGCGGCGCGCAGCACGCGCGCGCCGTCGGCCCCGGCCCGGCGCGCCGCGCGTTCCAGGAGCGCGCTCTTCCCCGTGCCCGCGTCACCGAGCAGCACCACCACCGGGTCGGGCGACCCCGGCTCCACCGCGCGCAGGAGGCGTGCCCACTCCGCTTCCCGGCCGACGAACGGCGCCCCGGCCTCCGGCCCCGTCGCCGCGTCGGCGCCGCCTGTGTGCTCACCCACGGAAAGCCCCCCGCGAACATGGCTCTTCGACCCGGCGCCGTCCTGCCCCGGCCCCGGCAGGCTACAAGCCGCCCGGCCCCGCCCCCCGGCGGGCCCTCCGCGCAGGTGCAGTCACGTGACGGATACCGGGCCCGGCCGGACCGCCCGTACGGTTCCCCAGAACCCGCCGAACGCACGAGGACGCCCCATGGAACAGATCACGCTCGGAAACGTCACCATCGACCGGGTCCGGGAATACTACGGAACCGTCGACATGACGACCGACGCCTTCTTCCCGGAAACCCCGAAGGAGGTATGGAACGACGGCGCCTCCTGGCTGGACCCGCATTTCCTGGATTCCGGGACCAATACCGTGAATTCCGCGATCCAGACCTGGCTGTTGCGCAGCGAGGGCCGAACCATCCTCGTCGACACCGGTGTGGGCAACCACAAGGAGCGCCCGTACTCGCCGGTCTGGAGCCGCCTCGAAACGGACTTCCTCGCCAACCTCGCGCGCGCCGGCGTCGAGCCCGAGGACGTGGACATCGTGATCAACACGCATCTGCACGTCGACCACGTCGGCTGGAACACCTACCTGGACGGGCGGAACTGGGTACCCACGTTCCCCAACGCCACCTATCTGATGCCGAAGGACGACTTCGACTTCTGGAACCCCGAGAACGGCCACGAGCCGAACCTCGGCCGGGGCAACCAGAACGTCTTCGAGGACAGCGTGGCCCCGGTCCACCGGGCCGGCCGGACGCTGCTGTGGGAGGACAGCTACCGGATCGACGCCGGCCTGCGCCTGGACGCGGCTCCCGGGCACACCCCCGGCTCCTCCGTGCTGACCCTCACCTCCGGAACGGACCGCGCGGTGTTCGTCGGCGACATGCTGCACAGCCCGGTGCAGATCCTCCACCCCGACTCCAACAGCTGCTTCTGCGAGGACCCGGCAGGCGCCCGTGCCACCCGCCGCAAGGTCCTGGGCTGGGCGGCCGACAACAACGCGCTCGTCGTCCCCGCGCACCTGGGCGGCCACGGCGCCGCCGAGGTGTCGCGCGAGGGGGACGGGTTCGCCGTCGAGGGCTGGGCCCCCTTCGCCCCGTACACCGAACAGGGCTGAGACCAGCGAAAGGCATCACCATGAACCACCACCACACCGGACCCGTCGTCACCACCGCCCGGGGCGCGGTCCGCGGCCTGCGCCGGGACGGCGCCGACGCCTACCTGGACATCCCCTACGCGGCGCCGCCCCGCGGCGCCGACCGCTTCGCCCCGCCCCGGCCGCACGAACCCTGGGACGGGGTCCGGGACGCCACCGCGCCGGGCCCCAACGCGCCCCAGGCCGAGCGCAGGCTCGGCAGCGTGGACATGTCCCCCTACTTCGGAACCGGCTGGAGCCGTGGGGAGGACTACCTCACCGTCAACGTCTGGGCGCCCGCCGGAGGCGGCGACGGCCTGCCCGTCATGGTGTTCGTCCACGGCGGCGGGTTCGTCGCCGGCTCGACGCGGGCCGCGCTCTACGACGGCTCGGCCTTCGCCCGCGACGGCGTCGTCCTCGTCACCCTCAACTACCGGCTCGGCATCGCCGGGTTCCTGGACCTGCCCGGGGCGCCCGCCAACCGCGGCCTGCTCGACGTCGTCGCCGCGCTGCGCTGGGTCCGCGAGAACATCGCCGCCTTCGGCGGCGACCCGCGCAACGTCACCCTCTTCGGCCAGTCGGCCGGGGCGACCATCGTCGGCGGCGTCCTCGCCTCCCCCGAGGCCGTGGGCCTCCTGCGCCGGGCGATCGTCCAGAGCGGCAGCGGCCTGGGCGCGTTCACGCCCGAGCAGGCCGCCCGCGTCACCGAGGCGGCGGCACGGGACCTGGGCGTCGAGCCCCACGCCGACGCCTTCGCCGGCCTCTCCGACGACCGCCTGGTCGAGACCTCCACCCGGCTCTCGGGCATCGACCTGCGGACCGGGACGCACCGCGACCCGCTGATCGGGCTCAGCCCCTTCAGCCTGGTCCTCGACGTCCAGCCCGCCGCGTCCCTCGCCGCCGGCCCCGGAGCCGACGCCGACCTGCTCATCGGGACCAACACCGAGGAGGGCAACCTCTACCTGGTCCCCGTGGGCCGGTACTCCGCCTCGACCGCCCAGGACGTCGACGACGCCGCGGCGCGCTCGCACCCGGACCCCGACCGGCTCGTCGGGGCCTACCGCACGTCACGCCCCGGGGCGTCCTTCGGCGAGCTGCGCTCCGCGATCATGGGCGACGCGCTGTTCGGTGCGGGCACCCGGGCCCTGGCCGACGCCCATGCCGCCCGAGCGGGGGCCGCCACCTACGGCTACGAGTTCGCCTGGCGCTCCCGCGCCCTGGACGGAGAGCTCGGCGCCGCCCACGGGGTGGAGCTGCCCTTCGTCTTCGACCTGACCCGCCTTTCCCGGCTGCGGGGCCCGGCCGCCCTGCTCGGCCCCGAGGAGCCGCCCGCCGGTCTGGCCGCACGCATGCACGGGGCCTGGGTCCGGTTCGCCAGGACCGGCGACCCCGGATGGGACCCGTACGACGGCGGGAACCGGGTCACCATGCGCATCGACGCCGAGTGGTCCCGCGTCGAGGACCCCCGCGGTCGGGAACGGGAGGCGTGGACGACCCCGTGACGCCCCGCCCCACCGGATCCGTCCCCCCGCCGGCCGGGGCGGCGGAACCGGTGGGGGCCGCCGCGCCCGCCGGGGCCGGGGCGGATCGGGGGCCTGCCGGGCCGTGGACGGAGCCGGGACGCGTCGGTCCCGCCTTCCCTCGCGGGGCGGACGGGGCGACATGTACCCTTCCACCCGAGTGCGTCGGCCCCATGCCCCAGGGGCGCGCACGGACCGTTCGCCCCCGCGTAGGAGAGGTGGCCGGGCCTCCTCTCCCCCACCCCGAAAGATGAGCATGACCGAGGAAACCCGCTCCGAGAAAAGCGACGGCCTGCCCTACTTCCACATGGTGCTGGTCGGCGTCCTGTTCCTGCTCGTCATGCTGATCGAGTTCGAGGACCCGGTGCCCGAGCTGCCGACGTTCCTGAGGATCGCCCTCAGCGTGGCGCTCGCCGTGAGCGCCTTCCTCCTGGGCGCCAGGAGCTTCAAGAAGGGCTGACCGTCCCGGGCAGGGCCGTCGGCCGCCGGCAGGGCCTCCCGGGGCCTTCGCCGGCCGGCCCGCACGGCGCGGCCGCGTTCCGGAAGCACGTCCGGACCTCCTGCGGGACGACACCCCCGGAGTGCCGCCGCGACCACGGCGACCGGCCCGGCCGGGAACGCGGGGCCGTGCCCCCGGTGTCCGTGCGCCCCACCGCTATCGTGGCGACCGGACCAGAGCCGATCGAGGCTGCCTCAGAAGGACGCGACGGAGACCCTGACACACGATGACCGACCCGTACGATCCCCAGAACGTCTTCGCGAAGATCATCCGCGGCGAGGCCCCCGCCTACACGATCCATGAGGACGACGAGGTCCTCGCCTTCCTCGACGTGTTCCCCCAGTCCTACGGCCACACCCTCGTGATCCCGAAGACCGGGCAGCCCCGGACCCTCCTGGACGCCGCGCCCGAACAACTCGCCGCGCTCATCCAGAAGGTGCAGCGGGTCGCGCGGGTGATCGCCGACGAGCTCGAACCCGACGGCATCCAGATCATCCAGTTCAACGAGGCCGCCGCCGGGCAGACCGTGTTCCATCTGCACTTCCACGTCATTCCCCGCTACGAGGGCGGGACCCTCGAACTCCACGCCGCCGTCCGGGCGGACGACAGCCGGCTCGAGGAGCTCCAGCGGCGGCTGCGGGACCGGATGGACGCGGCACCGCAGGCTCCGTCCGACACCTGAGCGGCTTCGGGAGGGCCGGCCCGCCTCGCACGCGTGACGCCGGTGCGGCGTGGCACGCGTGTGAGGGGTTCACCGTCGGCGGAGGGGCCGGGTCAGCTGGCGAAGTGGTCGCCCGCCACGACGCCGCTGGCGTGGTGGTCGTCGGCGTGCGCGGGGGCTCCGAGTACGAGGGCGGTGGCGGCGGCGAGGGCCGCGGTGGCGATCAGTCGGCGGATCATGTGGGTCTCCCAGGAGAGGTCAACAGGTCCCTTCGATCATGGCAAGCCTCCCCGGAACTGTCGTTGGCCCGGAGTCGCCGTCTTCTTGATCCTCGGTGGACTGTTCCGGGACGGCTCCGGCGGACGGCGAGGCGCTTTCCCCGCCGGAACGGTCCCGGAGGTCGCCGAACCGGGTCCGAGGGCGTCGGGAAGGGTCCGGCCCGCCGTCCCGCTCCTGCTCGCGGTTCCCCTCGTCCGCCCCGACCCGGCGTCGCGAGGTCGGGAGGTTCCACGCGCGTCGGCCGGACCGGTGGGCGGTGCCACGTTCACCTTCGGTGTCGGAACGGCGGGGGACGGACAGGCGGACACGGGCTCGTGGCAGTGGGGACCGGGCCTCCGGGGTCTGCCGCCGCTTCGGGAGGGGCGCCCGTCCCCTCCGTCCGGCTCGAAGCGGCGGCACGGGTGATACCTCCTCGCGCGTGTCCTCGAAGGACGGCAGCCCGCCGGGCGACGTGCGGTGAAGGCCCGCTGAAAGCACCGTCGGTGATCCTGGTGGTACGTGGAGCCACCGGCGGACGGGGCCGGTGGCGGAGCCGAGCGAAGGACGGACACGGTGATCGAGTCGGAGTTCAACACCGACGAACTGCCCGCCCCGGACCGCTTCGAGGCGTGGCGCCGGATCATGGCCACGGCCCCGACCCCCATGGACGCCACGAGCGACCGGATCGCGGACTTCCGGGTCCACCAGAGGGACCTGCACCTGGGGGAGGCACGCGTGTGGAAGATGGGCTTCCGGGCCCTGACCGCGCGCAGGACGGCACGGTTGATCCGGACCTCCGACCCGGAGGCGTACAACATCTGCCTGGTGCGGAGCGGCACGATGGAACGCGACTGGAACCGGAGCAGGGCCGCGTACGGCCCCGACGAGATCCACGTCAACGACTCCTCCACGCCCTACGACATCCAGGCGCCGGGCGACAAGGGACTCGTCGTGAGCGCGGGCGTCGACATCCCCAAGCACCTGCTGACCCTGCCCCGGAGCAGGGCCGACCGGATCACCGGGCTCCGGCTCTCGGGACGGGACGGGTTCGGGTCCCTGCTCACCGGTTTCGTCCACCAGCTGACCGAGAACCCCGGGGCCTACTCCCCGGGCGACGACCCCCGGCTGGCGCTGATCCTGGGCGACCTCGTGTCGGCCCTGTTCGCGCACACCCTGGAGGCGGAGGACACCCTGGTCCCGGAGAGCCGCGGCCGGAGTCTGCTGCTGCGCATCCGGGCCTTCGTCCTGGAGCACCTCCACGACCCGCGGCTGACACCGGCGGCGATCGCCGCCGCGCACCACATCTCCACCAGCTACCTGCACCGCCTCTTCCAGGAGGGCGACACCACCGTCGCCGCCTGGATCCGTGAGCAGCGCCTGGAACGCGCCTGCCGGGACCTGGCCGACCCCGCCCTGGCGGCGGTCCCGATCCACGGCATCGCGGCGCGCTGGGGTTTCGACCACCCCGCCGCGTTCAGCCGGACCTTCCGTGCCGCCTACGGGATCCCCCCGCGTGACTACCGGCTGCAGGCGCGGCCCGGTCGGCACGTCGGGCACGCGACGGAGGACGGGCCTCCCGGCACGGTGCGTCCGTTCCACGGCCCGGCGGGCACGCAGCGGTCGGGTGCGGCCCCGGCCGCGCGGCTGCACGTGGTGGACCACCCGGTCCGGGAACAGCGGGAGGGGCCCGGGAGGGATCAGCGGGTCCGGGGCCGTGCCGTCCGGCGTTCGCCACGGGTGTCACGGGGAGAGGCCCCGTAGTTCTCAGGACGCGTGTTGCGGCGTCGCCGGTGCGGCACTCGGCGCTACGGGCCGGAAACGCCGTCCGAGGGGCGCTGCGGCTCCGGGTCCGACTGCGCGGTGGCGGGCCCGTGCCGGGCGATCACGCCGCGGGCGGCGTCGAGTTCGGCCTCCTTCGCCCGCGCGAACCCGGCGAAGTCCTCCGGGTGGGAGTCGATGACCTCTCGCTGGATCTCCTCCTCCACCGCTGACCACACCTCCACGAGACCGGTCTCCTCCTTGCAGCGCAGGTCCGTGCGGGCCGCGGTGATCTCGAGGTCCGAGGGCTCCTCGGTCTCCGCCCAGGCGGGGTCGCCGTTGGCGTCGAGCGGATCCGCGTAGTCGAACCCCTCCGCCCGCATGCACGTGCTCCACTCACCGAAGACCCGCAGAACCTCCGGGTGCTCCCGGGAGGCTTCGAAGGTCTGGCCGATGTAGCCGTTCAGCAGGGCGATGTCCATCTCCGGGACGTCCCGGCGGAGTGTCTCGCGTGCCTCGGCCAGACATCCTCCCTCCCCGTCCGCGCCGTACGCGGTGGTCCAGTGGTCGCGGGGCAGGGCCTCCCTGGCCCGCCACACCAGGTCCCGGGCGCGCTGGTCCTCGGCGGGAGGGGGCGGATGGTAGCCGTGGCGTTCGGCGAGCCCGGGCTCGACCAGCCCGTAGCGTTTGCGGTTGAGCGGGTCGCCGTCCTCCTCGGGAGGCGGCGGCAACGGCTCCCACGGCAGGCCGGCGTCGCGCATGCAGTCGCCGGCCAGGAGGTCCTCCGCATACTGGACCGTCAGCAGGTCGGGCCTGGAGAGGTTGTAGTCGTCGAGGGGCACCCACAGGTCACCGACCTGTTCCCCCACCCGGGGGGCGTTCTGTTCAGCGGGAGCGGTGGAGCATCCCACGACGGCGAGGAGCGCTCCCGCCCACAGGACCAAGGAAGTCCGCACGGTCGCCTTTTCCCTTCTCGAACGGAAGGGGTGCGGTGCCGGACCCGGCACCGCACCCCGGTGCGTCGTTCTCCTAGTTCAGGAACTTGACGGAACTCGCCTTGTTATCGAAGTTCGGGGGGTTGTTCGAATTGCTGCTCAGGTCCTTGTCCTGTGAGGTGGGCTGCGCCCTGTAGGGAGTGCCGCCGTGGTTCGGGTCGGGGTACAGGTAGGCCCACATGTCGCCCTGGTTCTTGATGGAGCTGATGTTGTCGTCGATGGTCGCGGTGGTGTCCCGGTTCCACCTGTTGTTGTTGAAGTTGGCGTCGTTCGCGGTGAGGTGGTGCGAGCGGCCCCCGAAGTCGTCGTGCTCGTAGACGCGGAGGGAGCGGAGCGCCTGGGTTCCCACGTCGGTGGTCTGGGAGGCCGCCGCGGGCGCCCCCATCCCCAGTGCCCCGGCGAAGCCGAGTGCCGCGAGCGTCGCCGCCAGACCGAATGTGCGCTGCATGTCGATTCCCCTGTTTCTCAGCCGCCCTGCGGGGCGGGAACGCCTTCACCCGTGGCCCGGGTGCGGAGGGACGTGCTCCTGGGAGGGCCGGGGACCACCGGCCCGGGGGCCGGTCGGCGCCCGGGACGCCGGAGCGGGGGACCTGCTCCCACGCCCCGAACCCCCAGGGGCTCGTTGAGCGGACGTCCGTGTGTCAGGCGCCCTGCGGGCCCGGCGTCCGGCTCTCTTCAACGATCGCGCTTGCGCCGTCCGCTGTCATTGGCGCAGGATCCACGGTTCCTTGACGTTCCCTCCACCCCCTCCACCCGGGCCGCCGCGGCGTCACGCCCCGGGGCTCCGATGGAGGGCCGCCCGGGCTCGTGCGCACTCCGCGGGCCTGCCGTCCACCCGCAGGTCGTGCCCGATCCCGGACGCACGCGGACCCGGCGCGCGTGCGCCGGGTCCGCCCGGTGCGGGGCTCGCGGGGCCGGCCCCGCGAGGACCGGATCAGTGCACGTAGGGCCATCCGGAGGAGTCCCAGCCGAGCCAGTTCAGGCCCAGCAGCGCCGTGCCGCTGTTGTCGTAGTAGTGGTAGGCCAGGATGTCGCTGTCGGTGTCGGCGAAGACGTCCTGGTGGCCGGGCCCGTGGATGCTGCCGTGGCCCGACAGGACCTCGGTGCCCCCGCCCGCGAGCATGGCGGTGCCGTTGCGGTCGACGTAGGGGCCGGTGATGCTGCTGGAACGGCCGACCATGATCCGGTAGGTGCTCGCCGCCCCCTGGCAGCACGTGTCGAAGGAGACGAACAGGTAGTACCGGCCCCCGCGGTAGAAGATGGTCGGGGCCTCGATGGCGCCCCCGCCGCGTCCGGCGATCGAGTGCAGGGCGCCGTCGTAGCGCTTGCCGGTCGCCGGGTCGATGCGCACCATCTTGAGCCCCGACCAGAACGAGCCGAACGCCATCCACCACCGCCCCTGGGTGTCCACCTGCAGGTGGGGGTCGATGGCGTTGAAGTCGTCGGAGGTGAACGACTCCACGACCAGGCCCTCGTTGCTCCAGGTCCCGGAGTTCCCGCTGGTGCTGGTCGCCAGGAAGATCGCCGACCGGTTGGAGCCGAAGGTCGAGGCGGAGTAGTAGAGGTAGTAGCGACCGTTGGCGTAGGACAGGTGCGGGGCCCACAGGTTGCGGTCGCCGCCCGTGTAGGGGGTGGTCCACGGTGCTCCCGAGGGGAAGACCACGCCGGCGTTGCTGAAGGCGGTCCGGTCCGTCGAGGTCTTCAGTCCCACGCCGTGGGCGGTGTGGGCGACCAGGTAGCCGCCGCCGGGCCGCTTGACGAAGGACGGGTCGTGCACCCTGACGTCGCCTGTCACCAGGCCCGGGCCGGGGTAGGCGGCGGCCGCGGCGTGTCGGGGGAGGGCCGCGTCGGCGAGGCCCGGGACCGCTGCCAGCGCTCCCGCGGCCAGGGCGGCGCCCAGCATTCTGCGGCGGGGGAGGAACGGGGAAGGGGCGAGCGGGTTTTCCTTCATGGGGGAGACTCCTCGGCGTCGGCGCCTGTCCTGGCCGACATGGGTGGAGGGGAGACGAGGCCGCACGCCCGCGCTGCGGCGGGGCCGTGCCCGACGCGGGTCGCGGAGGGGGAGGGCTGCCCCCGGGTGCAGGGGTGGAGCCCGGGGGAGCCGGGGATGTGAGCGCTCACATTGTGAGCGCTCACAACGCGGGCGGCGAAAGCGTCGTGCATGGGGGGTCCGTCAGTGGGGGAGGGAGGCGGGGTAACCGCCGGACACCGCACGCCCCGGTCCGGCTCGGCCGTCCCGGTCCCGTGGTTCACCGGGCAGGGGCGGCGGTTCGGCGGGGGCATCGGTGGAGGTGGTTCGTTGTTGCGAACACGCTTCGTAATTGTTCGGTCATCGTAAGATGGCACCCCTACGGCGTCAACCCTCCTTCGCGCACCGTCCTGGGCGGCCGGTCCGCGGTGTGTGCGCCGGGCGGGAGCCGGTTTCCCCGCTCTGAGACGGGCAGCGTCCCGGCCGCCCGTTCGGTCCCCGGAGACCGGGGACGTGGAAGCCCCCGGCCCTTCCGTGCGGAACACGCGTACCGACCAGGTGCGACTCGTGGACTGCGGACACCCTTGGCGAGCCGCGTGTGACCTCTGGAGCCGACCGGTGACGATCACTGACGAACTCATCTCGACCACGCTGGCCGTCTACCTCGGGCAGCGCCCCGACGAGGCCGGGGCGCTCGCCGAGCCGATGCGGCTGCTGCGCCGGGGTCGGGATCTCGCCTCGCGCCGCACCTTTCCCATGCACGTGACCGTGGGCGCGCTCCTGGTCCACCGGGAGGCCGGAATCCTGCTCGTCCGGCACCGGGCGTACGGGCTGCTGCTGCAACCCGGAGGGCACCTCGAACCCGAGGACACCGACCTGGCCGGCGCGGCCGTGCGCGAACTGGTGGAGGAGACCGGCGTCGACGCCGGTGCGGTGTCCCTCGCCTCGCGGGCCCCGGCCTACGTCGAGTTCGGCCGGGTCCCGGCACGGCCGGACAAGGACGAGCCGGAGCACTGGCATCTCGACTTCGGCTACACGTTCACGACCGACCGCGCCGGGATCGGGCGCGTCCAGGAGGCCGAGGTCACGGGTGCGGACTGGTACCCCCTCCCGCTGGCCGAACGCCTCGTCGGGCCCCGCGTCGCACGGGCCGCGGGCCCGCCGGGCCGGGACGCCTGAGGGGCCTCCGGTACGCCCCGGCGCCGTCGGCCGGGAACGGCGCCTGTCGGCGTGAAGACCCCGGGCGAGGCGGGTGCGGCGTGGTCAGCGGGCGCCCGTTGCAGGCGCGAAGGGGCCGTCCAGGGCTCCCCATTGCAGGAGCAGGATGGTCTTGCCGTCGATGATGCGACCGTCGCGGGTCATGGCGAGCGCCTCGGCGAACGGCAGCTCGAGGACCTCGATGTCCTCGCCGTCCTCCTCGAGTCCGCCGCCGGGCCCGGTCCGGTCCGCAGGGGTGTAGGGGGCGGCGAAGAAATGGAGGCGTTCGGTGACGGAACCGGGGCTCATGTAGGCGTCGAAGACGTGGGTGAGCGGGCCGAGGGCGACGCCGAGTTCCTCGGCGCCCTCGCGTCGGATCGCGGCGGGCGGGTCGTCCGAGTCGAGCAGTCCCGCGGCCGCCTCGACGAGCATGCCGTCGGGGTGGTCGTTGACGTAGGCGGGATAGCGGAACTGGCGGGTGAGCAGGACACGACCGCGTCCGATGTCGTAGGGCAGGACGACGGCGCCGTTGCCGCGGTCGTAGGTCTCGCGCTGCTGGGTTTCCCGGCGTCCGTCGCGGCGGCGGTAGTCGAAGGTGGTGCGGCGCAGGACGTGCCAGCCCTGGGAGGTGAGCTCGACGTCGCGGACCACGACATCGGGATTCCGGTCCAGGCCGCGTCCGGCCCGGTCGAGGCCGGTGCGGCCGCGATGGTCCGGGACGTCGATGCCGGGGCGGGGCCTCACGCGGTCTTCCGCGGAGCGCGACGGGGGATCCCCGCCGCATCGTGGTGGACGGGCGGGACGACCCGTGCTCCGGCCACGGAGAGACGGTCGGCGGCGAGTCCCCGCCCTGCGGTGTGCCCGCGGTGGGCGGGGCCGGCTGCCACGGCCTGCGGATCGACGCCGGTTCCGGAGCGGCAGGGGCCGGCGGCCGGAAGGCGTAGGGGCTTGTCGGTCATGAGTCGCTATACTACATGCAGAAACGTGCAAAAATGGGAGAGAGTGTGCATGCTGGCTGCTGAACGACGCGAGCACCTGCTCGAACTGCTCGCGAGGGAGGGCAAGGTCGTCGCCAAGGACGTCGCCACCCGACTGGGGATATCCGAGGACAGCGTGCGGCGCGACCTGCGCGATCTCGCCGCGGAGGGACGGTGCCAGAGGGTCTACGGCGGGGCCCTGCCCGTTTCGCCGGCGGTGGTGGACTACGCCGCACGGCAGACCGTGGCCCCCGACGGCAAGCGGAAGGTCGCCGCGGTGGCCGCCGGACTCGTGCGGCCCGGTTCCGCGCTGATTCTCGACGGCGGCACCACCGCCCTCGCCGTCGCCCGTGCGCTCCCGCAGGACCTCGCCTGCACCGTGATCACCCACAGCCCGACGATCGCCTCGGCCCTGCTCGATCATCCCCGGGCCGACCTCTTCCTGCTCGGGGGCCGCGTGTTCAAGCACTCGGCGGTCACCTGCGGTGCCGCCGCCGTCGAGGCGACACAGAACGTCTCCGCCGACCTCTGCCTGCTCGGCGTCACCGGAGTGCACCCTGAGGCGGGACTCACCACCGCGGACGCGGAGGAGGCCGCCATGAAGCGCGCCCTGGCGGCGCGGGCCGCGGACACCTACGTTCTCGCCTCCTCCGAGAAGATCGGCACGGCTTCACGGTTCCGCGTCCTGCCGTGGGAGAAGGTCGGCGGACTGGTCACCGACGCGGACCCCCGTGACGCGGTCGTCGAACAGCTCAGGGCCCTCGGCGTGGAGATCCTGGCAACCGGCTGACCGCCGCCGGGCGAACACGGCGTGCGGACCTGTCGACATGCCGTCAGGAGCATCGGCCCGCCACGGGGATCGACATGCCCGCCGCCAGGATCCGGAGGCCACTCCGGTGCGCCCCCGGTCCCGCCCCGCCGCCGGAATCATGGGCAATATCCGGGAACGGCCGGACCGGCGGGCCGAAGCCCTCTACAGTTCTCCCATGAACAGCTCGGACGAGGTGTCCCTGACCTGGCACTCCGACGAGCAACCGCCCGCTGACCTGCCCGTTCGGCAGGTCTACGGATGGGTGCTCGACGCCCGCGCCCGCGTGGTGCTCCTGCGCGACCTCGGCAGATGGAACCTGCCAGGGGGCAAACCCGAACCCCGCGACGGCGGCGACCTGGCCGCGACCCTGCGCCGGGAGGTGTGGGAAGAGGTCCAGGTCACCCTGGCCGACCCGGTCTATCTCGGCTATCAGAGCGTGCAGGGACCCGGTGAGCCCTTCGCCCAAGTGAGAATGGCCGCCCGCCTGCACCGCCTGGCCGAGCGCGCCCCCGACCCCGACCCCGACAAGAACCGGATCCACGAACGCCACCTGCTCCCCCTGGACAAGGCCTTGGGGCTGCTCGACTGGGGGCCTCCGGTCCTTCCCCAGGTCGCGCACCTGGCCCGTGTGGCGGCCGAACGCTGGGTGCTCGACCTCGGCGTCAGCACCGTGGCGTGAGCCGGGCGCGTGTCCGCAGCGGCTCACGTGCCCGAGGAGGGTGGCGTCCACCGCGGACCCGCGCGGGGACGTTCGACCCGTGAACATCACGGGCCGCCGCCTCCCGGCGGCGGGACATGCGCGGACGGTGCCGACGACTTTCCCGAACCGCCGGTGGACCGGGGGACGGACGGTTACCGTGCCCGGGGAAGAACCGCACGCCCCGAGGAGCATTGCATGAGCCGGTCCTGGCCCGAGCTGTTGTCCGCGCTCCTGCGCGGACAGGACCTGGGAGCGGCCGACACCCGGTGGGCGATGCGCCGGGTCATGGACGAGGCCGCCGACCCCGTCGAGCTGGCCGGGTTCCTGGTCGCGCTCCGGGCGAAGGGTGAGTCCGCCGCCGAGATGGCGGGCCTGCTCGACGCCCTCATGGAACGCGTCGTGCCCCTGCCGGTGGACGGGGCCACGGTCGTCGACATCGTCGGCACCGGCGGCGACGGGGCCCACACCGTGAACGTGTCCACCACGGCCGCGATCGTGCTCGCCGCGACCGGTGTCCGCGTCGTCAAGCACGGCGGCCGGTCGGCCTCCTCCCGGGCGGGCTCCGCGGACGTGCTCGAAACACTGGGCATCCCACTGGACCTGGGCCCCGAACAGGTCGCCCGGTGCGTCGACGAGGTCGGCATCGGGTTCACCTTCGCCCCCGTCTTCCACCGGGGCCTGCACCACGCGGCCCCGGTGCGCAGAAGGCTGGGGGTGCCCACGGCCGTCAACTATCTGGCCCCGCTCACCAACCCGGCTCTCCCCGCCACCTCCCTGGTGGGCTGCTCCGACGCCCGCCTGGCCCCCGTGCTGGCCAGGGTCCTGGCCGAGCGGGGCGCCACCGCCCTGGTGGTGCGCGGTGACGACGGGGTGGACGAGATCACCACCGCGGCGACCACCCGGGTGTGGGCGGTCGCCGGCGGTCGGGTGGAGCGGATGCGGCTGGACACGGCCGGGCACGGGCTGGCCCGCTGCGGCCCCGACGCCCTGCGGGGAGGAGACGCCGTCTTCAACGCCGGCGCGGTGCGGCGGGTCCTGGAGGGGGAGCGGGGGCCGGTCCGGGACGTGGTCCTGGCCAACGCCGCCGGCGCCCTGGCCGCCCACCGGGGATGGGCGCACGGTCTGGACGCGGCGTTCGCCGACGCCCTGGCGACGGTTGCCCCGGCCGTCGACTCCGGTGCCGCCCGCACCCTGCTGCGGGACTGGGTCGACCTGGCCCGATCCCTGTCGGTGCGGTAGAAGCGCGGCGCAGGGGCGTTCCCTCCCGGCGCTGCGGAGTCCGGCAGGGGGACGGCGGGACTCCTCCCGCGCTCTGAAACCGGTGGCCGGCCGCCCTCCGGTGAGCCCTGGGGGCCCACCCGGCGTGGACTCCGTCCCGGACGCCTCTGCTGTCCATCGGTGTCGCGCCCCGGTGTGCAGGAGCCCCCGATGAGCCCGGTGCCGAACATGTGCGACCTCACCTGCGCCGATGTCCGTGGATCCACGAGGACACCGGCTCGGGGGTGGTCCGGGCGCGAGAACCGGTCTATCATCGCTGTCCATGTGGACAGTAAAAAATACAAATGGACAGCACCGGTCCGATCCACCCCCTCCCCCAGACTCCGAGGACGGCGTGAGCGGCGCTCCTCGACGCAGGCTGTACTACCTCGACAACCTCAAGCTCCTGCTCATCGTGCTGGTCGTCCTCCACCACGCGAGCCAGCCCTACGGTCCGGCCGATTGGTGGTACGTGGAAGGCGCCGGCGGTTCCCCGGCCCTGTCGACCCTGTCCGCTGTCAGCGGCGCATTCCGGATGAGCCTGTTCTTCGCCATCTCGGCCTATCTGCTGCCGCGCGCCTTCGACCGCAAGGGCCCCCGCCGCTTCCTCGGTGAACGCTTCCGCGCGTTCGTGCCGCCCATCCTCCTGGGCTTCCTCGTGCTCGTCCCCGTCCTGATGTACGCCTACTACGTCAACTTCCGGGACCACGGCTCCCTCGACTTCGCCGCCTACTACGCCCAGGTCTACCTGGGGACGGGGCCCGAACCCGAGGGCTGGACGGGGCCGATCTGGCCGGACCGCCAGTTCGCGCACCTGTGGTTCCTCCAGCACCTGTTGGCCTACGCAGTGCTCTACGCCGTGTGGCGGTGGATCAGCGCACGCCTCGCCGGGAGGCGGCCGTTACGGGCCCCTTCCGGCCGGGCGCCCGGGACCCCGGCCGTCGTGGGCTTCGCCCTGGCCGTCGCCGCGGCGACGTTCCTCCTGCGTGTGTGGTATCCCGTGGACCGGTGGGTCCCCCTCCTGGAGTTCATCCAGACAGAGCCGGCGGACCTGGCCCAGTACGCCGGGTTCTTCGTCGTGGGTGTACTCGCCTATCGGCGCGGCTGGCTGTCGACGCTGCCCGCCGGGGCCGGGTACGCCTGGCTGGCGTTCGGCGCGGGCCTGGTCGCGCTCCATTTCGCCGCGGGCCCGCGCCTGGACTCCGTGTACGCGATGGGCGGCTGGACCACCGGCTCGCTGCTGTGGTCGGTCGTCGAGTCACTGATGTGCACCGCACTGTCCATCGGGCTGCTCGTGGCGTTCAGGGAATGGGCGGACAGGCCCTCCCGGTGGACCCGCGCCCTGGCGCCGCTCACCTTCACCGTCTACCTGCTCCACGTGCCGGTGGTCGTGGGCCTGCAATACGCTCTGGCCGCCACCACCGCGGGACCGGTGGCCGCGTTCGCCGTCGTGTCGGCGGTGGGCCTTCCCCTCAGCTTCGCCCTGGCCTGGATCCTGCGACGCATCCCCTACCTCCGAGCCCTGGTCTGAGCCCTTCCGGCCCGGAGACCGACCGGGACGAGCGGGCGCGAGCGACTAGATTGGCTGGGATGAGCCAGACCACACCATCCGACCTGACCGCACGCGCCCGCCTGCGGATGGCCGCGTTGCGGCTGTTCGCCGACAAGGGGTTCGCCGCCACCTCGACCCGCGCCATCGCCACCGAGGCCGGTGTCTCCCACGCGCTCCTGCGCCACCACTACGGCTCGAAGGACGGGCTGCGTCGCGCTGTCGACGAGGAGGTGCTCCACACCTTCGATCGCGTCCTCGCCGACCTCGACACGGCCGCCGCCCCCGGAGGCGCCCTCGCGGCACTGGGGACGGTCACGGCCCGGCTGTTCGGCGAAGACGAGGTCCACCGCCACTACCTGCGCCGCTCGCTGCTCGAAGGCAGCGAGGCCAGCACCGAGCTGTTCGCCCGACTCCTGGAGGGCGCCCGCCGCCACCTCGCCCTGCTGGGCGTGGGCCACGACGTCGGCGACGACACGGCGGGGTCCGACCTGTTGTGGGCGCCCTACCAGGCGTTGTTCCTCATCCTGGGACCGATGCTGCTGGAGCCGGTCATGCGTTCCACACTCCACGGTCCGGTGTTCGCCCCCGAGATCCTGAGCGATCGCAGTGCTTCCAACCAGCGTCTCCTCGCCCGCGGACTCGGAATCGACTCCGATGCGCGCGACCCTTCCTGAACATCGCCCCGGCGGCGTCGGCTCGCCACACAGCCCTCCTCACCAGGGGCGGTCCTGTGTCCTTGCACCACCTCAGGTTCTTCTGACGGTGCGGGCCATATGTCGGCGACGGCTGTCCAGAGGGAGGCGGAGCGCCGCCGGAAGGGTGTCGGGGCCCGGCCCCCGCGCCCCGGTCGCCCCGGAGAAGAGGCCGTGCGGCCAGGCGCGGTCGCTGCCGGCCGACGGACGTGCAGGCGGGCGCCCGACACATCGTCCAGGTACGTGCCCCGGCCAGTACGGCCGACGACACTGGGGCACATGACGCAGGAAGGCTCTTCGCGCCCGCCCGTTCCCAGCGACCTGGTCCCCGACCTCACCGCCGAACAACTCCGTACGCTTCACCAGATCGGCGACCGGTGGACCCGCGTCACCGGAGCCCCTCAGAACTGGCGCCTCGCCCTTCCCGTCGACCCGCACGTGGGCAGCTACCCGGCACACCACCAGGTCCGGCAGCCACGCTACGAACGCTTCGTCACCGTGTCCGAGCTCGGCGGCGAATCGCGTACGACCCTGGCCGCGGAGGCCGCAGCCGTCACCTCGACGCGTTCGGGCCGAGCCGGCTACCGCATCCGGCGCGTGCTCCTCGGGCCCGCGCTGATGAGCACGGCCCTGGTCCGTGAACGCATGCGCAAACTCGTGGCCCTGCCCGTGCTGTCCTCCGACGCGCTGTCCTCTGTCGCCTACGGTCCCGAGGCGATGCTCACCATCCTCGTCCTCGGCGGTATGGCGGGCCTGTCCCTCTCCCTGCCCATCGCCCTGGCCATCATGCTGATGATGCTCGCCGTGGGCCTGTCCTACCGTCAGACGATCCGCGCCTACCCGAACGGGGGCGGTTCCTACATCGTGGCCGGCGACAACCTCGGCCGGATACCGGGGCTGCTGGCGGCGGGCGGCCTCGTCGTCGACTACGTCCTCACCGTCGCGGTGTCCATCGCCGCGGGCATCGCGGCGATCACCTCCGCCCTGCCCTCGCTCAGCGCGGCGACCGTGCCCGTCGGACTCGGGTTCATCGCCCTGCTCCTGGCAGGGAACCTGCGCGGCGTGCGCCAGGCGGGGATCCTCTTCGCGGCCCCCACCTACGTCTTCGTCCTCTCCGTGGCCGCCGTGATCGCGGTCGGACTCGTCGAGGCCGCACTCCGGGGCTTCCCGCCGGCGCCCACGCCCCGGGTCGACGCCACCACAGGTGTCACCCTCCTCCTGGTCCTTCGCGCCTTCACCTCCGGAGCCACCGCCCTGACCGGGATCGAAGCCATCACCAATGCGGTCCCGGCATTCAGACCCGTCGAGTGGCGCAACGCGCGCACCGCCCTGACCTGGGTGGTCGGTGTGCTGTTGGCGCTCTTCGGCGGGATGACGGCGCTCATCCTGGTCACCGGCACGATCCCTGATCCGGGGCAGACGGTGCTCTCCCAACTGGCCCGGCACTCCTTCGGCACCGGCCCCGTGTACGTTCTCGTCCAGGCCAGCACCGCCGCCGTCCTGCTGCTGGCCGCGAACACCGCCTACAACGACTTCCCCCGGGTGCTGTCCCTGCTGGCGCGCACCCACCACGCCCCCCGCGTGTTCATGCGCATGGGCGATCGGCTGGCCTACAGCAACGGCATCCTCCTGCTCTCGGCCGCAGCGGCCCTGATCTTCGCCGCCTTCGGCGGGAACACCACGGACCTGATCCCCCTGTACGCAGTAGGGGTCTTCCTGGCCTTCACCCTCTCCCAGAGCGGCATGGTGGTGCACTGGTGGCGCTCACGTGCCCGACACTGGCGCAAGAGCCTCGTCTTCAACGCCACGGGGGCACTCATGTGCGCCGCGGTGTTCGTGACCGCCGCGATCGCCAAGTTCACCTCCGGCGCGTGGGTGGCGCTCGTGGCGGTCGCGGCGTTCGTCGTCCTGGCCCTGCGTATCCGCGCCCACTACGACGCCGTCGGGCGTGCGCTGCGGCTGCGTCCGCACAGCGCCGCCCTTCCCGGAAACACCGTTCGTGCGACCCTCTGCCCCTCAGCGGCTCCGCCTCCGGAGCCCGGGCGACCGGAGAAGCGGGGCATGGGCGGTGGCGACCCGGGTGCCGAGGAGGCCGAGGAGACGCCCGAGGAGATCCACCACCTGTCGGTGGTTCCCGTGGAGACCCTGGACCTGGCCAACATCCGTGCCCTGGCCTACGCAGCTTCGCTTCAGCAGCCCGTTCTGGCCGTTCATCTCAGCCCCTCCCACGAGGAGGCGGAGAGGATGGCGGGGTACTGGCGGCATTGGGGCGACCACCTGCCCCTGGAGGTGGTGGTGTGCCCCTACCGGACGATCATCGCCCCTCTGGTGAACTACATCGAGGCTCTGCACGCCCAGCGACCGGACCTGACGATCACGGTGATCCTTCCCGAGGTCGTGCCCCTGCGCTGGTGGCACCGGGTCCTCCACGACCGCATCGCGGTCCGGCTCCGGCGCGCACTGCGCGAGCGGCCCAAGATCGTCGTCACCACCGTGCCGTTCCATGTCTGAGGGCCCGGTCGGCGCAGCCGCTGGGCAGGGACACCGCCCGAGCTCCCTGACGGCCATGGGCGACCGTGTGCGCCCGCTTCCCGTGGGGGCCATGACCGCGACCCTACCGACCGCTCGTCGCGTCCGGTCCGGGCCCGCCCTCAACGTCCCCCTCGGGCGTTGAGACGGGCGGCCCGGCGGGTGAGGTGGTCGCGCTCGGCGAGGTTGGGCGCCTTGAGGGCGGCCTCGGCGTACAGCCGCGCCGCTGTCGCCGGGTCGCCGTCGCGCTCGTGGAGGTAGGCGGCCACCGCGCGGTGGCGGGGCAGTGAGACGTCCAGGTCCGCGAGCGCCGCCAGGCCGGCGCGCGGACCGTCGGCCTCGCCCACGGCCACCGCGCGGTTGAGCCGCACGATCGGGCTGTCGGTCAGGCGTACGAGTTCGTCGTACCACTCGACGATCTGCACCCAGTCGGTCTCCTCCGCCGTGGGCGCGTCGGCGTGCAGCGCCGCGATGGCGGCCTGGGCCTGGAACTCGCCCAGCCGGTCGCGGGCCAGGGCCGCCTGCAGGATCCGGACGCCCTCGGCGATCGAGGCGGTGTCCCACGAGCCGCGGTCCTGCTCGGCGAGTGGCACCAGGCTCCCGTCGGGCGCGGTCCGGGCGGCGCGCCGGGCGTGGTGCAGCAGCATGAGGGCCAGCAGTCCCGCTGCCTCCGGGTGGTCGATCGCCGCCGCGAGCCGGCGCGTGAGGCGGATGGCCTCGGCGGCGAGGTCGACGTCGCCGGAGTAGCCCTCGTTGAAGACCAGGTAGAGGACGCGCAGGACCGTGGCGACGTCGCCGGGGCGGTCGAGGCGCACGTCGGAGACGGTGCGCTTGGCCCGGCTGATGCGCTGGGCCATGGTCGCCTCCGGCACCAGGTAGGCCCGGGCGATCTGGCGGGTGGTCAGCCCGCCGACGGCGCGCAGCGTGAGCGCGACGGCGGAAGCCTGCGTCAGCGACGGGTGGGCGCACAGGAAGTAGAGCTGGAGGGTGTCGTCCACCGCGGGCGCCGGGCCCGGGGCCGGTTCCTCTCCGAGGAGGGCCTCGCGCCTCCGGCGGGCGGTGTCGGTCCGGGCCGCGTCGAGGAACCGGCGCCAGGCCACGGTGACCATCCACCCCTTGGGGTCACGCGGCGGGTCGGACGGCCAGGTGCGGACCGCCTCGACCAGCGCGTCCTGGACGGCGTCCTCGGCCGCCGCGAAGTCGGCTCCGCGGCGGACGAGGATCCCGAGCACGCTCGGCGTCAGGCTCCGGAGGAGGAGCTCGTCCACAGGGTCACTCCGTGATGGTGGGCGGGGCGGTCAGGAACGGGCGCACCTCGAGCCACTCGTGGATCGGCTCCCCGCCCGCCCCGGGGGCGGCCGACAGCTCCCCGGCCAGTTCGACGGCGCGTTCGTAGCCGTCGACGTCGATCACCATCCAGCCGGCGATGAGGTCCTTGGTCTCGGCGAACGGGCCGTCGGTGACGGGCGGGCGCCCCTCGCCGTCGTAGCGGACGAACGTCCCCTCGGGGGCGAGCGCCTGACCGTCCACGAACTCGCCGCTCTCCTCGAGCCGGTCCGCGAAGTCCTGCATGTACTGCATGTGGGCCGAGATCTCCTCCGGCGTCCACCGGTCCATGGGCACGTCGTTGACCGCGGTCGGGGCGCCACGGTAGTGCTTGAGCAGCAGGTACTTGGCCATCGTGCTTCTCCTCGGTGCTGGTGCGACCCATTGTGGTCGCGTTCACCACGGGGACGGAGCGGGCCACGGGTTCTCGACACGGTCCGCCGAACTTTTTCCTGATTCCCCGCCATCGCCCGGCGCGGACCCCGGCGCCCCCGGGCCGGGGCGGGAGTCCGTGCCGGGAGCGCGGCCGCGGTCGGCTCGGGCGCCCCGGCCTGCTCCGCCTCCGCCATGCGCGCCCCGCCCTCCCGGAGGACCGGGGCGCGCACGGCCCTGGCGCCCGCCGCCTACGCGGTCTGCGGGTTCTTCCTCGCGCCGGTCCTCCCCGCGATCCTGAAGTGGATCGCCGAGACCGTCGAGGACAACCAGACGGCCAACTCCCTCATGTTCACCTCGTCCATGGTGGGGAGCGTCCTGCTCCCCGGCCTCGTCGTCGCGGCGAACGACCTGCCGGCGCCGGGCGCGATCCCGTTCTCCATGGCCCTGATCGGCGTGCCGGCGATGGCGACGGCCCTCCTCGTCCCCGTGGTCGCCCGGAGGTCCGGCGGGACCCGGGGCCGCGCCGAACCGAACCGGCGGAAGGAATGAGGGGCCGCGGAGCCGGCGTGGGGGGCCGGGCAGAACCGCTCGGGCCGGGGATCCACGGCACGCGGGCCGTCTCCGCTCATCGGTCGGGCGCGGTCACACGTGCGCGCCCAGGAACGGGAGGACGACACCGGCCATCTCGTCGGGCACTTCCTCCGCCAGATCGTGGCCGGCGTCGAAGACGTGTCCGGTGACGTCGTGGGCCATGAGCCGCATCTGGGACTCGTTGCGCTCGCCGATGAACGCGGACCCGCCGAGCGCCAGGACCGGGATGTCCAGTCTCTTCTGTGCGGCCTGCCGGTTCTGTTCGGCGTCGACGAGCATCGCCCGGTAGATCGAGAGCATCGCGCGGATGCCGCCGGGCATGGAGTAGCAGCGCACGTATTCCTCGACCGCGTCGGGGGTGGCGGTGTCGGGGTGGCTGCGCTCGGACTTGATCATGTGGGTGATCAGCTCGCGCTCGTGCCCGCTGATCAGCATCTCCGGCACGTCGGGCTGGAAGTAGAAGCCCAGGTGCCACAGGTGCATGCCGCTGGAGACGTTCTCGGGTGTGAGCGCGGTGTGGTCCTCGAAGCCGAATCCGGGGAAGAGGGCCTCGGCGAACACGAGGGCGGTGACGCGGTCGCGGTGGCGCGCGGCGAGCTGGTAGCCGATCACCGCACCCCAGTCCTCTCCCGCCACCGCGTATGCCTCGTGTCCGAGGTGGGCCATCAGTCCGGCGATGTCGTCGCTCATCGTCGCGGAGTCGTAGCCGTCCGCCGGGCGGGCGGAGTCGCCGAGACCGCGCAGGTCGGGCACGACGACGGTGTGGTGGGGCGTCAGCTTCGGGACGAGGTGGCGCCAGTGGTAGCCCGTCTTGGGCACGCCGTGCAGCAGTACCACGGCGGGGCCGGTCCCGGCCGTCCGGTAGTGCAGACTCGTTCCGTTGACGGCGGCACGGCCGGTGCGGAGGTGCGTTCCGTCATGGTCGAACATCATGTTCTCTCCCTTTTCCTTTTCTGTGCGCACTGCTCGGTGCGGGTGTCAGCGTGTCCGGGGAGGGCCGGTGAGGACCACCAGGCGTCCCGGGCCGGCGCCGGCCCCGGCGTCCCGGGCCGCGGAGCCGCGGACCGGGTGCAGGGTGACGTTCTCTGGGTAGAGCCGGCCGAGCAGTGCCAGGACGACGAGGTCGTTCTGCCCGTGGGCGTCCAGGGTCGTCTCGCCCGCCCGCGTCCACACCAGCCCCGGTGCGCTCAGCGCGGACCAGATCGCCGTGGCGCGGGACCCGGTTCCGGGGGGCGCGTCGTCCGCCGCGGGGGTCGGCCGGTGGGCGTAGCGGTGGCCGCGCAGGGCCTGGCCGAGATCGACGCGGACGGTGGCGCCGTCGCCGGTGACCTCGATGCGGGCGGTGCGCGTCCCGTCGACGGGCGGCCCGGTGACGGTGCGTGCGGTGAGCGGCCCCGGCGCGGTGTCTGCGGGCGGCAGGTCCTCGACGGGGGTGCGGGGTGCGGCGTAGTAGTCCTGTTCCTCGGCGACGTACGTGACGGGTTCGCCGGCGGTCGGGGAGGGGCGCCAGGTCAGCAGGTGCCGGGGCGCGGTCAGGGGCGGACGGTCGAGGACGGCGGGCAGGGCGGTGCCGCCGCCCGCCTCGAAGCCGTAGCCGGCGGGGCCGCCGGCGCCGGTGACGCCATGGCGGGCGAAGGCCACGATGCCGGCATGCCTGATCCGACGGACCAGGAGTTCGGTGAGGAAGGCGTCGCGGGCCGGTTCGGTGTGCCGCAGTCCGGTCGGGGTGATCAGGAGCGGCACGTCCTGCCAGTTGGTGAAGGGCAGGAGGGCGTCGCGGAGCAGGACGACCTGGTGCAGCCACTCGTTGTAGAGCTGCATGGCGACGGGCCCGCCGCGCGGGCCGCGGAGCAGGAGGTCGGCCGCGGGAGCGGTGAGCAGGTGGCCGTAGCAGTGGCTGCGCACGACCAGCGGTCCGGCGGGCAGCGGTACCGGGTCGGTGAGCAGCCCCTTCAGGGCCGCGGCGGTCCAGGAGGCCAGTTCCCGGCCGATCGTCCCGGCCTGGGCGCCCAGTTCGCGTACTGCCGAGGCGCTGTCCGGGCCGACGGCCAGCGGCAGGGAGGACTCCCGGGTGCCGAGGGCGAGCGTCGCGCGGATCTGGGCCTCCAGGACCGGACGGTCGGCTCCGGTGAGGCCGCCGGCGTCGATGACGCCCCGCAGCAGCGGTTCGGTCGCGGTGAGGAGTTCGCGGGCGGTCAGGGCGGCGCCGTCCTCGGGAAAGGTGTTCCAGCGGCTGCCGCCGAGAAGGGGCGTACTCCGGGTGGGGGCAGGGGACACGGGTCCTCCTCGGTTGTCGGTGGCGAGGGATCGGCGGTCGCGTGCTCGCGGCCTCCGGCGCTTTTCTTGACCGTACGATACAGATTCGGGGCATGAAGCAGTCAGTCGAGGGAGGCCAGTGCGACCTCCACGAGGGGCTCGAGGGCGCCGGCGTCCGGCGTGACCTTGGCGGAGACCAGCAGCCCGTTGAGGAAGGTGATGAGGAAGGCGGCGAGGGTGTGCGGGTCGTGCCGCGCCGAGATCTCGCCCCGCTCCGCCGCGACCGACAGCACCTCGGCCAGCGCCTCACGGCTCGCGTCCTGCACGTCCCGCACGATGCGCCGGACGGACGGCTCCTCCGGCAGGCGCTCGCAGGCGGCGTTGACCATCAGGCAGCCCCTGCCGTCGTGCTCCACGGCGATGCGCACCCGTTCCGCCAGCAGCCCCCGGACCGCCGAGCGGACGTCCGCCCCCTCCTGCAGGCTGCGCAGGGCTGCCGCCGCGAGGGTGGAGCGGTAGTGCTCCAGCGCGGCCCGGTACAGGCCGTGCTTGTCGCCGAACGCGGCGTACAGGGATCCCTGACCGACCCCCAGGTGCTGGGTCAGGTCGCGTACCGAGGTCGCCTCGTAGCCGCGCGTCCAGAACAGCTCCATGGCGCGGCCCACGGCCGCCTCGGTGTCGAACTCACGGGTTCTTGCCATGGCTCCACCGTAACCTAACTGGATCGAACGTTCAAGAAAAGGGGGTGGGGTCCGCCCCGGCAGTGCGGCGCGGGCGGCCCCGCGGTCGTGCCCGGTGCCCGGCCCGTCCCGACGACCGCCCGGCCGGCGATCGGCGGGCCGGTACCCGTGGAGCCCGGACGGGGGCGACCGGTCACGTCGGGCCGCGAGCCGCGTGCCCGCTCCCACGCAACCCGGCGGCCGCCCGGCGTTCCGCGCCGACCGGTGCGCGACCACGGACGAGGGGAGGGCGCCCCGGCCCGGACCGTGGGCGCCCTCCCGCGTCCGGGCGCGGCCGTGGGCGGAGGCTCAGCCGTTCTCCTCGGTGAGGCGTTCGACGAGCAACCTCTTGCCCTGGTCGCCGGCCTTCTGGTTGTTCTCCTGGATCCTGCGGAACCAGCGGGCGAGCTCCTCGTCGCCCTGGCGCTCGGCGTCCTCGATGTAGCCCTCCAGGCGCCACACGTTCTCCAGCGACTGGTGCACGGCCCAGACCAGGTTGTAGTTCTTGTCCTTGAGCGGGCTCTCCGGCTCGGCCATGACAACCTCCTCGGTCTCTCGGTCTCTCGGTCTCTTCGGCCAGGACCCCCACTGCCCCGACCCGCCGGGAGGTACACACCGCCGTGCGCGACGGCCGCGGATCCCCGCCCTGCTCGGGCGCGTTCCAGCCCCGGGCACGGCCGCGGAAACCCTTCGGGGGCGGAGCCCGTGACGGATGTCGGCCGCCGGCGGCAGCCGAACGGAGGCCCCGGAAACGCGCCGGGCCGGTTCCCGCCGTGGCGGTGCCGTTTCCACGCCGACGGGGCCGGAGGCGGTCGCCGGGACCTCCCGGCGTGTCTCCCGTCGGGAGACGCGGGAGCCGTGGGCCCCGCGTCCTCCCGTGGCGGTCCTCAGGCGGCCGTGTCCAGGCCCAGGTCCTTGCGCAGCTGGTCCAGGGTCCCCCGCAGCAGTCGGGAGATGTGCATCTGGGAGTAGCCCAGCCGTTCGGCGATCTCGGTCTGGGTGTGGTCGTGGAAGTAGCGCAGCATGAGGATGTGGCGTTCGCGCTCGGGAAGGCGGGCCAGGGCCGGTTTCAGCGCCTCCCGGTCCACCACCAGGTCCAGGAGGAGGTCCTCGCAGCCCAGGTGCTCCTCCAGCGAGGGTGTGACCTCCCCGTCGGCCTCGGAGCCGTCGGGGGCGTCCAGCGACAGGGCCCGGTAGAGGTCGGAGACCTGGCGGACCTCGTCCACCTGCTCGCGGGTCATCGCCAGCCTGCTCGCGAGTTCGTCGCAGGTGGGGGTGCGCCCCAGTGCCTGGGTCATCTCCTGCCGGGCCTGGTGCAGGCGGATCCGGTTCTCCTGGGCCGACCGGGGCACCCGCACGGCCCAGGTGTGGTCGCGGAAGTGGCGCTTGACCTCGCCGGAAGCGGTCGGCATCAGGTAGCCCAGAAAGGGCACGCCCCGTGCGGGGTCGAACCCGCGGATGGCCTTGCACAGCCCCACCATCGCCGTCTGGTAGAGGTCCTCCACCGGTTCGCCGCGGCCCCCGTAGCGGTGCGCGATCCGCTTCATGGCCGGCGAGTAGTGGGCCACGACCTGCTCCCTGAGCGCGCACGCCCCGGGGTCGTCCTCGTCGAGGGCCTTGAGCTGTCGCAGGAGGGCCTCGCCCGGGTCCTGTTCGCCCGGTCCCGGTCGGCGTGGCGCCGGGATCAGGGGTCTGCTGTCGGAGGAGGAGCTGTCGGGAAGCGCGTCGGTATCGGTGACGGACAAGAGGGACCCCCTGAAAGTTCGCCTTGTATGTCACTGCCGCGACGGCAGAACAGGGCATTCGAGTGCCGTCTCCATCCTTCCCTCAGGAAGGGGGCTAAAATGGATAGAGGTAACTTTTAGTTTTAAATTGCCATAAAAAAGACATTTGACGCAGGAGTCATGGGAGCGGGCCGCCGACGCGCCCGAGGCGCTCCCCCAAGGCCTGCGAGGGCACGTCGGCGGCCTCCCGCTCCCGGCGACGGCGTCGCAAGCCGTCCCCCATCCCCTGCCACGAGGACCACGGCTCAAACACGCCCCTTCCGGCACACGGCGAGAAACCGTTCCGCACCGGCGGGGGGACGGACTGCGCGCCCACGCGGGGCGGGCCCGGCCACCGGCTCGCCGAAAAGGTCCACGGGCGCCTCCATGCGACGGCGCGGCCCCCGGCCGCACGGCCGGGGGCCGCGACGGGGCGCTCCCGGCGCGTCACGCCCGGGAGGGCGTCGGGAGCGCCGGTTCCCGGGGTGCTCCCGCCGTCCCGGGGTGCGGTCGCAGCGGTGGCCTCCCGGCACGCCCGGGCCCGGCTCCGGCGCCTCCCGAGGCCGGCGCAGAAGCTCAGAGGAGCGTCGACCAGTAGTCCCGGAACGCCTGGCCGACCGCGCCGACCACCACCAGCGCCCACACGGTGAGCACGACGGTGTGGTTGCGGGCCAGCAGGCCGACCGGACCGGAGAGCCACCGGGGCGTCGGCAGGTGCCCGGAGCGCACGTTGTGCAGGGTGACGTACCAGAAGACCGGGATCGTCACCGCCCACACGACCATGCAGTAGGGGCACAGGGCGCCGATGCGGTACAGGCTCTGGAAGATCAGCCAGTGCACGAAGACGGCGCCGGCCAGCACGCCGGCCTGGAGTCCGAGCCAGAACCACCGGTGCGGTCGTGCCCCGGCGGTCAGCGCCGCCCCGACGGTGGTGACCACGGCGAAGGAGGCCACACCGACGACCGGGTTGGGTATCCCGAAGACCTCGGCCTGCGGGGTGGCCATGACGGTGCCGCAGGAGAGCACCGGGTCGAGACTGCACGCTGGCACGTGCCCGGGGTCGGCCAGCACCCGGATCTTCTCCACCAGCAGAGCCGTCGACGCGAGGAGCCCGACGGCGCCGCCCACGGCGAGCAGCCAGGGCAGGGGCAGGCTGATGACGGGTACCGCCGCCCCGGGCGGAGGGGCCGCGGAGGGGTGGGACGGGGCAGGGGCGCTCATCCCTCCAGCTCCGCGTCGATCATGGCCGAGAGCGCCTCGTAGCCGGGCATGCTCGGGGTGGGGCGGCCGTTGACGAAGATGGTCGGGGTGCCCCGTACTCCGAGCGCGACGCCGTCCTCGAAGTCGGACCTCACGCGCTCCAGCGTGGCCGGGTCCTCCACGGTCCCGGTGAACTCGTCCGTGTCCAGGCCCAGATCCTCGGCGAAGCCGGCGAACACCCCGGCCTGGGACTCCCGGGATTCGCCCCACTCGGCCTGGGTCTCGTACATCCGGACGTACATCTCCTCCAGCGCGCCCTGCTGGGCGGCGGCCTCCACGGCCGCGGCGGCGGGCTCGGAGTTGGTGTGCCCGGGCATGGGGAAGTAGCGGATGACCGTGTTGATCCGCCCGTCGTAGTCCTCGCGGATCCGCTCCATCACCGGGAACTGGGCCCGGCAGGCCTCGCACTCGAAGTCGAGGAACTCCACGACCGTCACCGGGGAGTCCTCCACCCGGTCGAGGTAGCGGCTGTCCTCCCGCACCAGGAGCCCGGCGGGCGCGGTGGGCGTGCCCTCCGGGCCTGCGGGGACGCCTCGGGCGGTCGGGGCGCCGCCGCGGTCGTCGAGGACGAGGAGGAGGCCGAGGCCGATGACGGCGACCATGATCAGGCCGAGGGTGATGCCGAGGTTCTTGCTCATGCGGTTGTCCTGGGGTTGCGGGGGCGCGGCGGAGCGCGCCCGGGAGACGGTCACGTGAAGGGGCCGCGCGGGGCGCGGCAGGACAGCCTCCGCGCGGGGCGCGCGGAGGGGCGGGGTGACCGTGTTCTAGACCCGTTGGACGCAGAGCAGCGTCAAAAGCCCGTACCCGTGGGGAGCGTGGGGCGTGCGATCGGCGGGGCGCGCCGCCGGGCCCGGCCGCGGGGCCGACAGGAGCGCGCAGACCAGGAGGGCGCCGAGGGCGAGGAGGAACAGGGGCGGCGCGGTGGGCAGTCCGTGTCCCTCCGCCGCCTCGCACGGGTGCGCGGCCTGCGCGGCCGGGGCCTCGGACGCGGACCCCCGGGTCTGCTCCGGGCAGTCGGCGGCGGCCGCGGCGGACGCGGGCTGGGCGGCCGTCCCCGTGCTGTGGCACAGGGCGCAGACGAAGCACATGACCACGAGGGCGATCAACGGCACCGCGAGGATGCGGTGCCGCCGCGTCGGGGTGCGCCGGTCCATGACAGTGACTCTAGCGGTGGCGCCGGCGAGGTCCCGGGCGGATGCCCGACAAGGCCCGCCCGGGCGGCCCGGCGGCAGGCGCGGGGGAGTGCCCGCGCAGCCGGCCGGGGGCCTGCGCGGCCGCCCGGAGGGCGCCCCTGTCGAGCGCCCGCCGTCCCGGGCGGGCGTCCCGTCAGGGGCGCAGGACGATCTTCCCGACGTGCCCCCGGCGGGCGAGTTCCTCCTGCGCGCGGGCGGCCTGCTCCAGCGGGAACGCCGCGGCGACCACGGGCCGGATCGCGGCCCGGCGGGCCAGGTCCATGAGGAGGTCGAAGTGCGTGGGCGTGTGCATGGCCGAGCCGATCAGCTGCGCGTTGTGCAGGTAGAGCCGGCGCACGTCGAAGGACGCGTCGTACCCGCCGAGCGCGCCGGCGACGACCCACCGGCCGCCCTCGCGCAGCAGGGGCAGCCCCTCGTTCAGCAGGTCCCCGGCGACCACGTCGAGTGCGACGTCGATGCCCTCCGGGGCGGCGGCGCGGACCTGCTCCACGACGTTCCCCGCGCGGTCGACGACCTCGTGCGCGCCCGCCTCGCGCACCGCGCCGATCTTGGACCCGCTGCTGACGGCGACCACTCTCGCGCCGCGCGCCCGGGCGATCTGGACCAGCGCGAGGCCGACGCCGCCGGAGGCCCCCGACACCAGGACGGTGTCCCCCTCCCGCATCCGGCCCCGCTCGATCATGCCCAGCGCGGTGCCGTAGGCGGTCGGCAGCGCCGCGAGCTGGTCGTCCGTGAGCGGGGACTCCGTCACGTCGTGCGCCTGTCCGGCCGGGGCGGTCACGTACTCGGCGTAGCCCCCGTCGCGCTCGCTCCCCATCAGGCCCACCGGGTTCGCGTCCGGTCCCCCGGCGTCGTAGATCGCCGGGTCGACGACCACCCGGCGGCCGACGAGGCCCTCGTCCACGCCGGGGCCCACGGCCGCGACCCGCCCGGCCACGTCGGCGCCCTGGACGCGCGGAAAATCGATCGGGCCCCGCCAGCCCGACAGCGCCTCCGGGTTCCCCGGGCGGCCGTAGGCGCCCGCCCGGGTCCACAGGTCGGTGTTGTTGAGCGCCACCGAGCCGACCCGGACCAGCACCTCGCCCTCCCGGGGGGCGGGCACGGCCACCTCCGTGAGTTCGAGGACCTCCGGTCCTCCGTGCTCCGCGATCCGTACGGCACGCATGGTCCCGGCCACGTCCATCGTCTGAACCTCCTCATGGGTATACCGATCGGTGAAGACCTACCACGGTACACCGATCTGTAAACTTCTGTCACGGCGTACCGGACAGAGAGGGTGATCGATGCAGGAAGCACGGCCCGTGTCACCGGCGGGCCGCCGTATCGCGGCGGCGGCCGAGGAGCTGTTCTACAACCGCGGGATCACGGCGGTCGGGGTGGACCTGATCGCCGAGCACTCGGGCGTGACCAAGCGGACCCTGTACAACCAGTTCGGCTCGAAGGACCGCCTCGTGGCGGTCTACCTCGCAGAACGCGACCGGCGCTGGCGCTCCCTCGTCCGCGCCGCCGTCGACGCCTGCGACGACCCCCTCGACGCCGTCACGGCGCCCTTCGAGGCGCTGCGGACCTGGAGCGGGGCCAACGCGCGCGGATGCGCGTTCACCAACGCGCTCGCCGAACTCCCCGACCCCGCGCATCCCGCGCACCGCATCGCCGCGGACCAGAAGCTGTGGCTGCTGAACCTGTTCGGGGAACTCGCCGCCGCGGCGGACCTCCCGGACCCCGCCGCCCTCGCCACCCGGCTGCTCGTGCTGCACGAGGGCGCCCTCGCCGTCCAGCCGCTCCCGATCGACGCCCTGTCGCAGACCGCCGACCTGGCGCGAGCCCTGGTCCGGTCCGGCGCGCCGCCCCGCTCGTGACGGCGCCGGCCCTCCGGCGGTCGGGGCCTGCGGGGTCCGGGGCGCGAAGGACGGCGGGCGCCGTATCGGGGTCATCGCCCGCTCCGGGGCGCCGCGTGCCGTGGCGGCCCCGGCCGGGAACGGGACCGGGACGGCTTGACGCCCTTTTGGATAACCGCTATCTATTGAGACGTCGAAGAGGAGAGTGGTCCGTGCAGGACGTGGTGCTGGCGCTGCTGGCCAAGGAGCCCTCGCACGGGTACGACCTGCGTGGACGGTTGGTGTCGGCGCTCGGACCGCTCGGGGAGTCCCTCAACGCCGGGCAGGTCTACGTGACCCTCACCCGGCTCGAGAAGGCGGGCCTGGTCGTCCAGGAGCGCGAGGACACCCCCGTGCGCGGGCCGCGGCGCAAGGTGTACGCACTGACCGCGTCCGGGCAGGAGCGGGTGGCCGCGTGGATGGCACAGACCCCGGGCCCCCGGGCGGACGTGACGGAGTTCCACCTGAAGCTGGTGGCCGCCGCCGAGTCCGGCCTGGCTGATCCGCTCGCGCTCGTCGAGACGAGGCGCCGGGAGCTGATGCGCCACCTCGCCGAGGCCCAGCACGCCGCCCTCGCTCACGACACGGACTCGGAGGCCGGACTGCTCCTGGAGGGCGTCGCCCTCCGTTTGCAGGCCGATCTGCGCTGGCTGGAGGCGTGTGAGCGGACCTGGTCCGCCCGCGCCCCGCGGACGAAGGGCGGAGCAGGCGGATGAGCGGAAACGGTCAGCGGGGCAGGGGCCGGTCACCCCGAGGGGGCGCGGACGACAGACCCGGCACGGCCCCGCCGGGCCGCGGCCCCGGCGCCCCGGACGGGCCGGCGCTGCGCGCGGTCGGCCTGTCCCGGACCTACGGGCGGGGCGAGAATCTGGTGCGGGCCGTCGACGGGGTCGACCTCGACGTCCCCGCCGGGCAGACGCTCGCCGTGACCGGGCCCAGCGGTTGCGGCAAGTCGACGCTGCTGCAGCTCCTCGGCGGCCTGGACCGGCCCACCGACGGCGAGGTGTGGCTCGGAGGGCGGCGCATCGACCACCTCGGCGAAGGAGCGCTGGCCCGGATGCGGCGGCGCGCCGTCGGTTTCGTCTTCCAGACGTTCCACCTCATGGACGAGCTGACCGCGGCGGAGAACGTCGAGCTGCCCGCGCTGCTCGCCGGAGCCCCGCCGCGCACCGCCCGCAGCCGCGCCGCCGAGCTCCTGGACCGGGTGGGGCTCGCCGACCGGGCCCGGCACCTGCCCTCGAAGCTCTCCGGCGGGCAGCGGCAGCGGGTGGCCATCGCCCGCGCCCTGGTCAACGAACCCCTGGTGGTCCTCGCCGACGAGCCCACCGGCAACCTCGACAGCGCCGCGACCCACGAGGTCCTCCGCCTCTTCGGTGAACTGCGCGAGGCCGGCCAGACCCTGGTCGTGGTCACCCACGACGAGCGCGTCGCCGCCACGGCCGACCGCGTCGTCTCCCTGAGGGACGGGGCGCCGGTCGCCGACACCCGCCTGGGCGGCGACGGCGGCCCGGGACTCGGCGCGCTGCTGGGTTGGGAGGGCTGACCATGGGACGTCTGCTGCTGACGTGGCGCCTGGTCACGCGCGACCTGCGCCGCCGGCCGGGCGAGGCCGTCATGCTCCTGCTCGCCGTCACCGTCGCCACCGCCTCCCTGACCCTCGGGCTGGCGGCCGACAACGCCGTGGCCAACGGGTACGCGCAGACCCGCGAGGCCACCGCCGGACCCGACATCACCGCCATCACCACGGCCGAGGACCCCTCCGACCTGGCCGGAACCATCGCCGGCCTGCCCGGTGTGGCGGCGCAGGCCGACCCGGTCTTCGCGTACGACACCACCGTCCGTGCCCACGGCCGTACCGCGGACACCTCGGTCGAGGGGCGCGAGAGCGCACCGTCCGCCGTCGACCGGCCGCTGGTGACCTCCGGGACCTGGGTACGTCCGGGCGGGGCGGTGGTCGAACGCGGCTTCGCGCAGGTGCTCGGCGTGCGCGTCGGCGACCGCGTCACCGTCGACGGGCGCGACTACCCGGTCGTCGGGACCGCGATCAGCGCGGCCACCCCGGTGTACCCGTGGAGCAACTGGGCCCAGGGGCCGGGGACGAGCGACCGGGGCGGAAGGATCTGGTTCACCACGGCCGACGCCCGGGAGGCGGCGGGCGGGACCCCCGGCGTGCACCTGATCCACGTGGGGCTGACCGATCCCGCAGCGGTCGTCCACTGGCGCGAGACCGTGTTCACCCCCGAGCTCAGGGGGGACGCCTGGGTCAACACCCACACCTGGCGGACCGTCCTGACCTCCGACATGATCATGGTCAGGAACACCCAGCCCACCCTGGTCGTCGGCGGCTGGCTGCTCGCCGCGTCCGCGATCGTCACCGTCGCCGCGCTGGCCGCCGTACGCGCCACCCGCGACCACCGGCGAGCCGGTCTGCTCAAGGCCGTCGGGGCAGGTCCCGGCGCCGTCGCCGCCGTCCTCTCGGCGCAGTACCTCCTGCTGACCGCCCTGGCCGCCGTTCTCGGTCTGGCCCTCGGAACCCTGGCCGCGCCCGAGCTGGCCGATCCCAGCGCCGGGCTGCTCAACGCCGTCGTCCCCCCGAGCACCGGCATGGTCGTCGCCGCGGTCCTCCTCGCCGGCCTGGTCGTCCTCGGCGGGACGCTCGGTCCCGTTCTTCGCACCGCGCGCACCAGCACCGTCCACACCCTGGCCGAGTCGGCCCACCCGCCCACGCACCGTCCGCGTCTGACCGCCGTGACGGCGTACCTGCCCACCCCGCTCCTGGTCGGCGTCCGGCTGCTCGCCCGCCGGCCCGGGCGCGCGGCGCTGACCGCCCTCGGCCTGACCGCCACCGGTGTCATGGTCACCGCACTGCTCTGCTTCCGCACGGCGCTCGGCACCGTGGCGACCGCTCCCGCCCTGGAGGCGGTGAACACCCGCACCGGCCAGGTACTACTGGGCGTCACCCTCGTGGTGGTGGGGCTGTCCGCGCTCAACACGCTGTTCCTCGGATGGAGCGGCGCGGTCCAGGCACGGCGTGCCCTGGGGATCACCCGCACCCTCGGCGCCACGCCCGGCCAGGTCGTCACGGCGCTGTGCACCGCACAGCTCCTGCCCGCCGTGCCCGCGCTGCTGGTGGGCGTCCCGGCCGGGATCGGCCTGTACTGGCTCTTCAGCCCCCTCATGATCACGCCTCCGGGATCGTGGCTGCTCACCGCCGCGCTCGCCGTCCTGCTGGCGGTCGCGGCGCTGACCGCCCTGCCCGCGTGGGCCCACACCCGCACCCCCGCCGGGCGCGCCCTCGCCGCCGAACCCGCCTGAGGGCTTTTCGGGCCGCCGACGGGGCGACCGGAAGGGGGGCCGGCTCCCGGCGGTCGGCCCCGGTGCTCCCGCCGCCCGTGCCCCGCCCGCCGGGCGGGACACGGGCGGCGGGTCGGGCCCGCGGGAGAGGGAGACCCCTTCCCCGCGGACCCGGAGCCGGTCAGGCCACCGGCTCCTCGGCGTGCTCGCGGGCGGCGCCGTCCCCGGCTTCGCCGGAGGGACGGCCCGGGGCGACGATGCCCTGCTCGACCGCCATCTCGCGCAGCAGCGGGTGCGTGGTCCACAGCGTCGGCAGCATGACCAGGCCCACGGGGACCGCGGTCACCACGATGAAGGACTGCAGGGCCTGGATGCCGCCGTCCCCCACCAGGAGCAGCGCGACCGCGGCCAGGCCCATGCCCACGCACCAGAACGCCCGGACCAGGCCCGAGGGCTCGCCCGCGTGCATGCTGGAGACCGAGATGGCGTAGGACATCGAGTCGAGCGTGGAGGCCAGGAAGATCAGCGCCACGAGCACCATCAGCACGCCCAGCGCCCCCGTCAGCGGCAGCGCCTGCAGGATGGCCAGCGCCGCGGCGGGCAGGCCGTCCTCGCCGTAGGGGCCCGTGATCGTCCCGGGCGAGCGCTGCTCCAGCCAGATCCCGGTCCCGCCCAGGGCGGTGAACCAGCCCATGGTCACCACCGAGGGCACCACCGTCGCGCCGACGTAGATGTCGCGCACGGTGCGACCCCGCGAGATGCGGGCGAAGAAGACCGCCATCATGGGCCCGAAGCCCAGGAACCAGCCGAAGAAGAACAGCGTCCAGTACCCGAGCCACTGCTCGTCGCCCCCGTACAGGGCCATCGGCAGGAACTCCTGCGCGTGCACGACGCTCGCCTGCACGAACAGGTCCAGGACGAAGGGCAGGGAGGCCATGCCGACGATGGCGGCGATGAGGGCCAGGGCCACCCAGACGTTGGCCCGGCTCAGCAGCTGGATGCCCTTGTGCAGGCCGCTCAGCACCGACACCGCGGACACCGCCGTCAGGCCCAGGATGATCAGGGCCTGGACGGGATAGGTGTCGGGCAGCCCGAACAGCCGGCTGCAGATGTAGGAGATCTGCAGGCCCAGGAAGCCGATGGGCCCCACGGTCCCGGCGATCACGGCGATCACGCAGCTGATGTCGGCGACCGCGCCGATCCAGTGCGTGCGCACCCGCTCGCCCAGGAGCGGCCACAGCAGGGTGCGCGGGCGCAGGGGCATGCCCTTCTCGACCCCGCGCATCATGACCAGGGTGGCCAGCGCTCCGCCGATCGCCCAGCCGATGAAGCCCCAGTGGACGAAGCTCTGCGCCAGCGCGTAGGCCGCGCCCTCCGGCCCGCCCGTCAGGTCGGCGTACTGCGGCGGCGGGGAGGCGTAGTGGGCGATGGGCTCGGCCGCCGCCCAGAACACCCCTCCCGCGGCCAGCAGGGTGGTGACGATCATCGCGATCCAGGTGAACCTGCCGAACTCCGGCGAGGAGGTCCCGCCCATGCGGACCCTGCCGTAGCGGGAGAAGGCCAGGATCGTCATCACGACGAAGGTGGCCAGCATCAGGAGCTGCCAGTAGGCGCCGAACCAGCGTGCGGACCAGACGAAGGCCGCGTCGACGACGGCGCCCACCGTGCCGGGGGAGGCCAAGGACGCCGAGACGAAAACGACCATGAAGACGCTGGTCACGCCCATGACCCAGGGATCGGAACGTCTGCCTCGCGCGGACGCGCGTGAGCGCAGAGTGGAGAACATGGAGTAGAGGAAGCCCCTCGAATGGAAGCACCGGCCGGGACACGCCGCGGCCGGCATCTGAAGGCCCGTGCGCCGCGCGCGCGGAGGCCGCCGGGAACGACGCCCGGTCTCACTGCCGGCGCAAGAGGTGCCGCACGGGGATGGCGGGGAGCCGGTAACGGTCCCGCCGGGTCGTCGACGGGCGCGGACGGAAAGGGGACGGAGGGAGGACCCCGGGTCCCGTGCACGCCGGCGCGACGACGGCTGTCCACATTACCGCAGGCCCCGGGGTCGGCCCGTGTGAGGGCGGACACGGCCGGACAGGTGTCCGCCGCCTCCCTCCTCCGCCGGGAGGAGCCGACCCGTCGGCCCGGGCGCGGCCGGGCCGACACCGTGCGGTCCCGGTCGCCCGGCGGCTCATGCGGGCCCCGTGCCCTCCGCCTCGACCATCGCCACCAGTCTGGCCAGCCCCTCCTCGAACTCCGCGTCCCAGTCGACCGGGAGGTCCAGCACTTCTCCCAGACGGTGGTGCGCCGGCAGTTCCCGGGGGGCCAGTCGCTCACGCCGCTCCCGGGTCCCGAGGTTCCCCTCCCCGAAGCGGCCGCTCACCTCCGAGACGGCGAAGCCCAGCACGAACGTGCTGAACATGCGTTCCCAGCCCGCCACCCGCTCGTGGGGGATCCCCGCGTCCATCAGGGCGCCGTACAGGGGATCCACCACGCGCATCGCCTCCGGCAGCACCACGGGCCTGTTCAGGAGCACCGGGAACGTCCGCGGGTACCGGTGCGCCGCCTCCCTGGCCCCGCGGGCGCAGGCGAGCAGCCGCTCGCGCCAGTCCGCCTCCGGATCCGGCCGGGGCACCTCCTGCAGTACCCGGCCGACCAGCCAGTCCAACAGCTCGTCCTTGCTCGCGAAGTACCCGTACAGGGCCATCGGCGTCAAGCCGACCTCGGCCCCGATCGCCCGCATCGACATGGCTGCGAGACCTCCGTCCTCGGCGATGCGCAGAGCGGCGGAGAGGATCTCTTCCCGTCTTTCTTGATTTGCCTTTCCCATGGGCATACTTTACACCATAGACAATGATTCTATACAGCGGACAGAAAGGGCGGGCGTGACATGTTGGAGGCATTAGGACTGGTGAAGGGGTACGGGTCGGTCAAAGCTCTGGACGATTTCACTCTGGTCGCCCGCCCGGGTGAGATCGTCGGACTCGTCGGGCACAACGGGGCAGGCAAGACCACCTTCGCCAACATCGTCTCCGGGCTTCTGCGCCCCGACGGCGGGCGGGTCCTCGTCGACGGAAAGGCCCCCGGCGCCGCACGCCGCCTCCTCGGACTCGCACCCCAGCACATCGCGCTGTACCCGACGGTCACCCCCCGTGAGACCCTGCGGCTGTTCGGGGGACTGCAGGGGTTGCGCCGGCGTGAGCTCGGCCGGGCCGTCTCCGAGATCGCCGAGGCCCTCCGGATCACCGACTTCCTCGACCGCAGGGTCGGGGTCCTCTCCGGCGGCCAGCAGCGCCGGGTCCAGGCCGCCGCCGCCATGGTCCACAGGCCCGCGCTCCTCCTCCTGGACGAACCCACCGCGGGTGTGGATCCCGAAACCCGCCAGTCCCTGTTGGAGGTCGTACGCGACCACGCCCGGACGGGGGCGACGGTCGTCTACACCACCCACTACCTCCCCGAGCTCACCGACCTGGGGGCCAGCATCGCCGTCGCCCGCCACGGGCGGGTCATCGCCAGGGGCGAGGCCGGTGAGCTGCTCCACGGTCTTCCCGGAGAGGTCCGGCTCACCTTCGAGGACGAGGAGGTGTGCGTCCCCACGACCGATCCCACCGCCACCCTGGCCACGATGCTGGTCGAGGCCACCAAGCCCGTGCGTTCGGTGGACCTGCGCCGGCCCACCCTCGACGACCTCTACCAGGCGGTGGCCCGTGCGCACTGACCTTCCCCACCGCCTGGCCCTGCTGGTCGGCCACAACACCACACTCCGGTTGCGCGACCCCGGCCACCTGATCAGCTACCTGATCATGCCGATGGTGCTCATGCTCGTCTTCAGTCCGCTCTACAGGGCCGCGCTTCCCCAGGGCGGTGAGGCCCAAGCGGTCATCGGCATGCTGGTGATGTTCTCCGTGCTCTCCCTGTCCGTCGTGGGCACCGCCTTGCTGACCGAACGCACATGGCGCACCTGGAACCGGATGCGGGTCACCCCGGTCTCGGTCGTGGAGATGCTCATCGGCAAGGCGCTGCCCGTCTTCGTGCTGCTGGTCGTGCAACAGACGATCCTCATCGTCTTCGGGGCCCAGGTCGTGGACATGCCCGTCACCGGCTCCTTCGCGCTGATCCTGTCGGCGGTCTGCGTGTGGTCCTTCGCCCTGCTGGCCATCGGCGTGGCCCTGGCCGGCGTCGTGCGCAGCCACGGCGAACTCGCGGCCGTCTGCGACGTCGGTGCGCTGACGGTGAGTGCGTTGGGCGGAGCCCTGGCCCCGATCACGATGATGCCTGTCTGGGCGCAGGCCGTCGCGCCCGTTTCCCCGGGCTACTGGGCGGTGACCATGCTCAAGGCCGCGGTCGAGGGGGAGGCCGACACCGTCGGGCGGGCGGCGCTCATCCTCGTCGCGGTCGGAGTGGTGGCGGGCGTGCTCGCTTGTATCCGTATCGGTCGGGGCCTGAAGGAGCTCCAGGGATAGAGGCGCACCTCACCGTCGCGGCCCCTCGGGGGAGGGGCGCGCGAACGGTCCCACCGCCGACGCGGGAGGCGCCGCACGGGACCGGCGGGCAGCCGGGGCCGGTCCGCCGACGGAGAAGGGGGCGAGGGGAGAGGCCCCGAGGGCCTGCCACGGCCCCTCGGAGAGCCCGCGGCGCGCGTGCGCCGCCCCCGCCGTCCCCGCGGACCGCGCGGGGCATCGGCGTGCCGCTGCGCCACCCCGAACGCCGCACCCGTCGCCGCCTGCGACAATAGGGGCATGCCGTCCATCTCTCCGTTCCCGGGGCGCACCGTCCGCGCCCCCCGGGCGACCCCGCCGGGGACGCGCCCCGCGACCGGGACCCCGGCCCCTCGGAGCCGTGCCGTCCGACGGGGGCTTCCGGCGGGCCGCCCGTGAGCGCGACCGGGACGGATCCGTCCGGACGCCGTCCCCCCTCCGGGCCGCCCCCGGCCCCCGGTGGGGGCGCGGGCCTGGGGGCCTGGCGGCGCGAGCCGAGCACCCTGGTGAAGCAGGCCGCCGCGCTCCCGGGCGGCGCCGACGCGCCCTTCGTCATCATCGCGGAGTCGCACGTCCCGGGCGCCCCCACGGAGTGGGAGCCGCACGCCCACCCCGCGCACGAGCTCGTGTGGGTGCGCCGCGGAGCCATGACGGCCCGTGTCGGGGACCGCGTCTTCACCGTCTCCGAGGGGTGCGGGCTGTGGGTCCCCACGGGGGAGGTGCACGCCGGCCGGCTGACGGCCGGGGCCGAACTCCACACCGCCTTCTTCGCCCCGGACCGCACGCCGGTCGCCTTCGAGGGCCCGACGGCCATCGCGATGACCCCGGTCCTGGAGTCGTTGCTCCTCCACCTGGCCCGCGCCGACATCGACGCCGGGGCGCGGGCGCGGGCCGAGGCGGTCGTGTTCGACGTGCTGGAGCCCTCGCGCCCCCAACTCGCCCTGCAGCTGCCGGGCGACCCCCGGGCCGACGTGATCGCCGAGGCCCTGCTGCGCGACCCCGCGGACGACCGCTCCCTGGAGGAGTGGGCGCGCGACCTGGGGGTCAGCCCCCGCACGATCAGCCGCGCCTTCCGCACCGCCACCGGCCTGTCGTTCGCGCAGTGGCGACAGTCACTGCGCATCCACCGGGCGCTCACACTGCTCAGCGAGGGGTGCGAGGTGCAGGACGCCTCCGAGCGCCTCGGATACGCCCAGACCAGCACGTTCATCGACGCTTTCCGGCGCGTGATGGGCACCACCCCGGGGACGTACTTCGGCACGCCTCGCGCAACCGCTGACCGGAATTCCGTATCCGGAGTCCGGAAGTCCTGATTGCAGCCGCGGAGGCGCCGTACCTATCCTGAGTGAGTGAAGGCTAACCTAATCTCCTGCGCGGGCGGGCTGGCGTGCGCACGGCCGAACCCGCTGCTCACGGGGCCCGCGCACGCCGCTCCCGGCGCCGCCCACGCCCTGCCGCGGCCCTCCTCCACCGCGGCCGCCGCGGAACCGGCGCGCGCGACGCGCACGGCGCCGTGACGCGCGCACACGCCCTGAGCGGGGAAGGGCTGGTCCTGAGCTACGGCAGGTCCACCGTCGTCCACGGAGCCTCCCTCACCCTGGAGGCCGGCCGGGTGACCGCCCTGGTCGGGCCCAACGGCAGCGGCAAGTCGACGCTCCTGCGCTCGCTGGCCCGACTGCACCGCGTCGACGACGGCCACGTCACCCTCGGCGGCCGCGACGGGCAGCCCGAGCGCCCGGTGTCCCTGCTCAGCGCACGCCGGTTCGCCAGGGAGGTCACCCTCTTCTCCCAGTCCCGCCCCACCCCCGAGGGGCTGGCGGTCAGCGAGGTCGTCGCCTTCGGACGCCACCCCTACCGGCGCGGCTTCGCCGGCCTCTCCGCCGAGGACCGCCGCGCGATCGACCACGCCATGGGCGCCACCGGCGTGCGGGACATGGCCGACCGGGCCGCCGGAGAGCTCTCCGGCGGCGAGATGCAGCGCGTCTGGCTCGCCGCCTGCCTGGCCCAGAACACCGGCGTCGTCCTGCTCGACGAACCCACCAACCACCTCGACCTGCGCTACCAGATCGAGACCCTCGACCTGATCCGCGACCTCGCCGAGGACCACGGCGTCGCCGTCGGCGTCGTGCTGCACGACCTCGACCATGCGGCCCGCATCGCCGACACGCTGCTCCTGCTGAGCGCCGGCCGCGTCCGCGCCGCGGGCGACCCCGCCGAGGTCCTCACCACCCCGAACCTCAGCGAGGTCTACGGCATCCGGGTCGAGGTCGCCCAGGACCCCCGGACCGGCCGGCTCCGCATCGACCCCGTGGGCCGGCACACGGCCCGCGCCCGCACCACCGCCTCGGACCACCCGAGCACACAGGAACAGAGCAGAGAGAACCACCCATGACCCGTCTCCGCCACCTCGCGACCGCGGCCTCCGCCGTCGTCGTCCTCGCCGCAACGGCATGCGGTACCACCAGCGTCGACGAGGCCGAGCCCGAGGCCGTCGCCGCACCCGCCTCCGAGAGCTGCGCCGACGACACCACGACCACCTCCACCGACCCGGTCTCCCTCACCGACGGCGTCGGCCGGCAGGTCGAGCTCGACAAGCCCGCCGAGCGCATCGCCGTCCTGGAATGGCAGCAGGTCGAGGACGCCCTCACCCTGTGCGTCACCCCTGTGGCCGTCTCCGACACCGAGGGCTACAGCACCTGGGTGAGCGCCGAGGAACTGCCCGAGGGCGTCACCGACATCGGCAGCCGCGAGGAGCCCGACCTCGACACCCTCTACGCGCAGAACCCCGACCTGGTCGTCGTGGAGGCCTTCAGCGCCGACGACGAGATCATCGCCCAGCTCGAGGAGCGCGGCGTGCCCGTCCTCGCCACCCTGGGCGCCGACCCGGCCGACCCCATCGGGAACATGCGCGACGTCTTCGGGATGATCGGCGAGGCCACCGGCCGCACCGAGCGCGCCGATCAGGAGCTCCAGAGGTTCGACGACCACCTCGCCGACGCCAAGGAGCAGGTGGCCGCCCTCGACCTGCCCACCACGGACTTCCTCTACTTCGACGGATGGCTCCAGGGCGGCAACCTCACCATCCGCCCCTACGGCGAGGGCGCGCTGTTCACCGCGCTCGGCGAAGAGCTCGGCATGACTCCCGTCTGGACGGACGAGATCAACGAGGCCTACGGCGACGGCGGCGTCAACCCCTCCTACGGCCTCGCGCAGACCGACGTGGAGGGCCTCACCGCCGTGGGCGGGGCCAACCTCTTCTACGCCAACGACGAGGGCGTCGGCGGCTACGTCGAGGAACTGGAGAAGAACCCCATCTGGACCTCCCTCCCCGCCGTCGAGGAGGAGCGCGCACACGCCTTCCCGCCGCGCATCTGGGGCGCCGGCGGCCCGCGTTCGACGGAGCAGGCGATCGACGGGTTCGTCGACGCGCTCACCCAGGGATGAGCGGAACACTCCAGGCCCCGCCCCGGCGGTCCCCGCTGCCGCGCATCGGCATGCGCGGCGGCACCGCCGGGGCGGCGGTCGCCGCGACCCTCACCGCCGCGATCCTCGCCGTGGGCCTGTGGCACCTCACCCAGGGCACCTCCGGCGTGGGCTGGTGGGACCTGGCGCGCTACGCGCTCGGCGAGCGCGAGGACGTCGACGGGGTCCCCGTCGGCGACGTGCTCACCGGCTCGCGGCTCCCGCGCCTGTTCGCCGGCGTGGCCGTGGGCTTCGCCCTCGGCGTCGCCGGAGCACTGCTGCAGTCGGTCACGCGCAACGCGCTCGCCTCACCCGACACCCTCGCCGTCACGGCCGGGTCCTACTTCGCGCTCACCGCCGTCGCCGCCTTCGGCCTCGCCGTCCCGCTGTGGGCCTCCGGCCTGGTCGCCCTCACCGGCGGCCTGCTCGCCGCCGCCCTCGTCCTGGGCATCGCCGGCCACGCCGCCGGAACGGCCACCACACGGCTCATCCTGGCCGGCTCGGCCATGGCGATGGCCCTGGACGCGGCCACCGCCATGATGCTCATCCTGTTCAAGGAGAACACCACCGGCCTCTACGCCTGGGGGAACGGCTCCCTCGTCCAGCTCAACATCGACGCGTCCCTGCGCGCCATGCCGGTCATCGTCGCGGTGCTGGCCGTCGCGCTGCTGCTGAGCCGGCGGCTGGACGTGCTCGGCCTGGGCGACGACACCGCGGCGTCGCTCGGCGTGCCCCTGCGCTCGACCCGGACCGTCGCCGTGCTCTGCGCCGTGCTCCTCACCGGAGTGTCCGTCACCCTGGCCGGACCGATCGCCTTCATCGGCCTGGCCGCCCCCGTGCTCGCGCGCCTGATCGCCGGACGGATCCCCTCCCTGCGCCGACACCTCCTCCTCGTCACCGTCTCCGGGCTCCTCGGAGCGCTCCTGGTCCTGTTCGCCGACGCCTCCCTGCGCGCCGTACTCGGCGCCGAGGGCGCCGCCTCCATCCCCACCGGCGTGCCCACGGCCGTGCTCGGCGGCCTCCTCATCGTTGTCCTCGCCCTGCGCCTGCGCGACGCGGGCCCCGTCCGCCGGCCGCCCGGCACACGGACCGGGACGCGCACCCGCCGACGCTTCCTCGGCGTCCTCCTCACCGCGGCGGTCCTGCTCGTCGCGGCCGTCCTCGTCGGCGTGCTCGCCGGCAGCCTGTGGCTGCGCACCGGCGACATCGCCCTCTGGCTCCAGGGAACCGCCCCCGACCTCATCGGCCGCGCCCTCGACGAACGGGTCCCGCGCGTGGCCGCCGCGGTCCTCGCCGGCGCGGCGCTCGCCCTGGCGGGCAGCCTCGTCCAGAGCACCGTGCGCAACCCGCTCGCGGAACCGGGCCTGCTCGGCATCACCGCCGGGGCCGGACTGGGCGCGGTCATCGTCGTGACCTCCGCCGCGGACAGCGGCCTGCCCTCCCTCGTCACCATGGCGATCCTCACCGGCCTGGCCACCTTCGCCGTGATCGCCGCCCTGGCCTGGAGGGGGGCGCTGCGCCCGGACCGGTTCGTCCTCATCGGCATCGGGAGCGGCTACAGCCTGAGCGCCGTCACGACGTTCCTCCTCCTGCGGGCCGACCCCTGGCAGACCCCGCGCATCTTCACGTGGCTCTCCGGGACGACCTACGGGCGCACCTTCCCCGACGTCGTACCGGTCGCCGTGGTGCTCCTGGTCGCGGCGCCGCTGGTCATCGGCCTGGCCCGCCACCTCGACCTCATCGCCGTCGACGAGGACACCCCCCGCATCCTCGGCATGCGGGTGGGGCGGACGCGGCTGGCGCTGCTCACCGTCGCCGCGCTCCTCGCGGCCGTCAGCGTCGTCGCGGTCGGGGTCGTCGGCTTCGTCGGACTGGTGGCGCCCCACCTGGCCCGAGCACTGGTCGGCGCCCGCCACGGGCGCAGCATCCCCGTCGCGATCGTGCTGGGAGGACTGCTGGTCTGCGTCGCCGACACCCTCGGCCGCACGCTCATCGCCCCCTCCCAGATGCCGGCCGGACTCATGATCGCCCTGGTCGGAGCCCCCTACCTCATCTGGCTGCTGCGCCGCTCCCACATCTGAGCCCCCGCAGCCCGCACCCCACGAGGAGCCCCCGATGCCGTCCCGCCCCGACGCGCCCGCCCGCGGCGCCGTCCTCCCGTTCGACCCCGCGGCCCGGCCCGCGCAGCTGGAGCGGATCGCGCCCGGCCCGGTGCTGGAGCGCTGGGAAGCGGTCGACCGCTCGCACCACGCGCCCCGGATCGTGGCCGTCCCCGACGCCGCGGGAGAGGGCTGGGCCGGCGCCGCACTGGTCACCGCGCGCCCGCAGGCCGCCTACGCCAAGATCGTCGACGCCGTCGGCGACGTCCCCGCCGCCGTGGAGGCGGTCCTCGACCACGCCCGCGCCCGGGGGCTCGCGCAGGTCAAGTGGGAGGGGTGGACGGCCGGCGACGCGGACGCCGCCGCCCTCGGCTTCACCCCGATGGAGGCCCCGCGCGGCACGGCGGACGGCGCAGGCGGCCCGCCCGCGGGCTACGTGCGCTGGCTGGACGGCGAGGGGACGGCGGAGCCTCCGTACCGCCGCCAGTCCACGAACTTCACCTGCGGCGCCGTCGCCGCCCTGGTCGCCCAGGTCCAGGCGGGGGCGGTGCCCCGCGACTCCCTCGACCGCACGGCGGAGCTCACGCTGTGGCGCGGCGCCACCAACTTCCCCGCCTGCGAGCCCGTCGGCCTGGGCGTCGCCGTGCGCCGGACCTGGCCCGCCTCGCCCGTCACCGTCTTCCTCGACACGGACCGGCCCGTCCTCCTCGACACCTACACCGAGGCCGAACAGGAGTGGCGCGCCGTCCTCCAGCAGGCGTCGCGGACGGACGCGGCCCGGGCCGCGGTCCCGATCGACCCGCACCGCCTCACCCTGCCCGCGATCCGCGACGCGGTCGACCGGGGCGACCGCGTCCTGCTCCTGCTCTCCCTGGCCGCGATGCTGGGCTTCGACGTGCCGCACTGGGTCCTCTGCCACGGCGCCGTACCCGGCGCCCTCGTGATCGAGGACCCGTGGACCAACGACACCACGGGCGACACCTGGGTCGACGCCCACCTGCTGCCCGTGCCCGACGCCGCACTCGACGCGATGGCGGCGGTGGAACGGGGCGGCCACCGCGGCGCCGTGGTCATCGGAGCCCCGGAGACGGCGGGGGAATAGCCCGTCCGTGCCGTGGAAGCCGCGGCGGCCCCGATCGCGACGTGGCCGATCCCGCCGCCGTGGACCAGGACGCGGTCGCCCCCGGTCACACCGCCGAGGCCGACCAGGCCCTGCTCAGCGTGTCAGTGGGCCCTGCCCATGAACGTGACGGTGCGGGAACCGTTCCCGCCCGTGCCGTCCTCCAGGGTGAGGGTGTAGGCCCACCACCGGCCCGACTCGGGTGAGGGGCAGGAGTCCGAGACACCCGTGGCCAGGTGGGCCGGTAGCGAGACACCCTCACCACCCCGTTCGGCCAGGGCGGAGGGGCCCGACTCCCGGAGTGACGCGGCGTGGCGGCACGTCGAGGTGAGGTCCAGGTCCAGGGGTTCGCCCGTCCCGTTGATGAGGCTCACCTCCCACGTGACCCTTGCGTCCCCGCCGACGTCCTCGTGGGAGATGCTCAGGAGTTGCAGCCTGATCCCGTCGCCGTACTCGAAAGGCCGGTTCGCCGGCACGAGCAGGTACCGGGCGCCGACGCCGAGGATGATGAGGGCGAGCACGAGGGTGAGCGCGGTCCACGGCGCGAGTCTGCGCACGATGCCCTCCGGGGGACGGTGGCGCCGAAAGCGCCGGGGGTGCGCACACCCTACGGTGGAACGTCCGGTGCCGGACGCACTCGGCCGCGCCTGGGCCGGCTTCCACCGGAACCCGGCCCTGACACGGCTCCCGACGGTGTCGCGGATACCGACGGGGTCCGCGAGCGGTTGCCCGTCCGGGGCGGCCCGGAGCACTCGGGCCCGGAGCGGCCACGCGCTGCTGGAGCGCGATGGCCGGGGCCGTCACCGCGTCGGTGAACACGGTCGAAGGGACCCCGGACGCGTACCGGCGGTGTCCCGGATCACCGGGGCGCCGGGGTCGTGCCCCGGGGAGGGGCGCGTCCGAGCGGGGACCCCGGACGCGGGGGGCGGGGGACCGCGCCCGGGGTCAGGGCTTGCGGGCGACCCCGCCGTACTGGGCGACCTCCCCGGCGGTGTCCGCCCCGGTCGTCCCGGGCCGCCAGAGCGGGACGGAGACCACTCCGGGTTCCAGCAGCTCCAGGCCGTCGAAGAAGGCGCCGATCTGCTCCGGGGTACGCAGGTGGATGGGCTGGGCGGCGTTCTCGTTCCAGGCTTCGGCCGCCTCCACGATCTGCCGGCTGGTGTCGGTGCTGTCGCACAGGGCGAGGAAGCTGCCCGGGGACAGGGCGTCCACGTAGGCGCGGGCCACGGCGTAGGTGCGCTCGTCGGCGGGGAAGTGGCCGAGCACGCCCATGAGGACCAGCCCGATCGGCCGGGTGAGGTCCAGATGCTCGCCGGCCCGGGCCAGCAGCGCCTCCGGATCGAGCAGGTCGGCGTCGAGGTAGGCGGTGGCGCCCTCCTCGGTGCTGGTCAGCAGCGCGCGGGCGTGCGCGAGCACCAGGGGGTCGTTGTCGACGTAGACGATCCTGCACCCGGGGTCGATCGCCTGGGCGACCTCATGGGTGTTGTTCGCGGTGGGCAGGCCGGAGCCGATGTCCAGGAACTGCCGGACGCCCTCCTCCCGGGCCAGGTGGGCGACCGAGCGGGCGAGGAACCGGCGGTCGGCGCGCATGAGCTCGACGATCTCGGGGGAGGACCGTTCGACCTGCTCCCCGAGGGCGCGGTCCACCGGGTAGTGGTCCTCGCCGCCCAGCCAGTAGTTCATCACCCGTGCGGAGTGGGGGACGGTCGTGTCCAGGGGGACGCGGGGGGTGTTCGTCATGGGCGCCTTCCGGTTCGGCGGACGATCCGGGGAACACGGTCGTCCTTCTGGCTCGCGCATCTTCTTCGCCGTCGGGGAAACCCTGCCACACGGGGTTTTCCGCGGCCATCACCGTTGCGGCCCCCGTGCGTTCGGCGCGCCTCGGCGCGGGGCCTGCCCCGGAACCCCCTCCATGCGCGCCCGGCCTCCGGAGCCCGGTGGACGGGGTGCGGGGTCGGCGCCGGGCCCGGGCGGACGGTGTTCCACCGCCGGTTCGAGGGACAGGGTTCAGTAGCCGTCGTCTCCGTAGGACGAGGAGTCCGCGGAGGAGGACGACGAATCGGAGGACGAGGAGCCGTCGGAGTACGAGGAGTCGGAGGACGAGGAATCGTCGTAAGACGGTGAACCGTACGACGAGGCATCGTCGTGGGACGCGGAACCCCCGGACGACGGGCCGCCCTGGTGCGAGGCGGTCCCACCGCTCTGTCCCGTACGCCCGAGGGCCGTCCCCCCGCCACCGGAGCCGAGGCCCTTGTACTCACGGAAGATCCGCGCGGCGAGGGCGCCCACACCGCTGACAGCCGCGCCTGTGGCAGCCGTACGGGTGACGGCCTCCCTCCAGGCACGGGCGCGCCGACGCTCGTCCAGTGCCGTGTAGACGACGGGCACGCGTCGGGCCGAGGCGAGGGAACCCTTCTTCGCCGCCTTCTTGTGCAGGGTCAGCGCGGTGTCCCACCGCCCGCCGGCCTCCAGGGAACGGCCCATCAGGTACATGGCGTGCACGTTTCCCGCGGTGGCCGCCTTGTTCCCCCACGCACACGCCCGGAAGGCGGGGCGCCCTCCGGACCACTCCGCCCGGTCGTGGGGCAGGTCCGCGAGGAGCTCGGCCAGCTTCTCCGTCTGCTTCTCCCCGTTCAGGACTTCGTCGAGCAGCGGCCGGAGCCGGGAGTCGTCGATCCCCCACGTCTCCAGGCAGGCGTGCAGGAACATCGCGTTCTCGTCGCCTCGCCCGGCTGCCACGCCGCACCAGGACAGCGCCTCGTCCTCGTCTCCCGCCCGGTAGGCCAGAAGCCCCGCGAGGTAGGCCTCGATCGTCGCGCCCGCGTCGTGGGCCCGGCGCAGCCGGTCGCCGGCCTCCGCCGCCGCGGAGGGGTCCTCCCCCTCCAGGGCGATCCGCGCGAGCACCGCCCCCAGGTGCGCCATCGCCCGGGGGTCCCCGTTCGCGACCGCGCGCCGCAGGGAGGGGAGGGCCTTCGCCCGGTCGTCGGCCCTCAGAGCCAGGAGCGCCATGCCGAGGTTGGCCTCCGGGTGCCCGGGGAAGCGTTCGAGGAACCGCGCCCAGGCGTGCTCGGCGACGGTGGACCTACCGGTCTCGTAGGCGGCGAAGCCGAAGGTGGGCAGGTACGCCACCGGAATGCGGTGCGCGACCAGGGTCCACACCACCTCCGGTACCTCGGCCCCGTCCGTTTCCCGGAGCGCGTGGGAGACCAGGTGGTGGAACGGCTCGTAGGTCCCCTCGTCCACGCGGGACAGGCAGGCGGTGGCGCCCCCCGCCGGGTCGGCGGCCCACCGCAGGGCCTCGTCGAACGTCGACGTCCCTGGGTCGTGGTGCACGTTCGGTGCGAGGTAGTGCCGGTGCAGGTCCTCCAGGAGCCCCCGGGGCAGGGGATCGCGGTAGCCGAGCCTGCGAGCGTCCACCGCCGCCGAGATGACGGCCCCGGCCCGGACCTCGTGGCCGTGGACCGCCGAGCGCCAGCGGCGCAGGGTCGTATGGGCCCCCGAGATGTCCGCGGCGAACCCTCCCTCGGCCTGGGCGGCCAGGGCCTGGAAGATCCGCCGGTCGCCGGCGAGTTCGCGGGCCCTCTCCACCTCCGCCCCCGTGAGGCGGCGCTCGACGAAGAAGTGCTCCGCCCGGTCCTCGAGGATCCTGGTGACCGCGGGCGCGGACTGCTCCGGGAAGTCCCCGCGCACCCGGGAGTCCAGGGTCGCGACGATGCAGACGTCCGAACGGCCGGGCGGACACAGCCGGTCCAGCACGCCCTCGTCCAGGGTGCCCGCGGCGAGGTAGCGGTCGACCCCGTCGAGCCACACCACCGAGTTCCGGGGGGCGGTGGGCAGGTCGGCGATGGCCGTCAGGGACTGTTCGTCGCTCGGGACGACCAGGCGGCGGTCGGGGACGGTCCGGCGGATCGCCTCGTAGGCCGACCGGGTCTTCCCCGACACGGACTCGCCCTCGAGGACGACCAGACCGCCCGCCAGGATCGCACGGTCGAGGGCCGCGTCGAAGTCGCGCGGCACGTAGGCGGGCACCGGCTCCTCCTGTGCGTCGGATCGCTTCGCCCTGCGCACCCCGAGCTCCCGCCCGTCCGTCCAGTCCCGGACACGGTCGCGTTCGGGGCCCGTTCGGCCCTGCGCTCGACCTCGATCGCCTTGCGGCGACGCTCCACCCACCCCTCGAACAAGGCGCCCAGGGGCTGGGTGAGCAGGGCGACGAGGAACGCCGCCCCGGCGATCACGTAGGGCCAGATCCCCGAGGGGTCCGGTATGAGGGAGATCCCCGACATGAGGGTTCCGAGGATCACGATGCCCAGGACGATGCCGGCGAAGTGCCGTCGTCTTCTCGTCATGCGGATGTGGCTCCCTTCGGGGGTGGGGACGGGCCACGGTCGTCCCCCGGTCCTTCTTCCCCACCGCGGTCGCGCTCATCCTGTCCGATACCGATCCGTGCCCGCCGCCCGCGGTCGGCGGCCCCGTCCGTCCCGCGGAGCGCTCGGACCGCGGCCACGGCTCACCGGACGGGAGGCGCGGTACGCGTGGCCGCCGCCGTGTGACTGCGGCGGTGCGACCGCCCGCCCGTCTCCAGGTCACAGATCGGACGAACCGGCCGGTAACCGGGGGGCGGTCGGGGATCGTGGAGGCGGAGCACGCACGCGTCCGCGAGCCGCAGGCGAGGCCTCACGCCCGGCCGGGCGGGCTCCCCCCTCCCCACCGCTCGAAGGGTTCCGATGACGGATCGCACGGAGTCGATCGAATCGATGCGGCAGCTCGCCGCCGTCTGGCGCACCATGGTGCTCGACCGGGACGCGGCCGCCGACGTCCGGGACCTGCCCGGCCTCGCCGTCCGCTGGGCCGACAGCCGGTTCGCGTTCTGGAACTGCGTGACGCTGACCGACGTCGGCGCGGACGCGGCGCTCGTCGAGGAGCGCCTGGCCGGGGCGGCGGAGATCATGCGATCCAAGGCCCGCCCGGGGTTCCTGTGGCTGTTCGAGGACCTCCTCGGCGAGGACGCGCGGGAGGGGGTGCGGGCGACCGCGGAGAGGGCCGGCCTGGAGTTCGCCTTCTCCGGCACGGGCATGGCCGGGGACCTCCTCCCCGTCGCCGAGCCGTCCCATCCCGACCTGGTCTTCGTGCGCGTGACCACCGAGGAGCGGCTCCGCGCGTACGCGGACCTCAACTCGCGCGCGTACGGGTTCCCGCTGGAGGACGGCCGCGACGGGCTCCTCGGGTCCGCTTTGTGGAAAGAGGGGGTGTACGCCTACCTCGGCCTGCGCGACGGGCTCCCCGTGACGTGCGCCGCGACGGTGGAGGCGGAGGGCCGCCTGTTCGTGGCACTCGTCGCCACGCACCCGGAGTGGCAGCGCAGGGGCTACGGCGAGGCGGTCACGCGCAAGGCGCTGCACGAGGGCGGGCGGGCCACCGGCCTGACCCGCGCCACCCTGCACGCGACCGAGGCGGGGGCGCCCGTGTACCCCCGCATCGGCTTCCGTCCGAACTCCCCGGTGCACTTCTACGGTCTGAAGGGCTGAGCGCCCCGGCGCGGCCCGGGCGGGCCCCGCGCCCGGGACGCGGCGAGGAGGGCCGGAACGGGGCGAGCGGCGGGCCCGTGTCCGAGGACCCCTGAGCGGCGAACCCGCCGCTCGCTGATCGAGAACCCGGGGGAGAGGGTCCCGGGAGTCCTGGGGACCCCGGCCTCGAGGAAGGACATCCCGTGGCGAAGCGCCGGGGGCGCGCCGAAAGGGACATCCGTTCGCATTCCGGCGCCGGATGGACCGAACCCCGGACGCCGTCGTGAGCCTTCACTACGCTCGCCCCGACAGCGCTGCGAGGAGAGGCAGAGGATGCGGGAGATCGAGGCGAAGTACCGGGTGCGCGACCCGGAGGCGGTCCTGGCCGCGCTCCGGGAGGCCGGGGTGGCCATGGGGGAGCCGGTCCACCAGGACGACACGGCCTACGCGCCTCCCGGCTGGGAACCGGGGAAGGGCAAGCGCGGCTTCACCTTCGCCCGCCTGCGCACCGAGGACGGCGTGCACGTCGTGACGGCCAAGACCCCGCTGGCGAACGCGATGGAGTGCGTGGAGCACGAGACGGCCGTCGCCGACCGGGACGGGATGCACGGCGTCCTGACCGCGCTGGGGTACGTGCCGAGCGTGCGGATCGTCAAGAGCCGTCGGACGGGGCGGGCCGGCCCGATCGCGGTGTGCCTCGACGACGTGCGGGGAGCCGGGGTGTTCCTGGAGCTCGAGGTGCTGGTCGACGACGACCGGGACGGACGGGCGGCCCAGGAGGAGCTGGACGTGTGGGCGCGCGGACTCGGGGCGGACCTGGAGCGGGTCACGCAGACCTACGACGTCCTGGTGCGCCCCGTGCCCGCCTGAGGCCCGCGGTGGCGCCCCGCGTCCGTTCCCGAGGCCGGGAGCCTTCGTGCGGCGGGCGCGGGCCGGCACGCACGGCGCTTCGCGACGCGATGCCGCCGTGCCGGGGCCCTCACCGGGGGAGGCGCAGGGGCCCGCTGCTCTCCCGGGGCACCAGCTCTCCGCCGGGGAGCATCTCCTCGGCCGCCGGTGCGCCCTCGACGGCTCCGATGAGCAGGGCCGCCGCCCGGCGGCCGTATTCGACGACGTCGCGGCGGACCGCCGTCAGGGCCGGTTTCACCAGACGGCACAGGAGCGAGTCGTCCCAGGCCACGATGGACAGCTCGGAGGGGACCGCGACGCCCATCTCCTCGGCCACCGCCAGCCCGCCCACCGCCATCACGTCGTTGTCGTACACCAGGGCCGTCGGGCTCTCGGGCAGGGCCAGGAGGCGCCGGGTGGTACGTGCGCTGTGCTCCCCGCTGCCGTCGGTGTGCACGACCACGGCCCGGTGTCCGAGGTCGCGTGCGGTCTGCTCGAAGGCCTTGGCCCGCGCGTGTGCGTGGGCGAGGTCGGCCGGCCCCGCGACGTGGGCCAGGTGCGTGTGCCCCAGGGCGACGAGGTAGTGCATGACCTCGTTCATCGTGGGGCGGTCGTCGACCGGCAGTGACAGCGTGCCGTTCCCGTCCGCTGCGGCTCCGAGGACCAGGGCGGGCACGGCGGGCGGAGGCGCGGGGGACCGGCCCATGCGCTCCTCGGCCAGGATCACACCGTCGACCCGGCCCCGGGTCTCCCAACGGCGGCGCGGAGAGCCCTCCGCGGCGGGGTCGGAGTGCACGATCATGTCCATCCCGGTGGAGGCGAGTGTGTGCTGGACCCCCTCGACCAGGAGCGCGAAGGAGGATGGGCTGCCCCAGAGGCAGCCCGCCCGGCGGGTCACCAGTCCGATGGCGGCCGTCCTGCCGCCCGAGGACAGGGCGCGCGCCGGACCGCTGGGAGACCAGCCGAAGTCGCGGGCGGTGGCCAGGATGCGCTCGCGGGTCTGAGCGGAGACACCGGGGCGGCCGTTGAGGGCGTAGGACACCGCTCCTTTGGAGACCCCCGCCGCTCTGGCGATGTCCATGATCGTCGGGCGCCGCATCATCGAGCCCATCGGTACTCCTGTCGGGTGTGTCCGGTCGTGGCACGGGGCCCGGGCCGGTCGGGGCGTGCGGGGTCGGGGCGCGGTGATCCTCGCGACGGCCTCGCGGGCGGGTTCGCGGTCCGCGGGTTCGGGGGCCGGCGCCCGGCGCATCCCCGCCCCCTCGACGGGGGCGTCGGGCCGGCGGGCGGGGAGGCCGGGTCCAGGGCGTCGGGGCCGGTGGCGCAGGCGGCGGCCACGGCCGCGTGGACGGGCTCGTACCCGCCGCCGGCGCGGCGCTCGGCGGTGTCGGCGAAGGCCGCGGCCACCCCTGCTGTGCGGTCGGCGCCGGGCGCGGTCAACGGCCCTCCTCCAGCGCGTGGCGGCCGTGCTCCAGGTAGACGGTGGCGCCGGACGCCCGGGCGGCCAGGGCCGCGGTGGCGCGCCGGGCCACGTGGGCGGGCAGCAGGTCGCCGAGGCGTCCGGGTTCCACCCACGCCCGGCCCGACAGCTCGTCCGGGGGCAGGCGGGGTTCGGCCCCTTCGGGCAGGTGGGCGGTGAACAGCCACTGGAGGGCGGCGGTGCGCTCACCGGAGGGCGGGACCCAGTCGACGGCGGCCAGGTGCGTCACGGTGGCCCGGACGCCGAGTTCCTCGGCCAGTTCGCGGCGGCACGCGGCCAGCGGGGACTCGCCGTGTTCGACGATGCCGCCGGGAAGGCCCCAGGGCCGGTCGGGCCTGTAGGCGCGTTCCACCAGCAGCACCTGCCCGCCGGGGGAGAGGATGAGCGCGCCCGCCGCGCCCCGGGTGGCGGGCAGGCGCGCGTAGAACTGCCGGTCGGCTGCGGCGTCGGGGTGGCTCACCCCGTTGAGCCTAGACGAGTCGCCCCCCTGGGCCGGTGGCCGTGGACCCTCGGGGAGCGCGGGGCCGCCCGCAGCCCCCCGTTCGACGTCATGGTGGCGCTGGACCGGCCCGACCGCGCGCCGGCGCCGAGCGCCGGAGGCGTCTCCTTCGAGGCCCGGGAGCTGCCACGGCGGTCGAAGGAGGCCGACCTGCTGTTCGCCTTCGTGCTCTCCGACGGGGAACCGGAACCCGCCCCGGCCTACGACGGCGGGATCCTCCCTGCGCAGCGCGCCCGGGGCCTGCTGGAAGGCCTCTGCCCTATTCTCGACGCCATGGCCGACAACCGGCCGGTGGCCCGGATCCTGGACCGTGAGGAAACCTCGTATGAGTGACCACGACCTGCTGGCGGGGCTCGACGGCGAGCGCCGGGCCTCGGGGGACAGCACCGGACGGGGAGGCGTCGTCCGCGAGCACGCGGCGGACGGCTCCGAGCGCCGGATCGTCTACGCGCGCTGCGCCCCGGGGGAACTCGACGGGGTCATCCGGGAGGAGGCCGACCTCGCGCGCCGGACGCCCTACACCCTGGAGTGGAAGGTCTACGGCCACGACACCCCCGCCGACCTGGGCGAGCGGCTCACCGCCGCGGGCTTCGAGCCCGACGACCGGGAGAGCGTGCTGGCGCTGGCGGTCGACGGGGCCGACCCGGCGGCCTTCGACCCGCAGGGGCGCGACATCCGGCGCGTCGTGGACGGGCGGGGCCTGGACGACTACGCGGAGATCGCCGCCGCCCTCGGACGGCGCGACGTGGAGCAGGAGCGGCGCAGGCTCGCCGAGGGGCTGCGGAACGCACCGGAGGCGATGAGCATCCATATCGCCTACGAGGACGGCCGCCCCGCGGCCTGCGGCCGGATCCACCTGCGGCCGGGCGGCCCCTACGCGGAGCTGGCGGGCGGGCGCACCCGGCCCGAGCACCGCAAGCGGGGCCTGTTCACCGCGCTGGTGGGCAGCAGGCTGAGGGAGGCGCGGGAGCGGGGGCGCACCCACGTCCTGGTCGACGCCCTGCCGACCTCGGAGCCCACGCTGCGCAGGCGCGGTTTCGAGCCGGTGACCTGGACCCGGCCCTACGTCTACGACCCCGGCGCCTGAGGCCGGCCGGGATGCGGGAGGGGGACGCGTGAGCGCGGACGTCGTCGTGGTGGGAAGCGGCCCCAACGGCCTGGCCGCAGCGGTCACCATGGCCCGGGCGGGCCTGTCCGTGGCCGTGTACGAGGCGGCGGAGGACATCGGCGGCGGCCTGCGCACCTCGCCGCTGTTCCGTGACGACGTGGTGCACGACCTGTGCTCGGCCGTGCACCCGATGGCGGCCGCGTCCGCGTTCTTCCGCGAGTTCGACCTGGCGGCCCGGGGCGTGGAGCTGCTCACGCCGCGGATCAGCTACGCGCACCCGCTGGAGGACGGCCGGGCGGCGCTCGCCCACCACGACCTCGACGCCGCCTGCGCGGGCCTGGGCCGTGACGGGCGCGCCTGGCGGGCGCTGATGGAACCGTTGCTGGAGCACAGCCGCGCGGTGGTGGACTTCGTGCTGGGCCGGCAGCGCAGCCTCCCCGCGGACCTGCGCGCCCCGCTGCTGCTGGGGCTGGGCATGCTGCGCCACGGCACCCCGTTGGCCCGGCGCGCCTTCGCGGGGCCGGAGGCCGCGGCGCTGCTCGCCGGTGTGGGCGCCCACCTGGTCGGCCGCATGCCCACGCCCTCCTCGGCCGCGGTCGCCCTCCTGCTGGGCCACCTCGCCCACGGCCCCGGTTGGCCGGTCCCGCGCGGCGGGAGCGCGCGGATCGCCGAGGCGATGGCGGCCGACCTCCGGGCCCACGGCGGCACCCTCGCCACCGGGCAGCGGATCGACGACCTCAGGCAGGTCCGCGGCGCGCGGGCCGTGTTCCTGGACCTGTCCCCGAAGGAGTTCCTGAGGATCGCGGGCCCCCTGCTGCCGCGCGCCTACCGCGCGGGCCTGCGTGCCTTCCGGTACGGCCCCGGGGCCGCCAAGGTCGACTTCCTCACCTCGGAGCCGATCCCCTGGGCGAACCCGGACGTGGGGGCGGCGGGGACGGTCCACATCGGGGGCCGCCAGGGGTCCGTGTTCCGGCAGGAGTCCCTGGTGGCCCGGGGCAGGCCGGGGGACGCGCCGTTCGTCCTGGTCGTGGACCCGACCGCGGCCGACCCCGGGCGCGTCGGCGCCGGGGGGCACCGGCCGGTGTGGGCCTACGCGCACGTGCCCCACGGGGACCCCGCCGACCCCGCCGAACTCGTCACCGCCCGCATCGAGCGGTACGCGCCCGGGTTCGCCGACACCGTGGTCGCGCGGAGCTCCCGGAGCGCGGCCGACCTGGAGCGGTACAACCCCAACTACGTGGGCGGCGACATCGCCTCCGGTGCGATGACCCTCCGCCAGACGCTGATGCGGCCCGTGCCCCGCTGGGACCCGCACCGCACCCCCCTGCGCGGCGTCTACCTGTGCTCGGCGTCTGCCCCGCCCGGACCCGGTGTGCACGGCATGGGGGGCCACCTGGCCGCCAGGTCGGCGCTGCGCCGCGAGTTCGGCGTGCGCACGCCCCCGGCGCTGTCGCCGGCGCCCCCGGGGTAGGGGTGCGCCGGCGCGACGCCGGGCGCGGCCGCCCCGACACCCGCGCGAGTGCCGGAGGGGGCGCCCGCCCGCGATCACCGGCGAAATCGAGAACGGTACTCCCCGGGGGACGTGCCCCGGGCACGTCGGAAGGCACGGCTGAAGGCGTGCGGAGAGGCGTAGCCGACCGCGCCGGAGATCGACTCGACCGGCTCGTCGGTGTCGCGGAGCCGGACGGACGCCAGGTCGATGCGCCACTGCGTCACGTACGCGCCCGGCGTCTGTCCGAGGGCGGACCGGAAGTGCCTGGACAGCGTCGCCCGGGAGACGCTCGTCGCGGCTGCCAGGGCCTCCGTGGTCCAGGGGTGCCCCGGTCGGGCGTGGACGCATGCCAGGGCGTCGCGCACGACCGGATCACGCATCGCTCCCGGCCATGAGCCGGACCGCTCCTCCGGGTGGCGGGCCAGCCAGGCGCGTACGAACTGGACGAGCAGGAGGTCGACGATGCTGTCGACGGCGGCGGCGGTGCCGATCTGCGGCTGTGCGAGCTCCTCGGCGAGAAGTTCGGCGGTCCTTCCGAACTGCGTGTTCTGGCGGGCTGTGACGTGCATCGGCCGGGCGAGGGAGGCGAGCACCGGGGTGCTCACCTCCGGGTCCTGCTCATAGTGCAGGACGATCACCTCCGTCCGTACCGGCGCCGAGCCCAGCCGCAGGGCCCGGCCGTCGCCGAAGGACCGGGCCGCCGCCTCACGGTCGCAGGAACCCATGGCCGCGCCGGAGCCGCCGGCTATCCCGTGTGCGGTGCCCGGCGGCATCAGGACGGCGTCCCCGGCCTGTGCCTGAAGAGGCTTCTCGCCTGAGGTGTGCAGCCACATCGTGCCGCGGGAGACCACGTGCAGTGCCGCTCCGGGTGAGGAGTCCAGCCCCAGGCCCCAGGTTCCTCCGGCCTTCACCACGACCCCGAGCGCCCCGCGCGCACCCGAGACACGCAAGACCTCCGTCAACACGTCCATGGGTCCATTCTCGTCCGCGCCGCGGGCCGCCCGTCGGCGGGCGGTGGCGCCCGTGCCCTCGTTCGCAGCCTCAGGCCACGTCGAGGACGACCTTCCCGTGCACCTTCCGCGCGAACAGCGCCTGGACGGCGTCGTCCACGTCCCGCCAGTCGCCTCGCAGTCCGACCGGCGCCGAGAGCCTTCCGGCGGCCATGAGGTCCAGCAAGTCCGTCAGTTCCCCGCTGGTCGGTGCCATGTCGCCGTAGGTGGTGATGCTGCGGGGTTCGCCGAAGCCGAACAGGACCCCTGGCGGGAACGCGGTCTCCTGCCCCGAGGAGTAACCGACCAGGTGGATGGTGCCGCCCTCGGCGAGCGAGTTCCACGCCCGGGCCACCAGTGGCCCGCCGACCGTGTCCAGGACGAGGTCGAACCGGTCCCCGGTCTCGGCCAGGTCGGTCAGGACCTGGTCGGCGCCGAGTTCACGCAGTCCGGCGGCCCGGCCCGGCGAACCGACGAGTGCCGTCACCCGGGCGCCCGCCAGCGCCGCCAATTGGACGGCGAAGTGCCCGACACCCCCGCTGGCGCCGGTGACCAGGACGTCGCGCGCCAGCAGGGAACGCTTGCGCAGCACCCGGAGCGCGGTGACCCCGGCGATCCCCAGCGCGGCGGCGTCGGCCAGGTCCACGCCCTCGGGGACGGTGCCGAGCGAGGCGGGGCCGACCGCCACCCGCTCCGCCCACGCGTGGGGGGTCATTCCCAGTGCGACGCGCGTGCCTTCGGGCGGCCCCGAGCCGTCGGATGCGGCGCGCACCACGACGCCGGCCGCGTCGTGACCGTGCACGGCGCCGGCCGGCCACTGGCGCACGTAATTCAGCTCTCCGAAGTTGAGGCCGATGTGCCGTACCTCCACCAGCGCCTCACCGGCGGACGGTACGGGCTCATCGACATCGGCGAACCGGAGGGGACCGGCCTCGCCGTGAGCGACCACGAGGGCGCGCATAGGGTGTGCTTCCTTCTGTCGTCGATAAACCGGAATTCTCGGCGCGGCAATGGATCGAATACATGAGAACCGCACTGCCGACTTCTTGAAATCCTACGCAGGATCGGGGCGGCGGCCAGCCCCGTGAGAATCAATCAGTTGACGATCTGTGTCAGTGCGACTCACGGCGCGTCGAGCCCGGCGCCTCCCGGGTGGACGGCGCTGCGAGGGGCGAGGGACGGCAGGTCGGCCTGGTGGCCGGTCCCGGGGCATACGTCCGGGGCCGGTGCTCCGGCGGGGGCTTCGCGGTCGGCGGGGAACAGGGGACGCGGGCGCGGCGGGCGATCGGGTGGGTTCGGCGTCGGGCGGTGCCCGACTTCCGGTGGATCCGTTCGGCCGCCGCATCCTTTCCGCGCCGCCACGGTCAATGCGCGCACCGTGCTCCGGCGGTCGGTATCGCCCGCCACGGGCGCGATGGCCACGCTAGGGGATCCGTCGCAGTGCATTCCTTTATTCACCGCGAAAGCGCGTTCGTGGATCGTCGGTACGCGGAAGTCCGACATTCCGCGCAGAAAAGGAATCACTGCTGCCGGCGTCCCCCGCGCCCTCACGGTGAGGCCACGGGGCCGGGTGCGGCGACTCACCGGGCTGCGGGGCGACGACCGGACCCCGGTGCGGAGTCGGCCGACCGGAAGCCTGGCGGCCCGTGTCCGTCGGCGCCCCCGCGGCCTCAGGCGATGACGTCCTCGCGGCCGTCGACATGCGTCAGGGGCCTGGAACGGCGCCCACGGCGGGCGAGGACGGCGTGGAGCGCGGCCAGGCACGACGCGAGCAGCAGGAGCGTCGCGCTGCCGAGGAGCGCGGCCGGCAGGCCCCGGAGGGCGAGCAGGCCGCTGGTGGCGATGACGCCGAGCGAGTTCGCCGTGCGCAGGAAGGCGAACATCTCCGCCCGGCGTCCGGGCGGCGCGAGTTCGTCGATGACCAGCGAGTAGAACGTCCCCAGGAGCGGCAGGAAGAACCCCAGGAGCGCCGCTCCCGCGAGGGTCAGGGCGATGTGCCCTCCGGCGAGGATCACGCCGGAGGCCGCAGTGCTCATCACGAGGAAGAAGGCGACCTTCCAGCGCTCCGGCACACGGTTGCGGAGGCTGACCCAGACGCCGCCGGTCACGGCGCCGACGCACAGGACCGAGGCGAACAGGAACGCCCAGCCCGGGGCGAGCCCGAAGGAGAGGGCGAACGACACGGCGCCGACCTCGACGGCCGCGACCGCTGCGCCCCCCGCGGCCGCACAGAACAGCCAGAGGAGCACCTCGGCGGGGATCTGTTCGCCTGTACCGCCCGGTTGGCCGTCCTGCGGTCCGCGCGCCTGCGGGATCGGGGGCAGCAGGAGCATGGGCCCCACCCCGAGCACGGTGATCGCCGCCATCGCCCCGACGGGCGAGACCGCGCCGAGCAGGGAAGCGAGCACGGGGGACAGCACGAAGTTGATCTCGTTGAGCGTCGCGGCCACGCCCAGCGCCCGGGGCAGCCCGCCCGGGGAGACCAGGTGGTTGAGGAGGAGCCGCTGGTAGCCGTAGGCGGCTCCGTTGACGAGGCCCGCGGCGACGACCGCGGCGACGAGGAACGCGAACGGCGCCCCCACGGCCGCCAGCACGGTGACCGCGGCGAGCGCGGCCGTGCGCACGGCGATCAGGGCCCGGAGGTAGTGCACGCTGTTGAACCGCCTGCCCAGGCGCGAGACGGGGACGGCGCCCAGGACCTGGGCCGTGGTCATGGCGAAGACCATCGTGGCGCCGGACTCGACCGAGCCGGTGAGGGGGAGGGCCACCAGGCCGAAGGCGATGGGCGCTGCGGCCTGCGGCACGCCGAGGGTGCCGTAGGCGAGCTGCCACCGTAGGATTCTGGCCCTGGCCTGCGGCGTGCCCGTCTTCCGGGGCGGGGGGCTCACGTGCTTGCGGGTCATTCGCGCCTCTCAGCTTCGTCTGTGCACACGGCGGACGGGCCGGCCCGGCAACCGAACAAGCACGTGTGAGCATTATAGTGCTCACCTTGGATCCGTCCCGAGACACCGGCTGAGGAGCGCATGACCGAGCAGATCCGACCCGAGGTGGTCGTCCTCCTGGGCAACCGCATCCGTGCGGTGCGCCGGGGCCAGGACCTGAGCGTGGTGAAGCTCGCCGAACTCAGCGGTGTGAGCCGGCGGATGCTCACGCAGATCGAACTGGGCCAGGCCAACCCGAGCATCGCGACGGTCGACAGGATCGCCTCCGCGCTGGGCACGACGTTCCCGGCGCTCGCCGGCGTGCTGGAGGAGGGCTCACCCGACGGGGTCGAGGTGTGGTCGACGCCGAACGGGAGCTGGGCAAGCCTCCTGCAGGCGGTCCAGACGAGCCAGGTGTTCGTCGAGATGTGGAAGTGGCACCTGGTCGGGGGCGACCGCTACCACGTCTCTCCCGCCGCGGGCGCGCCCGAGACCATGGCCCACGTCCTCCAGGGCCGGCTCCTCGTCCGTTCGGGCTCGTCGGACCTGCGCGTCGACGCAGGGGGATCGGCGCGGATCGGGAACACCGAGGACCACACGTTCGAGGCGGTCACCGACGTCGCCGTCTTCCTGGGAGTGGTGACGATGCCCCGCCTGTGACCGGTCCACCGGCATCCCCGCCGCCCGGACGGCCGTCACCTCCACCGCTCCCGACACCCGCGCCGCCCGGGACCGGGCGGCGCGCCACGCCCGGGCCCGTCGCCGTCCCGCCCGCGCGGACCGGTCAGCTCCTCGACGCGGTCGCCCTCGCGCCGACGGCCGACGAGTGAACCGCGAGGGGAGCCGGCGTTCGCACGGAACGTACGTCGGCAAGGGGGCGAATACGGCCGGGCCGGGTCGGAACGTCGCTCTCCCGGCGGGCGCTGCGCGTGGCGGCCGGGCCCGCCCCCTGCCGTAGCGCCCGCATGGGGGCCGCGGAGGGGGCGGGCGGACGCCCGGCCGTGCCGCCGGGGCTGGTCACCCGCTAGGACATCCGGAAACCCGCGGGCCCCCGCACCGTGTCGGCGAGCTCCTCGATCCGGGCGGCGGACACGGGCACACCGGGCGCCCGCTGGACCCAGGCCACGAATTCCCCGGGAGTGAGGCCGGACGGCGGCCGTCCCACGTACGGGAGGGCGTACAACGGGGTGTTGGGTTCGCTGCGCCAGCTGTCGGCCAGCGTGCCGAGGTCCACCGTGTCGAAGCCCAGGACGTCCAGCAGGTCGGCCACCTCCTCCTTGGCGTCCGGGTCGTCGCCGGAAATCGGCACCGCGGTGCGGTCGGGGGCCCCGGCCGGGCGGAACAGCTCCGACAGCTGCTTGGGGCCGATGTTGTGCAGCGCCTTCACCACCCGGGCGTCCGCGAGGTGGCGCTGCACCAGTTCGCTGGAGGTCAGCTCGTCGCCGTCGAGTTCGGGCACGGCGAAGCCGGGATGCGGCGCGTAGTTCATCGGGTCGATCACGGTCTTGCCCGCGAGCTCCGCCCGGGGCAGCCGCTCGTGGGCGGCCAGCGGCACGGAGGCGATGACCAGGTCGCCGGCGATCGCCGCTTCGGCCGGGGTGGCCGCGCGGGCCCGCCCGCCGAGCTCCGCGACGGGACCGGCCAGCGTCCCGGGGCCGCGCGAGTTGCTCAGGACGACGTTCAGGCCGGCGTCGACGGCGCGGCGGGCGGCCCCGAGGCCGACCATGCCGGTGCCGATGACGCCGAGGGTTGTGGTGCTCACTCAGTTCTCCGTTCGCGTTTCCCGCGTCGCGGCCTCCGGCGGACGGGAGGACCGCTCCGGCGGGCTCGTATCCATCACAGCCGGAGCGGGCCCCGCGAACAATGACCACCGACGCCCGGCAGCGATCACATCGTGTGATAGATCAGGCGGATGGAACTGAGGGCGCTGCAGTACTTCGTGACCGTCGCCGAGGAGCTGCACTTCGGGCGTGCGGCGCAACGGCTGGGCATAGTGCAGCCGGCGGTGAGCCAGCAGGTCGCCCGGCTCGAACGCGAGCTCGGAGCGCGCCTGCTCGACCGCACCTCGCGCCGGGTACGGCTCACCCCGGCGGGCGAACGGGTGCTCGCCGAGGCCCGTAGGACCCTCGCCGCGGCGGCCCGCGTGCGGGTGGTCGCCGGAGAACCGGCGGCCGTCCTGCGGATCGGGGTCGCGTCCTGCGTCACCCGGCGGCTCGACCGGGCCCTGGGCCGCCTCGGCGACGGCGAACGCCCCGCCGAGCCGAGGCTGGTCGACCTGCCGGTGGCCGCGCGACTCGACGCCGTCCGCGACGGCGAGCTGGACCTCGCACTGGTGCGGGGCGCGTTCACCTCCGAGGAGATGACGGTCGTGCGCGCCTGGTCCGAGCCGCTGCACGCCGTGCTCGCGCGTGAACACCCCGCCGCCCGCAAGTCCGCGGTCGGCCTGCACGACCTCGATCCGCGGGGTCTGCGGGTTCCCGCCCGCGACAGCGACCCGCCGATGCACGACGCGATCCTCGCCGCCCTGCCCGTCGCCCCGCTGCGTCCGCCTGCCGGGGACATGCTCAACGTGCTGTTCGAGGTGGGCCGGGATCCCGGGGGCTGGACGCTGACGCCGGCCGAGCAGTTCGACGGGTCGCGCTCCGAACGGCTGCTCCAGGTGCCGCTCGACCCGCCGGTGACCGTCGACGGCCACGTCGTCACCTCACTGGCCACCCCGGAGCCGTGCGTGGCGGCGTACGTGGCCGCGTTCGCGGACTGAACCCCCGCCCCGGGTGGGTAGGTCCTGCCGGGAAGGAAGGCTGCGTCCCGCCCCGGGCCGGCGGCGGCACGCCGGGCTCGTCCGCCCGGCCCTCGGTCGCGGTGCTCCACCGCCCCGGGGAGGAGCCGGCCGGGCCGGACCCGGCAGGGGCCCGGGGACCTCCGCCCGGACCCGCCCCGCCCGTGCGCAGGGTCCGGCGCCGGCTCAGGTGACCAGCCCGTGCCGGTAGGCGTAGACCACCGCCTGGACCCGGTCGCGCAGGCCGAGCTTGGCCAGGATCCGCGAGACGAACGTCTTCACCGTCTCCTGGCTGATGAACAGGGCCGCGGCGATCTCGCCGTTGGACAGTCCGTCGGCGATCAGGCGCAGGACCTCCAGCTCGCGCGGGGTCAGCGGGACGTCGGCCGGCTCGGCCCGGGAGGGCCGGATCCGGGTGGCGAACCTGCCGACCAGCCGACGGGTGACGTCGGGGTCCAGCAGCGCCGCCCCGGTGGCCACGGTCCGGATGCCGTGCAGCAGCTGGGCCGGGGGCGCGTCCTTGAGCAGGAACCCGCTGGCGCCCGCGCGCAGCGCCTCGTAGACGTACTCGTCGAGGTTGAACGTCGTGACCACGAGGACCTTGACGGGATGCTCCACCCCGGCTCCGGCCAGGCGCCGCGTGGCCCCGATGCCGTCGAGCACGGGCATGCGCACGTCCATCACCACGACGTCGGGGCGCAGCCGCTCGGCGAGCTCGACCGCGGCCCCGCCGTCCCCGCACTCACCCACGGTCTCGAGGTCGGGCTGGGCGTCGATGATGGTGACCAGCCCGGTACGGATCAGCACCTGGTCGTCGCAGACCAGGACCCGGATCGGCGCGCTCATGCCCGGCCGCCCGCCGGGGCGCGGGCGGGGATGCGCGCGTCCACGGTGAACCCCCCGCCCTCGCGCGGACCCGCGGAGAACTCGCCGCCCAGGACCTCGACGCGTTCGCGCAGGCCGGCCAGGCCGCGCCCGCCGCCCCCGGCCGGGAGGCCCGAAGGCCCGGTGCGGTCGGTGGTGACGTTCACGGTGATCTCCTCGGGGCGGTGGCGCACGCGGACGGCGGTGGGGCTGCCGTGCGCGTACTTGAGGGCGTTGGTCAGGGCCTCCTGCACGACACGGTGCGCGACGAGGTCGGCGCTGCCGCGCGAGGAGGCGGGGACGCCCTCCTCGGTGAACTCCACCGGCTGTCCGGCTCCGCGGGTGCGCTCCACCACGGACAGCAGCCCTTCGTCGGTCCCGGGGGCGGGGGCGGAGTGTCCGGGGTCGAGGACGTCGAGCAGGTGGCGCATGTCGGTGATGGCCCTCCGGCCGGTGTCGGTGACCGCGGTCAGGGTCTCGTCCAGCCGCTCGGGCGCGGCCGTCAGGTAGCGGGCCGCCTCGGTCTGCACGACCATCGCGGTCACGTGGTGGGTCACGACGTCGTGCAGCTCGCGGGCGATGCGGGTGCGTTCTGCGGTGCGGGTGGCCTCGGCGACGAAGCGGCGGCGTTCGGCCTCGGCGGCGCGGGTGGAGCGCAGCCACGACCCGGTCCCCCAGAAGAAGGCCAGCGTCGCGTAGAAGGCCAGGTGGGAGAGGAGGGGCTCACCCGTGCCGACCTGGGACAGCGCGACAGCCAGCACCACGTGGGCCGCCGAGCCCACCACCACGGCGGTGAGCCGGTACCGGTGGAGGTGGGCGCCGGCGCTCAACAGTGCGACGGGCAACGCGGTGCCCGCGACCAGGTGGTAGCCGCTCAGCTGGTCGAGGGCGAAGCCGCAGGCCACCAGGGCCAGGGACAGGGCCGGCCACCGGCGCCGCCCTGCCAGGGGCAGGCACTGCAGGGCGGCCGCGAGCAGCCCCAGGGCGTCGAAGGGGCGGTCCGCCACGCCGCCGAACTCGGTCCCGTGGCCGTGCGTCGACGGGACGAGGGAGACGGAGAGGATCAGCAGGGCCAGGGGCAGGTCCTGGAGGGTGACGTCGAGCCGCCGCCACAGGCGGGAGAGCCGCTGGAGCGAGGTCACCGGGGAGGTGCGGCGGTGGTGGCGGGCCGCGCGTCGCGCCGACGCAGGGGGACGATCCGGCCGCGGCGGCGGGCGATCCACATGAACACCACGGTGGCGATGACGCAGAACACCACGGAGTACATGCTGCCCTCGGGGCCGAACCCGCCGCCGGTGATCAGGGTGTGGCCGGACATGGTGGCGTCCAGCAGCCCCGCGGGCGTGCCGTTGCCCGAGACCTCGGTGCCGAAGAGGGCGGATCCGGCGATGTTCCAGCCGAAGTGCAGGCCGATGGGCAGCCACAGGCTGCGGGTGGCGACGTAGGCGGCGGTGAGCATGCCGCCGGCCTCGATGGCGATGGCGACGGCACCCCACAGGGTGGCGTGCGGGTTGGCCATGTGCACGAGGCCGAAGGCCAGGCCGGTCAGTCCGAGGGAGATCCAGGTGCCGGCGCGCTCCTCGATGACGCGGAACAGCACACCGCGCCACATCAGCTCCTCGGTCACCGCGGCGGCGCCCATGAAGCCGACCAGGCCCAGGGCGCTCATCGGGGAGCCCAGACCGTGGACCTGGTAGCCGCCGAGGAAGGTGATGTTGGCGATGACCAGGGCGAACAGGCCGACCCCGAGGAGGGTGCCCCAGCCGGTGGCGGCGGTGGCCCCCTTCCAGGCCAGCTCGGTCACCTCGCGCTTCTCGGTGCGGCGCACCACCCACCGGTAGACGAACACCGAGACCACGGCGGTGAGGAGGCCCAGGGCCAGGGTGAGCCAGGTGTCGTCCTGGACCGCGAAGGCCGCCTGTCCGCCGAGGAAGGCGACCGCGGCGACGGCCAGGAGCTGCCAGAGAAGTCTCATGGGGGTCTTTCATGACATCGGTGCGGCAGGGGAGCCGCGACTGGTGAGAACGCTACTGACCTGGACGGGGCGGGGTCGTCACCACGGGGTGGACACCTGCGCGTAGCTCTTCCGGGGGACACGGGCCGCGCAACGGACCCGTGCCGTCCGACCCCGGCGGCGACGGGAGCGGTGCGCGGGCGCCTCGACCGGGCCTCACCCGGCGCGGGAAGCCTCTTGGCCCCGCAGATCCCGGACGGGGCGCCCGACGTGGTGAAGGGCATGCGGTGCCGCTCCGGGGGAGGGACTTCTCCCGGCGGCCGAGACGTTGGCGACTGCGCAAGATCGCGCAAACCGATCGGGGCGTCCCTGGCTAGCCTGGAAGGCACCGGCGGGTCGAACACCTGCTCACGCCGGGAGGAGGCCCACGCGAGGAGACCATGCGTTCCACCGATCACGCGGCGGCGGTCGATTTCATCGAACGTTTCCTGCACGCCGATCTGCGCCTGGACCGTGTCGCTGCGGGGGTCGGGTACTCCGCCCACCACCTGCACCGTTCGTTCCACCGCGGGCTCGGACTGACCGTCCACTCCTACGTCCGGCGCAGGAGGCTGACCGAGGCGGCGCGGGCGCTGGCCACGACGCCGGCCCCCGTCCTGGACATCGCGGTGGACCACGGGTTCGCCGGCCAGCAGTCCTTCACCCACGCCTTCTCGTCGTTCTACGGCCTGCCGCCCGCCAGGTGGCGGCGCACCCGGCGGTTCTTCCCGCTCCTGCTGCCGTACCGGTTCGACCGGGCCGAGTGGGGCTTCGGGCGCGAGGCCGACGGCTTCGAGGTCACCGACCGGATCGGCGCCGGCCGGCTCCTTCCGCTGTCGCTCGCGGCGGTCGACATGCTTCCGGTGTTCGACCCGGAACAGCACACCGCCGCCCTGGACGCACGGTCCGGTTCGCACCACGTGCTGACGGCCCACCGCGGGGGCCGGCCCGCGGCGGCGATGATCATCGATCCGGCGAACGGCCACATCGACTACCTGGCCGTGCACCCCCTGGCGCGCGGATCGTCGGCGGTGCGCACGCTCCTCCAGGAGGCCGGGGAGAGCCATCCGCGCCTGTCGGTGACGACCTTCCGCGAGGGCGACCGGGCCGACCTCGGCCACCGCCGAGCCCTGCTGGATCTGGGGTTTCGGCCCGCGTCCCTGAGCGTCGAGTTCGGCTACCCGACCCAGCGGTTCGAGCTCGTCCACACTCTACCTACCGATAGGTAGACTGGAGTTCGGGCGTGGTACCGCCGCCCGACCAGAGGACGCGAACCCTCCGCACACACGACACGGCGGCCCTCCGACGGGACGGCCGCCGCCCCGACCCGTGCCCGTGGCGCACCGCCACAGGTGCGGGCCGTCCCGCCTGCCATCCGCACCGAACCCCAGGAGCACCACTGTGACCCCAGCACCACCGGACCCGTATTCCGAGGAACGCGACCGCCTCGCCGCCACCCTGCACGGCCTGGAGGGCAGGATCGGGGCGCTGGCCGAGTCCCTCGGCTCCCACGACTCCGACTACCGCGAGGTCAAGACCTACATGGCGGAGAACCGGGGCGAGATCGACCCGGCCGAGATGTACCAGAACGAGATGATCCTGCGCGACATCGACGCCAGGGGCGCCCACGCCGTGCGCCTGCGCGAACGGCTGGAGTCGATGCGCAGCTCGCCCTACTTCGCCCGGCTCGACTTCACGGCGGACACGGCCGGCGCACCCGAGGCCCACTACATCGGACGCCAGGGGCTGCAGGACTCCGGCGGCACGGCGGTGGTGGACTGGCGCTCACCCCTCGGCGGGATGTTCTACGAGGCCGAGCCCGGCCGGGCCGAGTACGAGGCGCCTTCCGGACAGATCACCGGACGGATCGAGCGCAAGCGCCAGATCAAGATCGAGGACGGCGAGCTGCGGTTCGTCGTCGACACGGCGGACGCCATCCGCGACGACGTCCTGCTGGAGGAGATCGGGCGCACGAGCGACGCCCACATGCGCTCGATCATCGCCACGATCCAGCGCGAGCAGAACGCGATCATCCGCAACGAGTCGGACAGCACGCTCGTGATCCAGGGGGTCGCCGGCTCCGGGAAGACCTCCATCGCGCTGCACCGCATCGCCTACCTGCTGTTCCGGCAGCGCGGTCGGCTGAAGGCGCACAACATCGCCATCGTCTCCCCCAACGGGCTCTTCGCCGAGTACGTCTCCGAGGTGCTTCCCGAACTGGGCGAGGAGGCGGTCGTCGCCCTCGACCTCGCCGGCATCGCGCGCCGCCGGCTGGAGGGGCACCGGATGGGCTTCACCGACCCGGTCGACCCCGTCGAGCCGGGTGACGGCGCCGCGCACGAGCGGGCGCGCGCCAAGTCGACCCTGGCGTTCCACCGGTGGCTGGAGCAGGCCGTGGCCGAGGCGGTCCGGAACTGCTTCGTGCCCCGCGACCTGCGCGTCAGAAGCTTCCGGGTCGAGGCCGAGGAGCTGCGCACCCGGTTCGACCACATGGCGTCCGTGCCGGTCAGGGCGCGCCTTCGCGGGATCGCCGAACACCTCTGCCAGCGGGCCCGCCTGGAGGACCCCACCGCCGCCTCCCTGCCCAAGGTCGGGGAGGTGAACAAGGAACTCACCTCCATGCTGACCGTCAAGAGCACGCGGGCGCTCTACCGCGACCTGTACCGGCGCGCCGACGCTCCGACGGTCTTCCGGGCGCCGTCGGCGGGAACCCTGGAGTGGGCGGACGTGTACCCCTACCTCTTCGCCGCGGCCGCGTTCACGGGACTGGACACCGACAAGGAGATCCGGCACCTGGTGATCGACGAGATGCAGGACCACTCACCCACGCAGTACGCGGTGCTCCGGAAGCTCTACCGGTGCAACATGACCGTTCTCGGCGACGTGGCCCAGGCCCTGGGCAACACCGAGGACTACGCGCCGGAGGACCTCGGGGGGCTGTTCGAGGACGCACGCGTGATGGAGCTGAACCGCAGTTACCGCTCCACGAGCGAGATCATGGGGTTCGCCTCCGGCATCCGCGGCACCCACGTCACGACCATCGACCGCCACGGCGACGAACCCGGGGTGCTGGGCTTCGACACGTCCGTGGCGGAGGCCGGGTGGCTCGCCGAGGAGGTCGGCCGGTTCCGCGCCTCGCGGGAGGGACGGCTCGCGATCGTGACCCGGTCGCGCTCGCAGGCGCAGGACCTGCACCGGCTGTTGTCGGAGAAGCTGGAGGACCTCGCCCTGGCGACCGGCGGATCCCGGGGCGTGCTCGGCAACGACGTCACCGTGCTGCCCGTGGGCCTGGCCAAGGGGCTGGAGTTCGACGAGGTGATCGTCGCCCGGGCCTCGGCCGAGGAGTACGGCTCCGAGACCGACCGGTCGCTGCTCTACATCGCCTGCACCCGTGCCCTGCACCGGCTCACGGTGACCCACAGCGGTCGGCCGAGCCCGTACCTGCCGGTCTGAGGGCCGTTACCCGCCCGGACGTCCGGCCGGCCGGGGGCGGGCAAGGGCTTCGCGCACGCCGGGGTCCGTGCCCGCGCCCTACGCGGTCGGCCCCGTGACGGCGGACCACCGTTCGGCGAGGCGGTGGCAGGCGTCGACCAGCTCCGCGGGGGTCACCTCGGTGATCCCGGTGTCGAAGGTGGAGAGGATCCCGGCGACACCGGCCCACGACCACGCTCCCAGTGTGAGCCGGCAGTGGTCGGCGTCCAGGTGCTCGATGACCGACCCGCCGGGCGCCCAGCGGGCGACGACGCGGGCGGGCAGGGCGAGGCGCGCGGTTCCCATGCACGGCCAGTCGGTGGGGACGTCGCCCCGGTCGTGGCTGGTCATGACGAACCGGGCGACGTCACCCCCGGGGAGGGCGCGGTCGGTGAAGGGCTGCGTCGTCGGGCGGGGGACCAGCTGGTCCACACGGTGGACGCGCCAGGCCTCCTCGGCGAGGTCGTAGGCGACCAGGTACCAGCGCGCGGCCCACACGACCAGGTGATGGGGTTCCACGCGCCGGGCGGGGAGGAAGTCCCCGTCCCCGGGCAGGGCCCGCGACCCGTCGGCGCGCAGGGTCCGGACGGTGAGCACGTGCCGGTGGCGTACCGCTCGGCCGACCGCGGTGAGCGCGTCCGGGTCGACGGGCGGGGTGGGGAACTCCCAGTAGTTCTGCAACCTGGTCAGGTGCAAGGCCTCCATGGACGCCCGCACGCGGGCCGGCATCACCCGGGTGAGCGTCTCCAGCGCCCTGGCCGCGTCCTCGGCCAGGCCGAACACCGTGCTCGGAGCGGTCTGCAGGGCCACCGAGACCGCGAGCGCCTGATCGTCGTCGAACAGCAGAGGGGGGAGGGTGTGCCCGGAGCCGAGCCGGTACCCCCCGTCGGGGCCGCGGACGGTGGTGATCGGGTAGTCGAGTCCGCGCAGGGTCTCGATGTCGCGCCGTGCCGTGCGTTCGCTGACGCCGAGCCGGGACGCGAGTTCGCCCAGCGGCCACCGGCGCCGGGCCATGAGCAAGGAGAGGAGCCGCAGCGCCCGCCGTGAAGTATCCGCCACACGCCCCATTATGGGCAGTAGTGGACATTCGGTGGCCACTACATGGCCCATCCTCCTGCCTGACCGGGACCACCCCGGAACGGAGAAGGAGCGGAACCATGGTGCGTGTCGTCGTTGTCGGTGGCGGAATCGGCGGGCTCGCGGTGGGGGCCGGACTGCGCCGCCACGGGATCGAGGTGGCGGTGTTCGACCGCGACACCGACGTCGCGGCCACGGGCGGATACCACATCACACTCGACCAGCGGGCCCAGACGGCGCTGCGGGAGCTGCTCCCGCCGGAGGCCTTCGAGCGGCTGCTGGCGTCGTCCTCGGCGCTGCGGCTGCGCGACCGCGACGCGTTCTGGGACCGGCGCGGCCGCCTGCTGGGACACGGCCCGGACCTCGGCGCCGACCCGGGCGTGGACATCGACCGCATCACCCTGCGCACACTGCTCGCCGAAGCGGTCGGCGACGACCTCCACCTGGGCCGGACGGCGACCGGGGTCGGCCACGACGACCACGGGACGCCGCGTGTCGAGTTCGCCGACGCCGCACCCGCCACCGGCGACCTGCTGGTCGGAGCGGACGGCACCCACTCCCTGGTGGCCCGGCACCTGGCCGGCGGCCCCACGAACACCCCGGCGGGCATCATCGGCTTCTCCGGACGGACACCGCTCCCCTCGCTGAGCCGGAGCGAGCGGGAACGGCTGGGGCCGCGATCGGGCCTGGCGCTCGGCGGCCACGGCGCCGCACTCTACGTGGGCTACCTCGACCCCGTCGGCAAAGCCGCACTGGACAGGCCCGAACTGTGCATGGCGCTCACCACGGGCCCCACCTACATCTGGGGGGCCATGCTCCCCGAGTCCCCCGCCACCGACGCCCTGCGCGGCCTGCACGGCGAAGACCTGCAGGCGGCGCTGAAGGCCCGGTTCATCGAGCTGGGCTGGAGCGAGCACGTGCTCGAGGTCCTCGACCGCGCCGAGCCCGGCACCGTGGCCGCGTTCCGCTTCAACGCCGCGTCACCGCGGGCACGGGAGCTCGCACCGTGGCCCGCCGGCCGGATCACGGCGCTGGGGGACGCGGTCCACGCCACCCCGCCGACCGCCGGCATGGGGGCCGGCGCCGCCATCCGCGACGCGGCCGACCTGGTCGGGAACCTCGGCGGGACCGGATCCGACCCCGCCGAGCTCACTGCGGCCGTCGACCGGTTCGAGGCGGCCATGCGCCGCCGGGGCAGCGAGGTCATCACCCGGGGGATGATGACCGTCCGCTGGATCCTGGCCACCGACACCGTGCTCGGCGCGGCCGCCACCACCCTCACCACCCCGCTCCTGGCCGCCGCTGCCCGGCTGTTCCACCGCCGCTGAGGACCGGCCTGCGCCGGCGGACGGGCACCCTCGTCTGTCCGCCGGCGTCGGGCCGGGACGTCAGTGGACGACGGAGACGATCCGGCAGGCGGCCCCGGCCAGGCGGGTGTCGCCCTCGACGCGGGCGCGGGCCAGGGCGGTGTCCGGCTCGATGCCGCGGGTGCAGAGCCGCCAGGCGGTCTCGGCGTCCAGGTGGAGGGTCGCGGCCGGGTTCCGGGCGCCGGGCTCGGCCAGGGACCAGCGGTCCCCGGTGGCCGTGGCGGTCCACAGGCCGCCGGCCGGTCCGTCGACGTCCACCCGGACCTGGGTTCCCACCGGTGCGTCGACCTCGCGCAGGGTGTGGGGCAGGGCCCGCATGAAGGTGTCCAGGACCAGCGCCAGGGACCGGGGCTCGGGATCGGTGTCCTGGCCGGCGGCGTGGCGGATCTGCTGGCGGTGGGTCCAGAACTCGGTGAGCTCGCGGGCGCTGTCCAGCCACATGGGCGCCGGGTCGACACCGGCCCAGGACACCCCCGTCGACGGGGCGTCCGGGTCCGCCGCCTCGAAGAAGCGGACGACCTGGTGGCCGATCAACCCCAGGGTGTCCGTGAGCGCGGCCGGGCTCACCCGGCGGTGGGCCTCCACCCATTCCTGGTTGATGCGGTGGATGAACGCCTCCAGCGTCTCGCTCGCGGAGGGGGAGGGCCCCTCCCGGTGGCCGTCGCGGCCGCGGGCGAGACGCCCGTAGCAGTCGCCGAGCAGGTGCGCGGCGAGATCGCGCACGGTCCATCCCGGCACCGCCTCCGCACGCCAGTCGGCGGGCGTCAGCCCCCGCAGCGTGGCCGTCAGCGCGGCGTGCTCGGGGGCGAAGAAGCGCCGTGCGTCGATCGGGGCGCCGAACCAGGAGTGGTCCGGCAGGCCGCTGGGCTGGGAGGTCATGCCCGTAGCCTGCCACGCGCGGGGCCGTTCCTCCATCGGATATCCCGCCGTCGCGCCATCCCTGGAGACGTCGGGCCCCTACGGGGCCGGGGAGGCTCACGACAGGTTGTGGCGGTGTATCGACCGGTTCTGGCCTCTGGTAAATGCAGTTAACAGTGCAGTCAGATCGCCCCCGGTCGTCGCCGGAGAGCCTCCGTTGCCCTGGATATTTCCGATCACCATGCGAGTCCCTGGATGGCGCATTCAGTTTGGCCAGTCGGGTGTAATCCTCGAAATTTCGCTCAAGGGGGTCATCCATGCGAACGAGTCGATAGATGGGCCTCCTTGAAACAACCCCAATGCGAATCCTGAATCACTATATACAGCCGCACCGCCAAACCCCCAACCATTCTCGGTTGATGGGATTTCCAATTGCCATGACCCGTCTTCACTCCGGGGTCCCACTACGGTCCCAGTCTTCCACAGGCCGCCAAACTCGGGGAAGCCGTAGATCCTTACACGCTCTCCCTCTGTTGGATTCTTCCAGCTTGCGTATGGTCGCCCGATCGACACACCGACAGGCTGGAGGACAGCCAGGCCATCCAGGTCAGAGGAAGAAGTCCACGCCAGATCCGCATGGAATTCGACTTTGTGATCGATTGAGTGAACCCGAATTGTTTCACTCTCTTTCGTTATTACGTCTACGACGAATTTGGCTGTGAGAACTCTCCCGTCTCTCAGGACGACCCCTGCCCCTATGGGATCGTCCCCTATTGATATCCGAGCGCGTGAAATCGACGGAGGGGACGACCGCAGGGTGCCGTCGAATTCAGCTGTTCGGTACCTCTTGAGATGCTCCCCTACTTCATTCTCCACATCGTCAACACCCATTGCCCGTTCTCCGAGCCAGCGTGCAAGGCTCTCAGCCTGCCAGAGCGTTGGCCAGACGCGTCCGTTCAGAACTTTGGAGACGAGATCCCGGTTCATCGTGGCTCGGAAATCGCCCTCAGACAGGCCGTGGCTGATCATGCGCACACTCGGCCGGTCAGCTTCTCGGTACAGCGCATGGAGGCCTTCGAGGAAGGTCCGGCGAGGCCCCTCGGGGAACTCGCCGACCGACGGTAGCTCCACGCCCCGCGCACCTCTACCCGACATGTTCGCTCCTCCTGTCACGATGTGTCAGAAAGTGTCATTCCCACAGTAGGCGCATCGGACTCCCACGCCAGGTCATCGCCCTGTGTTCGGCCATGTGTCAGAAAGATGTGAGGCACTCCTCGTGTGACCCCTTAATGAGAGCGACGGATGACCGAAGAAGGAGGGGACATGATCGAGATGCGCGCGGCGCTGATCCTGGTGGCCAGCATGGGGTGCGCGGCCCTGGCGGGGGCTTTGCGATTGGCGGCGGGGGCCTCCTGGCCCGACGCGCTGCTCGCGGCCGGGGCCGCATTCGGTGCGGCGCTGGGCGTCCTGGTACTGGTCGTCAAGCACGACCGTTCACCGGGAGAGCCGTGAGGAGCCCTCGGGGTCGAGGAGGATTGCTGCAGGATTAAGCGGTAGAGCCGTGACCTGCCCATTTAGGCCCCAGCCGAAGGCTGTTGCCAGCCCGCGATCGTTGTACGGAAGATGTGACCGTCACATCGATCCCGGTATCTCCTGCCCTGTGGACAAAGGATTCCCATGCGAAAAACTCTGGTCTCACTCGTCACGGCCACCACCTTCCTCGGCGCCTTGGTGGCCATTTCCCCCGCCTCAGCGGCAGCACAGGCAGCAGGACCGAACCGGGTCCAGGTCTCGGCTACCTGCTACACCGCCAACACCGACCTCTACTGCGACAACCGAGCTCCCTCGAATCTGTACCAGCACCGCAGGACCACCAGTGCGGTCGTCGACGTCCTGGAGACCTCCTTCAGCTGGTTCCAGTGCTGGGGACGCGGGGACAGCCACGCTGGTGGCAACAATGTCTGGTACTGGACCCAGGGCGACCGAAACGGTCGTTTCGGCAATATCCCGGCAGTCAACGTATTCACCACGGTCGACCCGCCCGCCGGAATCAACCAGTGCTGAACAAGCTGTCCGGGCCGAGTTCTTCCACGACAGCAGGTGTGGTTGAGGTAGCGCGCGTTGTGGTTCGGAAGTTCCCCACGCCCTCGGCAACAGGCGCCGGGGGCGTGATTTTCCTCAACCTCACCTCTGATAAGTGAACCTTGCCGGCAGGTCGGCAACCCAGGACGGCTGGTTCGGGCGCGCGGCGGCCCCTGTGCCGTGCCACGTGGCACGGGGGGCGTCGTGGTCGGTCCGTGGCCTTCGGCGGGGTCTGCCGCCAACGGCGGCGGCAATCCCCGCCGCCCCTCGGTGCCGCCCCGGGGCGCCCCGGTGGCGACGGTCGGCCGCGGCCGTTCCTGGGTGTCAGGTCCCCGTCGGTGGTGCGCTCATCGCCGCGGTCAGGAACGTGATCGCCCAGTGCCGGGCCGCCTCACCCGCTGCCGGGGACGCGCAGCCGGGGGAGGGCCGCTGGTAGACCTCGGCGCGGTCCACGGCCGTCACGGCGAGGATCCCCCGCATCCGGAACCGCAGTTCCTCGGGGGAGAGGCCGGGCAGTGCGCGTCCGAAGGCCGCCAGGTAGCGCTCGCGGACCGTGTCCTCGGCCGCGCCGGTCCAGCCGCGCACCTCCTCGGCGGGGTCACCGAGGATCGTCACGATCAGCCGGGACGTCCGGGCGCCGCCCTCGTCGCCGGCCTGCATCTCGTCGAACAGCGGCCCCGCGAACGCCTCCACCAGATCGGCGACCGCGGGGTCGGGAGTCCTGGCGAGCAGTCGGTCGAGCCCGGCGCCCTGCGCGGCGTTGATGGGCTCGACCACGCGGCGGGCGACCGCGGCCATGAGTTCCGCCTTCGAGCCGAAGTGGTACCCGACGGCGGCCAGGTTCGCCCCGGCGAGGTCGGTGATCGCGCGGACCGAGGTGCCGCGGTAGCCGCGCTCGGCGAAGAGGTGTTCGGCCGCGTCGAGGAGCTGGGTGCGGGTTTCAGGTGACGCCATGTCTGCGTACACTACAGACGTTTGATTCAAACGAACGTTTGATTGAAACCTGAGTGCGGAGGAGACCGCCATGAAACTGCTCGTGTACGGCGCCGGGGTTCTCGGCAGCCTGTTCGCCGCCCGTCTGCATGAGGCCGGGCACGACGTCGCGCTCCTGGCGCGGGGCGAGCGCCTGGCCGCCCTGCGCAGACACGGCGTGCAGCTCGCCGAGGAGGACGGACCGGCCGTCAGGCGGGTGCCGGTGCCGGTGGTCGAGCACCCGGACGGCGGGTACGACCTGACCGCGGTCCTGGTCCGCGCCCATCAGGTGGACGCGGTGCTGGAGTCGCTCGCCGGTCTCCAGGGCGACGTGCTGTTCCTGCACAACTGGGCGGGCGGCCCGGAGCCGCTGGGCTCGGTGATCGGCCACGAGCGGGTGCTGCTCGGCTTCGGCACGGACGGCGGCACGATGGACGGCGACGTGGTCCGCCACCGCGCCGACAGCTTCATCACCCGCCGGGTGGCGATGCCGATCGGTGAACCCGACGGCCGGACCACCCCGCGACTCGAACGGATCGTGCGGACGTTCCGCACCGCCGGGATCAACGCCAGGGCCGAGCCGAGGATGGATGCCTGGCTCAAGACACATGCCGCGTTCGCGATGCCGCTCGAACAGGCGGTGTACACGGCGGGCGGTCCGGCGGCGCTGGCCGACGACCCGGACGCGGTCCGCGGCATGCTCCGCCTCATACGGCAGAACCTCGCCGCCATGTCGACGCCGCCGGTCCCTCGCGGGTTCTCCGCGTTGCGAGTCCTGCCGGAAGGACCGCTCGTGGCCGTGCTGCGGCGCTTCCTGCGAAGCCCGACGGCCGTGCACAGCGGACTCAGCAACGCCTCGCCCGCGACGGCGGCCGAAATCGCGCGGCTGGCCGAACAGATCCGCGCCCATGCGAAAGACCGGTAGGCGGCTGCGTTTCTTCCGTCGGATCACATGCGCGGGGGCGGACCGAGTGCGGTGGAAGGGGGCGACGGCGCGCTCGAAGGGATGGATATCGGCGGGCGGGACGGCGATCAGTCCCCGCCGCCCCCGCCGTCGCCCCCGTCACCGGAGCCGCCGCTGTAGCCCGCGCCGCCGCTGCGGTCGATGCCGTGCTTGCGCTTGTACGCCCGCCACTCCCGCTGCTGCCGGTTCCACACCTGCCTGCTCATCCCCTTGGGACGCCGGGGAGTGTTCTGGTCCTCTCCGCCCACGAGGATCATGAACCCGAGTGTCACGACGATCGTCACGACCACGGCTACCAGGGTCAGGAGACCCTCGAGAATCGCGCCGACCGTGCCGACCACGGCGCCGACCACCTCCTGGGCGTCTGGATGGGTGACGGCCCCGATCAGGGACAGGAACGCGGCCCCGGCGGCAGCCCACAACGCGATGGTCAGGAGGTCGCGGATGCGGTTCCGGTGGCGGGCCCCGTCCAGGTAGTCGGTCGCCCAGACACATCCGACGCAGACGAGCGCGTACACGGCCAGTATCGCCAGGAAGCCCTTCGTGCCGGTGCTCTCCGGCTGCGCGTGCGCGTGGCCGAGCAGGATCAGGGTCATGGCCGCGCTGCCGCCGGAGGTCGCCGCCGCCACCTGCGTGAGTGTGTCGTCGCGGTCCTTGAGGAGCTTTTCCTGGGAGGCACTGACCATCTTGCTGTAGGAGCCGACCACGACCCACAGCAGCCAGGCGGACGCGAGCGCGCACCCGGTCACGATCAGCAACATCTCCGGCATGGCGGTCCTCCGCGGAGTGACGGTGGTCCGCTCCCTACCCGCCCCCGCCCCGGCGACGACCGACGGCGGTGGCCGGATCAGGACACCGGCCGACCCCGAGCCGGGGCCGCGTCGGCGATCCATGCCGACGCAGGCAGGCCGAACAGGCTCGGAGGCCGGTCCCGGCGTTCGCACGGGACCGCCGCCTCGCCGACCCGTGTCGTCCGGGTCGCGCCGACGGAGGACGCGCTGGTGTACCCGGAGGCGAGGGCCTCGGCCGCGCCGCAGGGCGGTGGCTCCCCCGGAGGCGTGAGGTCGGTCCGCGGTTCTCCTTCTCGAGAGGGAGGCACCGACGACGGGGTCCGTGTTGGCTTGGGCAATGACCTCCTCCGCTGCGCCCACAGCTGATCGTTCCCCTGTCCCTCCACCACCCGGCGCTGCCGTGACCGCGATCGGTCTGCTGATGGCCCTGTGGTGCGTCGGGTTCGCCGTCTTCAACGTCGTCTTCGAGATCACCGACCGTTTCGATGACGGCGCCTATGCCGACTACAGCTCCGCGATCACCGTGATGAACTGGCTTGTCGTCGGGCTGAAGGCGCTGGGGGCGGCCGTGGCGCTGCTGTCGGTCGCCAAGCGCCCGACGTTCGTCCCTACCGCTCTCCTGGCCGTGTCGGTGTGGGCGGTTTTCGCGACGCTCGGCCTGTACGCCACGGGCAGTGTCGTACAGGTGGTCGGCATGGTTTCCGGTCTGGCGGGCGGGTCCGACCTGATCGACGCCGCCGGTGTCGGCTACGTGCTCCTCTTCCTGCTGGCCGCGGCCGGTTTCGGGGTCCTGGCGGTCTCCCACTCCCGGCGGCACGGCCTCCGGAAGGGGTTCGCCGTCCTCGGAGTGCTCGGCGCACCCGCCGTGCTGGGCCTCGTCCTGCTGGCCGTCCCGGCGCTGCTGGCCGCCCTCGGCCTCATGCCGGCACCCTGACGACCCCTGACCGGCTTTCACCGTCCGAGGACGACCGGGACGGGGAGAACGCGAACCCGCGTCCACCGGGCGGCTGCGCTCGACGCGCGGCCCCGGCACGGATGTCCTCGCCGGGGCCGTCCGGCTTGCGGGCGGCCCCGCACTCGGTGACACTCTTCTCTTCTGGCCGATACCCCACCGAGGACGGACACACGAGATGATCACCAGCCGACGGCACCGGGGACTCTGGGTGGCAGCCGGCCTGGGGCTGGCACTCACCGGCTGCCTCCGTCCGGCTCCGCTCGAACCGTCCGGCCCCAGCGCCTTCCCACCGTGCTCGGACATCAACGGCCGGCTGATCGCCGATGTGGACAACGACGGCCACCCCGACCGCATCTCCGGCACCGAGGGAATGGGCGCCGACCTGGCCATCGCCTTCGGCGAGGAATCCGGGTTCGCGGAACCGCGGACCACGGGAGTCCTGCTCGGAAGCGCACGTGAGGAAGAGGAGGAGGTCGTGGCGGCGGTGGCCGACTTCGACGGCGACGGGTGGCTCGACCTGGCGATCGCGGCGACCGCCCCCGTCCTAGGAGACGACCCGGTCCCCTCCAGGGTGGCCGAACTGCGCCTGGGGCCCTTCTCGGACCGGGGGACCGGACAGCGCACCGACGAACTGGACCTGGGAACCACGTTCGGCCTGCGCGTGGTCGACTTCGACGACGACGAACACCCCGACCTCGCCTCGTACCACTACGACGGGGACGGCGTGTACGGGACGGGCGCCCTGCTGGGCGGTGAAGACGGGCTGAGCGACCAGGACGCACGCTTCGCCGACTTCGACTTCCCCGGCTACAACCTTCCCCGGGCAGGACCCGAAGAACACCTTCCCCCCTCGGCCTCGGACCGGTTCCACCCGGCCTGCGACGCCTGACCAGGGCACGCTCACCATCTGACCCACTGCGGCACCGGCCTCGCCACCAGGCCTGGCGAGGATCGACCGGCGGCCCGGCGGCCCGGCGGCCCGGCGGCCCGGCGGCCCGGCGGCCCGGTGGCCCCGCGGCCGACCAGGTCGAGAGCCCGAGGAACAGTCCGGACCGTCACCGGTCCCCGTGGGGCTCATCCGCTGGGTACGATGACCGGCATGTCCTCCTGAACGTGTGCACAGCCCTTCTCCACCGCCGGGCCCGGGTGAGTCGCCCCGGTCGTCCCCGCCGGTGGTCCCACACGTACCCGGAGGAACCCCGTGAACTCCCTCTTCGCCGCCCTGTCCGCCATGGCCGAGCGCCCCGCTCCCTACGCCCGCCTCACCACGGCGGACCTGTGGACCGACCCGCACATCTCCGAGCGCATGCTCGCCAACCACCTCGCCCCCGAGGTCGAGGCCGCCTCCCACCGGGGCGAGTTCGTCGACCGCGCCACGGAATGGATGGTCGGGCACTTCGGCCTGGGGGCCGGTTCCCGCGTGGCCGACCTCGGCTGCGGCCCGGGTCTGTACACCACCCGCCTGGCGCGCGCCGGAGCGCACGTGCTGGGGGTGGACTTCGCCCGGCTCTCCGTCGACCACGCCGAGAGGACCGCGCGGGCGGAGGGCCTGGACGCCCACCACCTGTGCCGCGACTACCTGTCCCTGGACCTGGGGGAGCGCTTCGACCTGATCGTGATGGTGATGCGCGACTACTGCGCGATGGCGCCCGGGGACCGTTCCCGGCTGCTCGGGGTGGTTCGCCGACACCTCGCCGACGGAGGCGTCTTCCTGTTCGACGTGGACGCAGAACCGGCACTGGACCCGGTCCGCGAGGAGGCTGTCTACGCCCCCGACCTCATGGGCGGGTTCTGGGCGGACCGTCCCTACCACGGCTTCCGACACACCTTCCGGTACGACGGCGAGCGGGTGGGCCTGGACCGCTACGACATCGTCACGGCGGATGACACGAGGGTCTTCTACAACTGGGTCCGCTACTTCACGCCCGACACGCTCGCCGCCGAGCTGGCCGACAGCGGATTCGGGATCGCTGAGGTGCACGGCGACCTGGCGGGCGCCCCCCACGATCCGGCTTCGGGGCAGTTCGCCGTGGCGGCCCGCCTGTCGTCCTGACCGCCCAGGGGGAGGACCGGTCCGGGTCCTGGCGGTAGGACCCGCCTGTGTCGGGCCCCGGCCGGAGGTTCCGGGCGGGGCCTGCCGCGCCCTCTGCGGTCTTGGCGGGGAGGGCCGGGACCGAAGGCGGCGCGAGCGCCCACCCGGCGCCGCACCACGTGCGGCCTGCCTGGAACCTCTCGTTCCCCGGAGCCGCACTCCACCAGGGCAGACGGCCCGGACCGCCGGTCCGCTCCGCACGGCCGGACCGGCCTGCCCCCGCACAGCGGGAACGTCGCACCACGGCCCTTCCCCGGCTCGCTCGGCGAGGAATCGTCCGCCCTCGCACCGGACGGAGCGTCAGGCCCGCGTCGCCTCCAGCACCTCGTCGAGCGCCTGGAGGACCGCCTCGGGCTGCTCGTGGGGGATCTGGTGGCCGGCCCGCTCGGCGACGGCCACCCGGCCCTGCGGGGACTGCTCGGCCAGGGCGCGGTGGTCGGCGTCCAGGTGCTCCAGGTGTGCCCGGGGCATACGCGGACGTCTGCCCGCCGTCACGACGCGCACGGGTACCGGTGGCAACCCGACCTCCCGCCGTACCCGGGCGGTCTCCTCCATGGCCTGCGGCATCCCGGCCAGGACGGTCGCCAGCTCGCGCAGCTCCTGCGCGTTCGGGCCGCCGAACGCGGCACGCAGGCGCAGCGTCCGTGACACCGCACCGAACGACAGGCGGCGTACCGGGCCCGGGCCCGGAGGGGTTCCGGCGGCGGTCGGGTCCACGAACACCAGCCCCGACACGTCCTCGGGGTGGCGGGCGGCGTGGACCTGGGTGACGAGCCCGCCGTAGGACCAGCCGAGGAAGACCGCGGGCAGTTCCAGGCCCAGGGCGTGCACGAGCCGGTGCAGGCCGTCGGCCGCCTCGGTGACGGTGGCGGCCTGCGTTCCGCCGGACCGGCCGACGCCGGCGCGGTCGTAGGTCACCACGGTGGCCCGCTCGGCCAGCATCCGTTCCAGGTCCCGCCCCCAGGCGCCCACGCCCTGGCCGGAGCCCCCGCTCTCCAGGACCACCGTGGGGCCCTCGCCGACGATGCGTACGCACAGCGCGTGCCCGCCCACGTCGACGGTGATCGGCGTCGGTGCGCCGCTGTTTCCGGAACCCTCGCCGTCCGCCATGGAGTCAACCTATGTTGACTCGCGCCAGTGGTCAATTCCAGTTGACTTCCTTGGGCGTGCGGAGGCCCCGTGCGCCGGAAGACGGCGGGGGAGAACCATCAGGGGGCGCGGCGGCCCCGCTCCGCCCCTCGGCCGACGGCGGGACCGGCCGCCAAGCAGGGCGGAGACGCGGTGCGGCCGCTCGGTCCGTGTGCCCCCGGAAGCCCCCGGCGGTCCGCTTCCGCGAACGAAGGACTGCGGAAACTCGCCCCGCCCCGAGGACCTCCCGGGCGTCAGTTCCGGCCCGGGCCGGTCTCGGGAGCGGTCAGCGGATCCCGGCTCTCCCGCCCGTGGGCCGTGCGGGGCGCGGACCAGCTCGCGAGGAGCTTGAGCCGTTCCTCGTGCGCGGTCCCCGGCTCGGCGGTGTAGAGCGACAGGTCGTGCACGGCCTGCGGCGAGGTCGGCAGGTCCAGGGACCGGAAGGTCAGCTCCAGATCGCCCGCCTGCGGGTGGTGCAGGCGTTTGACGCCGTCGTGGCGGATGCGCACGTCGTGCGAGGCCCACAGGGCGCGGAAGTCGTCGCTGAGGGTCGACAGCTCCCCGATGAGCTCCCGCAGCGCCCGGTCGTGGGGTTCGCGTCCGGCCTCGGCGCGCAGCAGCGCCACGGTCATCGCGGCCCCCGCCCGCCAGTCCGCGAAGAAGTCGCGGGAGGCCGGGTCGAGGAAGTGGTAGCGGGCGAAGTTGGCCCGCCCGTGGGCGGCCGTCGTCGGGCTGGCGAACATCGGCGCGTGCAGGGCCCTGGCGAGGGCGTTCGTCGCGACCACGTCGAGTCGGCCGTTGCGCACGAACGCCGCCGACATCGTGACGGAGTCCAGCATCCACTGCACGGGCGGCGCGAGGGCGACCTCGCGGCGGCGGGTCGCCTTGCGGTGGGCCGGACGTGCGGCGCGGGCCAGGTCGAACAGGTGGGTGCGCTCCTCGTCGTCGAGGCGCAGCGCGTGGGAGACCGCGTCGAGCACCTCTTCGGACACACCCGCGATGTGGCCCTTCTCCAGACGGGTGTACCACTCGATGCTCACACCGGCCAGGACGGCGACCTCCTCACGACGCAGCCCGGGGACACGGCGGCGGGTACCGGGGGGAAGCCCCACCTGTTCCGGGGACAACTTGGCCCGTCGACTGGCGAGGAAGCCCCTGATGTCCGCGCGATTGTCCATGCCGTCCACGATAGGCGCAGGTGAGCGCCTCAGGGGGGTTGAGGTTGTACCCCCATGAACGCAACCTTCTCCGTGTCGGCGGCGGCCGGTGAAGTGGGTGGTGACAGCGAAGGCACCACCACGACACGAGGTTCGCCATGCACGACGAAGCCACACGGGTCTCCCGTCAGAGCCGTTCGTCCCGTCTCCCCTTCGTCGTCCACGCCCTGGCGCTGGGAACGTTCCTGATGCTCACGACGGAGTTCGTCGTGGCCGGGATCCTGCCCGACATCGCCGCCGACGTGCGGGTGAGCGTCGCCCGGGCGGGCATGCTCATCACCGTTTTCGCGGTCGGCATGATCGTGGGCGCACCGCTCATGGCCATGCTGACCCTGCGGATGCCCCAGCGGGTGACGCTCGTGCTCGCCCTGGGCGTGTTCGCCCTCGGGCACGTGATCGTCGCCGTCGGCTCCGACTTCGGGGTACTGCTCGCCGCACGCTTCCTCACGGCGCTGGCGACCGGTGCGTTCTGGGCCGTGGCCGCGGTGGTCGCCACCCGCGTCGCCGGCCCGGGCGCGGGCTCGCGGGCCGTGGGCGTCGTCAACGCCGGAGGGATGCTCGCAACTGTCCTGGGCGTTCCGCTCGGCGCGTTCGCCGGACAGCTCGTCGGCTGGCGCGGCACGTTCTGGGCGCTGGCGGTGCTCGCGGTCGCCGCGATGCCGGTGATCGCCCGCCACGTCCCCCGCGGCGGCGCCGGGCACCGGTCGGTGTCGATCCGCTCGGAGCTGGCCGCCCTGCGCTCCGGACGACTGTGGCTGGTGTTGGCGGCCTGCGCGGCCACGACCGGCGGTGTCCTGGCCGCGTACTCCTACGTCACCCCGCTGCTCACCGGGCAGACGGGCGTCCCCGCCGACCTCGTTCCACTGGTGCTGGCCGGTTTCGGCCTCGGCTCGCTCCTCGGGTCCGTCCTGGGCGGCCGGCTCGGCGACACCCGCCCGCACACGGTGACGATCGTCGCGCCGGCGGCGACCGCCCTGATCCTGTTGACGCTCTGCCTCGTCTCCAGCGCGCCGATCCCCACGACGATCCTCCTCGTCCTGCTCGGACTGTTCGGCCTCGGCGCGAACCCGGTGCTGATCTCGCTGGCGGTCCGCTACGCCGCCCACGCGCCCACCCTGGGGTCCTCCCTCGGCGTCGCGGCCTTCAACTCCGGCACCGCGGCCGCCTCCTGGATCGGCGGCATCGCCCTCGGCACCGGCCTGGGCACCACGGGCCCTCTCGCCGTCGGAACGGCCATCGCCGCCCTGACGCTCATCCCCGCGACCGCACTGGCCGTGCTCCATCGCCGCCGTGACACGGCGGCGCGCCCCGGGGCCGCGAACGCCCTGTCCTGACCCGCACACCTCCGCCGCACCCGGCGGTTCCCGGTGAAGAGCACCACCGAAAGAGAGAGCGACCATGCGCGCCACCCTCATGTACCGAGCCGGAGACGTCCGCGTCGAGAACGTGCCCGACTCCCGGATCAAGCACTCCACCGACGCCCTGGTCCGCATCACCGCGTCCTGTGTCTGCGGCAGCGACCTGCACCCCTACCGCTCCATGACCGCCGCCGAGGGCCCCGCCCGGATGGGGCACGAACTCATCGGCGTGGTCGAGGAGGTCGGCCCGGACGTGGCCACGCTCACCCGGGGCGACCTGGTCGTCTCGCCGTTCGCGGTCTCCGACGACGTGTGCGCGTTCTGCCGGGAGAACCTGCAGACCTCCTGCTCCCACCACGAGGCCGGCTTCTGGGACGGCATCCCCGACGAGGGCGGCCAGGCCGAGGCGGTCCGTGTGCCGCTGGCCGACGGCACCCTGGTGAAGCTGCCGGTCGCGCCCGACTCGGCCCTGATCCCCTCGCTGCTCACCCTGGCCGACGTGCTGGGCACCGGCTACCACGCAGCCAGGGCCGCAGGCGTGGCCCCCGGTCAGAACGTCACCGTGATCGGTGACGGAGCGGTGGGCCTGATGGCGGTGCTCTCGGCCAAGCGCCTGGGGGCCGAGCAGATCGTCCTCATGGGCCGCCACACCGACCGCACCGACCTGGGCCGGGAGTTCGGCGCGACCGACGTCGTCGCCGAGCGCGGCGAGGAGGGCATCGCCAGGGTCCGCGAGCTCACCGGCGGCCACGGCTCGCACGCCGTCCTCGAAGCGGTCGGACACATGCCCGCCTACGAGCAGGCGCTCGGTGTGGTGCGCCCCGGCGGCGTGATCAGCCGTGTGGGCGTCCCGCAGTACGAGCAGGCGCCGGTCGGCTTCGCGAGCCTGTTCCGGCACAACATCCGCCTGGCGGGCGGGCCCGCACCGGTACGCGCCTACATCGAGGAGCTGCTGCCCGACATCCTGGACGGGACCATCGAGCCGGGCAGGGTCTTCGACGCCGCCACCGACCTGGACGGCGTGCCCGCGGGCTACAGGGACATGGACGACCGCAGGAGCCTGAAGGTCCTCATCAGGCCCTGACGCACAGCTCGCCGGGTCCGCCCACGGCCGTGGGCGGACCCGGGCCCTGCCCTGTCCGGTCCCCGACGGGAACCGGACGGGGCGCTCCTGTCGGCCGCCCCGGCGGGGCCATGTTTGGGGGTTCCACGGCCTCGGGGTGAGTTCTCCGTTCTGTGCCGCACGCCTTGAGCCACTTGTCCGTAGCGTCCCGGGTGCGGCGCACTCCCACCCGTGGGGGAGCCCTATGCCCGGAAAGGTGGCCCACGGGGCCGGGAAGAGCCGCGGTCGCGGGGCGACGGTGCGCAGCGCCGTCCCGGAGCCGGCGATTCCGGCCCGCTTTCGTGTGACGGGGAACGGACACCGGCCACCGTGCGTCACAGAGGTCATCAGAACTGAAGAAGGGTGACGCCCGTGAGTCAGGTGCCCAGCGAAGTCGTGCTCAAGACCAACCGGGGCAAGGCCTGGATCATCCTGGGCCTCGTCGCGGCCTCCTCGGTTTTCGCGACCGTCAACATGGGCGTCGAGCTCGGGGCCGGGGCGGCATGGTTCACGGGAGTCGTGTGCGCCGCGATCATTCTTTTCGGGATCGGGCAGCTGTTCCTCGGCAAGACCGCCGTGACGGAGCACGAGCTCGTGACGCGGGGGCTGTTCTGGCACCGGCGCATTCCGCGGGAACAGGCCGTGCGCGTGGTTCGGGTGACCATCAAGGAGCCCAGTACGTCGGCGTGGGACAGCCTGTACGTGCTCGACGCGCGCGGTAGGAGGCTGTTCTACGTCAGCGACGCCATGAGCACGACCGCGGAAGTGGACCGAGTCGTGGAGGTCCTCGGTCTGCCCTGTGAGCGTCTGGAGGGACAGCGCACCTTCGCCGAGCTGGCCCGGACCCACGGCCACATGATGTCGTGGGTGGAGCGCAACCAGAAGGCGATGGTGCTCATCGTCATCGGTTCCCTGTTCCTGCTCTGCGTGGTCATCTTCCTGGTCATGGCTGTGCTGGACGCGCTGGGCTACGTGTAGCCCGATCGGAGGGACGGCAGCTGCCCGGACGGTCGCTGACCGAGACCCCCGGCGCTCCCTGCGGGACGGCGGACACCCAGACGAGGCCGTGTTCGGCGGCGGCCGTACCGGGCCGCCGCGCTCGGGGCAGACGCTTCCGAACGTGCCCGCGAGCCGTTGCGTGCCGAACCGCGGACCGACCCCGACCGGATCGCCGCCCGCGGCTACGGCACCGGCGGCGACATCGGGCTGGAACTCGGGCGCGACGGCGTCGACCTGCTCGCAGAGTGCCTCGCGCTGAAGGGGCGACCCGGTCGGCGGCGGAGGGCGTCCCCGATTCCGCCGGCGGGCAGGGACGGGCGCCGGTGACCCTGGGGCAGGAGGGGCGTCCTCGGGAACGGTCGCCAGGCCGAGGAGCAGGCGGATCCACATGGTGCGGTGGGGCTTGACGACGAGTTCGCCCTCCACACGGGCCACAGGGGATACCGCCCTTCTTCAGTTTTAGACGTCTTTGTGGCGCACGGGGCCCGGTTTCCGTTCCCTGTGGACCGATGTGTTCCGGGGCGAGGCGGACGGGGTTCGGCCGTCGGGGGCGCGCGGTCCCGGGGCCGGCCTCTCTGCTCTATGCTGTCCGTCATAAGTTACTTGCCGGTAGCATCCCGGGTGCGGCGCATACCCACCAGCGGGGGAGTCCTACGCCCGGAGAGGTGGCACATGGGGCCGGGAGAGAGCCGCGGTCGCGAGGCGACGGTGCGCAGTGGCGTACTGTCCCCGAGCTGCGGGCTGCCCGCGCCGCGCAGCGAGCGCCCGGACGCCTCCGCCGCCGTCGAGGGCGCAGCGGTCATGCGCCGCGCCGGGCACGACACCGCGCCGCTCCGAGCCTCCGGCGAGGAGGGCCACGACCCGCCGACCCGTGTTCCGCACCCGCACCGGACCACCGGTGAGGGGCGGTCCCGCCCCTGACACCGTCCGCCACCACGACAAGGAGCACCATGCCCACACTCGAACGCCACGACGAGGTCCTCGTTCTGGACCTGGGCGACGGCGAGAACCGCTTCCACCCGGACTGGATCGCCTCGGTCAACGCCGCCCTGGACGAGGCCGAGCAGGTCCAGGGTCCCCGCGCCCTGGTCACCGCCGCCACCGGGAAGTTCTACTCCAACGGCCTGGACCTGGACTGGCTCATGGCCAACGCCGACCACTACGAGGGCTACGTCGCCGACGTCCACCAGCTGTTCGCGCGCATGCTGGCCCTGCCGATGCCCACGGTGGCGGCCCTGCAGGGCCACACCTTCGCCGCCGGCGCCATGTTCTCCCTCGCCCACGACCTGCGCGTGATGCGCGCCGACCGCGGCTTCTGGTGCCTGCCCGAGGCCGACATCAACATCCCCTTCACCCCGGGCATGTCGGCGCTCATCCAGGCGCGTCTGGCTCCGCAGACCGCCCACGAGGCCATGCTGACCGCCCGCCGCTACGGCGGCCACGACGCCGAGGCGGCCGGCATCGTGGACCGGGCCGTGTCCGAGCAGGACGTGCGCCCCACCGCCGTCGAACTGGCCCGCTCCCTGGCCGCCAAGGACGCCGCCACCATGGGCACCATCAAGACCCGCATGTACGCCCCCGTCCTGGACGTGCTGAGGGACAGGAACGCCCCCCTCAGCTGAGGCCGCAGGGGAGGACGCGCCCGGCCCCGGGACCGCACGGCACGGACCCGGGGCCGGGGCCGGGGCGGGCGAGCGGCAGCGCACGGCCGCGCCGACCCCGGGCCCCGGGGCGGGTTGCCGGAACCCGCCGACACGGGCCTGTCGCACGGATGCCAGAGTGGGACCACCACGACCGCCTTCTCTGGAGACCGATCCGTTCACATGCGCTTGCTGCTCGTCCGCCACGGCCAGACCCCGTCCAACCTCAAGCACCTCCTGGACACGGCAGAACCGGGTCCGGGGCTGACCCCGCTGGGCCAGCAGCAGGCGGCGGCCCTCCCCGAAGTCCTGGCGGGCGAGGAGATCGACGCCCTCTACGCCTCCACGCTGATCCGCACCCAGCTCACCGCCGCACCGCTCGCGGCCGGCACGGGGCTCGAGGTCCGGGTGCGGGACGGCATCCGGGAGCTGGCCGCCGGAGATCTGGAGATGCGGGGTGACGAGCTCGCCGCCGAGACGTACCTGAGCACCGCCTTCGCCTGGTCCGCGGGGGACACCGGGCTCCGCATGCCGGGCGGGGAGAACGGGGTGGAGGCCCTCCGGCGCTTCGACGCCGTGGTCGAGGAGGCCGCGGCCACCGGGGCGCGGACGGTGGCCATGGTCAGCCACGGCGCCGTCATCCGCATGTGGGTGGCGGCCCGCGCCGAGAACGTCGACGTCGCGTTCGCGTCGGCCCACGTACTGGAGAACACCGGTGTCGTCGTCCTCTCCGGCACCCCCGCCGAAGGGTGGCGCGCGCAGACGTGGATGGGCAAGACCGTCGGTCCCGACAGCAGCGTTCCCGGAGCGGACAGCGGTCCCGCCGGGGAGGCCGTGGACGGCGTCGAGGCCTGACCGGCTTTCCGGAGGGCCGCCGGCCGGGGCTTCCGTGCGTTCCGACTGCAGCGGTCCTGCCGGGGCCGGAGGCTCTCGCCGCCCTTGCCCCGGCGGACACTGCTCCTGCGCCGCCCGTTCGCGGTCGCACCGTGTCCGTCACGCGTCCCGCGGAGCGGCGGTGCGGGGTGTCCGCCCGTCAGCTGCCCGCGTGGGCTCGCGCGGGCTCGGCCTCCGGGGTCAGGGCCGCCTGGAAGACGCCGAAGTTCCCGGTCATCCACAGGGCCGTCAGCTTGACCCCGCAGATCCGCCAGCCGTCCGGGGTCCGCTCGAACCGGTTCGTGTAGTACCCGTAGACGGTCTGGTCGCTGTCGCCGGTGCTGTTCGGCAGGTGGTGGCCGGCCCGGACGTAGGCGACGCACGTGGCGTGATCGTCGTCGTCGAAGGTGACCACGTGGTTCGTGATCATGTGCTGCGTCGCCGTGAACGACTCCATCCTCGGCGCGGTTGCCCCGACCCAGTCGTCGGCCGCGAGGCGGACGGCGGGTTGGCCGAAGCCGTCGCTGAAGTCGACCTCGACCTCGTCGGTGAAGCAGCTCCGGAACAGCTCCCAGTCGCGGGAGTCGGTCCCCGTGGCGTAGCGGAGCTGGACGTCGCTGATCTCGGCGCGGTCCAGCAGACGGCGCAGGCGGTTCCCGTCGACGGGCAATTCGTGTGACTGTGTCATGCGAACACTGTGGGACATTGATGTGACGCTGTCAAGTAGAATGTGCCCCATGGTGACGCGAACCGAAGCAGCCGCGGCGACCCGCAGCGCCCTCGTGCGCGCCGCATCCGAACTGCTCGACGAGGGGGGACCCGACGCGGTGACGCTCCGGGGGGTGGGGGCCCGCGCCGGGGTCTCGCGCGGCGCCCCCTACGGGCACTTCGAGAACAAGGAGCACCTGCTGACCCGGCTCGCCATCGACGCCTGGAACTCCCTGGCGGACAAGGTGGAACAGCTGCGGTCCGCCCCGGACGCGAACCCGGGCGAACGGCTCGAGCTCGCCGTGCTGGAGCTCATCGGGGTCGGCCGACGCCAACCGCACCTGTACGCGCTGATGTTCAGCGCCCCGGTGGACGACCCGGAGGCAGCCGGGGCCGCGAGCCGCCTGGAGAACGCGTTCCTCGCCATCGTCGCCGACGTGGTCGGCGAAGCGGACGCCCTCCGCTACAGCGCACTGCTGATGGCGAGCGCGCACGGCATCGCCGGGCTGGAGCTCAGCGGCCACCTGGCGAAGGAGAAGTGGAAGACCGACGGGGACCAGCTCGTGCGCATGATGATCGACTCCATCCGGTCCGGCTCCGGGAACACCGACGCACGCGCCTGAGGCACGGGCGGTTCCAACCGCCGAGCGGTCCGGTCACCGGCGGTCCCGGCACCTGCATGAGCGGGCCGGGGCCCCAGCCGACGACGGACGGGACGGCTGCGGGGGCGGATCGCCCCGGCGGACGGCCGGTGCGAACCTCCCGGCCCGCGCGGGACTCTCACCGGTATCCGTGAAGGGGAGGGGCATGGCGGGCGTCGGGGAAAGCGTGGACGGATACCGGATCGTGGGCGACCTCGGCGCGGATCCCCGAGGCGAGCACTTCCGGGCGGTGGACGTCGGGGGCGCACCGCATGTGCTCACGCTCGTGTCGGACGAGACGGCGCGCACACCCGGGTTCCGCGAACGGCTGGGACGGTCGGTGGCTCTGTCGCTGCGGGTGTCCTCCTTCTCCCTGCTGACGGCGGTGGACGCCGACCCGTGGGCCGACACGCCGTGGGTCGCCTTCCGGGACGCCGGGCACGCCGAACCCCTGAGCGAGCGGATCGCCGGCGGGGACCTGCTCGCGGACCGGGAGCTGTACCGGTTCGCCGTGCACACCGTCACCGCGCTGGCGGTCCTGCACGCCGAGGGCGTCGTCCACCACGGGGTCACCGGGGAGGACGTCCTGGTGGGCGCGGACGGCGCGGTCGTCGTCGACCGTGTTCTCGCCCGGGCGGTGGAGAGCACCGCCGACGGCAGCCGGTCTTTCCTGACGCCGCAGCAGTCGGAGTCGGAGCGGCGGGGCGCCGGCCGGGGCACCCGCGCCGACGACGTCTTCGGGTGGGCGGCGACCGTGGTCAGGGCGGCCACGGGGAGGCCGGCGTCCCCCGGGCCGACGTCCTCCGGGACGGCCGCCCGCGCGGTGACGGGGCGACCGGACCTGGAGGGGGTGCCCCGACCGCTGTCGTCGGTGCTGGAAGTCTGCCTGGCCGGCGAGCCCGGGCGCCGGCCCGGCGCGCACCGGGTGCTGGCGGTCCTGCTCGGATACACGGGGGAGGACGTGCGTCCCGAACTGGGGGAGCTCCACGAGCGGTCCCTCCGGTTCGGGGCCAGGAAGAGGTGGATGCCCCTGGAGGTCGACCTCGGCGCCCTGGACGGCGGGTTCAGGGCCCGTGCCCGGGAGGTGCGGAGGCGAGATGCGGCGTTTGAGCCGGAGAACCCCGGTGGACTGAACCTCATCTGGCAGCCGCCGGACATGGACGGCGGCGACGGGGACTGAACCGGCGCAGCGGCCGCGCCCGGCCTCGGCCGGGACCGCTCACCGTACGGCCGCCCCCACCGCGGTGCGGGTCGGTACTGGCATGTACCGGGTCCGGCTCCCGGGAACGTCTTCCGGCGCACCGTGGCCCACAACGCCATCGACGACGGCCGGGACCTCTGTACCAGGTCCGGCACCGGCCCCATCGGCGCCGTGACCGTCGAGGACTTCCTCGCCTTCGGGAACGACGCCCTCGGCGACGGTTCCCGGGCGGGCACCCGCTTCCGCCCCGTCCAGCCGCCGTCCGCCCCCCCCCCCCCCGGCGGGGGGGGGGGGCGGGGGCCCGCCCGCCCCCCCCCCCCCCCCCCCGCGGCCCCCCCCCCCCCCGCCGGGGGGGGGGGGGTGTGGGGGGCGCGGCCCGGGAGCAGACCACGAAGAACGTGAACGCCCCGTACATCGAGATGCTCAGGGTGTACTCGTCGACGTCCCCGGTCTCCTCGTCCAGCGCCTGGCACGTGAACGGCGCGTCCGTGTCGGGCTCGCCGCGCACGAGGTCGGCCTCCATGTCGCAGAGCACGTACTCGGTGTCCGCCTGCACGCGCAGGGTGTCCTCGACCGTCTCGCGGATCAGCGGCCCGTCCACGAGCTGAGGCTGGTAGGAGACGAGGATGCCGGAGGACTCCACCGTGATCGTGTACTCGAACTCCTCCCCGAGGAAGTTCACCGTGCACGTGGCGGTCTCCCCCTCGGTGCCCGCGATCTCCGGGCACTCGGAGGTGGCGTCCGGGTCCACGACCGACGCGAAGACGGAGACCTGCTCCAGGGCCTCCCAGGCGATGCGGTCGCCCAGCGGCGCGGAGCTGTCGGGCTCGGCGGGCAGGTCCTCCTCGGTCACCTCCGGCTCGGCGTCGGGGATCGGGCCCTGGTTGAAGTCGGCGGTGTCGACCTGCGGGGTCTCCTCCTCGGTCACCTCGGCGACCTCCGGGGCCGCTTCCGGCTCGGGGTCGGCCCCGCCGCACGCGGCGAGGACGAGGGCGGATCCGGCGGCGGCCACGCCCAGGGCGATGCGGCGCGTGAGGGCAGGGTTCAGCATGTGTACCTCGGGGGTTCGGTGGAGGATGGGAGTCCCGCGTGACGCAGAAGGCTCATGTAAAGGGAGTGCTCAGAGACCGGATTTGTTGCACGCCGACACCATGTTGTGACCCAAGACACCCCCGCGGCACCCCGGGCGATGCCCGCTCCACAGCCGTCCCTGGCCCCGCCCGACCTGACCGAACCTCCCGAAGGCCGGTCGCCCCGCCGGGCCCTTCCAGACGCCCAGTCGGCCCGGCGCGCCCATCGCCCGGTCCAGGAACACCGACAGCGGGATCGCCCCGTCCGCGACCGTCCAGGCGTCGAGGCGGCAGATCGCCGACGCCTCTCCGGCCCGGATGCCCTTCGGTCCCTTCCCCCTCCAGGGCGTTCCGCGGCCCCCCGCCCCGGAGCGGGTCCCCGGCCCGAACGACGAGGGGTCCCAGGGCCGGCGACCCTGGAACCCCTCGGGAGGCGGCCCCGGTCAGGCCACCGCGTTGATGCACCACACGATCCACGGCAGTGCCACGATGTCGATCAGCACCGCACCGGCCAGCGGGACGATCAGGAAGGCCTTCTCCGAACGGACCCCGAAACGCCGGTTGAAGGCGTCCATGTTCGCCATCGCGTTGGGGGTGCCGCCCAGACCGTGGCCGACCATGCCGGCCGCCATCGTCGCGGCGTCGTAGCCCTTCCCGAGCATGCGGAACACGACCAGCGCGACGAACAGCAGCAGGACGATCACCTGGACCGCGAGGAGCAGCACCAGCGGCAGGGCCAGCGCGTACAGGTCCCAGATCCGCAGGCCCATCATGGCCATGGTGAGGAACAGGCCGAGCGACAGCGACGACACCAGCGACAGGGCGCCCTGGTGCATGCGCAGCCCGAACCGGTCACCGACGTTGCGCGCGACGGCCGCCACCACCATGGCGCCCACGTACGCGGGCAGCACGAAACCGGTCGTCTCGCTGAACCACGTGCCCAGCGCGACCCCGGCCACCATCACCACGCCGATCAGCACGGCGGTGTTCACCAGCGGGCCGTAGCCCAGCGGCTCCTCCTTCTCCTCCGTCTCGACGGCGGCGGACGCGGCGGTGTCGGCGGCCGCGGGCACCTCCACCTTGTGGCGCCGCATCAGCCAGGAGGCCATCGGACCGCCCAGCAGACCGCCCGCGACCAGGCCGAAGGTGGCCGCGGCGATCGCGATCGCGGTGGCGCCGTCGGTGCCCAGGGCCTCGGCCGTGGGGCCGAACGCCGCCGCGGCGCCGTGGCCGCCCTCCAGGGCGACGGCACCGGCCATTACGCCCAGCACCGGGTCGATGCCCAGAGCCGTGGCCATGCCGATGCCCACCACGTTCTGGAGGATCGCCAGGGTCCAGCACGCCAGCAGGTAGACGATCAGCAGCTTGCCGCCCTTGCGGAGCAGGCTGACGCTGGCGCCGAGACCGATGGTGGTGAAGAACGCGATCATCGCGGGTTCTTGCAGCGTGGTGTCCAGCTCCAGCTGGGCCACGCCGGTCTCCCGCAGCGCCAGGACGGCCAGCGCGAACGCGAAACCGCCGATCACCGGGCCGGGGATGCTGAACCGCTGGAGGAAGCCGATGTGGCGCCGGGCGAACTCGCCCAGGAGCAGCAGGACGACGGCCAGGGTGGTGGTCTGGATCAGGTCCAGGGAGATGTTCACGAGTTCCGTCCTCTGGCCGCGAGTACGCGGTCCACCATGCGTGCGGCGACGCGCGCGGTCCGGCCGTCCACGTCCAGGGACGGGTTGAGCTCGGCCACGTCGAACAGGGCCAGCCGTCCCGAGGCGGCGACCTCCTCGACCACGGCCTGCACCACCTCGGTCGGGACGCCGAGCGGCGAGGGGGCGCTCACCCCGGGCGCCACCCACGCGGGCAGGGCGTCCAGGTCGAGCGTCAGGTAGACGTCGTCCACCGTGTCCAGGAAGGAGCGGACGAAGGCCAGCACCTGCTCCAGACGGGCGGCGGTGCACCGGTCGTCGGTGAGGTACTCGACGCCGAGCCGGTCGGCGCGGTCGAACAGCACGGGGGTGTTCCCGGCCTCGTTGATCCCGACGACGGCGTACCGGAAGTCGCGACCCCGGGCCCGCTCGGCCTCGGCGATCTGGAGGAACGGCGTTCCGGAGGTGGGCTCCGGCTCCTCGCGCAGGTCGAAGTGGGCGTCGATGTTGAGCACGCCCAGAGTGCGGGTCCGGTCCGACCCCAGGCCCTCGTCCAGGCCCAGGTAGCTGGCGTAGGCGACCTCGTGGCCGCCACCGAGCACGACGGGGAAGTGCCCGGCCGCCATGGCCCCGGCCACCACCGAGCCCAGCGAGCGCTGGCCGGCCTCCAGGTCGCCGTCGTCCACGCGGACGTCCCCGGCGTCGTACAGCGCCTCGTCCCGGTGCAGGGCGAGCGGGGCGAGCGCGCGGCGCAGGGCGGCGGGGCCCTCGGCGGCGCCGGTGCGGCCCCTGTTCCTGCGCACGCCCTCGTCGGAGGCGAAGCCGACGATCGCGGTTCCGGCCGGGCCGGCGTCGTCGAGCGGGCGCACGGCGGTGTGCCAGCGCCGGTGCTCGGGGCCGGGGCCGTCGTCGCGCCCGGTCCAGACGGGGGGATCCACCCTGTTCAAATCGTTCCTCCACTCAGGTCACGCGCCGCCTCTTTGACGAGGCGGACGTAGTAGGGGCGCCGGCGCTCGGTCACCGCCGCCGGGGCCATCACGGTGACGACCCCGTTCAGGGATCCCGAGCCGCCGAGGACGGGGGCGCTCGCGCCCCACACGCCCTCGTCGAGGGCGCTCTCGCTGACCGCCACGCCCTGCTCCCGTACCAGGGGGTGCGCGGCCTCCAGGGCCCGCACCCGTTCGTCGGGGAGCCGGTAGGCGGCGTACACCTCGCGGCGCCGCGACTCGGGGAGGTGGGCCAGCAGCGCCTCGGCCGTGGCCCCGCGCAGCAGCGGCTGCGCGGCTCCGCGTGTGTAGCAGCAGCGCAGCACCCGGGCCCCCTCGACCGCGTCCACGCACAGGGCCTCGGTGCCGACCGGCACCATGAAGGCCGCGAGCTCGCCGGACTCGTGCGAGAGACGTTCCAGCCGTGGGCCGATGGCGGTGCGCTCCAGCGCGCCGTTGCGGTACTTCTCCGCGAACCGGACCGCCACGGGGCCGGCCCCGTAGGCGGTGCCGACACGCTGCACGAACCCGGTCGCGGACAGCCGGTCCAGCATCCGGTAGACGGTGCTGACCGGGATGCCGGTGGCCTCGGAGACCTCCGAGGCGGTGGCGTGCTCCGCTTCGGCGAAGACCATCAGCACGCCGAGCAGGCGGTCGGTGGTCCGCCCCGCGTTGCCGGACGTCGCGTCGGCTGACATGGCGCCCCCTCTCCCGGACCGGTCCAGCTCCGAGCGGCGCTCGGGACCGGCTCACTCTATGGATCGGACAAAAGGTATGAAAAGGGCAAATTCTCACCCAATGAGAAAGCTACGTTCCGATCCGCGCCCGGGGGTCCGACCGGTTCTGTGAGGTTGCGCCCATCCGCCGCCCCCGGCGGGGGACACGGAAAAAGGCCCTGTTGAGCAGGGCCTTCGTCGGATGTCCGAGGGGGCGTCGACCCCCCTCGCGGACCGGTCCTCGTACTCGGTGACCGTCTCGACGACGCCCTCGACGACCCGGACCTCGGCCGTGGCGGAGGGCCCGTTCGCCAGGCGGCGTCGAACTCGTCGAGGTCGCAGATGACGTCGCCGGTGTCGGGGTCCTGGCCACCCCCGGCGCAGGCGTGGACGCCGGCGTAGATCACGGTGTCCTCGGCCACGAAGAACGCCGTTCCGTCGATCATGTACTCACCCGGGGCGACGTACTCCAGCTCGCCCCGCACGACGGCGGATCCCTCGGGGGTCCCGGCGGCGCCGTCGGGGGCCGAGCAGGGCCGCTCACGCGTGCCGCCGCGGCTCACCGGAGACCGGGCCCGCGCCAGACCTCGGACGGACCGGCCTCCTCGACCGCGACCGCTGCTCCGGCCTGTCCGCGCGCACTGCTAGACATGTCGCACACCCCTGGGCCAGCACGGAAGAGACATCATGATCCGCGAACACCTCACCGAGTACGCCGGGCTCCCCGTGGTCGAGTTCCTCGACCGGGACGCGGAGGCGCACTACCTCCGGGAGGCCTCCTACAGCGCGCGCAGGAACAAGGTGGAGGCCCCGGCCTCCACCCCGCACCGCCAGAGGATGGACGAGGCCAGGCTCGACCCGGGCTCGGTGGCGTGGCGGCTCCGGCTCTCCAGCTACACCGAGGAGTTCGTCCCCTACCTGGACAGGTTCGTCGAAGAGGTGGACACCTCCCGGGTGGTCGCGCTGGTGATCGGCGACTGGGGGTTCGAGGAGGGCAGCGACATCTCCTCCCGCGAGCTCCGGGACGCCCTGATCGCCCACGCCCCGGCCCTGCCCGCCCTGCGCTCGCTCTTCCTCGGCGACATCACGTTCGAGGAGAACGAGATCTCCTGGATCCAGCACTCCGACATGGCCCCGCTGCTGGCCGCCTACCCGTACCTGGAGGAGTTCACCGTCCGCGGGGTCGGCGAGACCTACGAGGGGGCCGAAAGACTCGCCCTGCACGTGCCCGAACACGGCGCCCTGCGCTCGCTCACCCTCCAGAGCGGCGGCCTGCCCGCCGAGGTGGTGCGCCAGGTCCTGACCTCGGGGCTGCCCGCGCTGGAGCGCCTGGAGCTGTGGCTGGGCGTGGAGGACTACGGCGGCGACGCCACCCCCGACGACCTGGCGCCCCTGCTGTCCGGAGAGGCCATGCCCGGGCTCGGACACCTGGGCCTGCGCAACTCCAGCAGCACCGGGGAATGGGTGCGGGCCCTGGCCCAGGCCCCCGTCACGGCCCGCCTGTCCTCGGTCGACCTGTCCCTGGGCACCCTGTGCGAGGACGACGTCGAGGACCTGCTCGCCGCCGTGCCGGCGTTCTCCCACCTGGAGCGCCTGGACCTGCACCACCACTACCTGGGCGAGGAGGCCACCGAGCGGGTGCGGGCGGCCTTCGCGCAGGCGGGGGTGGAGATCGACGTCTCCGACCCGCAGGAGGCCCGTCAGAAGGACGACTACTACCCGGCCGTCGGCGAGTGAGCGCGGACCGGCGCCGGAACGGCTGAGTCCGCGCCGCCGACCGCTGCTCCCACCCCCGCCGCCTCCGTCGGCACGGCGGGGGAGAGCACACCGGTGCTCAGGAACAGGGGCGAGCCTCCCGGACCCGGGGATCGGCCGCCGTGGTCGGCAGTGCTCCCACCTCGGTCACGGTCGCCACGGCGGTCGGCTCTCGTGTCCCACGGTGTTGACGCTGCCGCCCGGGCATGGGCCAGGGCCCGGCTCCTGGGCGTGAGCCGTTCCTGAGGGACACGAAACACCACCGGCCGGAAGAAAGCCGGTGCACCGCTTGGCGCCACCTGGCAGGCTCACACGGTATGGCACACGACGAACCCCGCCTCGGAGACGCCTTCGGGCTCACCCTTCAACGCTGCTGGGCTGCCGACGTCGCACCGGGAGCCGTCTGCGAGGTCATCGAGCGCGACGACGGCCACATCAACGCGGCCTGCGCCGGCCGCTACTTCACCCCGGCCGACGCCCTGGCCCCGCTCGACCGGGAGGCCGTGGACCTGGCCGAGGGCAGGATCCTGGACGTGGGCGTCGGCGCCGGACGCCACGCCCTGGCCCTCCAGGCCTCGGGCAAGGACGTGGTCGGCCTCGACCCCTCGCCCGGCGCGGTTGAGGTCGCCCGCCACCGTGGTGTGGACGCCCGCCTGGGCTCCATCGCCACCCCACCCGCGGACATCGGCCGCTTCGACGCTCTCCTGCTCCTGGGAAACAACCTGGGACTCCTCCAAGGACCTGAGCGGGCCCCCGATGTCCTCGCACACCTGGCGTCCCTGGCCAGGCCGGGAGCCCTCCTGATCGGCACCGGCATGGACCCGAGCACCACTGACGTCGACCACCGCGCCTACCAGGAGCGCAACCGGCGCTCCGGACGGCTCCCGGGGCAGATTCGCATGCGCAACAGGCAGGGGGTGCTGGCAACGGACTGGTTCGACTACCTCCTGGCCGGCGTGGACGACCTGCGCGCACTGGTCCGTCGGTCCCCGTGGCACGTGGTCTCCGTTCGGGAGGAAGGGCGCAACTACCTGGCAGTCCTCAGGCTGGGGCGGGGAGAGAAAGGGTAGCCGCAGGACAACTCCTGTCGTCTCAACTCCTGGAAGCTGTGCTGCCTGGCAGAGTGCCCCGGTCAGGCGACGCCAGCTGAAATCCTCGGGCAGCCCTCCGTCGTGTCCAGACCTGGTTCTGAGCCGCTTACCGGGTCTTGTGGAACCGTGCTGGAAGCCGCAGCCGTGTTACGCGCTCAGCTCGTACGTAGGGCACTGTGGTCCGGCGTGGCCTTCCACGCCCTCGCGCCCGAACGCGCCCTGTCGATCGACGAACTTCTCACGTGCGAACTCACCGTGCAGGCCCTGTGGTGCTTCTGCCGCAGGGTCGAAGTGATGATGGAACAGGGCCAGGACCCGGTCATGCCCGAACCCTATGGGTGGCGTTTCCTGCGCGCGGCGCACTCCCGACTCGTCACCGCGCGCTCAAGAGACCGCGCAGCACCGCCTGATGCGCGAGGCTGTCGTAGGGACCAGCGGCCTCACCGAACGGCTCCGAGCGCCCCAGGAGGCGCTGCGGGAAACCCACACCGACACCGTGGAAAGGCGGTAATGGCATGGACATCACACGCCAGGCACTCATCGTCGTCGACGTCCAGAACGGATTCCTCAACGACCACAGCCGCCCGATGCTGACGACACTGTCACGGCTGGTGGCCGCATGGACCCTTTCAGGACGGCCCGTCGTGTTCACCCGCTACATCAACCATCCGGGCAGCCCCTTCGACCGTCTCCTGAACTGGACCCGACTTCAGGAACCACCGGAGACCGACATCGCCACTGAGATCGCCCACCACACCGCCGACGCAGCCGCGGTGATCGACAAGCACGGGTACTCGTGCTTCACCGACGACTTCCACGCCCTCCTCGGCAAGCAGGAATGGCGGGACCTTTACTTCTGCGGTGTGGCCACGGAGAGCTGCGTCCTCAAATCAGCAGTGGACGCTTTCGAACTCGGACTGGTCCCCCGCATCGTCACCGACGCCTCGGCCAGCGACGCCGGAGCCCACGTGCACGAGGCCGGACTCACCGTCGCACGACGCTTCATCGGCGCACACCACCTGGTCACCACTGAACAGGTGCTCTCCGAACTCACCCCCACCACGGCCTCAGGGACGAGGGTGGCTACATGACCCCCGCGCCGACCGCCCATGTCGACCTTCTCGTCATCGGCGGCGGCCCCGCCGGCTGCGCCGCCGCCCTCATGGCCGACAGTTTGGGCCTGCGTACCGTCCTGGTGGAAAAGGAACCCGTGCTGTGCCAGAAACTCCGCCACATCGGGGACCTGACCAACGTCCCCGGAGGCCACACCACCGGCCGCGACCTGGCTGACGCGATCACCAGCGACATCGCCCGCACCCGTCACTGCGATCTGCTTCTCGAGCACCAGGTGGCGCATCTGAAAGGAACCGACACCCACCTCGAGGCCACTCTCACCACAGGAGAGAGCATCACTGCGCTGCACACCGTGGTCTGCACCGGTGTGGCCCCCCTCTCCACGGGCGAGGCCGACTGGATCACCGCGCCGCCCGACTTCGTCCCACGCCCCCTGTGGGAGGCAAAACCCACCCTGGCAGGACAGGCCCCCCGGTACGTCCTCGTGCTCGGTGCCGACCGACCCCTGGGTACTCACCTCCGGGCCCACCCTCATTCTCGCGATCGCTTCCTCGTCGTCTATCCGCCCGCGGACGCCTACAAGACAGACGAGGTCCGTGATGATCCCCGAGTCCACCTCCTGCCGACGCACCACGTAGCCCTGGACGAAGGAGACCACCTCCGGGTCGAAGTCATCGATCACCACGGGCGGTCGACATCCTGGTCGGCCGATGTCGCCTTCACCAATATCGGCGGACGGCCAAACCCGCCCGCTACGGGAGTCAGCACAGCCCCTGACGGCTACTGTCCATCCGGGGAGCAACATGCACGCGTCCACATCGCGGGCGATCTGCGCTCGGCACGCTTCCAACGCATCACGACCGCCATGGGCTCGGGCAGTGAGGCAGCCCTCGTCGTCTACTACGCTGCTCAGACAACACCGGAAGAGCGATTCCGGTGACTCCAGGAGTCATAGCCGCGCAGCCTTGACAGTGGTCGAGCACGTCGGCGCGATCGCTCGGGAGAAGGTTTCCGCTCGCCGTGCTCACTACCGGACGAAGGTGGGTTCCACCGGGGCGACAGGAACGCCTGCCCGAATGCCGTGCGGACGTTGACCGGATGTCCTCTCTTTCGCGATAGTTCCGGACATGACCGATGGCCAACTCTCCGAGGTGAACGACCTCGTCGGGATTCGCGGACACGTGACCGGCGGCTTCGCGGTCCGGGGGCCCTGGCCGACACCCCGGTCATCGTGAACGCGGTCTGTCCCGGTGTCACCGCGACCGCACCCGGTGCCGAGCCCCTGGGCGCACGCCCCGTCGAGGCCAGCGCCCCCGGTGTCGTATGGGCCGCAAGCCTGCCCGACGACGGCCGCGCGGCGGGTTCTTCCGCGCTCGCCGATGAGGCAGCCGTTCGCCATCTCCACCGGGCCGTACAGAGAACGAAGACTCAAGCGCTCTCCCGGGAACGGGCGCTGAGCCAGGCCACGGAAACCCTGATCGCCTCGTCCTCGCGCTCCGCCGAGTCGAAGCCGTGGTCGGAACCGCGGATGGTGTGGAAGTCGGTCCTCGGCCGTGACAGAGCCGCCTCGCGGGCGATCTCATAGGAGACGTAGCTGTCCTGGTCACCGTGGACCACGAGCGCAGGGGGCGAGGACTCGGTGAAGGCGCTCAAGGGATCGTAGAGGCCGAACTCCCTCCATATGACGCGGCCGATGGGGAAACCTCCGTCGATCAGCAAACATCCGTGTTCATCCAACGCGCGCTGCTGATTCTGGTTGAAGTTTGCGTGGCCCCAGGGCAGTTCCGGTTCGAGGAACGTGCGCGTCAAATCGAGTACGGGATTCCACAGGACGAGTGAGTCGATCCCCTTTTGGAATGAGGAAATAAGGAGTGAGGCAGAGACCGCCCCGAAGCTCGCGGCCACGAGGGAAAGGGGAGGAGGAAGTTCCTTCCTGGCGTGGTCGATGGCGGCCTGTAGGTCCAGGGTTTCGCCGGCGATCGTCACACCTCGGGGACTCCCCGAGCTCTTGCCGTGTCCCCGATAGGAGAAACGGATCACGGTGAATCCGGCCTCTGTGAGTGCCTCCGCCAGACGCACGAACATGCCACCCTCATCCTTGTCCACGGTGATCCCGTGCGCCTGGATGATCGTCCCCTTGGCGGTGCCTCCCCCATGTGGGTGCAGGGAGGCGTCCAAGCGAACGCCGTCGCCCGTAAGCAGATCGAAGGAACGCATGGTGCTGAACTTTCTTACATAGGGGTTAATAGTTCAGAAGCGGTGTCTGCTGATCTGGGGTGCACCGGTACCTTGGTTTTTGCTTCTCGCAGTGAAACTCGGCGATCGGCGTTCGCTCCATGAATTTTCCACCGCGGAGTTCTCCGGCTAATTCCTCGAGATCGTCCCCAGGAGGGCCGCCCATGAGAGGGCGTCGAACTCGATGTGCCCGAGTCTGCGGTTCTGGGTGTCGCGCACTGCCGTGCCCGCCTCGGTCTTGGCGACCTCGACACACGCGGATTCATTGGCGCTGTAGGAGGACTTGCGGAACTCCGGGGTTGAGTACACGAGGTGCCTTCGCTAGTCGGTGATCAGGTTTTTCAACAGCTCGATCGAGTCGGCTTGGGAGAGAGCGTTCGCGGCGACGCTGTCGAGCGCAGTGCGGTATTCGGCGACCTGGGAGGGGTGCTCCAGGTAGACACCGTGGCCACGAGTCTCCAGGTACACGATGTTCGGGTCCAAGTCGTGCTCGAAGTCCAGAATGACTGTCGATCCGTGCATGCAGCCGTGCAGACCGACGTCCAACGGTAGGACTTGAAGCGTGACGGTGTTCGTGGCCTTCGCGATCTCGAGCAGATGGGTGAGCTGTTCGTGGGCGAGGTCGGGCACCGAGGCCACGCGCATGAGGGCGGCTTGGTCGATCACGCACCGAAGCTCGGGAGCGTTCGGCTTGGTGAGGAGCTTCTGACGCTCCATCCGGGCATCGACGATACGGCTGATCTCGTCCTCTGTCCGGGTGAGCGCCGCACGTGCCGAGGCCGCGGCGTAGTCGGCGGTCTGGAGCAGTCCGGGCACGACGATGGGGTGGAAGGCCGAGATGCGGCTCGCCAGAGCCTCGAGACCGATGTAACCGTCGTCGAGGACGTCGTCGTACGCCTGCCACCAGGGCTTCTCGCGTGCCTGGAGTCTGAGGGAAAGAAGCGCTTCCCGTCGGGAGGTTTCCTTCACCTCGTAGAGATCCATGAGGGCGTTGAGGGCACTCACGTCGGGCACTGACATGCGAGTGCCCTCCATGTGGTTCAGGCGACCTGACGACCAGCCGAGCGCGAGCCTGGCCTCTTCGACGGTCATTCCCCTCGCTTCGCGCATGCGGCGCAACTCGGCGGAGAGGCGACGCTGGCCGATGGTCGCTGGTTTCCGTGGTGCCACGTCTCCACCTTCGCTGGTAGGTGCCCTCTGGATCATAGATCTCCCGCTCAGACGTGGGCATATCAGTCAGTCTGACGATGTCCTATTGACGGGTCAGTCTGACGGGGTCAATATGGTCACTAGGGCTCACGGTAGGTGACCAAGTGGATTCAGGATGTCCGCTGCACCTGCCGCGCAGGTGGGACTGTTCTGACCACCTTCGGAAGAGCGGTGAGGACCGTCATGAAGAAGCGCTCCGATGCCCGTTGTAGGGCCTTCGCGGGCTCCCTCTCCGCGCCTCGTTGAACACCTGATCAGAGAAAGAAGACGCCCCGCGTCAGTGCGTAGGACCACTGGCGCGGGGCTTGATCACCACCTGAGAACGCAGGAGGAGACCATGGAACACCCTAGTGGGCGACACCGCAGGCCCCGCCACAGCGCGGCCGGTCGGATGTGGGTCATCGCCGCCGCGCTGATCGCCGTGGCGTTGACCTACGTCCTCGTCCCCCGGAAGGCACAGAAGGCGCGGGCCGCGATCGCGCAGACGCCCCACCGTTCCGCGCTGTCGGCGGGAGTGCCCCGACGCGTACTGCGGGAGAGTCCGCCGAAGCCGTCGGAACCCCTGGAGAAGCAGGCGCAGATGAGTCCGAAGGCGCTGAACTCCCAGCGTTGGGGGAGCGGCTACCACCAGGAACACATCAGGAGCATGACCGATGGCAACGGCCGCTGGCCGGATCCGGACGAGGTCGCGGGCACCCTCGTGCGCCCCTACCTGCCGTCGGTCGCGGAGCAGAGCGCGCCCAGGATTCCCCGGCCTCGGATCCCTGCAGGCGATCCTCTTGTCGAGCCCCGTGGCGGAGGAGAAGCGGACGATCCGGAGGACCTCAGCGAGCTCGCGGCAGTGGTCCGGGTCTACCTCGACGGGGTCGGGGGAGCGTCGTGATGAACCCCCTTCCCTCGCCGTGCTCGACCACGGCTCCGGAACTGTCTCCGCCCAAGACGGTGTCCACCTGGTGGGAGCACCGCTCCTACCCTTCGGAACTCGCCTCCGCCGGCGAGGTCCGTGCGCACCTGCGGACCGATCTGCAGGGGTTCGCGTGCGACCTGGTCGACAGTGTCGTCCTGTGCGCGGCCGAGTTGGTCGCCAACGCGGTCAAGTACGCACCCGGCGGCGACAGCGTTCTCCGAGCCCTGGCACTCGTGGACGAGCACACCCTGTGGCTGGCGATCGTCGACGGAGGCGGCGGAGCGAGCGTTCCCCGCATCCCGACCGGGCGCAGCGATGCGGAGTGGGAATGGGCAGAAGGTCAGCGCGGCCTGGTGCTCGTGGACGCCCTCGCGGAGCGTTGGGGCCACTACCGGGTGGGTCCGGGGCGGCAGGGCATGGGCCTGGGTGTCTGGGCCTCCTTCTCTGTGGCATTCGGGCAGGTCCCACTCGGGCTGCCGAGGTTCCGCCTCGCGGACTGACCGGGTGGTGATCACGGTGGGCGGTGTCCGAATGGGACGCCGCCCACCGTCGCGCACAGACGTCGTTCCGATGGCATTCCGCCTGCTGGGGCAGTGTTTTCGCAGGTAGAAGACTTGGACATCGGGGGTCGGTGAGCTTGCCGACAGTTTTCGGCGCTGCCATCCATTGAGAACGACTTGTGCGGAGGGTAACCGAGGGGCTACGTTCTCCTTGATCACTAAGAGTGATCATCATGACACTCCAAGGAGTCTTTTGTGGTGCGTCGCTTCTCCCTGCCCGCCTTGGGGTTGGTGCTGGTCACGGGATGCTCCGTCGGAGTAGGCGAAAGTCCCGAACCGGTCGTTCAGTCGTCCGTGGCAGCTGCGGAATCGGAAGGTCCGGAAGGCACTCCGGAGGAAGAGGCCGTGGCGGTCTACCTGGATTTCTGGGACGCCATCGTTCTGGCCTCGGCCGAGATGGACCCGAAGCACCCGGCTCTGGAGGAACACGCGGTCGGACAAGCTCTGGAGCTGGCTCAGGACGGCGTGCAAGGGGTGACAGACGCAGGCCTCGGCATGGAAGGCGAGCCGGTCCCGAACCCGGAGGTGATCTCTGTTGGGCCAACGGACGAACCGCGGACAGTCGTGATCAGGGATTGCCAGGGGGCAGGGGACTGGAGGGTCGTGGGGGAGGCCGAGCCTCGGTCGCGCAATGTTCGTGTGGACGCCAAGCTCCAACGGGACCTGTTCGACTGGTGGGTTGTCGACATGCAGGTCTGGGGGAACGACACATGCTGACCCCAATCAGCATTGTCGCTGCCGGGGTCGCCATCCCTTTGCTCGCCGTAACACCTGCGTTGCCGCTCCCTAAGGAACCGGATTTCAACGGGGACGTTGCCTGTGAGAAGACCGGCTGTGCGGCTTTTGCCGAATCAGCCCAGCCTGGAGGCGGATCCGGCGGCGGCACCACCCACCCCCGCCCTGCCGACGGCGCCCCGGTCGCCGTCTCCGCCGAGTCGCCCTGCGTCGAGTGGGACCGCGAGGCCCCCGGGTGGTCGTGCGGCGCCTCCACCCGTTCCGGACCGGGCGGTGGCGGCGCGGCCGTCGATCCCCGGACCTCCGCGGAGCGCGCGCGGGCGTCGATGGTCCTGCCCGACCCGACGTTGGGTTCCTCGCCGGCGGCCGAGACGGTCGTGGGCTTCCCGCTCTGGCTGTGGGTGGACCGCTCCGGCTGGGAGCCGGTCAGCGCGACCGCTGCCGTCTCCACGGGTTCGGTGACGGTGACGGCGACCCCGGACGGGGCCCGCTGGGCCATGGGCGACGGTACGACCCTCGACTGCCCGGGGCCGGGCACCGCGTTCGTCCCGGACCGCCACGACGCGGACGCCCCGTCGCCGGACTGCGGTCACACCTATACCCGTGCCTCCCGGGGGCAGCCCGCGGGGCGGTTCCCGGTCGCCGTGACGGTGGCCTGGTCGGTGGAGTGGTCGACCACCGCCGGTGGTGGCGGAACCCTCGACCCGCTGACGACGAGCGCCTCCCGCCCGGTGCGGGTGGCCGAGGTCCACGCGCTGGTCACCGACGGCTGAGTGCGCAGAGACGGAGAGAACGTGACGACGACGTTGTCCGGACCCCACGTGTCCGAACGGAAGACGGGGAGGTCCCGGCTGTCCCTGCCGCGCCGCAAGGGCTGGAAGCGGCCCTTCGCCGGGGTCGCGGCGGTGGTCGTCGGCGGGGTGGTCGCGGCGTGGGCGGCGGGGCACGAGGAGGAGCGCGTCCCCATGCTCGTCACCGCGGAGGACGTCGCCGCCGGTGAGGCCCTGACCATTGCGGACCTGCGGATCGTTCCGGCCCTGGGGGTGGAGGACCTCGATCTGGCGCCGGTCGACGAGGCCCTCGGGGGCCGCGTGGCGATCCCGGTTCCGGCGGGCACGGTGCTGACCGGGGCGATGCTCGCCGACACCTCGGGCTGGCCGGGTCCCGGCCAGGCGGTGGTGGCGGTGCAGACCCAGCCGGGCATGCTTCCGGCCTCGGCGCGGGAGGGCGCTCTGCTGCTGGTGCTCGGCGCCGGGGAGGGAGGTCCCCACACCGTGCGGCTGCACTCGTTGGGGGAGGAGGGCGAGCTCGCGGGTTCCCGTGTGGTGGAGCTCGTGGTCGCCGAGGACGAGGTGGCCGAGGTGGTCGGGGCGGTGGACGAGGGCGTGCGGATGGCGCTCATGTCCGCGCGGTAGGGCGACGGACACAAGAACGAGGGGGAGAAGCATGATCATCGCGGTCTGTTCGCTGTCGGGGGCGCCGGGGGTCACGACGCTGGCCACGGCTTTGGCGGCGGTGTGGCCCACCGGTCCGCTCACGGTTCCGGTGCTGGTGGAGGCCGATGCGAGCGGGGGCGACCTGGCGGCCTGGCACCGGCTCGCCGGGCGTCCGGGGCTGGTCTCGCTGGCGGCCTCGGTGCGGGCGGGCACGGACCCGTCCCCGCTGCAGGAGCCGGGGACGCACGGGGTCCTGCTCCGGCACGGCGCCGAGCTCCCCGGCGGTCTTCGGGCGGTGACCGCGCCGACGACCGCGCACGAGGCCTCAGCGGTGGTGGCGGCGCTGGCGCACCGGAGCCAGGTCCTGCGGAGCGGTGTGAGCGTGGTGGATCTGGGGCGGGTGATGCCCGGGACCGCCGGCGCGCACCTGCTGTCCCTGGCGGACGCGGCGGTCTTCACCGTGGCGGGTGAGGACGCCGCGCAGATCCACCGGCTCGCCCGGTGCCGGGACGTCCTGGACGCGCTGGCCGAGAACGGGACGTCGGTCGGTGTGGCGGTGCGCGGCTCCCGGTTCCCCGCCGCGGAGGTCTCGGCGGTGACCGGCCACCCGGTGTGGGCGGAGGTGCCGCACGATCCCGCCGGTGCGGCCTTCCTGCGGGGGGAGTCCTTCCGGCCCCGCGGGCTCCGGGAGCGTTTCGCCGCCTGGTCGCACGCCCGCCAGGACCCGGAGACGGTGGACTGGATGCCGCTGTTGGCGTGCGCCCGGCGTCTGGCCAACCATGTCGACGACCTGCCCCCCGCGCCGGTGCCCCTGGGGCGCCGGACGGAGGTGGCCGCGGCGTGAACCCCACGATCCACGCCCCGCGGGCGCTCCCCCCGCACGGCGCGCGGGAACACCTGGAGGGGCTGGCCCGCCGGCTGGCCGACCGGGTCACCGACGCCCTGGTCCGCCAGGACGCCGACACCGCCGCCGAGCACGGCCGCGGGGCGCAGCGCGAGCGGGCCGACGCGATGCTCTCCGCCCTGCTGGAGGAGCACGCCTGCCACGCCCTGACCGGTGCCGCCCGCCCCCTGGCCGAGCAGGACGAGGCGTGGGTCCACGCCCGCGCCCTGGCGCAGGTCTGCGGGCTGGGCCCGCTGGAGCTCCTGCTCGGCGAGGCCGGTGTGCGCGACATCCACATCAACGGCACCCGCGTGTGGGTCGACCTCGGCGACGGCCGACGCGAGGAGCGCCCGCCGGTCACCTCCTCCGACGCCGAGCTCGTCGCCCTGGTGCAGCGCCTGGCCGGGCGGGCCCCGGGAGGGGAGCGCCGCTTCGACGCCTCGGCGCCGCTGCTCAGCATGGAGCTCGGCGACGGCGCCCGCCTGTCCGCGGTCATGGGGGTCTCCCGGCGTCCGGCGGTCACGATCCGCCGCCACCCCGAGCGCGAACTCACCCTCACCGACCTGACCGCGTCGGGGATGCTCACCCGCCCGGTGCGCTCCCTGCTCACCGCGGCCGTGCGTGCCCGCCTGAACCTGGTGATCGGCGGGGCGACCGGCTCGGGCAAGACCACCCTGCTGCGCGCCCTGGCCCGCCGGATCCCGCCCTTCGAGCGCGTCGTCACCATCGAGGACGCCTTCGAGCTGGGCCTGGACTCCGACGCCGACCTCAACTGCCTGGCACTCCAGGGCAGGCCGCCCAACACCGAGGGGGCCGGGGAGATCACCCTGGCCGATCTGGTCCGGCACGCCCTGCGGATGTCCCCGGACCGGGTGATCGTCGGTGAGACCCGCGGCCAGGAGACCGTGGCGCTCCTGCACGCGATGACGATGGGCACCGACGGGTCCATGGCCACCGTCCACGCCTCCTCCTCCGCGCAGATCCTCACCAAGCTCGCCACCTACGCCAACCAGGCCGGGGAGCGGCTCTCCCTGGAGGAGGGCGCGGTGCTGATCTCCTCCGCCGTCCACCTGGCCGTGCACATCGACACCGACGACCGCGGCAACGGGCACGTGTCCAGCGTCCGCGAGGTCGTGGGGGTCGACGGCCCCCAGGTGGTGACCAACGAGCTCTACGCCGTGGAACACGGCGGGTTCACCGCCTCGCCGAGCCCGCAGTACGCCCGCAAGCTCCTGCGCGCCGGCCTGGACCCGGCCACCCTGTTCGGGGAGGCGACGTGACCGCGGTCCTGACCGCGAGCCTGGGCGGGGCCGCGGTCGGCCTGGGCCTGGTGCTCCTGCTGCCCGCGCTCACCTCCGGCCTGCCCGGGGTGCGCGAGCGCCTGGAACGGGGCCGCCACCTGTGGTGGAAGGCCGCCGCGGCGGCCGGGGCGGGGATGCTCACCTGGGGCATCACCGGCTGGCCCGTCGCCGCGGCGCTGGCCGCCGGGGCCGCGTGGTGGCTGCCCGCCGTCCTGGGCCCGGACCGGGCCACCCCCGCCGAGGTCGCACGCATCGAGGCCGTGGCGGGCTGGACCGAGCAGCTCCGCGACCTGATCACCGCCTCCTCCGGGCTGCGGCAGGCGGTCCGGGCCTCCGCGGGCATCGCCCCCGCCGCCGTCCGGGACGACGTCCGCACCCTGTCCCGCGACCTCGCCGCCGGGGCGGACCCGGAGGAGGCGCTCACCGCCTTCGCCCGCCGCGTCGGCAACGAGACCGCCGACCTGGTCGCCACCGCGCTGTCCATGGCCTCCCAGCGCCACGCCGCCGACCTGGGGCCGCTCCTCACCGGCCTGGCCGAAGCCGCCCGCGACCGCGCGGCCATGCTCGTGCGCACCTCCGCGACCCGGGCCCGCACCCGCACCTCGGTCCGCATCATCGTCACCACCGCGGCCGCCATGGTCGTCGGCATGGCCGTCCTCAACGGCCCCTACTTCGCCCCGTTCGACTCGACCGCCGGCCAGCTCGTCCTCGCACTGATCGGCGCCGCATGGGCCGCGGCGCTGGGGTGGCTGACGCGCCTGTCGAACCCGCCGCGCACGCAACGCGTGCTCGCGGCCCACCCGCAGGAGGCAAGGACATGAACACCCTCATCGCCGGGCTCGGCGGCGCCACGGCCGGCGCCGGCCTGTACTGGACCGTGTGGACCCTGCGCCGCCCCACCCTCGCCGAACTCCTCCCCCCGCCGGAGGAGCAACAGGAGCGGCCCGCGCCCGTCGGCCCCCTGCGGGCGGTGACGGCCGCCGGCGCGGGGGCCCTCGCCCGCACCGGGTGGCCGGGGGAGCGCACCGGGCGCGACTTGGCCGCCTGCGGTACCGACGCCGACGTCCACCGGATGGACACCAGCGTCGCCGCCCTCGCCGGCCTGGCCCTGGGGGTGCTCGCGTTCGGCGCCGCGGCGCCGCCGCAGTCCCCGCTTCCGGCCCACTACGCCCTGGGCCTGGCCGCCTGCCTGGTGGTCCTGGGGGCGTGGACCCCGACCCTGGTCCTGCGCCGCAGGGCGGCCCGCCACCGCGAAGAGCTGTGCGCCGCCACCTCCGTCATCGCCGACCTGGTCGGCGTCGCCCTCGCCGGGGGAGCGGGCGTCACCGAGGCGCTCGCCGCCGCCACCCGGCGGGGCCACGGGACCGCCTTCACCCGCATCCGGCGGTGCCTGCACGAGGCCAACCTGCGCACCCGCCCGCCCTGGGACGCCCTGGCCGAGCTCGCCGAACGCACCGGTGTGCGCGACCTGGACGAACTCGCCTCCTCCATCCGCCTGGCGGGGACCGACGGCGCCCGCGTGCGCGCCTCGGTCCGCGCCAAGGCCGCCGCCCTGCGCATCCACCGGCTCGCCGCCCTCGAAGGTGAGGCCCACCGGGCCACCGAGCGCATGACCCTGCCCGTCATGCTCCTGGTCCTCGGGTTCCTCCTGCTCATGGGCTATCCCGCCATCGTGCACGTCACCACCGGATTCTGAACCCAGGAAGGCCCGCGCCCGTGAACCAGGCCCTGCGCCGAGCACTCACCGCACTCGTCCACGGCGGACGGGGCGGCCGCCGTGCCGGCGACCGCGGATCAGGCACCACCGAGTACGTGCTGGTCCTGGTCGTCACCATCGGCATCGCCACCGCCGTCGGAGCCATCCTCACCCCGATGATCACCGAGAGCGCCCAGTCCATCGACCTGGGCGTCGACCCGTGAAACGCCTCGCCGGCCGCGACGACCGGGGCGGCGCCGACGTCCTGTTCGCCGTCCCGCTGATGTTCGCGATGCTGCTCGGCATCCTCCAGTACGGGCTGTGGACCCACGCCCACCACCGCGCCCAGGCCGTCGCCACCGAGGCCCTCGCGGCCGGGCGCGCCTTCGACGGCAGCGCACGGCAGGGGCGGGAACGCGGCCACGCCATGGTCCAGGACCTGGGCGGCGCCGTCCTGCAGGACGTCCGCGTCCGGGTCGAACGCCGGGCCGGCACCACCCGCGCCACCGTCACCGGGACCGCGGTCAGCCTCGTCCCCGGCTGGCGCCCGCCCGTGGAGACCGTCCTGAGCGGCCCCACCGAACACGTCCCCGGGGCCCGGCCATGACCGGCGCGGGCAGCCGGGACCGGGGGAGCGCGGCGGTCGAACTGGCCCTGCTCGTCCCCGTCCTGCTCGCGTTCCTGGCCCTGATCGCCCTCACCGGCCGCGACTACACCGCAGCCCTGGCCGCGGACGCCCTCGCCCACTCCGCCGCCCGCGCCGGGTCCCTGCACACCGACCCCGCCACCGCACAGCGGGCCGCGGCCCGGGACGTCGCCGCGAGCGTGGGCGCCTGGGGCCGCGCCTGCCGGGACCCCGCCGTCCGCCTGCACCCCGCCACCGTCGCGGGAGCGCCGGCTGTGCGCGCAGAGGTCACCTGCACCGTCCACCGCGACGACCTCCCCGACCTCGGCGCCGGCGACACCCGCACCGTCACCGCCCGCGCCGTGTCCGTCACCGACCTGCACCGCGAACAGGCACCCTGATGTTCGGCAGCAGCCCCAGCGCCTTCGTCGTCGCCATCGCCGCGACCCTCATCGCCTGCCTCGGGCTCGTCCACGACGGCGCCCAGATGCTCCGCACCAAGACCCGCACCACCGTCCTGGCCCACGAGTCCGCCCGGGCCGGCGCCCAGCACCTGGACCCCCGCCTGCTCCGCACCGGCGCCCGCGCCCTCGACCCGGCCGCCGCCCGCACCGCCGCCACGGCGCATGCCCGGGCGGGCGGAGGCGACGCCGAGGTGTCCGTGGGCGCCGACGCCGTCACGGTCACCGTCACGAGCACCCACCACCCCGCGCTCCTCACACTGCTCGGCGACGTCCACATCTCCTCCCGCGCCACAGCCACCGCCCACACACCGTGAGACGAGGGGGACCCGTGCACACGACGACCCGGACGGCCCTGGCCGCCGCCACCACACTCGCACTGCTCATCGCACCGCCCGCCCTGCTGAGCCGACAGCCCTGGCCCGGCACCGGGGGCGTGAGCGCGGAGCACCTGCGCCTGTCCCTGCTCAGCGGCACACTTCCCCCGCCCCTCGGACACACCCTGGCGCTCGCCCTGCTGTGGGCGCTGTGGGCCGCCTTCGCCCTGCTGGTGGCAGCCGACACGGTCGCCCTGCTGCGGGGACAGGTCCCCCGCATCGGACTGCTGCGCCTGGCCGCGACCGGCATCGCCGGAAGCTCGGTGGCCGTGTCAGCCCCCGCGGTCGCCGCCGTGGCCCCCGCCGACACCGCGCCCACCGACGGCGCACACGACGCCCACGGCGCGCCCACCGGCGAACCCGCACACGTCCTGGAGCGCACCCGCACGCTCACCGGGTTCGGACTCGACTCCGCCGACCTCACCCCCGCCATGGCGGACGAACTGGCGCCCACCGTCGAACTCCTCCAGCTCTTCGGCGACCCCGGCACCGCGATCACCGTCACCGGCCACACCGACACGACCGGCCCCGACGAGCACAACCGTGCCCTGTCCCTGCGGCGGGCCGAGGCCGTCGCCGCCGTCCTCACCGACCGGCTCGGCGACGGATGGACCGTCACCGCCGAAGGCGTCGGCTCCGACCGTCCGCGCGAGCACCCCGAACTGGGCCCCTCCGCCGACCGGCGCGCCGAGATCGCCTACACCCTCACCACCCGGCCCCACACCACCGCCGACAGCGCGGCCGAACAGCAGGGGGTGGCCGTCGGCGCCGCACAGGTCGCGCCCGCCGCCGAGACGCAGGACGCCGCCTTCCCCGTCGGGGCGGTGCTCGCCGGAGCCCTCGCCGGGGGCGGTGTCGGGGGCGCCCTCGGCGCGCTCGCCGGACGGCTGACGGCACCGGGACACCGCGGCGAGCACCAGGCCGGAGGGGACGGGCACGCCACCGAACCCCGAGACGAACCCGAACACGACACCGACGACCACGAACAGCCCCTCGGCCCGCCCGTCCCCGTCACCAGGGACACCGGTACAGCGGTGATCGGCCCGCACGGCCACGTCCGCGTCGCCGACGACCTCAGCGTCGGCGCACACGACGGACTCGCCGTGACCGGGACCCACGCGGTCGGCGTGTGCGCCTCCCTCATCGGCCGCGCCCTGGCCGACCCGGGCCTCCGCGTCATCACCACCCGCGAACTCGTGGCCCGGGCCGGGGCCTCGCCCCGGGTGCGGGCCCCGGGCATGACCGTCAGCGCGGATACCGCCTCGGCCGTCACCGAGGCCGAACTCGCCTACATCACCGCGGCCCGCGACGCAGGGGGCCCCTCACGCACCCTGCTCGTGGTCAAGGCCTCCGAGCACACCCTCGCCCAGGACCGGCTGCAGGCCCTCCGCGACGGGGAGGAGGAAGGGGAGGTCACGGTCGTGATCCTCGGCGAGGAATGGGGCGTGCCCGTCCTGCGCTGCGACTCCTTCGACACGGTCGACGTCACCGCCCCCGACGGGAGCACCGACACCTACGACGGGCTCCGGCTCCTCCACATCGACCGGGCCACCTTCGCCGCCTGCTTCACCACCGCCGCCGGGGCGCCTGACCATGGCGGGGAGACGGTGCCGGAACCCCCCGGAGAGGAGAAGGAAGAGACCGCCCCGGAACCGGCGGCCGAGTCCGTCGGGGCCGCCCCGGAACCGGACGCCGAAGGCCCCCCGAAGGTCGACATCCGGCTGTTCGCACCCCAGCCGGGCATCAGCGTCGACGGCGTCGACATCGGCGTGAAGATGCGCGGCTCCTCCCGCGCCATGCTCGCCTACCTCGCGCTCCACCCCCACGGGGTGGGCACCGACGCCCTGACCGAGGCCCTCTTCTCGGCGGAGCCCGGCAAGAAGACCCGCTCCCTGCGCAGCACCGCCTGCACCAGCGCGCGCGGAGCCGTCCGCGAGGCGCTGGAGGACCCGGACGCGGAGATCATCGACGTCGTCCCGGGCCGCTACCGGATCCACCACGAGACCGTCGACGTGGACGTGTGGCGCTTCGACCGGGCCCTGCGGGACGCCAGGAAGGCCGAGGACGACAGGACCGCCCACACCTTCCTGCGCGCCGCCGCGGCCGAGTACGACCACATGCTCCTGACCGAGAGCGACCTTCCCTGGATCGAGGAGAAGCGCCAGGCCTACCGCAGGGCCGCCGCCGACTGCTTCGTCGGCCTCGCCAAGGCGGCCGACGACCCCAGGCAGGCGCTGGCCTGGCTGGAACGGGCCCGGGAGGCCGACGACCTCAACGAGAGCATCTACCAGGAACTCATGCGGACCCAGGCCGCCCTGGGCCGGCCCGACGCCGCCGAGCGCGCCTACCAGGACCTCGCGGGAAAGCTCAAGTCCATGCGGGCGCGCCCAAGCGCCGCCACGAGGAACCTCCTGGAGGACCTCACGAGGGGTCGGCGGTGAGGGGCGGGCCTGCCGCTGAGGAGTGTCGGTGCCGGACGCCTGGCCGTACCGGAGAGCTTGGCTGGGGAACCCTACGGCAGCCGATGGCTACGGGGGCCTGGTTCAGTGTTGTGCACCGGATCTGATGGAGACTGTGGCGTGTGTCGAGATCGCCTCCTGACACTCCGGTGAACCAGGCAGCCGTCGAAGATGATTTTGGACGCTTGCGGAATGTACCTGGTTCGTAGGGGGCGTGGACCTCATTCTTCACCGGAGTGCGGAAGTGGTGCGCTCAGAGGCTGAGAGGCTGACTTGTGACCAAGCCGCGCCCTGAGTGGACTGCCGACTAACGTGGCCGTATGAGCGATGGAATCCGATGGATCGGCGAACACGGGGGCCAGAGCCCGGACACTCGCATCCCGGGGATGCTCGGCGGTATATCTCTCACCGCGGCCCGTGACATCGACGCGGAGGACTTCCTCGCCTTGCTCGGTGCGGAGCCACTACAGCTCGATGAAGGCCATCTGTTCAAGGACCGCAGATCAGTGACCCTTCCTGACGAGGTGGACCCCAGGGGCGTCGAATACGCCATGTACGGCACGTGCGGGGACTGGGTGTACGTGCTGGAGGACTGGGGATCGGCGACCTGGCACCTGCACCGTTACGGCGGCCCGCTGACGCCCGTACTGGCCGGAGTGGAGACCGTCTGCCTGAGCAGCAACAGGTACGACCCGCCCCCGCGCATTGCTCTCACCACTTCGGAGGGTCGCATCGTCGGCGCGGAGTTCGGGGAGGACACTGGCTGCGGATCGGCGCTGGATGAGGCACTGCACGCGGCCGGGGCGGTTTTCCCGTCCGTGCGGGACCTGCCGCAGGATGAGGTGGAACTGTACTGGGAGTGGCATATCGAAGAGCTCCCGGCGGCGGTGTTCTCTGCGGTGGAGGCCTACTGCGGGCTGTCCGTCGACCGGGCCGCGGTCGAAGCCGGCGACCTCCCCGTGGCTGTTCTCTTCCCCCTGTCCTGACCCTGGCGAGCCAGGAGAGGCCACGCACCGGCTTCTTCTGGGCCGCAGACGCTGAGGTCAAGGAGGCCGGCACCCGCATCATCAAGGTTGGGGGCTCCGAAGCCCCCAGATGTGGGCGTCGCCGCAACCAGCGGATCATCGGTCTGTCGACCAAGCACTGTGTCCGCGCCACCTTGCGCAGTGCCCTGTCGGACGCGGGGTGTGCCACCCCGAGGCACCGTGGGGGTGAACATCGCCTCTCACGTGCGGTTGCCGCCCTGCCCCAGGAAGCGTCCCCTGGCCCGGACAGCGGACCGGGACCGCCACCGGGAGGAGGGGAGCGTGCAGGGGGAGGAGATGGTGTGGACCCCGGAACAGATCCGCACCTTCCTCGAACACACCAAGCAATACGTGTGGCTGCACCCGCTGCTCCACCTCATTGTCACCAAAGGACTCCGATACGGTGCAGGTGCTGCGGCCGCCCTGGAGGCAGTTCCAGAACCAGGCCCGCCTTCACAAGGGGTAGGAGTGGGCGGACTCGGGGTTGATGTTCACCTGGCAGGACAGGTGGGTGAGAGTGCTGCCGAATAAGGCTTGAGTTGAAGCTCAAGGAGCCACGTCAGGTCTCCTCGCGCCCCTGAAGCGCGCTGCTTGGGTTGTTCATTTTTGCTCATACTGTCGCACGGGGTCCCATTATGGCAAGGCTCGCCGTGGAGATTGGCGGGTATGCGGATCCTGAAAAGCTTCTGATGTCCTTTTTCATGTTCGAGTTCGGATGCAACCGACTTCAGGCCACCTGAATCATCCCTTTATGCTGGGCTAAGAGAACTCAAGCGTTTCCGTTTTCAGTGGTCACGGCCTCTCGGTGCTCTGGCCGCAGGAGCGATTTCCTTTTTCAGCGGTTTCGTCGGACCAGACGAACATGTCACTGAGGACGCCCACCGATGACTGGTCCTGCGTGTGAACACCTGTGTGGGCTGAGGTCCGACGCCTCATCAGAGGTCTGGCATCCACCCCGCGGACCAGTGGAGGGCGTTCTCCGCGCCAACCACACGGGGCGGTGCGCCGCTTTGGTAGATCGCGGCACTCGCCGCCCATGCTTCTGCGGCAATCTCGATCGGTGACGGCCTCAGGTCGCCTCGGTGAACGGTCCCTGTAGGCGAGTCCGGCTGTTGGCCCAGTACCCACTGAAGAGCATCGATTTCACCGGCCTTGGTCTCGTCGCCACCGAAGCGCAACAGCAGTCGGTCAAGTTCGGTTTCCACATCCGCCAGGGCTACACCTGGGGCCAGAGGGTCGGTTGGCAAGCGGTAGACGTCGGGCACTCCATCTGGGAGGTCGGTCAGCATTGCCTCATACACCGTGGTCGCGGACTCGCCGGTTGCCTGAACGATCCGGGCGAACAGCAAGGGGGCGAGGTGATAGCGCTCCATGACACCCGACAACCAGACCGTGGGTTGTTCGTTGGGGTCATCGGTGTTGCGGTACAGCACAGCGAAGTACGAAGCCACTCGTGTGTCGAAGCCCCAAGTGCTGTACTTTTCCCAGCCATCCAGCCATAGGGGGAAAATGGCGTCCTTATGGCGTTGCACGTTCGGCTGTGGTATCGGAAACACGGCGTTGTGCTGGTTTTCAGTCATGTGCTCGACCTTATCCTGACTTCGATTCGATGGACCAAGGGGAGTCCTGCCAGGAAATCGGATTTCCCAGCATGACATGCGCCGTCAGTCCCTGACCTCGTTGAATGTCGATGGTGAGGGCACGCCCGGGGTGAGCAAGCGCGTGAGAGTATCACCGGTTTCAGGGGTCAACGAAGGGGGAGGGTCCAAGCCGAGGTGCTCCGCCAGGTTCCTGGAGTGAATCCGGGTGGTGGCCTCCAACAGAGTCGCGTAGACATTCACTGAGGCGCGGATACGCCACCAACCGGTCATCACAATTCCGGTCGCAATGAGTGCCGCAGGCCACCACCAGATGGTGAGCGCACCATAGAGGATCGCCCATGCTGTCAAGGTGGTGGCTCGGGTGAGGGCCTGGCGGGCCGCGGTGATCTCGGCACGAACCTCCTCCGGCAGCACCAACCACAGATGGGGCATGACGACCGCCAGATCCACATGATGATCGCGATCCATGCGAACGGCCACTGCGTGCACGCGATCCCCGCACCAAGTGGGCCGATCCGGGTACTCGGCCGCGATCCGCAGCATGGCAGCCTTAGCCGCCCGTCTCTCCGTGGGGTCTAGTCGCTGTCCCATGGTGAGGGAACGGGCGGCTTTTTCGCGGTGTCGATGCCAAGCTGCCGCGGCCGTGCGCCAGCGGCGTTGTCGGTATGCAGTCAATCTGTGCGCTGTGGCGCGCAGTGGTGCGGGCCAGGTCCACCAGTCGGCCGCTAAGGACGATTTCTCGATCATCGAGCCGAGTATTTGGGCGGTCAGACCCACTGACGCCGACCCTGCTAGAACCGCCGCCAACAGGATGACCTGTCCGCTGATCGTGCTCACGGACGCTGACCCCGCCCAATCGGTGATCTGGTCTGTGAGCCGGCCGAGGGAGAGCGCATGGGCATGGCCGACAGACCTGCCCGCCACCGCCACAGCAAGGTAAAGGGCACCGGGCAGAACCAACAGCGACATCCACTGATCAACGAGCTTCTTGCCCAACTCTGTCAGAAGGCTGTTCATGTGCTAGAGCCGTTCGCGGCGCAGCGAGGTGCCGTTGATGGCGCAGCGTGGCACTGGTTCCGCGCCTTGCGGCCACCAGTATCGCGTGCATCGGTCTGCAGGACAGACGTAAGTGATCTCATGACCTTGTCCGGCGCTCGCGAGGTCACCGTTGATCCCGATCGGCTGAGGCCCGCGGTTGCCCGATCCTCCTTCCGAGTATCCGCGGAGCCCGAGGGCGTCCCCGCCAGCCTGCAGTGCCGTATGCAGCTCCTTCAACGAGGCGGCGATGTCTCGGCCGTTTCGGGTCGCCGCCAGGACTGCTTCGAGCGGGCCATCATCCCCGTCGCGAATCTCACGCAGATCCTCTTGGATGTCGTCGATGTGGGCGCACACGATGGCTACCTGCTCGGCCCTACGTCGTGCCTCGTCACTTGTCATCCACTGCCCGCTTCCCGGATAGCCGTTGATTCCGCTGGATGCTTATCACATATGCCATTGTCCTGGATGGGTAAGATCATTATTGACCGGTTGTGGTCATCGGGTTCGAGATGGCCGGTGGGCAGTCCCTGCCAGTGGCGTGTGGCCGTGGGGTCGGTCCACCTGCATCGCCCCTCGAGGAGCGGTCCCGTAACATCTTTCCTGTGTCCGATGGCGAGGTGTGGGGAATGCGGGAAGAGTTGCTGGCGGCCGTACGCATGCGGGTGGGAAAGATTGAGGCGAGTGGAGATTTGTCGATCGCCTTGGAACCCGAATCCTCTCAGGAGATCAAGAGGCTGGCGTTGCTGCTCCACGTCGACATAAACAATCTGGATATCCGCATGGAGTTGGGAAGGATTCGATGGTATAGGGCACAAGCTCTACCGGAGGACCAAAGGTTCGCGGAGGAGTCCGCCGCCATCGAGGCCTTCACGCGTTGCCTGCGCTTTGGTCGTGTCGCCGGTGTGCCCTCGAAGCTCTTGCCCCGGATCGCCCAGCAAGTCTCCTGGGAAGCGGAGCAGGTTCTTCAGGGCGCCATGAACTCGTCCAACTCGGCTGAGGCAAGCGATGCCGTCGCCTTGTGGCAGCGCATCACGCGCGCAACTCCTGCGGACTCCCCTGATCGTCCATTGCTCCTTTCTAATCTCGTGGTCGCGTTGCACACCCGATATGATCGAGATGGGAAAATAGAAGATTTGCATGCCGCGCTCGAACTTTTCCCAGAGATTATGGAATCGACATCTCCTGTTGATTACTATTTTCCCGCTCGTGTTTCCAAATTCGGTATCTGCCTGATGAGCCGGTGGGAGCGGACCGGGAACCTCGCCGATTTGGACGCCGCTGTCGAACAGTTGCGGAGAGCCGTGGCGGTCACGCCGGAGAACGACCCCAGGCGCGTCGGTCCTCTGGTCAACCTGGGGAACGCCTTGCGTCGGCGGTCCGGTTTGCTGGGCACATCAGTGGACCTGGACGCTGCCATCGCATATCTGGGGGAGGCGGCCCGTCTTATCCCGCCGGGATCCTCGAAACGGGCGGCCGTGCTCTCCGCGCTGGGAATCGCGCTGAGTACCCGGTACGACCGATGGGGCGCGGTCGGCGATTCGGGTCGCGCCTTGGATGCACTGAGGGAGACGGTGAAGGTCACGCCGACCGACGCTCCTGACCGGGCGGGGCACCTGTCCAACCTCGGGGCGGCATTGCTGGGGCGGTTCTCTCAAAGTGGAGAGCACACTGACCTGGATGAAGCCCTCGACTTGTGCCGGGAGGCCGTGCGCCTCTCCCCGCCTGGAAACCTCGATCGTGCACGGCACCTCTCCGTGCTCGCGGGTGCCCTGCGAACCCGAGCCGCGCATACCGTCGCCCCGGAAGATCTGGACTCCGCGATCCCTTTGCTGAGACAGGCATTACAGGAGACCTCTGTCGATCATCCCGACCGGGCCTGGTACCTCACCGATCTGGGCGCAGCCCTGCACGAGAGATTTTTTACCATTCTCCGCGATCGGCGCGACAATCTCCGGGGTGCCAGCACAGCAGACCTTCACGCCGCAGTCCAAGCCTGGACCCAAGCTTTGGAAGTGGACACTGCACCGACACATCAACGCATTCTAGCGGCATGGAGCGCTTCCCGGGAGTTGGCGCGAACCAATTCCGACGCCGCTGCCGACATAGCGGAAGCGGCTGTGCAATTGCTGCCTCGACTTGCTCCGCGTCGACTTGATCGAGGTGACCAGCAGCACGGGCTCGGAGCATTCCCCGGACTGGCAGCCGAGGCAGCCTCACTGGCCTTGGCCACATCGCACGGAAACGCTGAGGGACGGGCGGCACGGGCACTTCGACTCTTGGAAGCGGGCAGGGCCGTGCTGCTTGGACAAGCTCTTGACGTCCGCAGCGACCTGACCGATTTACGGCGGCAGCACCCTGTGATCGCCGCGCGCTTCACCGAATTGCGAGACAGGCTCGACCGACCCTTGGAGCCCGTGGACACCGGCCCTCTGGAAACCTGGGACGGTAAGGCGCTGTTCGGCTCCGAACGGGCAGTGGCCGAACGGCAGAGGCTGGCGACCGAGTTCGGCGTTCTCCTGGAGGAAATCCGGGGACTGCCGGGCCTCTCCTTCTTTGGGCTCCCACCTGCTCTCGACCACCTGCTGTCCGAGACTTGGGCAGGACCGATAGCGGTGGTCAATATCAGCCGCTATCGGAGCGACGCCATACTGCTCACCGGCTCGGGCGTCCAAGCGCTGAGACTTCCAGAACTCACCGCCAAGGACGTGCTCCACCGCAGTCAAGCTTTCCGAGAGGCACTGCTCCAGGCAAACGCTCCCGGTGGCGTCGCCCGCCGGCGTCGCGCCCAAGCCGTGTTGACGGGCACTCTGGAGTGGCTGTGGGACGTGGTCGCCGGGCCTGTGCTGGAGGCCCTGGGGTACCGGGAACAGCATGTTGGGGGCTCGGAGTGGCCTCGGGTGTGGTGGGTACCGGGAGGACCACTGGCTCAACTCCCGCTGCATGCTGCCGGCTACCATGCCGATGCGCGGGAGATGCCGCTGAGGCGCACCGTCATGGACCGGGTGGTCTCGTCCTATACGCCGACTGTACGGGCGCTGCGCCACGCTCGGGAGCAGAAGGCCCGACGCAGGGAGGAAACGGAGCACGGGACGCGCAAACCGGTCCGGCCCCTGATCGTCGCCATGCCGACCACGCCAGACTATGCCGACCTCGAACATGTCCTTGACGAGGTCTCTGTTGTGCAGGCCCATCTGCCTGACGCTGCGCTGTTGGCCGGGCCAGACCGTACTGGGGATTCGTCTGTGCCGCTTTCCGCCGCTCCGACTCGCCAGCGAGTGCTGGAACGGCTGGCCAACTGCACCGTTGCCCATTTCGCCTGCCATGGTGACAGTGACCGGGAGGACCCCTCGCGCAGCAGACTGCTGTTGTGCGACCACCAGGAGGCCCCCTTGACTGTGGCCGAACTGGGAGCGGTCCACTTGGATCGGGCGGAACTGGCCTACCTTTCGGCCTGCCGGACCACGGTGGTGGAGATCGGCTCCCTGGCTGATGAACCGATCCATCTGACCGCTGCCCTTCAGATCGCAGGCTTTCCCCATGTCATCGGTACGCTTTGGGAGATTGATGACGAGACTGCGGTCACGGTCGCGGATGCCTTTTACGCCGAATTGCGGGCGGGTACCCACGGTATCGAGCCCGAGCGCTCCGCTTGCGCACTTCACATCGCGATGCGGGCGTTGCGGGATCGTCTGCCACGGGTGCCGTCCTTGTGGGCCGGCTACCTTCATGCCGGGGCGTGATCATGCCGACACCCGGCACGAGACAGTTCGGTGCAGGGAGTCGAGTCCGTACCCCGGCCCGGCGCCACCGGCGCCCACCTCGAGCAGGAAGCCGCGGTAGTCTGCCGGCAGCGAGACACCCCACAGGGTTTCCGCGGAGGCGACCTCCCGCTCCGTCAGCGGGGCGGCGAGCCGGAAACGGTGTCCTGTCACGCCGTGCTCGTCCCGGGCGCCGAAGACGTCGCTCGCCCGGTCCTGTCGGGCCAGGGCTTCGACCCGTTCACGGACACCGTTCCAGATGGTTGCTCGCACGGGCCGAAGCGTAGCCCAGGGGAGGCACAGGCGGTACGGGAAGGCCGGTGCGTCGAGGCGAGCGGCACCGTGTGCTGCACGCCGGGCCGGGCGCCGGGATCGCCCCCGCCGGACCCGGGAGACCGAACCCGCTTGCCGGTTCTCCGCCCACGGGGCAGCATCTTGCGCGCGACCCGCCGAACCCGCGTGCCCTGGAGCCCTTCAGGCGTCGTCACCGCCGTCGGCCCGGGGATCAGGACTCCGTGTCCGCGCCCCCTGGAAGGTGCGGCGGTAGGCGCTGGGGGACACCCCGAGCCCCGCGTGCATGTGCTGGCGCAGCGACGCCGAGGTGCCGAAACCGGCTGCGTGCGCGACCCGGTCCACCGACAGGTCCGACTCCTCCAGGAGCTGTCTGGCCCGGTCGAGCCGCTGCTGGGCGAGCCCCTGGCCCGGTGATCGGCCCACCTCGTCACGGAAGCGGCGCGTGAACGTGCGCACGCTCATCGCCTCCCGGTCGGCCATGTCGCCCAGACTCGGCTGGAGGTGGAGGTGGTCCAGGGCCCAGGCCCGCGCGCGGGAGGTCGAGGACCGCTCGGGATCGGGCACGGGGTGGCGGATGTACTGGGCCTGCCCACCGTCGCGGTGCGGCGGCACCACCGTGTGCCGGGCTACCTCGTTGGCGACGGAGGAGCCGTGGTCGGCGCGGATCATGTGCAGGCTGAGATCGATTCCGGAGGCGACCCCGGCGGCGGTCAGCACGCGGCCGTTGTCGGTGTACAGCACGTCGGGGTCCAGGTCGATGTGCGGGTACATCGCGCGGAAGTACCCGGCGGACTGCCAGTGCGTGGTGACCCGGCAGCCCTCCAGGAAACCGAGGGCGGCTAGCACGAACGCGCCCGTGCAGATGGAGGCTATCCGTGCGTGCTCGGGGACGCGGTCGAAGACCGCTGCCAGGGCCGGGGAGATCGGGTCGTGCGGGCGCTCCACGTAGTCCTCCTGCGCCGCGGGCAGGATCACCGTGTCCGCCTCGTCGACGGCCTCGGGTCCGTGGCGGACGTTCAGGGTGAAGTCGGTGTCCGTGGTGATCACACCCGGTTCCACGGCACAGGTCACGACCTCGTAGAGGGGGCGGCCGTCGGTTCCGACGGCCCGTCCGAAGAGCCGGTGGACGATCCCCGTCTCGATGGGCAGCAGGCCGTGCCGGGCGAGCACGGCCACGCGGTGGCGGTCCGGCTGGACGAAAGCGGTCATGGCCGGATTCTTTCCTATGTTGGCTTTCGGGCCACTGTCGGCGTGGGGTCCTCCACAGGAGTCTGGACGCATGACTTCGACGAGCCCCTCCAGGAGCACCGGGAAGACCGCCTCCAACGCCGTACGGGCACCCGCACGGGTCCACCGGGCCTGGCTGATCGCCCTCGTGGCGGGCGCGACCATCCTCGCCGCGGCGGCCTTCGCCGCGGTGCCCGGCCTCCTCGTGGACCCCCTGCACACCGAGTACGAGTGGTCGCGCGGGTCGATCGGTGCCGCCGCTTCGGTCAACATGGTCGTGTACGGCCTCATCGCCCCTTTCTCGGCGGCGCTGATGGACCGGTTCGGCATCCGCCGCATCGCCCTGGCCGCCCTGGCGACCGTCATCGCCGGGGCCGGACTGACCACGGTGATGACCGCTCCCTGGCAGCTGACCCTCTACTGGGGCCTCCTCGTCGGCGCGGGCACGGGATCACTGGCGATGACCTTCGCCGCCACCGTCGCCGACAACTGGTTCGTCGAGCGCCGGGGACTGGTCATCGGCGCGCTGACCGGAGCTAGCGCGTTCGGCCAGCTGGTCTTCTTGCCCGCGCTCGCGTGGATCGTCGACCACCAGGGGTGGCGTCCGGCCGTCGTGACGTTGGCCCTGACCGCGTCCGTGATGGTGCTCCTCGTCGCCCTGGTCCTGCGCGACCACCCCGCCGACGTGGGACAGCGCCCCTACGGAGCCGCGTCCTTCGTCGCCAGGCCGAGGGCGGAGCGGGGCGCGGCCCGCCGAACCGTCCGGGTCCTGCGCGACGCCGCGCTCAGCCGGCAGTTCTGGATCCTCGCCGGGACGTGCGCGGCGTGCGGCGCCACCACCAACGGGATCATGTGGACCCACTTCGTGCCCGCAGCCCAGGACCACGGGATGGCCGTGACCGTCGCGGCGGCGCTGGTCTCGACCATCGGCGTGTTCTCCCTGGTCGGCACCGTCGCGTCCGGCTGGCTCACCGACCGCTTCGATCCGCGCGGACTGTTGGTCGCCTACTACCTCGGCCGGGCCGTGCTCCTGGCCGCGCTCCCCGCTCTGTTCGGACCCGACGCCGGCGCCGCTCTCATCGCCTTCGTCGTGGTCTTCGGTCTGCTGGACGTGGCGACCGTGCCCCCGACCATCCTGCTCTGCCGCCGGGTGTTCGGCGCGGACGGCGCGATCGTCTTCGGGGGAGTCAACGCCGTCCACCAGGCCGGCGCCGGCGCCATGGCGGTCTTCGGCGGCTTCACCCGTGACGTGACCGGGGGCTACGGACCGGTGTGGTGCATGGCGGCCGTACTGTGCGCCGTCGCGGCGGTCCTCGCCCTCCGGATCGCCCGCGGCGGTGGGAACGATCCAGCTCCCGGCGGGGCGCGGACCGTGGACCCGTGCAACGACCACGAACAGGCCGGGACGTGAGCACCGTGGACGGGAACGCCGCATCCCCCGGAGAGGCCGGGGCCCGGCGCAGGCCCTCGCCGGCGTTCTCCCTCGTGCTGCTGCTCCTGGTCGCGGGAGTGGCCTACGTGGGCTCCGCCGGGCTCGACCAGAGCCTGAGAGCGGCGCGGGGCGAAGGGACCCCGGGGGTGTTCACCGTGTCCGCTCTCAGCTGCGTCCAACACCCCGGGCACGAGTCGTGCACCTGCCACGGCCGCTACACACCGGACTCCGGCGGAGAGGCGCGCGGCGTCTACCTGCACGCCGCCGGACGCGACACCTGTCGGGAGGGCGAGGAGGTTCCGGCGGTCGACGTGGGGGCCGGGAACCGGGTCTACGGACCGGACGGCTCGCGCGAGTGGATGCTGTCCTCGGTTCTCCTCGCGGGGTCCGCGGCGGCCGTCGGAGGTCTGACGGTGACGTGGGTCCGCCATGTGCGCGTGCTCATGAGGGCGGGGCGGGAGAGCCAGGGGGCATGACCGCGGCCGTCGGATGCGAAGGACGCCCGATAGCGCCTCACGGGGACCTCGGCGGACGCCCGTTCGCGAGGCCGCGCAGAGCACGGTCCCAGTCCAGGTCTCGTTCCCGGGGTCTCTGAGCGCCGGGTCCGGTTCCGGCTGTGCGCTGCGAAGTGCCTCTGCGGTGCCGCACATTCGGTGGACATGGCGACCGATCCCGTGCTCCACTCCGTCCGCGACTACTACTGGGGCTGTATCTACTGCGAAGGCCCCAAGGAGTACGAAGGAGAATACGGGCACCTCACCGATGACGGCCCCTTCTTCGCCGTGGAGGATCAGATCACGATCCAGGTGGTCAACAGCCGCCTTGTGGAACAGGAGGACGCCGACGTCGAGCTGAACGTCTACGTCTGCTGTTCGGGTTCTGAGCGGCGCCCCGGTCCCTCCCCGGCAGGGGAGGGGTTGGACGAACTCAACCAGGTCGTCGGCATCGAGTCCCTGTCTCGTGCCGGGTTTATTGAAGGCTCTGGCATGTATCGGCTTCGGTGGAACCGTGTTTTCGGATTTTCAAGCCACGGTGCCCGGTCGTTTCTTCTCGAACTCTACGGGTGTCAGCCAGCCGATCGCCAAGTGCCGCCGAGCTGGCCGCCGGGCTTTTTCCAGGAGAAACCCGAGGCCTGGAAAAAGGCACGGTGGTCATTGCCGCTCTCTGGTCGGCGGGCGTGGCCGGTCTTCGGGTGTGGCAGTGGAGGTTGGACGATCCCCTGGGGTCCATCAGGGGGCGCATCGCTCACGTTACGTGACCATGTCGGTTCAGGGTCGCCTCGTGGGTCTTTTGAGGCGAACTCTAAACAGGGAAGCCGAGATCCCGATAATCAAGTACTCTCCTGATGCCAATGAATTTACACACCCCAGTTTGCCTGTCGACCTCGATGGGGACGTTGCCGATCAGGCGATCCTCCCACTTTCCCTCTTTGAGGAAGGCGGCGGAGTCCCAGGGGATGATGGCGTAATTTTCGTGGAAGAAAATGTCTCGCTCGGAGATGATCCCTTCCTGGATCGTTGACTTGCTGATGGCATCCGCAAAGAATTCCCTGGCGAGATCTACGGCTTCTTCTCTTGATATTATGGTGTGTGTCCTTGTTGGGCTATGGCGGCGCCGGTTTCCCGACTGGTTCGCTGGTTCGGAATTTTGATGCACACAGGCCGCACGCGCATGGTCATCAATGGACAGAGAATTCTCAGGTGAGACGAAGGCGGAGTGCGGCAGGGGCTGTCATGGTCTCACTGTCTGGTGTGCCCCATCAAGGGCGCCGAAGAGCACGTCTGCCCAGCCGGTGGGGCGGCATCGGATGGTGGTGGAGAGCCGGGCGAACCCGGCGCCGACGTGTGCCGACATTGCCTTCCGTCAACCGTCCTCCTCGGGGAGCGGCTTCGGAGAGGGGCTCGTGTCCGCGATCCGGGGCCGGTTCTCCGCGGCGGCGTGGAACATGGTGGACGCGAGTGCGCCGCCCGTACGATGCGGCCATGGGACTGTTGACCCCGCTCGCCGTGCGGATCGGCGCCATCTCGTGGATGCCGAGGCTGCTGCCCTGGATCACCCGGCTCGACCGGGGCCTCCAGCGGGTCAGCCGCGGGTACATCGGGGTGCTCGACGTCGCCGGCCTGCCGAACATCATGCTCACGGTCAGCGGACGGATCAGCGGTGAGCCGCGCAGGACGCCCCTGCTGTGTGTTCGCGACGGCGCGCATCTGCTCGTCGCCGGTTCGTCCTTCGGCGCGCCCAGGACGCCTCAGTGGGCGCACAACCTCCGGGCGGCCCCCACCGCCCTCGTGGAGAAGTCGGGGCGGAGCGTCGAGGTCGAGGCAGAGGAGCTCATGTCGCACGAGCGTGACCGGGCCTGGGCGCTCATGTGCGTGGTCTGGCCCAACTACGCCCTGTACGCACGGCGCACGGACCGCCTCATCCCCGTGTTCCGGCTGACGCCTGTCTCCGCCTGAGGACTCCTCGGCTCCGGTGCGGACCGCCTCAGCAGGCGGCGCCACGGAGCGCCCGCACTGCCGCGCCCCGGGGGACGCGTGGGACTGGCGCGTGCGGTGGGACTCCGTATGGCCAACGTGCTGTCTTCAGGTGAAATCTGGAGGCGGGCGGCCCTGCCCGGGGACCGTTTCGACGCCGAGGGCCGACTGGCGTGTCCGCTGGTCAGGCCTCCGCGTGGACGGTGCCGGCCGGGGAGATGAACAGGATTCGGGGTCCGTTCACTTCCTACACAGACGATCGGCTTGATGGTAGGAAGTCAACGCACAGGGCTCTCCGCTCTCCCCCGAGCCGCACGGAGGCTTCCCATGATTCGCCGGTGGTCGATCCGCTCACGCACGGGTACCGCGGTGGCCGCGGGTTCCGTCCTAGTGCTCACCCTCTCCCTCGCCCCGGTCGCCCAGGCGAGCACGGCGCGCGAGGACCCGCGCGAGCACACCGGGTTCAGCGAGACCGTCGAGATCCCGCCGGGCGGTTCGGTCGCCACGGTCGAGGATCTTGAGCCGCGGCTGGAGACGTTCGACGCCGAGCGCCCGGTCGCCCCCGGTGTCACGCTGAACTCGTTCGAGGCCTACGGGCCGGACGGCTACACCGGGACGCCCACCTGGTTGCAGGCCGACCTGTTGACCGCCGACCTCACCGGCGGGGTCAGTGTCGACTACCTGTTCCCCGGCCGGGTGACGGAGCGGGAGCCGTTGAGCGTCCAGGCGGACCGGGCCGGGGCGGTTGCCGCGGTCAACGGCGACTTCTTCGACATCAACGCCTCCGGTGCGCCGCAGGGCGTGGCCGTGCAGGGCGGTGAGGTGATCCAGTCCCCGGCCACCGGCGACTACCGCGGGTCGGCGGCGGTCTTCACGCCCGACGGGCTCGGCTCGATCGGCGAGGTGTTCTTCGAGGGGACCGTCGAGCTGCCGAGCGGAGAGGCGCCGTCGCTGGACGCGATCAACAAACCGGCGCTGGAGGCCGGAGGGATCGCCGCGTTCACCCCGCTGTGGGGGACGTACTGCCGGTGCCGGGCGGTCGAGGGGGCGACGGAGACGCTGGAGGTCGTCGTCACCGACGGTGTCGTCGCCGAGATCGTGGAGGAGCCGCGCGAGGGCGGGATCGCCGACGATTCCTTCGTCCTGGTCGGTCGCGAGAGCGGCGCCGAGGCGCTGTCCGGCCTGGCCGTGGGCGATGCGGTCGCCGTCGACTACGAGGCACGGGCGGGCGGGGACCAGGAGATCCGCGCCGCGCTGAACGGCCGTCAGCTGCTCGTCGTCGACGGTGAGGTCCAGCGGGCCAGCCAGGGCAACAACACCCCGGGCGCGCCGCGCACGGCCATCGGGTTCTCCGAGGACGGATCGCGGATGTACCTGCTCAGCGTCGACGGCAGGCAGCCGTCGTTCGCCGAGGGCGTCGGCCTGGACGAGCTGGGCGAGATGATGGTCGAGGCCGGTGCGCACACCGCGCTCAACCTCGACGGCGGCGGCTCGACCACCATGGTGGCGCGGGAGCCCGGCGCGGAGCGGGTGCAGGTGGAGAACCGGCCCTCGGACGGGGAGGAGCGCCTGGTCCCCAACGGGCTCGCCCTGTTCGCCCCCGAGGGCAGCGGCCGGCTCGACGGCTTCTGGGTCCAGACCCTGCTCGAACCCGGACGCGGCGACGGCCCCGCCTATGTCGCACCGACCCGGCCCGACCGGGTTTTCCCCGGCCTGAGGCGGACGCTCACCGCAGCCGGTCACGACGAGACCTACGCACCGGTCCAGGCCGATCCGCACTGGCGGTCCGGTGACAACCGGGTCGGCACGGTGGACCGGGACGGCGTGTTCACCGCGCGTTCGGCGGGCACCGCCACCGTCACGGCCCGCCAGCGGAGTGCCACGGGGGACATCGAGTTGACGGTGCTGGGCGAGCTGGCCCGGCTCGAGACCACGTCCGGGCGTGTGGGGCTCGCCGACGCCGAGGCGTCCGCGGTGATCGGGGTGACCGGTTACGACTCGCGCGGGTTCGCCGCGCCGGTCGAGCCGGCCGACGTCGAGCTGGACATCGACGAGAGCGTCGCGCGGGTCTCGGTGACCGAGGACGGGCGGTTCGAGGTCCGGGCCGCCACCGACAGCGGGGCCACGGTCGCCACCGTCCGGGTCGCCGGCGTGGAGACGAGCTTCGCGGTCACCGTCGGCCTGGAGGAGACCGTCGTCGCCGATTTCGAGGACGCCGCCGACTGGTCCTACTTCGGCGAGCGCGCGGACGGAGGCGTCTCCGTGGCCGAGGGGCGGGACGGCGCAGGGGTGGGGCTGACCTACGACTTCACCGCCTCCACCGGGACCCGTACCGGCGGCGTCCTGCCGCCCGGCAGGGAGCTGGAGATCCCCGGCCAGCCGCAGGAACTGCGTGCCTGGGTGCACGCCGAGGGCAACGGGGAGTGGGCCAGCCTCCAGGTCTGGGACGGCTCGGGCCAGCTGCTGCCCGCACTGCGTGCCGGGTACCTCGACGAACCGGGGTGGCAGCAGCTGGTCTTCGAGGTGCCGCCGGGCACGCAGTACCCGCTGTCGCTGCGCCGCCTCTACTTCGCCGAGACCGACCCGGGCGCCGGCTACCACGGCGAGGTGGTCGTCGACGGGCTGACCGCGATGGTGCCGCCGCCGGTGGACCTGCCGCCCGCCGCACCGGTCGCCGACCCGGTGGTGGCGCCCGGCACGACCGTGGCCGGCCAGGACTGGCGGTTCGCCGTCCTGTCCGACGCCCAGTTCGTCGCCCGCGACCCGGACAGCGGGATCGTCGCCCAGACACGGCGCGCGCTCCGCGAGATCCGGGCCAGTGACGCCGAGTTCCTCGTCGTCAACGGCGACCTGGTCGACGAGGCCGCCCCGGAGGACTTCGCGCTGGCCCGGCGCATCCTCGACGAGGAGCTGGAGGGCGAGCTGCCCTACTACTACGTGCCGGGCAACCACGAGGTGTCCGAGGGCACGCTGGACAACTTCCGGGAGGCGTTCGGGCAGACCCGGCACGTGGTCGACCACCACGGCACCAGGTTCGTCTTCCTGGACACGGCGCGGTTCTCCTACCGGGCCGGCGACTGGTCGCAGCTGCCGCTGCTGCGCGAAGAGCTCGACCGCGCGGCCGACGACCCCGCCGTGTCGTCGGTCGTGGTGGCCCAGCACGTGCCCCTGCGCGATCCGCTGCCGACCCGGGCGAGCGAGCTGTCGGACCGCAAGGAGGCGGCCACCGTCGAGGGCTGGCTGGCCGAGTTCCAGTCCGGGAGCGGCAAGGGCGCGGCGTTCATCGGCGCGCACGTCGGCGTGTTCCACGCGGACCGGGTGGACGGCGTTCCCTACGTCGTCAACGGAAACGTCGGCAAGAACCCCTCGGCCGGTCCCGCGGACGGCGGCTTCACCGGCTGGTCGTTGTGGGGCGTGGACACCGGCGGCGATCCCACGGAGGACTGGGTGGCGGCCGAGCTGCGCCCCCACGTGGACGGGCTGGTACTGGAGGCGCCCGCCTCGGTGGGTGTCGGTGAGCAGGTGCGGGTCACCGCGACGGTGGACAACGACGGCACCGCGGTGCCGGTCCTCTACCCGGTGAGCGCCGACTGGTCCGGTTCCGACGGCGTCCACATCGGTCCGGCCGGGGACGCCGGGGCCGATGACGTCGCCGCGTTCGACCCGGCGACGGGCCGGTTCAGCGCGCTGGGGGAGGGGACGGTCGATCTCGCGGTCACGGTGAACGGCGTCACCGAACAGGTCACCATCGCCCTGAAGCCCTGAAGCCCTGAGGTCCGTCCCCCTGGCCACGTGGGGGCGGGGGAGCCGTAGAGGCGCCCCGCCTCTCGGCCGAGCCCACCGTGCTGCCGGTGCCGGGACGCGGGAATCGGTGGCGCACCGGGGACGTTCTCCACGGACATGACCGAGCCGTGGCTGGACCCGAAGACCATCGACCACCTCCTCGACGACACCCGGACCTGGGCCGTCGTCGGCCTGTCGAACGACCCGGGGCGTACCGCCTACCGGATCGCGGAGCTGTTGCAGGCCAGGGGCAAGCGGATCGTCCCGGTGCACCCCGGGGCCGCCGCCGCGGGTGAGGAGGTCCTCGGGGAGAGGGCCTACGCGACGCTGGCCGACGCGGCCGCCGCCGTCGGACCCATCGACGTCGTCGACGTCTTCCGTCGTTCGGAGGCGGCCGGCGAGTTCGCCGACCAGGCCGTCGCGATCGGCGCCGGCGGTGTGTGGTTCCAGCTCGGGGTCCTCGACGAGGAGGCGTTCCGGCGCACGCGGGAGGCCGGTGTGCCGATGGTGATGGACACCTGCCCCGCCATCGAGTGGGGCAGGCGCGGCGCCTGAGCGGTGGCGCCCGGGCGGGCCGGGTGTCGTCCTCCCACGACTCCCGTCCCGCGCCGGGCGGTGTCTTCCCGTGTGGGGGCTCCTCCCGAGGGCCCTGCGCCTGGCGTGACCACACACTGCGGGTGAGGTGTTGCCCTGCGGGCCCCGGGGGATCGTCCGGCCACCGCGGCCTCCCGCGCCGGAGCCCTTCTCACACCCGGCAGGAAGCGATCCGGCGGGCGCCGTATGCGGCGTCCACCGGTCCGCTGGACGTGACCGCCCCCCATGACCAGTGTGAACACCACCGCTCACCGTAAAGGAAAAGTCCTGGGCGGTATCCGCCCGCCCGCAGCCCTGTCCGTGCCCTACCGCAGACCCGTGCGGTGCCGTCCCCATTGCTCGAAGGGCGTCCGACCGGTACCGTGCCGATCCCGGAGCCGTGACTCTGAGAATTCGATCCCGGTATTCCTCCGTGGCCATGGCGTTCCTCTCGCGGTCGACGCCTCTCGACCGCCCTATGCCGTCCCACGCATTGAGTGAGTGCCCGGGAGGCGGCGGTGCGTCTCAGCGGAAGAAAGACCTGGAAATTTCGGGCGGAACTGCTAGAATTCTCCGCAGGCATTATTTCCGGGAATCCGGTGTCCTGCTTTTTCCAAGGCGGAGCGCCGACGGGTTTCGCCGAAGTCCGAACGCCGGTCCCCGCAGCGCTCGTTGACGAGACACCCGCTCCGACGGAAGAGGGTCCACCATGGTCGCCGACCGCCGCGCCGACATCCCCTTCGAGGCGTGGGGCGGCGCGGATCCGCAGTACGGCGGGCTGACCTGCGGTCAGCGTTTCATCTGGGACATCATCGCCGACCTCGCCCCGAACGACGAGCACCTCAACTCCGAGCTCCTGGTGGACGTTCCCGGTGGCACGGAGCTCGGGGTGGTCCTTCGTGCGGTCCGCGCGCTGGTGGAGCGCCACGCCTCGCTGCGCACCCTGTACACCGTGGACGCGGAGGGGGAGCCCGTCCAACATGCGCACGCGCGGGGGACGATCCCCGTGGCGGTGGTCGAGGCGGAGGGGGACGCCACGCGGGTGGCGGAGGAGACCGCGCGGGTGAGCGCGGGCGAGCGGTTCTCCCTGGACGCCGAGTTGCCGGTCAGGTTCTCGGTGGTCACCCGGGACGGAGCCCCCCGGGTCCTCGTCCTCGTCCTCTCGCACATGGTCGTCGACATCTGGGGCCTTCGCCTCCTCGTCGAGCAGACCGGCAGGCTCCTCGAAGGACAGCACCCCGACGACGTCCTTCCCGCCGACCCGTGGCAGCCGCTGGACCAGCTCGCGTACGAGGAATCACCCGCCGGCCGGCGCAAGCTCGAGCGGGCGCACGGGTTCCTGAGTGAGAGCCTGGCCGACGTCCCCGCGGGCCCCTTCCCCGATTCCGCGCGGGTGCGGCCCCAGCCGAACCGCTACTGGATGGGCGAGCTCCTCTCGCAGGCTCCCGACAAGGCCGCGCGCCTCGTGGCCCGGCACATGGGCGTCAGCGCCTCGTCGGTCCTCATCGCCGTCGCGGCGACCACCCTGCACCGGCTCTGCGGGGTGACGGAGTTCGGTTTCTCGCTGCGGACCCTCAACCGCTACGACGCCAGGACGCAGACCGCCGTGGGGCACTACTCACAGGAGCTCCCTCTCGTGCTGCGCCGTCTGGACCGGGAGCTGTCCGACATAGCGGGCGAGGTGCAGCGCAGTGCGGTCTCGATGCTGCGGTGCCCCTACTACTGGCCTCCGGAGATGCGCCGCATGAGGGAGGAGGCCGTGCCCCCCGTGCGATTGAACGCCACGATCAACTACATCGGCAAACCGGGAGGCGGGCCGGCGGAAGCGGAGGACATCCCCGCCGCGGAGCTTCTCTCCGACGCCGGGAACGCCCGGTTCCGATGGCTTTTCGAGCACGGCGAGGAGAAGATCCAGTTCCTCCTCTCCTCGCACCCGCGCAGCCTCTCACTCCTCGTCGACACGGCCTACCTGCCGCCCGAACTCGCGGAACGGTACCTGCGCACGGTCCAGGGCTCGCTCGTGGACCTGGCCCTCTCGGCGGTCCACGGACGGTAGCGGGGGCGGGATCCGACGGCCGCGGCCCGCGCGGACGGGTGGGGCGGCCGTTCCCGCGGTCCGTCCTGCGCCGTGTCCACGGCCGGGGAGCCGACGCGCCCCCTCGCGGAGAGGGGCACGGGGAACCGGCGACCGTGCCGCCGCCGTCGGCGGCCCCCGCGTGCGCGGGTCCGCGCCGACGGCGCGAGGGCGGCCCGGCACGAAGTCCTTTCGTCACCCCTGTTTCCCCGAGGAAGGGCTGTTGACAGTTCTGCGGGCCGCTCAGTACTGTTCACACGAAATGCCAGGAGCACAGAGGGTTGGGCGGTCGATTCATGGGATCCGATGTTCGTGAAATCACCGACGAAAAAGTTCTGGGCGTGGTCGTTTCCGGCCTCCCCGGTTTCAGGAACACCGAACAGCTGACCCCGCAATCGGACCTCTGGGCCGCCGGGATGGATTCCCTGTCCAATATCTCCGTCATGGTGGCGGTCGAAGGCGAGTTCGGTATCGAATTCCCGGACGAGTTCCTGACGCCCGAGGTTTTCGCCAGCGCCGCGAACATCGCGGCGGCGGTCCGCGCGATCCTCGGCGGCCGGGCCGGCTGACGGCCCGCCCGCGGTGCGGGCGGGCCCGGGCGCTCACACCTGCCGCACCGGTTCCAGGCTCACCTCCCGCAGGGTCCGGGCGGACCCCTCGGCGATGCCGATCAGCCCGGCCTCGATGGCGGCGGCCGTCCTGGCCGGGCCGTCGCCGGGCATGAGGCGCTCGCTGGCCCCCACGCCGATCAGCACCCCCTCGCCCACGGCGATCGCCAGGTGCAGGTTCGCACCGGTGCGCTGGCCCGACCCGCGCCACTGGGCCCCGGTGAGCAGGGGGGAGCCCGGCTCGGGCTCCGCGTCCACCCCGCCCAGGAAGTTGAAGTGCCTGGCGAAGCCGGTCGGCTCGGGGTCGGGCTCCCCCTGGTCGCGCAGCCGCGCCGCGAGCGCGTCGACGTCGTAGGAGCCGTGCATGTAGGCCGACAGGCACTGCACGTAGGCGGCTCTGAGGAAGTCCAGGGGGTGGGAGTCCTCGTCGACGGCCACGGTCACCGGGGCGTACTGGTTGAGCGAGCCGACCACCTTCGCCCAGCGCTCGTCGACCCGGTTGGCGGCCATCAGCGCGAAGGTGAGCCTGTCGCGCGCCTCGAACCGGGAGACCGCCAGGGCGCCGACGCCGAGCAGCACGGACTGGACCGACACCCGCAGGTCCTCCGAGAGCTTCCGGGCGGCGGCCAGGCCCTCCAGGCTGTAGACCGAGGCCCGGCGGCGCCTGCTGGTGTCGGCCGGATCGCGGTCCCCCAGGTCCTTCCAGACCCCCGTCCAGTGGCGCAGGCTCCGTTCGCCGGCCTCCGGGCGCTCCCGCTGCTCCAGGGCCAGGTCCAGGGGCTGGGGCCCGGGCTCGGGGTCCCGCCCCTGGAGGAGGCGGCCGAAATCCTCCTCCAGGACGGCCAGCGCGGCGTTGTCCGCCGCGACGTGGTGGATGGCGGTCACCAGGTAGAGGGGTTCGCCCTCGAAGGTGGCCACGGCCGCGCGCCAGGGCCGGCCCGCGTCGACCGGGATCGGTTCGGCCGCGTACCCGGCGGCCAGTTCCAGCGCGGCGGCCGCGGTGTCCTCGGCCAGTTCGGCCGCCGGGACCTGCGACGGCTCGAAGGGGTGCACGCGCTGGGCGGGGGTCCCCTCGTCCGTGTACGAGCTCCGCAGGCCCTCGTGGGCCTCGACCAGGCGCAGCCAGGCGTCCATGACCTGGGCGGTCCCGACCCCGAACGGCACCTCCCAGGCGCTGGTCAGGTTCGCGACCGCCTGTGCGTCCGGGCCGTGCACGGCGAGGGAGCGCAGGACGGAGAGCTGGCCGTGCGTGAGCGGCCCGGTCCGCGCGCTCATGAGCGGGCCGCCTTCATGGCGTAGCCGCTCAGCAGGGTCTGCTGGATCTGGGAGGTGCCCTCGATGATCTCCAGCACCTTGGCGTCCCGGTAGTGCCTCTGCACGGGCGCCTCGGCGCCGATGCCCTGGGCCCCGTGGATCTGGACCGCGTGGTCGGCCGCCCGCACCGCCACGGTCGAGCTCCGGTACTTGGCCATGAGGGTGTGGTGCACGGCGTCGGGGTCGCCCTGTTCCACGCTGACGCCGGCGTGGTGGCACAGCAGCCGTGCGGCCATGGTGTCCGTGGCCATGTCGGCGAGCATCTGCTGGATCAGCTGGTGGTTGGCGATCTCGGTCCCGTACTGCACGCGCCGGCCCGCGTACCGGGCGGACTCCTCCAGGCAGGCCTGCGCCAGGCCCACCGCGCCCCAGGCGGTGCTGTACCTGCCCAGGTCGAGGGCGTTGGAGGCGACGAAGGCGAGCCCCATCCCGGCCCTGCCGAGCAGGCGGGCGGAGGGGATGCGGCAGTCGTCCAGGGTGATGCGGCCCAGCAGGGATCCGCGCAGGCCCATCAGCCCCCGGACGGGCTCCACGGACAGGCCCGGGGCGTCGCGCTCCACGAGGAAGGCGGTGTGCTGTCCCTCGAGCGAGGCGAACACGAGGAAGAGGTCGGCGGTCTGCGCGAAGCTGATCCACTTCTTCTCGCCCCGCAGGACGACCTCCTCGCCGTCCCGGGTCGCGGTGGTCGCGACCGCTTTGGCGTCGCTGCCCACACCGGGTTCGGTCAGGGCGAACGCGGCCGTGACCCCGCCCGAGACGATGGGCCCCAGCCACCGGTCGCGCTGCTCCGGGGTGCCCCACCTGGCCAGGGACAGCGCGACCATGTCCTGGCACGCCACGAAGTTGCGCACGGTCTGGCAGGCGCGGCCGAGCTGCTCCGAGAGCAGTCCGTACTCGACCATGGGCATGCCCGCGCCGCCGAGCGCCTCGGGGACGGTGGCCCCGAGGTACCCCCGCTCCGCGAGCAGGGCGACCACCTCGGGGGAGAGGGTCTGCCCGGCGTCGAAACCGTCCGCGCGGGGGGCCAGGTGTTCGTCGGCGAAGGCGCGGAACTCGCCGAGGCGGTCGGACTGGTGCTTGGTGAGGTGTGTGAGTGTCAACGGGGTCCTCGGCGTGGTGCGTCTGTGGGTCGGTGGTTCGGGTCCGCCCGCTGCGGTCCGCGGGCGGCGCGCTAGTCGGGTCTGCGGGCGGTGCGGGGGTCGTCTCCGCCGGTCAGGTTGGCCAGGACCACCTGGTCGGGGGTGAGGCGTCCGGCCGCCGCCTCGTTGCGCAGGGCGGCGACGGTGGCGGCGGAGGAGTGGCACACGTCCAGCCCCTCCACCTTGTGGAGCAGTGTGCGCGCCTCGACCAGCTCCTCCTGGCCGACCTCGACGATGCCGCCGCCGGTGCCGGCGGCGATGTCCCTCATGTACGGGTAGGTCGCCCGGGCGTCGCCCAGCAGGATGGCGCGGGCGAGGCCGGCGGGGTCCTTGACCACGTCGTCCTCGGTGAGCTCCTCGCGTCCCTCCCGCCAGGCTTTGGCCATGGGAGCGCAGGTGTCCTGCTGGACCATCAGCATGCGGGGCACCGCGGTGAGCCGCCCGGTCGCCACGTACTCCTCGGCGCCCTTGCGGGCCGCCAGCATCCCCATGCCGCTGCTGACGGCCTGCACGACGACGTCGGGCTGGACGTCCATGGAGTCGAAGGCCTCCAGGTAGGTCAGCTTCAGGCCCTCGCGGCGCGCCCAGTTGAAGAAGCCGCCCTCCCACACGAGCCCGTTGTCCTCGGCGAAGCGCTGCGCGGCGCGGCTGGCCTCCGCGTAGCTGCCGTCCACGACGGTCAGGGGGGTGCGTTCGCCGGGTTCGGCGCGGTGGTCGCCCGCGAACTCGCGGCCGCAGAAGAAGTGCGCGCGCATCGCGCCGTCGCGCTCGACGGCGCGGGCCAGGGACGTGGAGCTGTTGCCGGTGCTGGAGGCCACCCACTCCTCGATGCCGAACTGCCGGAACACGGCCAGGACCACGGAGGCGAGCCGGTCCTTGGTGGTTCCGGTCGGCTGGCGGGACTCGTCCTTGACCCAGAGGTTGGGCAGCCCCAGCAGGGCGCCGAGCTCGGGGGCGGGGCGGCAGGGCGTGCGCACGCTGATCCCCGCCGCGGGGAGGAACCGCGGCTCGACCGGAAGGAAGTCCTGGTAGGCCAGTTCCGGCCGGCCGCTCTCGCGCGGTGCGGCGCCGTCCAGGTCCAGGCGGGGGTCGAGCGCGCCCGTACATCGTTCACAGCGCAGCCTGAACTGCGGTTCGCACTGCCATCCGCACAGGAGGCAGGTCAGGGCGAAGGCGGGGGAGGGGGCGGAGGGGTCGGCGTCCACGGGCATGGAGGTCCTTTGCGCGAGAAGGATCGGGGGTCGGGCGCCGGCTCTTCCGGTGGCGGGCGCGGCCGCCGCCGGACGGTTCTGCCGGGCGCGGGCGGGCGGCGCCGTTGCGGGCGGTCGGCTGGTTCGGTTCGGGGTCAGGCCGGCGGGGGAGGGGTGTCGCGACGGACGCGCACCCCCAGCTTCTCGAGGTTCTCCAGGGCCTGGACGAGGCCGGCGCGGTCGTCGGGGCCCTGGCGCATGGTGGTCAGGACGGTCGCCCGGCCGCCGTGCGCCCGCACGCTCTGTTCCAGGGCGGGGGCCAGGACGGGGTGCGCGCTGATCTCGACCAGGACGTCGTGCTCGGCCAGGAGGAGCTCGGTCGCCTCCGCCAGCAGGACGGTGTGTCGCAGGTTGCGCGCGAAGTAGGCCGCGGTCGCCTCCTGCCACGCCAGTTCGCGTCCGGTGACCGAGGAGATCATGGGGAGCCGTCCCGGCCGGGGGCGGAGTTCGCCCACGGCCCGTTCGAGGTCGTCCATGACCGGGTCGATGGCCGGGCTGTGCGCGGGCAGGTCGACGCGGACCATCGCGCACAGCACGTCGCGGGCCTGGAAGTCGGCGACGACGGCCCGCAGCTCGGCGCCGTCCCCGGCCAGCACGGTGGTCCTGGGGCCGTTGTGGGCGGCGACCTCCACCGTCGATCCGCGGGCGTCCAGGTGGGAGACGAGTTCCGCGGCCGACAGCTCGAAGACCGCCATGCCGTTGCCGCGGCCGGCGACGCGGCGCTGCTGGTCGCTGTAGTGGTGGATCAGCCGCATGGCGTCCGGGACGTCGAGGACGCCGGCGATGACACAGGCGGCGACCTCGCCGAGGCTGTGGCCCGCGACCGCGCCCGGCCGCACGCCCGCGTCCTCGAGCCAGGCGGCGATGCCGATCTGGACGGCGCACAGCAGGGGCTGCATCACCCCCACGTCCCCGGACCGGATGTGCGGTTCGTCGAGGTGGAGCTCCTCCAGCAGGGACCAGCCGGTGTGCCGGGCCAGTTCGGCGTCGCACTCGCGCAGCGCCGAGCGGAAGGCCGGTTCGGTGCGGAGCAGCTCGCGCGCCATGCCCGTCCACTGCTGGCCGTAGGGGGAGCACACGAAGGCCACGTTCGGCTCCTGCGCGGCGGCCGCGGCCGGCCTGCCGGTGTCCGGGGCCTGCCGGGCGCCTTCGCGGCCCAGCTCGCTGATGCGCAGGTCGGGGGTGGAGGCCGCGGCCTCCAGCAGGTCCAGGAAGTCCTGTGTGAGCCGCTCGGCGTCCTGGTGGGTGTACAGGTCGCGGGCGTAGGTGAGGCTGGTGTCCACCCCGTTCGGGGTCCTGTCGTCGGTGAAGTCCTCGATCAGCTCGAAGCGCAGGTCGAAGCGGGTGATCCCCTCCTCCACGGGTTCGCGCTCCACCGTCAGCCCGGGCAGTTCCAGGTCGGCGGCGGTGGTGTTCTGGAAGGCGAGCATGACCTGGATGAGCGGGTGCCAGGCGGGGGAGCGCCGCGGGGCGAGCGCCTGCACCAGGTGGTCGAAGGGCACGTCCTGGTGGGCGAAGGCGGCCAGGCACCTGCCGTGCGTCTGGGAGAGCAGTTCGCGGAAGGTCGGGTCGCCGTCGGTCCGGTTGCGCAGGACGAGCGTGTTGACGAAGAAGCCGACCAGGTCGTCCAGCGCCTCGTCGGTGCGGCCCGCGGTCGGGGTGCCGATGGCGATGTCCGTGCCGGCGCCCCTGCGCGTCAGCAGCGCGGCCAGCGTCGCCTGCACCACCATGAACACGCTGGTACCGGTGGAGCGCGCCAGTTCCTGCAGCGCGCGGTGGGTGCGGGCGGGGACGCGGGCGGGGACCCGCCCGCCCCGGTGGGAGGGCGTCGCCGGACGGGGGCCGGTCGCGTCGATCTCCAGCCGGTCGGACAGCCCCTCCAGCTCCTCGCACCAGAAGCGGGTCTGCCGGTTCAGCGGGCTCCGCGGGTCCTGCGGTGCGCCGAGCAGCTCGCGGTGCCACAGGGTGTAGTCGACGTACTGGACCGCCAGGTCGGCCCAGGGCGGCTCCGCGCCGGACCTGCGGGCGGCGTAGGCGGCGCCGATGTCGCGGACCAGCGGCGCCAGCGACCAGCCGTCGCAGGCGATGTGGTGCACCACCAGCAGCAGCACGTGCTCGTGTTCGCCCAGGCGCAGCAGCCGGGCGCGCAGCGGGGTCTGCGCCGTCAGGTCGAAGAGGTGGCCGGACTCGGCGGTCAGGATCCGGGCGAGGTCCTCCTCGCGGACGCGGTCGACCTCCAGGCCGACCGGGGCCTCCTCGGGGTCGAGCACGACCTGCTGGGGCCGCCCGTCCCAGTCCGGGTAGGCGGTGCGCAGGCTCTCGTGGCGGGCCACCAGGTCCTCCAGCGCCCGGCGCAGCGCCGCGACGTCCAGCTCGCCGCGCAGCCGGTAGGCCATGGGCATGTTGTAGTTGCCCGCGCCGCCGTGCAGGCGGTTGAGGAACCACAGCCGCCGCTGCGTGTACGAGAGCGGGATCTCCTCGGGCCGCTCGGCCGGGGCCAGCGGCGGGCGCGGGTCCTGTCCGGCCTCGCCCAGCCTCTCGGCGAGCTCGGCGACCGTGGGGGCGTCGAAGACCGCGCGCACGGGCAGGTCCACGCCCAGGACGGCCCGGATGCGCGTCGTCAGCCTGGTGGCCAGGAGCGAGTGCCCGCCCAGGTCGAGGAAGGAGTCGTTCACGGAGACCGACTCCACCCCGAGGACCTGGGAGAACAGGGAGCAGAGGAGGCCCTGCACCCGGTCGCGGGGCGGTTGGGCACCGCCGGTGCCGGTGGCGCCCATCTCAGATCCCGCCCGCGGCGCGCACGCCCGTGCGGACCGGGTCCGGCCAGTCCTGCTCGTCGGTCCCGAACTGGCTCAGGAAGGCGAACACGAGCCGTTCCAGGCCGAATCCGACGCACCCGCTGTGGGCGGGTCCCACCCCGCGCGTGATGCCGAACGCGCGCCCGAACAGGTCGTCGTGGAAGTTGAACGAGCCGACCGCGATGCTGCGGTCGGGGCCGACGGGGAGCCGCAGCTCGTACTTGAGCTCCTGCAGGCGCTGCGACCAGATCCGCGCGGAGGCGTCGGAGCCGCTGAAGAAGGGGTCGTTGCCCACCTCGCACCAGCCGCTCAGGCCGAGCTCCTCGAGGAAGGCGAAGACCTTGCGCATGTAGCGCTCCCGCGCCCGGGCGACGTCCTCGCGCGATCCGAGGAAGACGATCTCCCGGATGGTGAAGTCCCAGAGCCGCTCCAGGGTGGTGGAGTAGCCCGCCTCGAACCGGAAGGACTTGCCGCGGGAGGTGACCACGTGCAGGTCCTCGCCCTCCAGCGCCCGCCCGCCGTACTGGGCGAAGGTGTGGTAGCACATGGTCGGCGGCAGGCAGTAGTCCACGTTCCCGCACGACTGCAGCACCGAGGGGCCGATGCCCGTCCGGGGGTAGGACTCCTGGAAGGACCGGTAGACGTCGATGTCGTTGTGCAGCCGCGTGACGAACATCAGGTGCTGGGGGAAGGACGTGAAGTACCCGGCCCTCTCCAGGGTCGAGGTCCTGATCAGCGTCGGGTACCGGAACTCGCGTGCGGTGTGGTCCTGCGCCAGGATCCCCAGCACCGCGCGGTCGAAGTAGGCGAACAGGGACAGCAGGGGTTCGCCGACGGCGACCTGGCCCTCGCCGACCTCGGCGACCGCTCCGGCCGCGGCCAGGCGCTCGAACGTGGCGCCGTCCGCGGCGCGCTCGTGCGGCGAGGTCCACACCGACTTGGGCCGGGTCGGCATCTGCGGGCGCACGTCGTTGTCGACCATCCGGTTGACCTTGGCCTCCAGCCCGTCCTCCTCGCAGGGCCCGCGGGTGGTCAGGTCCACCGCCGTCACCGTGTCGCCGTCCCGGACCAGCGCGAAACCGGAGATCTGCGGGGAGACGAAGTACAGCCGCCTCTCGATCTCCGGCCCCAGCGTCCCGGGGACGGGGGTGTGCAGGGCGACGCGTGTGGGGCCGCCGCCGGGCGGGGCCGGCGGCTGGTCGTTGCGGTGCGTGTGGTTCACGGGGGTGCCTTACTCGCCGTTCGGAAGCAGGGGGCGCGCGGGGCCGGGGGCAGCCGGTGCGCGCCGGGGTCAGCTCTGCGCGTTCGTCCTGGACGTGGCCAGGCGGACGAGCCCGTTCACCGTGCGGAAGTTGTCGAAGTCCATGTCGTCCGGGCCGAGCGTCAGCGCGAACTCCTTCTCGACGAAGGCGGCGAGCTGCATCGCGAACAGGGAGTTGACGTAGCCCAGGGCGAAGAAGTCGTCGGTGTCGGCCAGCGGCTGCCCGCCGGTGTGCTCGCGCAGGAACGTGTGGATGCGCTCTCGGGCGTTCTCGGTCGTCATGTCCGTGTCTCCTGTCGGGGGTCGGAAGGGGGTCAGTAGGTGTAGAAGCCCTGGCCGCTCTTGCGGCCGAGCAGGCCGGCGTCGACCATCTTCTGCAGGAGCGGGGCCGGGCGGTACTTGCTGTCGCGGAAGCTGTCGTGCAGGACGGTGATCGAGTTGAGGATCGTGTCGAGGCCGATGAGGTCGCCGGTCTCCAGCGGCCCCATCTTGTGGCCGAAGCAGCCGCGGAACATCTTGTCGACGTCCTCGGCCGAGGAGATCCCCTCCTGCACGCAGAAGATCGCCTCGTTGATCGTCAGCATCAGGACGCGGTTGGTGATGAAGCCGGGGGCGTCCTGGACGACGATCCCCTCCTTGCCGAGGTCCTTGAGCAGGCCCAGCGCCGTGTCCAGGGTCTGCTCGGAGGTGAAGTGCCCCTGGACGACCTCGACCGTGTCCATCAGCGGCACGGGGTTCATGAAGTGCAGTCCGAGGATCTGGGGAGCGCGTCCGGTCACCGACCCCACCCGGGTGATGGGCACGGCGGAGGTGTTGACGCCGAAGACCACGCCGGGGCGGCACAGGGAGTCGATCTCCTCGTAGACCCCGCGTTTGACGTCCCAGTCCTCCGTCACGTTCTCCACGACGAAGTCGGCCTCCGCTAACGGCGCGAGCCCGGTGCCGGTCCGGATGCGTGCCAGCACGTCCCCGGGGGGCTCCGACGGGGTGCGGCCGGTCAGCATGCCGTTGACGAGCAGGTCGCGGCCGATCTGGCTGATCGCGCTGTCGATCTGTGCCTGGGAGACGTCGACGAGGACCACGTCGAACGACGCCTCGGCGAAGGCCTGGGCCACGCCGCGCCCGATGGTGCCGGCGCCGATCACGCCCACGGTGCGCACACTCACGCGGTACCGCCTTTCCTGGTTCGGGATGGGGGAGCAGGGATGTGGTTCAGTCCTGGGCGTCCTCGCCGTCGAGGTGGGCGGCCAGGTCCGCGACCGTGGTGAAGCGGAACAGGTCGACCATCGACACCCTGACGTCGAGGGACTTCTGGATGCTCTGGGCGATCCGCAGCGCCGACAGCGAGTCGACGCCCAGGGCGAAGGAGCTGTCGTGGACGTTGACGTCGGTCAGGTCGAGCTCGCGCGCCCAGATGTCGCCGAGGGCCCGTTCGGTGTCGGTGTAGGCGCCGTCCTGCCTGCCGAACAGGGTGGCGCCCGCGGCGGGGGCCTGCGGCGACCCCTCCCGGCGGGCGGCGCCGCGCGCCGCGGCCAGGGCGGTCCGCACGGGCGGGGAGAGCACGAAGGGCGCGCGCCGCAGCAGCTCGTCCAGGCCCCCTGCGCCGGGTTCGCCCAGGCGCGCGTAGTTGACCTCGCCCACGATGACGTTGCCGCGGGCGTGGGCCATGACCTCCTCGAAGCTGTTCAGCGCGTCGGCGGTGGTCAGGGAGCGGAAGAAGCCCCGGTCCTCCTCGACCCCGTGGTCGAAGGCCATCCCGGTCTCGAGCCAGTCGCTCCAGTCGACCGTGACCGTGCGCAGGCCCCGCGCGGTGCGCTCCTCGGCGAAGTGGCCGAGGTAGCTGTTGGCGGCGGTGTAGTCGGACTGCCCGGCGGCTCCGAAGACCGACACCGTGGATCCGAAGAGGACCGTGCACGCGGGCGGTTCGTCCCGGGTGACCAGGTCGAGCACCGCGGCGCCGAGCACCTTGGGGGCCAGGGTGCGCCGGAAGGTTTCCTCGTCCTTGCGGAAGAGGAAGCCGTCGCCCGCGATCCCCGCGGCGTGCAGCACGCAGGAGATCGGCCCCAGCTCCTCCCGGACCAGGCGCACGACCTCGGCCATCCGCTCCGGGTCGGCGACGTCGGCGCTGTAGCTGCGCACCCGGGCCCCGTGCTCCTCCAGCTCGCGCACGGCCCGGATCCGGTCCAGGAGCCGGGTGTCGTCGGCCGGGACGCCGTCCCACTCCTCGCGCGGGGGGAGCCCGGTGCGGTTGACCAGGGCCAGGCGCACCCCGGGCACGGTGCGGCTCAGGTGGCGCGCGGTGGCCAGGCCCAGGCCGCCCAGACCGCCGGTGATGAGGTGGACCCCGTCCTCGGGGAGGGGTTCCTGCGCAGGGGCGCCGCGCAGGTCGACCGGGACGAGCTCGGCGACGTGGCGCACGCCCGCGCGCAGGGCGACGACGGTGGGGATGCGCCGGGCGAGCAGGAGGTCGCAGACGGGCCCGGGGCCGGTGTCCCCGTCGGTGTCCACGCACAGGACCTCGGTGCCCTCGCTCTCCATGCCGATGACCTTCGCCAGGCCGAAGAGGGTCGCGTGCACGGGGGCGGTGGCCTCCTCCCGGCCGGTCACCCTGGCCACGCGGGGCGCCACGACGCTGAACCGGCCGGGGACGCCGCCGCGCTCCCACAGGCGGCGCACCAGGTGGAAGACGCTGTGCACGCCGTGGTCGAGGCGGTCCGTGAGCTCCTCGGGGCCGCCGCAGGGGCCGTCCGCCGGGGCGGCCACGTGCACGACCTCCTCCGGCGGCCTCTCCCGGAGGGCGTCCAGCAGCCCGTCGAACCCGTCGGGGGTCGGTTCGACCCCGTGGACGTCGCCGCCCGGAGCGCTCCGGGCGCCGGTGAGCTCGGCCTCGGACACGTGCACGCCCCGGGCGCGCAGTTCCGCGGCCAGGGCGCTGCCCTGGCCCGCGCGCTCGGCGACGACCAGGACCGAGCCCGGTGCGTCACGGGGCTCCAGGGCTTCGGTCGCGCGCCGCCAGCGCAGCGCGTGGTGGCGCGTGTGCGGGCGCAGCCGCGCGACGGTCCGCCGGGGGTCGGCCACGCGCTTGGCGGTGAAGCCGCGGATCTCCACGCAGGTGGCGCCGTCGTCGTCGCAGATCAGGACGTCGGCCCTGCGGACCTCGGCGTTGTCGGCCTCCGGGCGCGTGCGGACCAGGCTCAGGCCGGTGGCGGGCACGGGCGCGTGGACGAGCAGCTCGTCGTAGCCGACGGGGAGGAAGAAGTCCGCGGCCGGGTCCGGGCCGTCCTGCCGTCCGGCCCCGTCCCGCAGGGCGAGTCCGCTGAAACCCGTGGCCAGGTCGAGCAGTGCGGGGTGCAGGGCGTGGTCCTCGCACTCGGGCCGGTACCGCTCGGGCATGTCGAGGCGGCCCAGGGCTGCGCGGACGCCGACCCGCACGGTGCGCAGGCTGCCCGTCCACCGTTCGCCGAACTCCATGACCCGGTGCCCGTCCTGGCGGGCGCCGACGTCCACGGTCTCCAGGGAGCACAGTTCGTGCAGCGCGGCCGTGTCCTGGACGGGAGGTGCGTCGAGCGCGCGGACGCCGACGGTCCCGCGGACGTGCTCGGTCCAGTGGCCGCCGTGCGGGGAGAGGCTGGCGACGGTGAACTCGGCCTCGTCCTGCCCGGTCTCCCGGACGGTGGTGTGGACCGTGCGGGGGGCGTTCTCCTGGACGAGCAGCGGGACGAGGAACGTCACGTCCCGGATCCGTGTGACGGGGCGTCCCAGGTGGAGGGCGGCCGCCGCGCGGGCCATCTCCAGGTAGGTGGTGCCCGGGACGATCGCCTCGCCGGACATCATGTGCTCGGACAGCACCCAGTGCCGCTCCGTGGCGAACTCGGTGGCGAAGACCGACTGCCCCATCGAGCGCAGCAGCTCCCGGTCGAGCAGCGGGTGCGGACCGCTGCCTCCCACGTCGGCCGCCCGGGGCTCCGCTTTCTCGAGCCAGTGCTTCCTGCGGTGGAAGGGGTGGGTGGGCAGGGGGATGCGGCGGGGGTCGCGGTCGGCGTGGTAGGCGTCCCAGTCGGGTGCGGCGCCGTGGAGCCAGAGCTGTCCCAGGGTCTGGTGCAGGGTCTGGACGGCGGTGCGGGGGTCGCGCTTGTGGGGCAGGCTGTTCAGGGTCGTCGCCGGGTGCTCGTGCCCGTTCAGGACGCGCCGGGCGAGGCTGCGCAGGGTCTGGCCGGGGCCGACCTCCAGCAGGGTGGTGTGGGGTGAGGCGGCTGCGGTGAGGACCCCGGCGGCGAACTCGACGGTGGCCAGGATGTGCCGTCCCCAGTAGCGGGGGTCCTGGGCCTGCTGGGGGGTGATCCAGTCGCCGGTGACGTTGGAGACGAAGGGGATCACCGGGGGGCGCCGTTCGGCGGCGGCCACGGCCGCGGTGAACTCCTCGACCATCGGCGCCATGAGCTCGGAGTGGAAGGCGTGGGAGGTCGTCAGGGGCTGGGTGGGCCAGCCGTGTTCGCGGGCGGTCCGCGCGAAGGCGTCGAGGGCCTCCTGCGGGCCGGAGACCACGCAGTCCCGGGGGCCGTTGTGCGCGGCGAGGGAGAGCCCGGGGACCAGGGCCTTCTCCACCTCGTCCCGGTCGGCCATGGTGTTGAGCATGGCTCCGGGGGCCTGGTCCTGCATGAGGCGTCCGCGCAGGGCGACCAGGCGCAGGGCGTCGGGCAGGGTGAAGACCCCGGCGAGGGTGGCGGCGGTCCATTCGCCGAGGCTGTGGCCGAGCATGCCGGTGGGGGCGGCGCCCCAGTGGAGCCAGAGCCGGGCCAGGGCGTACTCCAGGACGAACAGGGCGGGCTGGGTCCAGCGGGTCCGGTCCAGCTGTGCGGGGTCGGGGGTGGTGAGGAGCAGGTCGCGGATGTCGGCGTCCAGCAGCGGTTGCAGGATCCGGGCGCACTCGTCCACGGTGGCGCGGAAGTGGGGCTCCGCCCGGTAGAGGTCGTGGGCCATGCGCGGGTGCTGGGACCCCTGGCCGCTGAACAGGAAGACCAGCGGAGCGCTCCCGTGCGCGGTGTGGGCCGTGTGGGTGTGTGCCGGGTCGCGTGTCTCCAGGGCGGTGGCGACGGCGTGTGCGTCGGGGCCGGTGACGGTGCGCCGGTGGGGGAACTCGCGGCGTCCGACGGCCAGGGTGTACCCGGCGTCGGTGAGGTCGGGGTCATGGCGGCGCAGGTGGGCGGCCATGCGGTCGGTGAGGTCCTCCAGCGCCTCGGGAGTACGGGCCGACAGGGTCATGAGCCCTGCGCCGCGGCCGCCCGTGGAGCGCGTGGGCGGCGCAGGCGCCTCCTCGAGGACGAGGTGGGCGTTGGTGCCGCCGAAGCCGAACGCGCTGACGCCCGCGCGCCGGGGGCGGTCCCCGCGCGGCCAGGGCGTCAGCTCGGTGACGACGTCGAACGGAGTGGCCGCGAAGTCGATGTCGGGGTTGGGCGTGCGGTGGTTGAGCGTGGGCGGCAGCTCCCCGTGCTCCAGGGCGAGTGCGGTCTTGATCAGTCCGGCGATGCCGGCGGCGGCGTCCAGGTGGCCGACGTTGCCCTTGACCGTGCCCAGGCCGATGCGGCGGTCGGTGTCCAGCGCACGTGCCAGCGCCTGCACCTCGATCGAGTCGCCGATCAGAGTCCCGCTGCCGTGCGCCTCCACGTAGCCGATGCTCCCGGGATCGGCGTCGGCCGCGGCCAGGGCCTCGGTGACCACCTCCGCCTGGCCGGAAGCCGTCGGCGCCGTGAAGCTCGCCTTGACCGCCCCGTCGTTGTTGACGGCCGATCCGCGGATGACGGCGTGGACCGTGTCGCGGTCGGCGAGCGCGTCCTCCAGCCGTTTGAGCACGACGACGCCCACACCGGAGCCGAAGACGGTGCCGCGGGCGTCGGCGTCGAAGGGGCGCACGTGGCCGTCCGGGGACAGGAACGACCCCTCCTGGTGCACGTAGCCGGTGTTCTCGGGGACCTTGTAGGAGACCGCACCGGACAGGGCCATGTCGCACTCGAAGTTGAGCAGGCTCTGGCATGCCGTGTGCACCGCCACCAGCGCACTGGAGCAGGCGGTCTGGACGGGGAAGCTCGGGCCGCGCAGGCCCAGCTTGTAGGAGACCCGGCTCGTGAGGAAGGCGAGCTCGAAGGCGAGGCCGACGTTCTCCCCCTTGATCCTCTCGCCCTGTTCCAGGTTGCTCATGAGGTTGTCGAGGTAGGCCGTCGTGCTGGCGCCCCCGAAGACCCCGATCCGGCCGTCGTGGCGGGCCGCGTCGTAGCCCGCGTCCTCCAGCGCCTGCCAGGACGTCTCCAGGAACAGCCGGTGCTGCGGGTCCATCATCTTCGCCTCGCGGGCGGTGTAGCCGAAGAACTCCGCGTCGAACTCGCCGATCCCCTCGAAGCGCGGCGCGGCCCGCACGTAGTCGGCGCGCCCGAACACCCCGGGGTCCACCCCGGCGGCCTCCAGCTCCTCCTCGCTCAGCCGTCCGATCGACTCCACGCCCTCGCGCAGGTTCGCCCAGAACGCGGACAGGTCCGCGGCCCCGGGGAAGCGCCCGGCCATCCCGACGATGGCGACGCCCTCGTGCTCCGGGAGGTCCTCGGACCCCGGCTCGACCCCGTCGGCCATCACTGCCCCCTTGCCTTGCGGCGCCGCTGCTGGTGCAGGCGCCGCTTCTGCGCGTTCTCTCTGCGTTCCCGGAGCGCGTCGTCCGCGCCGTCCTGCGGGCCGTCGCCGTCCCGGGCCGGCTCCGGCGGCGCGGCGACCCCGGCCAGGTGGGCGACGGTCAGCCCCTCGTAGAGGTCGCCCAGCGTCACCCTGCTGCCCAGCCGGGCGTTGACGGCGCCGACCAGCTGGACGGCGATCAGGGAGTCCCCGCCCAGGTCGAAGAAGCTGTCCTGGGCGCCGACCCGTTCGACGCCCAGCAGGTCCTGCCACACCTCGCGGATCACCGCCTCCGCGCCGGCCCCCGGAACCGCCGGTCCGGCGGCGGTCCCGCCCGGAACGGCCGCAGGGTCCCGGACCGGTGCGGTCGCGGGCCGCGCCGCCAGGGCCTCGGCGAACAGCGCCGACAGGTCGGCGGGCGAGACCACGACCTGCGGCTCGCCCGAGTGAGCCAGGACCGTGTCGAGCGCGCGCAGTCCTTCGAGCGCGCTCATGCCGAGCCGTTCCACGCGCAGGCGCCGGCTGTGCTCCACGGAGGAGGGCAGGGCCGTGGTGACGGACATGCCGACGTTCTTCCAGGCGCCCCAGTCGACGGCGACCACCCGGCTCCGCCGGCCGCGGTCCTGCGCGAAGGCGTCCAGGAAGCAGTTCGCGGCGCAGTAGTCCACCTGCCCGGCGCTGCCGATGTTGGCGCCGTTGGAGCCGAACAGCACCAGGTGGTCCAGGTCCTGGTCGGCCAGGACCTCCTCCAGGACGAGCGTGCCCCGGACCTTGGGCCGCAGGACCTCGGCGGCCTCGCGCAGGTCCTTGAGCTGGATGAGCCCCCCGCCCGCCAGCCCGGCGGCGTGGAAGACGGTGTGGACGCCGCCCCAGCGCCGGACGGCCTCGTCCACGACCGCGCGCATCGCGTCCCGGTCGGTGACGTCGGCGCGGGCGACGAGCAGCTGCGCGCCGCGGTCCCGGAGCCGCTTGAGGCGGTGCACGATCTCGGCGGTCCGGCGGTCGCCCGTGTCCGCGTCGAGCCAGGCCCCCCACTCCTCGGCGGGCGGGAGGTCGGTGCGCGAGGTCAGGACGATACGGGCCCCGTCGGACGCCAGGTGTTCGGCCAGTGCCAGGCCCAGGCCGCCGGTGCCGCCCGTGATGAGGTGGACGCGGTCCCTGCGCGCGTCCGGAACCGTCTGGGCCGGGGGCAGGGGGTGGGGGAGGAAGTGCTGCGCCCAGCGGTGGGGGCCGCGGTGGGCGACGGTCTCCGGGCCGGGTCCGGGCTCGCTCGCCAGCTCCGCCGCCAGCCGGTCGACCAGCCGCGGGTCGGGCGCCGCCGCGCAGTCGACGTCCACGCTGCGGCAGGCCGTGTCCGGCAGCTCGCGGGGCATGACCCGGCAGGGGCCGAGCAGGGTGGCCTTGGCCGGGTCGAGGACCTCGTCGCCGGTGACGCCGTGCAGCCCGTTGCTGAGCACCCAGAACCGGCGCGGCTTCCCGTCGGCGTGGCGGGCCAGGGACGTGGTGAGGCGGACCAGGCTCTCGAAGCCGAGCCGCAGAGCCGTGTCCGGGTCGCTCCGGTCCGCGCGCACGGGCGCGGTCACGCTCCAGCAGTGGACGATGCGGGTGGGCACGCCGCCCGGGCCGCCAGCGAGGGCGGCCAGGAGCCGGTCGTGGTCGGCGCCCGAGGCCGGATCGACGGTGAACCGGCCGTCGCCGTCGTCGGTCCAGGCGTCGGCGGCGGCCACCTCGGTGACCCTGGCGCCGCCCTCGCGCAGCCGTCGCGCGAGCGCCCCTCCCACGCCCAGGCCGTCGGTGAGCACCATCCAGTGCCGGCTGTGGTCGGGTGCGGTGCGCAGGGGCAGCGGGGCGCGCTGCCAGGACGGGACGTGGAACCAGTCCGCCGTGTTCTCGCGCCGGCGGGGGACGCCGTCCTGCGCACCCTGCTCCTGCTGCGCGGTCGGCTCGACCTTGTCCAGCCAGTGCTTCCTGCGGTGGAAGGGGTGGGTGGGCAGGGGGACGCGGCGGGGGGCCCGGTCGCTGTAGTAGGCGTCCCAGTCGGGTCTGGTGCCGTGGAGCCAGAGCTGTCCGAGGGTCTGGTGCAGGGTCTGGACGGCGGTGCGGGGGTCGCGCCTGTGCGGCAGCGAGTGGAGCGCGGCCGCGGGGATCCCGGCGTCCGCCGTGACGCGCCGGGCGAGGCTGCGCAGGGTCTGGCCGGGGCCGACCTCCAGCAGGGTGGTGTGGGGTGAGGCGGCTGCGGTGAGGACCCCGGCGGCGAACTCGACGGTGGCCAGGATGTGCCGTCCCCAGTAGCGGGGGTCCTGGGCCTGGTCGGGGGTGATCCAGTCGCCGGTGACGTTGGAGACGAAGGGCAGGGCCGGGGGCCGCCGTTCGGCGGCGGCCACGGCTGCGGTGAACTCCTCGACCATCGGCGCCATGAGCTCGGAGTGGAACGCGTGCGACGTGGCCACTTCCTGCGTGTTCCACCCGTGTTCGCGGGCGGTCCGCGCGAAGGCGTCGAGCACCTCCCGCGGGCCGGAGACCACGCAGTCCCGGGGGCCGTTGTGCGCGGCCAGCGACAGCGAGGGCGGGAGGACCGCCTGCACGGCTTCGCGGTCGGCCACGGTGTTGAGCATGGCTCCGGGGGCCTGGTCCTGCATGAGCCGGCCCCGTAGGGCGACCAGGCGCAGGGCGTCGGGCAGGGTGAAGACCCCGGCGAGGGTGGCGGCGGTCCATTCCCCGAGGCTGTGGCCGAGCATCCCCGTCGGGGTGATGCCCCAGTGGAGCCAGAGCCGGGCCAGGGCGTACTCCAGGACGAACAGGGCGGGCTGGGTCCAGCGGGTCCGGTCCAGGCGGGCCGGCTCCTGGTCGGTGAGGAGCAGGTCGCGGAGGTCGGCGTCCAGCAGCGGTTGCAGGATCCGGGCGCACTCGTCCACGGTGGCGCGGAAGTGCGGTTCCGCCCGGTAGAGGTCGTGGGCCATCCGCGGGTGCTGGGACCCCTGGCCGCTGAACAGGAACACGACAGGGGGGTCGTCGCGGACGACCCGCGCGCTGTGCGCGGACGCGGGGTCGCGTGTCTCCAGGGCGGCGGCGACGGCGTGTGCGTCGGGGCCGGTGACGGTGCGCCGGTGGGGGAACTCGCGGCGTCCGACGGCCAGGGTGTACCCGGCGTCGGTGAGGTCGGGGTCATGGCGGCGCAGGTGGGCGGCCATGCGGTCGGTGAGGTCCTCCAGCGCCTCGGGCGTGCGGGCCGACAGGGTGATGAGCCCTGCGCCGCGGCCGCCCGTGGAGCGCGTGGGCGGCGCAGGCGCCTCCTCGAGGACGAGGTGGGCGTTGGTGCCGCCGAAGCCGAACGCGCTGACGCCCGCGCGCCGGGGGCGGTCCCCGCGCGGCCAGGGCGTCAGCTCGGTGACGACGTCGAACGGAGTGGCCGCGAAGTCGATGTCGGGGTTGGGCGTGCGGTGGTTGAGCGTGGGCGGCAGCTCCCCGTGCTCCAGCGCCAGCGCCGTCTTGATCAGCCCGGCGATGCCGGCGGCGGCGTCCAGGTGGCCGACGTTGCCCTTGACCGTGCCCAGGCCGATGCGGCGGTCGGTGGCGTAGGAGCGCGACAGCGCCTGCACCTCGATCGGATCCCCCAGCGCCGTCCCGGTTCCGTGGGCCTCCACGTAGTCGACACCGCCCGGGTCCAGGCCGGCGCGGGCCAGGGCCGCCGCGACCACCGCGGCCTGGCCGCTCACGCTGGGCGCGGTGAAGCCGACCTTGACCGCCCCGTCGTTGTTGACCGCCGATCCGCGGATGACGGCGTGGACCGTGTCGCGGTCGGCGAGCGCGTCCTCCAGCCGTTTGAGCACCACGACGCCCACGCCCGTGCCGAAGACGGTGCCGCGGGCGTCGGCGTCGAAGGGGCGCACGTGGCCGTCCGGGGACAGGAACGACCCCTCCTGGTGCACGTAGCCGGTGTTGAGCCCCGGGTCCACGTGCACGCCGCCGGAGAGCGCCATGTCGCACTCGCCGTCGAGCAGGCTCCGGCAGGCGGTGTGCACCGCCACCAGCGCCGTCGAGCACGCGGTCCGCAGGGACAGGCTCGGCCCCTTCAGGTCCAGCTTGTAGGACACCCGTGTGGAGAGGAACCCCAGCTCGTTGCCGACGAGGACCTGGGTCCGGCCCAGGGTGTCCACCAGGCGCCGGTGCGAGTGCACGTGGGCCAGGTACCGGTTGGCCCCCGCGCCGCCGAACACCCCGATCGCGCCGTCGTGGCGGGCCGCGTCGTAACCGGCGTCCTCCAGCGCCTGCCAGGACGTCTCCAGGAACAGCCGGTGCTGCGGGTCCATCACCTGCGCCTCGCGGGCGGTGTAGCCGAAGAACTCCGCGTCGAACTCGTCCGCGCCCTCGAACCTCGGCACGGCCCTGACGTAGTCCGGTTTGCCGGACTCCTCGCCGGGGACCCCGGCGGCCTCCAGCTCCTCCTCGCTCAGCCGTCCGATCGACTCCACGCCCTCGCGCAGGTTCGCCCAGAACGCGGACAGGTCCGCGGCCCCGGGGAAGCGCCCGGCCATCCCGACGATGGCGACGCCCCCGCGCGGCCCCCCGCCGACCGCGGCCGTCACCGCTCCTCCCCGCGGCCGTCGACGAGCTCGCCGAGGGTGCGCACGGTGGGGCCCTCGTAGACGATGGTCAGCGGGACCGCCACGGCGAGCTCCTGGCGCAGCCGGTGCACGACCTGCAGGCCGAGGAGGGAGCTGCCGCCCAGCTCGAAGAAGTTGTCGTGCACGCCCACGGACTCGACGCCGAGGAGCTCCTGCCATATCCGCGCGATCCGCTCCTCCATGGCGCCGGCCGGGGCGACGTAGGGGTTGCGCAGCTGGGGCCGCTCGTGCAGGCGGACCGGGGCCGGCGCGTCGGCGACCGGGTCCGCCCACAGCCGCACGCGGGCGGCCAGGTCCCCGGTGGAGACGGCGACCTGGGGCAGGGGCGCGGAGCGCAGCAGCCGGTCGAAGACCTGACGGCCCTCCTCCGGGGCCAGCGCCAGTTCGCGCACGGCGGCGCCGAGGTCGGTGCGCGCCCGCCCCTCCTCCCGGGCGAACAGCCAGGCCTCCCAGTTCACGCTGGTCCACGGCTGCTCCGGGCCGTGGTGCCGCTGGGCGAAGGCGTCCAGGGCGGCGTTGGCGGCGGCGTAGGCGGCGAACCCGAGCCCGCCCAGGATCGAGGCGACCGAGGAGCTGATGACCGCGAAGTCCAGGCGCTGCCCGGCGAACACCTCGTGCAGGACCCTGGCGCCGTGCAGCTTGGGGCCGAAGTGCCACGCGCACTCCTGCGGCCCCAGCTCCGTGATGGTGCGGTGGGCGTCCTGCCCTGTGGTCCCGGCGCAGTGCAGGATCCCGTTGACCGGCCCCAGCTCGCGGGACACCCGCTCCCGGACCGCGCGCACGGCCGCGAGGTCGCCGACGTCGGCCGCGACCACCGTCACCGTCGATCCGAGCTCCTCGATCCCGCGCACCGCCCGGACGGCCGACGCGGTGGGCCCGGGCAGCGCCGGGTCGTCCCACTCCTCGCGGGGCGGCAGGCCCCTGCGCCCGAGCAGGACCAGGTGCACCCGTTCCTGTTCGGCGAGGGCCCCGGCCATGAGCAGGCCGATCTTCCCCAGGCCGCCGGTGACCAGGTAGACGCCGTCCCTCCGGACCGGTGGGGCCGTGCCGCCCCGGAGTTCGACCGGTTCGTAGCCCTGGGCCCACAGGTGCCTTCCGCGCAGCGCGAGGACGGGCTCCTGCGGGGGGTGGGCCAGGTGGTCCAGCAGGCGGTCCACGAGCCCGGGCGGTCCGGCGGGGCCGTCCGTCCGCACGTCCAGGTGGACGCACTCCAACGACGGGTACTCCTGGACGGCCACCTTGCAGACGCCCTGGACCGCGGCCTTGGGCGGGCAGAGCGGTTCGTCGCCGAGCACCGGGTGGACCTCGCTGGAGACCACGTCCCAGCGCTGCGGCCCGGCCATGAGCTCGTCCGCGCACGCCTGCGTCCAGTGGACCAGGCTGGTGAAGGCGCGGTCGAGCAGGTCCTGGACCTGTGCGGGGTCGACGGCCCGTTCGGCGTCGGCGCCGACGCCCCAGCAGTGGACCACCCGCTCGGGCACCGCCCCCTCGGCTCGCAGCGACTCGGCCAGCCGGGCGAAGTGCTCGGGCCGCGCGGGGTCCAGGACGTAGGAGCCCTCGCGATCGCGGCCCCACCCGCCGCCCGCCCGCACGGTGCGCACCGCGGCGCCCGTGTGCGCGAGCCGCTCGGCGAGCGCCGCGCCCAGCCCCGTGTCGTCGGCGAAGACCAGCCACCGCTGTGCGGCCAGGCGCCCGGCGTCCGCCGCGGGGGCGGGGGGCAGCCGCCGCCAGGAGGGGGCGTGGAACCAGTCGTCCGGCGATCCGACACGCTCCTGCACCGACCTGTCGCGCGTGCCGCCCCGCCGACCCGGTTCCAGCCAGTAGCGGCGGCGCTCGAAGGGGTAGGCGGGCAGGGGCACACGCCGGGCGGACCCGCGCGGCGGGGACGGGAGCTCGCGTCCGGCGAGCCAGAGCCGGCCCGCCGCTCCGAGCATCGCGGCCCGGTCGCTGCCGCCGAGGAAGGTGTTCGGCAGGGAGGGGACGACGACCCGGTCGGTGGCCGCCGCGGCGGGGTGCCGCAGGACGTCCGGGGTCAGGGTGGGGGCGGGGCCGACCTCGGCGACCACGATGTCCGGCACGGACCACAGCGTCCGCAACCCGTCCGAGAAGCGCACGGTCCGGCGCATGTGCCGTGCCCAGTAGTCCGGGTCGACCGCCTGCTCGCCGGTGATCCACGTCCCCGTCGTGTTGGACACGAAGGGCCGCTCGGGCGGGTGGAGCTCCATCGAGCGCACCAGCCGCGCGTACGGTTCGACCACCGCGTCCATCGCCGGGGAGTGGAAGGCGAAGCGCGTGTTCAGCCGGCGGCCGGGGGTGCCCGCCTGCTCCAGGTCGGCGGCGGCCTTCTCGATGCCCTCGACCGTGCCCGAGAGCACGCAGTTCCGCGGCCCGTTGACGGCCGCCAGGCCGACCTCGTCGCCGGTGTGGCGCAGGGCCTCCTCCTCGGAGAGGGGGACGGCGAGCATCGCGCCCTCGGGCTGCTGCTCGATCAGGCGTGCGCGCTCCACCACCAGGCGCAGCGCGTCGGGCAGGGAGAACACCCCGGCCGTGCAGGCCGCCACGTACTCGCCCAGGCTGTGGCCGATCATCGCCTCGGGGGCCACGCCCCAGGAGTCCCACAGCCGGACCAGCGCGTACTCGAGGGCGAACACGGCCGGGTACCCGAGGAGCGGCCGGTCGACGGGGGCCCGGCCGCGCGCGGGCTGCTCCAGCATGCGGCGGAAGTCCGGGGAGGGCGGGGCCGCGGCGTCGTCCCCGGCGAACATGGGCTCGCGCACGTCCTGGCCGAGCAGCGGCTCCAGCAGGGCCGCGCACTCGTCCACGGCTTCCGCGAACACGGGCTCCCGGGCGTACAGGCCCCGTGCCATGCCCGGGTACTGCGAGCCGAAGCCCGTGAACACGAACCCCACGGGCCGGTGGGCGCTCTCCGGGGCCAGGGCGGACAGCAGGCGCCCGTCGTCGCGGGCGTCGAGGGCGCCGAGCGCCTCCTCGGTGCTGGAGCAGACCACCATGCGGCGGTGGGGGAAGGCCTTGCGCTGGCGGAGGGTGAACGCCATGTCGCGCAGGTCGGTGCCGGGATGGGCGCGGAGGTGCTCCTGGAGCCGGTCGGTGGCGCTCTCGAGCGCCTCGGGGCTGCGGGCGGAGAGCACCAGCAGCTCCTCCCGGCCGGGTTCGGACGGCTCCTCGGGCCGGGGGCGGGGCGGGGCCTGTTCGAGGACGACGTGCGCGTTGGTGCCGCCCAGGCCGAAGGAGCTCACCCCGGCGCGCCGGGGCCCGTCCCCCTCGGGCCAGTCGCGCAGCCGCGTGTTGACGTAGAAGGGGCTCCCGTCCATGCCCAGCCGCGGGTTGGGCTCCTCGAAGTGCAGGCTGGGCGGGATCTGCCCGTGCTCCACCGCGAGCACCGTCTTGACCAGCCCGGCCACCCCGGCCGCGGAGTCCAGGTGCCCGATGTTGCTCTTGACCGAGCCCAGGGCGCACCCGTGCGCGGGGAGCCCGGCGAAGGCGGAGGTGAGCGCGGAGAACTCGATCGGGTCCCCGAGGTTGGTCGCGGTCCCGTGCAGCTCGACGTAGCCGATGCTGCCGGGGTCGACGTCCGCGTTGGCCAGCGCGGTGGCGATCACCTCGGCCTGGGTCGCCGCGCCGGGCGCGCTGAACCCGGCCCGGCGCGAGCCGTCGTTGTTGAGCGCCGTGCCCTTGATGACGGCGTGGACGTGGTCGTCGTCGGCGAGCGCGTCGCCCAGCCGCTTGAGGACGACCATGCCCGCGCCCTCGCCGCCGACGGTGCCCCGGGCCCGCGCGTCGAAGGTGCGGCAGTAGCCGTCGGGGGACAGGATGCCGTCCTGGCGGAAGAGGTAGCCGTCGCGGCGCGTGGGGTCGACCGCCACCCCGCCGGCCAGGGCCATGTCGCACTGGAAGGCCAGCAGGGACTGGCAGGCCTCGGCGACCGCGACCAGCGAGGTCGAGCAGGCCGACTGCACGTTGACGCTGGGGCCCCGCAGGCCGAGCTTGTAGGAGATCCGGCTGCTGACGAAGTCGGAGCGGTTGCCGATCACCGTCTGCTTGTCGCCCAGGAGCCGTTCGGCGTCCGGTTGGGTGGCGACGTTGAACAGCAGGTAGGTGTTGTTGCCCGCGCCCGCATAGACGCCGATGGGTCCGTCGAAGCGGTCGGGGGCGTGCCCGGAGCTCTCCAGGGCCGACCAGGCGCACTCCAGCAGCACCCGGTGCTGCGGGTCCATGATCTCGGCCTCGCGGGGGGAGTAGCCGAAGAAGGCGGCGTCGAACTTCTCGGAGTCCTCCAGCAGGTAGCCGGCGGCGACGAAGTCCTCGTGGCCGCGCACGTCCGCGGGCACGCCCCGCGCGGCCAGCTCCTCGTCGGAGAAGCGGGTGTCCGAGCACACCCCGGCCTTGAGGTTGCTCCAGAACTCCCCGACGTCGCGGGCCCCCGGGAAGCGTCCGGCCATGCCGACGACCGCGATGTCGAGGCTGTCGTCGTGCTCGTCGCCCGTGCCGGGCACCGGCTGGTTCATGCCCGGCCTCGCTTCGCTCGTAGCTGCTGTTGGCGGCGGCGCAGCAGTGCGTTCTGCTGCGCCCCCCGTGTCGCTTCCGGCGGGGGCGGCTGTTCCGGATCCCCGGCGGCGAGGAACACGGCCTGCGCGCGCACGGTCGTGTGCTGGAACAGGCCGAGGAGGTCGATGTCACGGCCGGTCCCGGCCCGCAGGCGGTGCTGGAGCTCGACCAGGAGCAGCGAGTGCCCGCCCAGGTCGAAGAAGTTCTGTTCCATTCCCACCTCCTCCACCCCGAGCAGCTCCCGCCACGCGTCCGCGACCAGGCGTTCCAGCCCGTTCGACGGCGGCAGGGGGGCGAAGGCGGCCGTCGTCGGCGCGGGCACCGGGGGCAGGGCCGAACGGGCGACCTTGCCGTGCTCGGACAGCGGCAGGCGCTCCATGGGCACCACCGCCTGCGGGAGCATGTGCGGGGGGATCCGCTCCCCGAGGTGCCGTTCCAGGTCGGCCGGGTCGAAGGAGGCGGGGGAGTGCGGTTCGACGTAGGCCACGATCCCGCGTCCGCCGGCGAGGTCGTCGCGGACGACGGTGGTGGCGTTGCGGACCCGGGGGTGGGACTTCAGGGCGGCGTCGATCTCGCCCAGTTCGACGCGGAAGCCGCGCACCTTGATCTGGTCGTCGCGGCGCCCGAGGAAGGCGATGGTGCCGTCGGGCAGGCGGCGCACGATGTCGCCGGTGCGGTAGAGCCGCCCGCCCGCCCGTGGGCCGAGGGTGTCGGGGACGAACGCCTCCCGGGTGAGGTCGGCCCTGTCGTGGTAGCCCCGGGCGAGGTTGGCGCCGCCGATGAGGAGTTCGCCCGAGACGCCCGTGGGCACCTCCTGCCCGGCCGCGTCCACCACGTGGGCGCGGGTGTTGGGGAGGGGCACGCCGATGGGCGCGGTGTCCCACTCCGCCCGCAGGTGGTCGCCGACGGCGAGGGCGAGGACGCCGACGGTCGTCTCGGTGGGTCCGTAGTGGTTGTAGACGCGGCAGTGGGGGGCCGAGCGCTGGATCCCGCGCAGCCACCGCCAGTCGGAGGGCTCTCCCCCCACGATGAGCAGGCGGCGCGGCAGGAGTTCCGCGAAGCGCGGGGAGGACTGCAGCGCCCGCAGGTGGGAGGGGGCGATCTTCAGGCAGTCCACGCCCCGGTCCCGGACCCAGTCCGCGAGCCGGTCCGCGTCCAGGGCGGTCTCCCTCGGGATCAGGTGCACCTGCCCGCCGGTGCACAGGGGAGGCACGAGGGCGGTGACGCTGGAGTCCACCGTCAGCGGCTGCACCATCGCGAAGCTGAGCGGTTCGCGCAGGCCGAACCTGTCGATGACGGCGAAGGTGTAGCTCAGCAGCTGGCGGTGCTCGATCACCACGCCCTTGGGCCTGCCGGTGGAACCGGACGTGTAGAGCAGGTACGCGGCCGTGTCGAGGCCGCAGGACCCCTCGGCGGGCCTGTCGTCGGGGCGGCCCCGGAGCACGGACCAGTCGCGGTCCAGCTCGACGACGCCGCGGCCCGGTCCGAAGGAGAGGGCGGGGTCGGTGGTCACCACGGTCCGCACCGCCGCGTCGGCGAGGATCGCCGCCCGGCGCTCGGCCGGGTCGGTGGGCTCCAGCGGAACGTAGGCGCCGCCGGCCTTGAGGATGCCCAGGACGGCCACCACCAGCCTGGCGCCCCGTTCCGAGCACAGCCCCACCGTCGTCTCGGCTCCCACGCCCTGTTCGCGCAGCAGGTGGGAGAGCTGGTTGGCGCGCCGGTCGAGCTCGCCGTAGGTGAGCGCGGCCCCGGGGGTGCGCACCGCGACCGCGTCGGGGGTGCGCCGGGCCTGGGCCTCGAACAGCTCGTGGAAGGGCTGTGCGGGGACGGCGGTCTCGGTGCTGTTGAGCGCGGCGGTGAGGCGCTCCTCCTCCGCGGTGAGCACGGGCAGGTCGCGGACCGCCCGTCCGGGCGAGCCGGTCACGCCCTCCAGGAGCCGGAGCAGGTGCCCGCAGGCCCGCCGCGCGGTCGCCTCGTCGAACACGTCCGTGGCGTAGACGACCAGGCCGGTCACCCGGTCGCCGTGGTCGGTCAGCCGCAGGTCCAGGTCGCAGCGGGTCGTGCGGACCGGCTCGGGACCGCCGCCGGCCGCAGGGGGGCCGTCGGGGCGGGTGAGTCCGAAACCCGGCCAGGGCAGCGCGGTCGCGCCCTGCCGGTGGTGGCGCCCGGCCTCCTCCGCCCGGCGCAGGCTCTGCCCGGCGCGGCCGACCAGTTCGCGGAAGCTCTCCCCGCCGGTGACCCGGGTCCGTGTCAGCAGCGTGCCGCCGGAGGGACCGGGGACGGCGACCACGAGGTCGCGCGGGCCGCCGTAGCGGTGCAGCAGGACGAGGTAGAGGGCGAGGGCCGCGGCCTCGGGACCGCCACCGGCCTCACCGGCCAGCTCCCGCAGCCCGGCGGCGCCCGGTGCGGGCACCTCGAACTCCACGGAGCCCGCTCTCAGCTCGCGCCGCGCGGGCGCGGGCCGGTCCCGGGGCAGCACGGCCGCGGGAAGCGGCTCGGTGGCGCCCGCGGGCTCGGGCGGACTGGTCGACGGGGCGGGGGGAAGCGTCATGGGGCCGCCTTGCGGACGTCGGGGCCGGGCACGCGGATCACGTCGGCCGGGGGTGGCACAGGGGGTCCGTGCCCGGGGGCGGGGGTCGTCTCCTTTTCGCGTTCCAGGACACGGTTGCGGGGACCGCGCGGCCCGGGGAGGGGGTTCCTCCGTTACGGAACCCTGTATCAGCCCTGATTCCCGCTCCTCGGGACCGGGGTGTCCGCATTCCGGTGCGCCGTCGTCATCGCGCAGTCCGTTCTGTATTCGGGGAAACGGTTCCCGAGGGTAATCGGAAGCGTGGTCGAAGTACGTGGAGAGCGCTCACGAAACCCATCCCACTCCCCTCGCCGTGGCATTGTCGGCCCACTCGCAACCCGGGCGCAGCGAAACATCGGACCGTGTGGAACGAGATACCAGAACGTCGTTGTGCGGCGCAATGGCACAACGGGTTCGAGGTTCTCGCGCACCACCGCGGACCGGTGATCCCTGGCGCATAGTAACGGTTTCCCTGGTGGAGCGGAAGCCTCTGTGAACAGCCGATTCATCGGCGGCCGGGGATTCCCGGCCGGTGTGCCGTGCGCTATCATCGCCGACGACGCAGGGCTTTTATCAGGTGGGGGTGCTTGCGCGTGCCGTGTTCGCGGGCCGATCCGACCGGCGGGAACCCGGTGGCATTACCGCGTCGGGAAGGTACAGGTCAACCCCGGGGAGCCGATCCGTTTCACGCCTTCTCGTCGAGTCTTCCGGGGGAGGGCCGGCCAGTGGTCGCGCCTTGCGTATTCTCGGGACGGCGGTCCGGAATCGGTGGTTTTGCGAGTGCGAACTCGTGCGGTTGACCGGTGGTCGTTGAAACCGATATGTCGAAATCGTGACGGTTCGAAACAACAGGCACCCCCCTGACGTTTCGTGCCCCGCTGCGGGCGCGGCGCCGCGGGGAACGGCTGCGCCATCACGGCGCAGGACGGGAAGGACGGCCAGTGAACGACGTCAGCGGGGCCCGGCCCCTGACCTTCGGGCAGGAGCGCCTGTGGTGGCTCCAGCAGCTCGACCCGCACGACGTCAGCCACAACCTGGTCCTGCGCCTGGACTTCGACCCGGGTGTCGCGGAGAGCGCCCTGCGTGCGGCCCTGGACCGCCTCGTCGAGCGGCACGAGGTCCTGCGGACGGCCTACTCCGCCGACGCGGAGGGGGTTCCCCGACAGCACGTCCTCACGGCGTTCACCCTCGAACCGGACCACGCGCGCGCCGACTCGGGCGAGGCCGTCCAGGACGCGGTCCGCGCCGCGGCCGCGCGGCCCTTCGACCTCCTGGGCGCCCCGCCGCTGCGGGCCCTGGTCGTCCGCCGCGCAGGCGGACCCGACGCCTTCGCCCTGGTCGTCCACCACCTGGCGGTGGACGGGCGGTCCCTGGACATCCTGGAACACGACCTGCGGGCCCTCTACGGCGCCGCCCTGTCCGGAGGCGACGCGGGACTCGCGCCGGCGCCCGCCCGGTTCTCGGACGTGGCCGCGGCGCAGCGCACGCCCGACGCCGTCGCCGAGCTGTCCGAGCACGTGGACCACTGGCGCCGGGAACTCCAGGGCTTCCAACGCCTGGAGCTGCCGACCGACACGCCCCGCTCCGACGACTCCGCCCCCGAGGCGGACCGGGTGCGCTTCGAGCTGTCGCCGCAGACCACCGCCGCACTGCACCGGTTCGCCCTGCGCCTGCGGGCGGCCCCCTCCAGCGTCCTGGCGGCCGCGTTCCAGTTCCTCCTGGCCAGGCAGTCGGGGCAGACCGATGTCACCATCGGCACGGTCTTCACCGGCCGCACCGGCCCCGACCTCCAGGACGTCGTCGGCTTCCTCGTCAACACCACCGCCCTGCGCACGGACCTGTCCGGGGTGCGGACCAGCGCCGAACTGGTACGCCTCGTGCAGGGCGGGTTGGCGCGGGCCCAGGCGCACCAGCACGCCCCGTTCGAGCGGGTGGCCGCGGCGGCGACGACCGCGCGCGACTCCCACCGCAACCCCGTCTTCGACGTGGTCTACGTCCACCACGGCGGTCCCGCCGAACCGGGCGGACCCGAGGGGGACCGGGGCGTCACACGGGTCCCGACGAACGGTTCGGCGGCCCAGTTCGACCTGGAGTTCGGCACGGCCGTGGCCGACGGCTGCCTCCGGGGAGTCCTGACCTACCGCACCGACCTGTGGCGGCGTCCGACCGTCGAGGCGATGGCCGAGCGCCTGCGCAGGTCGATCGAGCTGATCGTCTCCGGCCCCGACACCGCGATCTGGCAGTGCGACCTGCTGTCGGCCCAGGAGCGCGATCAGTTGGTGGAGGGGTGGAACGGGCCCCGTGCGGAGGCTGTTCCCGCGTCCTTGGCCGAGCTGTTCGAGGCGCAGGCCGCGCGCACCCCGGAGGCTCCCGCGATCGTCACCGACGAGGGGGTGACCACGTACGGCGGGCTCAACGCGCGGGTGAACCGGCTGGCCCGTGAACTTCTCGCGAGGGGGGTGGGGGGTGAGGACCGCGTGGCGGTCCTGTTGCCGCGCGGTGTGGAGATGGTGGTGTGCGCGTTGGCGGTGCTCAAGGCCGGTGCGGCGTATGTGCCGGTGGATCCGGAGTTCCCGGCCGAGCGCGTCCGGTACATCCTGGAGGACGCGCGTCCTCGGGTGGTGCTGGACGGGGGGTTCCTGGCCTCGACCGACCTGTCCGGGCGGTCGGAGGAGAACCTGCCTGCCGCCGGGTGTCCGGGTGCGGGTGCGGTGCAGGTGCTCTACACCTCGGGTTCGACGGGGCGGCCCAAGGGGGTCGTCGTCACCGGCGGAGCGCTGGTGAACCTGCTGATGTCGGTGAGCCGCGGACTGCCCTTCACCGCGCAGGACCGCTTCCTGGCTAGCACCACGTTCGGTTTCGACATCGCCTCCGTCGAGATCTACCTGCCGCTGGTGTGCGGCGGCGCGGCGGTCCTGGTGACGCGCGATGCGGTGCTCACCCCCCACCGGCTGTCCGAGGCGGTCTCCACGCACGGCGTCACCCACATGCAGGCGACCCCCAGCCTGTGGAGGACCCTGCTGGAGGCCGGAATCGACCTGTCCGGTGTGCATGTGGTGACGGCGGGGGAGCCCGTCACCCGCGAACTGGCCGACGCGCTGGCCTCCGCCGCCCGAAGCGTGACCAACGGGTACGGGCCCACCGAGACCACGGTCTACTCCACGACCTGCCGCCTTTCAACGGACGACCCGGTGACCATCGGCGCCGCCATCGACAACACGCGGGTGTACGTGCTGGACGAGGCGTTGGCGCCCGTGCCGGCGGGTGTCCCGGGCGAGTTGTACATCGCGGGCGCGGGTGTGGCGCGCGGATACCACGAGCGCCCCGGCCTGACGGCGGAGAGGTTCGTCGCCGATCCGTTCGGCGAACCGGGTTCACGGATGTACCGCACGGGTGACGTGGTCCGGTGGAACCCCACGGGCGCGCTGGAGTACGTGGGGCGCTCCGACTTCCAGGTCAAGCTGCGTGGCTTCCGCATCGATCCGGGGGAGGTGGAGGCTGTCCTGGCGGCGCATCCCGATGTCGCTCGGGCGGTGGTGGTGCTGCGCGAGGACGCCCCCGGGGAGAAGCGCCTGGTGGCCTACCACGTTCCCGTCGAGGGCGCGGAGGCCCCCGGGAGCGGGGAGCTGCGCCACCTGGCGGGAGTGGACCTGCCCGCCTACATGGTCCCGTCGGCGTTCGTGGCTCTGGAGGCGTTCCCGCTGACGCCGAACGGCAAGGTGGACCGGGCGGCTCTGCCCGCACCCGAGGCCGGTGCCGCGGTCGGGCGGGCCCCGCGTACGGCGCGGGAGGAGATCCTGTGCGGGTTGTTCGCCGAGGTGCTGGACCGGTCGGACGTCGGGGTCGACGACGGGTTCTTCGAGCTGGGCGGACACTCCCTCTTGGCGACCCGGCTGATCAGCCGGGTGCGGTCGGTGCTCGGCGGCGAGGTGGGGGTCCGGGAGTTCTTCGACCGGCCGACGGTGGCCGGGGTCGCCCGCCTGCTGGAACGCGAGGGCGGCCGTGCGCGTGCGGCGCTGGTGGCGGGGGAACGCCCGGAGCGGGTTCCGCTGTCGTTCGCCCAGCGCCGGTTGTGGTTCCTGAACCAGATGGAGGAGCCGGGGACCTACAACATTCCGGTGGCGCTGCGGCTGCGGGGCTCGGTGGACGAGGAGGCCCTGCGCACGGCGTTGGGCGACGTGGTCGGCCGGCACGAGAGTCTGCGGACGGTGTTCGTGCAGGACCGGGACGAGGTCCGGCAGCACGTCCTCACCGCCGAACAGGCGGGCGTCCCCCTGGAGACGGTCGACGCCGACCCGGCCGGAATCCCGGCCGCGCTCTCGGAGTTCGCCGTGGGCGGGTTCGACCTCTCCGTACAGCCGCCGTTGCGTGCCCGGCTGTACCGGGTCTCGGATGAGGAGAGCGTGCTCTGTGTGGTCGTGCACCACATCGCCTGCGACGGGTGGTCGATGGCGCCGCTGCTGGACGACCTGGGCCGGGCCTACGAGGCCCGATCGCGTGGTGGGGTCCCCGTGTGGTCGACGCTTCCGGTGCAGTACGCGGACTTCAGCCTGTGGCAGCGTCGGGAGCTGGGTGAGCAGTCCGATCCCGGCAGCGTCATGCATACCCAGCTGGAGTACTGGCGCCGTGCCCTGGAGGGGGCGCCGCAGGAGTTGGCCCTGCCCACGGACCGGTCCCGGCCGGCGGTGGCGTCCTGGCGCGGCGGCACCGTCGACCTCGACATCCCCGCCGAGGTGCACGAGGGCCTGGCGATGTTGGCCCGCGAGTGCGGGGGGACGCTGTTCATGGTGCTCCAGGCGGGGTGGGCGGCGCTGCTCAGCCGGTTGGGCGCGGGCACCGACATCCCGGTGGGCACCGTGGTGGCCGGAAGGCCGGACGAAACCCTGGAGGACCTGGTCGGGTTCTTCGTCAACACCCTGGTGCTGCGCACCGACGTCTCCGGCGACCCGACCCTGCGCGAGCTCGTCACGCGGGTCCGTGAAAGGGGTCTGGACGCGTTCGCGCACCAGGACGTGCCGTTCGAGTGGCTGGTGGAGGTCCTCAACCCCGAGCGTTCGGCCTCTCGGCACCCGCTCTTCCAGACGCTGCTGGTGATGCAGAACAACCGGCGGACTTCGCTCGCTCTGGAGGGGTTGGAGGTCGAGGAGTACCCGGTCGATTTCCGGGTGGCCAAGTTCGACCTCTCCCTGAGCGTGCACGAGGAGTTCGGGGAGGTCGGCGATCGGACGGGCCTGGTCGGCCAGCTGGAGTTCGCCGAGGACCTGTTCGACCGTTCGACCGCCGAGCGGATCGTGCGCTGGTACACGGCGGTGCTGGCGGAGATGGCCCGCGACGCCTCGGTCCGGGTCGGCCGGGTCGAGCTGCTCTCTCCCGGAGAGCGCGATCAGTTGGTGGAGGGGTGGAACGGGCCCCGTGCGGAGGCCGTTCCCGCGTCCTTGGCCGAGCTGTTCGAGGCGCAGGCCGCGCGCACCCCGGAGGCTCCCGCAATCGTCACCGACGAGGGTGTGACCACCTACGCCCAGCTCAACGCGCGGGTGAACCGGCTGGCCCGTGAGCTGGTGGCCAGGGGCGTGCGGGGCGAGGACCGCGTGGCGGTCCTGCTGCCCCGGGGTGTGGAGATGGTGGTGTGCGCGCTGGCGGTGCTCAAGGCCGGTGCGGCGTATGTGCCGGTGGATCCGGAGTTCCCGGCCGAGCGCGTCCGGTACATCCTGGAGGACGCGCGTCCTCGGGTGGTGCTGGACGGGGGGTTCCTGGCCTCGACTGATCTGTCCGGGCGGTCGGAGGAGAACCCGCCTGCCGCCGGGCGTCCGGGTGCGGGTGCGGTGCAGGTGCTCTACACCTCGGGTTCGACGGGGCGGCCCAAGGGCGTGACCGTCACCGACGGCGCACTCGTGAACCTGCTCATGTCGGTGAAGCGGAGCCTGCCGTTCACCGAACGCGACCGCTTCCTGGCCAGCACCACGTTCGGTTTCGACATCTCCTCCATCGAGATCTACCTGCCGCTGGTGTGCGGCGGCGCGACGGTCCTGGTGACGCGCGAGGTCCTGCTGGACCCCCGGCGGCTCGCGCGCATGGTCTCCACGCACGGCGTCACCCACATGCAGGCCACCCCCAGCCTGTGGTCGACCCTGCTGGAGTCCGGCATCGACCTGTCCGGCGTGCACGTCGTCACGGGAGGAGAACCGGCCACCCCGGAGCTGATCCGTGCGCTGTCCTCCGCCGCCCGAAGCGTGACCAACGGCTACGGGCCCACCGAGACCACGGTCTACTCCACGACCTGCCGCCTTTCAACGGACGACCCGGTGACCATCGGCGCCGCCATCGACAACACGCGGGTGTACGTGCTGGACGACGCGTTGGCGCCCGTGCCGGTGGGGGTCGAGGGCGAGCTCTATATCGCGGGTGCCGGGGTCGTGCGCGGGTACCACGAGCGTCCGGGGCTGACGGCCGGGCGGTTCGTCGCCGATCCGTTCGGTGAGCCGGGTGCGCGGATGTACCGCACCGGTGACGTGGTCCGGTGGAATTCCGAGGGCGCGCTGGAGTACGTGGGGCGCTCGGACTTCCAGGTGAAGATCCGCGGCTTCCGGGTCGAGCTGGGCGAGATCGAAGCGGTCCTGCGCGGCTGTCCGGGTGTGGAGCAGGCCGTCGTCGTCGTACGTGAGGACGCGGGCGGTGAGCGGCGCCTGGTCGGGTACGCGGTCCCGGCGCAGGGCCGGGTCCTGGACGCGGACGACATCCGGAGCCGGACGGAGTCGGTGCTCCCCGGCTACATGGTCCCACTCGTGGTGCTGCTCGACGCGTTCCCGCTGACGCCGAACGGCAAGGTGGACCGGGCGGCACTGCCCGCACCCGAAGCCGAGATCGCGGTCGGGCGGGCCCCGCGCACCGCGCGGGAGGAGATCCTGTGCGGGCTGTTCGCCGAGGTGCTGGACCGTCCCGACGTCGGGGTCGACGACGGGTTCTTCGACCTGGGCGGACATTCGCTGCTGGCGACCCGGCTGATCAGCCGGGTGCGGTCGGTGCTCGGCGGCGAGGTGGGGGTGCGGGAGTTCTTCGACCGGCCGACGGTGGCCGGGGTCGCCCGGTTGCTGGGTGACGGGAAGAGCCGCTCCCGTGCGGAGCTGGTGGCGGGGGAACGGCCGGAGCGGGTGCCGTTGTCGTTCGCCCAGCGCCGGTTGTGGTTCCTGAACCAGATGGAGGAGCCGGGGACCTACAACGTCCCGGTGGCGCTGCGGCTGCGGGGCGCGGTGGACGCGGAGGCCCTGCGCACGGCGCTGGGCGACGTGGTCGGCCGTCACGAGAGTCTGCGGACGGTGTTCGTGCAGGACCGGGACCAGGTCTGGCAGCACGTTCTCCCACCAGGACCGACGGAAGCCTTCTTCGACATCGTGGACCGTGCCCCCGGTCCCGGGGCCGCGGACGGCGTTTCGGAGGGGATCGCGTCGTCGTTGGCGGAGTTCGCCGTGGGCGGGTTCGACCTCTCCACGCAGCTGCCGTTGCGTGCCCGGCTGTACCGGGTCTCGGACGGCGAGAGCGTGCTCTGTGTGGTGGTGCACCACATCGCGTGCGACGGGTGGTCGTTGGCGCCGCTGCTGGGCGACCTGGGCCGGGCCTACCAGGCCCGCGCAGGTGGCCGGGTTCCCGACTGGTCGCCGTTGCCGGTGCAGTACGCGGACTTCAGTCTGTGGCAGCGTCGGGAGCTGGGTGAGCAGTCCGATCCCGGGAGCGTCATGCACGCCCAGTCGGAGTACTGGCGTGGGGCTCTGGAGGGGGCGCCGCAGGAGTTGGCGCTGCCGACGGACCGGCCCCGGCCGGCGGTGGCGTCCTGGCGTGGCGACGCGGTCGGCCTCGACATCCCCGCCGAGGTGCACGAGGGTCTGGCGATGTTGGCCCGCGAGTGTGGCGGGACGCTGTTCATGGTGCTCCAGGCGGGGTGGGCGGCGCTGCTCAGCCGGTTGGGCGCGGGCACCGACATCCCCGTGGGCACGGTGGTGGCGGGGCGCTCGGACGAGGCGTTGGAGGACCTGGTCGGGTTCTTCGTCAACACCCTGGTGCTGCGGACCGACGTCTCGGGCGACCCCACGCTGCGGGAGCTGGTGGCCCGGGTGCGCGAGGGCGGCCTGGACGCGTTCGCGCACCAGGACGTGCCGTTCGAGTGGCTGGTGGAGGCGCTCAACCCCGAGCGCTCGGCGTCCCGGCACCCGCTCTTCCAGACGCTGCTGGTGATGCAGAACAACCGGCGGACTTCGCTCGCTCTGGAGGGGTTGGAGGTCGAGGAGTACCCGGTCGATTTCCGGGTGGCCAAGTTCGACCTCTCGCTGAACGTGTACGAGGAGTTCGGGGAGGACGGCGGCCGGGCCGGCCTGGGCGGACACCTGGAGTTCGCCGAGGACCTGTTCGACCGTTCGACCGCCGAGCGGATCGTGCGCTGGTATACGGCGGTGCTGGCGGAGATGGCCCGCGACGCCTCGGTCCGGGTCGGCCGGGTCGAACTGCTGTCGGCCGAGGAGCGCCGTCAGCTGCTGCACACGTGGGGCCGGGGCGCACCGCACGCCGACGGGCAGAGCGTCACGGAGATCCTGCCCGAGCTGTTCGAGGGGCAGGTTGCCCGGACCCCCGAGGCGCCCGCGGTCGTCACCGACGAGGGGGTGACCACCTACGCCCAGCTCAACGCCCGGGTGAACCGGTTGGCCCGTGAACTCCTCGCGAGGGGGGTGGGACCGGAAACGCGGGTCGCCATCGCCCTGCCGCGATCCGTCGAGATGTTCACCGCCGCGCTCGCCGTGCTCAAGGCGGGCGGCGCCTACGTCCCCGTCGACACCGACTACCCCCGTGAGCGCGTCGCGTTCATGCTCGCCGACGCGGCCCCCGCACTGGTGCTCACCACGGTCGCGGCCGACCCCGCGTCTCCCGCCGCGCCTTCCCTGTGCCTGGACGATCCGCGGACCGCCGAGGCCGTGCGGGGCCGTGCGGAGCGGGACATCGCCCAGGACGAGCGCCCGGCCCCGCTCCGGCCCGAACACGCCGCCTACGTCATCTACACGTCCGGGTCCACCGGAACCCCGAAGGGCGCGGTCAACCACCACGCCGGTGTGGCCAACATGGCCCGCGCCACCATCCGTGCCCTGGAACTGGGCCCCGGCGACGTCGTCGCGCAGGTGGCCTCGTTCAGCTTCGACGCCGCCTCCGCCGAATGGTGCCACGCCCTGTTGAGCGGCGCCGCGCTCGCGGTGGCCGCAGCCGACACCGTTCTGGCGGGCCAGGACCTGGTCGACTTCCTCGACGGTCACCGGGCCACCCACGCCCTCATCACCCCCGCGGTCCTGGGTTCCCTGCCCGAGACCGCGCCCGCCGTGCTCACCGGGCTCCGCTCGCTGGCCTCGGGCGGGGAGGCGTGCTCGACCGAGCTGGTGGCGCGCTGGGCCGAGGGCCGGCGCATGGTCAACGCCTACGGTCCGACCGAGGCCGCGGTCTGCTCCACCTTGAGCGACCCGCTCAAGGGAAGCCCCGGCCGCGTGCCCATCGGACGGCCCCTGTCCGGCACGCGGGTGTACGTGCTGGACGAGGCGTTGGCGCCCGTGCCGGTGGGTGTCCCGGGCGAGTTGTACATCGCGGGCGCGGGTGTGGCGCGCGGGTACCACGAGCGCCCCGGCCTGACGGCGGAGAGGTTCGTCGCCGATCCGTTCGGTGATCCCGGGGCGCGGATGTACCGCACCGGTGACGTGGTCCGGTGGAACTCCGAGGGCGCGCTGGAGTACGTGGGGCGCTCGGACTTCCAGGTGAAGATCCGCGGCTTCCGGGTCGAGCTGGGCGAGATCGAGGCGGCTCTGCACCGTTGTCCGGGTGTGGAGCAGGCCGTCGTCGTCGTACGTGAGGACGCGGGCGGTGGGAGCCGCCTGGTCGGGTACGCCGTCCCGCCGGCGGGACACGGCTTGGACACGGACGGTGTCCGGAGCCGACTGGCCGGGGAACTGCCCGCCTACATGGTTCCGTCGGCGTTCGTGGCCCTGGAGGCGTTCCCGCTGACGCCGAACGGCAAGGTGGACCGGGCGGCGCTGCCGGTCCCCGAAACCGTGGCGGTGGCAGGGCGGGCCCCGCGCACGGCGCGGGAGGAGATCCTGTGCGGGTTGTTCGCCGAGGTGCTGGACCGTCCCGACGTCGGGGTCGACGACGGGTTCTTCGACCTGGGCGGACATTCGCTGCTGGCGACCCGGCTGATCGGCCGGGTGCGGTCGGTGCTCGGCGGCGAGGTGGGGGTGCGGGAGTTCTTCGACCGGCCGACGGTGGCCGGGGTCGCCCGCCTGCTGGAACGCGAGGGTGGTCGTGCGCGTGCGGCGCTGGTGGCGGGTGAGCGCCCGGAGCGGGTGCCGTTGTCGTTCGCCCAGCGCCGGCTGTGGTTCCTGAACCAGATGGAGGAGCCGGGGACCTACAACGTCCCGGTGGCGCTGCGGCTGCGGGGCGCGGTGGACGCGGAGGCCCTGCGAGCTGCTCTGGGCGACGTGGTCGGCCGTCACGAGAGTCTGCGGACGGTGTTCGTGCAGGATCAGGACCAGGTCCGGCAGCACGTGCTCCCGGCAGAGCGGACCCCGGCGCCGCTGGAGATCGTCGACCGTGAGTCGGGGGAGGACGTCGCCGGACTGACCGAGTTCGTCGCGCGCGGTTTCGACCTGTCGGTGGAACCTCCCGTGCGTGCCCGGCTGTACCGGGTCTCGGACGAGGAGAGCGTGCTCTGTGTGGTGGTGCACCACATCGCGTGCGACGGGTGGTCGCTGGCGCCGCTGTTGGACGACCTGAGCCGGGCCTATCGGTCTCGCGCACGCGGCCGGGCTCCCGACTGGGCTCCGCTGCCGGTGCAGTACGCGGACTTCAGCCTGTGGCAGCGTCGTGAGCTGGGTGAGGAGTCCGACCCCGGCAGCGTCATGCACGCCCAGTCGGAGTACTGGCGCCGCGCCCTGGAGGGGGCACCGCAGGAGTTGGCCCTGCCCACGGACCGGCCCCGGCCGACCGTGGCGTCCTGGCGCGGCGGCGCCGTCGATCTGACCCTTCCGGCGGAGGTGCACGAGGGGTTGGCCAGCCTGGCCCGGGAGTGTGGCGGGACGCTGTTCATGGTGCTCCAGGCGGGGTGGGCCGCGCTGCTCAGCCGGTTGGGCGCGGGCCCCGACATCCCGGTCGGGACCGTGGTGGCGGGGCGCTCGGACGAGGCGTTGGAGGACCTGGTCGGGTTCTTCGTCAACACCCTGGTGCTGCGGACCGACGTCTCGGGCGACCCCACGCTGCGGGAACTCGTCACGCGTGTCCGTGAAGGGGGTCTGGACGCGTTCGCGCACCAGGACGTGCCGTTCGAGTGGCTGGTGGAGGTCCTCAACCCGGAGCGTTCGGCGTCCCGGCACCCGCTCTTCCAGACGCTGCTGGTGATGCAGAACAACCGGCGGACTTCGCTCGCTCTGGAGGGGTTGGAGGTCGAGGAGTACCCGGTCGATTTCCGGGTGGCCAAGTTCGACCTCTCCCTGAGCGCACGGGAGGAGTTCGACGAGCAGGGTGCGAGGGCGGGCCTGGTCGGCCAGCTGGAGTTCGCCGAGGACCTGTTCGACCGTTCGACCGCCGAGCGGATCGTGCGCTGGTATACGGCTGTGCTGGCGGAGATGGCCCGCGACGCCTCGGTCCGGGTCGGCCGGGTCGAACTGCTGTCGGCCGAGGAGCGCCGTCGGCTGCTGCACACGTGGGGCCGGGGCGCACCGCACGCCGACGGACGGACCTGCGCGGAGAGCCTGGCCGAGCTGTTCGAGGCGCAGGTGGCCCGGACCCCCGAGGCTCCCGCGATCGTCACCGACGAGGGGGTGACCACGTACGGCGGGCTCAACGCGCGGGTGAACCGGCTGGCCCGTGAACTCCTCGCGAGGGGGGTGGGGGGTGAGGACCGCGTGGCGGTCCTGTTGCCGCGCGGTGTGGAGATGGTGGTGTGCGCGTTGGCGGTGCTCAAGGCCGGTGCGGCGTATGTGCCGGTGGATCCGGAGTTCCCGGCCGAGCGCGTCCGGTACATCCTGGAGGACGCCCGTCCCCGCGTGGTCCTGGACGAGGACCTCGTGGGCCGGATGGACCTGTCCGGGCGGTCCGAGGAGAACCCGCCTGCCGCCGGGTGTCCGGGGGCGGGTGCGGTGCAGGTGCTCTACACCTCCGGCTCGACGGGGCGGCCCAAGGGCGTGACAGTCACCGGCGGAGCACTCGTGAACCTGCTGATGTCGGTGAAGCGGAACCTGCCCTTCACCGCGCAGGACCGCTTCCTGGCCAGCACCACGTTCGGTTTCGACATCGCCTCCGTCGAGATCTACCTGCCGCTGGTGTGCGGCGGCGCGGCGGTCCTGGTGTCCCGCGAGGACCTGTTGGACCCCCGGCGGCTCGCGCACATGATCGACCGGCACGGCGTCACCCACATGCAGGCCACCCCCAGCCTCTGGAGGACCCTGCTGGAGACCGGCATCGACCTGTCCGGTGTGCATGTGGTGACGGCGGGGGAGCCCGTCACCCGGGAACTGGCCGACGCGCTCACCTCCGCCGCCCGAAGCGTGACCAACGGGTACGGGCCCACCGAGACCACGGTCTACTCGACCACCTGCCGCCTGCACGCCGACGCTCCCGTGACCATCGGCGCCCCGATCGACGACACCCGCGCCTACGTCCTGGACGGCCGCCTGAACCCCACCGCCCCCGGAGTGCCCGGCGAGCTCTATCTCGCGGGCGCGGGTGTGGCGCGCGGGTACCACGAGCGCCCCGGCCTGACCGCAGGGCGGTTCGTCGCCGACCCCTATGGTGAGCCGGGTTCACGGATGTACCGCACCGGTGATCTGGTCCGGTGGAACGCCGAGGGCGCCCTGGAGTACGTGGGGCGCTCCGACTTCCAGGTGAAGATCCGCGGCTTCCGGGTCGAACCGGGGGAGGTCGAGACGGTCCTGGCGGCGCATCCCGATGTCGCTCGGGCGGTGGTGGTGCTGCGCGAGGACGTCCCCGGGGAGAAGCGCCTGGTGGCCTACCACGTTCCCGTCGAGGGCGCGGAGGCCCCGGAGAGCGGGGAGCTGCGCCGTCTGGCGGCCCGGGACCTGCCCGCCTACATGGTTCCGTCGGCGTTCGTGGCCCTGGAGGCGTTCCCGCTGACGCCGAACGGCAAGGTGGACCGGGCCGCACTGCCGGTCCCCGAAGCCGAGGTCTCGGTCGGGCGGGCCCCGCGTACGGCGCGGGAGGAGATCCTGTGCGGGCTGTTCGCCGAGGTGCTGGACCGTCCCGACGTCGGGGTCGACGACGGGTTCTTCGACCTTGGCGGACACTCCCTCTTGGCGACCCGGCTGATCAGCCGGGTGCGGACGGTGCTCGGCGCGACCGTCGACCTGCCCGCGTTCTTCCGCTCCCCGACCGTCGCGGGCATCTCCGCCGCCCTCGCCGAGGAGGGCGGACGGCTCCGGCCGCACCGTCCCGGCTCCCCGGCGCCCCTGCTGGCCCTGCGCGGCGGCGGGGCCCTGCCCCCTCTGTACTGCGTGCACCCGGTGACCGGCCTGAGCTGGTGCTACGCCGCTCTCGCCGAAGGCCTGGGCGACCGTCCCGTGTACGGGATCCAGGCCAGGGGAACCGACGACGCGGGCGGCGCCCCGCAGACGGCCGCCGACCTGGTCACCGACTACCTGGCCCAGATCCGCTCGGTCCAGCCGCACGGCCCCTACCACCTGCTCGGCTGGTCCCTGGGCGGGAACATCGCCCACGCCCTGGCCTGCGCCCTCCAGGAACAGGGGGAACGGGTCGCGGTCCTGGCGCTGCTGGACTCCTACCCGCACGAGGCCGAGGGCGTCGGCTGGCAGGACGGGATCGGACCCGAGGAGGTGGCCCGCCTCATGGGCGCGACGGAGGCCGCACCGGTGCTCGGCGGGGCGGACCTCGACGCCCTGGCCCGCACCGCCAACCGGCTCCTGCGGATCGTGGCCGAGCGGCCCACCGCCCGCTTCGAGGGCGACATGCTGTTCTTCGCGGCGACCCGGGGGCGCGGCGAGGGGGCCCCGTCGCCGCGGGCGTGGGACCCGCACGTCAGCGGTCGTGTGGAGCGGCACGACATCGACGCCGAGCACGCCCGCATGACCGACCGCGAACCCCTCGGCGCCGTCAGGAAGATCCTGGACGGCGTGCTCGCGGACCCGTGAGCCGCCCCGCGCGGGACGACCACCCGCACACGACCACACCCGTGGAGGAGAACGCGATGACCAACCCGTTCGACGCCGAGGACGGTACCTTCCTCGTGCTCAGGAACGCCGAGGAGCAGTACTCGCTGTGGCCCGGTCACCTCGCGGTGCCCGCCGGCTGGGAGAGCGTGTTCGGTCCGGCCGGCCGGGGGGAGTGCACCCGGCACATCGACAGCGAGTGGACCGACATGCGGCCCGCGAGCCTGGTCCGGCAGGCGGAAGCCGGCGCCTGAGCGCCCGCCGCGCCGCCCCGGCCCCGTACCGAGAACAGGAGCACGGGATGCCCATCGTTTCCACGCCGCACGAACTGCTGGAGTCCGACGTCTACGTCGACCTCACGTCCGTGACCGGCCGCGAGATCTACCTGAAGTGCGAGGGCTTCAACTTCGGAGGCTCCGTCAAGCTCCGCACGGCCGCGGCCATGGTGGCGGCCGCCGAGAAGGACGGCCTCCTGCGCCCGGACACGGTCCTGGTGGAGTCCTCCTCCGGCAACCTCGGCGTGGCTCTCAGCGTGGTCGCCGCCAGCAAGGGCCTGGTGTTCACGTGTGTGACCGACCGGCGCTGCAACCCCCACACGCTGCGGCTGATGAGGGCCCTGGGGGCCGACGTCGTGGTGGTCGACGTCCCCGACCCCGTCGGCGGCCTCCTGGGCGCCAGGAAGGAGAGGGTCCGGCAGATGTGCCGCGGCGACGACCGGTACCTGTGGCTCAACCAGTACGAGAACCCGGCGAACTGGACGGCGCACTACGAGACGACCGCCGTCGAGATCGCCGGGCGCTTCCCCGACCTGGACGTCCTCTTCGTCGGCGCCGGGACCGGGGGCACCCTCGTGGGCTGCGCGCGGTACTTCCGCGAGCACGCGCCCCGTGTGCGGGTGGTGGCCGTCGACGCCCAGGGGTCGGCGAACTTCGGCGGCGAGCCCGGGCCGCGCCTCATCCCCGGACTCGGGTCGAGCACCCCGGCGCCGGCCCTGGAGCTGGCCTCCGTCGACGACGTGGTCCACGTGCCCGAACGGGAGGCCATCAGAACCTGCCGGGCCCTGTCCGCGCGCGGGTTCCTGTTCGGCGGGTCCACGGGAACGGTGGTGGGCGGGGCCCTGGACTGGCTCGACCGCCACGACCCGGAGCACCGCCTCAGGTCGGTGGCCGTGGCCCCCGACCTGGGGGACAGGTACCTCGAGACCGTCTACAGCGACCAGTGGGTCGACAAGAACTTCGGAGACGGGACCCTCCGGCCCTCCGCCGGGGGTTCCACGACGCCGCACGGCAAGGAGGGGCAGTGAACACACAGGGCCCGGACGTGTACGCCGTCCCTCTCACGTCCAGACTCGGTACGCCCGTCCACGTACGCGACCTGGACGACCCCAGGGTCCGCGAGAACCTCGGCGCGCTGGAGGAGCAGGGCATCCGGGAGGTGCGCGTGTCCTCGGACTCCACCCTGGAGATGGCGGTCGCGGTCACCCCGGGAGCCCCGGGGACCGAGCATCCGGACGTGTCCTACGAGGCGGTGGTGGTCTGCAACGACACAGACGAGGGGACGACCCCCAGCGAGTGGGCCCAGGAGTTCCGCGCCGCGGCGAAGCTGCCCTCGACCCCGGTCCTCGTCGTCAGCGGCGACGCCTGCTCGAACTTCTCCTCGGGGACCGACGTGGCCAGGGGCCTGATCGCGTCGGGGCAGGCCGTGTCGGTCCTGCTGGTGACGGTCGACCGGATCGTCTCGGGAACCCGGCACCCTCCGATCAGCATGACGGTCTTCAGCGACGGGGCCGCCTCCTGTCTCATCACGCGCGAACCCGGTCCGGAGGCGTCCTTCCAGCTCCTGGGGTCGGCGACCGAGCGCTGGCTGCCCCGGGAGAAGGAGTGGTCGGGCCTGGCCGACGCGAGGGTGACCCTGACGGCCATGCGCACCGCCACGCGTCGGGTGGCGGGGCACGCCGAGGAGGGCTTCCGCTACCTGGTGACCCCGAACTTCGGCAGCGCTACCCGCACCATGCTGTCGATGGCCGCCGCGATGCCGCACACGGAGCCCTATCCCGGGCTCGTCTCGACGGTGGGGCACTGCTTCTCGTCCGACGTGCCGCTCAACCTGGCCGACCTGGCGGAGTCCGGCCGGATCGACGACGGTGACGCGGTCCTGGCCTGCGCTTCGAGCAGGGGCTCCCTGGCGGCCATGGCCCTGCGCTTCCGCGGGCCCTCCGGCCGCTGACCCGTCCCCCGGCCCCGCCGCGCGCGGGACCGGGACGGGTCAGCGTTTCGTGCAGAGGTAGATGCGGGAGCGGCGGGGCCCGTGGCGCAGGTCGGCGGTCTCCACCTCCCGCGAGAGCCGGTGCAGCAGCTCCTCGAAGGGGCCCGGGTCGTAGCGGTTCAGCCAGATGTAGCCCTCGTCGGTCTCGCGCCGCAGCAGCGCCTCGGGCGCCCTGGGGACCTGGAAGAAGCCGATGACGACGTGGGTGCGGGCCACCCGGAACATCTCCCGGACCGCCGTCTCGTAGTAGGGCAGGCACTCCAGCAGGTGGCGGGAGTTCACGACGTCGAAGGTCCCCTCGCCGAAGGCGAGGTCGGTGACGCTCATCTCCAGCCACCGCGCGCCCGGGTGCTCGGCCCGGCACGCGTCGAGGACCCGGGGGGAGACGTCGATGCCGGTGTAGTCCACGGGCAGGCCCGCGTCCCGCAGACCGGCGTAGGTCACGCCGGACATCACACCGCAGTCCAGCAGCGAGCAGGAGGCGCCGGGGTAGAGCGCGCCGATGCGCTCGGAGGTCCAGGCGTGGCCGGGGTCCTCGTCCCGCCCGTCCCTGCGCATGTGGTCGACGTCGGTGGTCCGGAGCCACAGGGGGGAGGGGACGTCACCCACGGCTCTCCTCCTCCTCGCGCAGGGCGTAGCTCCTGGCCAGGGCGGCCAGGTCGCCCACGGTCTGCGCCTGGAGGACGTCGACGATGTCGATGGAGGTGCCCAGCCTGTCCTCGATCGCGGCGATGATGCGCAGCAGCAGGACCGAGTTCACCTGGAGGTCGGCGAACGCGTCCCCGGGGGCGACCGACGGGGTCCCGAGTGCGTCGGCGACGATACCGCCGACGAGGGCCTGGTAGTTCGTGTCGTCTGCGGACATGCTCCTCTTTCCGTGGTGGTGGGGGCCGGTGCGGTCCCGGGCCGTGTCGGGTCAGAAGCCGTCGCCGGACAGTGCCCAGCCGATGCTGCGCAGCATCCGTTCGCGTTCCTGGAGCAGGAACAGGTGGCCGCCGGGGAACATCTCCACCCGGGCCGGTCCGTCGGTCAGCGCGGCCCAGCCGTGGAGGTGCTCCTCGGCCACCCGCGGGTCCCGCGTGCCGCCGAACACCGAGACGGGACAGCTCAGTGGCGGGCCGGGCCGGTAGCGGTATCCGGCGAAGAGGGACAGGTCGGCGCGGAAGGTGGGCAGCAGGAACGCGGTGAACTCGGGGTTGCGCAGCAGCTCCTCGGGGGTGGCGCCGAGTACGCGCAGCTCCTCGATCAGGCCCTCGTCCGACAGGTCGGCCTCCGCCGGGGTGCGCGACCGGTGCATGTGCAGGGCGCGGCAGCCCGACACGAACACGCGGACCGGTTCGAGGCCGTGCGCCAGCCGCAGCCTGCGGCACAGCTCCCAGCAGACGATGGCGCCCATGCTGTGGCCGAAGAACGCGAAGGGCCTGTCGAGCAGCGGCAGCAGCCCGGGGGTGAGGGCGTCCAGCAGGTCGTCGAGCCCGGGGACGGGCCGTTCGTGGAAGCGGTCCTCGCGTCCGGGCAGCTGGACGGCGAAGCCCTCGGTGCCCTCGGGAAGGCCGGCCCCCCAGTTCCGGTAGGCGGAGGCGCCCGCCCCCGCGTAGGGGAAGAAGAAGAGGCGCAATCCGCCGGGGGCGGTCGCCCCGGTCAGGGGGCGAACCCATTCCTGCGCGGTCCGGTGGGGAGTGGAGTGCATGGAGGGGCGGGGGTCCGTTCTGTGGGCGGTGCGGTCCGGAGCGGCCGGCCCGGTCTGCGGGCGTCCTCGGATCACCGCGGCGGACCGGTGCTTCGAATGCGTGCTTCCGGGTGCGTTCCCGGCGTCGGAAACAATGGCGGCGACCCCTGCTCCTCGGGCCGGTATTCGCACCGCGGGCTGTCGCATCATAGTAGGCGTCTGCCGTTCACGCCAGGGGCCGGAGCGGGATTTCCTCCGGTGCCGCGGAGGGGGGTGGTTTCCTTTCCGGGGTGGGCCGCGTGGAAACGGAACCGGGGTGCGCAGCCCTCGGATCACCCTGGTCCAGGAAAGCATCGAAAGCCGCGAATCCGGATCATTCGGTTAGGGGGAGGGGTGCGGAGGACGCGTAGGAGGAGATCGGCGGAGTGGAACCGGGAACCGTATTCGCCGGGGCGTCCGAAACCGGAAAGAGGTCGGCCGCGTGCGCGCGTTCCACACGAACGGAGTACGAGCGCGAACCGGGTTCGGGGGCCGAAAGGCATCCGCGCCCCGGCAAACGGATTCGCTATTCCCCTACCGTTCGTCCCGTCCTATACTCATGCCGTTCGACGAAGGGCCCGCACGCCAGGGGCCCGGCGGAGGAGTGTCCGGAAAAAGAGGGGGAGGTGCCCGATGACGGCGAAGCGTCGCGGAGTCTGCTCCGGCTTCTGACCCCCCTGTCTCCCGGCAGCCGGCCCCGCCGACCGGGAGGAAGCGCTCACGCGGACGGCGCGGGCGGCCGCGCAGGCGCCCCCGGAGCGTGAACCGGCCCGCCCCGCCCGCACCCCCGGGTGCGGGGCGGACAACGCCGAGCCCACACAAGGAGAACGGTGATCGTACTCGGCCTCAGCGGCCTCCCCCACTCCCAGCCGCACCACCTCCGGAGCAGGCCGGGGATCGCGGAGGTCGACAGCAGGATCTGCCAGGGCATGGACAGCGCCGCCTGCCTCGTGGTCGACGGGAACATCGTCGCCGCGGCCGCCGAGGAGCGCTTCACCGGGGACAAGGCGACCGGGGCCTTCCCCGAGAAGGCCATCGCCTACTGCCTCGACCACGCCGGGATCACCTGCGACGACGTCGACCTCATCGCCCACGGTTTCAACTACGACCGGTTCCGCCGCTTCTTCCACCGGACCCCCGAGTACTTCGACGAGGTGCTCAGCGGCCGGACCGTGGTCGAGGAGCTCGCGCGCACGGGGTGGCGCGACCCGGGCGACCGGTTCCGCCCGGTGGACCACCACGTCGCCCACGCCGCCTCCGCCTACCACCTGAGCGGTTACGAGGACGCCCTGTCCGTGGTCTCCGACGGCATGGGCGAGACCGTCGCCCTCACCGTGCACCGGTTCACCCGGGGCCGCATGGAGGAGCTGTACAGCCAGGGAATCGACTCCTCCCTGGGCATCCTCTACTCGATCCTGACCCGCTACCTCGGGTACACCTTCAACTCCGACGAGTACAAGGTCATGGGCCTGTCCGCGTACGGCGACCCCCGCCGCTACGCCGACTTCTTCGCCCGCTTCATGGGCGCCGACGAGGGCAGGGCCGCCATCGGCTGGCCCCAGGGCGCGCTCGGGCGCGCGGGGGAGGGCTACCCGGACGCCCTGGCCTTCCTGGCGGAGTCGCTGGGCGTCGCGCCGCGCGAGCCCGGCGCCGAGGTCCCCGACGAGTACGCCGACATCGCCGCCGCCTTCCAGGCGCGCTTCTCCGAGGTCCTGACGGACCTGGTCCGCCACTGGCTGCGGCACACGGGCCAGGACTCGCTGTGCCTCTCGGGCGGGACCTTCCTGAACTGCCTGGCCAACCAGTCCATCTCGGAGCTGCCCGAGGTGTCGCGCATGTTCGTCCCGCCGGCCGCGGGCGACGACGGTACCGCGATGGGGGCCGCACTGCACGTGGCCGGGGGCTTCTCCGGCACCTTCAGCGCCTACACCGGTCCCGGCTACGGCGCCGACGACGTGCGCTCGGCGCTGAAGGCGTTCGAGCGGCCCGGAGGCGGATCCCCGGTCTGGGAGTACCACGGGTTCACCGACGAGTACATGGACCTGGCCGCCCGCGACCTCGCCGAGGACAGGATCGTCGCCTGGTTCGCCGGACGCATGGAGTTCGGCCCACGGGCCCTGGGGAACAGGTCCATCCTGGCGCTCCCGAACGGGGAGGACATCAAGGGGCGGCTCAACGCCATCGTCAAGATGCGGGAGGGGTTCCGGCCCTTCGCCCCGGCGATCCTCGACTCCGACTACGAAGAGGTCTTCGAGGGCCGGGCCCTGTCGCCGAGCAGGTACATGCTCAGCACCGCCCGCACCCGGCCCGAACGGATCCCGAGCATCCGGGGCGCCGTGCACGTGGACGGCACCGCCCGGGTCCAGATCGTCACCAAGGAGGACAACGAGGTCTTCTGGCGGCTCCTGCACAAGGTCAAGGAGCACACCGGCCTGGGCTGCGTGATCAACACGTCCTTCAACGTCAAGAACCAGCCGATCATCGCCTCGCCGGACCTGGCCCTGGAGGCGCTGGAGAGGATGTCGCTGGGCCGCCTCTACATCGAGGGGTTCCGCGTGGGCCCGGGCGGCTGAACGGCCGGGGCCGCCTCGTCGTCCCGGGGCCGAGGGAGGGCTGCCCCCGCCCCGACCGCCGGGACCGCCGCGCGGTCGGCGGCCGTCGGCGTTGTCGTGGCCGCCTGGCACCCTGGGCGCCATGAGCGAGACGACCGGACCTGAGGAGAAGGCGGCTGCCGCCGCTCCGACCACGCCGGCGGAGTGGCGGGGCTACCTGGAGCGGTACGGCGATGCGTACCTGAGGAACGAGGCCGACGACGAAGAGCTGGTCGATCTGCTGGACGAGGATCAGCTGGAGGTCCTGGACGGCGGGGGGCGCGTCGACCTGTGGCTGGGTGAGGCACCGGCCGGGGAAGAGGCCCTGGTGGAGGCCGAGGAGCGGCTCGGGGTGCGGTTCCCACCGAGCCTCAGGGGGTTCTACCTGGCCAGTGACGGGTGGACGAGGGTCGGGGGCGCCTGGGTGGGAGAAGGCGTCCATCCGTGCGGCCGCGTCTCGTGGATGCGGGACGGCGATGCCGGCAGACGTGTGACCGCGATCTACGACTCGATACCCGGCAACGAGGACCTCGTGCAGCTGTTCGGCCGGTCCCTCGAGGTCGCCCGGGGGGAAGACTTCTGGCTGCTCGATCCGACCGACGTCGGGCCGGACGGCGAGTGGGCCGCCTACGAGTTCGCGCCGAAGTACGGCGACCCGACGAAGTACCCCGGCTTCTCCGCGCTGTTCGACTCCGGGTACACGGGCATGGGCGGATAGGAGGACACGGCCCCGGGGCGGCCGTCCGGCCGCTCCCGCCCCCGCGACGCGGGCGGCGGCGACCGGACGGGTCCCCGCCCCGCATCCGACGGTCCGCGGCGACGTCTCCCGGCACCGTGTTCCACCAGCGGTGACCGTGGGAGGTCACGGCCTAGTCCCCGTGCCAGGACCTCCACAGGTTCGCGTACGTCCCTCCCCGGGCGAGGAGCTCGCCGTGGCTGCCGAGCTCGATGATCCGGCCCTCGTCCATCACGGCGATGCGCTCCGCGTCGTGCGCGGTCTGCAGCCGGTGGGCGATCGCGATGACCGAGCGCCCCTCCAGGACCGCCGCGAGCGCCCGTTCGGTGTTGCGCGCCGTGGCGGGGTCCAGCAGGGCGGTGGCCTCGTCCAGGATCAGGGTGTGGGGGTCGGCCAGAACCACCCGGGCGAGGGACAGCTGCTGCGCCTGGCCCCCGTTGAGCTTGTGCGTGTCGGGGCCGAGCACGGTGTCCAGCCCCTCGGGCAGCTCCCGGGCCCAGTCGGCCGAGACCGTGTCCAGGGCGGCGCGCAGCTCCGCGTCGGTCGCCCCGGCCCTGGCCAGGAGAAGGTTGTGCCGCAGCGTGTCCCGGAAGACGTGGTGGTCCTGGGTCAGCAGCACCACCTGGCGGCGCAGCAGCTCCGGCGCCAGGTCCGCCACGGGGACGCCGCTCACGGTGACCTCCCCCGTCCGCGGCCGGTCCAGCCCCGCCAGGAGCCTGCCCAGCGTGGACTTCCCCGCGCCCGAGGGGCCGACCACGGCGAGCCGTTCCCCCGGCTGCACCGTCAGGTCCAGCCCGTGCAGCACGTCCCCGCGGTGGTCGTAGGCGTAGCGGACGTCCCTGACCCGGATCCGGTCGTCGGACGGTTCGGCGGAGGTGGGCCGCTCGGCCGCGGGCGCCGCGGCCAGCCCCTCCACGCGGGCGAAGGAGGCGCCGCTCGCCTGCAGCTCCTCGACCCACAGCAGGATCGTGTCCAGCGGGACGGAGAGCTGGCGCAGGTACAGGGCCGCCGTCACGACCGTCCCCAGGGAGACCGACCCGTTCTGGTAGAACACCCCGCCGATCAGCAGCACGCCCACCAGCGGCAGGACGGCGGAGACGTCCACGGACGGGAAGAGGACGGTGCGCAGCCACAGGGTGCGCAGCCGCGCCCCGCGGGCCGTCTCGATCGCGGTCTCCGCCGCGGCGATCCGGCGTTCCTGCAGGCGCAGGGCCTCCACGGTCCTGGCGCCGCCCGCGGTGCTGGTGAGGACCTCGGCGAGGTCCGAACCGGAGGCGCCCTCGGCGAGGTAGGCCGTCCGCGCCCGGCGCAGGTACCAGCGCAGGGCGACCACGATGGTGACCAGCGTGGCCAGCCCGCAGGCCCCCAGCACCGGGTCGATGAACAGCACCGCGCCGATGAGGAACAGCCCCTGCGTCAGGGCGACGAACACCTCCGGGATCGCGTTGCGCAGGGCCGACGCGACCCTGGTGACGTCCGAGGTGCCGCGCGCGGCCAGGTCGCCGGTGGCCGTGTGCTCGACCGTGGCGGCGGGCAGGGCCAGCGTGCGCTCCAGGAACCGCTCGCGGATGCGGGCGGCGGCGCCCTCGCCGAACCTGTAGCCGACGTAGAGGGAGTAGCGCGCCAGCAGGATGTGCACGACCGTCACGACGACGATCGCCAGCGCCGTGCGGTCCACGGAGGCCACCGCGGCCGGGCCGGGGGACCGCTGGACGGTGTCCACGATCAGCCCCACGAGCCAGGGGGCGACGAGCGCGGCGAGGGCGGCCAGCACGTTGAGCGCCAGCATCAGGGCGAACGTCCACCGGTCGGCGCGGATCTCCCGTACGGCGGCGCGGCGCACGTGCGCTCGGTCCGCGACGGGCAGCACTGCGGTCATCGGAGCGGCTCCCACTCTGCGTCGCGCGACACCAGGGCCCGGTATCCGGGTTCGGTGCGCAGTAGTCCGTGGTGTGTGCCCGTGGCCGCCGCCCGCCCGTCGACGAGGTAGACCACCGCGTCCGCCTGGTCCAGGACGAGCGGCGAGGTGGTGGAGACGACCGTGGTCGTGCCCGCGCGGGCCTGTCGCAGGCGCGCCGCCATCGCGGCCTCGGTGAGGGAGTCCACGGCCGAGGTGGGCTCGACCGCGAGCAGGACCTCGGGCTCGGTGTACAGCGCCCGGGCCAGCCGCAGGCGCTGGAGCTGGCCCCCCGAGAGGTTGTGGCCCCGCGCGTTCACCACCGAGTCGAGGCCGTCGGCCATGGCGTCGACGATGTCGGTGGCCACGGCCGTGTGCAGCACCGCGCGGACGGCCTCGTCGTCGGGCTCACCGGCCCCGGCGACGACGTCGCGGATGCTCCCGGAGAAGAAGTCGGCGTCGTTGTCCGCCAGGAGGATGCGCTCGCGCACCGCGTCCAGGGGCGCCTCGCGCAACGGGACCCCGCCCCATTCGGCGTCGGAGGCGGTGAACCGGCCGAGGCGGTCCATGATCTCCTCGGCGTCCGCCGGCCGGGCTCCGGCCAGCGCGGTCAGGACCCCCGGGCCGACGCGCACGCCCGACGCGGGGTCGTACAGCTCCGCTCCCGGCGCCGGCGGCCGCCCTGTGGCGCCGTCGTCCGCGTGCTCCGGTTCGAGGTTGAGGAACCGGATCACCCTGCGCGCGCAGACCAGGGCCCGTGTGATGTCCGTGCCGCCCTCGATGAAGAACGCGACGGGGACCACCAGGACGGCGACGTACCCGTACACGGCGACGAGGTCGCCGATGCTGATGGCGCCGCTCGCCGCCATCCTGGCCGCGAGCCAGGTGACGACGGCCAGGAACAGGGCGGGCAGGCCCACGCCCAGGGCGCCCACCCAGCTGGTGACGCCGCCGATCCGGTACCCCTTGTCCCGCAGCTCCCGGGACTCGCGGTGGAAGTGGCGCGCGAACGCGTCCTTGCCGCCGAGCCCGTTGAGGACGCGCAGTCCGGTCACCACGTCCACCAGGCGCGCGGTGAGGGCGCCCTGCATCTCCCGGTAGGCGGAGCCGATCCCCAGGAGCCGGTGGAGCAGGGGGCCGACCGTGATCGCGAGCATCGGCACGCCGGCGAGGACGACGACGGCGAGCAGCGGGGAGATCGACAGCAGGAGCGCGGCGATGACGACGTAGGCCACCACGGCGCCGAACCCGGGGCCGGTCACGGTCAGGGACTGGGCGATGACCTGGACGTCGGCGATCCCGATTGAGGCGACCTCGCCGCTGGAGACCCGGCGCGGCAGCGTCGCGCCCAGGCGGGTGGAGTGGCGGACCGTGGCGCGAACGGTCCGGAACGAGGCGTCCATGCGGATCTTGGTCATCGTCCGGTGCCGCGCGATCCCCAGCGCGGCGTTGAGCACGCCGACGCCGAACAGGACGGCCACCCAGAGCGACAGGGCCCCCGTGTCGCCCGCGCCCAGCCCGTCGTCGATCGCCCGGGAGAGCACGTAGGGGGGCAGGGTCAGGCCCAGCATCCACAGGCTTCCGAGGGTGGCACCCGCGGCGATCCGGGATTTCTGGCTGAGGACCAGCCACAGCAGATACCGGACAGGGGTGGCTGTGTTCCCGGGGGAGGGAGGGCTAAATGTGTCGACCACCGGGCCACCTTACTGCGTCTTCCCCGGCAGGGATAGTTTCCCGCCTGGTATTGACGCGCATTTATGCGTATGGTAAAAGCGTTTGCCGTAATGGTGTCCGGAGGGGTGGTCGGTATCCGCCGCACTCCGGTACCGGGTGCCACAATGGCCCGTTCCGCCGCCGTTCACCGGGTGCCCGGCCTGGATTTCCGCCGACGGAGTCACCGGGAACAGGCAGTCCGATTTGTGCAAAGGGAAAACCCCCGCAGGAAGGGCGCCCACGGTACACTCCGCCCTTGGTAAGCACTTTCTTCCCTTCAGACCACAAGGGTTTCGAAGTCCGCAGCGGTGACCCGGGCCGAGCACGGCGCGACCCCGGAACCGCCGCGGAGGAACTCCGTTTCCCCTCGCGTCGTACAAGCGGACAGGTACCGGGAGCAGCCATGGGCACACAGTCGATTCCACCGTTCACCGTCGTATCGGGGGCCACCGTCCACGAGGTCCTCACGGGACGGCAACAGGAGCTGACCGACCTCGTGGAGCAGGCCTATCTGCTGCACGGCTCAGGCGAGACCACGAACCCGCCCTCGTACTTCCTGCGGTTCCCGGACAAGCCGTCCTCGCGGATCATCGCCCTGCCCGCGGCGGTCAGGGGGGACGTGCGCGTCGACGGCATCAAGTGGGTGTCCAGCTACCCGGAGAACATCGGGCACGGCATCCCCCGGGCCTCGGCCGTCCTGCTGCTCAACGACGCCGCGACCGGCTACCCCTACGCCTGCCTCGAAGGCTCGATCATCAGCGCCGTGCGCACCGCCGCCTCCGCGGCGGTCGCGGTGCGCCACCTGGCACGCGGGCGCGCGCCCCTGACCAACGTGGGCTTCTTCGGCGCCGGTCTGATCGCGCGCTACCTCCACGAGTACCTGGCCGCGCTCGGCCCTGCCTTCGACCGGATCGGCGTCCACGACCTCTCCGAGGACTACGCGCGAGGGTTCGCCGACCACGTGGAGCAGACCTCGCCCGGCAGCAGCGTGCGGGTGCACGCCTCGGCCCGGGAGCTGGTCTCCTCCTACGACATGGTCGTGTTCGCCACGACCGCCGCCACTCCGCACGTCACCGACCCCTCGTGGTTCTCCCACAACCCCCTGGTCCTGCACGTCTCCCTGCGCGACCTCTCCCCGGAGCTCGTCCTCGCGAGCACCAACGTCGTGGACGACGTCGAGCACGTGCTCAAGGCGGACACCTCGGTGCACCTGGCCGAGCAGCGCACCGGCCGGCGCGACTTCGTCCACGCGACGCTCCCCGAGGTGATCAGCGGCCGGTTCCGGCCCGAGCCCGGGCGCCCGGTGGTCTTCTCCCCCTTCGGCCTCGGGGTCCTGGACCTGGTGGTCGGCGACTACGTCCACCGGAGGGCCGCCGAGGACGGCGGGGCGACGACGGTCGAGGACTTCTTCTACGACACCGAACGGCACCGGCGCCCGGACCGGGTGCGCGCCGCCCGGAACGGGGGCGCCCTGTGACCGCGTCCCACCGGCTGCCGCACCTGGCCGACCTCCCCTACGCGGGACGGGGGCCGGCGCCCGCGCTCACCCACCCCGTCGACGCCGACACCACCGGCACCGTGCTCGACCGCGTGAACGCGTGGGCGCGCAAGAGCCCCGACCGGCGGGCCGTCGTCGGGGCCGGGACCGAGATCGGCTACGCGGACCTGGTCCGGCGCGTGGAGCGGATGCGCGCCCGCCTGGAGGCGGCGGGGTGCGGGGCGGGGGACGTCGTCGCCTGCCTGGGCCCCCGGTCCGCGCGGACCATCGTGCTGTTCCTGGCCCTGGAGAGCCTGGGCGCGGTCTACCTCCCCGTGGACCCGGGGTGGCCCCGGGCGCGCATCGACGAGGTGCTGCGGCTGAGCTCCAGCGCCCTGGCCGTGGAGTACACGGCCCAGGACGAGCAGCCCCCGGTGGTCGAGAGGACCGCCGGAGGGGGCGGAGGCCCGCTGCAGGCCCCGGAGGGGGAGGAGCCCCGCTACGTCATCTACACCTCGGGGACGACGGGCCGGCCCAAGGGCGCGGTGGTCGCCCAGCCGGGCATGCTCAACCACCTGTGGGCCAAGGTCGCGGACCTGGACATCACCGAGGACAGCCGGGTCGTGTTCACCGCGCCGCTGGTCTTCGACATCTCGATCTGGCAGATGCTGGCCCCGCTCATGGTCGGGGCCGCGGTCGTGGTCGCCTCCGACAACGACGTCCTCTACCCGCCCCGGCTGCACCGGCTGCTCCTGCGGCACGAGGCGACCGTCGTGGAACTGGTGCCCACCGCCATCGGGACCCTGCTCGACGACATCGCGCGCAAGGGGAGCGGCGAGGTGCTCCCCGCCCTGCGCTGGCTCATCTCCACCGGCGAGGAGCTCAAGCCCGGCCTGGCGGAGCGCGCCCTGGCCGCCCTTCCGCACGCCGGGCTGCTCAACGCCTACGGGCCCACCGAGTGCTCGGACGATGTGACCCACCACGTGGTGTCGCCGCAGGACACGGCCGGGGCGCGCCTGCCCGTCGGCCGCCCGATCGGCAACGCGAAGATCTACTGCCTCGTCCACGACGGCGAGGAGGGCACCTGGTCCGCGGCAGGCCCCGGCCAGGCCGGCGAGCTCTTCGTCGGAGGCGTCCCGGTGGGCCTGGGCTACCTCGGCGACCGCGACGCGACCCTCTCCGCGTTCTTCCGCGACGTGTTCGACCCGGACTCCCCGACGGGCCGTCTGTACCGCACCGGCGACCTGGGGAGGATCGACGGCGACGGAGTCCACTACCTGGGCCGCGTCGACCGCCAGGTGAAGGTCGCGGGCGTGCGCATGGAGCTCGACGAGATCGAGGCGGTGCTCAGCAGGCACGGCTCGGTGAAGCTCTGCGCGGTCACGCTGCGGCAGGAGGAGGGGAGGCAGCCGGTCCTCACCGCGCACTACGTGCCCGGCGCCGAGGTCGGGGCCGGTGAGCTGGAGGCGTTCCTGCGCTCGGCCCTGCCCGCGAGCCTGGTCCCGCGGAGCTGGGACCGGCTGGAGGAGATGCCGCTGACCCCCAACGGGAAGGTGGACCACCGGGCGCTCGCGCGCAGGAAGCCCCCGGGCGAGGGCTGATCGGGCCCGGGGCCGGGGAGGGCGCGCGGGACCCGACGCCCGCCCCTCCGCGCGGGGGAGGGACGCCCCGTGCCGGTCCCCGATCACAGGGGCGGGGCCCCGGATATTCGGACCTCGCGGCCCGCGCGGCCGGCAGGGGGCCGCCCCACCACAGGGCGTCCTCCTCGGCGGCCGTCACCACGATCGTCCAGAACGGTCATGGCGGCACCACCTTCCTGGCAGTTCGCCGGCGAGGCGGTGGACGGCCGGATCGGCCCTCGCCGAGGCGAGGCACCTGTTCGCCGCGGACAGACCTGTCGCCTCGGTGCCGGGCGGGGCAGAGGGCGGTCCTCTGTCACGTGCCAGCTTGTGAGCCGTCGGCGAATTCCCAGCCGAAGACTCGTCCCCGTTGACGGTTCCCTCCCGGGCAGAGCGAAGGGCGCCGGTCGAAAAGCCGATATCTGGTTTCCGGCCTGAATGAATGAGCACAAGGCCAGGTCAGAAGCGTCTCGGTCCTGGGGGTCGGCCGGCTCGCCTCAGGTTTCGCCCTGGTCCCCAGGCCATCCCTTCCGGGTTAAAGGACGTGCCGATACCAAGTTAATGCCGTGGCGTGATTCTCGTGCAGAGCTTCGTCTGTCAGGTTCGGCCTCGCCGAGGCTTCTGAGGCGTAAGAGGTAAGCCCGGATTTTCAGCACCAGCTCAGGGCGTCCCTCGTTGACCGGTCGTCACACATGGTGTCGAAATCGACCCTTGGCGTTAGCTGGATCGATGTGGCTGCCGTGAGCCCTGGGTCTCATGTTGATAACAGGGCGTGGAAAGTGGTCGTGAGGCCTTGTGGGTGCATTCTCGCCTTCTGCTACTTTCATCCTTGCTTGGTTATTTTGGAACTGCGTTCCGGATCTGCGGACTTCGGGGGAAGTACGCACGCCTGGTCTTTCGGTCGTGCCCTCCGCGTATGGTTCGCTCTATGTGATCCGGAGGTGACCGGTCGTGCCGACCGGCCAGCAGCCGTCCTTCAACGGTGCTCTCGACGATGTTTCGGAGCAGGGCTCCGGTGGCGTGCGCAACAAGCGCGTCCGCACCACATTGGTGAAGACGACAGCCGTGGGAACAGCCCTGGTGCTGCTCCTCTCGGACTCCATGTCATCCCTCCCGCCCCACCTGACGATGCCCCGCCTCACACCGGTGTCCGCAGCCGACGTGGAAACCCCCTCGCAGGAAGACGGGACTGCGTCAGGGCTACCCCATGACACGGGGAGCGCGCTCGCCGCAGACGTCCCTTCCGGCGAGGGAACGGGCAGCGAAGTGCCCGACGGGGCTCTGCCCTACGAATGGCCGGACCTGCCGGAGGACGCCGATCCCCTGCGTCCCCCCGCCTCTGACGCAGATGACGCGGTCCGGCTCGCGGACGACGAGCCGGAGCCGGAGATCTCCGGGTTCGACCCGGACACCAGCGTGGAACTCGTCGAGGAACGCGAGGAGTACTCGCGCACCTACGAGAACGAGGACGGCACCCTCGCCACCGACTTCTCCCTGGAACCCCTCCACTACGAGGAAGACGGCTCCTGGGAACAGATCGACACCACCCTGGTTCCGGAGAACACCGCCACCTGGACGAACGCGGCCGACTCCCAGGACGTCGCCTTCGCCTCCCACGCTGACGGCGAAGAACTCGCCCGCATGGAGCTGGACGGCCAGTACAGCCTGGCCTTCTCCCTCGAAGGAGCAGCCGGGGCCGAAGGGCAGGTGTCGGAGAGCGACGCCGACACCATCCTCTACGAAGAGGCCCTGCCCAATGTGGACATCGAGCTGAAGTCCCTCGTGGGCGGTGTCGTCAAGGAGACCATCTGGCTCAACGAGCCCCCTGCCGGCGAAGAGGACGCCACGTGGCGCTTCCCCCTCGCACTGGAGGGGCTCGAGCCCGTTCTCCTCGAGGACGGCAGCATCGACCTGGTCGACGGCGACGGGGAGCCCGTGGGCCACATCCCGGCCGGACACATGGAGGACTCGGACATCGACCCCCGCTCGGGGGACGGCGCCTGGTCCGAGGCAGTGCGGTTCGACCTCGTCGAGGAGAACGGGCAGTGGGTCCTGGAGGTGGAGGCCGACTTCGCATGGCTCTCCGACGAGGACCGCGTCTACCCCGTGGGAGTCGACCCCACATCGACGTGGAACTACAACGCCTCCCAGGACACCTATGTCCAAAGCGGTTTCAACACCTCACGCCACACCGAGCAGGAACTCAAGGCGGGAACCTACGACGGCGGCTCCACACGTACGGCGTCCTACCTGAAGTTCAACTCCATGGTCAGCGCCTTGCGGCACCACAAGATCTACGGAGCCGAGCTCTACCTGTTCAACCACTGGTCCTACTCCTGCACGCCCTCCCCGGTCTCGGTGCACGAAGTCACCCAGTCCTGGGACCACAAGTCGATCTCCAACTTCCCCGGGCCCAACTACAACTCGACCGCCCTGGGCACGGAGAGCTTCGCGCGCGGCTGGATGCCCATCGGAGCCTCCAGCAGTTCCTGCCCCGCACGCTACGAGGGCATCAACCTCGGCAACCGCGGCCGCGACCTCATCCAGGCATGGGTGGACGGGGACAAGGCGAACCACGGCCTGACCGTCCGGGCGTCCAACACCAGCAGCTCGGGCTGGAAGAAGTTCGGCAGCCGCGAATCCTGGGGCGCGCCGTACATGACGGTGACCTACAGCCCCTACCGGGCCGACTACGCCTTCGCCCAGTCCCCGCCCGTGTTCGAGCCGGCGCCCCACGCGAACCGCACCACCAACGTCGACGTCAGGGTCACCAACCGGGGCAAGGAGACCTGGACCCCGAGCAACGGGTACAAGCTCAGCTACCAGGTCTTCGACGAGCAGGGCAAGCGGGTCTACCACGTCGCCCCCACCACGGCCATGCCCCGCAACGTGGCCACGGGACAGACCGCGACGGTCAGCGCCAAGGTCGGTCCCCTCCCCCCGGGAACGTGGACGATCAAGTTCGACATGACCCACAAGGCACAGACTTTCGCCGCATGGGGAGTGCCCATGACGGCCCAGGTCGAGCTGGAGATCCCCGACCTGCCACCCCAGCTGCTGGACTACAGCCCACGGGACGGCGCCCGCGTGGCGACCCTGGAACCCGAGTTCACCGCGCTGGGCCGCAACAACGACGCCTGGCCCACCGCGGGCATGGAGTTCTGGTTCAACTTCTGCGACGGGGAATGGCCGGACTGGGAGTGCGTGGACTCCGGCTGGCAGGACGAGACGACCTGGAAACTGCCCGAAGACCGCATGCGGTGGGGCAACCAGTACTGGTGGAACGTCTTCGTCCGCGACGGCAGCCAGATGACCGAGAGCGGCTGGCTGCGCCTGATCGCCGAACCCGACCAGCCCGCCGTGACCTCCAACCTCGCCGGCTCCGGGGGGGCCGACGGCGCCGGAACGGTCGACGCGCTCATCGGTAACTACACCGAGACCGTCACCGACGCCTCCCTGCCCTCCGCCGGCCCGCCCTTGAGCATCACCCGCACCTACAACTCCTCCGACCCGCGCCAGAACGGCATCTTCGGCGCCGGCTGGTCCACCCGGTTCGACATGGGCCTGGTCCCGGACGTCGACGGCACCGGGAACGTCGTGGTCACCTACCCCGACGGACGCCAGCACCGCTTCGCACGCAACGCGGACGCCAGTTTCACCCCGCCCTCCGGCATGCACGCCGTCCTCTCCCGGACGGAGAGCGGCTGGAAGCTGATGGACAAGGCCTCCACCACCTATGCCTTCGACGACGCGGGACGCCTGCTGGAGGTGACCGACCACCGGGGACGCGCCCAGACCATCGACTACGACTCCTCCGGGCTCATCTCGACGGTCACCGCCGAAGGAGGCCGCACCCTGGCCTTCACCTGGGACAACGCCCGCGTCACCTCGGTCACCGCCCAGGGCGGGGACACCGAGGCGCAGTGGTCGTACACCTACGACGGGCAGCGCCTGTCCCAGGCCTGCAACCCCGAGAACGAGTGCACCTCCTACACCTACGCCGACGGCTCGCATTACCAGGCCGCCGCCATGGACGCCAACCCCTACGGGTACTGGCGCTTCGAGGAGACAAGCGGAGAAACGTCCCTCAACGAGGTACCGCAGGCACTCGGCGGGGAACCGGCCGACATCGTCGGATCCCCCCTGGGCGCCCAGGGCGCTCTGGCAGGCGTGCAGACCGGCGCTCTGCAGACCTCCTCGGGCAGCCACGCACAACTCCCGGAGTCGATCCTGCACGAGGTCGGCACCCGCATCACCCTCGAAACCTGGTTCGCCACCACCGAACACGGCACGATCATCGGCGCGCAGAACAAGCCGACCTCGCCCGGCGAGCGCACACCCCTGGTGTACGTGGGGACCGACGGCAAACTACGCGCCCAGTTCTGGACCACCTCCGGTGAGGCGGCCCCCATCACCACCGACGGCACGGTCGATGACGGCCGATGGCACCACGTGGCCCTGACCTCGGACGGCACCTCCCAGACCCTCTACCTGAACGGCGAGCAGGTCGGTACCAAGACCGGGCAGGTCGACCACCGCAGCACCAAGTTCGTCTACGTCGGTACCGGCGTGGCCAGCAGCGCCTGGCCCCAGACCCGCTCCACCACCGGAGAATTCCCCTTCACCGGGAAGATCGACGAAGTCGCCCTCTACCAGCGCCCCCTCGACGCGGACACGATCGCCCTCCACCACACCGCCGGCGTGGACGAAGCCGACCGGCTCCACGAGGCCACCACCCCCGAGGGCAACCGGGCCACCCACCTCACCTTCGACGAGTCCACCTCACGCGCACAGATCCACATCGACCACAACGGCGGCAAATGGGTCTACTCCAACCGCACCTACGACGGTGACGTCCGGGCCGAGGACCCCCAGGTCACAGCCGAGGTGACCATCCAGGACCCCGGAGGCGCAGCCTCCTCCTCACGCTACGACGCCCTGGCCGGCCACCGCCGCTCCGCAGACGTGGACCAACTGGGCTACGAGACCGCCTACACCTACGACGTGGGCGGCTTCCTGGTCGGAACCACACTGCCCAGCGGCGCGCAGAGGCGCTTCTGGAACGACGCGCGGGGCAACCGGCTCGGACAGATGAGCTGCCGGGACGTCGAGGCCACGAACTGCCACTGGGAATGGTTCGCCTACCACCACAACCCCGACGACCCCTTCGACTCGCGCAACGACCAGCTGGTCGCGCACCACGACGCCCGGTCGGAGAACTTCCTCGACCCCGCCTACCGCACCTGGTGGGCCTACAACGCCCACGGGGACCAGATCTCCGAGACGAGCCCGCCGACGGAGGGCTTCCCCGACGGCCGCACGGTCCGCCACTTCTACACCGAGGGCACCGAGGCGGCGACCGGCTCCGGAACCGTCCCGGCCGGACTGTTGGCCGAATCCTGGGACGCCGACGGAGGCAAGACCCGCTACTCCTACAACGAGCACGGAGACATCACCCGAGTAGCGCAACCCTCCGGCCTCGTCACCGAATACACCTATGACGGACTCGGCCGGATGCTGACCACCACCGCCGTCACCGATGCCTTCCCCGACGGGGTCACCACCACTGTCACCTACGACGACGCCGGCCGGGTACTCACCGAGACCGACCCCGAGGTCGCCAACGAGCTCACGGACACCTCCCACCAGTCGCTGACCCGGTACGCCTACGACCGCGACGGCCGCCCCATCCGGAGCACCGTCAGCGACCTGGTCGGCGAAAGCCCCGACCGCGTCACCATGTGGGCGTACAACCACTACGGTCACCTCGTCGCCGAGACCGACCCCGAAGGCCGCACGGAACACTTCGGATACGACTTCACCGGCGCCCGGACCCACCACCGGGACGCGGCCGGAACCATGTTCCGCACCACCTACACCGACCGCGGCCACATCGCCGAGCGCATCATCGACGGATGGACCGGCCATCCGGGCGAGGACAACGAACCCTCCTCGCTGGTGCTGGAGTCCAACGCCTACGACCCCGATGGCAACCTGGCCTCCACCACGGACGCTGTCGGCCGCACCACCGCCTACACCTACTACGCGGACGGCCTGCCGGCACAGACCATCGCCAGCCAGGTGATGCTCAACAACGCCGACGAACCCCAGGACGTGGTCCTGGAGGACAACACCTACGACGCGGCCGGCAACCTCACCAGGTCGGTCACCGGGGACGGTGCCACGCGCGTGGACCGGGAATGGAGCGCCGACTCCCGTCTGACCAGGGAAACCCTCGACCCCGACGGGCTGGCCCGGGTCACCGCCTACACCTACGACGGTCGCGGCAACGTCACCGAAACCGCCCTGAGCGATTCCTCGGAGACGACAGAGCGCACACGCTTCACCTACGACGCAGGCGGCCACCTGATCGAGGAAGCCGTCGTGACCGCGGAAGGCGAGCTGGTCACCAGCTACCAGCTCGACGAACTCGGTCTGACCACAGCCGTCACCGACCCGCGCGGCAACCGGAGCGGCGCCGACGCCGCCGACTTCACCTCGCACATGCGCTACGACGAACTGGGCCGACTGGTCCAGGAGCAGTCCCCCGAGGTGGAGATCACCCATCACGCGGAGCCCGCCCTCACCGCCCGCCCCACCACCAGGTACGGCTACGACCTGGTCGGCAACCTCACCCACCAGCAGGACGCCGAGGGCCACACCTCCGTCTTCGGCTACGACCTCGTCGGACAGCGCACCCGCAGCCAGGCCCCCGGTTTCACCGGCGCGGACGGGACCCGGGTGACGCCTGAGGCCAGGGCCGACTACGACCAGCTCGGCCGTATCAGCGCACAGACCGACGCCCTGGGCAACACCCGCACCTACACCTGGGACCAGCTCGGCAACCTCGCGGGGATCACCGACCCGCAACTGGAAGGCCTGCCCGAAGCCGGGCAGTGGACGTTCGCCTACAACCCCGTCGGGGAGCTGCTCGCAGCCACCGACCCGGTCGAGGCACGCACCGAGGCCACCTACGACGACCTGGGACGCCAGGTCACCGATACCCAGATCGAACGCGTCCCCGCGGCAGCGGCCTACACCAGCCGCTACGCCTACGACACGGCGGGCAACCCCGTCTCCGTCACCGATCCTCTGGGCAACCAGACCACCAGCACCTACAACCCCGCCGGTGAACTGGTTCAGACCACCACCCCCACAGGGGAAACCACCGAGTTCGACCACGACCTCGTGGGCAGAACCACCAGGGCCACCGACCCCGCCGGAACCCGGACGATCTCGGAGTACGACCTCGCGGGACGGCTGACCTCGACCCGTATGGTCGACGCAGAAGGCGAAGAGCTTCGGACCTCCACCACCGAGTACGACGCGGCCGGACTGGCGATCGAACAGACCGACCCACTCGGTCAGAAGGTCGAGATCGAGTACAACGCACTCGGCCGGCCGACCCGACAGGTGGAACCGGTCAGCGACACCGAGACCATCACCACCACCTTCGGCTACGACGCCCTGGGACAGCGGACCCGCATCACCGACGGGCGCGGCAACAGCACCTACACGACCTACACCCCCAACGGCCAGGTCCAGGACCTGATCGAGCCCGGCACGGACGCCACCCCCGACCTGGCCGACCGCACCTGGACCACGTTCTACGACGCCGCGGGAAACCCCGTCCAGCAGCACGTGCCCGGCGGCATCGTCCGTGAACGCACCTACAACGCGATGGGCGGCCTGACCAAGGAGACCGCCACCGGGGCCGCGACCGCGACCGAGGACCGCAACATCGGCTTCGACCTGCTGGGGCGGCCGATCGGCATCGGAACCCCGGGCGGCGCCATCGAGATCGTCTACGACGACCGCGGCAACCAGGTGCAGTTCCTCGGCCCGACCACCGTCTCCTACGAAGGCATCGCCCCCGGAACGACCACGAGCTACGACGCGGCCGGCCGCGTCGACACCCGTTTGGACATGACCGGGACCACCACCTTCGACTACGACGCCTCCGGACGCGTGGTCGGGCACCACGACCCGGTGACAGGGACCGACCTGGCCATCGACTACAACCAGGCCGGACTCCCCGAGCACGTCACGACCAGTGACGGAGCGGTCCGCAGCTTCAGCTACGACCCGCTCTCACAGCTGACCGAGGACACTCTCCTGTCCTCCGCCGGTGAGCAGACCGTGTCCACCACCTACGCCTATGACCGGGCCGGACGTATCACCGAGCGCTCCTCGGCCGGCGGAACACCCGCGGGGAGCCACCGCTACGCCTACGACTACGCCTCGAGGCTGGTCTCGTGGACCTCTCCCGAGAACGAGGAGACCGAGTACGCATGGGATGCCTCCGGTAACAGGGTCCGGGCCGCAGGAGAGACCTTCGAGTACGACGAACGCAACCGGCTCACCTCCTCCAGCGACGGGGACGCCTGGTCCTACGACCCGAACGGGACCATCAGCTCACAGTTCGTCGACGGGCAGTTGCGCACCCCGCAGTTCGACGGCTTCGAGCGCATGGTCAGCGCGGGCAACGGATCCGGCGAGTACTCCTACGACGCCCTGGGGCGCGTCACCGAACGCGAAGCCCCCGGCGGCGAGGCGCAGACCTTCGTCTACCCGGACCTGCAGAACAACCCGGTCGGGATCCTGGACGGCACCGAAACCCCTGTCTCCCAGTACGGACGCGACCCGTACGGGCAGCTGATGAGCGTTGCCGATCGGGGACAGGCACCGGCGCTGGCCTACAGCAATTCCCACGGTGACGTGCTGGCCACGCACACCGGTACGGGATCCGTCGTCACCTCTGCCGACTTCGGCCCGTTCGGCGAGCAGCTCGAGGCCGGTCCTGCGGCCTCGATGGGCTACCAGGGGGAGTGGACGGACCCGGACACGGGCGATGTCAACATGCACGCCCGCTGGTACCAGCCCGACACGGGAAGGTTCGCCTCCCGGGACACCGTGGCCATCGAACCGTCCCCGTCCGTGCAGGCCAACCGGTACACGTACGGAAACGCCAATCCGGTGTCCAACACGGATCCCACCGGACACTTCGCCTTCGCCATCCCCTTCGCCTTCAGTTTCAGTTTCAGTTTCGCCGCCTTCTTCTCCGTCGCCATCCCGGTCGTGTCGATCGGTGTCGCGGCTTATGCGGGATGGTCGGCCTACAGCTACCTCAGCAGTAGGACGTATACGGCACCGCGATTCAACGTGCGCACCAATTATGGGTACGGATATCCGTCTGTTTCCGTCGGCGGATGGCGTTGGACCGGCCGTTCCTGGGCTTTCGCCAGCGGTGCGGGGGTCGCCTCGGGCGGCACGGCGGTGTGGGGCGGAAGGTACGGCTGGACCGGGTCCCGTGGAGGGGTCGGCGTCCGGCACCGTCCCCCCGTGATCGTGGACAACCGGAAGGACATCCTCCGGAGGATCCTCAACACCCCTCAGCCCCGGCCGCCGATGAGAACTCTGGTTTCTCAGGGGGAGGTCGACAGCCAGCGCCTGGCCGAGGAGGAAAGGGTCACGCCGGAGGTCGCCGAGGTCGACTACGACGATCTGTACGAGGACCTGAAGGCCGACTATGTGGACCGCGCCCCCATGGTGCTGACGACGATCGGCAGGGTCGATAACGAGGACTGCCACGGTCAGCAGCACTACGGTCCTATCGTGGATAAACGCCACACGGGTGCAGTCGCCTTGTTCTGCAGTCTCTCCGACCTTGAAGGCGGAAGCGACGCGGCCAAACACATCAGGCCTCCGGGATGGCCGAGCCGCGGTCAGGACCCGAGCAGCAACTATATTAATGAGCGCGGCGCCTGGGAGTATCAGAGAGGGCATCTGATCGGTAATCAGCTGGGTGGAAGCGGGACCAGGCGCGAAAACCTGGTCACCATGCACGCCCATACCAATAGTCCGACCATGAGAGAGTACGAAGACAGGGTCATCAGGGCCGTCGAGGCCTCCCAGGTGGTCGTTTACCAGGTGACCCCTGTATATCAATCAGGTAGGCTGGACCCCGTCTATATCCATCTTCAAGCTGCCGGCAGTGGTGGGCTCTCGTTCGATGTCTGCCTGACGAACGAGACGCGGTCCACCGTTCTCAGTGGAAACCACTGTCGCGCAAACAGGGGTTAAGGAGTCCATGTGAACAGTCTCCAATGGCTGGAAGAGAGGTTCCCCGGAGTCGAGGGGCAGCCGGACCCTGTCGACTGGGATGCCCTGCACGCAGAGTTCGGTGTGTCCTTCCCGGAAGATTACAAGGCGTTGTACGAACGGTTCGGCTCCTTTTCTCTCGATGAGGACCTGGCTGTCCTGGGGCCTGGCGATATCCTGCGATTGCGCTCGGTGCACCGGCAGGATATCGACCAGGCGACGGGGGGCAGGTCCGGTGTCTCCGTCGGAGCCGGGGTCGGGGTCTCCCATCTGCAGATCGAGGGCGAGTTCGTTGATTTCGACGACCTCCTCAGGTTCGGGACGACCGATGTGTCATACAGCCTTTACTGGCATGCGTCCTCGGAAGACCCCCGTGAATGGAAGATTCTGGTGGGCGACGGGAGCATGTGGTACTCGTTCGACATGGGGATTGCTGATCTGCTCGTTTCGGTGATGAACAGGAGTCTGTCCTGCCCCCCGCTGGTGCAGAGCAGCTGGCCGACCGAGGAGACGGAACTTATTCCGTTCTGACGCAGTGCTTGACGGCCATGGTCCCCGGATCGAGATCATGCCTCCTGATCCCTTTCGCCTTCTTCGCCGACGGCTCCCGGTGAAAGTGTGTACTTCTGCGATGCCGAATCGGGGGCGCGGTGGCGGGCGCTGCTGCCCCGGGGGCGGAAAAGGAATGTTCGAGCCGAGTGGGTGCGGGAATGTTCCATGTGTCGGGGTGAGATAGTTTGAGCGGAGACTGCTTCGACGGGATCAGCCGGATGATCGGTCCGCCGGGCCTGGAGCCCCGGTTCGATCCCGAGCCAGTAGAACAAGTTCTCGGGAGGTCGCTTCCCCGGGACTATGTCGCTCTGATGCGGGCCTACGGCGGCGTCGTGTCCACTGTCGAGGACTCGTACCTGCTCCTCACCGTCGAAGGTTTCGAGGGCCGCGACCCCGCGGTCGTGGTGGAAGAGGGTAACTATGCCGTCTACTACCTTGCCGAAGGCGTTCCGGACTTCCGTTTCATGGGTGATGCGCGCAGAGTCGGCACCGCGTGGATCCTTTCCCGCGATCCGTACAATGTCTTCCGGATCGGCGAGGTGTTCGGAGAAGGCCTATACCTGTTCTTCGACCCGGATCTCGGTGATTGGACGGTGGTGTTGGGGAGCGGCGACCTCTGGTGGCACTTCCCTGGCGGTGTCTGTGAGCTTCTGGTCAAGATGACGACGGGCCAGGTGGATCTTCCGTATGCCGAGGACGGGTTCTTTTTCGGGACCTCGTTCCGGCAGGATCCGCGTTTGACGGAATGACATCGATGGGGTTCGAGGCCGGTGCCGGCGCGCACGGCACATGCGTTTCCCCGTCGTGTGCTTGCCTCTAACGCCGAGGGCCTCGCGCCGGCGGTCCTGGCCCTCGCTGCCGACGACACCGCCGGTTGCTTTCCGTCCCGGTCGGCTCAGGCGCCTCGGAGGCGATCATCGCCCCGCAGCCGCAGCCGCAGCCGCAGCCGCAGCCGCAGCCGCAGGCCGCCGTGCGCGGGCCGGCGGCCGGTGCGATGCGCGGCAGAAGTTTTTCCCGAGCCCCTGTGGCCGTGGAGGCGATCATCGCCTCCGCGGCCACAGGGGCTCGGTGCGTTGCGGGTGGGGCGGGAGCGATTCGGGCAAAGCGGACTCGCGCGTGCTACGGTACTGATAATCATTTTCATTCACGCGACTCGCGCTCCCCCAGGAGTCCTCCCCGTGTACGTAGGGCGAAGCCGATGCGGCGCTTACCTCCCGCCCCCGGCGACCCCCGACCGGGCGGCCGACCGGCATGCCCGGATGCGCCACGGCCGCGTTCAAGGCCCCCGACGACTGCGCCCGCTCCCTCCGCTGCCGGGAGATCCCCCATGACCTGGATCGTCCGGGCGCCACCGCCTCTCCTGCCGGGGCCGCGCTGAGGCGCAGGAGGGCACGGGGAGCCCCGAACCCGCCGGGGCCGTGAAGAGGATCCGGCCCACGAGCTATGACACGCGGATCGACCGGCCCGCCGGCGCCCGGCCGCGTTGCCCGTGACGCCTCGCCGAGGCACACGCGCCGGGGGCGGAGAGGCCCGCCCCTGCGGACGCCCCCGCGCACCGGTCACCGCGCCTCCCGCGACCGGCCCGCCGGCGCCCCTCGGCCGCCGTGACCACCCGCGAACCCTCCCGGCCCCGTGCCGGGAGCCGCCTACTGGGGCCGCGCCGACCGCGGCCCATCCCGAGAAAGGCCGAACGATGAGACGACGATTCCTGCCCGCGGGCGCCCTCGCGGTGCTCCTGGCGGCCACCGCCTGCGGTGGAGGTGAGGACGAGCAGGCCTCCGCCGAGGGCTCCACCCTGCGCTACGCGGCGGTCGGGGCCCCGGCGGCGACCACCCACGACCCCCACGGGCGCGTCGGCAACGAGTCCGACTACCTGCGCTTCGCCATGCTCTACGACGTGCTGACCGTGACCGACGAGGACGGCGTGGTCCAGCCGCGCCTGGCCCTGTCCTGGGAGCCTGCGGGGGAGGACCTCGACCTGTGGACCGTCGCCCTGCGCGATGACGCCGTCTTCTCCGACGGGGAGCCCGTGACCGCCGACGACGTCCTGTTCTCCCTGAACCGGATCCAGGGCAAGGGCGCAGAGAACAACGGACGCCTGTCGGTGTTCGACCTGGAGTCCTCCTCGGCGGTGGACGAGCACACCCTGGAACTGGCCACCCACCAGCCCTACGCCGAGGTCGGCATCGCCCTGGCCTCCCTGACCTTCGTGGTCCCCGAGGGCAGCGACGACATCACCCAACCCGTCGTCGGCTCCGGACCGTTCCGGCTGGAGGAACACGACGACACCACCGCGGTCCTGACCCGCAACGACGACTGGTGGGGCGGGGCCGCCGACTTCGAGACCCTTCGGATCAGCGCCATGCCCGACCCGGCCGCGCGGGCCGAGGCGGTGGCCTCCGGCCAGGCGGACGTCGCGGGCAGCGTGTCCCCCGCCGGCGCGCAGCAGTACGAGGCCGACGACGCGGTCCGGGTGAGCACCCGGCCCGCCGGGGTGAACTACCCGCTGGTCATGGACCTCGACACCGAGCCCTTCGACGACCCGGGCGTCCGTGAGGCCGTCAAGCTCGCCCTGGACCGCGAGCAGCTCGTCGAGACGGTCTTCCTCGGCTACGGGGAGACCGGCGCGGACATCCTGAACTCCCAGGAGCCCTTCGCCCCCGACGCCGCACCCGTGGAGCGCGACCTGGACCGGGCCCGCGAACTGCTGGAGGAGGCGGGCCACGCGGACGGCGTCGAGCTCACCCTGCACGCCACCAACTCCTACCCCGGCATGGAGGAGACCGCGACCCTGGCCGCCGAACAGCTCGCCGAGGCGGGCATCGAGGTCCGGATCGAGGTGGGCGCCCCCGACACCTACTGGGCCGAGGTGTGGAACGTCGAACCCTTCTACCTCAACAGCCTGGGCGGGAACGGGTTCGTGGACTACGCCCGGATGGCCCTGCTCTCCGACGGTCCCGTCAACGAGACGGGCTGGGACGTCCCCGAGTGGGACGCCGACTTCGCCGAGGCCCTGGCCACCGAGGACGAGGGGGACCGCCACGCGATGCTCGCCGACCTGCAGCAGCGCGTCGCCGACGACGGCGGCTACGTGGTCTGGGGCACCGGGGACGGCATCGACCTGGCGGGTTCCGGTGTGAGCGGCCTGCCGACCGGGCCCGGTTTCCACCGCCTGTTCATCGAGCGGGTCGAGGTCTCCGGCTGATGACCCGCCCCGTGACCGCCCCCGCGGCCCCCCGCCCCCGCACCGCGGGGGCGGTCACGGGGGTTCCGCTCCTGTTCGCCCTGGTGCGGGCCGTGCTCCTGCTGGCCCTGGTCTCGGTGGCCGTGTTCACCGCCACCGAACTCCTGCCCGGCGACGCCGTGGACCTGCGTGTCACCCCCGGCGCCGACGAGGAGGAGGTCCGGGAGCTGCGTGAGGAGCTGGGACTGGACGCCGCGCCCTGGCGGCGCTACCTCGACTGGGCCGGATCACTGCTCGCCGGCGACCTCGGCACGTCCCTGGTCAACGGCCGCCCGGTCGCCGACGCCCTCGCCCAGCGGCTGCCCGCCACCCTGGCGGTGGTGGGCGGGGCGCTGGCGGTGGCGGCCCCCGCCTCCCTGGCGCTGGCCTGGTGGGCCGGGGGGACCCGGCGGGCGCGCCGGCTGTCCACCGCGGTCCTCACCGGAGGCGCCGCCCTGCCCGCCGCGGTCACCGCCGCCGCCCTGGCCGCCCTGTTCTCCGGAACCCTGGGCCTGGTGCCCCCGGTGTCCCTGCTCCCGCCCGGGGCCGCGCCCTGGCAGCACCCGGAACTGCTGTTCCTCCCGGTGGCCTCCCTGGCCCTGCCCACCGCGTTCTTCGGCGCGAGCCTGCTGGCCGGTGCGGTGGCCGACACCGTACGCCTGCCCCACGTGGCCGACGCCCGCCGGCGGGGGGTCCACCCGTGGCGGATCGCCTCGACCGACGTGCTCCCCTTCCTCCTGGCCCCCTTCACCCGGGTCACGGCGAACACCGCGGGAGGGCTGATCGCCGCCGCGGCCCTGGTGGAGACCCTTTTCGCCTATCCCGGCATCGGATCGCTGCTCGTCTCCTCCCTCGCCTCCCGGGACCTGCCCGTCGTCCAGGCCACCGCGGTGGTCGCCGCCGCGGTCGTGCTGGCGGGGCTGCTGGTCGCAGACCTGGTCGCCGCCCTGACCGAACCACGCCGGAGGTCGGCCCCGTGAACCGTCGCCCCGCTGCGGTCCTCGCGTCGCTGTCCGTTCCCCTGCTGTCGGCCGCGGTCCTGGCCGTCGCCCTGTTCGGCGGATGGTGGGCGCCGCACAGCCCCACCTCCCCGACGGGGGCGCCCTGGCAGCCGCCCGACCCCGTCCACCTCCTGGGAACGGACGCCCTGGGCCGCGACGTCCTGTCCCGTGTCCTGGCCGGCGGAAGGGGGCTGCTCGTAGTCTCCGTCGCGGCCGCCGTGTGCGCCTGCGCCGTCGGGACCGCCGGCGGGCTGGCCGCCGGGTGGTTCGGCGGTCCGGCCTCGCGGCTGCTCACCGCCGCGGCCGACCTGCTGCTCGCCCTGCCCTCCCTGCTCCTGGCCCTGCTGGCCGCGATCGCCCTGCCCTGGCACACGGCGGTGGTCGTGGCGACGGTGTGCGGAGGGGCCCCGCTCACCCTGCGCGTGGTCGGGGACGCCGTCCGCGCGGCCCGCACCTCCGGGTACGTGGAGGCCGCGCTCCTGCGCGGGGAGCGCGCCGCCCCGATCCTGCTGAGGGAGGTCCTCCCCGCCGTGCGGGGGCTGGTCGTCGCCGACCTCGGGCTGCGCCTGGTGGTCGCGCTCCAGGTGGCCTCCGCCCTGAGCGTCCTGGGGCTGGGCGCCGCCCCGCCCGCCCCCGACTGGGCCCTCATGCTCAGGGAGAACATGACCGGCGTGGCGATCAACCCCTGGGCCGTGGCCGCACCGGCCGCGGCGCTGGGGGCCGCCACCGTGCTGCTCGCCCTCCTGGCCCAGCTGTACCTCTCCGACGACCGCACGCCCGGGAGCCGCGACCGCGGACCCGCACGGAAGGAGCCCGCGGATGGCTGAAGGACTGCATGCGGAGGCGGTGCTGGTCGGGACCGACCGCGGAGCCGCCGTGGTCGGCCCGGTGGACCTGTGCGTGCCGGACGGCGGGGTGCTCGCGGTCATGGGCCCGTCGGGGAGCGGCAAGACCAGCGCCGTCCTGGCCGTGCTGGACGCGCTTCCGCCCGGCCTGGTGCGCAGGGGAGGCCGGGTGCGCTGGCGCGGAGAGCCGGTGCCCGCGGGACGCGCGGCGCGCCGATGGCGCCGGGCCGCCACGGGCGTGCTCGGCCAGGACCCCGCCTCGGACCTGCACCCCCTGCGGCCGGTCTGCGCCCTGGTCGCCGACGCCCTGCCGGGCGGCCCGCGGCGCGCGAACGCCGGGGCGGTCCGCGCGGCGCTCACCTCGCTGGGACTGGACGCCGACGCCCTGTGGCGCCGGCGCCCGCACGAGCTCTCCGGGGGCCAGGCCCAGCGCGTGGCGCTGGCCCGGGCGGTCGTCGCCGATCCCGGGGTGCTCGTGCTGGACGAGCCCACGAGCGGCCTGGACCCCGCCACGGTGGAACTCGTGCTCGAGGTCCTCGAACAGCGGCGGGGGCGCCCGGGGAGGGTCACCGTCGTGGTCACCCACGACCGGGGGTTCGCCGACCGCGCGGCCGACCTCCGCCTCGACGTCGGCGGACCCGCACCGGTCCGCGGAGCCGCGTCCAGGACCGTGGGCCCCCGGCCCCCGGGGGGCGCTCCGGTCCTCGGCCTGCGGGGGGTGCGCCTCACGGCCCCGGGCGGGCGGGAACTGCTCGGCGGGGTGGACCTGGACGTCGGTCCGGGGGAGGCGGTCGCCGTCCTGGGTCCTTCCGGATGCGGTAAGTCCACCCTGCTCAGGAGCCTGGCGGGGCTCCATCCTCCCGCGGCGGGCTCCTTCTCGCTCGGTGGCGGGCCCCTGCCGGCCGGCCACACGGACCGTTCCCGGGAGGAGCTGCGGGCCGTCCAGCTGGTTCCCCAGGACCCGGCCGGAACCCTGAACCCGGCCCAGCGGGTCGCGACGGCGCTCGCACGCCCGGCCATGGTGCTGCGGGGGCTGTCCCGCGGCCGGGCCGCCGCGGAGGTTCCCGGGCTCCTGGAACGGGTCGGGCTGCCGGCGGACGTCGGACGCGCGCTGCCGGCCCGCCTCTCCGGCGGCCAGCGCCAGCGCGTGGCCGTGGCCCGGGCCCTGGCCGCGGGCCCCAGGGTCCTGCTGGCCGACGAGGTGTCCTCCGCCTTGGACGCGGCGAGCGCCCGCACGGTCCTGGACGTCCTGGACGCGCTCCGCGCCGAGGAGGGCCTGGCCGTGGTCATGGTGACCCACGACCGTCACGTCGCCGACCGCATGGACCGGGTCCTGACGCTGGACCCGGAGAGCCGCACCCTGGCGCCGTGTCCGTAGCGCCGCCCGTGGCGGCGGTTCCGGCCGCGTGTACCCGCCGCGGCGCGGTCGTGCCCGGCGCCGGAGCGTCCGGCGCCGGTCCCGGGCGACGCCGTCGGGCTCCCGGACCGAAGCGCGTTCTCTCCCCCCCCCCGGGTGCTTCGACCCGGCAGGGGTGCGCGGCCGGGCGGCAGTTCCCTCCGAGACCACTCCCACCCCTGCAGAGGATGCGACACATGCCTGAACAGAGAACGCTCGCGCCGGCGCCGTCCGTCGTCGAGCTCCTGGCCTCCTACCGGCCCGGGGACGCGTTCTTCTCCACCGGTGCCGGCGCACTCCACGGGACCGGGGTCCTGGGGGTCGCGGACGGGGTGCACGGGGTCGGCCCCCTGCTCGCGGGCGCGGGGCCCGAGGCCGTGGTGCTGGGCGCCGTCCCCTTCGACGGGCGGCGGTCGGCCCGTTTCCTGCTCCCCCGGACGGTGCGCCACGCACCCGCGCCGCCCCGGGGCCGGGCGTCGGGCCTGCGCCGGCGACCGCTGCCGGGGGAGTGGGGGTCCACGCCCGTGCCCGCCCCCGACGAGCACAGGGCGTCGATCGAGCGGGCGGTCGCGCTGACGGCCGGGGACGGCGGGCCGGACAGGGTGGTGTCGGCCAGGGGCCTGCGTCTGCACAGCACGTCGGCGGTCGATCCGTCCATGGCGTTGAACAACCTCCTCTGGCGCGATCCGGGCGAACCCGTCTTCGCGGTCGACGTGCCCGGACCAGGGGCGGAGGACCGCACCCTTCTGGGGACGGGCCCGGAACTGCTGGTCTCCAAGCGCGGGGTCCGGGTGGCCTCCCAGCCGCTGTCCGGCTCCGTCCCCCGCAGCGCCGATCCGACCAAGGACCACCGCAACCGCGAGAGACTGCGCGCCTCGGCCGGGGACAGGCGTGAGCACGCCTTCGTGGTCGACGCGGTGGCGGAGTCGCTGGCGCCCTACTGCCGGACCCTGGACGTGCCGAAGCGGCCCGAGCTGGTCGGAACCGGCACGATGTGGCACCTGTCCACCCGCCTGGAGGGGACGCTGCTGGACGCGGATGTGCCGGCGCACCACCTGGCGGCGGCCCTGCGCCCCGCCCCGGCCGTGGGCGGCTGCCCCTCGCGGCCCGCGTCCGGGGCGGTCGGCGCGCAGGAGCCCTTCGACCGGGGTTTCCACTCCGGAGCCGTCGGCTACAGCACGGCCCGGGGCGACGGCGAGTGGGTCGTCGCCGCCCGCTGCGCCGAGGTGCTCCACAACAGGGTGGACGCCTTCGTCGGCGGTGGCGTCATGTCCGGTTCCGACCCCGGGGCCGTCCTGTCGGAGACCACCGACAGGATGCGCGCGCTCCTGTTCGCCCTGGGCCTGCGCTGAGCGCCCCCCGGACAGGCGCGGGAGGTCGGCCCCGCGCGAAGCCGGCCGGCCCCCGGAGGACGGGGGCCGGCCGGCCGTCTCAGTCCGAGGGGCGCCGCCCCACGGCGAGCAGGGTCGGGTGGACCATGTAGTAGCCCGCGGTGTCGACGATGTAGTCCGGGTGGCCCGGGGTCAGGAGCCGTTCGGCCTCGGCGACCTCCTCACTGCTCAGGCCCGCGTCGGCGCCGCGTTCGACCAGCGATTCGCGCAGTTCCGGCCATACGGCGTTCTCCAGGTAGGGGCGCACGGTCGGGTCGGCGTCCACGGGCGAGCCCACCCGCGGGAAGACGTCCACGTGCACGTCGAGCAGCCCCGCGGCCTCCATCCAGACCGTGTGGAGCTCGTAGTGGGCAGGGCCCCCGGAGGGGATCCCCCAGTTGAGCTCGGAGGCGGTGCGCGCCGCCCGCTCCAGCCGCGAGTGGCCGGGCAGGAACATGGCCTGGTAGTAGTTGCTGGTGAACAGGCCCAGCACGCCGCCGGGGGCCAGGGCGCGCGCGGCGCGTGCCACCAGGTCCCGGGGGTCGTCGAAGTTGCCGGGCCAGACCACGTCCGAGGCCCAGATCGCGTCGAACCCGTCTCCGGAGACGGCGGCCTCGTCGAGCACGTCGACCAGGTCGGCGGCGCGCACCCGGACCCGGTCCGAGACCCCCTCGGCCCGTGCGTGCTCGCGGGCCAGGTCCAGCACGTCGGGGTTGCGGTCGACGGCCAGGACGCGGGCCCCCGGGCCGGCCGCCCGGGCCAGCGCCACCAGCCCGCCCCCGGCTCCGGTTCCCGCGTCGAGCAGGCGTGTGCGCCCGGACAGGTCCATCGCCCCGACCGCCTGTTCGACGGCCGGTGCGACGAAGGCCCGGTTGGCGAGCAGGTAGGGAACCAGCCCGTTCTTCTGGACGTCTGTCATGGTGTGGCTGCCTCGGCTCTCTCGCAGGGGGGACGGTGGTGCCCGTTCGCCGGCGCGGTCACGGTCGCGCCGCGGGCACGAGGTGGGGCAGTACGCTGGCCAGTTTCTCGCCGGTCTCCTCGAATTCGCGTTCGGGGCGGGAAGCGGCCACGATGCCGGCGCCCGCGCGGAGCCAGGCCCGGCCCTGCTCCTCGTAGACGGCGCGCAGGACCAGGGCGGCGTCGAGCTCGCCCCGGGACGTGGCGGTGACCACGGCGCCGGAGTACAGCCCGCGTCCTTCCTCCAGGCGGGTGATCGCCTCGATCGCCTGCGGTTTGGGGATCCCCGACGCCGTGATCGCGGGGAACAGCGCCTCGAAGGCGTGCCACGGGGTGGACCCCTCCTCCAGGCGCCCCCGCACGGTGGAGGCCAGGTGCTGGACGCTGCCGCGGACCGAGACGCTCATGAAGTCGGACACCGCGACGGAGTCCGGGGCGCACACCGACCGCATCTCCGTGACGGCTTCGCGGACCGAGATGGCGTGCTCGTGGATCTCCTTGGGGTCGGCCTCCAGCTCGGCGCGGGCGGCGGTGTCCGCCGCCGTGCCGCGCCCCGCCGCCCGGGTGCCCGCGAGCGGGTTGGTCGAGACCTCGCGGTCGGGTCCGACCGTGACGACCAGTTCGGGGCTGAAGCCCGCGCTGCGGAGCCCGTCGAGGTCCAGGAGGAAGGACCGGGCCGGGGTGTTGGCCCTGCGGCCGACCGCGTAGGTGGCGGGGATGTCGACGGGGAAGGGCAGGTCGACCTTCCGGGAGAGGATCACCTTGTGGTAGTCGCCGCGCTCGATCTCGGCGAGGGCATCGCCCACGAGCGCGCGGTAGCCGTGGGGGTCGGCCTGTGACTCGACGGAGGCGCGGGGCCGTGCGGGGGAGGCGACCGGTTCGAGGAGCAGGGAGCGCACCTTCTGGCGCATCTGCGCCTCGCCCCCGCTGATCCGGGCCCCGTCGGCGGTGATGCGGACCTCGGTCCGGGGCACGATGAGGCGGGCCAGCCGCGCGGGTCCGCCGCCGGCGGGCGGGGCCGCCCCGCGGGAGCGGAGCGCGAAGTCGAACCCCACCCAGCCGTAGGCCCGCCAGGACGGGTCGGGCAGTCCGGCCAGGGCCTCCGCCAGCGCGTCGGCGGGGCTGCCGGTGTAGGAGCGGGAGTCCGAGGTCCCGTCGGCGCCGCGGACCGTGACCCGGTCGCTGTCGAGGTCGACGCCCCACCGCTCTCCGCCACCGAAGCGCCAGACCCCCTCGCGCTCGTAGAGGACGTAGGCGGGGAAGAGCCCCGAGCCCGCGAGCCGGGCGGCGGCCTCGACGGGGTCGATCGGCCCTTCGACCTGTTCGGTTTCACTACGGCTCACGGTCGGCTCCTTGCCCCGGACGGCCTGTGGGCCGCCTCCGGTGTACCCGTGGTCAACATGTCTCTCCGGTCTTGTTTCGAGGGCGGCGAGGACGGCCGCCGCTGCGGCGGCCGTGCGCGGTCGCCCGCCCCGGCCGTGCGTGCCGGGCGCGGTCCGCCGCGAGAGGGCGCCGGCCCGGGGCGGGCGGGGGAGCGGGGGGAGCGCGACGTCACTCCGAGGTGAGCTCGATCGCGCCGGAGGGGCAGCGGTCGACCGCGTTGCGCACGTGCGCGGCGTCGGCGGGGCCGGGACGGTCGGTGCGCAGGCGCACGAGCCCGTCCTCCTCGCCCTGGTCGAACACGCGGTCGGCGGCGACGACGCACTGACCGGCGCCGATGCAGACCTCGGGGTGGACGGTGATGCGCACGCGGGGACGTCCTCTTCACTGTGGAGCGGCCCGGTCGGGGCCGCCGGGCGCCCGGGGGCGCCACCGAACCGATCGTAAATGATTATCGTTTTCATGCGAAGCGCGCGCCCGTGTGGCCGGGGTCGCAGCGCTGTGCGTGCCCCTCCGGTCGCGCAGGGTGGCGCCGCCACTCAGCGGACCCGCTCGCGCAGCGCGTTCTTGTCGACCTTGCCGACCGCCGTCAGGGGAAACGCGTCGACGGTCTCGATCCGGTCGGGGGTCTTGTAGCCGGCCAGGCCCCTGCCGCGCAGGAAGGCGGCGAGCTCGCGGACGGTGGGCGGGGCGCCCGCGCAGACCAGGAAGGCGACCGAGCGCTCGCCGAGGTCGGGGTCGGGTGCGGCCACCAGGGCGGCCGCGGACACGCCCGGGTAGGCGAGCAGCTGGCTCTCGACCTCGGTGGCGTCGATCTTCTCCCCGCCGCGGTTGATCTGGTCCTTCACCCGGCCGACGACGTCGATGTGGCCGCTCGGGCGGAGTCGGACGAGATCGCCGGTCCGGTAGAACCCGTCGGGCGTGAAGTGCGTGGTGGCGAGCTCGGGGGAGCGGTAGTAGCCGCGCAGCGTGTAGGGGCCCCGGGTCAGCAGCTCCCCCACGGCGCCGACCGGTACCGGGGCGCCCGTTCCGTCGACCACCCGCACCTCGTCGCCGGAGGAGAGGGGCCGCCCCTGGGTGGTGCACACCAGCTCCTCGGGGTCGTCGAGACGGGTGGCGTTGATCAGGCCCTCGGCCATGCCGAACACCTGTTGGAGACGGCACCCCAGGGTGGGGCGGACGCGGCGCGCCAGGTCGTCCGCCAACCGGGCTCCCCCCACCTGCAGGACCGCGAGGCTGTCGAGCTCGGCCGTGCCCGGAGCCCGGTCGGCGTAGGCCTCCAACCACACGGGCACCATCGGGGGGCTGAGCGCCGTCACGGTCACGCCCTCGCGGGCGATCAGGGGGAACGCCGTCTCGGGGGCGGGGCTGGGCGCCATGACCACCGTGCCGCCCGCGGTCAGCGTGCCGAGGATCCCCGGGCAGCACATCGCGAAGTTGAAGGCGGCGGGCAGCGCGGCGAGGTAGACGCTGTCCGCGGTGAGGCCGCCGGCGGCCGCGGCGGCGCGGGCGTTGTAGCCGTAGTCCTGGTGCGTGCGCGGAATGAGCTTGGGCGTCCCCGTCGTCCCCCCGGAGAGCAGAAGGAGCGCGATGTCCCCGGGGTCGGGCCGGGCCGGGGCGGTGGCGCTGTTCGCGGGGGCGTCGGCGCGCAGTTCCCCGAAGCCGACGGCGCCCTCCAGGCCGCCGGTGTCACCGACGACGATCACGTGGCGCAGCCCCTCGTGCTCCTCGGCCATGGACGCGGCCAGGGTCCGGTAGTCGAAGCGCGCGTGGCGGTCGGCCACGGCGTAGCCGACCGCCCCGGTGGTCCGCAGCAGGTGGGAGATCTCGTGGCCGCGGTGTCCGGGCATGGCGTGGACCGGAACCGCGCCGAGGTACTGCAGCCCGAACCAGAGCAGCAGGAACTCCGCCCGGTTGGGCAGCTGCACCACCACCCGGTCCCCCTGGCGCACCCCCCGGCGGTGGAGCGCCGCCGCCACCGCACCCGCCTCCCGGGCCAGTTCGGCGTAGGTCCACCGGCGGGCGCCGTCGACGAGCGCGACGGCGTCGGGGCGCCGCTCCGCCTGCCGCACCAGCAGGTCGGCCAGGACCTCCTCGCGCCAGAAGCCGGCCGCCCGGTAGCGCTCGCGCGCCTCCTCCGGCCACCCCGGCCAGTCCGGGGCCTGTGCCTCGGGAGGATTCGCACTCTTCGTCATCTCTGCTCCTTTTGCGTTCTTCGCCACACAAGTGGGGGATCGCGCTCGATGCCGCGCTTAGGATAAAAAAGATAACGGTTTTCGTTTTCATCTGTACCATCGGCCCCCCGACCCCCGCCGGAACCGGGCCGGAACCCCCGAGCCCGCCGCCAGCCAAGGAGACGATCACGCGTGTCGCTGCCAGCCGGTCCGCCAACGGTGCCCACGACGGAGGGGGAGCTGCGCGACGCCGTCGCCGCGCTCTTGAGCATCCCCCCGGAGGAGATCGGCCCCGACGACGACCTGTTCGAGCTCGGTCTGGACTCCATCGCCCTGATGCGCCTGGCCGCGAGGTGGCGGCGCTCCGGCGCCGGGGCCGGCTTCGACGAACTCGCGGAAGCGGCGACCCTGCGCGGTTGGCAGCGGCTCCTGGCGCTGGCCGCCCCCGCCAGGGGGACCCGCTCCGACGCGAAGGGACCCGGCACGCCCTTCCCGCTCGCCGCCATGCAGCACGCCTACTGGATCGGACGCCAGGAGGGCCAGCCCCTCGGCGGGGTCGGAGCGCACTTCTACGCCGAGCTCGACGGCTCGGCCGTCGACCCGGTGCGCCTGGAGACGGCCGTGACGGCACTGCGCCGCCGCCACGGCATGCTGCGGGTCACCGTGCTCGACGACGGCCGCCAGCGCGTCCTGGACCACCCGCCCGGCCCCGCGCTGACCGTGCGGGACCTGAGCGCGGAGACGGCCGAGCAGGTCGAGCGGCGGCTGGCCGAACTGCGCGAGCACTACACCCACCGGCGGATGGACGTCGAGCGCGGCGAGGTGTTCGACCTCGCGCTGACGCTCCTGCCCGGCGGGGCCACCCGGTTGCACATCGACCTCGACATGCTGGCGGCCGACGCCGCGAGTATGCGGGTCCTGCTGCGCGACCTCCAACTGCTCTACACCGACCCCGGCGCCGTCCTCCCGGAGCTCCCCCTGGACTACCGCGCCTACCTGGACGCCGTCGGGGCCGCGCGGGAGCGGGAACGCGAGCAGGACCGCGCCTGGTGGAGCGGGCGCCTGGAGTCGCTGAGCGCCCCGCCGGCCCTGCCCACCGTCGTGGACCCCCTCGACCCGGACTCGGCCGCGCCGCGCTTCCACCCGACCACCCGGCTGCACCACTGGCTCGCCCCCGAGCGCAAGCAGAGGCTGCTGGCCGCCGCGCGCGGCCACGGGGTCACCCCCGCCGCCGCGCTGGCGGGCGCCTTCGCCGAGACCCTAGGCGCCTGGAGCGACTCCCCGAGGTTCCTGCTGAACCTCCCGCTCTTCCACCGCGACCTGGACGTGGAAGGGGCCGAGTCGCTGGTCGGGGACTTCAGCAGCTCGATCCTGCTCGACGTCGACCTCACCGAGGAGCGCGCCTTCGCCGAGTCCGCGCGCCACGTGCAGACCCGCCTGCGCACGGCGGCCGCCCACGGCTCCTACTCCGGCGTCGAGGTGCTCCGCGACCTCTCCCGCGCCTCCGACGGCGTTCCGGCCCTGGCCCCCGTCGTCTACACCAGCGCCCTGGGGCTGGGCGAGGTCTACGACTCCGAGGTCAGGGCCGCGTTCGGCGAGCCCGTGTGGATCATCTCCCAGGGCCCGCAGGTCTGGCTGGACGCACAGGTGACCGAACTCGACGGCGGACTCCTCCTGAACTGGGACGTGCGCCACCGCGCGTTCGAGCCCGGCGTCCCCGAGGCGGCGTTCGCGGCCTACCGCGACCTCGTCGACTCCCTCGTCGACGACCCCTCGGCCTGGACCGCGCCCGTGCGCCTGCCGCTCCCCGAGGACCAGGCGCGCGTGCGCGCGGCGGCCAACGCCACCGACGCGCCCGCCGTGACCGAGCGGCTGCACGAGGGCTTCTTCCGCGCCGCCCGCGAACACCCCGAGGCCCTCGCCCTGATCCCCGACGCCGGCGAACCGGTGACCTACGGCGCGCTCGCCGACCGCGCGGGCCGTGTCAGCGCGCTGCTGGCCGGGGCCGGGGTGTCCCCGGGCGACGCCGTGGCGGTCAGCCTGCCCCGGGGCGCGGCACAGGTCGCCGCGGTGCTCGGGGTCCTGGGCGCTGGTGCCGCCTACGTCCCCGTCGGGGTGGAACAGCCCGCCGAGCGCACGGCGCGCATCCTGGCCGCGGCCGACGCCGCGGCCCTGCTCACCGACGCCGCGCACGCCGACCGGCCCGCCGGCCCGTCGCGGGGCCGCACAGGCCCGCCGGTCGTGCTGGTCGAGGACGCGGACGGGTGCGAGCCCGCGCCGCCGGACCTCGCACAGCCCCTCGACGCGACCGCCTACGTCATCTTCACCTCGGGGTCCACCGGGGTCCCCAAGGGCGTGGAGGTCTCGCACGGGGCGGCCGTGAACACGATCGCCGCGCTGAACGACCGCTTCGACGTGGGACCGCGGGACCGCGGGCTGGCCCTCGCGGACCTGGACTTCGACATGTCCGTCTACGACCTCTTCGCCCCCCTGTCCGCGGGAGGGTCGGTGGTCCTCGTCCAGGACGAGGCCCGCCGCGACGCCCACCACTGGGTCGCGCTGATGCGCGAGCACGGCGTCACGCTCCTGAACTGCGTGCCCGCCCTGCTCGACATGGTGCTGACCGCCGCCGAGTCGCGTCCCGGCGGCTTCGGCGACCGACTGCGGTTCGTCCTGCTCGGCGGCGACTGGGTCGGCCTCGACCAGCCCGGGCGCCTGCACGCCCTGGCCCCGCGGGCGCGGTTCACCGCCCTGGGCGGGATGACCGAGGCCGCCGTGCACTCCACGGTGTTCGAGGTCGACCGGGTCGACCCCTCGTGGACGTCGATCCCGTGGGGCCTCCCGCTGCCCAACATGCGCGCCCGGGTCGTGGACCACCACGGCCGCGACCGCCCCGACTGGGTCCCGGGCGAGCTCTGGGTCAGCGGCGCGGGCCTGGCGACCGCCTACCGCGGCGACCCCGGGCGCACCGCCGAGAAGTTCGTCACCGACCAGGGCCGCAGGTGGTACCGCACCGGCGACCGGGCACGCTACCGCTCCGACGGCGTCCTGGAGTTCCTCGGCCGCGCCGACCACCAGGTGAAACTGCGCGGACACCGCATCGAGCTGGGCGAGGTCGAAGCCGCCGCCGCCTCGTGCCCGGGCGTCTCCGCCGCGGTGGCGCTCGTCACCGGCACACCGCGCAGGCTCGCCCTGGTGGCCGCCTCGGGGGCGGGGCCGGCGGCCGAGGCGGAGCTCCGCGCCACCCTGGAGCGCGCCCTCCCCTCCTACATGGTCCCCGCCCAGACCGTGCTGGTGGACGCCCTCCCCCTGACCGCCAACGGCAAGCCCGACCGCCGGAGCGCCGAGGCCCTGGCCACGGCCGCGACCGGCCGCGCCCCCGAGGACGACGGCGACGGGGACCGGTCCCCGCGCGGGTGGGCCGAGACCGTGGTGGCCGAGGTCTGGGGCGAGCTCCTGGACGTCAAGGGCATCCGGCGCGACGACGGGTTCTTCGCCCTGGGCGGCGACTCGCTCCTGGCCACCCGGATGATCGGCGCCCTGCGGGAACGCGGCGCGGGCGGCGCACGGGTCGCGGGCCTGTTCTCCTCTCCCGCGCTGGCCGACTTCGCCGCCACCCTCACCCGGCAGGAGCCGCCGACCGGCACCGTCCTGGGCGAGGGCGACACCGCCAACCGCCACCTGCCCTTCCCGATGACCGACGTCCAGCGGGCGTTCTGGATCGGACGCGACAGCAGGCTCTCCCTCGGAGGCGTGGGCACCTACCACTACAGCGAGTTCGACGGCGCCGACGTCGACCTCGACCGGTTCACACGCGCCTGGACGGCCCTGGTGGACCGGCACGAGATGCTGCGCGCCGTCTTCGACGAGGACGGACGCCAGCGCATCCTGCCGCGGGTGCCACCGGTCACGGTGGCCGTCACGGAGGCGGCCACCGAGGAGGAGGCCGCGCAGGCCCTGGCCTCGCTGCGCGAGGAGGCCTCCCACCTGAGCATCGACCTGACCCGGTGGCCCCTGTTCGAGCTGCGGGCCGTGCGCTATCCCGGCGGCGGCGCCACGCGCACGCGCCTGGCGATCGGGCTCGACTACATCGTCCTGGACGCCGCCTCGATCATCGCCCTGTACGGAGAGCTCGACCGGCTCTACAGCGACCCCGGGGCGGAGCTGGAGCCGATCGACGTCTCCTTCCGCGACTACGTCCTGCAGTCCGAACCCGACCCCGACGCGGTCGAGCACGCGCGCCGGCACTGGACGAACCGGCTCCGGACACTGCCGCCCGCGCCCTCGCTCCCGCTGGTCGCCGACCCCTCCACCGTGGAGCACCCCCGTTTCACCCGCCGCCGGCGCCCCCTCCGCGCGCGGGACTGGGAGGCGATCACCGACAAGGCCCGCGCCCACGGCCTGACACCGTCGGTCGTCCTCCTCACCTGCTACGCGGAGGTCCTGTCGGCCTGGAGCGACCACCCGGAGGTGGCGGTCAACCTCACCCTGTTCAACCGGCAGCCGGTCCACCCCCACATCGACCTGATCATGGGCGATTTCACCTCGGTGTCCCTGCTCGGCTACGAGCCGCGCGCCGGGGAGCCGTGGCCGGCCGCCGCGCACCGCCTGCAGCGCGTCATGAGCGAGGACCTCGACCACCGCGAGGCCTCCGTGACCTGGCTGCTGCAGGAGCTCGCCAAGCGCACCGGGGCGGTCGACGCGGCCATGCCCGTGGTCTTCAGCAGCTCCGTCGGGGTGGGCGACCGCACCGTCAAGGACCTCTCCGACGGTTTCCCCGAGAAGGTGTGGGGCATCTCCCAGACCCCGCAGGTGCTCCTGGACAACCAGGTCACCGAGTCCCGGGGCGGCGTCATGGTCACCTGGGACGCCATCGAGGAACTGTTCCGTCCCGGCGTGCTCGACTCCATGTTCGACGCCTACAACGCGATGCTGGCCTGGCTGGCCGGGAGCGACTGGGACACGGCCGCCCCGCCGGTGCTCCCGCGCGCCCAGGCGGACACGCGCCGTCCCGCCCCGGCGGCCCTCCCCGCCGCCGCGGAGGGCACCCTCCACGGCGAGGTCCTGCGCCGCGCCGGGGAGGAGCCGGACCGCCCCGCCGTCCTCGGAGCCCCCGGCCGCGAACCCCTCACCTACGGCGGACTCGCCGCGCGGGCCGCCCGGGTCGCGGGCGGCCTGGCCGAGCGGGGCGCGGGCCCCGGCGGCGTCGTCGCGATCACCCTGCCCCCCGGGGCCGACCGGGTCGCCGCGATCCTGGGGGTGCTCTCCACCGGCGCGGCCTACCTGCTGGGCGACCCGGAGGCGCCCCCCTCACGACGCGAACACGAACGGCGAGCGGCCGGGGCCCGCCTCGTGATCGTCGGCCCCGGCCTCGCGGACGGACCGGACCACGCCGAACTCACCGACCTCGCCGCCGCCGAACCCCTGCGGACGGCGGTCGCCGCCGACCCCGGGGCGGCGGCCTACGTCACCGTCCGGGCGGGCCGGGACGGGGAGGGCGCCGCGGTCGAGTCCGTCGACCACGGCTCGGCGGTGGCGACGATCGCCGCGGTGCGCGAGAGGTTCGGGATCGACGCGCGGGACCGGGTGCTCGCGGGCGACCCCCCGGCGGCGGCCGTGGGCGCGTTCAGCGTGTTCGGACCGCTCGGCGCCGGCGGCGCCCTGGTGTGCCCCGCGACCGACGTCGCGGACGACCCGCGCGCCGCGGCCGCGCTGGCCGCCGAGCACGGCGCGACGGTGTGGAACGGCCCGCCGATGCTGCTCGACGCGCTGATCGCGGCGGCCCCGGCCGGAGAGGGGGCGCCGCTGCCCGACCTGCGCCTGGCGCTCGTCTCGGGCGACCGGGTGGGCACCGGACTGGCCGGGCGCCTGCGCCGGGCCACCGGCGGCGGCCGGCTCGTCGCCCTGTACGGCGGCCGTGGCAGCGCCGGCTGGGCGAGCGCCGTCGAGATCGACGCCGACGCGGACGGCCCGGCGCCCTCCGGGCGGCCCCTGGCGGGCCACCGGTTGCGCGTGGTGGACTCCGCCGGCCGTGAATGCCCCGACCAGGTGATCGGCGACCTCTGGATCGCAGGCCCCGACGCCGCGCCCGACCCGGCCACGACCGGGGCGCCCGACCCGGACGGGCGGCTCCGCCCGACCGGGACCCGCGCCCGGTACCTGCCCGGCGGCGCCGTCGAGTTCCTCGGCCCCGAACCGCAGGCCCGGCTCAACGGCCGCCGCGTCGACATCGGCGCCGTCGAGGGCGCCGTCGAGTCGCACCCGGGCGTCGTCCACGCGGCGGTGGTCACCGTGGGAGAGGGGCGCGAACGCCGGCTCCACGCCTACACGGTGACCGCCGACGGGGAGGAGCCCGACGGCCTCTCCCGCCACCTGTCCGGACTGCTGCCCCCCTTCGCGGTCCCGTCCCGGATCACCCGCCTGCCCCGCCTGCCCCTGACAGCCGAGGGCGCCGTGGACCGCGGCGCGCTGGCCGAGGAGGCCGCCGTCCGGGAGCGCGCCGCGTCGGGACCGCCCACGGGGGAGACCGAGATCCGCGTCGCCGCCCTGTGGACCGAACTCCTGGGCGCCGGGGCCGAGCACCGCCACGCCGACTTCTTCGCCGCCGGCGGCGACAGCCTGACCGCGCTGCGCCTGGTCACAGCCACGGGCGAGGCGTTCGGCGTCGAGATCTCGGTCCGTTCCTTCCTCACCGCATCCACCCTCGCCGACCTGGCACGACAGGTCGACCACGCGCTCGCCTCCCGCGACGACGAAGAAAGCGGAATCCTATGAACGCCCATCAGCTCGTCTCCGAGATGGAGAAGGACGGCATCCGGCTCTGGGAGGACGACGGCGCCCTGCGGTTCCGCGCCCCCAAGGGCGTGCTGACCGAGGAGCGCAAGGCGCTGCTGCGCGAGAACCGCGCCGAGGTCCTCGCCCACCTGACCGCCCGCCGCCTCGCCACCCGGATCACCCCCGACCCCGAGTCGGTCGGCACCCCCTTCCCGCTGACCGACATCCAGGCGGCCTACCTGGTCGGACGCGGCAGCGCCTACGGGTACGGCGGGGTGGCCTGCCACGTCTACGTCGAACTCTCCTTCCCGGCCGACACCGACCCGGAGCGGCTCCAGGAGAGCTGGTGGTCCGTGGTGCGCCGCCACGGCATGCTGCGCGCGGTGGTCCACCCCGACGGCTTCCAGGAGGTCCTGCCCGAGATCCCGGAGAAGCCGGTGCCGACCGTCGACCTGCGCGGCGCCACCCCCGCCGAGGTCGAGGAGCGCGTGGACCTGGTGCGCCGGGAACTCGCCTCCAGGGTCCCGCCCACCGACGTGCCGCCGCTGTTCGAGCTGCGGATGACGCGGTGCGCCGACGAACTCGTCCTGCACCTGTCGATCGACCAGCTCATCGTCGACTACGCCAGCCTGCTGCTGGTCCTGTCCGAACTGGAGGACGCCTACCACGGCCGGGAGACCGTGACCCCGGAGATCGGCTTCCGCGACTACGTCCTGGCGCGCCGCAACCAGACGCTCACCGGCGAGTACGACCGCGCCCGCGACTACTGGACCCGGCGGCTGCCCACCCTGCCCCCCGCCCCCGACCTGCCGCTGCCCGCCGACGGCGGACGGGTCGGCGCCTTCCGGCGCTTCGAGGAGATCCTCGGCGCCGGGCAGCGCGCGTCCTTCGAGGCCAACGCCGCCCGAGCCGGGGTCACCGCCTCGGCCGCCGCGATGGCCGCCTACGCCGAGGTGCTGGGCCGCTGGAGCCGCAGCCCGCAGTTCACGCTCAACGTCCCCACCTTCACCCGCCTGCCCCTGCACGACGACGTCGACCGCCTCGTGGGGGACTTCACCGCGGTCGAACTCCTCGCCGTCGACCTGCGGCCCGCGCAGACGTTCGCCGAACGCGCGGCCACCCTGCGCGACACCCTGCTGGAGGACCTGGCGCACTCCCTGTACACCGGGAGCCAGGTCCTGGCCGACCTCACCCGGCGCAGCGACAGCGACACCGTGCTCATGCCGGTCGTGTTCACCAGCACACTCGGCTCGGCGGCGGCCCGCCGGCCCGCCGCGGCCATCCGCCACGCCCAGACCCAGACCCCGCAGGTCTGGCTGGACTGCCAGGTGATGGAGCGCGCCGACGAACTGGCCCTGAGCTGGGACGTGCGCGAAGGGGTTCTGGGCGGGGACACCGCCGCCGACCTCTTCGCCGCCTTCACCGCCCTCATGACCCGTCTGGCCGAGGACCCGGACGCCTGGAACGAGGCGGCCCGCATCGAGTTGCCGGAGGGCACCCGCGCCGTCCGCGAGCGGGTCAACGACACCGCCGCCCCGGTGCCGCGCGCCCTGCTGCACGAGGGGGTGCTGGCCGCCGCCGAGCGCGACCCCGGGCGCGTCGCCGTGATCGACCGGGACCGCTCGCTGACCTACGGCGAGCTGGTCGGGCGCGCGACGGCGGTCGCACGGGCGCTGGGCGCCGCCGGCGTCGGCGCGGGCGACCTGGTCGCCGTCACGATGGAGAAGGGGTGGGAACAGGTCGCCGGCGTCCTGGGCGCCCTGATGGCGGGCGCCGCCTACCTCCCCCTGGACACCACGCAGCCGGCGCGCCGCCGCACGGCGATCCTCGCCGACGCCGGGGCCTCGGTCGTGCTGACCCAGTCCTGGCTGGTGGAGGAGGGGGAGTGGCCCCCGGGATGCACCACCGTCGCCGTCGACAGCCTCCCCCTGGCCTCCGGCCCCCCGCCGCGGCCCGGCACCGGCCCCGACGACCTGGCCTACGTCATCTACACCTCGGGGTCGACCGGCGCCCCCAAGGGCGTCATGATCAGCCACGCCGCGGCGCTGAACACGGTCACCGACGTCAACCGCAGGTTCGACGTGACCGCGGACGACCGCGTCCTCGCACTGGCCCAGCTCGGTTTCGACCTCTCCGTCTACGACGTCTTCGGCCCGCTGGCGGTCGGGGCCGCCGTGGTGCTGCCCGACCCCGCGCGCCGCGGCGACCCCTCCGAGTGGATCGAGACCGTCCGGTCCGCGCAGGTCACCTTCTGGAACTCGGTCCCCGGACAGCTGCAGATGGTGCACGACTACCTGCGCGCCGACGACCCGCCCCTGCCCTCCCTGCGCGTCGCGCTGCTCTCCGGCGACTGGATCCCCACCGCGCTGCCCGAGGCCGTGCGGACCTGGGCCCCGAACATGGCGGTGCACAGCCTCGGCGGCGCCACCGAGGCGTCGATCTGGTCCATCCACCACCCGATCGACCGGGTCGACCCCGCCTGGCGCAGCATCCCCTACGGCAGGCCGATGGACAACCAGACGTTCCACGTCCTGGACACGGCGCTGCGGCCCTGTCCCGACCTGGTCGTGGGCGAGCTGTACATCGGGGGCATCGGTCTGGCCCAGGGCTACTTCGGCGACGAGGAGCGGACGGCGGCCCGGTTCATCCGGCACCCGGAGACCGGCGAGCGCCTCTACCGCACCGGCGACATGGGCCGCTACTGGCCCGACGGGGTGATCGAGTTCCTCGGCCGCGAGGACCAGCAGGTCAAGATCCGCGGCTACCGGATCGAGCTCGGCGAGGTGCAGGCGGCGGTGGAGTCGCTGCCGGAGGTGGGCGCGGCGGCGGTCGTGCTCACCGGCGGGCGCGGATCCGGGCCCACGGGCGCGGGCCAGAGCCTGACGGCCTTCGTCGAACCCGCCCGCCGCGACACCCCCCTCCCGCTCCCGCGGACGCTGCTCCCCGCCGTCCGCGACGCCGCCCGGCAGGCCGGGCAGCGGGCCGACCTCGACGGACTCGCCGCGTTCCGCGCCGCGCTCGCCGAGGCGGCCGCGTCCTCCATCGCCGACACGCTCGCCCCGGCCTTCGCCGGGGGCGGCGAGCTCTCACCGGAACAGGTGTGCGACGCGCTGGGAGCGGCCCCCGCACACCACCGCCTGGTGCGGCGCTGGATCCGGGGGCTCGTCACCGACGGCCTCCTGGAGCGCACCCCCGGCGGGAAGCTCGCCGGCCTGCGCGCCCCCGGCCCGCAGGCCACCGCCCGCGCCTGGGACGAGGCCGCCCGCCTCGAGGAGCGGGCGCGGTGGAGCCCCGAACTGTTCGCCGCGGTGCGTGCCGGAGCCGAGCACCTGTCCGACCTGGTCGCCGGGCGGGAGGAGGCGGCCCGGCCGTTCTCCGGCGCCGACCCGCGGGCGCTGACCGCCGCCTACGCCGCGAACGCAGGATCCTCCGCGCTGCGCTCGGTCCTGGCCGCCGCGGCGGCCGAGATCGCACGCACCCGCGACACCGCCGAACCGCTGCGGATCATGGAGGTCGGGCTGCGCGGCGGCGGCGTGGCCGGCGACCTGCTGCCCGCCCTGGCCGACCACCGGGTCGACTACCTGGGGACCGACGCGTCGGCGCAGAACCGGTCCGTGTTCGAGCAGGACTTCTCCGACGACCCGCGCGTGCGCTGCGCGGCCTTCGACCCCGCGCAGGACCCCGCCGGACAGGGCCTGGCCCGCAACTCCGTGGACCTGCTGGTCTGCGTCGGCGTCCTGGACAACCTCCCCGACGTGGAAGCCGCCCTGGAGCGCCTCTCCACCCTGGTGGCGCCGGGCGGGTGGATGCTCCTGCTGGCCAACACCGACGACGACGACCACGCGCTCCGGATCTCCGCGGAGTTCACGGCCGAGCACGCGGGACCGTTCACCGACGTCCGCCGGGAGCAGGAGCAGACGTTCCTGCGCCACGAGCAGTGGCAGGAGCTGTTCCGAGGCCGCGGCCACCAGGTCGCCGCCGCGTTCCCCGAGGACACCGGAACGGCCCGGGCCTTCGGCCAGCACCTCTACCTGGTCCGGGCCAAACCCCTGCTGGAGCCGGTCGAGGTGGCGTCGCTGACGCGCCGCGGCCACGAACTGCTCCCCGAGTACTCGGTGCCCTCCCAGTGGGAGGTCGTCGACGCCCTGCCGAGGACGGAGAACGGCAAGCTGAACCGCGGCGCACTGGAGAAGCGGTCGCTCGAACTGGGCGCCGGACCCGCCGAGGAGGCCGGCGACCAGAGCCCCCGCGACGACCTGGAGCGCGCACTGGCGGCCCTGTGGGCCGAGCTGCTCGAGACGGAGCGCATCGGACGCGACGACGACCTCTTCGCGCTGGGCGGCGACTCGCTGCTGGTGGCCCGGATCGTCGGACGGCTGCGCGACGGGCTGGCCGGCCACGAATGGGACCTCGAGTGGGAGGTCGTCCTGCGCCACCTGCTGCGCCGGCCGACCATCGCCGGCCTCGCCGCCTACCTGCGGGAGCTCTCCGCCCCCGAGGCGGAGGCGGAGGCCGAGAACTCGCCGCTGGTGGAGCTGATCCGGCCCGAGCCCGGCGCCCCGGTGACCGTGCTCGTGCACGCCGGAACGGGGACCCTGCTGCCGTACCGGCCCCTGGTCACCCGGCTCCGCGCCCGTTCCGGTGGAGGGCACGGGCTGGTGGGCCTGGAGCTGCCGGCGCCCGAGAACTTCCGCAACGCCGACCCGAACGGGCTCATCGACCGCACGGCGGCCGAATACGTGCGCGCCCTGCTCGACGCCGGGCACACGCGGGTCGACGTCGTCGGCTACTGCGTGGGCGGGGTCATCGCCACCGAGGTGGCCCGGGGGCTCGCCGAGGCCGGCGCCACCGTTCGCAGCCTCACGGTCATCAGCAGCCACAGCCCGACCTTCCGCATCGACGACGAGCTGCTCTCCGAGTACTCCTTCTCGCTCATGATGGGCATGGACCCGTCCCACATCGGGTTCCCCGCCGACTCCGAGCGCGTGGGCGAGGCGGTCTCCGCCGTGCTCGACCGCTCTCCCGAGGCCGTCCTGGACGGCGCGATCGCCGACCTGGACGGGGAGTTCGCCGACGTCGCGGCCGCCTTCGAGGCCCTGGAGGCGGTGCCGCGCATGGCCCGGGTGACCCGCATGTGCGAGGCGCTGCCGCCCGAGCTCGCCGACACCTACCAGCCCGAGGGCCTGCTGCGGGCCCTGCGCACCTACCAGCAGAGCACCTTCGCGCTGAGCCGGCACCGGGCCGAACCCTACGCGGGCGACATCACCTTCCTGCGGCACAACGGCGCCTACCCCTTCCCCGGCAGCGCCGACACCATCGCCGACCACTGGGCGAGGATCTGCCTCGGCGAACTGCGCACCCGCGACATCCCCGGCGAGCACTTCACCTGCATGACGGGTGAGAACGTCCCCACGGTCGACGACCACCTGCACGAGATCATCGAAGGGAAGACGTCGTGATCGGCATCATCGGCGCCTCCGGCGCGGTCGGGCGCCACACCGCCGCGGCCCTGGCCGCGGCCGGGGCGGGCCCCCTGCGCCTGGGGGCCCGGCGGCCCTCCGCCGTCCCCTCCGGCCCCTGGCCCGAGGGCAGCGAGACCGTCGGGGTCGACGCCTGCGACCCCGCCTCGCTCGCCCGGTTCAGCGCGGGCTGCACCCTGCTGGTCAACTGCGCCGGTCCCAGCTACCTCCTCAAGGACACCGTCGCGCTGGCCGGGCTGGCCGCGGGCGCCGACGTCGTCGACGTCATGGGCGACGACCCCGTCCACGAGTCCCTCACGGAGTCGGGCGCGGTCGGGCCGGACCGCTGCGTCGTCCTGTCGGCCGGGACCGTCCCCGGCCTGGCGGGACTGGTCCCCCTCTGGCTCGCCGGAGCCGGCCCCGCCGACGGTCCGGCGCTCAGGATGACCGGCTACGCGGGCGGGCTGGAACACGCGACCGAGAGCGTGGCGGCCGACATCGTGCTCTCCCTGGACACCGGGGGAGCGGACGGCGAGCGCTTCGGCCACCCCCTCGCGGCCTGGCGGCAGGGCCGCCGCGCCCCGGGGGTCCTGCGCGTGGCCGACGGCGCCCGGGCCCCCTACTTCCCCCACCCGGTCGCCCTGCAGCCGCTCCTGACCACCGAGGTGGAGCGCCTGGCCGCGCGCATGGGCCTGGCCGAGGCCGACTGGTACAACGTCCTCCCCGGAACACAGGTGCGCGAGCTGCTCACCGCGCTGCCGACCCTGCCGATGGACACCGCCGAGCAGCGCGACGCGGTGACCGGGCGCATCCGGCGCGCCGCCGAGGTCGACGCCGCGGGCGGCGTGCCCTACTACCGGCTGGTGTTCAGCCTCTCGGGCCGGGACTGGGCACGCACCTGCGTGGTCCACTGCGACAGCAGCTACCGGCTCACCGGGGCCGTCGCGGCGCTCGCGGCCCTGGACGTCCTGGCCGGACGCATCGGCGGGGGGCTGCACTACGCGGCCCAGGCGATGGACCCGCGGGCCACGGTGGAGGCGCTGAGGGCCAACGGGGACGCGGAGTTCGCGGTCCACCACCACGCCGCCGCGCCGCCGGCCCCCGGCGACGCGGACGAGGCCGTCGAGGACGGTGAGCTGTGAACGCGCCCGCACCGCTGCGCACCGTCGTCTGCGGCACGAACTTCGGCCGCCTCTACATCGACGCCGTCCGGCGCCATCCCGGGTTCACCCTCGTGGGACTCCTCTCCACCGGCAGCAGCCACTCCCGGGAACTGGCCGAACGGCACGGCGTGCCCTGCCACACCTCCCCGGACGAGCTCCCCGCCGACGTCGACGCGGCCGTCGTGGCGGTGCCCGCGGCGGTCATGGGGGGCCAGGGGTCCGAACTCGCGCGCACCCTGCTCGCCAGGGGCGTGCACGTGCTCCAGGAGCACCCGCTGCACCCCGACGAGCTGTCGGAGTCCCTGCGCACGGCGAGGAAGGCCGGCCGGCAGTTCCAGGTCAACACCCACTACCCCCACGTGGCCCCGGTGCGCGAGTTCATCGGGGCGGCGCGCAGACTGCGCGGACTCCAGCGTGTCCTGTTCGTCGACGCGGCGGCCCCGGTCCACGTCCTGGCCCCCCTGATCGACATCCTGGCGCGCGCCCTGGGCGGCACCCGCCCCTGGAGGCTGGGCGATCCCGTTCCACCGGCCGAGGACGTCGTCGCGGCGGCGAAGGGGGAGGCGCCGCTGAGCCTGCTGCACGGGGCCATCGCCGGGGCCCCGCTGACACTGCGGGTGCACAACCAGATCCACCCCGGGGACCGGGACAACCACTCCCTCTTCTGGCACCGCGTGGCGGTGGGGACCGAAGGCGGGGTCCTGACCCTGGCCGACACCCACGGGCCCGTGCTGTGGCACCCGCGGATCCACTCGCCCCGCGACCCCGGGCACCGGCTGGTGTTCACGCCCGGGGCCGGGGCCGAGTCGCTGCGGCTGCCCGCGTCGGCGGTCCTGGGCCAGGCGGGTCCGCCGCCCCGGATCTCCGAGATCTTCTCCGAGCTGTGGCCCGAGGCCATCGGCGAGGCCCTCGACGGGTTCGCCGCGGCCGTCGCCGAGGGCGGGGACCCGCTCCGGTCGGCCCAGCAGGACCTGGCGGTCTTCGCCCTCTGGCGGGAGCTGATGGAACGCCTGGGGCCGCCGGGGCTGATCCGTCCCCCCGCCCCCGAGCCCCTGGCGCCGGAGGCGCTCGCGGCGGGGGGGGCCCCCCCCCCCGCGGCGCCCCCCCCCGCCCCGGCCGGGGGCCCGGCGCGGCCGGGCCCCGCCCCCCCCCCCGTGGCGCGCCCCCCGCCCCCCGCGGGCCCGGGGGGCCCAAACCACG